>NZ_PYAU01000001.1:2400000-3838939 GCF_003014675.1 Labedella gwakjiensis
GTCGACCGCGTGATCCAGACGGGACAGGACCCGCGCCGGTTCGTCGACGATCTGCTCGAGCGCTTGCGCGACCTCATCGTGGTCGCGGCCACGTCCGACGGCGCGGCCGCCGTGATGCGGGGGATGCCCCAGGACGAGCTCGACCGGATGTCGCGGCAGGCCCAGGCCTTCGGTCCCGCCGAGCTGTCGAGAGCGGCCGACCTCGTGGGACGCGCGCTCAGCGAGATGTCCGGTGCCACGTCACCGCGACTGCACCTCGAACTCATGATGGCGCGCATCCTCGTGCCCGCCGCCGATGCGACCTCCCGCGGCGCGCTCGCCCGCGTCGAGCGGCTCGAGCGTCGCATCGGCGTCGATACGGGCGGTGCTGACACGGGCGGTGCAGACTCGCGCGGCGCAGACTCGCGCGGCGCGGTCGCGACGGGCGACCGCGCTGCGGAACGAGCGGCTGTCCCGGTCATCGCGCCGACGACGGCTACGGCGGTTCCACCGATCACGACAGCACCGGTCACGACACCGCCGGTCGCGACTCCGCCGGTCACGACACCGCAGGCGACCGCCGCCTCCGGGCCGGACGCACACGCGTCGGGGCGGGCCGTGTCGGAGCCCGCAGCAGAGCCCGTGGCGTCCGAGACCACCCCAGGGGCCGCGGCATCGGGCGGCTCCGCCCCGGCTCCGGCCGCAGCCACCGGCGGACCCGTCTCGCTCCAGCAGCTGAAGGACGCGTGGCCCGAGGTGCTCGAGCGGGTGGGGGCCACGAAGCGGGGCGCGTGGATGGTGGCCGTGACCGCCACGGTCCGGGCTCTCGACGGCGACGTGCTCACGTTGACCTTCCCGAGCCAGCACGATGTGGAGAGCTTCAAGCAGTCGAACGCCGGACAGGGAGTGAGCGAGGTCCTGCGTCAGGCCATCGTCGACGTCCTCGGAATGCGCGTGAAGTACATCGCGAAGGTCGACGGGGCTCCCGCGCCGTCGGCCGCGCAGGGTCCGGCACCCGCGGTGATGTCGGCGACACCCGTGGGGGAGCGCCCGCCGGCCTCGGCACCGGCACAGCCCGACAGGCCTCGTTCCGCCGACGCGAGGCCGGGCGGAGCCCAGGCTCTACAGCGTCCCCAGCGCACGACGCCCACCGGCGGCGGCGCGCAGCAGGCGCTTACCGCTTCAGCACCCGTCGACGACGACGTCCCGCCGTTGTCCGACGACGACGCGCCGCCGGACGACTCGGTCCCGCCGCCGCTCGAGGATCACGAACGCCCGACCGCCGCCGGTCGTGCCGCCCCACAGCAGCGCCCTGCACAGCAGCGGCCCTCCCCGGAGAGCCCCACACGGGAGAGCCCCACACGGGAGAGCCCTGCACAGCAGCGACCCCCGCAGCAGCGGCCCTCCCCGGAGCGACAGGCCCCGCAGAGGTCGTCCGCGCCGCAGCGTCCCGCACAGGCGCCCACGCCCGCTGCCGACGCCGCTGGCTGGCACGTCGTGGCCATCCCGGGCAGCTCGGACGACGGGCCGGCACCGGAGCAGACGAGCACACCACCGAGTACACCGCCGAGCTCGTCGCCGGCGGCCACCGCGTCGCCGGTCGCCGAGATCCCGGAGCCGCGCACCGCCCCGGAGCCGCGCACCGCCCCGGAGGCGACTCGACCCGCCGTCCCCCGGGCCGCCCCCCGCGCGGCACCGACCGCTCCTGAACCGTCGGCACGGCAGAGCGCGCGCTACGGCGAGGCCGTCGTCCGCGAGATCCTCGGAGCGCGCTTCATCGAGGAACAGCCGTACACGCCGCCGTCGCGGTTCACCCCGTGACCCGGGGTATCCGCCCCAGCAGAGGAACGAGGTAGGCCATGTACGAGGGCATCGTCCAGGAGCTCATCGACGAATTCGGTCGGCTTCCCGGCATCGGACCGAAGTCGGCGCAGCGCATCGCGTTCCACATCCTGCAGACGGAGACGTTCGACGTCTCCCGACTCGCCGAGCTGCTCACCGAGGTGCGGGAGAAGGTCCACTTCTGCGCGATCTGCGGCAACGTGGCCGAGCAGGAGACCTGCTCCATCTGCCGCGATCCTCGTCGCAACCCCGCGCTCATCTGCGTGGTGGAAGAGGCGAAGGACGTCGTCGCGATCGAGCGGACACGCGAATTCCGCGGGCTCTACCACGTGCTCGGCGGCGCCATCAGTCCCATCGACGGCATCGGCCCGGAGGAGCTGCGCATCCGGCAACTGCTGCAGCGGCTCGCGGACGGCACGGTGGAGGAGGTCATCATCGCGACCGACCCGAACCTCGAGGGCGAGGCGACGGCCACCTACCTCAGCAGGCTCCTCACGACGCTCGAGATCCGCATCACGAGGCTCGCCTCCGGGCTCCCCGTCGGCGGCGACCTCGAGTACGCAGACGAGGTCACTCTCGGCCGCGCCTTCGAGGGTCGCACGGTCGTCTCGCGCTGACGGAGGCTGGCCGCGCACGGTGCTCCGATGGTGCGCTCCGCACCGTCGTCACATGGCCGACACCGTATGCGCGGAACCCTAGAATGGGTCTTCGGGCGCAGCCCGTCATCCCACCCAGGAGTCATCCCGTGAGTCTCATCGTGCAGAAATTCGGCGGATCGTCCGTCGCCGACGCCGAGAGCGTCAAGCGCGTCGCGAAGCGGATCGTCGAGACCCGCAAGGCCGGCAACGACGTGGTCGTCGCGGTCTCCGCCATGGGCGACACGACCGACGAACTGCTCGACCTCGCACACACCGTCACACCCCTGCCGGAGCCGCGCGAGCTCGACATGCTGCTCTCGGCCGGCGAGCGCATCTCCATGGCCGTCCTCGCGATGGCCATCAAGGGGATGGGCTACGACGCCCAGTCCTTCACCGGCAGCCAGGCCGGAATGCTCACGGACGCGCACCACGGAGCCGCGCGCATCGTCGACGTCACGCCGGTCCGCGTCCGCAAGGCCCTCGACTCCGGAGCGATCGCGATCGTCGCCGGCTTCCAGGGTTTCAACCGCGACACGATGGACATCACCACGCTGGGTCGCGGAGGCTCCGACACGACGGCCGTCGCGCTCGCCGCAGCCCTCGACGCCGACATCTGCGAGATCTACACGGACGTCGACGGCATCTTCACGTCGGACCCCCGCGTCGTGCCGAGGGCGCACAAGATCGACACCGTCACGAGCGAGGAGATGCTCGAGCTCGCGGCGGCCGGGGCCAAGGTCCTCTACATCCGTGCCGTGGAGTACGCGCGCCGTCACGGGGTCACGCTTCACGTGCGTTCGTCGTTCAGCAACAACGAGGGAACCCTCGTGATCAACCCGAAAGAGGGTGAGACAGTGGAACAGCCCATCGTCACCGGAGTCGCCATCGACCTCAGCGAGGCGAAGATCACCGTCGTCGGCGTGCCCGACGTGCCCGGAAAGGCCGCGCAGATCTTCAAGATCATCGCGCGCGCCGACGCGAACGTCGACATGATCGTGCAGAACGTGTCAGCCGCAGCCACCGGTCTCACCGACATCTCGTTCACGCTCCCGAAGTCGGAGGCGCAGTCGGTGCTGACAGCGCTCCGCAACGAGCGCGACGACGTGAAGTTCGCCTCGCTGCAGCACGACGACCAGATCGGCAAGCTCGCGCTCGTCGGTGCGGGCATGCGGACCAACACCGGCGTCTCGGCTCGGCTCTTCGAGTCGCTCTACGACGCCGGCATCAACATCGACATGATCTCCACGAGCGAGATCCGCATCTCGGTCGTGACGCGCGCCGACACGATCGCCGAGGCGGCGCGTGCGGTGCACACGGCGTTCGGGCTCGACGGCGACGTCGACGCCGTCGTCTACGCGGGTACCGGCCGCTAGGCCGTTCTGATCGGTACGAGGAGAGAACATATGAGTAACGGCATGCGCGTCGGAGTGGTCGGAGCGACGGGTCAGGTCGGCAAGGTCATGCGGCGCCTCCTGTTGGAGCGCGAATTCCCGATCGCGGAGATCCGTTTCTTCGCGACCTCGCGGTCCGCCGGCCAGTCGATCGCGTTCGGCGATCGCGAGGTCGTGGTCGAGGACATCGAGACCGCCGACCCGTCGGGCCTCGACATCGCCCTTTTCTCCGCGGGTGCCACCGGGTCACGGGCCCACGCACCGCGCTTCGCCGCGGCCGGAGTGACCGTGATCGACAACTCGAGCGCATGGCGGATGGATCCGGATGTGCCGCTCGTCGTCAGCGAGGTCAACCCCCACGCGATCCGCGAGGCCCGCAAGGGGATCATCGCGAACCCGAACTGCACGACGATGGCCGCGATGCCCGTGCTGAAGGTCCTCGACGCGGAGGCCGGTCTCGAGCGGCTCATCGTGAGCACCTACCAGGCGGTCTCCGGCTCCGGGTTGGCGGGAGCTGAGGAGCTGGCGTCACAGGTGCACGCCGCGGTCGAGCAGGACCTTCTCGGCCTCGTGCACGACGGGTCGTCCGTGACGCTGCCCGAGCCGGTGAAGTACGTGCGCCCGATCGCCTTCGACGTCATCCCGCTCGCCGGCTCGATCGTCGACGACGGCGAGCGGGAGACCGACGAGGAGAAGAAGCTCCGCAACGAGAGTCGCAAGATCCTCGAGCTGCCGGAGCTCCTCGTGTCGGGAACGTGCGTCCGCGTCCCCGTCTTCACGGGCCACTCCCTCTCGATCAACGCCGAGTTCGCGTCGGCCATCACGCCGGAACGCGCCGAGGAGCTGCTCGCAGCGGCCCCCGGCGTCGAGCTCGCCGAGGTGCCGACGCCGCTCCAGGCTGCCGGCAGCGACCCCTCGTACGTCGGCCGGATCCGAACGGACCAGAGCGTGCCGGGCGGTCGTGGACTCGCCCTCTTCATCTCCAACGACAACCTCCGCAAGGGGGCGGCGCTCAACGCCGTCCAGATCGCCGAGGTCATCGCCGCATCACAGCCCGTCGCGTGATCGTGTCCGACGGATTCGCCGTCGGACACGTTGCTACGCTCAACCCATGGTTCGGGTGAAGACGGCGAAGGCGGCGAAGACGGGTATCGTCGCGCAGCGTCTGGAGCGCAGCGTCTTCCTCATGCAGATGCTCGCCGCGACGGCGGTCCTCGCGCTCACGGTCGTGACGTACCTGTTCTCTCCCGTCGGCGTCTCGGACCCGCGGTACGTCGCCGGACTGGCGATCATGTTCGCCACGACCGCTGCGGCGTCCATCATCCCGTGGGCGAAGGTCCCCCACGACTGGATCGCCCTCATCCCGCTCGCCGACATCGCGTCCATCATGCTCCTCAGGGAGGGGGAGCCGTCCGTCGCAGCGAGCCTCTTCTTCGTCTTCCCGATCTTCTGGCTCGCGAGCCACTTCCGGTTGTGGATCGCCGCGCTCGGCCCGATCATCTGCTCCGTGCTCCTGTGGTCGTCGTTCTTCTGGAGCGGCACAGCTCTCTCCGTCGCGAGTGTGCCGGCGATCTTCGTGTTGCCGATCACCTTCATGTTCCTCGCGACCGCCGCCTTCCAGGCCGCGCGTCGGGGTGCAGCGCACAGGGTCCTGCTGCGCCAGCAGTCGCGACTGCTGGAGACGACGATGTCCGGCGTCCGTCGCCAGCGGGAGACGCTCGACGAGATCATCAATGCCGTCACCTTCGGGGTGATCGGCTACGACGATCGTGGCAACGTCATCCTCGTGAACCAGGCGCACCGCGCCCTCATGGAACCCTTCGGCGAGATGAACGAGTCCCTCGTCCAAGAGCGCGTCTACCTGCCCGACCGCGTCACGCCCGTGCCCGAGAGCCGCCGACCGTACCGGCGAGCGATGCGCGGTGAGGTCTTCGACAACGAGATCATCTGGCAGGGCCAGCCGGGCGAGCGCCGCATCGCGCTCGCCGTCTCCGCCCGCCAGCTGCTCGACGACGACGGCGAGAGCCAGGGCAGCATCATCGTGACCCGCGACATCACGCCGGAGATCGCCGCCGTCGAGGCGCGCGACGACTTCGTCGCCTCGGTCTCCCACGAGCTGCGGACCCCGCTCACCTCCGTGCTCGGCTACCTCGACCTCGTGGTCGACAGCCAGGGGATCGACGAGGAGGCGCGTCGACTCGTCGGCATCGCCCTCGACAACTCCGAGCGACTGCTCCAGATCGTGAGCGACCTGCTCGTGACCGTGAGCGCCGACTCCCACCGGTTCGTCATGCACTTCGCGCCGTGCGAGGTGACGGCGATCGCGACGCAGTCGCTCGAGGCTGCGCGGGTCGCGAGCCAGGCGAGGGGCATCGGCGTCGATGTGCGATCGAGCGGCGACGTCGTGGTGATGGGCGACGCTTTCCGCCTCCGGCAGGTCATGGACAACTTCGTGTCGAACGCGATCAAGTACAACAACGACGGCGGTTCCGTGGTCGTGACCGTGACCGACGCGGGCGACGACGCCCGCATCACGGTGCGCGACACCGGGCGGGGGATGCGACCGGACGAGCAGGAGCGCCTGTTCGAGCGCTTCTACCGGGCCGATTCCGTGAGGCAGACATCGATCCACGGCACGGGGCTCGGGCTCAACATCGCCAGGGAGATCATCGAAGAACACGGCGGCACCGTCGCCGTGGAGAGCGAACCGGGGGTCGGCACGACCTTCACCGTCACCCTCCCGAAGGAACGACGCGACACGGCGACGGCCGGCGCGAGACAGGATCGGAGCACCCATGGTTCTTGACTCGGCCACCCTCTCGGTGATGAGCGCCCTCGTCACCATCCTCGCCGGATCGTCGTTCATCCTGAACACCTCCATCCAGCGCATCGATCTCGTCTCTCGGCTGTGGACGATCGCCTTCACCAACGGCATGCTCGCAGCGCTGGCCTACGGCTTCAACGCGCTCACGCCGGGTGCGACGGTCACGATCGCGGTCGGCAACGGCGCCATCGTCGCCGCCATCGGCTTCGTCTGGGCGGGGTGCCGCGCCTACAACGGTCGGAAGCCGCTGACCTGGGTCACGCTCATCGGTGTAGCCGTCATCATCGCCGCCGTCCTTCTGCGCGGGCCCGACGGCGGGGAGTGGGCCGGCGGGGCCGAGATGCTCGGCGGTGTCGGCCTGTTCGCTCTCCTCGCGGGCATCGAGGGGCTCACCGGGCAGATGCGCACGCGCGTGAGCGCGCGTTCGCTCGCCGTCGTCATGCTCGTGGTCTCCGCGTTCTACCTCGCCCGTTGTGCGGTCTTCCTGCTGTACGGGCCGTACGACGCCCTGTTCCGCACGTACTTCGGGTCGGATCTCGCGACCTTCACGACGATCCTGTTCGTGACCTCCTCGGCCGTCGCGATGACGAGTCTGCAGGTCGAGAGGGCGTACGGTGACCGTCCCCCGGTCGGACCCCGCTCTCGCGGCGGTGTCTTCACGATCGGTGTGCTCTCCGCCGACTCCTTCGAGGAGGGGGCACGCGACCGCATCGACCGGGCCAGGCGTCGCTCGAGCTCCGTGGCCCTCATCCTCATCCGCATCGACGGCCTGAACGAGATCAACACGGCATTCGGCCGTGGAACGGGCGATGCGGCGCTCCAGACGGTGGCCACGGTGCTCCGCGAGGTGACACCGACATCGGCCGTCCTCGGGCGGCAGAAGACGGCGAACTTCGGGGTGCTCGCCATGGTGTCCGAACCTCAGGCGACGCGAGAGATCGCGGAGGCGATCCTCGCGGAGATCGTCGAGGCGCGTCTCGAGGGCGCGAGCGACATCAGGCTGAGCGCCTCCATCGGCGTAGCGGACAGCTTCACCGTGCCCTTCGACTTCGACAAGCTGCGCGAGGCGGCCCTCGGGGCGCTCGAGCAGGCGCGCGAGGCCGGGGGCAATCGGGTGGAGGCCGCACTCCAGACCCAAGCGGTCCCGCGGCGCATCGACCGGTCCCGCATGATGCTCGACTAGCCGAGCCTCGACTAGCCGAGCCGGACGGCCGACGACGTCAGGGCTGCGCGATCGCGATCGTCAGGGTGTCCGTGGCCGTCTGCTTCGCGTACTCCGTCGACGTCGGCGTGGTCTGCAGCAGGAGCTCGTAGGTGATCGTGAGCTGCACGGACTCCGCTGCCGGATCGATCGGGGGCAGAACGAAGCTCTGGCTGTAGCTGTACGGCGACGAGATGAAGTAGCCCGGCGCGACGTTCGCGCTGTCGGCGAGCGGATCGGGCGAGGTGAGCTGTACGCCGTCACCCCGGACGGCCGTGACGACCGACACCTTCGAGAGGTAGACGCGGTTGTCGCCGCCCTTGAGCTCAGCGACAGCGGAGAAGCTCAGAGGCTTGTTCGCGTCGGCGGTCCACTGATCCATCGAGAGAGTCGACCAGTAGTCGACCGTGAGAGTGATGTTGCCGGCGGTGAGCACGCGTTCGGTGCTGCCCGTGGCCAGCTCGTTCACGACAGTGTCGACGGTGGCCTGCGGAGTCGGCACCGTGGCGGTCGGCGTCGGGGTGCCGGTGGCGTTCGCCTCCCACGGCGGCGTGCCGCAGGCCGCGAGCGAGAGGACCACGGCGATCGAGGCCGCGGCGGCTGTGGCCATTCTCCGGATGCTCATGCGTCCATCTTGTCATCGGGGTCGTCCTCGCGTCTCGCTCGAGGGCACGTTCGCGCCCGATGACCCGCGGATGGGGGACGCATTGTCCCCCGAACCGGGCACATCTGCATCCATGGTGCGCAGATCTTGAGGAAAACCTGAGCTTAACCAGCAGCTTCCTCGCGGGTCGCCTGAGGTGCGGCCTGTTCACTGATCTCAGAACGCACGAGGAATCGTGCGGGACACCTAGCGGTAACACACGGAAGCAGATGGAGATGGCCATGACCTCAGGGACCCGAACCCCGGACTCATCGGCGCAGCGTCCCGTCGGCGCTTCCGCACCCTCAAGCGTCGGGGGGACCTCGGCACGACCCGATTTCGATGAATTCGCCAACGACTTCATCGAGAGTGTCGAGGCCCTCCCCACGTATCGCCCCACCGTGGGCTGCATCATCCCCGCGTACAACGAGGAGGAGTCCATCGCGAGCGTGCTCGACTCGCTCCTCGGACAGACCCGCCTCCCCGACGTCATCCACGTGATCGTGAACAACACGACCGATGCGACCGTCGAGTTCGCGAGCCACTATGCCGGAGCCCACGTGCGCCGCACCGGGCCGGACGAGTACCAGGAGACCGAGGTCTTCGTCCACGACATCGGCGTCAACCCCGACAAGAAGGTCGGCGCGCTGAACTACGGCTACGACCTCGTCGAGGCCTACGACTACCTCCTCGGCGTCGACGGCGACACCACGGCGGACCCGACCGCCGTGCAGAACCTCGTCGACGAGATCTCATCCGACACCCGGATCGGCGGCATCTCGGCCATCTACAGCATCGACGACACCGCCGTCACCGGCCCGATCGCGCCGTTCCTCATCGCCGGTCAGCGCGCCCAGTTCGCCGCCTTCAACATGTCGAACATGTTGAAGGGCCGCAACATGGCCGTGCTCGGCGGCCAGTTCTCCATCTTCTCCACCAAGGCCCTCCGCGAGGTCATGGAGGACAGCCACCAGCAGACGCCGTGGGTCAAGGACAGCGAGGTCGAGGACTCCCTCCTCTCGCTGCAGATCAAGAGCGCCGGCTACCTCACGAAGATCAGCGCGCAGGCTCGCGCCAACGTGGGCGGAATGCACACCCTCCGCTCGCTCGACGCGCAGCAGGTGAAGTGGAACTTCGGCGCCATCGAGCTCATGTGGCCGGGACAGCGCGGCGACACCAAGGGCCAGCCGTTCCACCCGAACCTCCGCCTGCGGTGGCTCGAGCACCTCTCGATGGCCGTCAACATCGTCTCCCGCGTGATGTTCCTGCTGCTGCTCGTCGCCTCGCTGTCGATCGGCGCGTTCGTCTTCAGCCCCTGGTGGCTCATCCCGCCGGCCGCCGCGATCGTCCTCAACATGCGCGTCGCGCTGTCGATGAAGACGCGGAACTGGAAGGACATCCTCTTCGCGCTGCTGCTCTTCCCCGCCGAGGTCTACATGTGGATCCGGATCGGACACTTCCTCCGCGCCTGGACGAAGTTCGCGAGTCGCAAGCAGGTCGACAACTGGGCGGAGCAGGCCAAGGCCGAGCGCGGCTCGGGCAACGCCTACCTCGTGCCCCTCATCGGACTCCTCGCGACGTGCGCCGCGCTCACTTTCGTGTGGTTCCAGCTGTCGACCGAGGTTCAGTCCACTATCCTGTGGGTGTGCTGGCCCGTCCTCGGTGTCATCACGATCATCCAGACCCTCACCATGGTCTTCTCCATCATCCGTCGTCACCGCGGCTACCGCGTCTGACCCCGGCACCACACGACTCGAGCCCTTCGACGGGTCCAGGACACACCCCCTCAGTGTCCTGGGCCCTTCGAGGGGCTCGAGTCGTTCGGGGACGTTGCGTTGAGCCGAGGGGCTCGAGGGCGGCGGATCGGGCTCGCATGCCGCTGATTCACCCCGGGGTTCACCCCGTGGTCGCTTGTCGCGGGGGAGGGGGCGGGAGGAGCATGTGGGGAGGTGGCCGGTCGCCGACCGGTCGGAGCGGAGCGTGATGCGAGGGACGGGCCTCCGGCGGGTCTCCGCCGCGATGACGCTCGTTCTCGTAGCGGGGCTGGCGTCCGCGTTCGCGCCGAGCAGTCCGGCCGCGGCCGCGACGACGCTGTCATGTCCGGGCACTCCCGGCCAGACGGTTCCGGCACCAGCAGACCTCGAGCGGCCCGAAGCGCTCTCCGCGGTCACCGTGACGACGTCGGACGGGACGCCCGAGCGGAGCTACGCCGGCATGATGCTCCCGCAGGCCGTCGTCCACGACCCCGCCGTCGATCGCATGTTCATCGCCTACTACACGCCCGGACCCGCCGCGGAGAACGGGCGGGTCCCCGTGCGCATGGCGGTGGCCGCCGTGAATGCCTCCGGCGCCGTCGTGGAGCGGACGATCCTCTCCAGGGCCGACGGCACTCCCGTCCTCTTCGACCAAGGGGCGGCGACCCCGTCGTCTTCCGGCGGCAACGTGGACGACTCCCACAACAACATCACGATGGAGATCGACGGGCTCGGATTCGTCCATGTCGCCGGCAACGCCCACAACGACGACCTGCCGTACTGGCGGAGCGGCGCGGCGCACTCCGTGGCGTCGATGGGGTGGAAGTCGACCCTCCCCGGAGTGAAGACCTTCCCGAACGGGGTCGCGATCCTCGCGGCCTCGAAGGATCGCGTGGTGAGCGCGCCGCGGCTGTTCATCGGCCCGAACGGTCGTCTGTTCCTCGGGTATCGCCACTGGATCTCGGGCGACGCGAGCTATTTCCTCTACGCGTACGACACGGGGACGAGCGTCTGGTCCAGCGTGAGCGGCAGCATCGATATGCCGAACTCGAATCCCGCCTACGCCTACACGGAGGGGCTCCCGCTCCTCGATGGACGGGGCCAGGGCGCCGACGGGTCCGTCTCGATGAGTCCAGAGACGATCGGGCCCGTCCTCGGCACGGACGGACGCTGGTGGCTGCTGTGGTCGTGGCGGGACCTCGCCTCGTCCGCCGACACGAACTCGCGCGTCTCCGTGGCGCGGAGCACTGACCTCGTCACGTGGACGACGGTATCGGGCGCGACGCTGCCGTCGACGATCGAGTACTCGCTCGTCGACGAGTCGAGCGGCTACTCGACCCTCGTGGTCGACGACATCCCGACCGCCGGCGGGGGACTGCTCAATGGGCAGCTGGCGATCGGCTGGGACGCGTCGGCGCGACCCGTCGTGAGCTACTTCAGATACACGGGCACGGGATCGAGGCGCACGACGCAGCTGTTCGTCGCCCGTCCGAACGGTCTCGCGGCGTACTGGATCGTGAATCAGGCGTCGCGCTGGACGGGCATCTACGATCTCGGTGCCGGCGCGTCCACGTCCGTCCTGCAGACGAACGGTTCGGGAGCTGTCCCGACGGAGGCCGGGCGGCTCGAACTGGCGTACCAGTGCAACGGCGTCTCCCGTGTGCTCACGATCGGACCGGGCTCCTTCACCGGGGCGTCGTCGTTCGTCCGGGACGACGTCGCGACGTCCTCGCCGGTGCCGCTCGAGGTCGACACCCTGCCGGACGGCGCGTCATCGACGCTCGCGTCGCGCCACGCCGAGAGCCCCGCCGTCACGGTCGCCGGTCAGCAGTCGCGGTGGTTCGTCGTCTGGGGATCCGGGCCGTGGATCGTCGACGGGCGGGCGCCGGCCCCCGGCAGCTATCCGAGCGGAGGCAGTCCCATGACCCTAGTATCGGTCGCCGAGGGGTGACGCGACACCCGGTCAGTTGAGGGCGGCGAGCCTGTAGCCGACGCCGCGCACCGTCTCGATGAAGCGGGGCGCCGCGATGTTGTCGCCGAGTTTGCGGCGGAGGTTCGCCATGTGCACCTCGACGGCGCGCTTGTCGGCGTCGTTCACGTAGTAGGTGGTCACATAGTCCTCCCCGCGGAGTCGTAGTGCGAGGTCTGCCTTCGACCGGACGCGGCGGCGGGAGTCCATGAGGGCCGCGACGAGGTCGAATTCGCTCCTGGTCAACTCGAGCTCGACGCCGTCGACCTCGGCTATGCGCATCTCGGCGTTGACCCGGAGGCCGTTGTGCTCGATCCACCCCTCCTCGGGTACCGGGGCGGGTCGATCGGCCGCCGGCAGGTGGGCCGGGGGAGAGACCGGAGGCGCCGAGGGTGCCGGTGCCGGTGCCGGCGCCGGCTGCGCCGCTGGAGCGTGTGCGGCCGGAGCGCTGTCCGCCGCCGTCCAGACGGGCGTGGCTGCGGGGGCGCCCGCTGTCGGTGCCGATGTCGCCGGCGACTCCGAGGGGACGTTGCGCGGACGCCGGAGCATCGCTTCGATGCGTGCGCGCAGTTCCCGCGGCCTGAACGGCTTGGTGACGTAGTCGTCCGCTCCGGACTCGAGGCCCTGGAGCGCGTCGATCTCCTCGTCTCGCGCCGTGAGCATGACGATGTACGTGTTGCTGAAGGCTCGGATCCGCTTCGCGGCCTCGAACCCGTCGATGCCGGGCAGGCTCACGTCGAGGGTCGTGACGACGGGGTCGAACTGCCGGACGGCGGCCACGCCGTCGATCCCGTTGTCGGCCGAGACCGTCTCGAAACCCGCTTGGGAGAGCACGGTCTCGAGGAGGCCCCGGATGTCCGGGTCGTCCTCGATGATTACGGCCAGGCGCCGTTCGCCAGAGTGATCCATCGGGCCGATCGTAGCAACTCACCGACCGTGTGGCGCCCCCCTTCCGGGTACTCGCCGCCAAAAGTGTCGGCGGACACCGTCCGGGTCGCGTTCGACCGGTCCGCGATGCGGTCGCGAGCGCGGCTCGACACCGGCTACCACCCGGCGTTGCGGGCCATCTCGTCGATCGCGGACGGCCACCATTCGCCGGCCGGCGGCCCGCCGTTGCAGGTTCCGTCGCTCTCCCCTGGCGCCTTGATCCAGAGGTTCCCGTCCATGGCGCCGCTGACCGAAACGGTGAGCGGCGTGGCTCCGAGGGCGCGACCGGATGGATTGCACCATTCGCCGTCCGATCCGGCGCCGTTGCGGGAGGTGTCGATCACGTAGTGCGCCCCGCCGACGAGACCGCTGAGCGTCTCCGCGTACGCGCGCTCGTCGTCCGTCGGGTTGAAGTTCGACACATTGGTGGAGAAACCACGGATGCTGTCGACACCGACACGCTCGAGGAGGGCCGCCATGTCCTCAGGGCTCCGCCAGTTGGAGTGTCCGCCGTCGACGTAGATCCAGGATTCGGTCACGGAGAGGGTGGCGACTGCACCCGCGACGGCGTCGACCTGCACGTCCTCGTCCGGGCACTCGTGGGCGAGCGACAGGGCGTCGGGTTCGACGAGCACGACGCTCTGCCCCTCCCCGAGGTTCGAGGCGATCTCCTCGACCCAGTCGGGGTAGTCCGAGGCGGACAGCCCCCCGGCCGAGAAGTTGCCGCAGTCCCGGTTGGGGATGCCGTAGACCACGAAGACGGGCGTCGAGTCGGTCGTCGCGGCGTCGGTGACGACCGAGCGGACGTAGCCCCCGACGTCGCCGATGCCGTACTCCTCCGGTGTGAGCCAGATCGCCGTCGGCGTGTTGGCGACCCTCTCGACCACGGCGTCAGCCGAGCCGCTCGCGACGGCCTCGGCCGCCTGGCTGTCGGGGTTCACGTAGATCCGCTGCGATTCGAACGGACCACTCGCTTGCGCGTTCACGAGGAAGACGAAGCCCGCGGCCACGACGACGACCGGGATGAAGACGCTCGCCATGACGAGTGCCGCTCGACGTCGGACTGCACTCAACGATCCTCACCCTTCGGCTGCTCCGGCCGCATCGGCCCGCCTGTGGACAGTGTATTGCTCGCACGCGCCGCCGACTGCCCCCTGCTCAGATGTCGTGTCCGTCGTGGGGATCCGGCGGTCCGTCAGCTTCCCGTCAGAGCGACCTGGCCGGGGGAGTCCCCGCGGAGGATGCCCCATTCGTGGGCCGCTCGAATCGCCTCGCGTCTCGTCGAGACGCCCAGCTTCCGGTACACGCTGCGGACCTGCGTTTTCACCGTGTTGGGCGAGACGACGAGGGAACGGGCGATCTGCGCGATGGGCGCGCCAGACTGCAGCTTCGCGAGCACGACCTGCTCGCGCGTGGAGAGGACCGGGATGGTGAGGTTCTCACGGAACTGCAGAGGGAGGGCCGTGACGGTGGCGCGCGCCCACGACGGCACGAGGGCGACGACCTGCTCGGCGTCCTCGGCGGGAATCGTCGACCACGGGAGGGTCGTCCCCGTCGACGTCGTGAGAGCGAGGGCCCGGGCGACGGCGTCGCGAGCGCCTTCGGTCCGTCCCATCCGCAGATCCGTCGTGGCGCGGACGAGGAGGGACTGCATCGTGGTGCGCGGCGACGTCTGCTCGCGCGCGCTCCACTGCTGCGCCACGAGGTACGCGTGCTGGTCCTGTCCGGAGAAGAGGAGCGCGCGGGCGAGGGCACCGGCCGTCGCATCGTGCACGCCGGACGGCGAGCGCAGCAGGGCCACCGCACGCCTCGACTGACGAAGCGCCACGAGCAGATCGGACCGGGCTGCGGCGAGGTGATCCTCGACGGGCCGAGACGCAGGCGTCGCCGAGTTGAGCTCGTCGATGCTCCTGACCGCGTTCATCCCGGTGAACGCGTCGCCGTCGAGGAGGTGCTGGGTGGCACGCAGCGCGGCGAGCACCGGCCAGAACTCCGAGGAGGGGTGATCCTGCTCGACTCGATCCAGGATGCCCGTGGCGTCACCGGAGCGTCCGCCCTCGAACGCCACGGCCGCGGCTGCGAGCTGTGCGGCGACACCCCACGGCGACGACGACCAGGAGGTGTCCTCCTCGCCCGCGATCGATTCGAGCCACGTCGAGGCATCGTGGATGTTGCCGAGGAGCGCGTCGTTCAGGGCGAGCGCGCCGACGGCCGCGACGCGGAGGTGAGCGCTCTCGGCGGAACGCGCGGCCTCGGTGAGGCGCCAGCGCCCTTCCTTCGGGCGGCCAGCGTGCAGGTAGCTCAAGCCGATCTGCAGGAGGGCCTCCGCCCGTCGATCCGAGGGGGAGCGATCGCGGGCCGCGTGCTGATCGACGATCTCCGCGAGACGGTCGGCCGTGCTCGCCGCCGCTCCGTACTCGCCCGTGCGCCGGCGAAGCAGGAGCCGCCGGGACTCGAGCGCCAGGACGGTCGCGTCGCCGTCGTGGGTCGGGCGGGCGGAGCGGGTGGCCACGAGGAGTCGTGCGAGGTTCGCGAGCGTCAGCGGAGTGAACGAGCGGTCGCTCGCGATCGACAGCATCGAGACGCCCAGCGAGCCGGACTCGTCGACGAGGGAGACGGGGATCCGGGCGCTCACGTGCTCGAGTCGTGCGGGGTCCGATCGCCAGCACTCGGCGAAGCGGCTCTCCAGGAGGGAGACGACGAGGGGCCAGTCTCCGGCGTCGGCCGCGAGTTCGGCGGCCATGAGGGGATCGCCGCTCCGCCCGAGGTGCTCGGCCGTCGCGCGCCGGATGCGGAGGGCCACGGACGGGTCCGAGGCCTCCGCGAGTGCCAGGAGCGGTGCGCGCAGCACCGGGGTGAGCGCGAAACGCTCCTCGCCTCCGACCGCGACCCACCCTCCGATGCCGGCCCGCTCCAGACGCGAGATGAGCTCGGCCGGCGGGAGGTCGGAGGTCGAGAACGCCGCGTCCGCCAGCATCTCCGCGGTGAGATGCGGCGCGAGCGCCGCCTCGCGGGCGAATCGCGCGACGTCCGGCTCGAGGCCGCTCGTGGCCTCGGCGGCGTTCTCCTCGAGCACGGTGAACGCGAGCGCTTGGACGGCGGGCTCGACGACGGTTGACTCTCCGCGGAAACGGAGGTGTGCGGTCGCGAGCCGGACCGTCGCCGCCCACGACCCGAGCGTCCGTCGCACGAGGTCGGTCACCTCGGGGGTCGCCGTGATGCCGCCGATGGCGAGGAGGTCGGCCACCTCCGACGTGGTGAAGAGGAGCGTGGCCGGGTCGATGACCGCGGTGTCGCAGCGCACGGAGACGCGTGGTGTCTCGAGCCGGGTGCGCTCCCGCCCTGCGGCCACGCCGCAGAGTCCCGGGCAGGCGTCGAGGAGGGAGAGGAGGTCGTCCGCGATCGCATCGGCGGTCGTCGCGCTGAGGTCGTCGATGACGATCAGGGCTGGTGAATCGCCGATGGCACGGGCGATCCGGGCGAGCACGGGCTCGTCCGCCCGGGAGCCCGATGCGGCGGTCGCTGCCGCGGCGACTCCGTCGAGGACGCTCCTCCAGAGGACGTCAGGGGTCGTGTCCCTGCCCGACGCCCAGGCGACGGCCCGACCGCCTCGTTGCCTGACCGCCGCCATGACGTGGGCGAGCGCCTCCGACTTGCCTGCTCCGCGCGGGGCGCGCACGATGACGAGCTGGTTGACGAGTTCCCGCTCGACGGCCTCGATCACGCGCTCACGGGTCAGTGAGAAGCGGCTGAGTCGTTGGGGATGCCGAACGGAGGCCGCCGTCCGCGCGATGCTGTCGCCGGCGTCGGTCGAGCCTGTGGTGTGGGGGAGGTTCACGGGGAGGGGCTCCTCGATGTCTGATGATCCGCTGAGGGGGTCCGGGGGTGCGGGGAGGCTCCAGTCAAGCGGGATCACCGCCGCCCGTGACGAGGATCACCCCTCCCGTCACCCACCCACTTCGGGGGATCATCCGGGTGCATGAACCTGGACGCGGTCCGTCGTCGCGGGGGTCGGACGGACGGCCCGATCAGCGGTTCCGCGCGGCGGAGGGGGCGCGGAGTCCGCGGTCGTTCCTCCCGAGGTCGATATTCGGAGCCCGCGTGACAACCGCCGGACTCCCGGGTGAGCGGGCGGATGAAGGAACCGCCCGGGAGGCCCGGCCGGCCGTCGGCGAGCCGCACCGTCCGTTCACCCGGAGCGAGGATGACGGTTGTCCGACGCGACGAAGGGACCTCCATGTCTGACGACGATCGGGACGGCGAGCGGTCTCGGCCGCTCGAGCTGCGCGAGTTCCTCCGCATCCTCCGCGTCTACTGGGCCGGGGCGACGATCGTCGTCCTCGTCGCGACGAGTGCCGCGGCACTCTGGTCGATGACCCAGCCCCGCGTATACGAATCGGCGGCGTCAGGGGTGGTTCAGGCCGTGAGCGGGAGCGACGCCGGTCTCGCCCTCGCCGCCGACAACCTCGCGAAGTCGAAGGCGCAGACCTACGTCCGACTGGCGGGGTCGGAGGCCGTCGCCGACGATGTGTCCGCGGCCCTCGCCGGCGCGTGAATCGTCGCCCGCCCCGTAAACTAGAGGTCATGACGTCACCCGAACCGGTGGATGTCGTCCTCATCGGTGGCGGCATCATGAGCGCGACGCTCGCATCCCTCATCTCCCAGCTCGAGCCCGACTGGACCATCGAGATCTTCGAGCGCCTGGGCGACGTCGCCCAGGAGAGCTCGAACCCGTGGAACAACGCGGGAACGGGCCATGCGGCCCTGTGCGAGCTCAACTACATGCCCGAGGGCAAGGACGGCACCGTCGACCCGGCGAAGGCCGTCGGCATCAACGAGCAGTTCCAGCAGAGCCGTCAGTTCTGGAGCCACCTCGTGGAGACGGGTGCCCTCTCCGACCCGTCGAGCTTCATCAACACCGTTCCGCACATGACCTTCGTCACGGGCGAGCACGACGTGCGGTACCTCAAGAACCGCTACGAGGCGCTCAAGGACCAGCCGCTCTTCGGTGGCATCGAGTTCTCGGACGACAGCCGGCGCATCGCGAAGTGGGCTCCGCTCCTCATGGAGGGTCGTCGTCAGGGAGTTCCCTTCGCGGCCACCCGCATCGAGGCGGGCACGGACGTCGACTTCGGCTCCCTCACCCGGCAGTTGTTCGCCGGGGCGATCGAGTCGGGCGCGAAGCTGCGCCTGAATCACGAGGTGAAGAGCCTCAAGAAGCTGAAGGACGGCACCTGGCGCGTCGGCTACCGTCGCGTGGTCGGTCACGCTCCCGGCCACCTCGACGCGCGGTTCGTGTTCGTGGGCGCCGGCGGCTGGGCCCTCAAGCTGCTCCAGAAGGCGGGCATCCCCGAGATCGACGGCTACGGCGTCTTCCCGATCTCCGGACAGTTCCTGCGCACAGACGATCCCAAGGTCGTCGCGAAGCACCAGGCCAAGGTGTACAGCCAGGCCGCCGTCGGTGCGCCGCCCATGTCGGTGCCCCACCTCGACACGCGCGTGGTCGACGGCAAGCCGAGCCTGCTCTTCGGCCCGTACGCCGGGTTCAGCCCCAAGTTCCTGAAGAACGGCTCGTTCCTCGACATCGTCACCCAGGTGCGCCCGAAGAACCTGTTCCCGATGCTCGCCGTCGCACGCGACAACCCGGGACTCATCAAGTACCTCGTGGGCGAGCTGCTCGCCTCGCGCAGCAAGAAGATCGCCGCGCTGCGTGCGTTCATGCCCACGGCCGACGGTTCCGACTGGCACATGATCACGGCCGGCCAGCGCGCGCAGGTCATGAAGAAGGACGCGAAGAAGGGCGGAGTGCTGCAGTTCGGCACCGAGGTCATCGCGGCGGGCGACGGCACCATCGCCGGCCTCCTCGGCGCGTCGCCGGGTGCCTCTACCGCTGTTCCGATCATGCTCGACGTCCTGAAGACGTGCTTCCCGCGCAAGGTCGACGACTGGGAGCCCGAGCTGCGGAAGATGATCCCCAGCTACGGCACGACGCTCAACGACAAGCCGGAGCTCGCCGACGAGGTCCTCACCCGCACGGCGGGCGTCCTCGGCATCGCGCGCTGAGTCGATGCCCAAGCTCTACTTCCGCTACGGGGCGATGAACTCCGGCAAGAGCACGGCGCTCCTGCAGGCGGCGTACAACTACGAGGAGCGCGGGCAGCGGGTGCTCCTCGCAAAGCCCGCCGTGGACACGAAGGGCAACCGCTCGATCGAGTCGCGCCTCGGCGTGAGCCGCGAGGTCGACTACGTGATCGAGCCGGGGGAGGACACCCTCGCGCAGTTCCAGCGGCACCGGCGCGAGTCGGTGGAGCGCGACGGCGTCGACGTGAGCTGCCTGCTCGTCGACGAGGCCCAGTTCCTCGAGAGCGCCCAGGTGGACGGCCTCCTGCGCGTCGCCCTCCTCGAGGGCGTGCCCGTGCTTGCCTACGGGATCCGGACCGACTTCCTCACGGAGGCGTTCCCGGGGTCCCGTCGCCTCCTCGAGGTCGCGCACTCGCTCGAGGAGCTCAAGACCATCTGCCGCTGCGGTCGCAAGGCGCTGTTCAACGGCCGCAAGGTGGGGGACAGGTTCGTGTTCGACGGCGACCAGGTGGCCATCGACGGCGAGGAGGTCACCTACGAGTCGCTGTGCGGCGTCTGCTACCTGGAGGAGTCCGGAGGCGTCATCGGCGCCACCTCACCCCGCTGATCGGGACTCAGCGACGGTTGGAGCGCCGTCGCAGGGCCAGTCGGAGCGTCGTGACCACGAGGGCGCCGATCGTGGCTCCCGCGGTGTTCGCGAGCACGTCGAGCGGGGTCGCGAAGCGTTCGGGGAGGAGCATCGCCTGCCCGAACTCGATGGCGAGCGACAGCGCGAGCCCGATGATCGGCACGAGCCACCATTCCCAGCGGGGCAGGAGCAGCGCGATGAGCACACCGACGGGGACGAACATCACGATGTTCGCGCCGAACTCCAGGTGGGCGTAGTCGACCCAGGCGGGTGCTCCCGCGGCGGCGAGCCGCTCGAGGATCGACCGGAGGAGGCTGTGCACTCCCCGGTCCACCGGGACCGGCCAGTAGCCGATCGTGAAGACCGCAGCCATGACGGCGGCCGCGAGGACCCGGACGACGATCCGCGCCGTCCGTGATCGTTCCGGCCCCGGGGCCGGGCCCCTGAGTGCTTCGCGCCTCGCCGAACGGTCGGGCGTCACGCGGGCTCCGGGCGGGCCGTCCGCGGGCGACCGCCCTTGAGGCGTCGGCGTCCGCCGAGGAGGCTGAGGGCGCCGCCGATGAGGGCTCCGGCCGTGTTGGCGACCAGGTCGGAGACGGTCGGGAAGCGTTCCGGCAGGAACGCCGCCTGGAGGAACTCGATGAGGAGGGTGAACGCGAGTCCGAGCACGACCGTCCACGGCCACATCCAGCGGGGGAGGCTCAGCGCGAGGAACAGGCCGAACGGCACGAACATCACGATGTTGGCGGTGAATTCGACGGCCTCGAACGTGATCGCCGTGGGCATCCCGATCGTGTACAGCCAGTCGACGATCGCGCGGGCGAGCGGTGTTCCGTTACCGTCGTCGGGGTTCGGCCACAGTGTGAGGGCGAGGATCGCGAGGGTCGTGACGGCCAGCAGGATGTTCGGGAGGCGTCGCGACATGCCCTCCATTATCGCTGTGTCTCGGAGGCCCCGATTGTCGGGTATCCTGGGTGAGGCCTTCGGGCCATCGGGGTGTGGCGCAGCTTGGTAGCGCGCCTCGTTCGGGACGAGGAGGTCGCAGGTTCAAATCCTGTCACCCCGACCATCCGGGCCCGGATCCACACGTGGATCCGGGCCTTTCTGGTTCCTGCCGATGTACCAGGACCTGTCGAACGCACCGGTTCGATGCCGCGTCCGAGAGTTCCTCGACCACGGTCACCGGACTCGCGGATCGTCACGGTACCGGTTCGAGCGGGCGTCAGGAGTTCGGTAGCTGACTGCCGATCAGGGTGAACCCGAGCAGTACCGCGGCGAAGAAGACCGCCGTCGCCATGGAGAAGGCGGGGAACCACTGCGCTCGGGTCCGGTGCCACACGAGCACCCCGGCGAACCCATCGAGGACCGGGGCTCCGACCGGCGCGATGGCGAGGATCCAGAGGACGGGGCCCGAGATCGAGAGGGGGATGCATCGGCCGGCGTCCACCCCTCGGAGAACAGAGGCCCAGTCATCGGCGGCCGACGCGATCGGCCAGAAGGCGGTGAGGGCAGAGACGATCAGGGCGATCACGGCGATCAGGACATACTCGTCGCGAGGGGTGGGAGCACTCCCCGATCTCGTGCGCCAGAGCATGACGAGAAGGACCGCGCCCACGGCGACCAACGCCGTCGAGAAAGCCGTAGCCGTCAGGGTGTCATTGCTCAGTCCCGGGCACGACACGAGGGAGTCGAGCCGCGCCAGGAGCGGTAATCCGGCTGCGGAGATCACGAGGACCGCGAGGACGCAGAGTGCTTTCCGCATGTTCATTCCGTCTACGGCAGTCGTTGCGCGATCAGTACCACGATGGAGACGCTGGTGATGGCCGGGGCGAGGAGCGCGGCTCCCCACAGAGGCAGGCTTCGGGATCGTGCCGCGAAGCGTCGAGCGACGAGTCCGAAGCTCAACGCGCCGACGTACGAGCCCATCGTGATCCACGGCAGCACGTCAAGCGCGTCGCTTGCGAGGATCTGTCGCGGTGTGTAGTCGGGCGCGCTCCCCCAACTCCACCAGGTCATCACCAGCGAAAGGATCGAGGCAACCCCCAGGAGGGCCAATCCGCACCCGGGGCCCCATGTCGGCACGATCGATCGGCCGGACCGGTCGACGAGTGCTGAACTGATCGCGAGTGCGGCCGCCGTGCCCCCGAGGATGGCGGCGGTCACGAGAGCGTGGCGGTTCATCATCCACTCGTCGCCACGGAGAATCGATTCATAGAGGGGATGGACGACGTTCATCACCACGACGATCAACGGGATGCTCACGACGGACACGATCAACGCGAGCACATGGGACAGGATCAGGAGGATGAGGCGAGGACGCACCCTCGGTGATGCAACGAAGGTCACTCTCCGCCCCCGTCAACCTCGCCGCCCCACTACCCCAAAAAGATGGCGATACGGCCCGAAATTTCGTGCTGTATCGCCATCTTTTTGGGGTGTTGTCAGCGCTCGGCGGGCACGAGGGTAAGGAGCGTGGCCTCGGGGAGGCAGGCGAACCGCACGGGGGCGTAGATCGATGTGCCGAGGCCCGCTGAGACGTGCAGGTGGGCGCTCCGGTAGGCGTGGCGCCAGACGCTCAGTCCCTTCACCTGACGGCGGGGGATGTCGCAGTTCGTCACGAGCGCTCCGAAGAACGGAACACACACCTGGCCTCCGTGGGTGTGACCGGCCAGGATGAGGTCGGCGCCGTGTGTCACGAACGACGCGAGCACGCGGCGGTAGGGCGCGTGGGCGACGCCGACCGTCACGGTGCGCTCAGCATCCGTGGCGTCCTCATCGAGGGTCTCCTCATCCTGCTGGGAGTCGATGAGGCCCGTGAGCCGGTCCAGACGGTCGCGTCCGATGTGGGGGTCGTCGACGCCGAAGAAATCGAGGCGGGTGCCCTTGATCGTGAGGGAACCGACCGCGTTGTTGAGACCGATCCAGCCGAGGCCGTCGCGGAAGAAGCGCTCGAGCCGAGCCGTGTCGAGGTCGGCGGGGGTGTCCTTCACTCCGCCCGAATGACGGATGAGGTACCGGAGCCAGTTCTTGCGGAGTGGTCCGTGGTAGTCGTTCGAGCCGTTGACGTAGACGCCCGGGATGTTCTCGTACCCCGCGAACGCGGCCTCGATCCCGTCGATGCCCTCTTCGTGACCGAGGTTGTCGCCCGTGTCGACGACGAGGTCGGGTCGCAGCTGCGCAAGCGAACGCACCCACGACTGCTTGTCCCGCTGCCAGGGGGCCATGTGCAGGTCGGAGACGTGGAGCACGCGGATCGGCTCGGCACCTGCGGGGAGCACCGGCACGGTCACTCGACGGAGGGTGAACATCTTCCGCTCGACGAGGGAGCCCCACGCGAACGCGAGTGCGCCCGCAAGCGCCGTGGCGCCCAGCACGATGCCGGGCGCCACGATGCCGCGGGGGAGGCGCGAACTCACCCGCAACCGATCGTCACGGTGTCGCCCTTGTTGGCGTCCGTGTTGCCTCCGGGTGACTGCGTGGTCACCCGTTTGTCGTCGCCCTCGCAGTTCTTATCGAACTTCGTGGCGAACCCGGCACCCTCCACCTGTTGCTTGGCTTCCTGTGGCGTTTCGCCGACGACGTCGGGGATGGTCGCACCGTTGCCGCTACTCACGTAGATCGTGATCCCCGTACCGACGTTCACGTTGGTGCCACCGGCCGGGTCGGTGCGAGCCACGAGGCCTGCACCTTCCGTCGAGGGCACCGGGTCGGGCGACACGGTGACGGAGAAGCCCTTGTCCTCGATGGTGGCCGTGGCCTCCTCGACGGACATGCCCGTCACGTTCGGAACGGAACGCGTGACGACCTTGGTGAGGTTGGGGTCAGGCGCGGGGAACGCGCCACCCGGGAGGGCCTCGTCGATTCCCGTCATGATCTGCTTCCAGATCCCGAACCGAGCAGAGTTGCCCGCGGTATTGCCGATACGGATGTTCGCGAGGTCGACCTTGCCTTCGACGTTGCCCACCCAGAGAGCGACCGCAGCGGAGGTCGATGCCCCGGCCAGCCAGGTGTGCAGACGGTTGTCCGTCGTTCCTGTCTTACCGATGAGCTGGGTGCCGTCGTAGGGATTTCCGGCCGCTCCCGTACCGCCGTTCATGACACCCTTCAGAGCGTACGCCGCGGTGTTCGCGACGTTCTCTGGGATGGCCTGCGTGCAGGTGCTCTGCGGCGGCTGGATCTCGGCACCGTCGGGACCGACGATGCGGTCGATCGCGACGGGCGTGCAGTACTTGCCCTGGGCTGCGATCGCGGCGTACGAGCCGGCGACGTCGATGGGCGCCACCTCGTTCACACCGATGATCGACGTGGGGTAGGCGACGAGCTCGTCACCGTCTGCACGCTTCATGCCGAGCGACTTGGCGACGTCGCGGATCTCGCAGAGGTCGAGCTGCTCGGCCATGGCGGCGAAGCCCGTGTTGAGGGACCGCGCGGTGGCCGACATCACGCTGAGGTTCGAACCCGGGGCATTGCCCGAGTTACGGAACTTGTAGGTGCCGCCGGACTCGGGACACGAACCGGTGAGGGTGTAGTCACGGATGGTGCCGCGCACGACCTCGTTGACGGAGTGCCCATTCATGAGCCAGTCCACGAGGGTGAAGAGCTTGTAGGTGGATCCCGACTGGAACCCACGAGACCCGCCATAGTCGTAGGTGGTGTTGTAGTTCACCGTGGTGAAGTTCGGACCGGTCTGCGTATTGCTGTAGTCCTTCGACTGCGCCATCGCGAGCACACGGCCGGTGCCCGGCTCGATGGTCGTGGCGGCCGCGCCGATGTCGCCGACGGTGGACGTCTTCGGCACGGTGTTGTGGATGGCCTGCTCACTCGAGAGCTGCGCCTTCATGTTGAGCGTGGTGTAGATGTCCAGGCCGCCGCGCTTGAGGAGATTGAGGCGGTCGGTGGGGTTCTCACCGAACTCCGGGCTGTTCCGGATCACGTTGATGACGTAGTCGCAGAAGTACGCGCTGCCGCCGGCCGTCTCGCAGCCGGTCTGCAGCGGCTTGATGTTCGGCTCGACCGGAGCCTTCGAGGCCTCGTCGTACTGCTCCTGCGTGATCTTGCCGTAGGCGAGCATCGCCTGCAGCGTCACGTTGCGAGCCTTGAGAGTCTTCTCGTAGCCGTTGGCCGCGCCGTTCGTCTCGCTGTCCGGCTTGTCGATGCGGAGCGAGTTCGGGTTGGTCACCATCGAGACGATCGTGGCGGCCTGCACGAGGCTGGCGTCTTTCGCGGAGACACCGAAGTAGTACTGCGACGCGGACTCCACGCCGTAGGTCACGCCGCCGAAGTGCGCGATGTTGAGGTAGCCGCGCAGGATCTCGTCCTTCGAGTACTTCTTCTCGAGGCCGATCGCGTAGCGCATCTCCTTGAGCTTGCGGGCCATGCCCTCGGAGCCGTTCGAGGTGGTGTACGCCGTGGCGCACTCCTCGCCCTCCTCCAGCGTCTCGGAGTCGCTCACGCAACGCTGGATGAGGGTGTTCTTCACGTACTGCTGGGTGATCGACGATCCACCCTGCACGTTCTGGCCGAGCGCGTTCGACACGACGGCTCGCGTGGTGCCGATGACATCGACCCCGCCGTGCTCGTAGAAGCGGTTGTCCTCCTTGGCGACGGCCGCGTCCTTGAAGTACTGCGAGATGTCGTCCCACTGCACCTCCTGGCGGTTCTGGTCGTAGAACTGCGCCAGCTGGACGGGCGTGGTGCCGTCGCTGTCGTACGCATAGATCGTCGACTTCTCCATGAGAGGCGTGATCTCGAGGAAGTCGGGGAGGGAGTTGAACACCTTGATGGTGTTGTTCGCTCCCATGCCGGAGAGGGCGAGGGCCGGAGTGACGGCGGCGGTGACGAGGACACCGGCAGCGACGCTGAGGCCGACGAAGCCGAGGAGGCCCCCGAACACACCTCTAGCCGTACGTTTTTGATGAGGCATAGGATCGATCGTAAGCGACGATTCTGGAAATGCGCCCTATCACGCGCCCACTCGTGCGCGCGGTAACGGCACGCGAACGGGGGTGTCGCGCCTCACGAATCCCTCATCTTCCCCACTTCGAAGGAGCCTCCATGACGCGCTGGGAGTACATCACCACGCCGCTTCTCATCCACAACACCACCGCCATCCTCAACAACTGGGGGAGCGACGGGTGGGAGCTCGTGCAGATCGTCACCGGCCCGGAGGGCGGCCTCGTCGCCTACCTCAAGCGCGAGATCGGCGCCGCCTGATGGGCGCTGTCACGGATCGCCTCGCTGAGCTCGGCGTGGTCCTGCCCGATGTCGTCCCCCCACTCGCCGCCTACGTCCCGGCGGTCGTGAGCGGCAACCTCGTCTACACCTCGGGACAGCTGCCGATGACGGCGGGGGCTCTGCCGGCGACGGGCAAGGTCGGTGAGGGCGACGGACTCGTCTCGCCCGAGGATGCGAAGACCTACGCCCGCACGTGCGCGCTCAACGCCCTGGCGGCGGCGCAGTCGGTCATCGGCTCGCTCGACCGTGTGACGGCCGTCGTGAAGGTCACGGGCTTCGTCGCCTCGGATCAGGCATTCACGGCGCAGGCCGGCGTGATCAACGGTGCGAGCGAGTTCCTCGGCGAGGTCTTCGGCGACGCCGGTATCCACGCCCGTTCGGCGGTGGGTGTCGCGGTGCTTCCGCTCGACTCGCCCGTCGAGGTGGAGATGATCTTCGCGTTCGCCTGACCCCGTGATCGGTCCGACCACGCGATCGACACGTCATCACATACAGCTTTTGAGCGTGATTGCACCGATATACCGGTGCGATCACGCTCAAAAGCTGTATGTGGGTGGTGTCAGCGCACCTTGTCGCCGATGATCCGCATCACCTGCGTGTCGGCGAGGGTCGTGGTGTCACCGATCTCGCGGCCCTCGGCGAGGTCGCGCAGGAGGCGCCGCATGATCTTGCCCGAGCGGGTCTTGGGAAGCTCGGCGACCACGTAGATGTCACGCGGACGGGCGATCGGGCCGATCTGCTTCGCCACGTGCGACCGCAGCTCGGCCGCGATGTCGGTCGCCTCGGCCGTCGCCAGCTGACTCTGCTTGATGATGACGAACGCGACCACGGCCTGACCCGTCGTCTCGTCCGATGCGCCGACCACCGCGGCCTCGGCCGTGAAATGGTGGGCGACGAGCGCCGACTCGATCTCCGCTGTCGACAGCCGGTGCCCTGAGACGTTCATGACGTCGTCGACGCGTCCGAGGAGCCACACGTCTCCGTCCTCGTCGAGTCGCGCGCCGTCGCCCGCGAAGTACCGGTCGCCGAACTTCTCCCAGTAGGTCTCGCGATAGCGGTCGGGGTCTCCCCAGATTCCCCGCAGCATCGACGGCCACGGTTCGGACACCACGAGGAGTCCGTCGCCGTGCCCCACGGGGGTGCCAGCGTCGTCGACGACGTCGATCGTGATTCCCGGGATCGGCACTTGCGCGCTTCCCGGTTTCGCGTCGGTGACTCCCGGCAGGGCGGAGATCATGATCGCGCCCGTCTCGGTCTGCCACCACGTGTCGACGATGGGGGTGCGGTCGGCGCCGATGACGTGCCGGTACCAGAGCCACGCCTCGGGGTTGATCGGCTCGCCCACCGAGCCGAGGAGGCGGAGGCTCGAGAGGTCGAACGCCTCGGGGATCTGACGGCCGAGCTTCATGAAGGAGCGGATGGCCGTAGGTGCGGTGTACAGGATCGTGACCTTGTACTTCTCCACGATCTCCCACCAGCGGCCGGCGTGCGGCGCGTCGGGGGTGCCCTCGTACAGCACCTGCGTCGCGCCGTTGGCGAGCGGACCGTAGGTGACGTAGCTGTGGCCCGTGATCCAGCCGACGTCGGCGGTGCACCAGTAGACGTCCGACTCCGGCCGGAGGTCGAACACGTTCCGGTGGGTGAAGGCCACCTGGGTGAGGTATCCGCCGGACGTGTGCAGGATGCCCTTCGGCTTCCCTGTCGTGCCCGAGGTGTAGAGGATGAAGAGGGGGTTCTCGGCGGGGAACGCCCGGGCCTCGTGCTCGGGCGATGCGTCCGCCATGGCCTCGTGCCACCAGACGTCGCGGTCGTTCCAGTCCACCTCGTTCTCACCACGCCGCACGACCAGGACGTTCGTGACCGTGTCCTGCGCCGGAAGGCCGCCACGCGGCTCGAGGGATGCGTCGACCGCTGGCTTGAGGGGCGACACCTTGCCCTTCCGCCAGCCGCCGTCGGCCGTGATGACGAGCTTGGCCCCGGCGTCGTCGATGCGCGCGCGCAGGCTGTCGGCGCTGAAGCCGCCGAAGACCACGGAGTGGGCCGCTCCGATGCGCGCCACCGCGAGCATGGAGACGACGGCCTCGGGGATCATCGGGAGATAGATCGCGACGCGATCGCCGGCGGTCACGCCGAGACTCTCGAGGACGTTGGCCGCCTTCTTCACCTCGGCCGTGAGCTCCGCGTAGGTGATGGCGCGGGAGTCGCCCGGCTCGCCCTCCCAGTAGAGGGCGATGCGGTCGCCGTTCCCCTCCTCGACGTGCCGGTCGAGGCAGTTGTAGGCGACGTTCAGCTCTCCGTCGTCGAACCAGCGGGCGAACGGGGGATCCGACCAGTCGAGTGTCTGGGTGAACGGCTTGTGCCAGTGCAGCAGGTTCCGCGCCTGGTCGGCCCAGAAACCCTCGCGGTCCTCGGCCGCCGCCTCATAGAGCTCGGGGCGGGCGACGGCCGCCTCCCGGAACTCCGGCGACGGGGGGAAGACCTGCTTGTCGGGCTGCGTCTGATCGACCTGTGACTCCATGGATCGCTCGCTCCTTCGCGTGCTCTACTCGTTCACCGGGCGGCGGCTGGCCGCGGCGGCGTGGAAGATTCTTCGACCCTAGCGCTCGCTCAGATGCCCGGATACCCGCCGAAAGATGGGGGATCCGTAACCGGATGTGGACGCTCCGATATCAATTCCACCGATTCCCGTTGACCGTTGGTGAAAAGGCAAAACGAGGCGTAAGATTGGATTCGGCCGAATGCAAATTCTGGCGTGCAACGCGCGTGATTCCCCCGATCCAGCGTTGTGTGTGGCGGCATCCATTCCCCCCAATGGGTGCCGCCCCTTTTTTTGCCCGCGAGCGGCAGAAGCAGACGGGTGTGCGTCGTCCACGGAAGGCAGATGACGCGACTGTCCCGAGATCTCCCCTCGCATCGTCGAAGCGCATGTGCGCTCACGTAGCGTCCGCGCATGATCGATCGCTTCGTCGCCGTCCCCTCGTTCGCCTCACGTGGTGCCCCGTTCGACGCCCCGCCGCCACCGCAGTCCGCCGCGCGGCCCTCAGTGGAGAGGCTCGCGCTCGCAGCGGAGTTCGGCCCGCTGGCCCGCCTGGTCGCTGCTCCGGAGGTGACGGACGTGTTCGTCAACGGCGGGGAGCAGGTGTGGGTCGACCGGGGCGATGGGCTCGAGCGGGCGGACATCGGCCCGTTGACGGCTGCGGAGTCCCGAGATCTCGCCGTGCGACTCGTCGCGCTCGGCGGGCGCCACGTCGACGAGGCCACGCCGTGCATCGACGTGCGACTCGACGGCGGTGTTCGGGTGCACGCGGTCCTCGCGCCCGTGGCTCCGTCAGGGGCCCTGCTCTCCATCCGTCTACCGCAGGATCGACGCCTCGATCTCGACACGCTCGCGGCCGCCGGGATGTTCGATCGCGATCCGGCGAAGCTCGACCGGCTCGTGCGCGCCGTCGGCGCGCGGACGAACCTCCTGATCTCCGGCGCGGGCGGCAGCGGCAAGACCACGCTCCTCGCGGCGCTTCTCGGGGCGGCGGCACCGGACGAGCGGATCGTCACGATCGAAGACGTCGCCGAGTTGCGCATCGACCATCCGCACGTCGTGGGTCTGCAGACGCGGCAGGCCAACGTCGAAGGAGCCGGCGACCTCGGGCTCGACCGTCTGTTGCGGGAGTCGCTCCGTATGCGTCCAGACCGGCTCGTGCTCGGCGAGTGCCGAGGCGCCGAGGTTCGCGAGATGCTCGCGGCGCTCAACACGGGCCACGACGGCGGTGCCGGCACGCTCCATGCGAACTCCCTCGACGACGTCCCCGCCCGCCTCGAAGCCCTCGGTGCGCTCGCAGGTATGAGTACGGCGGCCCTCGCGCGTCAGGCCGTGAGCGGCATCGGTCTCGTCCTCCATGTGGAGAGGGAGGGTGGTGTGCGGCGGGTCGCGGCGGTGGGTCGGCTCGCGCTCGCCGATGACGCTCGACTCGTGGTGAGGCGAGAGTCGTGGTGAGGCGAAGACCGTCGCTCGACGAGGAGGCCGCGGTCGTGAGCGAACGTCTCGCGGTGCTCCTCGCGGCGGGCGTGTCACCGAGCACCGTGTGGGGCTATCTCGACGAGACCGACGGGCGCTCAGTTGGTGAACGATCGTCGATCCCCGACCGGCTTCGGGACATCGACCGGGCCGCTCGTCGCGGAGACGACGTGGTGGCGGCGATCCTCGCAGGGGCGTCGACGAGCGACCAGGACGACGCCTGGCGCGGCGTCGCCGCGGCCTGGGCCGTCTCGACGGAGGCCGGCTCACCCGTTGCGCCGGCGTTCCGCGCCTTCGCCGGGGTTCTGCGCGGGATCGAGCGATCGCGCCGGGATGTCGAGGTCGCTCTGGCCGGTCCGGTTGTGAGCTCCCGCATCGTGTTCGCCCTGCCAGTGGTCGCCGTCGGACTCGGGATCGCGCTCGGGTTCGACGTGCTCGGTGTCCTCTTCGGGACGGTGGCCGGGATGGTCTGTCTCGTCGTCGGCGTAACGCTCGCCGCCCTGGCCGTCTTCTGGGTGCGCCACCTCACAGCACGGGCCCGCCGCGCCGACTCGACGCCCGGTCTGCGTGCCGAGCTCGTGGCGATCGCGATGTCCGGCGGCACATCGGCCGCACGGGCAGTCGATCTCGTCGAGCGCACGCTGGTCCGCGTGGGCCTCTCTGAAGAGGCGGGAGGGGGAGCAGGGTCCATCGAGCGGATCCTCACGCTCTCCCGTCGCGCGGGGGTCCCCGCCGCCGAGCTCCTGCGCAGCGAGGCGGAGTCCGAACGACTCAGGGCGGCGACCGACGGCGCGGCGCGGGCCGCCCGCCTCGGCTCGCTGCTGCTCGTGCCGCTCGGGGTGTGCGTGCTGCCGTCGTTCCTCGTGCTCGGCGTGGTGCCGATGGTGCTGAGCCTCCTGTCGTCCACCGGCCTGTCGTGGTGAGGGTTGTCCCCCGATCCGCCGTCTCACGAATCGTCGTCGATCGTGGACGGCTTGACTGGCCGTCCACCCGATCCCGACGGAAGGACCGACATGACCATTCCCACCATCCAGCCCCTCGACCACGTGAGACGCGGCCTTCGACGCCTCGCGGACGAGGACGGCGCGGCCACGGCCGAGTACGCGATCACCACCATGGCCGCTGTCGCCTTCGCCGGCGTTCTGGTCGCGATCATGCGATCGGGGGAGGTGCGGGGCATCCTCACCGACCTCGTCCGTCGCGCGCTCTCGTTCGACGGATGACGATGCACAACGAACGCGGCAGCATCACGGCTGAGTTCGCCGTGGTGCTGCCGGCCGTGCTGCTCGTGCTCGTCCTCTGCGTGGGGAGCGCCTCGGTCGCGGTGCAGCGGATCGCCGTCCAATCGGCGGCAGCGGCTGCGGCGCGTGCCGTCGCTCGTGGCGAGGCCGGCGGATCCGCCGAGGGCGCGGTCTCGCGAGCGGGCGGTGGCAGCGTCAGCATCCGGCGGGACGGCGACTTCGTGTGCGCGACCGTCACATCGGAGGTCGCCTTCGCAGCCGCGCGCACGGTGGGCATTCGCGTGAGCGGCAGCTCGTGCGCGCTCTCCGGCGAGGTCGCGGAGTGAGCCGCGGATCGGCCTCCGTGCTCGCAGTCGGCCTCGTCGGAGTGTCGGGCCTGCTGGTCGCCGCCACCGGTGCCGTCGGGTACGCCGTCGCGACACGCGTCGCGCTCGATGCGGCGGCCGACGCCGCGGCCCTCGCGGCCGCCGATGCGCTGGCCGGCTTCGTCGCGGACGAGCCGTGCGCCGTGGCGCGGCGCGCGGCATCGCTCAACGGGGCGCGACTCGCGGAGTGCGACACAGACGGAGCGATCGTCGACGTCGTCGTCGACACCGCCGTGATGGGCTTTCACGTGTCGTCGCGTGCTCGTGCCGGACCGGCGGACGGGTGACGCGGCAAATCGGATCGGGCAGCGCCCGATCAGCCGAACGACGCCTCTCTGTAGCGGTATGCGACCGCGCTCGGGCGATCCGAGCCCTCCCGATCGAACTCCATGTCGGAAGTGCGTGCATATATATAGGTCTTGTTCCCGCCAGCGGGAATTCCGATGCTCGGTTTCGGTTCACCTGAGTCGAGGAAGTCGATCGAGATCGTCTTCCCCTCGAGAGGTCCATCCGCGAGCTTCGCCGTGTAGTGGGTGTCGACTGATGTACTCATGCGAACCATTGTCCTCGGCGCGCCGAGGACTACAAGGGTCTCGACTGTGCGCCCGGAGCGATTAGGCACCCGCTCCGACTGTGTGTGTATGGTGTGCCTGAAGAAAGGACCCCTGTGGCCACCACCAAGAAGCTCGTGATCGTCGAGTCCCCGACGAAGATGAAGTCGATCGCGGGGTACCTCGGCGACGACTACGAGGTGCTCTCGAGCGTCGGACACATCCGGGACCTCGCCGAGCCGAAGAACCTCCCGGCCGAGCTCAAGAAGGGTCCGCTCGGCAAGTTCGCCGTGGACGTCGACAACGGCTTCGAGCCCTACTACGTGGTCTCGGAGGCCAAGAAGAAGACGGTCGCCGAACTCAAGCGGGCTCTGAAGGACGCCGACGAACTCTTCCTCGCAACTGATGAGGACCGGGAGGGCGAGGCGATCGCCTGGCACCTCCTGCAGGTGCTGAAGCCGAAGGTGCCCGTTCACCGCATGGTGTTCCACGAGATCACGAAGGACGCGATCCTCGCAGCCAAGGACAACACGCGCCAGCTCGACGAGTCCCTCGTCGACGCCCAGGAGACCCGGCGCATCCTCGACCGCATCTACGGCTACGAGGTCTCGCCCGTCCTCTGGCGCAAGGTCGGCCCGAGTCTGTCCGCCGGCCGCGTCCAGTCCGCCGCGACCCGCCTCGTCGTGGATCGCGAGCGCGAGCGCCTGGCCTTCGTCGCCGCCTCCTACTGGGACATCACCACCACAGCTACTCCGGGCAGCGAGACCGACGCCTTCGAGGCGCGCCTCGTCAGGCTCGACGGCACGCGCGTCGCAACGGGACGCGATTTCGACGACAAGGGAACGCTCACCGCGAAGGTGACGACGCTCGACGAGCAGTCCGCCAGCCTCCTTGCGAGCGCCCTCGCGGCCGACAGCTCGGGCGTGCACGTGTCGAAGCTCGAGACCAAGCCGTACTCGCGTCGACCGGCTGCACCCTTCACGACGTCGACGCTCCAGCAGGAGGCCGCGCGCAAGCTGCGCTTCTCCGCGAAGCAGACGATGAGTGTGGCGCAGTCGCTGTACGAGAACGGGTACATCACCTACATGCGTACCGACTCGCCCTCGCTCTCCGGGCAGGCGATCAACGCGGCTCGCGCGCAGGCCGTCGAGCTCTACGGCGCCGACTCCATCCCGGACAAGCCCCGCGTCTACACGGGTAAGTCGAAGGGCGCCCAGGAGGCGCACGAGGCCATCCGTCCCTCGGGTGAGAACTTCCGTTCGCCGTCCTCGCTCTCCAGTGCGCTGCGCGGGAACGACTTCCGGCTTTACGACCTCATCTGGAAGCGCACCGTCGCGAGCCAGATGGCCGATGCCAAGGGCCAGACGGCCACCGTCACGATCGAGGCCCCCGTGCCCGAGGCCGCACGCAGCGTGGCCTCGCTCGCGGAGTTCACGGCCGCCGGAACCGTCATCACGTTCCGCGGCTTCCTCGCCGCCTACGAGGAGGGCAAGGACGAGGAGCGCGTCGCCGACCCGTCGAAGCGCGAGGCGAAGCTCCCCGAGCTCACGGAGGGTCAGTCGCTCACCCTCACCGAGGTCGATGCGAAGGGCCACGAGACCTCCCCGCCGCCGCGCTACACGGAGGCGAGCCTGGTCAAGGCCCTCGAGGAGCTCGGCATCGGTCGTCCCTCGACGTACGCCGCCATCCTCTCGACGATCATGGATCGCGGATACGTGAGTCAGCGCGGCCAGGCACTCGTTCCGAACTGGATCGCCTTCAGCGTGGTACGGCTGCTCGAGGACCACTTCTCCGAGCTCGTCGAGTACGACTTCACGGCGTCGATGGAGGAGGACCTCGACGAGATCGCGGCCGGTCGCCGCGACCGGCTCGACTGGCTCACGTCCTTCTACTTCGGGAAGGACGCGCACCGCGGACTCCGCCAGGTGATCGACAACCTCGGCGAGATCGATGCTCGCGAGATCAACTCCGTGCACCTCACGGACGACATCACCCTGCGCATCGGCCGGTACGGCCCGTACCTCGAGGTCGCTGACCCCGACGGCACACCCGACGCGGAGACCGGCGTCGTGCCGCCTCGTCGCGTGAACGTTCCGGAGGACCTCGCGCCCGACGAGCTCACCGCCGAGAAGGCGCGCGAGCTCGTCGACGCACCCGTCGTGGGCGACCGCGTCGTCGGCGTCGACCCCGAGAACGGCAAGGAGATCGTCGTCAAGACGGGACGATTCGGCCCCTACGTGACCGAGGTCGAACCCGAGGTCGCATCGGAGCCCGACGAGGCGCCGCTCGCCGACGCGAAGACGGGCGAGATCATCGAGCCGGCCCCGGCCGCCTCGAAGACCGCGACGAAGGCGAAAGCCCCTGCGAAGGGCAAGGCGAAGGCCCCGGCGAAGTCCGCGGCACCTAAGCCGCGTACGGCGTCGTTGTTCAGCTCGATGTCGCCGGAGGAGATCGACATCGAGACCGCGCTCAAGCTGCTCTCGCTGCCGCGCGTCGTGGGCACGGACCCGGAGTCGGGTGCCGAGATCACGGCGCAGAACGGTCGCTACGGCCCCTACCTCAAGAAGGGCACCGACTCCCGCTCGCTCGACTCAGAGGACCTGATCTTCGACATCGAGCTGCCCGCGGCGCTCGAGATCTTCGCTCAGCCGAAGTACGGAGCCCGTCGCGCGAGCTCGGCCCTGAAGGAGTTCGAGGCCGACCCCGTGAGCGGCAAGCCGATCCGTATCCGCGACGGTCGCTTCGGTCCGTACGTCACCGACGGCGAGACCAACGTGACGGTGCCGAAGTCAGAGAAGCCCGAGGACATCACGTTCGAGCAGGCCGTCCAGATGCTCGCCGACAAGCGGGCGAAGGGGCCGGCCAAGAAGCCTGCTCGCAAGGCTCCCGCCAAGAAGCCGGCAGCCCGCAAGGCCCCGGCGAAGAAGAAGTGACGACGGAGGTCTCGGGCGAGGGTCTCTGGATCACCCTCGAGGGAGGCGACGGCTCGGGTAAATCCACCCAGGCCGCCCTCCTCGAGGAGTGGCTCGTCGGTCGAGGTCGCACCGTCCTCCGCACGCGCGAGCCGGGCGGTTCCGACGTCGGCGTCGCCATCCGCGAGATCGTGCTGCACCACCGCGGCGACATCGATCCGCGAGCGGAGGCGCTGCTCTACGCCGCCGATCGGGCCCACCACGTGGCCACCGTCGTCCGGCCGGCGCTCGAGCGAGGTGAGGTCGTAGTCCAGGACCGCTATCTCGACTCGTCCGTCGCCTACCAGGGGGCCGGTCGTGTGCTCGACGCGGAGGAGGTGCGGTCGCTGTCGCTCTGGGCGACCCGCGACGCGCTGCCCGATGTGACGATCCTCCTCGACCTCGACGAGACGGCCGCTCGCGCTCGACTCGACCGGTCACGCACCCGGTACGACCGGCTCGAGGCCGAGAAGGCCGACTTCCACGCGCGGGTCCGCGCGGCGTTCCTCGAGCTCGCCAGCGCTGAGCCCGAGCGGTTCCTCGTCGTCGACGCCTCCTCGCCCGTCGAGGAGATCTCCGCTGCGATCCGCGACCGCGTCGCAGCAGCCCTCCGCGACTGACCCCCCCCCCCGTCGTCCGGTGTCGGACGTCCGGGCTACGCTTGAGCCGTGACGGTGTGGACGGAGATCACGGGCCAGCGCGACGCTGTCGCAGAGCTCGCCCGCGCCTCGTCGATCTCCCCGAGCTCGGCCGTCGTCGACGACGCCCAGCCGCCCGTGCTCGATCCAACCGTTGACGACGCGCCCACCGCCTCCGCCAACGCCAGTTCCATGACGCATGCGTGGCTCATCACCGGTCCACCGGGATCCGGGCGTTCCAACCTCGCGTACGCGTTCGCTGCGGCGCTCATGAGCCCGGACGGCCTCGGCGACGAGCAGACGATCCGGCAGGTGAACGCCCGCACGCACCCTGACCTCGGCGTGCTCGCGACGGAGAACGTGTCATTCAAGATCGAGGACGTCCGCCGATTCGCGACGAGCTCCTACTACTCCCCATCCGTCGGGCGCTATCGGGTCATGGTCGTCGAGGATGCCGACCGCATGACGGAGCGCACGTCGAACGTGCTGCTGAAGGCTCTCGAGGAACCGCCCGTGCGCACCGTGTGGATCCTCTGCGCACCGAGCGACGCCGACATGCTCCCCACTATCCGCTCGCGGGTTCGCACGGTCCGGTTGCGCATCCCCGACGTCGCCGAAGTGGCCGACCTCATCGCCCGCCGCGATGGCGTGGACGACGCAACGGCGGAGCAGGCGGCACGGCTCGCCCAGAGTCACATCGGCATGGCCCACCGCCTCGCCACCGATCCCGATGCGCGCCGGCGTCGCGACGACACGGTACGCACGGCCCTCGGCATCCGCTCCGTGGGGGGAGCGGTTCTGGCCGCCGCCCGCATGATCGAGGTGGCGACGGATGACGCGAAGGCGTACACGGCGTCGCGCGACGCCGAGGAGCGCGAGAGTGCACTCCGCTCCCTCGGTGTGGAGCCCGGGCAAGCGGTGCCTCCAGCCCTCCGCTCCCAGTTGAAGGCGCTCGAGGACGATCAGAAGCGTCGCGCCACGAGGTCCCTTCGCGACGGCATCGACCGCATCCTCATCGACCTCCTCTCGGTGTTCCGAGACATCGTCATGGTTCAATTGGGACGACCCGCGGCCGTCATCAATCGCGAGTTCGGGGACGAGATCGCTCGCGCAGCCGCCGCGACCACTCCGGCCCGAACGCTCGAGACCATGGACGAGATCGCCGTGGCCAGGAAACGTATCGAAGGGAACGTCGCGCCGGCCCTCGCCCTCGAGGCGATGCTCGTCTCGGCCGTCCGGTGAGGAACGACATGCAACGCACACGCCGCCGCTCGCTGATCGCCGTCGGGGCGCTCGCCGCGGCCCTGACGATGACGCTCTCCGGGTGTGTGACCGCGTTCTTCCCGAAGGAAGCCGCGTCGCAGACCTCCACTCCGGCTCCCGTCGCCGACGACCTCGACGCCGAGCTGCGTCCCTTCTACGAGCAGCAGCTCAGCTGGGAGGCATGCGCGGGGGACGGCTTCGACTGCGCCACCGTCACGGCCCCCATGGACTGGGAGAACCCGTCAGACGGGGAGATCGAGCTCGCCATCGTCCGCCAGCGCGCCCTGAACGGCAACGCCGTCGGTTCGCTCCTGATGAACCCTGGAGGCCCGGGCGGCTCGGGTTATGACCTCGTCGCGGACAGCGTCGACTTCGCCGCGGGCGACGCCCTTCAGCAGAACTTCGACATCGTCGGATTCGACCCGCGGGGCGTCGGCCGTTCGGCCCCCGTCTCGTGCCTCGACTCCGCCGACATGGATTCCTACCTCTACGACCTTCCGCAGAACGAGACGGGCAGCGATGCCTGGATCGCGGAGGTGGGAGAGAGCTCCGCTGCCTTCAACCAGGCCTGTGCGGACAACACCGGGGAGTCGCTCGAATTCGTCACCACCGTGAGCGCAGCTCGCGACCTCGACCTCCTCCGTGCGGTGCTCGGCGACGAGAAGCTCAACTATCTCGGATACTCCTACGGGACGTTCCTCGGCGCGACGTACGCGGAGCTCTACCCCGACACCGTCGGTCGACTCGTCCTCGACGGCGCCATCGACCCGTCGGCCTCCATCTCGGACGTCAACGAGGCCCAGTCGATGGGCTTCGAGAGCGCGCTGTCGGCGTACCTCGAGGACTGCCTCGGCTCGAGTGACTGCCCGTTCGACGGCACGGTCGACTCGGCGAAGCAGGACATCGCCGACCTCCTCGCCTCGGTGCAGGCGTCGCCCCTGCCGGCATCCGACGGCCGCCAACTCGGCTCGTCCACGCTCCTCACCGCCATCATCTACCCGCTCTACTCGGCGGACAGCTGGCCGTACCTGTCCCAGATGTTCGACCAGACCATGTCGGGCGACCCGACCTACGCGTTCTTCTTCGCCGACCAGTACAACGGGCGCGACGAGCAGGGCAACTACATCAACAACCAGACGGAGGCGTTCACGGCGTACAACTGCCGCGACTACACCTTCGACGCGGACGTCGACTCGATGAGGCAGAAGGCGCAGGAACTCGCCGAGGCGGCCCCCGTGATCGGGCCCTACATGGGCTACGGCGACATCGGATGCTCTACGTGGCCGTATCCGGAGCAGGCGGAGCGCGCCGAGATCCACGCGGAGGGGGCCGACCCCATCGTCGTCATCGGAACGACGAACGACCCGGCCACGCCGTACGCGTGGGCCGAGGCGCTCGCCGATCAGCTCGACAGCGGGGTCCTCGTCACCTACGAGGGTGAGGGTCACACGGCCTACAACAAGGGCTCCGACTGCGTGAACGCCGCGGTCGAGTCGTACCTCGTGGACGGCACCGTCCCGGAGGACGGGCTCGACTGCTCCTGAGCGCAACGCCCGCCACACAGGGCCGCCGCTCGTTTTCACGATCAGGCTCCGACACGCTACGATTGTTCACTGTGCGATGCAGCGCCCGGCAACGGGGACATGCATCGTGCAACGCCGCCTTAGCTCAGTTGGTAGAGCGATTCACTCGTAATGAATAGGTCGTCAGTTCGATTCTGACAGGTGGCTCCACAGGGTCTTTCAGAATCAACTGCCCGCCGGGGTCTTTCAGGATCGACGGCTCGCCGGGTCTTTCAGGGCCAATGGCCCGTCCGGTGATGACGTCTGTGGTCTGCCGGGCTTTCCGCCCCGCTTCTTTGGTGGGGCGAGGGTTCCGGGTTCCCCGTTCGACGCGTACGGTATGGGCATGACGCCCGACCGCATCGCCCTGCTCACGCAGTTGCGACGGGCGCGCGACCGCATCGATCGCGAATTCGCGCAGCCGCTCGACGTCCCCACGATGGCAGCGCACGCGTACATGTCACCGGCGCATTTCTCCCGCCAGTTCAAGGCGGCTTACGGTGAGACTCCCTACGAGTACCTCATGACCAGACGCGTGGAGCGGGCCATGCGTCTCCTGCGTGCGGGTATGAGCGTGACCGATGCGTGCACCGCCGTCGGGTGCACATCGCTCGGCTCCTTCAGCTCCCGGTTCTCCGAACTCACGGGGGAGTCGCCGAGCAGCTATGCGCGTCGCGAGCACGGCGCCGTGTCCGCGATGCCGTCCCGGCTCGCGCACGCCGTGACCCGCCCCCGCCGCACTCCGTCGGTCGCCGACCCTACGCTCATCGGGCAGGATCGGAGAAGCACCGCCGCGTCGCCTCGCCGTACCGTGAACGCATGATCTCCCTCAGATACTGCGCCATCACCGTCAACGACGTCGACGAGTCGATCGTCTTCTACCGGGACGCCCTCGGCTTCGAGGTGCGGAACGACGTCTCGTCGGGTGAGTTCCGCTGGGTCACCCTCGGCGCGGGCTCCGACCCGGCCGCAGCGGAGCTCGTGCTCTCGGCCCCGCACGCCGGTCGTTCACAGGCGGACGGTGACGCCGTCCAGGAACTCCTCGTGAAGGGTGTGCTCGGCTTCTTCGTGTTCCAGACCGACGACGTCGACGCGGCCTTCGAACGCGCCCGTGCTGCGGGAGCCGACGTGCTCCAGGAACCGATCGATCAGCCGTGGGGTCCCCGCGACTGCGCGTTCCGTGACCCCTCGGGCAACACCATCCGTATCAACCAGGCCGCCTGACCGCCGACACCCGCACCAAAAAGATTGCGATACGGCCCGAAAACTCGTGCTGTATCGCAATCTTAATGGGGTGGGGGGGTCAGAACTCGGTGTGGCCGAGGTCGGCGGTGGGGCGGAACGCAAGGACGCCCGTCGTGGTGCCGGTCTCGAAGATGACGATCTCGTTGGTGCCGACACGCAGGACGGGAGCGGGAACGCGCAGCGTGTGCTGTGGTCCGCGCGACCAGTAGCGGCCGAGCGGGAATCCGTTCACCCACGCCGCGCCCTTGCCCCAGCCGCTCGAATCGAGGTGGAGATCACCCACGGCGGAGACCTCGACCGTGCCCACGTGGAACGCCGGTCCGACGGCGGGCTCCGCGGCGCGGGTCGTGTTCGTCCCCGCGACGTCCGGATCCTCCACGAGACCGAGGTCGCGCGCGGGATCGTCGAGCGCGAGCGGCAGCACGGACCACGGGCCGACGCTCTCACCGCCGACGGTCACAGGGCCGATGAGGCCCTTCGGCTCGCCGATGCGGACGCCGTAGTTCACGCGCCCCTGGTCCTCGACGAGGACCTCGACTCGGCGGGAGCCCGCCCCGGGGAGCACGATCGCGTTCTCGTGCGCGTCGCGGGACAGGACGCCGACGGGTGAGCCGTCGACGAAGACCTGGGCGCGGTCGCGCACCTCCTCGCATGCGAGGACGACGGGGCCGCTGGTATCGATGTCGAGGCGGTAGAGAACGTACCCGGAGTAGTGCCCGATCTCATCCATCGTCGGGGCGTCGTCGTGATGCGTCCAGCCGTCGACGCGGTCCACGACGGCGGAGAGCGGCACGACGCGATCGATTCCCGCCCTGTCCACGACCCCGATCGCCGGCCCGGCGGGGGTCTCCGTCGGCACCTCCGTGTAGCGGGAGAGGACCTCGCGGAACGCCCAGTACTTCGCCGTCGGGGCGCCGCTCTCGTCGAGGAGGGCGTCGTAGTCGTAGCTCGTGACCGTGGGCTGGTAGACGCCCTTGTCGTTCGCGCCGTTCGTGAAACCGAAGTTGGTGCCGCCGTGGAACATGTAGATGTTGACGGAGGCCCCGGCGGCGAGGAGCGTGTCGAGTTCGCCTGCCGCCTCGTCGACCGGTGTCGTGTGGTGGTGCGCTCCCCAGTGGTCGAACCAGCCGATCCAGAACTCGGACGACATGAGTGGACCCGTCGGCTGGTGCCGGCGGAGCGTCGCGAGGCGCTCGGTGGCGCGCGACCCGAACGATCCCGTGCGGTGGAGCTCGGGGAGGCTGCCGCGGGACAGCATCTCGTCGGTGGGCTGGTCGACCGTGATGAACGGGACGGTCAGTCCGATCCCGCGGTTCATCTCGATGAGGGCCCGCAGGTAGTCGGCGTCGTCGCCGTAGGCGCCGTACTCGTTCTCGATCTGCACGAGGACGATCGGTCCGCTCCTGTCGATCTGCCGCGGGACGAGAACGGGCGCGAGGTGATCGAAGAAGGTCGCGATCGCGGCGAGGAACCGCGGCTCGTTGCGCCGCACGCCCGTCTCGCCGTCGATGAAGAGCCACGCGGGCAGCCCGCCGCCGTCCCACTCCGCGCAGATGTACGGACCGGGTCGGACGATCGCGTGCATGCCCTCGGCGGCGACGTCGTCGAGGAAGCGGCCGAGGTCGAGTCGCCCGTCCAGATCGAACGTGTCGGGAGTGCGCGCGTGCAGGTTCCATGGCACGTACGTCTCGATCGTGTTGAGCCCCAGGAGTCGCGCGGCTCGGATGCGGTCGCGCCACTCGTCCGGGTGCACGCGGAAGTAGTGCAGGGCTCCCGAGAGGATGCGGTGCGGTTCGCCGTCGAGCAGGAAGTCGGCGTCACCGATGCGGAAGTCAGCCACGGGGTGCCTCCTGGGCGGTCGGGCGGAGCGAGATGGCCGACCAGGAGAGCGCCGGCAGCTCGACACTGACGCGCGAGTCGGCGCCCTCGTGGACGACGCGCACGCCGCCGAGTGGTGCCATGCCCACGGGCTGGTCGTCCTGGGTGTTCCGGGTGTGCCGATCCGCACCGGCCGGGGTGTGCAGCGTCTCGGCGCTCGCGAGCTCGAGGTGCGATCCGCGTACGAGGAGCTCCACAGGAGAGGATGCGTCGGTCGAGCGATTGGTGACGAAGACGGCGAAGGTCCCGTCGTCGCTCATCGTCACAGCCGTGTCGAGCACGGGGACGGCGCCGTACCGCGAGGTCGCGACCTCCGGGGCGTCGACCGTCGCGCGGACGACCGTTCCAGAGGCGAGGGCCGCCGTGCGCTGGAACGGGAAGAAGGTGGTCTGCCGCCACGCGGGGCCGCCTGGCTCCGTCCGGATGGGGGCGATCACGTTGACGAGCTGTGCGAGGTTCGCCATCGTCACGTGGTCGACGTGACGCAGGAGGGAGGAGAGCAGCGAGCCGACGACGACGGCGTCGGTCACGGAGTACTCGTCCTCGATGAGGCGGGGTGCTTCGGGCCAGTCGCCCGTCATGACCACGTCCTTGTCGACGTCGTTCCAGCGCGAGAGGTACCAGACGTTCCACTCGTCGACGCTGATGCCGATGGGGCGTTCGATGCCCTGCTCGGCGCGCACCTCTTCGACGATTCCGACGACCTGCTCGATGAAGCGGTCGAGGCCGACGGCGGAGGCCAGGAAGCTGTCGACGTCGCCGTCGAGCTCTTCGTAGTAGGCGTGGAGGGAGATGTGGTCGATGAGTCCGGCGGTGTGGCGGAGCACGGTGCGCTCCCACTCTCCGAAGGTCGGCATGTCGGCGCTCGAGCTTCCGGCCGCGACGAGCTCGACGTCCGGGTCGATGAACCGCATGACGCGTGCAGCCTCTGCGGCGAGCCGGCCGTACTCGTCGGCCGTCTTGTGTCCGATCTGCCAGGGACCGTCCATCTCGTTGCCGAGGCACCACACGGAGACGCCGAAGGGGGCGTCGGCCCCGTTGGCCCGCCGGCGCTCCGAGAGGGCCGTGCCCTTCGGGTGGTTGATGTACTCGAGTACGTCGGCCGCCTCGGCGACGCCGCGCGTGCCGAGGTTGACGGCGTAGACGAGCTCGAGGTCGACGGACTCCGCCCAGTCGGCGAACTCGTGGAGGCCGACGCGGTTGGTCTCGAGGCTGTGCCACGCGGCGTCGAGACGCACGGGGCGCTCGTCGACGGGGCCCACACCGTCCTCCCACCGGTAGCCCGAGACGAAGTTGCCGCCGGGGTAGCGGGCCGTCGTCGCGCCGAGCTCGCGAACGAGGTCGGCGACATCGGAACGGAACCCGTCGGCACCGGCCGCCGGGTGACCCGGTTCGTAGATGCCGTCGTAGACGCTGCGACCCATGTGCTCGACGAACGTGCCGAAGAGGCGACGGGGGACGGGGCCGACCACGTCGGTCGGGTCGATGGTGATCGTGCTGGGGGTCACTGGGAGGTCTCCTCGAGAGGTGGCGTGAAAAGTGCGGCGGCGGACTGAGCGCCCGCCGCCGCACCGGGGATTCCAGGTGGGGACTACTCCACCGTGAAGCCCTGCTGGTTGCCGTACTCGACGAGCTGCTTCTGCCACTCCTCGAGACCGGCGTTGATGTCGGAGCCGTTCACGTAGGCCTGGCCGACGGTGTCGCCGTAGATGCTGTTGGCGTAGACCTGGTAGGGCAGGTACTGCCATCCGGACGGCACGTTCTTCGACGCGTCGACGAGGACCTCGTTGATCTTCTGACCGCCGAAGTATTCGGGGGCCGCTGCGAGGAAGTCGTCCGACTCGAGGTCGGCCGTGGTCGACGGGAATCCGCCGGACTCGAGGAAGACGGAGATGCTGTCCTCGTCGTTGTTGAGCCACTTGAGGAAGCCGGCCGCGAGAGCCTGGTTCTTGCTCTGCTTGAGCACGACCTGGCCGCCGCCGCCGTTCTCGGCGGTCACCGGGGTGCCGTCGTAGGTCGGCATGGGCGCGACGCGCCAGTCACCGGAGGCGTCGGCCACCGAGGACTCGAGCACGCCGGGCATCCAGGCGCCGGTCAGGAGCGTCGCGATGGTGCCGTCTCCGAGGCCCTTGTACCACTCGTCGCTCCACCCGGGGGTCTGCGAGAGGAGGCCGCCCTCGTTGAGCTCGTTCCAGGTGTCGGCCCACTTCTTCGAACCCTCGTCCTGGAGGTCGATCGACACGTTCGTGCCGTCGGCCGAGAAGGGCGTGCCGCCGGCCTGCCAGATCATGCTGGTGGTGAAGCCGGAGTCACCCGTGTCGGACGTGATGTACGAGTCGGGGCTCTTCTCGTGCAGCGTCTTCGCCGCGGCGATGTACTCGTCCCACGTGGTGGGGACGGTGAGGCCGTTCGCGTCGAACACGGTCTTGTTGTAGAACATGGCCATGGGGCCGGAGTCCTGCGGGAGGCCGTAGAGGCCGCCGTTGACGTTGACCGAGCTCCAGGGACCGGGGCTGTAGTCGTCCTCGAGGTCGGCGAATCCGTAGGCCGTGAGGTCGACGAGGGCGTCGGCGAGGGCGAACTGGGGGATCGCGTAGTACTCGACCTGCGCGACGTCGGGCGCACCGGATCCGGCCGTGATGGCGTTCTGGAGCTTGGTGTACTCCTCGGTGTTGGTTCCGGCGTTGACGAGCTTGACGTCGACGTTCGGGTATTCCTTCTCGAACGCCGCGACCTGCGCCTCGGCGGATGGGGTCCAGCTCCAGTACGTGAGCGTGCCCCCCTCCTCGAGCGCGGTCTCGATGTCGGACGCGTCGCCCGACGCGCCGCCGCCACCCTGGTCGGACGAGCAACCGGCGAGGGCGAAGCCGGCGGCGAGTCCGACGGTGACGACCGCGGCAGCGGTGCGCGTCGAGCGCCTCCTGATGATGCTGGACATGCTGTTTCCTTTCGAATCACTTCGTTGTGCGGGGGAGCCGGGAATCCCGGTGGTCTGTGTCATCGTGCGGGGCTACTGCTTGACGGCTCCGGCGCTGAGGCCGGACTGCCAGTAGCGCTGGAGGATCAGGAACGCGATCACGATCGGGACGATCGTGAGGAGCGCTCCCGTGATGACGAGGTTGTAGATGGGCTGCGCAGCGACACCCGTGGCCTGCGCGCTCCACTGGCTGAGGCCGACGGTGAGCGGGTACCACGTGGGCTCGCTCAGCATGATGAGGGGCAGGAAGTAGTTGTTCCACGTGGCGACGACGGCGAAGAGCAGCACGGTCACGATGCCGGGGGCGAGAAGCCGCAGCGAGATCGTGAAGAAGGTGCGGAACTCGCTGGCCCCATCCATGCGGGCTGCCTCGAGCAGCTCGGTGGGAACGGCCTCGTTCGCGAACGTCCACATGAGGTAGAGGCCGAACGGGCTGATGAGCGACGGGAGGATCACGGCCCACGGCGTGTTCGTGAGGCCGAGCTGGCTGAACATGAGGAACGTGGGAACGGCGAGTGCGGTCCCGGGGACGGCGACGGCTCCGAGCACGAGGGCGAAGACGACCTTCCGTCCGGGGAAGTTGTACTTCGCCATGCCGTATCCGGCGGCGGTCGCGAGGAAGGTCGCCCCACCCGCTCCCACGACCACGTAGATGAGCGTGTTCCGGAACCACTGCAGGAAGACGCCGTCGCGGTAGGTGAGCGTCTCGACGATGTTGTCCCAGAGCGAGAAGTTCGGGCCGAACCAGAGGCCGAACGTGGAGAACAGTTCGCCCTGGCCCTTGGTCGCGTTGATGACGAGCCAGGCGAGCGGGACGATCGAGTAGATGACGAAGATCGCCATGACGACCGTGAGCAGGATCGAGCGCTTCTTGCGTGGGTCGCGGGAGCGGCGCGTCCGGGAACGGCCGCGCGAGGCCGTAGTGATGGACTCGGTCGCCGTGGGGGCTGGGCGGGTGATGGCGGTCATGATCAGCGGAGTTCCTGTCGTGAGCCACGGACCTGGACGATGTAGGCGATGATCGCCGTGATCACGCCCATCACGATCGCGACGGTGGCGGAGTAGTTGAACTGCTGTCCGGCGAAGGACAGGTTGTAGGCGTACATGTTCGGGGTGAAGAAGCTCGAGATCACATTGGGGGCGAGCTTCTGCAGCAGGTTCGGCTCGTTGAAGAGCTGGAAGCTGCCGATGATGGAGAAGATCGTCGCGATCACGATCGCGCCTCGGAGGGCAGGCAGCTTGATGCCGAAGACGATCCGGACCTCGCCGGCCCCATCGATCTCGGCGGCCTCGTAGAGCTCCCCGGGGATGACCTTGAGGGCCGAGTAGAAGATCAGCATGTTGTAGCCGAGGAACTCCCACGTGACGATGTTGCCGATAGAGGCGAGGATCCAGTCCTTCCCGAACGGCTCGAGGATCGTCGTGCCGAAGAAGTCGTTGATGTTGCCGGCGAGGCCGAACTGGTCGCCGTAGATGAAGCCCCAGATGAGGGCGGCGACGACGCCGGGGACGGCGTAGGGCAGGAAGATCAGGATGCGGAAGATGCCGGCGCCGCGGAGTCGCGAGCTGTCGATGGCGAGGGCGGCGCAGAGGGAGAGCACGAGCATGATCGGCACCTGCACCACCAGGAAGAGGGTGACGCGGGCGAGCGACTCCCAGAACTTCTGGTCCTGGAAGAGCTGCGTGTAGTTCGACAGTCCCGCGAACACCGTGCCGCCGATGAGCTGCTGGCGGAAGAGGCTCAGGACGATCGCGTAGACGACGGGGGCCACGAGCACGGCGAGGAACACGATCATGAAGGGGCCGACGAACCCCCAACCACGCCAGTCGCGTTTCGCGCGTGTTCGCCGCGGGGGTCCGCTCACGAGAGGGGTCGTTTGAGCCATCGGGTCACTTCCTTGTGGGTCGGCCAAGATGTTTGCGCCAACATCGTCGAGCGAGACACTAGCATGTTGACGTAAACATGCGCCACTCTCGCGTGTTGGAGGGAACTCGATGGGACACGATGCAGTGAACGCGAAGCCGCGGCGGAGTCGGCGCGCGCCGTCGATGCTCGATGTGGCGAAACACGCGAACGTCTCGACGCAGACCGTCTCCCGCGTGTCGAACGGGCTGACGAACGTCGACGAGAACACGCGGGCCCGCGTCATCGAGTCGATGCAGGAGCTCGGCTACCGCCCGAACGGTGCAGCGCGCGCCCTCAAGAGCGGCCGTTTCCACTCGATCGGCGTCATCACCTTCACCCTCGCGACCGTCGGCAACATGCGCACGCTCGAGGGCATCACGACGCGCGCCGCCGCCGCCGACTACACCGTGACGCTCATCTCGATCCCCCCGACCGTCGATGCCGTGTCGGGCGCCTATTCGCGACTCACGGCGCAAGCCGTCGACGGCGTCGTGATCGTGTTCGAGGCCCGCCTGCTCGACGAGGGTGTCATCACGCTGCCCCCCGGCCTGCCCGTCGTCGTGGTCGACTCGAACGGCGGGCCGGAGCACCCCGTGATCGACACCGACCAGTTCGACGGGGCGTCGCGCGCGACCGAGCACCTCCTCGATCTCGGCCACGAGACCGTGTGGCACATCGCCGGCCCGGCCGATTCGTTCTCCGCCGTGCACCGCCTCGCGGCATGGCAGGAGACCCTCGAGCGCCACGGGCGCAGGGTCCCGCCGGTGATCCACGGTGCGTGGACCACGATGTCGGGTTACGAGGCCGGGCGGGAGCTCGCCGCCAGGGACGACGTCACGGCCGTGTTCGCCGCCAACGACCAGATGGCGCTCGGTCTCCTCCGCGCCCTCCACGAGGCCGGGCGCGATGTACCGGGCGAGGTGAGCGTCGTGGGCTTCGACGACATCGACGAGGCGCAGGGCTTCTGGCCGCCGCTCACGTCGGTGCACCAGGACTTCGCCGCCGTGGGCTCGGCCGCCGTCGACTCCCTGCTCGAGCGCATCGATGGCGGCGCCGTCCGCGACAGGGTGACGCTCGTGCAGACGGAGCTCGTCGTGCGGTCGAGCACGGCCCCGCCTCCCGTCCGCTGATCGCCGCAGGACAGGGGGAGGAGTGAGGGCGTGAGGCCCCACGACGGTCCTCACGCCCCGCTCGACGATCGGTGCGACAGATGGGTCGTCGAACGCCCCCTCGGATAGAGTTCGGAACGATGAGTACATCGGAGTGGTATCCCACCGGAATCCAGGTCGACCTGTCCGCCGGCCGCGTCTCGGCCGTCGTCACGGAGGTGGGGGCGTTCCTCCGCCACCTCGCCGTCGACGGAGTCGAGATCGTCGAGAGCTTCCCCGCCGAGCAGCTGCCGAAGCAGTCGCAAGGCGCGATCCTCGTGCCGTGGCCGAATCGCGTGCGCGACGGGAAGTGGACGCTCGACGGCGAGCAGATGCAGCTCGATATCAGCGAGCCGAAGAACGGCAACGCGTCCCACGGGCTGCTGCGGAACACCGCGTACGCCGTGGAGCGGCTCGCCGACGACCGTGTCGTCCTTCGCGCGCCCATCCATCCGACACGCGGATACCCGTTCAGCCTCGCGACCGAGGTCGAGTACGCGCTGACGGAGGACGGTCTCGTCGTCACCCATCGCCTCACGAATCACGGCACTGCGGCTGCACCCGTCGGCGTGGGCGCCCATCCCTACCTTTGCATCGGCGACACCCCCACGGCCGAGCTCACGCTCACGAGCAGCGGATCGACCCTCGTCGTGGTCGACGACCGCCTCAACCCGACCGGGACGGCACCCGTTCCGGCGGAGAAGGACCTGCGCGGCGGTCCGCGCGTCGGCGACTTGAGTCTCGACGACGCGTACACGGACCTCGACGTGGTGGACGGTCGCGTCGAGCACGTGCTCGCCGCCCCGGACGGCTCGACCGTCACCCTCTGGGCCGACGAGGCATTCGCGTGGATGCAGGCCTTCGTCTCCACGAAGCTGCGTCCGGGCGGGCTGGCCCTCGCCGTGGAACCCATGACGATGCCGGCCAACGCCTTCAACACGGGGGACGGCCTCACGTGGCTGGCCCCCGGCGACACTCTCGAGGTGCACTGGGGCATCCGGGCCGACCTGAGCGAGGAGCGCCGATGAGCGAGCAGAACACCGACACCACGTCCCCCACCCCCACGGGGCTCCGCTGGGGCATCCTCGGCACGGGGGGAATCAGCACGAACTTCACCGGCGACATGATCGACGGGGGTTTCCCGGTGGTCGCCGTGGGGTCGCGTTCCACGGAGTCGGCCGAGCGTTTCGCGCAGGAGCACGACATCGCTCGCGCCCACGGCAGCTACGCCGACCTCGCCGCCGACCCCGAGGTTGACGCCGTCTACATCGGGACGCCGCACCCGTTCCACGCCGAGAACGCCGTGCAGATGCTCGAGGCGGGCAAGCATGTGCTCGTCGAGAAGCCGTTCACGATCAACGAGGCCGAGGCGCGACTCATCGCCGACACGGCCACACGGGTGGGGAAGGTCGCGCTCGAGGCGATGTGGACACGCTTCCTCCCGCACATGATCCGGGTGCGCGAGATCGTCGCTTCCGGGGTCCTCGGCGAGCTGCGCTCCGTGGTGGGCGAGCACTGTCAGGACCTGCCGGACGACCCGTCGCACCGGCTCAACGACCTCGCGCTCGGCGGCGGAGCGCTCCTCGACCTGGGCATCTACCCGATCTCGTTCACGTGGGACATCCTCGGCGCCCCCGAACGGATCATGGCGGCGGCGGTCTTCAAGGACACGGGTGCGGACGCGCAGACGACGACGCTCTTCCAGTACGCGTCCGGCGCGACGTCGTCGACCGTGTGCGCGAGCGATGCGGCCGGTGCGAACCGGGCATCGATCGTGGGCACGGAGGGGCGGCTCGATTTCGAGCCCACCTTCTTCACGCCCACCGTCGTGCGTCACGTCGTCCCCGGCGGTGCCGTCGTCGAGGAGATCGACCTGCCCGTCGAGGGCCGCGGCATGCGCTACCAGGCGGCCGAGCTCGAACGCCTGGCTGCCGCCGGTCTGATCTCCGGCGACATCCTCCCGCTCGAAGAGTCCGTCGCGATCATGGGCACGCTCGACGCCATCCGCGCTCAGACGGGGCTGACCTACCCGGGCGAGAGCGCCCCTGGCGTGCCTGCGGCCCGCTCGAGCATCGTCGGCTGACGGCCGCATCGCCCAGGAAGCCGCTCGTAGAATCGAGGGGTGACCTCGACCGACCGCTCCGACGCCTTCGCGGTCGATCGGCCGGCGACGGTGGCGGGAGCTGCGCGACACGTCCGGAGGGCCGGCCCGTTCGCGTCTGGCGGTCCCGTGCGTTCCCTCGTCGGAGTCGTCCTCGCGGCCGTGCTCGTGGGAGCGTCCGTCACCTCGCTCGGTGTGGTCGCGACCACGGCGACGGCCGCCCCGGCCGTCACCGCCACCCCGACCCCCACGCCGACGGTGGACCCGCGCATCGTCGCGGACGATCCGGTGCCGGCGACGACGCCGCGGATGTGCTCGGTCGCCGACGTCGCCGCCGACCCCCGCCTCGCCACCCTGCAGGCGCAGGTGCGGAGCGCGGATACCGGCGAGATCCTCTTCGACCGGGACGGGGACACCCCGAACCGCACGGCGAGCACCTTCAAGGTCATCACGTCGGCTGCGGCGCTCGCCGTCTTCGGGGCCGACCACACCTTCGAGACCCGCGTGGTCGAAGGGGACGAGCCGGGCACGATCGTGCTCGTGGGCGGGGGAGACATCACCCTGACACGGCTCCCGACGGGGCAGTCGTCCGTCTACACGGACGCCGCGCACCTCGACGATCTGGCCGCACGCACCCTCATGGCCCTCACGGAGACCGGTGAAACGGATGGGACGGTGACGCGCATCGTGGTGGACGCGTCCCTCTTCGGCACCGACGACTGGCGCCCCGACTGGAACCCGAACTCGCCGGCGGAGGGGTACCAGACGCGCGTGACCGCGCTGCAGGTGGACGGGGACCGCGACGACCCCACACGCACGGGCTCTCCGCGCGGCACGGACCCCGTGGGGCGCGCGGCTGATGCGTTCGCGTCGTACTTCCCCGGTGCCGTGGTCGAGTCGGGAACGGCGTCCGCGGACGCGGAGGAGCTCGCCGTCGTCTCGTCGCCCACGGTGGCGTCACTCGTCCACGACAGCCTGCTCGAGAGCGACAACATGATCGCCGAGGCGCTCGCTCGGCTCGTGTCGATCGAGCTCGGCGCCGGCAACACCTTCGCAGCGCTTCAGCAGGCCATCCCCGAGGCGCTCGCCGACTACGGAATCCCGACGGACGGTATCGTCGTCGCCGACGGCTCGGGCCTCAGCACGGAGAACGCGGTGCCACCGTCGTACCTCACGCGGCTGTTCGGTCTGGTGGAGGACGGCGCGGGGGACCTCGAGGCGGTCGAGGCCGGTCTGCCCGTCGCCGGCGAGACGGGCACGCTCGACGAGGACGAGCGCTTCACGGGGGACAGCGCCGCCGCCCGCGGGCACGTTTTCGCGAAGACGGGCTACATCCGCTCCGCCTACACGCTGTCCGGCATCATCGAGGCGGCCGACGGCTCGACGCTCGTCTTCACGATCTACGCGCTCGGAACGGTGGGGGAGACGCTCCCCACGACGACGATGGAGGGGATCGACGCTCTCACCACGGCCTTCTACCGCTGCGGCTCGAGCCTCTCGAACGGCTGACCCTCCGACGCGGCCGGTAGAGTCCCGGTGTGGCCACTCCTGATTTCATCATCGCCCTCCGCGAGAAGATCGGCACCGACCCGCTGTGGTTGTCCGGCGTCACCGCCGTCGTCCTCGACGGCGCGAACGTCCTCCTCGTGAAGCGCGCGGACAGCGGCGCATGGACCCCGGTCACCGGCATCATCGATCCCGGCGAGGAACCGGCGTTCGCGGCCGTGCGCGAGGTCGAGGAGGAGGCCGGCGTCTCGTCGGTCGTCGAACGCCTCGCCTGGGTGCGAGTCACCGAGCCCGTGATATACCCGAACGGCGACGAGTCGCAGTACCTCGACCTCGTCTTCCGGCTCGCCTGGACGGGCGGGGAGCCGACGCCCGCCGACGGCGAGAACACCGAGGCCCGCTGGTTCCCGCTCGACGACCTCCCGCCGATCTCGGATGACATGCGCGCTCGCATCGCCGCCGCCGTGGAGGACCGTCAGGACACGCGCTTCCAGGCGCCCGGCCGCTGAGGCTCCTCCGAGCGCCGCGGCATTCCGGTGAGCGCTTGGCGCTCGTAGAATCGGGGCGGACCCACCCCGACGTCCCAGGAGGACCACCGTGACGCGCGCACTTCTCATCGTCGACGTACAGAACGACTTCACCGAGGGCGGCGCCCTCGGCGTCGACGGCGGAGCGGCCGTCGCCGAGAACGTCACGGCCTTCGTGCGCCGCACGTCGGGCGCCTACGGTGTGGTGTTCGCCTCGCGGGACTGGCACGACGGCGACACCTCCAACGGCGGCCACTTCGCGGACGGCGCTCCCGATTTCGTGGACACCTGGCCACGGCATTGCGTGGCGGGAACACCGGGAGCCGACTACCACCCGGCACTCGACGCGTCCCTGGTCGACGTGCACGTGCGGAAGGGCCAGGGCGTGCCGGCGTACTCGCTCTTCGAGGGCACGACGGACGACGGCCGGACCGCGTCGGCGGCCCTCGCAGCGCACGGCGTCACCGAGGTCGACGTCGTCGGCATCGCCACCGATCACTGCGTGCGGGCGACGGCCCTCGACGCGATCGAGCACGGGCTGCACGTGCGGATCCTCACCGACCTCGTCGCCGGGGTCGCTCCGGATCCGAGCGCTGCGGCGCTCGCCGAGGTCGCGCACCACGGCGGGGAACTCGTGTCGAGCACGGTCGTCGAGGCTCCCTCGGAGGGCTGAAGCCGTCGGCGGTCGACGCGGAGGGGACCGAGGAGGTCGCACCGCCTCCCCGGCCCCAGTGAACCCGTTCGGTCCCGCTCGGGAATCGGATGGGGTGGACCTCCGGCCCGTCAGTCCGTCGCGGGTCCGGTCGACCCCCGCACGATGAGCTTCGTGGCCGGCCGGTCGGAGTCTGCCCCCGGTTCGCCCGCGATCGCGCGCTGGAGGGCGACGACCGCGGCCTCACCCAGGCTCCGCATGTGGCTGCGCACGGTCGTGAGGGGCGGCGTCAGGAGGTCCGCGCCGAAGATGTCGTCGAAGCCGATCACGCTGAGCGTGCCGGGTACGTCGATGCCGGCATCCCTGGCGCCCTGCAGCAGACCGAAGGCGAGGAGGTCGTTGAACGCCACGACCGCCGTCACACCGCTCGCCGCCACGCGCGGGACGGCGGCCCGGCCGCCGTCGATCGTGGGGCTGTCCGACTCGATCGCGCGCACGGTCATTCCTCGGGAGAGGGCGTCCGCCACGAGCACCTCGTGGCGGCGCCCGTTCATCCAGGATGCCGAGGGGCCGGTGAGGTAGGCGATGTCCCGATGCCCCAGCTCGGCGAGATGGCGGACGGCCTCGTGCACGCCCACCTCCACCTCGGCGGTGGCCGCCGGAAGATCGGCGACGAGTCGGTTGACGGTGACGACGGGCTTGAGCTCGGCGAGCGCGACGATCTGTTCGTCGCTGAGACGCGAGCCCACGAGCATGAGGCCGTCGGCCACGCGGAGGAGGCGCTGGGCTGCGTCGAGCTCGACGTCCACGTTCTCCTGGGAGTCGGCGAAGAGGAGCGTGCAGCCGGCCTCGGCTGTGACCCGTTCGGCACCGCGTACGAGGTCGAAGTACACCGGGTTCGTCATGTCGGACATCACGAGGGCGAAGTTCCCCGTGAGACCCGACTGCAGGGAGCGGGCCATCGGATTGAGGCGGTAGCCGAGCTCATCGGCCGCCGCGCGGATGCGGCGCTCGGTCTCCGAATTGATCCGGCCGGGCTTGTTGAGCGCGCGGGAGACCGTCGAGGCGGCGACGCCGGCCTTCTCGGCGATGTCGTAGATCGTCGGCGCGGTCGATCGGCGCGTACGTTCGGTCATCGGTTCCCCCTTCGGCTCCGGCAGGCCTCCAGAACCTATGGATCTGGCAACCGCTTGCCAATCTAATCACAAACCGGTCTCGGTTGGTCACGAGTATTCGGCAATCGATTGCGGCAATCGGTTGCACTTGCTACGGTCGAGTCACGTCGACGGGTCGAAAAGACCCATACGACGGCCCCAGCTCACGCGTCGGACCGGATCCGGCGAACAGCGCGGGCACAGGCTTCCACCCCGACAGCCCCACCGTGTCAATGACGAACGAAGGACTACTGACGATGAAGTTGGTTTCGAAGAGAGCCGCGGCCGTGACCGCGTCGATCGCCGCGGCGGCGCTGCTCGCCGGATGCTCAGGCGGAAACGCCGACAACGGGGGAGGAACCGCCGGAGGCGGGACGCTCACCCTCGGGACGATCGGCGAGCCGACGTCGTGGGACCCCGCGCAGGCCCACGTCGGGCACACGCTTCAGCCGTACCAGGTGGCGTACGACACGCTCATCCTCCGCACGGCCGACGGCGACCTCGAGCCGATGCTCGCCACCGAATGGTCGTACAACGACGACCGCACTCAGCTCACGCTCGAGCTGCGCGACGACGTCACCTTCAGCGACGGCGCGGCGTTCAACGCCGAGGCCGTGAAGGCCAACATCGAGAACCTCCAGAACAACAACGGGCGGCAGGCCGCGCAGGTGGCCGCCGTCGAGTCGGTCGACCCCGTGGACGACGACACCGTCGTGCTCAACCTCTCGGCTCCGGACCCTTCCCTCGAGTACAACCTGTCGCAAGCAGGCGGCCTCATGGGAAGCCCCGAGTCTCTGGGGACCGAGGAGATGATCTCCACACCGGTCGGATCGGGACCGTACGTGATGGACACGGAGCAATCGGTCTCGGGATCGCAGTTCGTGTTCACGGCGCGGGAGGACTACTGGAACCCCGACCTGCAGAAGTTCGACACCGTCGTCCTCAAGCCGTACGAGGAGCTCACCGCGCGTGTGAACGCGCTCCTGTCCAAGCAGGTCGACGCGACGATCCTCGACGCGTCTACTGCGGAACAGGCCGACGGCGCCGGTTTCGCCACACTCGAGGACTATCGGGTGGACTGGCAGGGACTCCTTCTCCTCGACCGCGAGGGTACGCAGGTTCCGGCGCTCGGGGATGTGCGTGTGCGCCAGGCGATCAACTACGCGATCGACCGCGACACGATGCTCGAGTCGATCCTGCGCGGATACGGTGAGCCGACCCAGCAGGTGTTCGGTCCCGACAGCGGGGCATCCGTCGATGAGCTCGACAGTCGGTATGACTACGACCCCGAGAAGGCGAAGGAACTCCTCGCCGAGGCCGGATACGCCGACGGCTTCGACCTCCCCATCTCCGCCGGTCCCGGCTTCGAGACGGCCCTGGCCGCGCTGACGCAGCAGTTCGCCGATGTCGGCATCCGGGTCCAGGTGACGACCCTGAACGTCCAGACGTTCCTCGACGATCTGTCGTCCGGCAAGGTCCCGGTGCTCTACCAGAACCTCTTCCAGGGTGAGCCGTGGGTGGCGATCAATCAGATCATCTCCACCGATGCCATCTACAACCCCTTCGACTCGGCCACGCCCGAACTCGACGAACTCATCGCCGCCGTCCAGACGGGCGGAGACGAGTCGGCAGAGAACGCCAAGGCCGTGAACGAGTACATCTCGGAGAACGCCTGGTTCGCCCCCGTGTACCGGATCGACCAGGTCTACTCCTACGATTCCGAGAAGATCTCGGTGGAGAAGCAGATCCAGCAGGCCGTGCCGTCCATCTACAACTTCGCGCCCGCCTCGTAACCGCCGGCGGGGAGGCGACCGCGGTCGTCTCCCCGCCCCTCGGCCCGCTCTGGAGCACTCGTGATCACCTACACCCTCAAGCGCATCGCGTCGGGACTCGTCCTGCTCGTCGCCATCTGCGCCGCCGCCTACGCGCTGCTCTTCGTCAACGGGTCGAGCATCGCCCGCAACATCGTCGGCGATCAGGCCACCGAAGCCCAGGTCGCGGCGAAAGAAGTCGAGCTCGGCCTCGATCAGCCCCTCCCCGTCCGGTTCCTCGACTGGGTGGCGAGCGCCCTCTCCGGAGACCTGGGTCGGAGCTGGTTCGGGACGATCACCGTGTCCGACAGCCTCACGACGAGGCTCCCCGTCACGCTCGCCCTGATCGGCGTCGCGATGCTCTTCGTCACGATATTCGCGACCACCATCGGGACGCTCGCGGCCGTCAAACGCGGCTGGATCGATCGGGCGGTCCAGGTCGGTGCCGTCATCGGCGACGCGATCCCCGGTTTCGTCCTCGCCGTTGTGCTCGCAACGGTGTTCGCGGTCCAGCTCGGGTGGTTCCCCGCGGTCTCGAGTATCGGACCAGGCTCCGGAATCGACGCGTGGATCGCTTCGCTCACGCTTCCGGTCATCGCCATCGTGCTGAACTACGTCACAGCGAGCGCACAGCAGATCCGATCGGCCGTGATCCAGCAGCGCGACCGCGACTTCGTGCGGACTCTCCGCAGCCGCGGACTCGGCGAGGGGGAGATCCTCCTGAAGCACGTGCTGCGCGCGGCGGCGCCCGCCGGCCTCACCGTCCTGAGTCTGCAGTTCGTCGGCCTGCTCGGCGGAGCCGTGATTCTCGAGCGCATCTTCGCGCTCCCCGGGATCGGACAGCTCGCCGTGACGTCCACCGTGAGCGGAGACATCCCCATCGTGATGGGCGTCGTCCTCTACACGGTCGTGATCGTCGTCATCGTCAATCTCGCCGTCGACCTCATCAACGGCTGGCTCAACCCGAAGGTGCGTGTCTCGTGACCTCGATCAGCACAGGCGGAGCCGAGCGTCGTCGCGACAATGTCGTGATCCGTCTCCTCCGCAACCCACTCGGAGCGATCGGACTCTCGGTCGTCCTCCTCGTCGTCCTCGGCGCGATCCTTGCGCCCCTCCTCGCTCCGTACGGAGCCACGACCGCGGACATCGCCAACCCGTTCGCGAGCCCCGGAGGGGACCACCTCCTCGGCACCGACAGTTCGGGACGCGACACGTGGAGCCGGCTCCTCTGGGCCTCTCAGCTGACACTGTCGTCCGCGGTCCTCTGCGCCGTGGTCGCCATCGCGATCGGACTGCCCTCCGGTCTCATCGCCGGCTACTTCGGCGGCCCGTTCGACGGCGTGTCCTCCTGGTCGGCCAACGCGCTCATGAGCCTTCCCGCCATCATCGTGCTCCTCTCGGTGCGATCCGCGGTGGGACCGAGCGTCTGGGTCACCATGATCGTCTTCGGTGTCCTGCTGAGCCCCGGCTACTACCGCCTCACGCGAACCGCCGTCCAATCGGTGCGGAACGAGCTGTACGTCGATGCCGCGCGCGTCTCGGGACTGAGCGACGCCCGCATCATCGCCCGCCACATCATCTCCGTGGTGCGCGCGCCGATCATCATCCAGACGGCCCTCATCGCCGGCGTCGCGATCGCCATCCAGTCGGGGCTCGAGTTCCTCGGCCTCGGCAACCCGGCGGAGCCGACGTGGGGCGCCATGCTGAGCGAGGGCTTCCGCAACATCTACATCTCGCCGACCCTCATGCTGTGGCCGGCGCTCGCGATCGGCCTCACCGTCGGCGCGTTCGTGCTCATCGGGAACGCCCTGCGCGACGCCCTCGAGGACCTGCCGAGCGTGCGCGCGAACCGCAAGGCGACGGCCGCCGTCGCCGCGAGCGGCGTGACGCCCGGCGCTCTCGCCGACACCGTCTCCGTGACGGTGGAGCCCGAGATGGCTCCGACGGTCTCGGTCTCGACGAGCGCCGACCCGCTCCCTGGCACGGACGAACTGCCCGAGGGCGACCACCTCCTCGAAGTGCGCGACCTCGAGATCGGCTACCCGAACGCCGATGGCGGCCTCACGACGGTCGTGCAGGGTGTCAGCTTCTCGATCGACCGCGGCGAGGTGCTCAGCATCGTCGGCGAGTCCGGATCGGGCAAGAGCCAGACGGCGTTCGCCGTGCTCGGCCTGCTGCCGAGTTCGGCCCGCATCGTCGCGGGGAGCATCGTCATCGACGACATCCAGACCATCGACCCGGCGTCGCAGCGCATCCTCCAGAAGGAGGTGGGCCCGCTGCGTGGGCGGCGGATCTCCTACATCCCGCAGGAGCCGATGTCGAACCTCGACCCGAACTACACGATCGGGCACCAGCTGGCCCGGCCGATGGTCAAGCTCCTCGGCATCAGCCGCGCCGATGCGAAACGGCGCGCGATCGATCTCCTCGAACGTGTCGGGATCTCCGACCCGGAGGGGACGTTCGCCTCGTATCCGAACGAGATCTCCGGCGGAATGGCGCAGCGCGTCCTCATCGCGGGGGCCGTGAGCTGCGAACCCGACCTCATCATCGCCGACGAGCCGACCACGGCGCTCGACGTGACGGTTCAGGCCGAGGTCCTCGATCTGCTCCGCCGCATGCGCGACGAGCTCGGAGTCGCGATCCTCCTCGTCACCCACAACTTCGGCGTCGTCGCCGACATCGCCGACCGCGTGGCCGTCATGCAGCGCGGCCGGCTCGTGGAGGAGGGACCCGTGCGCGAGATCCTGCACCACCCGCGCCACCCGTACACCCGCACCCTGCTCGGCTCGATGCTCACCGGTCGGGAACCGCTCACGCCGCTCACCGAGGAGACGACCCGATGACCGAGAAGCTGCTCCAGGTCGACGACCTCGCCGTGGCCTATCCGCGGAAGGGCTTCCGCCGCGGCCCCGTCGAGATCCTCCACGGCGTCTCCCTCGACATCGAGCCGGGCAAGACGCTCGGCGTCGTGGGGGAGTCGGGATCCGGGAAGACCACGATCGGCCGCGCCATCCTGGGCCTCGCGCCGATCACCCGCGGAACGGTGACCTTCGGCGGCGTCGACATCACGCACGCCGGGCGACGGAAGCGGGCAGAGCTCGCCGCCGACCTCCAGGTGGTCTTCCAGGACCCGTACAGCTCGCTCAACCCGGCGATGGAGATCGGTCAGATCCTCGCCGAGCCGCTGCAGGTGCAGAAGGTCGGTGCGAAGGAGAGCCGCGCCCGCGTCGCCGAGCTGCTCGACCGGGTGGGACTCCCGAGCAACGCCATCACCCGGGTGCCCCGCGAGTTCTCGGGCGGGCAGCGCCAGCGGATCGCCATCGCGCGCGCCCTCGCCCTGCGGCCGAAGCTCATCGTGTGCGACGAGCCGGTGAGCGCGCTCGACCTCACGACACAGGCTCGCGTGCTCGACCTGTTCCTCGAGATCCAGCAGGACCTCGGGGTGTCGTATCTCTTCATCTCGCACGATCTCGACGTGATCCGTCACATCAGTCACGACGTCGCCGTGCTCTACCGCGGCGACGTCGTCGAGCGCGGCGAAGCGGCGGTCGTCACCACGTCGCCGCAGCACCGGTACACCCGGCGGCTCCTCCTCGCGTCGCCTCTGCCCGACCCCGACGCTCAAGCGGAGCGGCGAGCTCTCCGTGGCCGGATGGCCGCTGAGGAGCGCGTCGCGGCGGGGTCGGGGGTCGAACGATGACGGACGTCCTGATGGGGGCCACCGCGACCTCGGCGGCATCGGACGACCGGCTCCTGCCCGTCGACGCCGGAACGCGCGCGATCGCTCGAGACCTCTACGAGACGGTCGCCGACCTGCCGATCGTCTCGCCCCACAGCCACGTTCCCGCATCGCTCCTCCGGCAGGACCGGGCGTTCGAGGATCCGACGGAGCTGCTCATCAGCTCCGACCACTACGTGACGCGGCTGCTCCACGCGAACGGCGTGGACTACGACGACCTGCGGCCGACGGACGGGTCTGCGGCCGGCCGGCGGGCGTGGCGGCTCCTCGCCGAGCACTGGCACGAATTCGCGGGGACGGCATCCGGGTACTGGCTCGAGCGCACCTTCGAGCGTGTCTTCGGCATCGGGGAGGACCTGGCCGCGGGGAACGCCGACCGGATCTACGAGGCGATCGAGGAGCGGCTCGGCGAGACGGCGTTCCGGCCTCGTGCGCTCTTCCACACCTTCCGCATCGACGTGCTCGCGACGACCGACGATCCGCTCGACGACCTCGCGGACCACGCCGCACTGCGCGACGACCCGACGTTCACCGGGCGGGTGCTGCCGACGTTCCGTCCGGACCGCTACCTCGATCCGGAGAGCCCCACGTTCCCCGCCGACGTCGCACGACTGCACGAGGCGACGGGCGAACCCGCCACGTTCGACGGCTACCTCGCAGCCCTCGCGGCACGGCGCGCTCACTTCATCGCGAACGGTGCTGTCTCGGCCGATCACGGCATCGCCGACCTGCGCATCGTCGACCTCGGCACCGACACGGCCGCCCGCCTCTACGACCGTGCGCGGTCCGGCTCGCTCTCGGCCGAGGACGCGCACGCCTTCCGCGGGCACATGCTTCTCGAGATGGGGCGCATGAGCGCCCGGGACGGGCTCGTCATGACCATCCACCCCGGTGTTCGGCGCAACCACAACACGGCAACGTTCGAGCGCCACGGCGCTGACACCGGGCACGACATCCCGATCGCGACGCACTTCACGGACGAGATCCGCCCCCTCCTCGACGAGGTAGGACTCGTGGACGGCATGCACCTCGTGCTGTTCAGCGTCGACGAGACGGTGTACTCGCGAGAGATCGCCCCGCTCGCCGGCTTCTACCCCTCGGTGTACATCGGCGCGCCGTGGTGGTTCCTCGATGCCCCCGACGCCGGGATGCGCTTCCGCTCGGCCGTCACCGAGACGGCCGGCTTCTACCGTCATTCCGGCTTCATCGACGACACGCGTGCCTTCCTCTCGATCCCGGCCCGCCACGACATGTCGCGCCGGCTCGACGCGGCCTTCCTGGCGCGACTCGTGGCCGAGGGACGGGTGCGGCCAGCCGCCGCGGAGCGCATCATCCACGACCTCACCGACACGATGCCGCGGAAGGTGTTCAAACTGTGACGGCGCCCATCGACCGATCGACCCACCCGGAGCCCCGCGGCACGCGCCCCCGCCGCATCGTGCACCTCGGCCTCGGCGCCTTCCATCGCTCTCACCAGGCCTGGTACACGGCCCGCGCGAACGATCGGGACGACTGGGAGATCACTGCGTACTCCGGTCGGCGCCCGGACGCCGCGGACGCCCTGCAGGCCCAGGACGGCCTCTACACGCTCATCGAACGCGACGACTCCGGGGACCACGCGACGATCGTCGGTGTCATCACGGAGGCCGTCGACGGCGCGGACGTCGAGCATCTCGCTCGCGCCGTGAGCGACCAGCGGACGGCCCTCGTGACGCTCACGATCACGGAGGCCGGCTACCAGGCGTCCGAGGAGGGCGCGGCGGACCTCGAGAGGCTGGCATCCGCCGCCGAGGGGCGATGCGAGGCCCCTCGTTCCGCACTCGGACGCCTGGCCGTCGCTCTCGATGCCCGCCGCCGCTCGGGCTCCGGACCGATCGCCCTGGTGAGCTGCGACAACCTGCCGGACAACGGGGGAGTGCTCCGCGAGGCTCTCCGTCCCCTCCTCGAGGCGATCGGCGGCGAGACGGTCGCCTGGGCCGAGACGCACATCGGCTTCGTGTCGAGTTCCGTCGATCGGATCACGCCGCGCGCCACGGACGCGGATCAGGAGGCGGCCGCTGCCCTCACCGGGTTCCGGGACGCGTGCGTCGTGGTGGCGGAGCCGTTCGCCGACTGGACGATGTCCGGAGACTTCCCTGCTGGACGACCCGACTGGGAATCGGCCGGCGCGCGCATAGTCGACGACGTCGAACCGTTCGAGCGTCGCAAGCTGTGGCTCCTCAACGGCGCGCACACGCTGCTCGCCGCGGCGGGGCCCGCGCGCGGGCATGCCTACGTCGACGAGGCATTCGCCGACCCCGTGGTGCGGTCATGGGTCGAGGAGTTCTGGGACGAATGCGTCCGGCACCTCCCCGAGGGGCTCGACCTCGACCGCTACCGATCGGACCTCGCGAGCCGCTTCGGCAACTCGGCCATCCGGCACTCGCTCGAGCAGATCGCGACCGACGCCGAGACGAAGCTGCGCGTGCGGATCGTGCCCGTGCTCGACGCGGAACGCGCCGCCGGTCGCAACGGTTCGGGCGCCGCCCGAGCGCTCGCCGCCCACCTCGCGACGCTCGACGGGATCGATACGGCCTCGCCGGATCGCATCACGCTGAGAGCCGCCCTCGACCGCATCGCCGGAACGCCCGTCGACGACGCCGTCGTCGACGGATGTCTCGACCTGCTCGACGACCTCGTTCCCCTGAGCGCACCCTGAAATGAAGGAGATTCAATGCTGAAGCCCCAGGCCACCCGGACTCGCGACCTGCGATCGCTCGACGGGCTCTGGTCCTTCGCCCTCGACAGCGAGGTCGGCGACGAGCCCTGGCGCGGACGCCTGCCCGCGATCCGGCAGGCTCCCGTCCCCGCGAGCTACAACGACGTCTTCGCCGACGCCGAGATCCGCGACCACATCGGCGTCGCCTGGTACCAGCGCGAATTCGTCGTCCCCTCCACGTGGACGGGTCGCCGCATCGTCTTGCGCTTCGACGCCGTGACCCACACGGGCACCGTCTTCGTGGGCGACGAGCAGGTGGCGCACCACGAGGGCGGCTACACGCCCTTCGAGGTCGACGTGACGGAGCTCGCCGCACCCGGCACCGCGGTCGTCGTGACCGTGGCCGTCGACAACCGGCTCACGAGTGCGACCGTGCCGCCCGGCGAGGTCGGAACCGCGGCCGACGGGAAGCCGACGCAGCTCTACCGCCACGACTTCTTCAACTACGCCGGGATCCACCGCTCCGTCCACCTGATCGCGACGTCGCCTGCGCACATCGACGACGTCTCGGTCACGACGACGCGCGAGTCCGACGGTTCCGCTCGCGTGCACTACACGGTCGACACGGTCGGCGACGGAGATGTGTCCGTCGTGCTGCGCGACGAGGACCGGCGCGAGGTCGCCGCGGCCGCCGGCGCGAGCGGCACACTCACCGTCACCGACCCGAACCTCTGGCAGCCCGGGGCCGCCTACCTGTACGAGCTCGAGGTCTCCATGGGGGACGGCGCCGACGCCGACTCGTACACGCTCCCCGTGGGCATCCGCACCGTCGAGGTGAGGGGGCAGCAGTTCCTCATCAACGACGAGCCCTTCTACTTCACCGGCTTCGGGAAGCACGAGGATGCGCCGTTCCGCGGGAAGGGCCACGACGACGTGCTGCTCGTGCACGACTTCGCCCTCCTGGACTGGATCGGGGCGAACTCCTTCCGCACGTCGCACTACCCGTACGCCGAGGAGGTGCTCGAGTACGCGGACCGGCACGGCATCGTCGTGATCGACGAGACCGCGGCCGTCGGCATGAACATCAACATGGCGGGAGGCATCCTCGGCGGAGCGCGGAAGCCCACCTTCTCCCCTGAGACGATGAGCGACGTCACTCGCGACGCGACAGCCCAGGGCATCCGCGAGCTCATCGCTCGCGACAAGAACCACCCGAGCGTCGTGATGTGGTGCATCGCCAACGAGCCGGCCTCGGCGGAGCAGGGCGCGCGCGAGTACTTCGAACCGCTCGTCGAGCTCACACGCGAGCTCGACCCGACGCGTCCCGTCACGTTCGCCAACCAGGGCGATGCACGCTTCGACAACGACCTCATCGTGGACCTCTTCGACGTGATCTGCCTCAACCGCTACTTCGGCTGGTACCAGCAGACGGGTGACCTGGCGCGCGCCGAGGTCGAGCTCGAGAAGGAGCTGCTCGGCTGGGCCGCGACGTACGACAAGCCGATCGTCATGACCGAGTACGGCGTCGACACCGTCGCGGGACTCCACCAGGCCGTGCCGTCACCGTGGAGCGAGGAGTACCAGATCGACTTCCTCGAGATGTACCACCGCGTCTTCGACCGCATTCCCGCCGTCACCGGTGAGCAGATCTGGAACTTCGCCGACTTCCAGACGAAGGCCGGCATCATCCGGGTGGACGGCAACAAGAAAGGCGTGTTCACGCGTGATCGGCGGCCGAAGTCCGTCGCCCGTGTGCTCAAGGCCCGATGGACAGCGCGGCGCGACGCCGCGGCAGAAGGAGGAGACCGATGAGGATCGACAAAGCGGAGGTCATCGTCACGAGCCCCGACCGCAACTTCGTCACGCTCAAGCTGACGACCGACGATGGTCTCACGGGACTCGGCGACGCGACCCTCAACGGACGCGAGCTGGCCGTCGTGAGCTACCTCGCCGAGCACGTCGTGCCGCTCCTCATCGGCCGCGACGCGCACAAGATCGAGGACACCTGGCAGTTCCTCTACCGCAGCGCCTACTGGCGTCGCGGGCCCGTGACGATGGCCGCGATCGCCGCCGTCGACATGGCACTGTGGGACCTCAAGGGCAAGGCCACCGGGATGCCGGTGTACCAGCTGCTCGGCGGCGCGTCGCGCACCGGCCTGCTCGCCTACGGGCATGCGTCGGGGAAGACGAACGACGAGCTCTTCGACAGCATCCGCTCGCACCAGGAGCAGGGCTACCGCGCGATCCGCGTGCAGACCGGCGTGCCCGGGCTGAAGTCGATCTACGGCATCGCCTCCAACGCGACGTTCGAGGCCAACTCCGGCGTGCGCTACGACCACGAGCCCGCCCAGCGCGGCGCGCTCCCCGCCGAGGAGGACTGGGACACCCGCAGCTACCTCCGGCACATCCCCACCGTCTTCGAGGCGGTGCGGAGCGAGTTCGGACCGGAACTGCCGCTCCTCCACGACGCGCACCACCGCATGACGCCGATCCAGGCGGCGAAGCTCGGCAAGAGCCTCGAGCCGTACGACCTGTTCTGGCTGGAGGACTGCACACCGGCCGAGAATCAGGAGGCGCTGCGTCTCGTGCGCCAGCACACCACGACGCCGCTCGCGATCGGCGAGATCTTCAACTCGGTGTGGGACTACCAGCAGATCATCCGCGAGCAGCTCATCGACTACGTGCGGAGCGCCGTGACGCACACGGGCGGCATCACGCACCTCAAGAAGGTGCTCGACTACGCGAGCCAGTACCAGATCAAGTCGGGCATGCACGGGCCCACCGACATCTCCCCGGTCGGCATGGCCGCTGCCATGCACCTCGGGCTCGCCATCCACAACTTCGGCATCCAGGAGTACATGAAGCACGGGGCGAAGACCGACGAGGTCTTCCAGCAGTCCTTCACGTGGACCGACGGCTTCCTCCACCCGGGCGACGAGCCGGGCCTCGGCGTCGAGCTCGACGTGGATGCGGCGGGGCAGTACCCGTACCAGCAGGCCTACCTGCCCTACAACCGTCTCGCCGACGGGACCGTGCACGACTGGTGACCGGCAGGGCGTCGCCCGTGGGGATACGGCGGGTGGCGCCGTCCCGCGTCACGACTCGTGGCGTGACAGGAACTCGTACACCTCGGTGTCGTCGACACCGGGGAAGGTGCCGCGGGGGAGCGGAGCGAAGGTGTGCGTGTGCACGCGTGCGCTCGGCCACGCCTTGTCCTTCCACCGTGCGGTGAGTTCGTCCGAGGGGCGGCGGCAGCAGGCCTCGTCCGGGCACGTCGACACGGCGCGTTCCGTCGTCTCCCGGCCCCTGAACCACTTCGCGTCGTCGAACGGCACGCCGACGCTGATCGAGAACTCCCCGTCGGACGTCGATCCGGTCTGCGTCGCGCACCAGAAGGTCCCGGCCGGCGTATCCGTGTACTGGTAGAGCTCCGTCGTCCGGTTCGTGCGGTCGAACGCGCTGCGCGCGCTCCACTTCCGGCACACCATCTGCCCCTCGATCGCTCCCGTGACGTCCGTGGGGAGCGGGAGAGCGTCGTTCTCGTAGCCGCGGAGGAGCGCGCCGTCGCCCGAGACGCGCAGGAAGTGCATGCGCATATCGAGCTTCGAGGTCGCGAGGTTGGTGAACCTGTGCGCCGCCGCCTCGTGCGTCACCCCGAAGGCGTCGCGGAAGTCCTCGATCGCGAGGTTCCTGTCCCGCTTGGCCTGGGTGAGGAACGAGACGGCGGCGGTCTGCGGCATGAGGCAGCACGCCGCGTAGTAGTTGATCTCGAGCCGCTGCCGCAGGAACTCCGCGTAGCTCTCCGGGCGCTCATGACCGAGCACGCGGTGGGCCATGGCCTGGAGCGCCATCGACCGGAGGCCGTGGCCGCCGGGGATCGAGGCCGGCGGAAGGTAGATGCGCCCGTTCTCGAGGTCGATGACGCTGCGGGCCGAGCTCGGCAGGTCGGACACGTAGATGAGGGTGAACCCGAGCTGCTCGGCCATGATGCCGACCGTCCGGTGGGTGAGTGCGCCCGATACGTGACCGGCGGCGCGAACCCGTTCCTCCGCAACGGTCTCGATGTCGGGGAGGTAGTTGTCCTGGCGCCGCAGGAGTTCGCGCAGCTCCGTGTTCGCGCGCCGCGCCTCCTCCGGCGTCGCGATCGCCTCGCTCGCGCGGCGCTGGAGCTCGCGGTGCAGGCCCACGACGGCCTCGAGCGTCTCGTCGGAGGTCCCTTTCGTCACGCGGACGCGCGGCAGTCCGAGTGAGGCGTACAGGGCGCCCCGTTGCGCGCGCTCGAGCTCGATCTCGAGCGAGGCGCGGCGCGAGGGGGCTTCGCCCGAGAGGAGCTCCGCGAGGTCGAGCCCGAGCTCGCGGGCGATCGACTGGAGGGTCGAGAGCTTCGGTTCCCGCTTGCCGTTCTCCACGAGCGAGAGCTGGCTCGGCGCCACCCCCGTGCGCTCGCCGAGCGCGTCGAGGGTGAGGCCCGCGGCCGTGCGGAAGTGGCGGAGGCGGTGCCCGAGGGTGTCGAGTTCGGCGTTCGATGAGGCCATGGCCTTGACAATATCGAAAGAATTGCGATTCTTTCCACTACATCTTCCGATATGTGCGGTTCATTCCATTCCAGACTGAGGTCAACACCGATTCTTGAACGCAACCCGATGGAGGGAACTCGCCATGAGCATCGCGCAGATCACGGACGTCGACCGGGCCGACGTCGACGAGACCACCCCCACCGCACACCGCGGCATCGAGGCACTCCGCGCGTGGGTCGACCAGATCGCCGCCCTCACCGAGCCGGCGGACATCGTCTGGTGCAACGGCTCGCGTGCCGAGTCGGACCGACTCACGAAGCAGCTCGTGGCCGAGGGCAAGCTCATCAGACTCAACCCCGAGTGGCGGCCCAACAGCTTCCTCGCACGCACCGACCCGAGCGACGTCGCCCGTGTCGAAGCGCGCACCTTCATCTGCACGACGTTCGAGGAGGACGCCGGCCCCACCAACAACTGGGTCGCTCCCGAGGAGATGCGCACCGAGCTCGACGGTGTCTTCGCCGGCAGCATGCGCGGGCGCACGATGTACGTCGTCCCGTTCTCGATGGGTCCGGTCGGAGGTCGGCTCTCGCAGCTCGGTGTCCAGCTCACCGACTCGGAGTACGCCGTGCTGTCGATGGGTGTCATGACGCGCATGGGCGACCGTGTCCTCGACCTCATCGCGGCCGGGGAGTCGTGGGTCGCGACCGTGCACTCGGTGGGGGCTCCCCTCGCCCCGGGCGATGAGGACGTCGCCTGGCCGTGCAACGAGACGAAGTACATCGTCCAGTTCCCGGAGACGCGCGAGGTGTGGTCGTACGGCTCCGGCTACGGCGGCAACGCGATCCTCGCCAAGAAGTGCTTCGCGCTCCGCATCGCCTCGGCGATGGGCCGCGAAGAGGGCTGGCTCGCCGAGCACATGCTGCTCATCAAGCTCACGGATCCGCAGGGCCGCTCGTTCCACATCGCTGCGGCGTTCCCCTCGGCGTGCGGCAAGACCAACCTCGCGATGCTCCGCCCGTCGCTTCCCGGCTGGAGCGTCGAGACCATCGGAGACGACATCGCCTGGCTGCGTCCCGGCGACGACGGACGGCTCTGGGCCATCAACCCGGAGGCGGGCTTCTTCGGCGTCGCACCCGGTACAGGCGAGTCGACGAACGTGACGGCCGTCGAGACGCTCTGGGGCAACACGATCTTCACGAACGTCGCTCTGCGCGACGACGGCGACGTGTGGTGGGAGGGCCTCACCGACACGCCTCCAGCCCACCTCATCGACTGGGAGGGACGCGACTGGACGCCCACGAGCGGTCGTCCGGCCGCGCACCCGAACTCCCGGTTCACGGTGGCCGCCGCGCAGTGCCCTCAGATGGCGGACGACTGGCAGGCGCCCGACGGCGTGCCCATCGACGCGATCCTCTTCGGTGGACGGCGGGCGACGAACGTGCCGCTCGTCGTCGAGGCGACGGATTGGCGACACGGCGTCTTCATCGGTGCCACGATCTCCTCGGAGAAGACGGCGGCCGCGGAAGGCACCGTCGGCGAGCTGCGCCGTGACCCGTTCGCGATGCTCCCGTTCTGCGGCTACAACATGGCGGACCACTGGGCGCACTGGCTGTCGATCGGCGAGAAGCTGCGCTTCGACCGGGCTCCGCGCATGTTCCAGGTCAACTGGTTCCGGAAGGGACCGGACGGTGAGTTCCTGTGGCCGGGCTTCTCGGAGAACGCCCGCGTCCTCGAATGGATCGCGGGGCGCGTCTCCGGCGACGTCGCCGCGGAGGAGTCGTCGATCGGTCGCCTTCCGCTGCTCGAGGACCTCGATGTAGAGGGTCTCGACCTCGCCGATGGCGCGCTCGAGCGCCTGTTCGCCGTCGACCCCGCGTCGTGGAGTGACGAGGCCGACCTCACCGAGGAGTTCTTCGCTCAGTTCGGCGGCCGACTGCCGGCCGCCCTCTCGACGGAGCTCGCTGCCCTCCGGTACCGCCTGGCCACGACTGTGCCAGCCTGACGGCCCACCCACCCACCTGCTCCTCTCGCCGCGCCTCGTGGGCGGGGGTGGTGGGTCGGGTGGCGGCGCAGCTCGACCTTGGCGGGACCGATCTGCGTCACCACCCGACCCCCCACCCCCTCCACCCCACCCCCGTACCCCAAAAAGACGGCGATACAGCATCAAACCCGGTGCTGTATCGCCATCTTTTTGGGGTGGGGTGGGGTGGGGTGGGGCGGGGGTCAGACGAGGAGCTGGTGCTTCGCGAGGTCGCGGTAGAGCGGAGTCGACTCCACGAGTTCGGAGTGAGTGCCCGAGCCCACCACGCGGCCGTCCTCGAGCACGACGATGTGGTCGCTGTCGACGACCGTCGAGAGCCTGTGCGCGATCACGATGAGCGTGCGGTCCGCCGCGACGGCGTCGATCGCGAGGCGCATCTTCTGCTCGTTCACCCCGTCGAGGCTCGATGTGGACTCGTCGAGCAGCAGGATCGGGGGAGCGGCCACGAGAGCGCGGGCGATCGACAAGCGCTGGCGCTCGCCGCCCGAGAGCATGATGCCGTCTTCGCCCACCGGCGCGTCGAGCCCGGCGGGGTCGCGGTCGAGCACGTCGCCGAGGTTCACGGCGTGGAGCACATCGATGCAGAGCTCGTCGGTCGCCTCGGGGTTGCCGAGGAGCAGGTTCTCGCGGATCGTCCCCGCGAGCACGGGTGCGTCCTGCTCCACGTAGCCGATCCGAGCACGGAGCTCGTCGCGCGGCATCGACCGCACGTCGACGCCGTCGAGCCGCACCACGCCGGACGCGGGGTCGTAGAAGCGCTCGATGAGACCGAGGATCGTGGATTTGCCTGCGCCACTCGGACCCACGAGAGCCGTGCGTCGACCGCGTTCGGCGGCGAAGCTCACCCCCCGGAGCACGGGGTCGCCAGGCATGCGCTTCGCTGTGGAGTCCTTCTCGGTGGACGCCGACTCGGGGGTAACGTCCGGGACGGGGGGCCGGTCGGACGATCCGCCCGTCGCATCGTCGGCGACCGGTCGGGTCGCATACGCGAACACCACGTCGTCGAACGCGATCGCCGGCTGCGCCTCCGCCGGGGTCTTCGGTGCAGCGGCGGATGCGGCGATCTCGGCGTCGTTCGCGTCCTCCGACGGCAGGCCGATGATCTCCTGGATGCGCCCGAGGGCGCCGAGTGCCTGGTTGGTCGCCGTGATGGCGCCGAAGGCCTGGCCGAGCGGCATGATCATCATGAAGAGGAACAGGATGAAGGCGACGAGGTTCGCGACGGTGATCGAGCCGGAGGCCACCCGGAAGCCGCCGACGCCGAGCACGACGAGGAACGACACCTGCAGCGCGATGCCCGCGACCGGTACGATGAGGGCCGAGATCTTCGCGACGCTGATCCCCATGCGCCATGCGCCGGTGGCATCCTCCTCGATCGCGCGGATCTCGCGATCCGTCGCTCCCGCGGCACGGATGGTCCGCACGGCGCTGATGGCACGTTCGACCGAGGCGGCGAGATCGCCCACCTTCTTCTGTGCGCGGGCGCTCGCCACCCGGATGCGTGCCGCGAGGAGGACGACCGTCACGACCGAGACGGCGACGACGAGCACCGTCAGCCCGAGGAGGACCGGATCGATGATGAACATCGCGATGAGTGCGCCCACGAACGTGACGGCTCCGCCGACCGCCTCGACGAGTCCTTGTGTGAGGACGGCCCGCAGCAGTGTCGTGTCGCTGCCGACGCGCGACACCAGGTCGCCCGTGCGTCGGGCGTCGAACTCGGACACGGGGAGGTGCAGCATGCGTGAGACGAGTCGTCGTCGGGAGCTGAGCACGACGCCCTCTCCCGTCCGTTGGAGGAGGTAGTGCTGGTATCCGCTGATGAGTCCGCTCACCACGACCAGGCCGATGAGACCCCAGACGAGGGTGCCGAGCGAGTCGCCGCTCTCCACGATCGAGATGACCTGGCTCACAAGCAAGGGCTGGGCGAGCGACGCGCCGGCCCCGAGGATGCTGAGCACGATGATGAACCACAGGATCCGGCTGTGCTCGAAGAGATACGGCAGGAGCTCGCTGAAGCGGGCGCGGGGGCCTTCGTCGATCTCGCCGCCGCGTCGTCCGCGACCCCGGCCACCCGCGCGTGAGGCGCGTTCGGTGGCCGGCGTCGATCGATCGGAGCTGGTGGTGCTGGTCATTCGTCGGTCCTGTCGGGAAGGGGCGTTCGGGGAGGAAGGGAGGGGTGGTCGATCATCAGCTTCGACCGTATTTCTTGTGAACCGCCTGACGGCTCACACCGAGGCAGAGCGCGATGAGCTGCCAGCTCGCATTCGCGTTGCGAGCGCGTCGAACGGCGATCGTCTCGACCCGGTCGAGTTCGCGACGGAGCGCGGCGACGGCCTTGAGGGACTCGAGGGGGTCGTTGGAGCCCGCGCTCGCCGCGAGTGTGTGGATCGTGGTGGAGTCCACGGCGTCCTCCTTCTCTCAATACAGGGCTCTGTCAACCCAGGTTGACGATCCGACTGTATGTCGAGATCGGAGAAGTGTCAACCTGGATTGACACGAGGGATTCGCCGAAGCGCTTTCAGGACCAGCGCACCCGTTGCACGGCGTGCCACATCTCGAGCGTTCCCGGTCGGCCCGATTGCCGGATGTCGCCGCCGCGGTTCCACAAGCCGAGATAGAGTTCCGCGGCCGTTCCCGAGAATCGGCACCCGGGGGAGTTGCGTCGAGGGGTCGTGTCGACCTCGACGGAGGCCGCACTGATGTCGAGAGTCCAGGCGACGTCGGCGTCTGTCGGGACGACGGCGATGGAGAACGGTTCGTCGACCCTCCATCGCGATGCGCCCCGCGGGAGGAAGCCCTGGACGAGCTCGTCGATCCCGTCCACGGCGAGGGCCGGCGCAATCGCGCTCTCGGCGGCTGTCGGCATGCGACCGAGGGCTGCGGACAGGGCGTCGGCGGCATGGATCGTCGTCTCGTGGGCCTGTCGGCGGGCCCAGAACGCTCGTGGAGGAGGGGCGTCGAGGAGGAAGACCATGGCCGCGGCCTCGGCTGGAGCGGTCCGGATCGCGTCGACGAGGTCGTCGGCGCCGGCGGCGAGCAGCAGCGCGAGGTCCTCGTCCGACCGGCGCAGTTCCGTCTGGGTTCGCGCGGGCGGCCCCTCCCGTCCGCGCACGTTCTCCGCGGCCCACGCGTGCACCATCACGACGTGAGCGATGAGGGCGCGCAGATCCCAGCGCGGGCAGGTGGGCACGGGTGTCGATTGGGGCGCGTTCGCCGCCACATCGAGGAGGCGCGCGACGGAGGTCCGGAGGGCGTCGAGGTGGTCGTCGATCGTGAGCGTCGTGGACACTCGAACATGATGACACCGGACTCCGACATCCGGACGATCGTCGGGGCGCAGCCGCCATCCCCCCACTCGCTCGACCGATGTCGGAGGCCGCGGCTACAGTGAATCACTGTGTCTGCTCCCGTGATCACCGCTCGCTCACTCGTCAAGAAGTACGGCGACTTCGCCGCCGTCGACGGCATCGACTTCGAGGTCGCCCCTGGTGAGTCGTTCGGTCTGCTCGGCCCCAACGGAGCGGGCAAGTCCACGACGATGCGCATGATCGGCGCCGTCTCCAGTCGTACCTCCGGAGAGCTGACGATCCTCGGGCTCGACCCCGACTCCGCCGGCCCGCAGATCCGCTCGCAGCTGGGCGTGGTGCCACAGGCGGACAACCTCGACATGGAGCTCAAGGTCCGCGAGAACCTCCTGGTCTACGGGCGCTACTTCGGGCTGCCCCGAGTGGAGGTGGCGGAGCGCGCCGACGAGCTCCTCGTCTTCGCGCAGCTCGAGGAGAAGGCCAAAGCCAAGGTCGACGACCTCTCCGGCGGCATGAAGCGGCGCCTCACGATCGCGCGTGCTCTCATCAACCAGCCGCGCATCCTGCTGCTCGACGAGCCCACGACCGGTCTCGACCCGCAGGCACGGCACATCCTGTGGGATCGGCTCTTCCGACTCAAGGAGCAGGGCACCACGCTCGTCCTCACCACCCACTACATGGACGAGGCCGAGCAGCTCTGCGACCGGTTGGTCGTGGTGGACAAGGGGGCCATCATGGCGGAGGGATCCCCGGCGTCCCTCATCCGCGATCACTCGTCGCGCGAGGTGCTCGAGGTGCGGTTCGGAAGCGATCGCAACGCCGAAGCGGCCGAGCGGCTCGCGTCCGTCGGCGACCGCATCGAGGTGCTGCCCGACCGCATCCTCGTGTACTCGGCAGACGGCGAGGCGGAACTCGCGCGCATCACGGCGATGGGTCTCACCCCGCTGACGAGCCTCGTGCGCCGATCCAGCCTCGAAGACGTCTTCCTCCGACTCACCGGACGGAGCCTCATCGAATGAGCGCCACCGTCACGCAGCGAGCCGAACCGGCCGTCGCGCGGGCCACGGCCCAGCGTTTCGGCACGTGGTACGTCACCGAGCACAACCTGCGGCGTCTCAAGAACTACGGGTGGACGGTCGTCGCCACGGCCTTCGGCACACCGCTGCTCTACCTGTTCGCCTTCGGCGTGGGACTCGCCACCCTCATCACCCAGAACCGCGGCGAGGGGGCTGTTGCAGGCGTCGACTACCTCGTCTTCGTGGCCCCGGCGCTCCTCTGCACAGCCGCGGTCACGGTCGCCTCGGAAGAGTTCACGTACACGATCATGATGGGCTTCAAGTGGAACCCCATCTTCTTCGCCATGAACGCCGCGCCGCTCCAGCCGTTCCAGATCGTCAATGGCGTGATCCTCTTCGTGGCCATCCGCATGACGGTCACGTGCGGCATCTATTTCGCGATCGTCGCGGCCTTCGGCGCCGTGCAGTCGCCGGCCGGTGTCCTCGGCGTCGCGATCGCGGTGCTCGGCGGACTCGCGTTCGGAACGCCGCTCATGGCCTACAGCGCATCTCTCACGGAGGACCGCGGCCAGTTCGCCATGGTCATGCGCTTCATCGTCGTCCCCATGACGCTCTTCAGCGGCACGATGTTCCCGCTCACGCAGCTGCCCGTCGGCCTGCAGTGGATCGGGTGGATCTCTCCGCTCTGGCATTCGACCGAGCTGGCGAGGGTCACGTCCTACGGAATGACGGAGCCCACGTGGTTGAGCGTCGTGCACGTCGTGTACCTCGTCGCCCTCGCCGCCGTCGGCTGGGTCCTCGCCGCCCGCATCACCGCTCGGAGGTTGAACAAGTGAGCGTCGTGTCCACTCGCAGCCCGTCGCGCGTCGGGGGAGTGAGCGCCCTCTCGGCCGGAAACGCTCGCTCGGTCGTCTACCGAGGCCTCCTCGCCACGAAGAGCTCCAACTACCTCGTGGTGCTCTCGGGATTCTTCGAGCCTGTGTTCTACCTGTTGTCGTTCGGCATCGGCCTCGGGAGCTTCGTCGGGGCCGTCACGGACTCCCGTGGCGACGAGATCCCGTATGCCGCGTTCATCGCTCCGGCGCTCCTCGCGGTCTCTGCGATGAACGGCGCGATCTACGACTCCACGTGGAACGTGTTCTTCAAGATGCGGTTCTCGAAGCTCTACGAGGGCATGCTGGCCACGTCCCTCGGTCCGCTCGACGTCGCGCTCGGCGAGATCGCGCTCGCCCTCCTGCGGGGCGCGCTCTACGCGACAGGGTTCCTCCTCGTCATGCAGGTGCTCGGATTGAACCTCTCGTGGTGGGCTCTGCTCGCGTTCCCCGCGGTCCTGCTCATCGCGTTCGGGTTCGCGAGCCTTGGCATGGCGATCACGAGCTACATGAAGACGTTCCAGCAGATGGACTGGATCACCTTCGTGATGCTGCCGATGTTCCTGTTCTCCGCCACGTTCTACCCGCTCAGCGTCTACCCACCCGTCATCCAGGGCGTCATCCAGGCTCTTCCGCTCTGGCACGGCGTGGAGCTCGTCCGCGGCCTCACCACCGGCTCGGTCGGCCCGTGGATGCTCGTCCACGTGCTCTACTACCTCGTGATGATCGCACTCGGCCTCGTCTTCACGACCCGCCGCCTCCGCGCCCTCTTCCTCGCCTGACCCAGTCCCAGCCCCTGCCTCCGACCCACGGGATGTCGGTCATCGTTCGGGTGACGCAGGCGGACCTCTCCACCCCGGCCGCACCGTACGGACTGATCCGCCGCCACGAACGACCGTGAGGTGCCGCGTCCGGCCGCTCGACCCGACGGTCGGCAACGGAACGCGACACCTCACGGAGGTGGGGGACCGGGTCAGCGGTCGATGTCGATGTCCTTCGTCTCCTTCGAGAGGATGAGCGCGATGAGCGTCAGGACTCCCATCGCGGACAGGTACACGCCCACCCAGAACGGACTGCCGTCGGCGGACGACCACAGCCACAGAGCCACGATGGGTGCAAGCGCCGCACCGAGGATCGAGCTCACGTTGTAGCTGATCGCCGACCCCGTGTACCGCACGTTCGTGGGGAACAGCTCCGGCAGGAGCGCACCCATCGGACCGAACGTCGACCCCATGAGCGCGAAGCCCAAGACGAGGAACAGGATCACGGCCGGGGTGCCGCCGCCGAGCATCGGGACGAAGAGGAAGCCGAACACGATGATGAGGAGCGTCACCACGATGAGCGTCTTCCGTCGCCCGAATCGGTCGGCGAGGGGACCGGACACGAGCGTGAAGATCCCGAAGAACACGACGCCGAAGATGAGCATGAGCACGAAATCGGTGTAGGTGTATCCGAGACCCGGGTAGAACGCTGCGCGGAACGCCTCCTCGTTGAAGGGGTTGCCGGCGGCCTCCGCCGCTGCCTGCGCGTTCGCGGTCGCGACGTCGACGTCGGACGCCTTGGTGCCGTAGGTCAGCGTGAAGTTCGTCATCAGGTAGAACAGCACGTACGTGGCGAGCATGATGAACGTGCCGAGGATGAGCTCGCGCCAGTTCGACTTCAGAACCGTGCCGAGCGGCAGCTTCCGCACCGTGCCGCGGTCGACCGTCTTCTGGAAGGTCGCCGATTCGACGAGACGCAGCCGCACCCACAGGCCGATGATCACCATGACGGCAGAGAAGAGGAACGGGATGCGCCATCCCCAGTCGTCGAACGCCTGCGACGGGGAGCCGGGTGCGTCGGCGTTGGGGAGCGCGGCGTTGATGATGAGGAAGATGCCGTTCGCGATGATGAAGCCGAGCGGTGCGCCGAGCTGCGGGAACGTGCCGTACCAGGCGCGCTTGCCCTTCGGTGCGTTCTCGGTGGCGACGAGGGCCGCGCCGCTCCACTCGCCGCCGAGGGCGAAGCCCTGCGCGAGGCGGAGGACGAGCAGCAGGAGGGCCGCGAACCAGCCGATGTTCTCGTAGGTCGGCAGCACGCCGATGAGGAAGGTCGCGATGCCCATCGTGAGGAGCGACGCGACGAGGGTCGCTTTGCGCCCGAACTTGTCGCCGTAGTGGCCGAACACCACCGCACCGATGGGGCGGGCGATCATCGCGGCGCCGAACGTCGCGAACGAGGCGAGGAGCGAGGTGGTCTCGTCGGCCGCGGGGAAGAAGAGGCGCGGGAAGACGAGGACGGCGGCGGTCGCGTAGACGTAGAAGTCGTAGAACTCGATCGTGGTGCCGACGAGGCTCGCGAGGATGACGCGGGAACGGGGATTGGCGGGCGTCGTGCCCGAAGAGACGGGGGCTGTACGTGACATGGCGGTGCTGAGGTCCAAAGAGGTGGGAGTGATGGACCGCCGCGCGACACGCCGTTCGTGCCTGCGACCGACGGTGGATGCTGGTGGGTCCGCTCGTGACGGACCTGGCAACCCTACGCCTGCGCCGAATTCATCGCCACTTCACAGGGGACGGCTTGACGAGGGCTTCGGCTCCGTCGTCCCGGCGGGCCGTCCGTCAGGCGCGCAACGACCGCAGTGCGACGGCCGTGACGACCGCGGCTTCCGCGGCCTCCCTGCCCTTGTCCTCCTTCGACCCGGGCAGCCCGGATCGGTCGATCCCCTGCTGCTCGTCGTCGAGGGTGAGGAGGCCGAAGCCGACGGGCTTGCCGGTGTCGAGGGCGACACGGGTGAGGCCATCGGTCGCCGCCGCCGAGACGTACTCGAAGTGCGGGGTTCCGCCGCGGATGATCACGCCGAGCGCGACGACGGCGTCCGCTCCCGCCTCGAGGGCGGCTTTCGCGACCACGGGGAGCTCGAAGCTCCCGGGCACGCGCACGAGACGATGTGATGCGCCGGCGTCGTCGAGCGCGGCCGTGGCGCCCGCGATGAGGGCCTCGCTGATCGTCTCGTGCCAGCTGCCGGCGACGATGACCACGTCGAGTCCGCTGCCGTCGACCTGGAGGTCGGGGGATCCTGCACCGCTCATCGGGTGTCCTTCCGTTCGTGTTGCGTCGAGGGAGTGCTACCGGCGCTCGCCGTGTATGGCGGGCTCGGACACGGGGATCACCCGGTCGAGCTGATGCCCCATGCGGTCGCGCTTCGTATCGAGGTAGGCCGCGTTGATCTCGCCGACGCCCACCACGAGGGGGACGCGTTCCGAGACGGCGATGCCGCGCGACTCGAGCTGGCGCACCTTCTCGGGGTTGTTGGTGAGAAGCCGGACGGTCGAGATGCCGAGCTCCTCGAGGATCGCCGTCGCCGCCGTGTAGCTGCGAGCGTCGGCCGGCAGCCCGAGAGCGAGGTTGGCGTCGAGGGTGTCGAGCCCGTCCTCCTGAAGCCTGTACGCGCGCAGCTTGTTGACGAGGCCGATCCCGCGCCCCTCGTGCCCGCGCAGGTAGATCACGATGCCACCGGACCGGTCGATCTCGTCGAGGGCCGCGGTGAGCTGCGGCCCGCACTCGCACTTGAGCGAGCCGAAGGCCTCACCCGTGAGGCACTCGGAGTGGACACGCACGATCGCGCCGTCGGTCGGTTCGCCCGAGATGATCGCGACGTGATCGGCCCCCGTCTCGCGGTCACGGTACGCGCGCACCCGGAACGAGCCGTGTGTCGTGGGGATGGTGGTCTCGACCTCGAAGCGCACGGCCGACTCGTGCGTCGCCTCGCCTGGGGTGCGATCGCAGATACCGGCGGCTTCCGGGTGGGCGTCGAGGAAGTCGATGAGGTCGGCGATCGTGATCACCGGCAGATCCGCCTGCTGCCCGAGCGTGATGAGTCCGGGGAGCCGCATCATGTCGCCGTCGTCCTCGACGAGCTCCGCGATGACGCCGACGGGTTCGAGCCCGGCGAGCGTCAGCAGATCGACGGCCGCCTCGGTGTGACCGGCGCGGGCGCGCACGCCGCCGGCGACGGCACGGAGGGGCAGGATGTGGCCAGGACGGATCACGTCGGACGGTCCGGACGCCGGATCCGCGAGGGTGCGGAGGGTGTGGGCACGGTCGTGCGCGCTGATACCCGTCGTCACGTGCGATGCGGCGTCCACCGAGATCGTGTAGGCGGTGCCGCGCGGGTCCTCACTGCGCGCCACCATCGGCGGCAACTCGAGACGGTCGGCTGTCGCACCGGTCATGGGAGCGCACACATAGCCACTCGAGTGCCGGATGATCCACGCCATCCACTCCCGGGTCGCGAACTGCGCAGCCATGATCGCGTCACCCTCGTTCTCGCGTCCTTCGTCGTCGGCGACGATGACCGGCTTGCCCGCGCGGAGCGCGTCGAGCGCCTCGGGGATCGTTGCGATGGTCATGATGCATCATCCCTTTCGGAGAGCGTTCGGAACGCGAGCATACGCTCGACGTGGCGGGCGAGGATGTCGGTCTCGATGTTGACGACGTCTCCGACCGCGAGTGACCCGAGGCTCGTGACGGCGAGCGTCTCGGGGATGAGCGACACCTCGAACCAGTGGTCCGTCGTGGCCGGCTCCGACAGCGAGCTGACGGTCAAAGAGACTCCGTCCACCGCGATCGACCCCTTGTCCACGACAACGGGAGCGAGCGCAGCCGGGAGCGCGAACCGGAGGACGCGCCAGGCGGATCCCTCCGTGATCGACCGGAGGGTGGCCGTGCCGTCGACGTGGCCCTGCACGATGTGCCCGCCGAGTCGGTCTCCCACCTGGGCCGCCCGCTCGAGGTTGACGCGGCGGCCGGCCACGACCGTGTCGAGGCTCGACATCGCGAGGGTCTGCGCCATGACGTCGGCGGTGAAGCTCTCGTCGCCAGCGGTCACGACGGTGAGGCAGACCCCGCTGACCGCGATCGAGTCGCCGATGTGCACACCCGTGACGGCGAGGGGGCCGCGAACGGTCAGACGGGCGGCGTCGTCTCCGCGCTCGACGGCGACGACTTCGCCGAGTTCTTCGATGATTCCCGTGAACATGTCAGTGACGTCCTTTCGGAGCTGCGATGAGGAGGAGATCCGGACCCAGGGCGAGCGTCTCGCGGACGTCGAGCCGGAGGCCGTCCGCGATAGTGGTCGCGCCGATGTCGATGATGGCCGTGCGGGGCCCTCCGAGGATCGTGGGGGCGAGGTAGACGTGGTACTCGTCGACGAGCCCCGTCGCGATGACCGCGCTCGCGAACCGGGGGCCGCCCTCGATGAGGAGGGTGCGAATGCCGCGGGAATGGAGCGCGACGAACTCTCCGACCAGGGAGTTACCCGGCGACGTGAGGAATCCCCGCGGGTGCGAGCGCACACGGGCGCCCGACGGGATCGCGGTGCGGCCGAACACCACGGGGATCGGCTGACGGTCCGCGAGGGCGTCTCCGTCGCGTGCGGTGAGGGCCGGATCGTCGGCGAGGACGGTGCCCGTCCCCACGCCGATCGCGTCCACTGAGGCGCGGCGGCTGTGCACGTCGGCTCGCGCGATGGGGCCTGTGATCCAGCGGCTCGATCCATCCGCCGCGGCGACCCGTCCGTCGAGGGTCGACGCCCACTTGACGGTGATGAGGGGGCGCCCCAGGCGTGCGGTGACGAGCCAGTCGTCGAGGAAGATCTCGCCTTCCTCGCGGCGGAATCCGGCGACGACCTCGACACCCGCGGCGCGCAGTCGTTCCGCTCCACCGCCCGACGTGCGTCCCGGATCGTCGACGGCGTACACGACGCGCGCGACGCCGGCGGCGATGAGTGCCTCGGCGCACGGCCCCGTCCGGCCGGTGTGGTTGCAGGGTTCGAGGGTGACGACTGCTGTCGCGCCGTGCGCGGCTCCGGCAGGGAGGTGAGAGAGAGCGTCGACCTCGGCGTGGGCCGTGCCGGCGCCGCGGTGGTGTCCTTCGGCGATCACGCGCCCGCCGGCGTCGAGCACGACGCACCCCACGCGGGGGTTCACGCCGCGAGCGGGGCCGAGGGCGGCGAGCTCGAACGCACGCGTCATCGCCTCGTCGATGCTCCGATCCGCCGGCATCTCCCGCTCCGTCCGTGTTCGCGAGACGGACTCCGGGGCGCCGCGATGCCGTGGGGACATCGACGACAGCGGTCGTCGGAGAACCGGCGACCGTCGTGCTGCCTTCCATCCGGACTCGAGCCGATCCGTGAGGATCGACCCATAACCGTCGGTGCCGGAGTTCCACCGGCTCAACCGCACGAATGCGGGTCGCGGACTATCACCGCCGGTTCGGACTCTCACCGACCCCGGAGCACGTGTCTCCTGCGATCATAAATCACCGCGACCGGCACGGGGTCATTCGCGCCTGTGAGGTTTCCCTGCGTGACGCGGGTCCCGTCAGGATCCGTGAGCCCTCGCCGCCATGGTCTCGTCCACGAGCCGACGTGCCGTGCCCGAATCGACGATGAGATCGGTGACGATTCCGGCCGCCAGCGCCCCTTTCAGGCTCGGGATCTTCGACACCCCGGACACGACGCACACGCGGCGCGCGACGCCGCGGAGCACCGCGATCCCCGGGCCGGACGATCGCGCGTTGAGCGCGACCCCGTCCTCGCTCCCGTCCTCGCGATAGAAGACGGTCGCGACGTCGCCGACGACACCGGCCGTCGACAGGCTCGCGAAGTCCTCGTCGTCGAGATAGCCGCCGATGTACACGTGGCTCGGAACGCCGGCGAACGGGGAACCGAGGCCGAACACGGCGATGTCGAGCGCGCGCTGCATGGCGACGACGCGAGCCACGCTGCGCTCGCGCCAGAGGGCAGCCTTCGTCTCGGGATCATCGAAGAACGCGGGGACGGGGAACTGCTGGACGTGGGCTCCGTACGCCGATCCGTACCTCTCGAGGATCTCGCTCGCGTAGAGGATGCCCGTGGTCCGCGGGTTGGCTGCACCATTGAGCTGGACGATGTTCGAGTTGTGGGTGGCCTTGGGGACCAGGTGTCGGGAGATCGCGCTCATCGTGGAGCCCCAGGCGATGCCCATCGACATGTTGGAGTCGAAGAACGTGCCGAGAATTCGTGCAGCCGACACCGCGACGCGCTCGAGCCGGTCGACGTCGCCCGTCTGGTCGGGAACGGGGACGACGTGGGCGACGATCCCGAACAGGCTGGCGATGTCGCCCTCGAGCTGACGGGGCATGTCGAACGGCGAGTGGACGCGGATGTCCACAAGCCCCGTTTCGCGGGCGTGGCTGAGCAGCCGGGAGACGGATGATCGCGACGTGCCCAGTTCCGCGGCGATCGCCTCCATCGTGAGGTCCTGCAGGTAATAGAGCTGGGCGGCCGTCAGCGCGTCCCGTGTCTTGGAGCTCAGGGTCCCCGGTACGTCCACGATCGCTCCTCCTCGGTGCACGTTTGTGCAACGTGCTTGAACAGACGTGAGTCTACGCCGATGATCGATGCGAGGGCACGAGCGGAATCCGAACGCAGACGTGCCTATCGACCGTCGCAAGGAGCACACCGTGGTTCGTCCTACCCCCCGCCCGTCCGAACGCCGCGCGACCGTCTCGGCCATCGCCGAACGGCCGAACGCCCAGGTGCTCGTCATCGGCGCCGGCATCAACGGAATCGCCACGTTCCGCGACCTCGCCCTCCAGGGGATCGACGTCGTCCTCGTCGAGCGCGACGACTTCGTCTCGGGCGCCTCGTCCGCGTCGTCCCACATGATCCACGGCGGCGTCCGCTACCTCGAGAACGGCGAGTTCCGCCTCGTCCGCGAGTCCGTGCAGGAGCGAAACCGACTCATCAAGACGGCGCCGCACTACGTCAAGCCGCTGCGCACGACCATCCCGATCTACTCGACGTTCTCGGGCATCCTCTCGGCGCCTCTGCGTTTCCTCACGCACAAGGCCGGAAAGCCGACCGAGCGCGGTGCGGCCCTCATCAAGGTCGGCATGGTCCTCTACGACTCCTTCTCGCGGGACGGCGGATCGGTGCCCCGCCACCGGTTCCTCGGGCGCACCCGTTCTCTCGAGGAACTGCCCCGCCTGAACGCCGGCCTCAAGTACACCGCCACCTACTACGACGCCTCCATGCACGACCCGGAGCGCCTCGCGCTGGACGTGCTCCGCGACGGCGTCGAGACCGGTCCGACCGCGCGCGCGGCGAACCGGCTCTCCGCCGTGGGGGCCGACGGCGGCTCCATCGTGCTCCGTGACGAGGAGACGGGGGAGACCTTCCCCTTCACCGCCGACGTGGTGGTCAACGCGAGCGGGCCCTGGACCGACCTGACCAACGCCGGCCTCGGCAAGCCCACCTCCTACATGGGAGGGACGAAGGGCTCGCACATCGTCCTCGACCACCCGGAGCTGCTCGAGGCCACAGGTGGCCGCGAGATCTTCTTCGAGCACGAGGACGGCCGCATCGTCCTCATCTACCCGCTCAAGGGGATGGTCATGGTCGGCACCACCGACCTCGAGGCCGACCCCACGAAGCCGGCCGTGTGCACGGAGGAGGAGGTCGACTACTTCTTCGACCTCGTGAAGCACGTCTTCCCCGACATCGCCGTCGACCGCTCGCAGATCGTCTACCGCTTCTCCGGCATCCGCCCGCTGCCCGGCCACGGCGACACGGCACCCGGTTTCGTGTCCCGCGACTACCGGATCGTTGAGGGCGACCTCGCCGGGACCCCCGTCCTCAGCCTCGTCGGCGGGAAGTGGACCACGTTCCGCGCCCTCGGCGAGCACCTCGCGAACGAGGTCCTCGGCAAGCTCGGCCGCGAGCGCACCGTGTCGACGACGTCGCTCCCGATCGGTGGGGGCCGCGACTACCCGACGACCCCGGCTGCGCGCCGGGTGTGGGTGAGCTCTCGCGCCGACGCGCTCTCGACCGAGCGGGTCGACGAGTTGCTCGAGCGCTACGGCACCCGCGCGGACGCGTTCATCGCGCTCGCCGACGAGGCGGACGAGCAGCCGCTCGAGACGGTGCCGTCCTACAGCCGCGAAGAGATCGCGCACATCGTGCGCACCGAGCAGGTCGTCCACCTCGACGATCTCCTCCTCCGCCGCACGAGCATCGCCTTCACGGGCCGCGCGTCGCGTGCAGCGCTCCACGAACTCGCCGAGATCACCGCCGGTGTGCTCGGTTGGGACGAGACGACGACCGACGCCGAGGTGGAGCGCATGGCTGCCCTGCTCGTCGAGCGTCACGGGGTCGATCTCGATGCCTCTACACGCAAGGAGACCAACGGCGTCCGCTGAACGATCCACAGCGGGGACCATCGGCCCTTGTTGCGACTCCCACCTGGCGCTACGTTTCAGGTGGGTTGACAATCCTTGCCGATCGTCGGGATAGACCCGGCCGGCATACCTGAAAGAAGGTCAATGTGGACACTCCTCTGGCAACTATCTTCCTGAGCGAGGTGGTCGGTACCGCGATGCTGCTCCTCCTCGGTGGAGGTGTGGTGGCGACGGCGATCCTCGCGAAGTCGAAGGGTCTCGGCGGCGGTTGGCTGCTCATCAACTTCGGTTGGGGTCTCGCGGTCTTCGCCGGTGTGACCGTCTCCTACGCGTCCGGCGCCCACCTGAACCCGGCCGTCACGATCGGCCTGCTGGTGAAGGGCGATCTGGACTTCCCCACGGCCCTCGTCTACTGGGCCGCACAGATGGTCGGTGCGATCATCGGTGCGGTGTTCGTGTGGCTCACCTTCAAGCAGCACCTCGACGCTGAAGAGGACCCGGGCGCCAAGCTCGGCGTCTTCTCGACGGGCCCGGCCATCCGCAACTACGGCTGGAACCTCGTCACCGAGATCGTCGCGACGTTCGTCCTCGTGTTCGTCGTCATCGGCTTCGGCCGGGTCGGCGACGCCGAGCTCGGTGTCCCGGCTGGCCTCGCAGCCCTCGGAGCTCTCCCCGTCGCGCTTCTCGTCGTCGGTATCGGTGCATCCCTCGGTGGACCGACCGGTTACGCCATCAACCCGGCACGTGACCTCGGCCCGCGCATCGTGCACGCGCTCCTGCCGATCAAGGGCAAGGGTTCGAGCGACTGGTCGTACGCCTGGGTCCCGATCGTCGGCCCGCTCATCGGCGGCGCGCTCGCCGGTGGTCTGTCCGGAGTCCTCCTCCCCATCATGTGATCCCCGCGGGTGCGGCGACCTCGATCGCCGCACCCGACCCCCCGTTACACGCTGTCCCAACAAAGGAGTTAACCCATGGCGCAATACGTCATCGCCATCGACCAGGGCACGACCTCGTCGCGTGCTATCGTCTTCGACAAGTCGGGCTCGATCGTGAGCACCGGCCAGCTCGAGCACGAGCAGATCTTCCCAAAGGCCGGATGGGTCGAGCACGACCCCAAGGAGATCTGGAACAACACCCGCGAGGTGATCGGTCAGGCGCTTTCGAAGGCGAACATCACCCGTCACGACATCGCCGCCATCGGCATCACGAACCAGCGCGAGACCGCCGTGGTGTGGGACCGCAACACGGGCGAGCCCGTCTACAACGCGATCGTGTGGCAGGACACCCGAACCCAGTCGATCGTCGACCGGCTCGCCAAGGACGGCGGAGTCGAGCGCTTCAAGAAGACGGTCGGGCTCCCGCTCGCCACCTACTTCTCGGGCACGAAGATCGTCTGGATCCTCGAGAACGTCGAGGGTGCGCGTGAGAAGGCCGAGGCCGGCGACCTCATGTTCGGCACCACCGACACCTGGGTGCTGTGGAACCTCACGGGTGGGACGGACGGCGGCATCCACGTCACCGACGTGACGAACGCGAGCCGCACGCTCTTCATGGACCTCGAGACCCTCGAGTGGGACGAGGACATCCTCGCGACCTTCGGCGTGCCGAAGTCGATGCTCCCGGAGATCAAGTCCTCGAGCGAGGTCTACGGCAACGCGTCGACGCACAGCCTCCTGCGCGAGGTCCCGATCGCCGGAATCCTCGGCGACCAGCAGGCCGCCACCTTCGGTCAGGCCGCCTTCCAGACCGGTGAGGCGAAGAACACCTACGGCACCGGTAACTTCATCATCTTCAACACGGGTGAGGAGATCGTCCACTCCGAGAACGGGCTGCTCACGACCCTCGGGTACAAGCTCGGCGACGCGAAGCCCCACTACGCGCTCGAAGGTTCGATCGCCGTCACGGGTTCGCTCGTGCAGTGGCTCCGCGACAACCTCGGCATGTTCGCGCAGGCTCCGGACATCGAGGAGCTCGCCAAGAAGGTCGAAGACAACGGAGGAGCGTACTTCGTTCCGGCGTTCTCCGGCTTGTTCGCGCCGTACTGGCGTCCGGACGCCCGCGGTGCCCTCGTCGGCCTCACGCGCTACGTGAACAAGAACCACATCGCGCGCGCTGCTCTCGAGTCGACGGCGTTCCAGACGGCCGAGGTCATCGACGCCGTCAACGCCGACTCCGGTGTGCCCCTCACGGAGCTCAAGGTCGACGGCGGAATGACCGCCAATGACACGCTCATGCAGTTCCAGGCCGACATGCTCGGTGTGCCGGTCGTGCGTCCGGTCGTCGCCGAGACCACGGCGCTCGGTGCCGCGTACGCCGCCGGTCTCGCCGTCGGATTCTGGTCCGACCTCGATGACCTCGCCAAGAACTGGCAGGAGGACAAGCGCTGGGAGCCGTCCATGCCGCAGGAGCAGCGCGACAAGCTCTACCGCAGCTGGAAGAAGGCCGTCACGAAGACTTTCGACTGGGTGGACGAGGACGTCGACTGACCTTCACCACCGCGTGACCTGACGGCCGCGGGAGCACTCGGATCGAGTGCTCCCGCGGCTTTCTCGTGTTCAGGGGTCCCTCAGGCTCCCGCGGGGGGCCACACGCCGATGATGAGGGCCATGATGACGATCGTGACGAACTCGTGGGCGCAGTTGAGCACCGTGAGCCCCGTCGGTCTGTTGTCGAACGCGTCGTGCGTGATGAAGCGGGCTGCGGTGAAGCCGGCCCAGAGGGTGCCCGCTGTGACGAGTGCGCCGACGAGGAAGCCGCCGCCGTAGAAGTCGTACGCGATCCACGTCGCGCCTGCGAGCACCCAGGACGTGACGAAGCTCACGATCACGGTGACGATGATGGGCCGCACGGCGTCGGAGGCTCGACCGGACGGCGTGATGTTCGCGAGTCGCATCCATCGGTCGCCGAACACCTTCGGCGCGTACCAGATCGAGCCCACGACCATGCTCGACAGCGTCGCGAGGATGACCGCGATGTAGTTGATCTCCGGGACCATGACGCACCTTCCCGTCGTCGCGCCGCGCGGCGACTCATCAGGGTCAGTGTGGCACGGAGCTCAGCCTCCGACAGCCTCAGCCGGCCAACCAGGTGCCGACGAGCGCTCATCGGTGTTCAGGATCGCCGCCGTCCACTCATCCTCCCGACCGGAGCGCCCGACGGCTCCGAGACGTCGAGTGCCCTCGAACCGCAGTCCCGCGCCGTGCGCCACCCGCGCGGACGGTCGATTACCCCGGTACGCCCTCCACTGCACACGCTGGAGACCGACCCCGTCAGCGGCGAACGCGTGGTCGATCACGGCTGCGACGGCCTCGGACATGATGCCAGCGCCGCGCGCCACCGGTGCGAGCCAGTACCCGATCTCGGCTGCACCGTCCTCGATGCCTTCCAGGCCGATCATGCCGACGAGCGTCGCGGACCGTCCGTCGCCATCGAGCTCGGAGGCGAGGCGGATCGCCCACGTCCGGGTCTTCCCTGTCTCCCACCCGGCCGTGACGAAGTCCCTGACGAAGGTCTCCGCGTCTCTCCTGCTGTAGGGGGACGGAACGGTGGTCCACCGTTGCACCGACTCGTCCTGGCAGGCCGACGTGATGTCGTCGACGTCGTCTCCGGTCGGGATCGAGAGGACGAGCCGCGCGGTCCGCAGCTCGATGGGGGCCGTCATGCGTCTGTCACCGCCGCCGGAGGAGTCCGACTCGGTCGTACACGTCCGACAGGGTCGCGTCGGCGACGGTGTCGGCCTTCTCGGCGTTGAGCGACAGGATGCGATCGAGCTCCGCCGGGTCGTCGAGCAGCTCGAGAGCGCGTGCCCGCACCGGTTCGAACTCCGACAGCACCAGCTCGGCGATGGCCTTCTTGAAGTCTCCGTAACCCGACCCCGCGAACTCGTCCTCCAGTTCGGCGATGGAGCGACCGGACAGCGCGGAGTGGATCGTGAGCAGGTTCGACACCCCTGGTTTGGTCTCGCGATCGAAGCGCACGGACCCCTCGTCGTCGGTCACGGCGCGCATGATCTTCTTGCGGTTGACCGCCGGATCGTCGAGCAGCCACAGAACACCGGCCTGCGACTCGGACGACTTCGACATCTTCGACGTGGGGTTCTGGAGGTCGTAGATGCGGGCGGTCTCCTTCTGAACCATCGCCTCGGGGATCGTGAACGTCGTGCCGTAGCGCGAATTGAAGCGCTCCGCGAGGTCGCGCGTCAGTTCGATGTGCTGCCGCTGGTCGTCGCCGACGGGAACCACGTTCGTCTGGTACAGCAGGATGTCTGCCGCCATGAGCACCGGGTACGCGAACAGGCCGACCGACGTGGCGTCCGAACCGTAGCGCGCCGACTTGTCCTTGAACTGCGTCATCCGGCCGGCCTCGCCGAAGCCGGTGATGGTGTTGAGGATCCACGCCAGCTCGGCGTGGGCGCGTACGTGCGACTGAACGTAGAGCGTTGACTTCTCGGGCTCGATACCGGCGGCGATGTACTGGGCGGCGGTGCGCCGGGTCTTGTCCCGCAGCTCCGCGGCCTCGTTCGGCTGTGTGAGCGCGTGCAGGTCGACGACGGAGAAGAAGGCGTCGTGCGTGCTCTGGAGGTCACGCCATTGGAGGAGGGCTCCGATGTAGTTGCCGATCTGGAGCGAATCGGCCGACGGCTGCATTCCGGAGTAGAGACGGGGCGAGGTCATGGTGGTCCTTCGCGAGACGGTCCGCGTACGACGCGGACCCGGTGGATGGGTGAGAAGGGGGCGTGGGGTCAGATCGCGTAGTCGACGACCACGGGCGCGTGGTCCGACCATCGCGTGTCCCAGGCCGAGGCCTTGTCGATCTCGTAGGACACGACCGTCCGGGCGAGGGCGGGGGAGGCCACATGGTAGTCGAGGCGCCAGCCGGTGTCCGTGTCGAACGCCTTGCCGCGCTGAGACCACCACGTGTACGGCCCCTCGACCTCGCCGGCGTGAACACGGCCGACGTCGACCCAGCCGTGACCGGGGCCGACGCTGCCGTCGACGCCCGTGATCTGCTCTCCCTCGGCGCCGAAGAAGCGGTCGAAGTAGGCGCGCTCTTCCGGCAGGAATCCGGCGTTCTTGCGATTGCCCTTCCAGTTCTTGATGTCGAGCTCGCGGTGGCCCACGTTGAGGTCGCCCACGACGAGGGCGTATTCGGCGTGCGCTCGAAGCTCGGGGAGGCGGGCCGTCATCGCGTCGAGGAACCTGTACTTCTCGACCTGCTTGGGCGTGCCCACCTCGCCGGAGTGCACGTAGGTGGACACGACGGTGATGGGAGTGCCGTCGACGTCGTAGTCGGCCTCGATCCAGCGTCCTGCGCTGTCGAAGTCCTCGGCGCCGAAGTCGACGCGATGGACGTCGGCCGCGCGGCGGCTGGCGAGCGCGACGCCCGCACGGCCTTTCGCCGTTGCTTCGTCATGGAGCACTGTCCACTCGGGGCCGAGCAGCCCCTCGATGTCGGAGGTCGACGCTCGCACCTCCTGCATCGCGAGGATGTCGATGTCGCGCCCAGCGAGCCAATCGCCCATGCCCTTCCGGTACGCGGCACGGATGCCGTTGACGTTGACAGAGGCGACACGAAGGGGACGAGCGGGCATGCTCCCAGTTTAGGGGCGACCACCGACAGCCCGTTCGGGGCGTCAACCGACGACGATGGGCTCTTTCTCGGCGGCGCGCGCCTCCGCGTCCTCCCTCTCGGCGTTTTCGAGGGCTCGTCTGGCGCGGAACCGACTGATCGGCCCCGTCGCCTCGTCGAGGCGAGTCCGTGCGGCGTCGAGAGCGGCGGCCGCCACGATCCGCCTCGCCTCGCGTTCCCGACGCTCGCGCTGTTCCGGTGTGTAGTGGGTCACCTCGATGCCGCGGTCGTCGAGGCTCACGGCGATCCACGCGGCACAGAGGAGCACGACGCGCCAGACGATGGCGAACCAGAGGAGGAGACCGATGAAGACCGCGAACGTCGCGAGGAGGGGATTGCGACCGGCTCCTCCGAGGATGAGACCGCTCACCACGCTGAGCGCTGCCAGTGCGACACTCCCCATTCCCGCTCCGATCAACAGGAACCTCGGGGGGATCGGGATAGCGGAGAGCACACGGAAGATGAGCGACAGCGCGACGACGTTGACGACCACGGAGACGAGGATGCCGACGGCGCGCACGCCGACGACGACGGGCAGCGAGTCCTCGTTCAGTCGGAGGATTCCCACCACCCAGTCGAGGGCGGCGGTGCTCACGACGGAGGCGAGTCCGCCGGCGACGAGCAGGAGCCCGAATCCGAGTGCGAGGCCGAGATCGATCGCCTTCTGCAGCACGAAGATGCGCGTCACGGGCGGGGCCCCGAACACCGCGCGCACGGCCTGCCGCATGAACCCGAGCCAGCCGATCGCCGTCCACAGCAGACCCACGAGTGCGATGGCGCCCGTCCAGTTGGCGACGCTCGCGCTCGCGAGCGCCTCACGGGAGATGATCCCGTCGTCCTCGGTCGCGCCGATCAGTCCCGGGACGTAGCTGTTGATGATGTCGACGAGACCGTCGAGCAGGTCGGGGGTCGAACGCAACCAGAAACCCGCCACGGCGAAGCCCACGAAGATCGCGGCGAACACCGCGAACACGGATTGGAAGCTCATCCCGGCCGAGAGCAGGTCACCGTCGCGCTCGGTGAACCGCGTGAGGACGCGCACCGGCTTCAGCCGCATCACGCGCTCCGTGAGTGTCGTCATGCGCTGAACGAGCGTCGGCGAGTCCTGTTCGGGTGTCTCCGTCGTGCTCGCTCGGCTCATGGCCAGAAGCCTACAGATTCGCGCGGACCCAGTTCGCGCGTTGCGTCGTGCCGCATACGGGGGGTGTTCTGACAGAATGATCCGAGGGCAATCGTGTGAGCGGACCTGTGGTCCGGGTCCGAGCCCTCCGTCCGTCGTCGTCCGAGGTGAGTTCGTGAATCCCAGCATCCGCTACTCCGCGTGGACGGAGAGCCCCGATTGGGTGCTGCTCGTCACGCGGAAGATCGTACTGGCGCTCAACTCCGCCCCCGACCCTGCGCTCATCCACAAGCTGTGGGCCGTCGCGTCGAACGACGACGCGACGGTCGATCGTGTCCTCCGGGATGTCCCCGCCGACGTCGGCGGAGTGCCGCTCCCGTTCGCCGTCGTCGGCCTCCCGGAGGACGGCGAGACGGCGCTCACCCTCTTCGTGCACGCCGGCGCTGGCCTCGACGTCCTGGTGTCCGGGGTGCGACGCCGCATCGCCGCCGAGGGGAGCCCGTGGTTCCGCACGAGCCTCGACGGCGTCACGCACCTCTCGCTCGGCGATCCCGCCCAGATCCACGCCCCGGCGCTCCCGCTCGCCGACGGTGTCGTCAGGGCCGCTCGTCTCGACATGGTCTTCGCGGACGAGCGCCTCACCCAGCCGCGCACGGGCTCCATGTCGGCGGTCGACGTCGCGCACGACGGTCACACCGTGCTGCGCTCGGACCTCCCTCGCCCACGCGATCTGGACGAGGGGATCGAGCCGGCCCCGGCCCACGGCCCGCGGAGCCTGCTCTTCGGCTACCGCCTCAACGGCAGTCAGCCCTTCGCTCTCGACGTTCCCCACTTCTTCGGCCGCAACCCCAAGCGCCCGCCGGCCGGCGGCCGCGTCGTCGTGGTCCAGTCCTCGACGAAGTCCGTCTCCGCGACGCACGTCGAGATCGAGCAGCTCGGCGACAGTGTCGTCGTCACCGACCTGAAGTCCACGAACGGCACGTCCCTCATCGTTCCGGGCGCGAGCTGGCAGCGCTTGGCCGCCGGCCAATCCCTCGTCGTGCCGGCCGGCACCTTCATCGACATCGGTGACGGCAACGTGATCGAGATCATGCCGGGCCAGCCCCTCGCCGCCGGCCACTAGCCCCCCCCTTACCCCAAAAAGATCGCGATCCGGCACGAATTTTCGTGTTGGATCGCGATCTTTTTGGGGTGAAGAAGGGGTGTCAGGCGGTGCCTCGCATCATCGCGGACTTGACCTCCGCGATCGCCTGGGTCACCTGGATGCCGCGAGGGCACGCCTCGGTGCAGTTGAACGTGGTGCGGCAGCGCCACACGCCGTCCTTGCCCCCGAGGATGTCGAGGCGGACCTTCGCCTCGTCGTCGCGGGAGTCGAAGATGAAGCGGTGCGCGTTCACGATGGCGGCCGGGCCGAAGTACTGGCCGTCGGTCCAGAACACGGGGCACGACGAGGTGCACGCGGCGCACAGGATGCACTTCGTGGTGTCGTCGAAGCGGGCGCGGTCGGCGACCGACTGCACGCGCTCCTTGCCGGCGCCCGGCTCCGTGCGGGCCTGGAGGAACGGCTGGACCTCGCGGTAGGAGGCGAAGAACGGCTCCATGTCGACGATGAGGTCCTTCTCGAGGGGGAGGCCCTTGATCGCCTCGACGTAGATCGGCTTCGAGATGTCGAGGTCCTTGATGAGCGTCTTGCAGGCCAGACGGTTGCGCCCGTTGATGCGCATCGCGTCGGAACCGCAGATCCCGTGGGCGCAGGAGCGGCGGAACGTGAGCGAGCCGTCCTGGTCCCACTTAATCTTGTGCAGCGCGTCGAGGATGCGGTCCGTCGCGAACATCTCCACGTCGAAGTCCTGCCAGCGCGGCTCCTCGTCCACCTCCGGGTCGAACCGGCGGATGATGAGGGTCACGGTGAACGACTGGATCGCGTCAGCGTCGCTCGGTGCTGCGTCGAGGGTGGCCGTCGACATGTCAGTACTTCCTCTCCATCGGCTGGTACCGGGTGATGACCACGGGCTTCCAATCGAGCCGGATGTGGTCGGCCGGGTTCGCGGAATGGGGGTCACCCGACAGGTACGCCATCGTGTGCTTCATGTAGTTCTCGTCGTCGCGCTTCGGGAAGTCGTCGCGCATGTGACCGCCACGGCTCTCCTCGCGGTTCCGCGCCGAGAACACGACGACCTCGGCGAGGTCGAGCAGGAAGCCCAGCTCGATCGCCTCGAGGAGGTCGGTGTTGTACCGCTTGCCCTTGTCCTGCACCGAGATGCCGAGGTAGCGCTCGCGCAGACCGTGGATGGTCTCGGTCACCTCAGCGAGCGACTCGTCGGTCCGGAACACCTGGGCGTTGCGGTCCATGTTGTCCTGCAGCTCCTTGCGGAGCGCGGCGACGCGCTCCGTGCCGGTGGCCGAGCGCAGCTGCGAGATGAGTTCGCGGATCTCCTTGGTGGGATCCTCCGGCAGCGGCGTGAAGTCGACGTTCTGCACGTACTCGGCCGCGTTCCGACCGGCGCGCTTGCCGAACACGTTGATGTCGAGGAGAGAGTTGGTGCCGAGACGGTTGGAGCCGTGCACCGACACGCAAGCGCACTCGCCGGCGGCGTAGAGCCCGGGGACCACGGTCGTGTTGTCGCGCAGGACCTCGGCCGCGACGTTCGTGGGGATGCCGCCCATCGCGTAGTGCGCCGTAGGCATGACGGGAACCGGCTCGACGACAGGGTCGACGCCCAGGTACGTGCGGGCGAATTCGGTGATGTCGGGGAGCTTCGTCTCGAGCACCTCCGCGCCGAGGTGGGTGCAGTCGAGGAGGACGTAGTCCTTGTGCGGACCGGCGCCGCGGCCCTCCGCCACCTCCTGGACCATGCAGCGCGCGACGATGTCACGGGGGGCGAGGTCCTTGATGGTGGGGGCGTAGCGTTCCATGAAGCGCTCGCCCGAGGCGTTGCGCAGGATCGCGCCCTCGCCTCGAGCGCCCTCGGTGAGGAGGATGCCGAGCCCGGCGAGGCCCGTGGGGTGGAACTGGAAGAACTCCATGTCCTCGAGGGGGAGCTTCTTGCGCCAGATGATGCCGACGCCGTCGCCCGTGAGGGTGTGCGCGTTCGAGGTGGTCTTGTAGATCTTCCCGAAGCCACCGGTGGCGAAGATGATCGCCTTCGACTGGAAGACGTGGAGGTCCCCGGTGGAGAGCTCGTACGCGACGACGCCGGACGGCTGCTCGACCCCGTCGACCTCGGTCATCACGACGTCGAGGACGTAGAACTCGTTGAAGAAGTTGATGCCGAGCCTGACGCAGTTCTGGAAGAGCGTCTGCAGGATCATGTGCCCGGTGCGGTCGGCGGCGTAGCAGGCGCGGCGCACGGGCGCCTTGCCGTGGTCGCGCGTGTGGCCGCCGAACCGGCGCTGGTCGATCTTCCCCTCCGGCGTGCGGTTGAACGGCAGGCCCATGTTCTCGAGGTCGATGACCGCGTCGATGGCCTCCTTCGCGAGGATCTCCGCAGCGTCCTGGTCGACGAGGTAGTCGCCTCCCTTGACCGTGTCGAAGGTGTGCCACTCCCAGCTGTCCTCTTCGACGTTCGCGAGTGCCGCGGCCATGCCGCCCTGCGCTGCTCCCGTGTGGGAGCGCGTCGGGTAGAGCTTGGAGATCACGGCCGTCTTGGCGCCGGGCCCGGCCTCGATCGCCGCGCGCATGCCGGCGCCGCCGGCGCCCACGATGACGATGTCGAACTGGTGGTAGTGGACGCCGTCGACGACGGTCGACTCGGAAGAGGGTGCTGTTGAGTTCGTCATGGGTCCTGAGGTCACGGAGCGGGGCAGAAGGAGGGCAGCAGGTGCGCCTGATCGGCGGGCACCACGGGGCACGGGTCGAAGGTGAAGACGACGAGCGTGCCGAGCAGGATGAGGACGACGACCGATGCGGCGATGGCTCCGAGGAGCACCTTCCGCAGGCGGGGCGAACGCGCGTAGTCGTTGACGATCGTGCGCATTCCGTTGCCGCCGTGGATCATGGCGAGCCACAGCATGAGCGTGTCCCAGACCATCCAGAACGGGTCGGACCACTTGCCGCCGACGAACGCGAAGTCGATCGCCTTCACGCCTTCGCCGACCATGAGGTTGACGAAGAGGTGGCCGAAGATCAGGACGATGAGGATCACACCGGAGACCCGCATGTAGACCCATCCCCACTTCTCCCAGTTGACGCCGCGACGCTTCGCGGAGCCCGCAGGGGTGCGGGGCGATTCGATGGTGGTGGATGTCATGGCCGGCCCCCTAGTGGCTGAACACGTTGATGAGGTGCCGCGGCACGAAACCGATCATCGTGACGACCCACAGGCCGATCACGACGTAGAACATGACGCGCTGGTATCGCGTGCCCTTCGACCAGAAGTCGATGAGGATGATCCGCAGTCCGTTGAAGGCGTGGAAGACGATCGCGCCGACGAGCGCCGTCTCGCCCAGACCCATGATGGGCGTCTGGTACGTGCCGATGACCGCGTTGTACGCCTCGGGCGAGACGCGGACGAGTGCCGTGTCGAGCACGTGCACGAGGAGGAAGAAGAAGATGGACACGCCCGTGATCCGGTGCAGCACCCACGACCACATGCCTTCGCGGCCGCGGTACAGCGTTCCGGATGGACGGCGCGACGTCGTCGTGGACGGATCGGGTTGTCTCGATTGCTCCGGTGTTCCGACAGTCTTCACTGACACGAAACGACCTCCCAGTTCGACGGGGGCTGTCGGAGCCGACAGGCTCCGTGCGTCACTTCGGCGCGTGGGTCCAGTGTATTCGGGCGCGTCCAAATTGTCCCTTTAGGGCACCCTAAGTGTCTCGACGTCGAGATTTCGTGCTAGAGCCACGTCTTCCGCTTGAACACGGCGTAGAGGGCTGCTCCCGACCCGGCGAGCAGCGCGAGGGCGAAGGGGTACCCGAACGCCCAGTGCAGTTCGGGCATGTTGTCGAAGTTCATCCCGTAGATGCCCGTGATCACCGTGGGACCGAACAGGATCGCTGCCCACGCGGAGATGCGTTTGACGACCTCTCCCTGTTCGAGGCTCGTCTCGGTCATGCGGGCGATCTCGTCGTTCTGCCGCTGGGCGACGAGTGTGCCGTTGACCGTGAGGATGTCGCGCAGGAGCTGCCGGAAGGCCGTGACCTTCTCGTCGACGTGCACGAGGTGGTCCGCGACGTCCCGGAGCCCGCGCTGCAGCTCGGGCGCGACCCCGTACTTGTCGCTGCCGAGCTCGAGGCGGCGGACGACGTCGAGGAGGGGCTGCTCGGCGCGCTCGAAGGCGATGACCTCGCGGGAGAGCTCGTAGATGCGCCTCGAGACGGTCGCGTCGCCCTCGAAGACCTCCTCTTCGATCTCGTCGATGTCGTTCGAGAGGCCGCGGATCACGGGCTGGTACTCGTCCACGACGGCGTCGATGATCGCGTACAGGACGGCGTGCGGGCCGAGCCTCAGGAGTTGGGGGTTGTCCTCCATGCGCGAGCGCACACCCGTGAGCTGGGGTGCTTCGGCGTGGCGCAGGGTGACGATGAAGTTCGGTCCGAGGAACACGTGGAGCTCCCCGAAGACGAGGCGCTCGGTCTCGTCGACGTAGTCCGCGGCGCGCAGGACGATGAAGAGCACGTCGTCGTATCGCTCCATCTTGGGTCGCTGGTGCGCGAGCACGGCGTCCTCGACGGCGAGAGCGTGCAGCCCGAATTCGTGTGCGATCTCCCCGACCTCGTTCTCGTCCGGACGGTAGAGCCCGATCCAGGCGAAGGAGTCGGGCGTCTCGCGCAGAGTCGCGAACGCCTCCTGGAGGCTGTCGGGCGCCGAGACCTTCCGTCCATCCGAGTAGATGCCGGCCGCCACGAGGCTGTCCCGATCGTCCGGAGCGTGCACGAGCCGTCTCGCGCCTCGCGCCGAGACGTTCCGTCGGGGGTCGGGGAGCGGGATACCGAGGGTGTTCGAGTCGTCCACGTGTGTCCCTTCCGTGACGACACCACTGTAGACCTGCCCACAGTGCCGTCAGCCCGGAAATCCTCCCGTCACGCGGTCTCGGTATGGTGGCCCCATGACGACGTCTCTCGAGCGGTTCTACAGCGTGATCCCGGCCGGCGGTATCGGCTCCCGGCTGTGGCCGCTGTCTCGCGCCGACGCGCCCAAGTTCCTGCACGATCTCACGGGCAGCGGCACGACTCTGCTGCGCGCGACATACGACCGTCTCGCACCCCTCGCGGGCGCCGAACGCATCATGGTCGTCACGGGGCGCGCCCACCGCTCGGCGGTGGAGGCCCAGCTCCCGGGGATCGCCGACCACAACATCGTCTTGGAGAGCGAACCGCGCGAGTCATCCGCGGCGATCGGCCTCGCTGCGGCCATCCTGTCGCGGCGCGAGCCCGATGTGATCATCGGATCGTTCGCCGCCGACCACGTCATCAGGAGCTCCCGTCAGTTCCGCGCCACCGTGGCGGAGGCCGCCGCGGCCGCCGATGCCGGATACGTCACGACGATCGGTATCCAGCCGACGGAGCCGGCCATCGGATTCGGTTACATCAACAGCGGCGAGAGCCTCGAGATCGCGTCGTCGCCGAGCGCGATGCGCGTCCGCTCGTTCGTCGAGAAGCCCGATCTGGCGACCGCACGTCGCTATCTGCGGTCCGGGGAGTACCTCTGGAACGCCGGCATGTTCATCAGCCGTGCCGACGTGCTCCTCGAGGAGCTCGGCCGCTCGGAGCCCGCCCTGCGTGACGGCCTGCTCGAACTCGCAGCCGTGTGGGACGACCCGGCTCTGCGCGGGCCGGCCGTCGACCGGATCTGGCCGGAGCTCCCGAAGGTCGCGATCGACTACTCCGTCGCCGAGCCGGCGGCGAAGGCCGGACGGCTCGCTGTCGTTCCCGGACACTTCGACTGGGACGACGTCGGCGATTTCGCGTCGCTCGCCAAGATCAACTCGGGCGGACGTCCGTCGGATCTCGCGATCCTCGGCGAGAACGCCCGCGTGCTCGCGGACTCGTCGAGCGGCATCGTCGTGACCCAGACGGAGAGGGTGATCAGCCTCATCGGGGTGAAGGACATCGTGGTGGTGGACACCCCCGACGCGCTGCTCGTGACCACGCGGGAGAACGCGCAGCGCGTGAAGTCGGTCGTCGACGCCCTCAAGCTGTCGGGCCGCGGCGACGTCCTGTGATCCGTCACTCGAGCGAGCGGACGTGCTCATCTTGCAGTTCCCGGCGCAACTGAGGAGAGTTGTCTCCGCGCCCCGCGCCACCGGCCGCAGCGCGGCTCCACCCGACCAGCTGAACACTCGACCAGCGGAGACCCAGTGACCACCATCCAGCCGGAACCGGGCAACACGTCCTTGCCTGACCTCACCTCGTACGACGCCATCCTCTTCGACCTCGACGGGGTGCTCACGCCCACCGCCGACGTGCACATGCACGCCTGGAAGGTCATGTTCACGGAGCTCTTCGACGCGTGGGGCGTCGCAAAGCCGTACACGGACGACGACTACTACCTCTCCCTCGACGGGATGCAGCGGTATGAGGGCGTCTCGCGGCTCCTCGCCTCCCGCGGGATCGACCTCCCCTGGGGCTCGCCCGACGACGCACCGACGGCCGAGACCGTCTGCGGCGTCGGCAACCGGAAGAACGTCGTGTTCGCCGACATCCTCGAGCGTGACGGCGTCACGGCGTACCCCGGTTCGATCGCCATGCTCGACGTCCTCGAGGCGGCCGGTACCCCGAAGGCCGTCGTGTCGAGCTCGAAGAACGCCGAGTCCGTCCTCCGAGCCGCTGGTCTCCGCGACCGCTTCCCCGTCGTGGTCGACGGCGCCGTCGCGGAGGTCGAGGGGCTGCCGAGCAAGCCAGCCCCCGACATGTTCCTGCTCGGAGCCACACGGCTCGGCGTGGATCCCGCGCGCTCCGTCGTCGTGGAGGACGCGGCATCGGGCGTGGCCGCCGGGGTCACCGGTGGCTTCGCCCTCGTCCTCGGAGTCGACAGGGGAGCTGGGCCCGACGCGCTGCTCGCCGCCGGCGCGCACCTCGTGGTCCCCGATCTCTCCGATCTCCTGGGGGCCGCGGCCCCCTCCTCCCACTGACGTTCACCCACCCCACCTCCAGCGAAGGAACGACACGCCCATGGCGATGATGGACCGCGAACGCTTCCCGGTCGACCCGTGGAAGCTCGTCGAGAAGACGTACGATCTCGACTCGGCCGGCCAAGCGGAGACCCTGTTCTCCATCGGGAACGGCTACCTCGGCATGCGCGGCAACAACGCGGAGGGTCGGAAGGCGCACGAGCACGGCACCTTCATCAACGGCCTCCACGAGACGTGGCCGATCCGCCACGCCGAGCAGGCCTATGGCTTCGCCGAGGTGGGGCAGACCATCGTGAACGCGCCGGACGCCAAGGTCATGCGCCTCTACGTGGACGACGAGCCGCTCTCGCTCGACGAGGCCGAGCTCATCGACTACACCCGCACCCTCGACTTCCGCAGTGGGGTGCTCACGCGCGAGCTGCTGTGGTTCACGCCGGCCGGCAAGCGTGTTCGCGTGCGGACGAGTCGGATGGTCTCCTTCGTCGAGCGCCACCTCGCGGTCATGACCATGGAGGTCACGGTCGAGGACTCCGATGCCCCCGTCACGATCTCCTGCCAGATGCTCAACCGCCAGGACGGCGAGGACGAGTACGGCGGTGCCCCCGGACGGAGCGGCAAGTCCTTCGATCCGCGGAAGACCGACAAGATCTCCGAGCGCGTGCTCGTGCCGGGGGAGTACTGGCAGGACGGCGGGCGGAGCGTCCTGAGCTACCGCGTGGCGAACTCCGGAATGACGGTCGCCGTCGCGGCCGACCACGCCATCGAGACCGAGAACGACTACGTCCATCGCACGATCGTCGAGCCCGACATCGCGAAGAACGTCTACCGCGTTCAGGCGAAGGCCGGTGTACCCATCAGCGTGACGAAGTTCGTGAGCTACCACTCGTCTCGCGGAGCGCCGACGCGCGAGCTCATCAACCGCTGCCGCCGCACCCTCGACCGCGCGCGGTCCGAGGGTCTCGCCGCCCAGTACGAGAAGCAGCGCGACTGGCTCGACACCTACTGGGCCGCGTCCGACGTGGAGATCGACGGGCAGCCGGAGATCCAGCAGGCCGTGCGGTGGAACCTGCTCCAGCTCGCACAAGCGGCCGCGCGCGCCGATGGGCTCGGCATTCCCGCCAAGGGCCTCACGGGGAGCGGCTACAGCGGCCACTACTTCTGGGACACCGAGATCTACGTGCTCCCCTTCCTCAGTTACACGACGCCGCTCTTCGCCCGCAATGCGCTGCGGATGCGCGAGCAGATGCTGCCGGCGGCCCGGAAGCGTGCCGGCCAGTTGAACGAGGATGGGGCGCTCTTCCCCTGGCGCACGATCAGCGGAGAGGAGGCGTCCGCCTACTACGCGGCGGGTACGGCCCAGTACCACATCAACGCCGACGTGACCTTCGCGCTCGCGCGCTACGTTCGGGCGACGGGCGACACCGACTTCCTGCACCGCGGAGCGATCGACATCGCGGTGGAGACGGCTCGACTGTGGACGACGCTCGGTTTCTGGCGCATCGTGGACGAGGAGACGGAGACGTTCCACATCCACGGGGTCACCGGCCCTGACGAGTACACGACGGTCGTCAACGACAACCTCTTCACGAACGTCATGGCGCGTTTCAACCTGCGGTATGCGGCGCAGTGCGTCCGTGAGCTCAAGGAGACGGACCCGCGGGGCTTCGCGCTCCTCACGGCCCGCCTGTCGCTCGACGCCGACGAGGTCGAGGAGTGGGAGCGCATCGCGGAGTCGATGATGATCCCGTACTCGGAGGCGCTCGGCATCCACCCGCAGGACGCGCAGTTCCTCGACCGTGAGGTGTGGGACCTCGCGAACACGCCGAAGGAGCGGATGCCCCTCCTGCTCCACTTCCACCCTCTCGTCATCTACCGGTTCCAGGTGCTCAAGCAGGCGGACGTCGTGCTCGCCCTGTTCCTCCAGGGCGGCGAGTTCACGCACGACGAGAAACTCGCCGACTTCGAGTACTACGACCCGCTGACCACGGGGGACTCCACGCTGTCCGGGGCCGTGCAGTCGATCATCGCCGCGGAGATCGGGTACCAGGACCTCGCGCTCGAGTACTTCACCGACTCGCTCTTCGTCGACCTCGCGGACCTCCACAACAATTCGTCGGACGGCGTTCACGTCGCATCGGCCGGTGGCGTGTGGAGCTCCCTCGTGAGCGGCTTCGGCGGTATGCGCGACTACGACGGCTCGCTGTCGTTCGACCCCCGACTGCCGGCCGAGTGGACGAAGCTCGCCTTCAACCTCACCTGGCGCGGGAGCAAGCTCGTCGTGCGCGTGCGGACGAACGAGTTCAGCGTTGAGGTCGTCGAGGGCGAGGCCGTCGACTTCTCCGTCCGCGGGAAGGACTACACCGTGGAGGCCGGCGCGGAGCTCGTGGTGCCCCTGCGCGACCAGGGTCCGCGCATCCCCGGCAAGCCCACGCAGCGCATCCACTCGCGGGCGCGTCGCGACGACGGTACCCTCATGACGGCGAGCCTGCCCGTGGTGAGCAACTACCTGCAGGAGGACGACATCGAGGGCGGTTCCTGACACCGTCTCCGACGGTGCGCGATCCATCGCGCGATGACGCCCGGCCGGCACCACGGATTCCCCGGATCCGTGGCGCCGGCCTTTCCGTCGGCGCGCCCGTCTGTTAGCGTCGAGAGGTGAAGTTGTAACGCCATTCCTCCCCGCGTCCGAGGCGCTCCCGTTCGATCCGGGAGCTTATGCCCGGCGGGTGATCCGGTTTCCGGGCGTTCGTGATCCGCACCTCCTGTCTTCTCCTGGCTCTGTCCGTGGGGACGACGCTCTACACAGCGGAAGGTCAACGCCCCCTTTCCAGACGGCGGTGCAGCCTTGCGATCTTCCTCTCCCTCTTCGTCCTCCTCCTCTGCCCAGACGGCTCGTCCGTCGTCCCCCGAGCTCGACCACATCCGGCTCGACGGCGTCTCCCGCCGCTTCGGCGACCGGCGGGTCCTCACGGACGTGTCGTTCGTGGTGCCGCCGGGATCGCGCACGGGACTCATCGGCGAGAACGGTGCCGGCAAATCCACGCTGCTCCGGATCGTCGCGGGGGTCGATGACCCCGACGGCGGGACAATCGCCTCCCCGCGCCGGATCGGGATGCTCTGGCAGGAGGTGCCGCGATCCGCGTCGACGACCGTCGGCGGGCTCCTCGATGCCGCGACGGACGAGGTCAGAGCTCTCGAGCGGGACCTCTCGGACGCCGCCGACGCGCTCGCCGACGGTGACCCGTCCGCCGCCGAGCGCTACGCGGCCGCACTCGACGCCGCCGAGCGAGCCGACGTCTGGTCGCTCGCCGCGCGACTGGACGTCGTGCTCGATGCACTCGGTGTCGCGGACGTCGACAGGTCCCGGCTCGTCTCGGACGTGAGCGGTGGACAGAGGTCACGGCTGGCCCTCGCAGGCCTGCTGCTGTCTCGCCCGGACGCCCTCCTCCTCGACGAGCCGACGAATCACCTCGACGACGTGGCCGTCGCCTTCCTGCGCGACGAACTCGTCGGGTGGAACGGTCCCGTCCTGTTCGCGAGCCACGATCGTGCATTCCTCGACGAGGTCGCGACGGGGCTCGTCGATCTCGACCCGGCGCGCACCCCGAGCGACCCGCGCGGCACCGGGGCGGGCGTCGCCGTCTTCGGAGGCGGCTTCAGCGACTACCTCGCCGTCAAAGCGGCGGAGCGCGACCGCTGGGAGCGGAGATTCCGCGAGGAGGAGCAGCGCTTGCGCGAACTCAGGGAGACCGTGTCAGGCACGGGCGAGTCCCTCCGGTTCACCGGTGTCCGGAGGGACAACGACAAGTACATCGGTCCCTTCAAGGGCGCGAAGGTCGAGGCGCAGATCAGCCGCCGGATCGGCAATGCCGAGCGTCGCATCGAGGACCTCGAGGCCCATCGTGTCGAGGCCCCGCCGACGCCCCTCGCCTTCGCGGGGATCCCGGCCGGATTCGGATCCATCGGGGGTGGCGAGCCGCTCGTGAGCGTGAGGGACGCCGTCGTGCCGGGACGTCTTCGTGTCGAGCGGCTCGACGTGAAGCCCGACACCCGGCTGCTCGTGACGGGAGCGAACGGGGCGGGCAAGTCGACGCTCCTCGCGCTGCTCGCCGGGACGGTGGCCACGGACGGAGGGCGCGTCGCGCGGAGGAAGGGGCTGCGGATCGGGCTCCTCGAACAGGACGTCAGCTTCGCCGATCCGTCGGCCTCTCCTCGAACCGTCTACGAGAAGGCGCTCGGGGAGGAGCGCGCCTCGCGCATCCCGCTCGCGGGGCTCGGCCTCGTGAACGCGACCGACCTCGACCGCCCCGTGTCGCAGCTGTCGGTCGGGCAGCAGCGACGCGTCGCCCTCGCGCTGATCCTGGCGAGGCCACCCCACGTATTCCTGCTCGACGAGCCGACGAACCACCTGTCCCTCGCGCTCGCGACCGACCTCGAGGACGCACTCGGCGCATACCCGGGAGCGGTCGTCATCGCGAGCCACGACCGCTGGTTGAGGCGGCGCTGGGCGGGCGAGGAGATCGTCATCAACCGGGGCGGATCGGTCGTCCAGGGGGTCTGAACACGGTGCTCCCGACGGCACCGCCGAGCAGGAAATCCTCGTCGCGGGTCCGCTATGTAACGAGTCTGTTGCGAGAACCTCCCGGGGTTCGGGGCGGATCGTCACATTGGGTAACCTGACTGCATCCGTCCCCGCTGCCCTGCCGGGGACTCATTTGGAGGACATCTTGACTATCACCACCCGACGGGTCACCGTCTCGGGCATCGCCGGCCTCGGCGTCATCGCTCTTCTCGCCGGCTGCGGCCAGGCGCCCACGGAGAGCGGCACCGGCGGAGGCGACGCGGCGAGCGACTTCAAGCCCTGCATCGTCTCCGACGCGGGCGGCTTCGACGACAAGTCGTTCAACCAGGCGAGCTACGAAGGCATCACGAAGGCGGCCGACGAGCTCGGCACCGAGGTGACCGAGGTCGAGTCCGAGACCGAGGACGACTACGCCCCGAACATCACGAGCCTCGTCGACGAGGGCTGCAACCTCATCGTCTCGGTCGGCTTCGCGCTCGCCGAGGCAACGAAGGCCGCCGCCGAGGCCAACAGCGATGTCGAGTTCGTCATGCTCGACGACAGCTCGATCGAGGCCGACAACGTCAAGCCGATCATCTACGACACCGCTCAGGCGGCGTTCCTCGCCGGCTACGCGGCGGCTGACACCACGGAGACCGGCGTCGTCGGCACCTTCGGCGGCATGCAGTTCCCGACCGTCACGATCTTCATGGACGGCTTCGCCGACGGCGTCGCGTACTACAACGAGCAGAAGGACGCCGACGTCAAGGTCGTCGGTTGGGACGTCGACGCCCAGACCGGTTCCTTCACGGGTGGATTCGAGGCCAACGACACGGCCAAGCAGCTCGCCACGACGCTCATCAACCAGAACGCCGACATCCTGCTCCCCGTCGGTGGACCGATCTTCATCAGCGCGATCGAGGCCATCCGCGACTCGGGCAAGGACATCAAGATGATCGGCGTCGACGCCGACCTCTACGAGACCTACCCCGAGGGCAAGGAGTACTTCCTCACCTCGGTCCTCAAGCAGATGTCGACCGGTGTCGAGGACGTCGTCACGGCCGCCGGCAACGGTGACTTCGACAACACCGCATACGTCGGCACGCTCGAGAACGAGGGCGTCGGCATCGCGCCGTTCCACGACTTCGAGGACTCGGTGAGCGACACGCTGCAGAGCGAGCTCGACGAGATCTCCGCCGGCATCGTCGACGGTTCGATCGAGGTCACGTCGCCCGCTTCGCCCACCGCGGAGTAGGTCGACCGAGGATCGGCGCCCGCCCGTGTCGCGGGTGGGCGCCGATCGTTCATGCACATCGGGGGAGACCAGCCGTCCGGCTGGTCTCCCCCTCTGTTCCGTCTTACGATTGAGCGTCACCCGACGCTCGAACTCCGCCAGCACGCGATCCGTGCCCGGCATCTAGGGACCATCCAATGAAGCTCGAACTCCGCGGGATCACCAAGCGTTTCGGTGCCCTGACGGCCAACGATCACATCGATCTGGTCGTCGCTCCCGGCGAAATCCACTGCCTCCTCGGCGAGAACGGGGCGGGAAAGTCCACCCTGATGAACGTCCTGTACGGCCTGTACCAGGCCGACGAGGGCGAGATCCTGCTCGACGACGCCGTCCAGCACTTCGACGGGCCGGGAGACGCGATGCGCTCCGGTATCGGCATGGTGCACCAGCACTTCATGCTCATCCCCGTCTTCACCGTCGCCGAGAACGTCATGCTCGGACACGAGGAGACCACCTTCGGCGGCCGCCTCAACCTCGACGCCGCGCGCAAGCGCGTGCGGGAGATCTCCGACCGCTTCGGGTTCAGTGTCGACCCCGATGCCCTCGTCGGAGACCTCCCCGTCGGCGTGCAGCAGCGCGTCGAGATCATCAAGGCGCTCTCGCGCGACGCGAAGGTCCTCGTCTTCGACGAGCCCACGGCCGTCCTCACGCCGCAGGAGACCGACGAGCTCATGGCCATCATGCGCCAACTCCGCGACGAGGGCACCTCCATCGTCTTCATCACCCACAAGCTGCGCGAGGTGCGCGAGGTCGCGGACCGCATCACGGTCATCCGCCTCGGCAAGGTCGTGGGCGAGGCCCAGCCGACTGCGAGCAACTCCGAGCTCGCCGCCCTCATGGTGGGGCGCGCCGTCGAGCTCGTCGTGCAGAAGGGCCCGGCCGACCCCGGGGGAGCGGCGCTCGTCGTCGAGCACCTCGACGTCATCGACCCTCTCGGCCTCAAGGTCGTCAACGACGTCAGCTTCACGGTGCGCGAAGGCGAGATCCTCGCCATCGCCGGGGTGCAGGGCAATGGTCAGACCGAGCTCACCGAGGCGATCATGGGCCTCCAGCCGCGCGTGAGCGGCCGCGTGTCCCTCGGCTCCCAGACCCTCACGGGGCTGAGCGTCCGTCGCGTCCTCGACGCCGGCGTCGGCTTCGTCCCGGAGGACCGCACGGAGGACGGCCTCGTCGGCGAGTTCACGATCGCGGAGAACCTCATGCTCGACCGATCGCACGGGGAGCCCTTCGTCGTGCGCGGCTCCCTCCGTCGCGACCACCTCGACGAGTTCGCCGAGGAGAAGAAGAAGGAGTTCGACATCCGCGCCCAGTCCATCTCGACGGCCGCCGGTCGGCTGTCCGGCGGCAACCAGCAGAAGGTCGTGCTCGCGCGGGAGATGAGCCGGGATCTCCGGCTCCTCATCGCGGCTCAGCCCACCCGCGGCATCGACGTCGGCTCCATCGAGTTCGTCCACAAGCGCATGATCGAGACGCGCGACGCCGGCATCCCCGTGATCGTCGTCTCGACCGAGCTCGACGAGGTCGTCGCGCTCGCGGACCGCATCGCGGTCATGTACCGCGGATCGATCGTGGGGATCGTCCCGGGGGACACCCCGCGCGATGTGCTCGGCCTCATGATGGCCGGCGAGCGTCCGGCCGAGGTCGCCGCATGAGCGCGCCCGAGTCGACGACCGCCTCGACGACGCCCACGTCCTCGACACCCACGAGCACGCCTGAGCAGCCGCGTGCCAACGCGATCCTCAAGGAGATCACGGGTGGCAACGTGCTCATCACGGTGCTCGCCGTCTTCCTCGCTCTCCTCATCGGCGGCGTGCTCATCGCCCTCACGAACGAGGACGTGCAGGCGGCCGCCGGTTACTTCTTCAGCCGACCGCAGGACACGTTCCTCGCGATCTGGAACGCGGTCTCCGGCGCGTACGTCGCGCTCTTCCAGGGCTCGATCTACAACTTCCGCCGCGACGACTTCCTCACCGCGATCCGTCCGCTGACCGACACGCTGACCTACGCCGCACCGCTCATCGTCGCCGGTCTCGGCGTGGGGCTCGCCTTCCGCGTCGGGATGTTCAACATCGGTGGCCGCGGTCAGATGCTCATCGCCGCAGCGGCTGCCGGGTGGGTCGGCTTCTCCTTCGAGCTCCCGTGGGGCATCCACCTGATCGTCGCGGTCATCGCGGGAATCCTCGGCGGAGCGTTCTGGGGTGGCATCGTCGGCCTGCTGAAGGCCAGGACGGGTGCGCACGAGGTGATCCTCACCATCATGCTCAACTACGTGGCGTTCTACCTCGTGGCCTACATGCTGCGGACCCCCGGGCTCCTGCAGGCGCCAGGACAGGTGAACCCCAAGTCGCCGCCGATGCTCGAGACCGCGATCTTCCCGTCCCTCTTCGGGCCCGCGTACAAGCTGCACGCTGGCTTCATCCTCGTGATCCTCGCCACGATCTTCGTGTGGTGGCTCCTCAACCGGTCGAGCCTCGGCTTCCGCTTCCGCGCCGTCGGAGAGAACCCGAACGCGGCGCGCGTCGCGGGCATGGACGTGAAGAACATCTACGTCTACGCGATGCTCGTGTCCGGTGGCCTCCTCGGTCTCGCCGGAGTCATGCAGGTGCTCGGGACGGTGCCGACGGGCTTCAGCTCGGGCATCGATGCCGGGATCGGATTCGACGCGATCACGGTCGCCCTCCTCGGGCGCTCGCGACCGTGGGGCATCTTCGCCGCCGGCATCCTGTTCGGTGCGTTCAAGGCCGGCGGATACTCGATGCAGGCGTCACAGGGCGTCCCCGTCGACGTCGTCACGATCGTCCAGTCGCTCATCGTCCTCTTCATCGCAGCCCCGCCCCTCGTGCGTGCCATCTTCTTCCTGCCGGACGGCACACGGAGGCGACGCCGAACGACGCCGATCGTCACGAAGGAGGTCGCGGCCAAATGACCACCATCACGACCCCCGACGCCACGCCCGTCTCGGAGACGCTCGAGGCCACCGAGATCCGCAGTTGGAAGGCGCCCATCGCCCTCGCCATCTTCGTGATCGTCGCGGCGATCCTGTTCGTCGCCGTCGGTCGCGACGGCGAGACCACGTTCCGGCTCTCGTCCGACAGCGACCTCGTCCAGCTCGCGGACTGGGTCCTGCCAGCCCGCGGGACGGGAATCGTCGTCACCGTCCTTCTCGCCCTGCTGACCGCCCTCGTCGTCGGTCTCACGGTGGCCGGTTCGCGGCTCGGTCTCCGGACCCGCCGGATCGTGCTCGCCGCGTCGATCGTGGCGTTCACGTTCCTCTTCCTGCTCGGCTTCCTCACGTGGGCCGCCGCCGGAGCGGCGATCCCCGTCACGGGGCTCCTCCTCGGCACGGTGTCCCTCAGTGCGCCGCTCATCTTCGGAGCCCTCGGCGGCGTGATCTCGGAGCGCGTCGGCGTCGTGAACGTCGCGATCGAGGGACAGCTGCTGGCTGGCGCGTTCTGCGCCGCCCTCGTCGCGTCGATCACGGGCAACCCGTTCGCTGGGCTCATCGCCGCCATGGTCGCCGGCGTGCTCGTGAGCTTCGTGCTCGCGGCCTTCTCGATCAAGTACCTCGTAGACCAGGTCATCGTCGGTGTCGTGCTCAACGTGCTCGTGCTCGGGCTCACGTCGTTCCTCTTCTCGACGGTGCTCTCGCAGGACACGGCGAACCTCAACACGGCACCGCGTTTCCCGCGGTTCCCGATCCCCGTACTCAGCGAGATCCCCATCGTGGGACCTGTCCTGTTCCGCCAGACGCTCATCGTCTACCTCATGTACATCGCCGTCATCGCGGTCTACCTCGGTCTGTTCCACACGAAGTGGGGCCTCCGGCTCCGCGCCGTCGGCGAGCACCCGCAGGCGGCCGACACCGTCGGCATCCGCGTGAACGCCACGCGGTTCTGGAACGTGTCGCTCGCTGGCGCCGTCGCCGGTCTCGGTGGGGCGTACTTCACCCTCGACTCGGTCTCGAGCTTCGGCAAGGACATGACGGCAGGTGCCGGATTCATCGCCCTCGCCGCCGTGATCTTCGGCCGCTGGAACCCGATCAGGGCCACCTTCGCCGCGCTCCTCTTCGGCTTCGCGACGAACCTCCAGAACGTGCTCGGGGCGATCGGATCGCCCGTACCGAGCGAGTTCATGCTCATGCTGCCGTACGTCGTCACGATCCTCGCGGTCGCCGGCCTCGTCGGCTACGCACGGGGCCCGGCCGCCTCGGGAAAGCCGTACATCAAGTCATGACCGACATGTCGAACCACGCAGCCGACGTCGACTGGGACGCCCTGCGCGCCCTCGCCTCCGAGGCCATGCGAAAGGCCTACGTCCCGTACTCGAAGTTCCCCGTCGGGGTCGCGGCGATCGTCGACGACGGCCGGACCATCACGGGCTGCAACGTGGAGAACGCGTCGTACGGACTCACGCTCTGCGCCGAATGCGCCCTCGTGTCGACGCTCCATCTGACGGGTGGCGGCAAGCTCGTCTCCTTCACGTGCGTCGACGGCGACGGCAACATCCTCATGCCCTGCGGCCGGTGCCGCCAGCTGCTCTTCGAGCACGCGGCGCCCGGAATGCTGCTCGAGACGGTGTCGGGGGTGCGCACGATCGACGAGGTCCTCCCGGACGCGTTCGGTCCGAGCACGCTCGACGCCTACGCCCGCTGACACCTGCGGGATCTGGTCGGAGCGCACGAGCGCCCGACGCGAAAGGAACCACCATGAACGACACCGCCACCCCTGAGCAGATCGAGGCCTTCGACGTCGTCGACCTCATCCGGACGAAGCGTGACGGCGGCGAGCTCGCGACCGCGGAGATCGATTGGCTCATCGACGCCTACACGCGCCGCTACGTGGCCGACGAGCAGATGTCGGCACTCGCGATGGCGATCCTCATCCGCGGCATGAGCCGCCGCGAGATCCGCGACATGACGCTCGCGATGATCGCCTCCGGTGAGCGGATGGACTTCTCGGGTCTCGGCAAGCGCACGGTCGACAAGCACTCGACGGGCGGCGTCGGCGACAAGATCACGCTCCCGCTCATGCCTCTCGTGGCGTCCTTCGGCGTCGCCGTGCCGCAGCTGTCCGGACGTGGTCTCGGCCACACGGGCGGAACGCTCGACAAGCTCGAGTCGATCCCCGGGTGGCGGGCCGACCTCACGAACGAGCAGATATTCGCGCAGCTCCGGGACGTCGGGGGAGTGATCTGCGCTGCCGGAAGCGGCCTCGCCCCAGCGGACAAGCGGCTCTACGCGCTTCGAGACATCACGGGGACGGTCGAGGCTATCCCGCTCATCGCCTCGAGCATCATGTCGAAGAAGATCGCGGAGGGCACAGAGGCTCTCGTGCTCGACGTGAAGTTCGGTTCAGGGGCGTTCATGACCGACTACGCGCGCGCCGAGGAGCTCGCCCGCACCATGGTGGAGCTCGGAACCGATGCGGGTGTCGCCACGTCGGCCCTGCTCACCGACATGAACGTGCCGCTCGGCCTCGCGATCGGCAACGCGAACGAGGTGCGCGAGTCCGTGGAGGTGCTCGCGGGCGGGGGCCCGGCCGACATCGTCGAGCTCACGGTTGCCCTCGCCCGGGAGATGCTCGCGCTCGTCGGCCAGCCGGACGCCGACGTCGAGGAGGCCCTCCGCGACGGACGGGCAATGGACTCGTGGCGTGCCGCCATCGAGGCGCAAGGCGGCGACCCCGACGCGCCTCTTCCGGTCGCGCGTGAGACCCACACCGTCACGGCCGACCGTGACGGTGTCCTCAGCCGACAGGAGGCCCTTCCCTTCGGGATCGCCGCGTGGCGGCTCGGGGCCGGCCGCGCTCGCCAGCAGGACCCGGTCCTGCATGCGTCCGGGATCGACCTGCACGCGAAGCCCGGCGATTACGTCGTCGCGGGTCAGCCCCTCTTCACCCTCTCGGCCGACGACGACTCGCGCTTCGAGCGCGCGCTCGCCGCCGTCGATGGGGCGTGGGAGATCGCACCGTCCGGAACCGTCGTCGAGCGTGGCCCGCTCGTGCGCCAGCGCATCGGCTGATCTCAGATCCGCCCAGCCGCGTCGGTCGGCCCACGGTACGCTGAACCAGTGAGCACGAGCGACGACGAATACTATTCCGACGGCATCGACATCCGGGACCTCCCGAAGGTCTCGTTGCACGATCATCTCGACGGCGGACTCCGCCCGCAGACGATCATCGAGCTGGGTGAGGAGATCGGTCTCGATGTCCCCGCGTCGGAGCCCGAGGCCCTCGCCGACTGGTTCGTGGACTCCTGCTCGGCCGGCAACCTCCCGGACTACCTCAAGACGTTCGACCTCTCGATCGCCGTCATGCAGTCTGAGAAAGGACTCCGCCGAGTGGCGCGTGAGTTCGTCGAGGATCTCGTGGACGACGGCGTCGTGTACGGCGAGATCCGATGGGCACCCGAGCAGCACCTGCAGGGTGGTCTCACTCTCGACCAGACCGTCGTCGCCGTGCAGGAGGGCATCGACCAGGCGATCGACGACGCCGCCCGCGACGGGCGCGACATCCGTGTCGGCCAGCTCGTCACGGCGATGCGTCACGCGGATCGCGGCCTCGAGATCGCGGAACTCGCCGTCCGCCACCGCGACAGCGGGGTCGTCGGCTTCGACATCGCGGGCGCCGAGGCCGGGTTCCCGGCCAGCAGGCAGCGCGTCGCCTTCGACTACCTCGCCTCCGAGTACTTCCCGGTCACCGTGCACGCCGGTGAGGCCGACGGTCTCGAATCGATCCGGGGCGCGCTCCTCGACGGTCGCGCTCTGCGGCTCGGCCACGGCGTCCGCATCGCGGAAGACATCACGATCGAACGCAGCGACGACGAGAACGTCTACGTCTCGCTCGGTCGTCTCTCCCAATGGGTCAAGGATCGGGAGATCGTCCTCGAGCTCAGTCCGTCCTCGAACCTCCAGACCGGCGCGATCGCGCGCTGGGGTGCCGAGCTCGACGACCACCCGTTCGACCTGCTCTACCAGCTCGGTTTCCGCGTGACCGTCAACGTGGACAACCGCACCATGAGCGCCACGAGCCTCACCCGCGAGCTCGGCCTCCTGAGCGACGCGTTCGGGTACGACCTCGGCGACCTCGAGGCCTTCCAGCTCAACGCCGCCGCTGCGTCCTTCCTCCCACTCGAGGAACGAGAGGAACTCTCCGAGCGCATCTCGCAGGGCTTCGATGCCGCGGAGAATGACGCACCCTGAGCGCACCGTCCGGGGTGTTGATGGACAGCAAATGCTCGGCCTTCGAGCGCTACCCTGGAACAAGACGTCGAACAACGTCTTGACACACCGACCTCTGGACCTGCCGATGCCGCTGCCCCCGCTCACTGAAGCCTCCGTCCGATTGGGCGTCCCGGCTGCGACGTGGCGAGACGCCGTGCGCGCCGCCGGCGATGTACTCATCGCGGCGGGTTCGGTCGGGGTTACCTACACCCAGCGCATGATCGACGTGATCGAGGAGTTCGGCGCCTACGTGGTGATCGCGCCGGGCCTCGCTCTCGCGCACGCACGGCCGGGCGAGGACGTCCTCGCCGACGGGCTCTCGCTCGTCACCCTCGCGGAGCCCGTGTCGTTCGGCCACGCGCACAACGACCCCGTCAGCGTCGTCATCGGTCTCGCCGTCACGACGGCCGACGCCCACGTCACGGGTATCGCCGACCTCGCCAACGCCTTCAACGACCCGGAACTGGTTCCCGCCTTGAGCGCCGCGGCGACGCCGTCGGACGCCATCGCTCTCGTCCTGCACAGCACCTCTCGAGGAGTGTCATGAAGATCGTCGCGGTCTGCGGTGCTGGTGTGGGCACGTCCGGCATCCTCAAGGTCAACGCCGAGCGTGCGCTCGCGCGACTCGACATCGAGGCCGACGTGACCGCGTCAGACGTGGCCTCGCTCGCGACGACCGCAGCGGACGCCCAGGTGATCCTCACGTCCCCGGAACTCGTCGACAAGATCCCACCGACGTGGGCGGACATCGTTGTGGTGCAGAACTACGTCGACATGGCCGAGATCGAGCAGAAGCTCTTCGACGCGCTGGGCTGAATGAGCGCCCAGGGCTGAGCGTCCGCCTCCCGCCCTCTTCTCGCCTCAGGCGACGAGGTCGGCCACTCCGGCACGCAGCGCCGCGAGTCGCGCGTCGGCCTCCGCTATCCGTTCGGCGAGAGTGCCGGTGTCGCTCGAGACGTCGATGTAGACCTTGAGCTTGGGTTCCGTGCCGCTCGGCCGCACCATGACGCGCGACCCGTCCTCGAGCCGGAAGCGGAGGACGTCGCTCGGCGGGAGGGAGCCGAAACCTCCGGCCAGGTCCTCCACGCGCTCCACCCGCACGCCGCCGATGTCCCGGGGAGGCGTGTCGCGCAGTCGGGTCATCGTCGCCGTGATCCTGCTGAGGTCGTCGACGCGCACCGACACCTGATCGCTCGCGAAGTGGCCGAACGTCTCGCTGAAGCGGTCGAGCTGGGTCGCGATGTCGGATCCCTCGGCGGCGAGCCGTGCGGCGAGGTCGAGGAACGCGACGGCCGCGGAGATGCCGTCCTTGTCGCGCACGGTCTCGGGGTTCACGAGGTAGCCGAGCGCCTCCTCGTAGCCGAAGACGAGGCCGGGTGCCCGCGAGACCCACTTGAAGCCCGTGAGGGTGTCGGCGAACTCGAGCCCGTAGTGCTTCGCGACAGCAGCGAGGGCGGGCGACGACACGATCGAGCATGCCAGTGTGCCCTCTGCGGCAGCCTCGTCGTGCGATGACAGTGATTCCGCCGCACGCCATCCGAGGAGCGAACCCACCTCGTTTCCGGTGAGTCGTCTGTAGCCCGTCGGCTGCGTCGCGTCGGGGATCGCGACGGCGAGGCGGTCGGCATCGGGATCGTTCGCGATGATGAGATCGGCCGAGTGCTCTCGAGCCGAGGCGTACGAGAGGTCGAGCGCACCCGGCTCCTCGGGATTGGGGAACGCGACGGTCGGGAAGTCCGGGTCGGGGTGCAGCTGCTCCTCGACGAGGATCGGTGCGGCGAACCCGGCGGCCTCGAGCACGCGAGAGGTGGTCTCCCACCCGACGCCGTGCATGGCCGTGTACACGACGACCGGCTGCGCGGCCGGAGCGGCCGCAGCGACGGCGGCCGTGCGGGAGACGTAGGCATCGACGACAGATTCGTCGGCGACCTCGAAGTCGTCGGAACGGGGCAGATCGACGATCGATCCCGCCGCCACGACGTCGATCGCCGCGGCGATCTCCGCGTCGACGGGTGAGACGATCTGGGAACCGGCGTCGCGGCCACCGAGGTAGACCTTGTAGCCGTTGTCGCGCGGCGGGTTGTGACTCGCTGTCACCATCACGCCGGCACTCACGTCGAGGTGTCGCACGGCGAAGGCCAAGACGGGCGTGGGAAGCAACCGGGGGAGAAGGACGGCGCGGATACCGGCCCCCGCCATGATCTGGGCGGTGTCCTCGGCGAAGATGCGCGAGTTCTTCCGACCGTCGTAGCCGATGACGATCGACGGGTTCGGACCGGAGGCGAGCAGCCAGTCCGCGAGTCCTCGTGCCGCCTGCGTCACGAGGACCCGGTTCATCCGGTTGGGACCGGCGGCCAGCTCGCCGCGCAGGCCCGCCGTGCCGAACGCGAGCCGCGAGTCGAACCTGTCGGCGAGTGCGGCCTCCGCCTCAGCGGACCCGCCCTCGACGGCGTCGATCAGGTCCTGCAGCTCTGCGCGGGTCTCCTCGTCCGGGTCCTGCGCCAGCCACGCCTGGGCGCGGGCGAGACGACCGGCGCTCACAGGCGCTCCACCACGCGGGCGAGGAGATCGCTGATGACGGGCTCGGCCGCCCGCCCGGCCTCGATGACCTCCTGATGGCTGAGGGGGGTCTTCTGGATGCCGGCCGCGAGGTTGGTGATGAGGGAGAAGCCGAGGATCTCCATACCGGCCTGACGTGCAGCGATGGCTTCGAGGGCCGTGGACATCCCGACGATGTGGCCGCCGATGGCTTTCGCCATCTGGACCTCCGCCGGCGTCTCGTAGTGGGGGCCGCGGAACTGGGTGTATACGCCCTCGTCGAGGTCTGGCGCGACCTCCCGGGCGATCGCTCGGAGGCGCGCGGAGTAGAGGTCGGTGAGGTCGATGAACGTCGCGCCCTCGAGCGGGGAGTCCGCCGTCAGGTTGATGTGGTCGCTGATCAGGACCGGGGTCCCGGGGGTCCACGTCTCTTTGATGCCACCTGCGCCGTTCGTGAGGATCATCGTCTTCACGCCGGTCGCGGCGGCGGTCCGCACGCTGTGCACGACACGACGGACGCCGTGGCCCTCGTAATAGTGGGTGCGCGCTCCGATGACGAGTGCGTGCTTCCCGGATGGAAGACGGACCGAACGCAGCGTTCCGACATGCCCCTCGAGGGCGGGCTTCGAGAAGCCGGGGATCTCGGTCGCGGGGATCGTCGCGACGGTCTCGCCGATGAGTTCGGCGGCGCGGCCCCACCCGGATCCGAGGGTGAGGGCGATGTCATGCCGCGCGACGCCGGAGATCTCGGCGATCCGCTCGGCGGCCTGCGCGGCGACGGTGAACGGATCGACGCCCGGAGCGTCCAACGGATTCGACGAGGATTCAGCCATTCCTCCACTCTAATCGTCGGCACTCCGTCCTCCTCGTCGCCCGGCCGAGCAGCGCGACGGTCCGCCGTGGTGCTCTCCTCCACCGGCCGTCGTCGGCACCCGGACGACGAATTGGTGCGCGCGTCTCCGGACTGCGAGAATCGGGACATGGCTTACGAGTTTGAGCGGAAACAGCGGATCGCCGTACTCGGCGGAGGGCCAGGCGGGTACGAGGCCGCCATCGCAGGAGCGCAGCAGGGGGCTGAGGTGACCCTCGTGGAGCGCCAGGGGGTCGGCGGCTCGGCCGTCATCACCGACGTCGTCCCGTCGAAGAGCCTCATCGCCACGGCCGAGGCCGCCATCGCTGTCCGCGAGTCCTCCGAACTCGGCGTCCAGTTCTACGGTCGCAACTCCGACGGCAAGCCGATCCGGCCCGAGGTCGCGGTGAACCTCGCGGCCGTGAACAAGCGCCTGCTCGGGCTCGCGCGACAGCAGTCGGAGGACATGCATTCGACGCTCCTCGAGAACGGCGTCCGCATCATCAATGGCGAGGGGCGGCTCGACGGTCGCGACGCCGTGATCGTCTCGACCGAGCCGGGCGGCGCCGGCACCGACTTCGACCGTATCGAGGCCGACACCATCGTCGTCTCGGTCGGTGCGAGCCCGCGCATCCTGCCGACGGCCATCCCCGACGGCGAGCGCATCCTCACCTGGACGCAGCTCTACAACCTGTCGGCCATCCCCGACCACCTCGTCGTCGTCGGCTCCGGCGTCACGGGAGCAGAGTTCGCCTCCGCCTACCGCGCCCTCGGGTCGGAGGTCACCCTCGTCTCGAGCCGTGACCAGGTCCTCCCGGGAGAGGACGCCGACGCTGCGGCCGTGATCGAGCGCGTCTTCAAGCGCAACGGCATGACGGTCCTGTCGAAGTCGCGCGCCGAGTCCGTCGTGCGTTCGGGCACGGGCATCGTCGTGACGTTGTCCGACGGACGCACGGTCGAGGGCAGCCACTGCCTGATCGCGATCGGTGCGGTACCCAACACCGCCGGGATCGGCCTCGAGGAGGCCGGAGTGCAGATGTCGGAGAGTGGGCACATCCGCGTGAACCGCGTCGCGCGCACCTCCATCCCGAACATCTACGCCGCCGGCGATTGCACGACATTCCTGCCGCTCGCTTCCGTAGCGTCCATGCAGGGACGCACGGCGATCTTCCACGCCATGGGCGACGCGGTCACCCCGACCGAGTTGCGGAACGTGTCGGCGAACATCTTCACCCAGCCGGAGATCGCGACCGTCGGCTGGACGCAGAAGCAGATCGAGGACGGCATCGCTCAGGGCGACATCTACAAGCTGCCGCTCGCGTCGAACCCTCGCGCGAAGATGATGGGGATCAAGGAGGGCTTCGTGAAGCTCTTCGCCCGGACGGGCTCCGGCACGGTGATCGGCGGTGTCATCGTGGCCCCGAAGGCCTCCGAGTTGATCTTCCCGCTCGCGCTCGCCGTGGAGCACCGCCTCAACGTCGACCAGGTCGCGCGGGCGTTCGCGGTCTACCCGTCCCTCACAGGCAGCATCACCGACGCGGCGAAGGCGCTCCACATCGTCCTCTAACCCCAAAAAGATCGCGATACGGCACGAAATCCCATGCTGTATCGCGATCTTCATGGGGTCAGGGGAAGGCCCGTCGTCGTCCTGAGACGAGCCCAGCGTTTCGGAGGATGTAGACGAGTCTGTGGCGACTCAGCGCGTCGGCGTGGCTCCACCGTGCGAAGCCGTCGACGGTTCGTCGAAGCTCGTCCTCGCGTCTCTTCTCCGCGAGCACCGCCACCCGCGCCGTCGAGTCATCGCCATACTTCCCAGCACCGTCGGCCTCGCCGATGACGCCGAAATCCGGCCACCAGAAGTCCACCCGGGCGACGGCGCCGTTCTGAAGGACGAACGGATGCTGGAGGATCGGCGGGGGGAAACCCTCCTCGCTCATCCGCACACGGCTGAACGACTCGAGAGGGGATTCGGCCAGCGACGAGGCGAACGCGGCGACGGCCGCGGCACGTCGGCTGCCCGGCGTGCCCTCGATTCGCTCCGCTGCTGACTGCAGTTCCTCACGAGTGACCAGGGCGCCCGCGTCGGGCCGGGCCCGGAGCGCGCTGTCCGCCGTCACCACGGCGTCGGCGAAAGGGACGATCGTCGCGATATCCATGACCGTCTGAGCGGGAGTGGTCAGAAGGATCTCGCCCAGGCGCGTCACCTCGTGACGGGCTGCGTCGGTCCCATGTCGTCGGAACGACCCGGACGAACGACCACGCCCGGGTGCGGCAAGCACGTCGACCGTCGTGGGCCATCCGCCCCACACATCCATTCCCCAGAGAGACGCGGCGGAGAAGTGGGACACGACCGGGTCCGACGACACGCGTTCGACGGCGGCCAGGACCCGGAGTCGGTAACGGCGGTCCGGTCCGAGCTCGCGCCAGTCTTCTCCCGTGATGTACGTGCCGGGGGCGATCGTCATGAGTTCTGCGCGGCGGAGGGCCCGGTCGAGGTCGGCGGTCGAGTCGCCCATCGCGATTCGGTCTCGTCGTCGAATGAGTCTGTGTTCGTCGGATTCCATCCCGACACGATGCGGGTTGCGTCGCCGCGAGGAGGGGTGCTGCGCGGATCACGTGCAGAGACATGCTCTCCACAGCCCACAGCGCACCAAGAAGATCGGGATACCCCGCGAAATTTCGTGCTGTATCCCGATCTTTTTGGGGTTAGGAGGAGGGGAGGGAGAGGAGGCGGTGGCCCGAGGAGACGGTCTGACCGGCGGGGGCATCGATCGACGTGACCGTGCCGTCCTTGTGGGCCGTGATCGGCTGCTCCATCTTCATGGCCTCGAGAACCAGGAGGAGATCGCCCTTCACGACGGCCTGACCCTCCTCGACGGCGATCTTGACGATCGTCGCCTGCATCGGTGCCTTCACGTCGTCGCCCGTCGCCGCGGCGGACGAAGCCGTCGACGAACCGCGACGCGGGGGAGGGGTCGCGCTCCGCCCCCGGGGACTCGTCGTCGGGAGGAGCGCCTGCGGCAGATTGACCTCGAGCCGCTTGCCCGAGACCTCGACGACCACGGTGTGGCGGTCGGCCGGGGCGTCGGTGTCGGACAGTTCGCCGTCCCACGGCTCGATGCCGCCCGCGAACTCCGTCTCGATCCAGCGAGTGTAGACACCGAAGCGCCCGTCCTCCGCAGTGAACGCGGGGTCGCGCACGATGAGGCGGTGGAACGGGAGCACCGTCGGCAGTCCCGACACCTCGAACTCGTCGAGCGCACGACGGCTTCGCTCGAGCGCCTGCGCGCGGTCGCGGCCCGTGACGATGATCTTGCCGAGCAGGGAGTCGAACGCGCCCGAGATGCTGTCGCCGGCCGTGACGCCCGAGTCGAGCCGGATTCCGGGACCGCCGAACGTCTTGAAGACGTGGATGGGGCCGGGCTGCGGGAGGAAGCCGCGACCAGGGTCCTCGCCGTTGATGCGGAACTCGATCGAGTGGCCGGTGGGTACCGGGTCGTCGTAGTCGAGGACGCCGCCCTCCGCGAGACGGAACTGCTCGCGGACGAGGTCGATGCCGGTGACCTCCTCCGACACGGGGTGCTCCACCTGGAGTCGCGTGTTGACCTCGAGGAACGAGACGGTGCCGTCCTGGCCGATGAGGAATTCGCACGTGCCGGCTCCGAGATAACCGACCTCGCGCAGGATCGCCTTGGACGCGCGGTACAGCTCGGCGGTCTGCTCGTCGGTGAGGAACGGGGCCGGAGCCTCCTCAACGAGCTTCTGGTGACGCCGCTGCAGCGAGCAGTCGCGCGTGGACACCACGACCACGTTGCCATGGGCATCGGCGAGGCACTGCGTCTCCACGTGGCGCGGCTTGTCGAGGTACTTCTCGACGAAGCACTCGCCGCGGCCGAACGCCGCGATCGCCTCACGGGTGGCGGATTCGAAGAGCTCGGCGACCTCGTCGCGCTCCCGCGCGACCTTGAGTCCGCGCCCGCCGCCGCCGTAAGCGGCCTTGATCGCCACGGGCAGACCGTGGGTGTCGACGAAGTCGAGTACCTCGGCAGCATCGGCGACCGGGTTGAGGGTGCCCGGGGCGAGGGGAGCGCCCACGCGCTCGGCGATGTGTCGAGCGGAGACCTTGTCGCCGAGCTTCTCGATCGCATCGGGCGACGGGCCGATCCAGACGAGGCCGGCGTCGATGACGCTGCGCGCGAAGTCGGCGTTCTCGGCGAGGAATCCATAGCCGGGGTGCACGGCGTCGGCGCCGGAGCGTCTGGCGACACTGAGGATCTTCTCGATGACGAGATAGGTGTCGGCGCTCGTGTTCCCGTCGAGGGCGTACGCCTCGTCGGCGAGGCGGACGTGGAGCGCGTCCCGATCCTGGTCGGCGTACACGGCGACGGAGCCGATTCCGCTGTCACGAGCGGCGCGGATCACACGGACCGCGATCTCTCCCCTGTTGGCGATGAGGACCTTCGAAATGCGTGGCACAAGAGACGAGTCTATGGGGGCGACGACCCCGTGCTGTGAGGAACATACACAAAAATGGCCGCCGAGCGCGTGGGAATCGACTAAAGCGTCTGTGGGGCTCGTGCGTTCACAGGGCCCCGCGTCGGTTCCACAGGGAGGTCCACTCGTGACCGGACTCCCGCACCAGCCGGCGCAACGTGGGGAGGGAGAGCCCGACGACCGTGGACGGATCGCCCGACACCGCGGTGATGAAGGGGGCGCCGAGACTGTCGATCGTGAAGGCGCCCGCGACCGCGAGCGGCTCGCCCGAGGCGACGTACGCGTCGATCTCGGCATCGGAGATGTCGTCGGCGAAGGTGACGGTGGCCGCCGCCGTCCGACCGCGTGCACCCCGGATGGTGCCGGAAGCGGGATCGACGTCGATGATCCAGTGTCCGGAGTGGAGGGTGCCGGTGCGTCCCCGTTGGAGGCGCCACCGTTCCGTCGCCCGATCCGGGGTGTGCGGCTTGCCGTAGATCTCGCCGTCGAGTTCGAACATGGAATCGCCGCCGAGGATGAGGCCGGGTTCGCCGCCGGTGGCGATCACCGCGTCCACGACGGCCTCGGCCTTCGCGCGGGCGAGCAGCGCGACCACCTCGGGAGGGGTGAGGGTCCGACTCGCCGCTGCGTCGGCGAGCACGGCATCCTCATCGACGGAGGAGGGGAACACGACCGGCTCGACGCCGCTCGAGCGCAGGAGCGCGAGTCGCGCCGGAGACGTGGAGGCGAGGTAGAGAAGCAGGAGGAGGTCCTCTCTCACGCGGGCTGTGACATGCTCGAACGCATGGCCGACACACCCGACATCGTGGATTTGACGATCACCAACGTAGCTCACGGAGGGATCTTCGTGGCTCGTCACGAGGGCCGCGTGATCTTCGTCCCCGACACCATGCCGGGGGAGGTCGTGCGCGCCCGTCTCGTCGACACCCGCAAGAAGAGCTTCTGGCGGGCGGAGACGCTCGAGGTGCTCGAGGCCTCACCCGATCGGGTCGAGCACATCTGGTCGGCGGCGTCGATCGACCGCGAGCCGGGCGACCGGGCGGGCGGCGCCGAGTTCGGCCACATCGCGCTACCGGCCCAGCGCCGACTCAAGGGCGAGGTGTTGTCCGACGCCCTCGTGCGCTTCGGCGGCCTCGAGACGGGCGACCCCGTGACGCGGACGGTCGTGCAGCCGACGCCCGGCGACGCGTCGGGTGACGGACTCGGCTGGCGGACCCGTGTGACGCTCCATGTGGACGGCGACGGTCGGGTCGGGCCGTTCGCGGTCCGCTCGCACCGTGTCATCCCGGTCGACGACCTGCCGCTCGCGACGGCCGCGGTCGCCGAGGCCGCACCGCTCGGTGACGTGCTCTCGGGCTCCGAGACGGTCGACGTCGTACAGTCGGAGGACGCGGTCCTCGTCGCCGTGGATGGTGTCGCCGGCGGCGGCACCGTGCGGGAGCGCGTCGGCGATCGCGTCTACACGCTCGATCCGCTCGGCTTCTGGCAGGTCCACAGGGAGGCCGCTGACGTCCTCAGCGAGGCCGTCGCCGGAGCCGTCGACCCCGACCGGTTCGACCCGTCGGCACCGAACCTCGACCTCTACGGCGGCGTCGGGCTGTTCGCCGGCACTCTCGCGGATCGTTTCGGCCGGGGAATCCGCATCACGACCGTCGAGGCCGAAGCGTCGGCCACCGATCATGCCGCTGAGAACCTCGCGGACGTCCTCGGTGCACGCGCCGTCACCGCTCGTGTCGACCGCTTCGTGCGAGGGATCGGAGACGAGACGGGGGCCGAACGCTACCGCGACGCCACCGTCGTCCTCGATCCGCCCCGCTCCGGAGCCGGCACGGCCGTCGTGAGGTCGCTCACCACGCTCGCCCCTGCTCAGATCGTCTACGTGGCGTGCGACCCGGTCGCGCTCGCCCGGGACACGCGGACCCTCCGGGAGGACGGCTACGAGCTCACCGCTCTCCGTGCGTTCGATCTCTTCCCGCACACTCACCACGTGGAAGCCGTCGCGACCTTCGTGCGCGCCGGGAACGTCCGTCCGTGACGCTACGATGAGCGCATGGTACGGGTAGCGATCATCGACGACCACGAGTCGGTACGGCTGGGCGTCTCGGCGGTCTGCGCCATGGCGGGGTACGAGGTCGTTCACAGCGTGTCGACGGTCGACGCCTTCGTCGCCCGTGCGGTTGCTCAACCCGTCGACGTGGTCGTTCTCGACCTCTCGCTCGAAGACGGCTCCTCCATCACGAGCAACGTGCAGCGGGCGCATTCGACGGGCGCTGCCGTACTCATCCACAGCATCGCCGACCGGGTGGCGAGTGTGCGGGAAGCGCTCGCCGCGGGCGTCGCCGGCGTCATCCCCAAGGCCTCCCCGACCGAGGTCGTCGTGGACTCGATCGCCACCGTCGCGGCGGGCGGCGTGCTCAACAACCTCGAGTGGGCGAGCGCGATCGACGCGGACAGCGAGTTCGCCACGGTGCAGCTCGGCCGCCGTGAGCGGGATGTGCTCCACCTCTACGCATCCGGTCTGCCGCTTAAGCAGGTCGCTCTCGAGCTGGGCATCGCGGTTTCCACGGCCAAGGAGCACCTCGGCCGCATCCGTAGCAAGTACGTGGAGGTGGGCCGACCGGCCCCGACCAAGGTCGATCTCCTCCGGCGAGCCGTGGAAGACGGCATCCTCCCGGAGCTCAACCCCGGTCAAGTGGATGGTGACTGAGGGGCCCGGTGCAGCTCGCCCGCCGGCGAGCGTCGCGGCGACGATCGCATCCCGGGCAGAGGTGTCCGGCCGGAAGGTCTTCAGTTCGCAGCGCGTCGACGAGCTCTTCACCCGCACCGTCGGTATCGGGACGGTGGTCTTCGGGGCGCAGGCCGTCGCGATCGGCCTGACGACGCCCTCGTCGACCGAGCGACCAGGCGGGATCGTGGTCATCGTGCTCATGAGCGCCGCGATCGTCTGGGTGGCGTGGTCCTCCGTCATCCTGCGGGGGATGCGGGTCGCGAGCCTCGTCTTCTGCTGGACGTACCTCGTGTGCCTCGTCCTGTGGCCCTTCATCGTCGACGTGCCGGGCGGATCCGCCGCCGAACCCTGGGTGTGGTACCTGCTGACCGTCGCCGGAGCCTGCGCCGTCTATGCGGTGAGCATCCGCGCGGCCGTCGCGTACACGCTCGTCTCCCCGGTGATCTACGGCATCGTCCGAGCCGCGACGAACGACCCGGAGGAGTGGGCCGTCAGCGTCTTCGACGCGTCCTACGGGATCATCATCGGGCTCGTCGTCCTCGTCGTCGGCGTGACCTTCCGCCGATCGGCGACGGGGGTCGACCTCGCTCGGGACGCCGCCCTGGCCCGATACGACGAAGCCGTGAGGCTGCACGCCGTCGAGGCCGAACGCGTTGAGGTCGACGCCATCGTGCACGACAGCGTCCTCGCTGCGCTTCAGGCGGCAGACCGAGCGGCCTCCCCTGATCAGGCGCGAGCGGCCACGTCCCTCGCGGTGAAGGCTCTCGCCCACTTCCGGAACGCGGGTCTCGCACCCGCGGACAGCGATGCGGTCGTGACGACAGGGGAGCTCGCGGCGGCCCTCGCGACGGCGGCCGTGTCGATGGAACGGACGATCGGCGTGACGTCCCTCGGATCGCGCGACCGCGCGGTGCCGTCGGTCGTCGCCGAGGCGATGGTGCTCGCGGCGACGCAGGCGATGCAGAACAGCATCCAGCATGCGGGAAGCGGGCCCGTGGAGCGCTCGGTGACCGTTCGAACGACCGGCGATGCAGGGGTCATCATCACGATCGACGACGATGGCGACGGCTTCGACCCCGAGCTGATCGAGCCTGGCCGACTGGGCGTCCGTGTGTCCATCGTCGAGCGTATGACGTCCACGGGCGGATCCGCGGTCGTGGACTCTGCACCGGGGCGTGGTACCAGCGTCCGGCTCTCCTGGTCTCCTCGGGAGGACGGGGCAGACCTGTGATCCGTATCTCGCGGTACACCATGCTGGCGCTCGCCGCCCTCTTCTCCCTGTACAACGTGTTCCGAGGCGTCATCACGCTCGGGGTCCCCGATTCGCCGTGGCCGAGCGTGGCCGCGATGGTGATCTACATCGTGGCGACGACGATCAGCCTGTGGCCGACGGCACCCGTGCAGATGAGTCTCCGGCTCGCGAACTTCAACCTCGCGACCGCGATCGTGCTGTGTCTTCTCGTCTCGAGCGAGCTCGACCCGAACAACAACAACGGATACGCGACGTGGCACGTCGCCTCCGTTGGCACCCTCATGACGATCACCGCCGCGCGACGTCGGGAGTGGACCGCCTGGGTGGGGGTGGCGTTCTTGGCCGTTCAATCCGTGTTCTGGGCCGTCACCGGCTCGCTCGACTCCGCCGAACCGATCGGCTCCCTCCTCGTGGCGGGGATCGGCACGTCGGCGGAGATCGGCGTCACCGGTTCGATCGTGTGGGTGGCCTTCTCGATCGTCATCGCGCGCGCCCTCGCCCGCGCGGGTCGGGACGCCGAGAAGCTCGTCCTCGCCGAGAGGGCCGCTGTGAACTGGCAGGCGGCTCAGGACGCCCACTTCACAGAACGCGCGCGTCGCCTCGACGACGCCTCACGCCTCGCCGGCCCGACCCTCCGGAGGATCGTCCTGTCAGGAGGCGATCTGAGCCCGGCGGAACGCGAGGAGGCCCGCCTGCTCGAGGCGGGGCTCCGCGACGAGATCCGCGGTCGCCGTCTGCTCAACGACGACGTGCGCCGCGAGGTGCTGGCGGCCCGACGTCGTGGTACCACCGTGTCCCTCCTCGACGAGGGCACGATGGACGACCTGCCTCAAGCCGAGATGGATCGTGTGCTCGCCGTCGTCGCGGAGTCCGTCGCGAGCACGAAGACGGAGCGTCTCATCATCCGGACGGCCCCCATCGATTCGGCGGCCGCTGTGACGCTCGTGGGACTGTCGAAGCCCGCTCCCGGGTCCGACGACCCGGACGACGACGTGGACCTGTGGCGGGAAGTGCCTCGCTCGGTCTCCTGAGGTGCGGCGCCGCTCGTCCTCAGGGGACGATGGAGTCCACGTAGCCGCCATCGACGCGTACGGCGGCGCCCGTCGTCGCCGAGGCGAGCGGGGACGAGAGGTAGACCACGAGGTTCGCGATCTCCTCCGGCTCGATGAGCCGCTGGAGGAGCGACTGCGGTCGGTGCAGTCTCATGAACGCCCGCTGGGCTTCGTCCCATCCGAGTGAGCGGTCGACGAGCTCGTAGACGAAGTCCTCGACGCCGCCGGTGTGCGTCGGGCCGGCGATCACCGAGTTGACGGTCACACCCGTGCCGGCGGCCTCCTTCGCGAACCCGCGCGAGACGGCGAGGAGAGCCGTTTTCGACATGCCGTAGTGGATCATCTCCGTGGGGATGACGATGGCGGAGTCGCTTGCGATATCGAGGACGCGGCCCCATCCGCGTTCCATCATCGCGGGGAGGTAGGCGCGGATGAGGCGGACGGCCGAGAGGACGTTGACCTCGAAGTACCGTCGCCATTCGGCGTCGTCGATCTCGAGGGCGTCGCGCGCGCCGAAGATCCCGAGGTTGTTGACGAGGATGTCGATGTCCGGCAGCACCGACAGGGTGTGCTCGAGCCCTTCATCCGTCGTGACGTCGGCGACGACGGGGATGAACGTCGCGTCGGGGACGCGGGTCGCGAGCGTTCCGATTCCGCGCGCGACGCTCTCCTCGCTTCGCCCGTTCACACCGACGACGGCACCCGCGCGCGCGAGCCCCTCGGCGATGGCCGCGCCGATTCCCTGCGTCGACCCCGTCACGAGGGCCGTCTTCCCACTCACATCGATCTGCATGCCCCCATCCTCCTCCCCAAGGACCGCCCGTCGACACCTGTGGCACGCGACATGCGCACGGGGACGAGTAGTGGGGGTGAGACCCCGCGCCGCGCGGCACGCACGCGCGCCAGGGTGCGGCGGGGGTGAGACCCCGCGCCGCGCGGCACGCACGCGCGCCAGGGTGCGGCGGGGGTGAGACCCCGCCCCGCGCGGCCCCCACACGCGGAAGGGTGTGGCGGGGGTGAGACCCGCGCCGCGCGGCACGCACACGCGCCAGGGTGTGGCGGGGGTGAGACCCGCGCCGCGCGGCACGCACACGCGCCGGATACACCCCACGACAGTCGCCTCACGCCCCCGGGGGAGCGAAGCGACTTAAATGGAAGAGGGCCGGTTCTTCCCGAACCGGCCCTTCCAAACCCCGGGTCAGAGCAATAACCCGAATATTGCTCCGACCCGCCCCCAAACATTCGCATCTACCCTAGTGAGGCGAATGAGTGGCAGTGCAACTCTGAGAGAGAGACACCTAGCACTACATATTCTGTGCCTTCCGGAGATGCTCCGCTAGTCGTCTTTTTGGGGGACACGGAGGAACGGTCTCCGCTGAATCCACATGCGGTCGATCAGACCCAGGGGAAGCGCCAGGCTCCCGGTCCCGGCCGAAGCGGGACCCGGAGGTTTCGCTGTGTGACGGCCCACGGGTTCCGGACGGGGCCGTCGTCCGCCGTCGAGCGGGCGACCTCCTCCTCGAGCTGTGCTCCGACGACGACCGTCACGGCCGCGAGCTCCTCCGGGGTCGCGGCGCCCGAGAGGACGCGGACGGATGCCGCGAGGGGGGGAGTCGTCTCGTCCATGGGTGCTGCGTGCCGTCCTGCCATCGTCGTTCCGATCAGAGAGGGATGTTGCCGTGCTTCTTCGGCGGGAGCGTTGCACGCTTGCCCTTGAGCGTCCGGAGCGCCTTGATGATGGCGACGCGCGTCGTCGCCGGCTCGATGACGCCGTCGAGCTCCCCGCGCTCCGCCGCGAGGAACGGGCTCGCGACGTTGTACGTGTACTCGTTGGCGAGCCGCGTGCGGACAGCCGCCACGTCTTCCCCGGCCTCTTCGGCCCGTTTGATCTCACCGCGGTAGAGGATGTTCACGGCGCCCTGACCGCCCATCACGGCGATCTCCGCGGTGGGCCAGGCGAAGTTGATGTCGGCCCCGAGCTGCTTCGAGCCCATCACGATGTACGCGCCGCCGTAGGCCTTCCGGAGGATGACGGTCACGAGGGGCACGGTGGCCTCGGCGTAGGCGTACAGCAGCTTCGCGCCACGGCGGATCACACCCGTCCACTCCTGGTCGGTGCCCGGCAGATACCCGGGCACGTCGACGAGGGTCAGGATCGGGATCGAGAACGCGTCGCAGAAGCGCACGAATCGTGATGCCTTCTCTCCCGCCTCGATGTTGAGGGTTCCCGCCATCTGATTGGGCTGGTTCGCGATGATGCCGACGGAGCGGCCCTCGACGCGAGCGAAGCCGATCACGATGTTCGGGGCGAACAGCGGCTGCACCTCGAGGAAGTCGCCGGCGTCGACGACGTGCTCGATGACCGTGTGGACGTCGTACGGCTGATTGGGCGAGTCCGGGATGAGGGTGTTGAGCTTGCGATCGGCGTCCGTCGTCTCGAGTTCCACCTCGGTGGCGTACTCCGGCAGCTCCGCGAGGTTGTTGTCCGGGAGGAAGCCGAGCAGCGTGCGGGCGTACTCGAGGGCGTCGTGCTCGTCCTGCGCGAGGTAGTGGGCCACACCGGAGCGCGTGTTGTGGGTGAGCGCGCCGCCGAGCTCCTCCATGCCCACGTCCTCGCCCGTGACCGTCTTGATGACGTCTGGGCCGGTCACGAACATCTGGCTCGTCTTGTCCACCATGATCACGAAGTCGGTGAGGGCGGGGGAGTAGACAGCGCCGCCGGCCGCTGGTCCCATGATGATCGAGATCTGCGGGATGACGCCGGAGGCCGCGGTGTTGCGGCGGAAGATCTCGCCGTACTTGCCGAGGGCGACGACGCCTTCCTGGATGCGGGCTCCACCCGAGTCGAGGATGCCGATGATCGGCACGCCGGTGCGGAGGGCGAGGTCCATGACCTTGATGATCTTCTCGCCGGCGACCTCGCCGAGCGAGCCGCCGAACGTCGTGAAGTCCTGCGAGTAGACCGCCACCTGGCGTCCGTGGATCGTGCCAGTGCCTGTGACCACCGAGTCGCCGTACGGGCGGGACTTGTCCATGCCGAAGGCGTGGGTGCGGTGGCGGACGAACTCGTCGATCTCGACGAAGCTCCCGTGGTCGAGCAGTTCGGCGATGCGTTCGCGCGCCGTCATCTTGCCCTTGGCGTGCTGCTTCTTCTGGGCGACGGCGTCGGCATCGACGACCGCTTGCTGGTACCGGTTCTTGAGGTCGGCGACTTTGCCGGCCGTCGTGTACATGTCGGGCTCGGTCGTACTCTCTTCTGTCACGGATGTCACTCTATCCCGGGCCTCGGTAGCGGCACCGTGCATGACGATCGACAAGAGACCGGACGGATCTTCGACGATCCTCCACAAGACCTCGCCGTCCGGGCGCTCGTCACCTTCACATCCTGCGCCGATAACCTGGCGACATGATCGACGACGCTCCTCTCCTCGACCGCAGTTCCCGGTTGGCCGCCCGACTCGAGTGGCGCGCGCAGAGCGCGTCGACGAACGCCGACCTCGTGGCCGCCGCGGCCGATCCGGGCTGGCCAGATCTCTCCGTCATCGCCACCGACACGCAGACCGCCGGGCGAGGACGCCTCGACCGCACCTGGGTGACGCCGCCCGGTTCGGCGCTCGCCGTCTCCGTGCTGCTGCGCCCGGCGGTCCCGATAGAGCGGCTCGGGTGGATCCCCCTCATCGCTGGCCTCGCCGTCGCGCGCACCGCCGATTCGCTCCTCGACGGGGTCGAGGACGTCGGCGTCGCCGTGAAGTGGCCGAACGACGTGCTCATCGGGGGACGCAAGCTGTGCGGGATCCTCGCCGAGCTCACGGCCGACGGTTCCGTCGTCGTGGGGGCCGGGATCAACACGGCCGCCACGGCCGACGAACTCCCTGTCGACACGGCGACCTCGCTCGCCGTGGAGGGGGCGTCGACGACGGCGGTCGACGACGTCCTCTCCACGTATCTGACGGAGTTGTCCTCCCTCTACCGCTCCTTCGTCGACGCGGGCGGCGACGCCACGGCGGCCGGCATCCGCGCGGCTGTGACCGAGCGGTGCGCGACAGTCGGGTCGCGCATCCGACTCGACATGCCGGGCGGCGGTGTCGTGCACGGCACGGCCAGGGGCATCGACGCCGACGGTCGGCTCGTCGTGCAGCCGCACGACGGTTCGGGCCTCCTCCCGGTCTCGGCCGGCGACGTGACGCATGTGCGGCCGGACGCCTGAGGCGCCTCCCGTCGTGCACGACTGACGTCCCCGCCTCCACGGCCGGGGTGTGACCATACTGCACAATGGGTCCATGACCTTCGAGCAGCACGCTCAGGCCGGCGCCGCTGCGCGCGCGGCCGGCGCCACCGAACAGGTCGTCGCGCGCATGCACCGCAACGCGCGTGTGCTCTTCCTGCCTGCCGTGCTCTTCATCGCCCTCGCCGGAGGTGTCGTCTATCTCCTCGGAGTCGCCGAAGAGACCTGGCAGCTCATCGGTGGTCTCGTCACCGCCGGCCTGCTCTTCCTCTTCGGAGTCCTCATCCCGTTCCTGTTCTGGCTCACGCGCAGCTACACACTCACGACCAAGCGACTGATCGTGCGACACGGGCTCTTCACGCGGACGCGACGAGAGGTCCTGCATTCCCGTGGCTACGCGGTGACGCTGAAGCGGGGACCCTTTCAGACGATCGCCGGCTCTGGCACGATCATCGTGGACAGCGGGAACGACCGTCCGCTCGTTCTCGCGGACGTGCCGGGCGCGGTCCTCGTCCAGTCGACACTCCACGAACTCGTGGAGCGGGCGCAGGCCACCGGTGGCGGATACACGACGGGACCGAACCCGGGCGGCACGACCCGGTTCGACTGAACGACCGCCTCGGCATCGTCGCGGCTCAGTCGTCCGATGGGGGAGGATGGAGGGGTCGGAGCAGGCGGAGATCGCGACCGGCGGCGTGCGCGTCGCCCGCGACCTCGCGAGATCGGAGTGAGCACATGCCACGTGTCGGAGTGATCGGTGGCGGGCAACTCGCCCGCATGATGGTGCCGGAGGCGCTCGAACTCGGCATCGACCTCCACGTGCTCGCAGAGTCGGACGATTCGCCGGCCTCCATCAGCGCGACGGCCGTGGGCGACTACCGCGATGAGGCGATGGTGCTCGCGTTCGCCCGCACCGTCGACGTCGTCACGTTCGACCACGAGCACGTCCCGCAGGGCGTGCTCCGGGCTCTCGAGGCCGAGGGGATCGCCGTGCGACCCGGCCCCGACGCGCTGCTCTATGCGCAGGACAAGATCCTCATGCGTCGTCGTCTCCAGGAGCTCGGCCTTCCCGTACCCGACTGGGCGACGGTCGCGAACGCCGATGAGCTCGCGGCCTTCCTGGCGGATCACGGCGGCGTCGGCGTCGTGAAGACGTCGAGGGGCGGCTACGACGGGAAGGGCGTGCGCGTCGTGCGCTCGGCCGGCGAGGTCGACGACTGGTTCGCGGCCGCCGCCGACGGCGACGGTCCCGAGCTGCTCGTCGAGGAGCTCGTGAACTTCCGCCGCGAGCTCGCGCAACTCGTCGCTCGTCGCCCGTCGGGAGACATCGCGGCGTGGCCCGTCGTGGAGACGGTGCAGAAGGACGGGGTGTGCGCCGAGGTGATCGCGCCGGCACGCGGCGCCTCCGGTCGCATCGCCGAGGTCGCCGAGCGGATCGCCGTCGCCGTCGCCGAGGGGCTCGGCGTGACCGGTGTGCTCGCCGTCGAACTCTTCGAGACGGACGATGACCGCATCCTCATCAACGAGCTCGCGATGCGTCCGCACAACTCCGGTCACTGGACGCAGAACGGCTCGGTCACGAGCCAGTTCGAGCAGCATGTCCGCGCCGTCCTCGACCTCCCGCTGGGTGCGACAGCCCCGGTCGCCGAGTGGAGTGTCATGGTGAACGTCCTCGGCGGCCCCACCGACGGCTCGGCCCTCGTGGATCACTACCCGGCCATGCTGGCGCAGCACCCGGCCGCGAAGATGCACGCCTACGGCAAGACCCCCCGGCCCGGCCGCAAGCTCGGTCACGTGAACGTGGTGGGAGACGACCTCGACGAGGTCGTCTACGCGGCACGCGCCGCTGCCGCCTTCTTCACGACCCTGTAGCCCGGGTACTGTGGCGCGCCTGGAGGGCAGTCGCAGGGAGTCGACCTAACATGTGCGTTATGCCACACCACGATTCCGCGCGCCCGATCGTCGGCGTCGTCATGGGGAGCGACTCGGACTGGTCCGTGATGAGCGACGCCTCCGTCGTCCTGAGCGATTTCGGCATCGACCACGAGGTCGAGGTCGTGAGCGCCCATCGCACCCCCGACCGCATGATCGCCTACGGGCGTGAGGCCGCCGGACGTGGCCTCCGCGTCATCATCGCGGGAGCCGGTGGCGCCGCTCACCTCCCCGGCATGCTCGCATCGGTGACGTCCCTCCCCGTCATCGGCGTGCCCGTTCCGCTCGCCCGCCTCGACGGCATGGACTCCCTGCTCTCGATCGTGCAGATGCCCGCGGGGATCCCCGTCGCCACCGTGTCGATCGGTGGTGCGAAGAACGCCGGTCTGCTCGCCGCCCGGATCCTCGGGTCGGCCGACGCCGACATCCGCGCCCGGCTCGACGCCTACTCGGCCGATCTCGAACACCAGGTGATGGAGAAGAACGAGCGCCTCAAAGGGAGCCTGTGAGCGGCATCGCCGCGAGTCCCCTCCGCTATCCGGACTCGCGCTCCGCACGCGTCATGACCCATCGGGCCTGGTGGCTCGTGCTCATGAACTTCCTCATTCCCGGCTCGGCCCAGGTCCTCGCCGGTAACCGGAGACTCGGCCGGCTCGGGCTCGGGGCCACGTTGTCGCTGTGGGCGCTGCTCGTCGTGGGGCTCGCCCTCTTCGTCTTCCTCCGCTCGGCCTTCATCACCATCGTCACGTTCGACATCGTGCTCTGGGTCGTGCAGGGGCTCATGGTCGCGTATGCGGTGCTGTGGCTCGTCCTCACCCTGGACACCTTCCGGCTCCTGCGGATCGTCAAGGCGGCCCCGGGCGCCCGGTTCCTGATCGCGGCCGCCACCGTCGTGCTCCTCGCGATCTCCGCGGGTGGGGCGTCCGTGGGCGCGTACTACGCCGGGGTCACGCGAGGGACGCTGTCGTCGATCTTCGGCGGCGGAGCGATCGAGCCTCCCGTGGACGGCCGCTACAACATCCTCCTCCTCGGAGGAGACGCCGGACCCGACCGTGACGGCCTGCGTCCGGACACCATCCGCGTGATGAGCATCGACGCCGAGACGGGTGCCGCCACCACCATCGGCCTTCCCCGCGACATGCGGTACACGCCGTTCTCCGACGACTCGCCGCTCGCCGCCCTGTACCCCGATGGCTTCCAGCACTGCGACGTGAGCGCGTGCAAGCTCAACTCGATCTACACAGAGGCGGAGCTGCGCCACCAGGATCTGTATCCGAACGCAGCGGCCGAGGGAAGCTCAGCGGGCATCGAGGCGATGAAAGAGGCCGCCGAGGGCGTCACGGGGCTCACGATCCAGTACTACGTCCTCATCGACATGGAGGGATTCGCGAACCTCATCGACGCGCTCGGGGGCGTCGAGGTGACCGTGACCGAGCGCCTGCCCATCGGCGGCGACGAGCAGCTCAACGGTGTCGTCGAGTGGATCGAGCCCGGGAAGCAGGTGCTCGACGGCTATCACGCTCAGTGGTACGCGCGCTCGCGGCACTCGACGAGCGACTGGGATCGGATGCAGCGACAGAACACGCTCATCGAGGCGATCCTGACGCAGTTCACGCCCGGCAACGTCCTCACGAAGTTCGAGTCGATCGCGAACGCGGGCACCAAGATCGTGAAGACCGACATCCCCCAAGGGATGCTGTCGTACTACGTCGACCTCGCATCGAAGACGCGAGAGCAGCCGATCGAGTCGATCGAGTTGACACCTCCGACGGTGGATCCGGACGATCCGGACTTCGCTGCCATCCGCGATCTCATCGCCGAGAAGCTCGCGCCGACCACCGACACGTCCTCCGGCGGCGGATAGTCCGAGCCGAGCCCGGCGCGACGAGAGGGGCGCCACGCGATCCGCGTGGCGCCCCTCTCGTCGTATCGAATGCGCGTCCTACTGGCCCTGGGCCGCGTACCGGGCCTCGGTCGCGTCCTTGACCGGGGCCCACCAGGCCTCGTTGTCGCGGTACCACTCGATCGTGGCTGCCAGACCGGCCTCGAAGTCGACATAGCGCGGCTCCCAGCCCAGCTCGCGGCGGAGCCGGGAGGAGTCGATCGCGTAACGCAGGTCGTGCCCGGGGCGGTCGACGACGTGGTCGTAGGCGTCGGCCGGCTGCCCGAGGGTCGTGAGGATGAGCTCGACGACCTCCTTGTTGTTCTTCTCGCCGTCGGCGCCGATCAGGTAGGTCTCGCCGATCTCGCCCTTCTGCAGGATCGTGAGGACGGCGGAGGAGTGGTCGTCTGCGTGGATCCAGTCGCGGACGTTCTCGCCGGCACCGTAGAGCTTGGGCCGCTCGCCCCGCAGCACGTTGGTGATCTGGCGCGGGATGAACTTCTCCACGTGCTGGTACGGGCCGTAGTTGTTCGAGCAGTTGCTGATGGTGGCCTGTACACCGAAGGAGCGCACCCAGGCGCGGACGAGGAGGTCGCTCCCGGCCTTCGTCGAGGAGTACGGGCTCGACGGGTTGTACGGGGTGTTCTCCGTGAACTTCGCCGGGTCGTCGAGCTCCAGGTCGCCGTAGACCTCGTCTGTCGAGATGTGGTGGAAACGCGTGCCGTGCTTCCGTGCAGCCTCGAGCAGGGTGAACGTGCCGATGATGTTCGTGTCGAGGAACGGACGCGGGTCGTCCAGCGAGTTGTCGTTGTGGCTCTCGGCCGCGTAGTGGACGACGGCATCGACGGTCGGGAACAGCTCGTCGAGCAGAGCAGCGTCGGTGATGTCGCCCTTCACGAACGTGAAGCGGTCCTCAGGCAGCCCGTCGAGGGACGCGAGATTGCCGGCGTAGGTGAGGGAGTCGAGCACGGTCACGTGCGAGTCGGTGTTCGCGATGACGTGGTGGACGAAATTGGAACCGATGAAGCCGGCACCGCCGGTCACGAGAAGCTTGGACATTCGTTCATCCTACCGGGAGCGCCGGGACTCGGCCGGGGTCGATGGCGGCGTCTCGGGAGAGCCGAGGCGGTCGATCAGAGATCGGCGTGGAGCTGCCACACGCGTTCAGCGGAGTCGCGCCAGCTGAAGGCGCGCTCACGGTCTGCTGCGAGCACGCCGAGGCGACGCAGGCGCTCCGGATCCGAGAGCGTCGACGAGATCGCGGCGGCGAGGCGCTCCGGATACCCCTTGCCGTCGAGTTCGACCGCCACCCCCGCACCGCCGGCGACCTCGACGAGCGCGGCGTCGTCCGAGTGGACGACGGGCGTCCCGAAGCGGAAGGCCTCGATGATGGGCAGGCCGAAGCCCTCCTGCCGTCCGGGGTGGACGAACAGTGTCGCCCGGTCGAGGAGGACGGCGAGATCCGCGTCGTCGACCACTCCGAGCGCGCGCACACGCCCCTCGGGAAGTCCCGCTTCGTCTGCGACGGTCGCGACGGCGAGCTCGCCCCACGTGTCTGGGCCGAGGATGAGCAGTGGGAGATCCGGCGCGCCCGGCAGTCCGAGAGCCGTGATGAGGTCGGTGAGCCCGCGGCGGGGGTCGAGCGTCCCGATCGTCAGGAGGTACTCCGGAGGCAGACCGAGCCGCTCGGTGCGTGCGTCGGCGTCACCCGGAACGACGAGGTCCTCGCTCGCCGCTCCGCCGATGACCCGTACCCTGTCGCCGAGATCGACGATGTCGGCGAGCCGCTCGGCGACGGCGTGCGATGGCACGACGATCGCGTCGGCGTGCTTGCGTGCACGCTTCAGCATGGCCCGGTTCCACGCGACGGTGGCGGGCGTGAGGGATTTCGCGTGGGTCCAGGCGAGGGTGTCGTGGACGGTCACGACGATCTGCGTACCGTCGCTCGCCGTCTCGTGCTTCACGAGGGGCGCGAGGAGGCCGGGCGCGTGGATCATCCCGTTCGCGAGGGTCGGCGCGATGCCGAGCTGCCACGCCGCGGCGAGTTCACGGCGGGGGAGCGTCGTCCGGTGCAGCTCGGCGAGACCGGGGAGCTGCGACTCGAGGTCGTCGATCTTCTCAGGGGGGAGGGCCGAGACGATCCCCTCGACGGCGCACCGGGGAGGAGCGGTCTCGATGAGTCCGCGCGTCAGCTCGCGGGTGTACCGGCCGATGCCGGTCGGCACGGGTGTGGCGAGGTGGTCGACGACGACCCGGAGGACGACGTTCACGACCGAGCGGGTGCCGTCGGCGGCACGGAGACGGCACCGGCGGCGACGGCTGCGTGCAGCGCATCGCGCCAGTCGCGCATGGGCTCGAGTCCCGCGGCGGCCCAGCCGTCGTGGCCGAGGACGGAGAACGCCGGACGCGGGGCGGGGCGGACGAACGTCGAGCTGTCGGTCTCGAGGACGCGCTCGGGATCGAGCCCGAGCTCTTCGAAGATCGCGCGCGTGAAACCGTGCCAGGTCGTGCGCCCCGCGTTCGTGCCGTGGTAGACGCCCGCGGGAGCATCGGAGTCCAGCAGGTCGACGATGCGTGTCGCGAGGTCGAGGGTCCAGGTGGGCTGGCCGGTCTGATCCGAGACGACCGAGACCGTTTCGTGTGCGGTGGACAGTCGAGCCATCGTCGCGGCGAAGTTCGGCCCGTGCTCGCCGTACAGCCACGCCGTGCGCACGACGAACGTGCCGTCGGGGTGCTCGGCGATGGCCGCCTCCTCGCCGGCGGCCTTGCTACGGCCGTAGGCGTTGATCGGGTCGCGCGGGGTGTCCTCTGCGTACGGCTCGGTCGCATCACCGGGGAAGACGTAGTCGGTGGAGACGGTCACGAGCTTCGCCCCGGCCTCGCGAGCCGCGATCGCGAGGTTGCGTACGGCGGTCGCGTTCACGGCGAAGGCCGCGTCCTCCTGCGTCTCGGCATCGTCGACCTTGGTGTACGCGGCCGCGTTGATGACGGCGTCATGGCCGGCGACCGCTGCGCGCACGGCGTCGAGGTCGGTGACGTCGAGATCGGCACGGCCGAGAGCGGTGACCGCGCGATCGGCGAGAACCGCCTGGAGGTCGGTGCCGAGCATGCCGTTCGCGCCGGTGATGAGGTATCGCATCCTGCTCCTTCGAATGGGCCAGGACGATTCTACGGGGAGGTTCCGGAGGGCTCCCTGCGCGGACGCGCCGCGCCCACGGTGAGCCGTGACCCCGGAAGGCGATGGAGAGCGAGCGCGAGGATCCAGGACCCGACGAGCGCGACGAGCAGGATGATCTTCGGCTGCACTCCCTCGAGTCTCAGATACGAGATGGCGACGGTGTGCGTGAGGACCACGGTGACGGCGACGGCCGCGAGGGCGATCGTCGCGCGCGCGAGCGGCGGCGGGAGGGCCATGTCGCGGAAGAGCGCCACGAGTCCCCAGCAGATGGCGATCGAGACGCCGACTCCGAGGACCGGTGTCCCGACGGCGGCCACCTTGAGGTCGATCGTTCCGACCGGGAGCAGACCGATCGCGACCGTGCCGACGAGCAGCAGACCGACGCCGAGCAGGCGACCTCGGCCACCGGACGGAGTCTTCGTTCGCGCGGCGCGTCCGGCGAGGACGTAGGTGAGGCACGGCAGCGCCATCCCCACGGCGAGCGGGAGGTCGTCGAGGCGCCCAGGGAGGACGGCGCACACGAGCAGGCCGATCCCGGCGATGCTCCAGTGCACGACCGGGGGGAACCGTTCGACGACTCGATAGAGCAGTGCCGTGAAGAACAGGGCGGTGATGAACCAGAAGGCTCCGAACGGTCCGGTCGCCCGGGATCCGCCCCAGAGCGCCGCCACGAGAAGCGGGACGGAGAACCCGACGAGGATCGAGTAGACCACCGTGTCGATCACGAGCCAGGTCGCGTACGGGACGAGGAGCGTGCGCACTCGAGTGGTCACCTCATGCCCCAGCGAACGGCCGGCGGTCCAGAAGTATCCGGTGAGGAAGAAGAAGAGGGGGACGTGCCACGGGTACACCCACTGGTGGGTGAGAGGTCCGGTGTACACATGCGCCGAGACGACGGCGGCGACGCCGACGACGCGGAGGAGGTCGAGCCCGACGAGTCGCATGATCCCCTCCGTGCGCAGATGGCCGCCGCTCGACGAGCGGGCGACGACCATCTTACGAAAGGAGCAAGGACGGGGCGTCTGGTTCGCGGCGTCGGGCTGCCGGTCCGGTCGCGGTCGTCGACCTCAGAACGAACACGCCGTGAGGTCGGAGACACCCGTGCCGAGCGCCGTGGTTCCACCGAGTACGACGATGCGCTCCGCGTGGAACGCCGCGATGTCGGCAAGGACCGCGCGAGGGACGCAGTTCCGAGGCACGAGATAGAGGGGAGCGCCTTCGGCCGCCGCCCAGGCGGACCCCGTGAGCGCGTCAGGGAAGGCATTCCCCGATGCGAGGTACACCGTCGTCGCGGTATCGAAGGCGGAACGAGCGATCTCGACGGAGGTCGCGAATCGATTGGCCTTCCCGATGCGGGCCACGCGCTCGGGTATCTCCGCGATGGTCTTCAGGTCGGCTTCGATCCCTGTGGACACCGATGCCGGCCCACCGGCGATCCGGAAGAGGAAGAGATCGAGGTCCTCGATAGCCCCGACGAGTGGCTGAGGAATACGGGGAGACGTCCCATTCGTCAGGATCACCGGGCCATCGAAAGTCTCCAACGCGGCCGGTCCTGCGCTCAGCGCATCGGGGAAGTTCGCTCCGCTCGCGACGAACGCACCGCTCGTGGGCGGATCGCTGAAGGCGAAGACGGCGAGTGCCGCCGATACCTCGTAGCGGTTGGCTCCAGCAATCCTGACGATCTCTCGGCCCGGCGACTCGAGGCTCTGCTCGACGCTCGAGCCGATCGCCTTCTCTCCGCCGACGATCACAAGACGGCTGGGCTCCAGCCTGTCGATCTCCTCGGAGATCACGGATGGTAGACGGCCTGGCAAGGTCAGGAGCAGCGGTCCGCCCAGGCGTGCAGCCGCCGGCGCCGCCGACAATGCATCCGGGAACGCGGCTCCGCTCGCGAGGACGACGACCTCAGCCCCGCTCGGATAGGCGGCGCGCGATACGGCCGCGGCCACCTGGAAGCGGTCAGAGCCGCTGATGCGCTCGACGAGAGGATCCCCTTCCGTGTACACGACGGGGATGCGGACGTAGACGGAGCTGTAGAAGGACGACCCGGGCGCTCTCATGTCCTGGCGCACCATGGCGAAGACGGGGTTCCCGGATGCTTCGAGTCCGCGCTCGAGCAACGGCAACTCCCACCGAATGGTCGAACCATCGTCATCGATCGCTGCATCAGGCGCGAACAACGTCCAACGATCGTCATCGAGGCGACCATCACCGACCCAATAATCAGGTCCCATGTCGGCTTCTGTCGTCCAGGAGCCATCGGGCCCAGACGCCCACACGGGTCGATCGGTCGTCACCGACACGCTCTGTCCGGCCGTCACCGCGAGCGCCCGCTTCGCCGTGAAGGAGTAGCTGCTCGATGCTCGAGCACCTCGGAACGTGATGCTTGACGTGGCTCTGGTATCGCCCTCGTCGTAGGTCACATAGGCGTAGAGCGACAGCGAATCGCCCGCAATGGTCGTGTTCTCGTCGGCACCGGCTGTGGCCGAGAACGTCAGACTCTGCCCGGAGGAGATCGCCGATCGTAGGGCCGGCGAGATGGGCACCTTCGCCTCACCCGATGTATTGGCGGAGAGCGTTCCCGTGGTCCGTGTCGAGCCTGCCTGCAGCGTCCACGTCGTCGAGCCCAGAGTCAGCCCACTGCTCGATGAGCCCACATCGATGAGAAGCGACGTGACGGACGGCCCGACCGATGGACTCGTTCCACCGTCGTCCATCCTGTTGCCGAGAGCCGAGAGGCGACGGTGTTCATCCCACTGGCCGAAGGGAGCCTGAATCGCGTGGTCCGTGGGACTGCTCTCCGCCTGCGCCGCGACCGCTGTCGTGGATGCCAGAGAAACCGTGAGGGCCGCGGCGACCGCGGCGAGGACACGAGTCGCTCGCCGCGGTCGGACCAGGGGGGAGCCCGGCTTCACTTCTCGTCGCGCTCGAGGATGCCCTGGATCGATTCGAACTTGTCGATCGACTCGAGGCCCTCGAGGGCGTCGATGGACTCCACGGCGTCATCGGCCGTGGTGGTCCCGAAGAACCAGTCGTCCTCCGGCGCGTCGCCGAAGCCGCACATGGTCAGCTTCTCGACGGCGGGCGTGAGGGACTTCGTACCGCCGAGGATGGTGATGCGGCTCTCGGCGTAGCGGTCGATGTCTCGGACCATGCCGTCGGGGACGCACGACGTCGGGGCGATGTAGAGCGGACCGCCGACGCTGCCGGCCCAGGCGGCACCCGCGAGCGCGTCGGGGAAGTTCGCGCCACTCGCGATGAAGACCTGGTCGGTCGCGTCGAAGGCGAATCGAGCGATCGCGAGGGACGTCAGGTAGCGGTTGCTCCCGGCGAGACGCACGGCGCCGATCTCCTGGTTCGCCACGGAGTTGAGGTCATCCTCGATGCCTTCGGACACGGAGACGGTGCCGCCGGCGATGAGGGGCACCTCGACGCCGAGGGACTCGATCGTGTCGAAGGTGGCGTCGTCGAGGCTCGAGGCGTTGCCGCGCACGAGGATGACGGGGGCGCCGAAGGCGCCGGCGGCGGAGGACGCGGACAGGGCGTCGGGGAACGCGACGCCGGTGGCGAAGAACGCGACCTGGCTGCCCTCCTCGCCGAAGGCGTAGTCGGCGACGGCGCGGGAGACCTCGAAGCGGTTGGCGCCGGCGATGCGGTCGACGGTCGGGGCCATGGTCTCGAGCTGGTCGAAGACGGTGCTGTTCACGGCGGTGGTCCCGCCGATCACGACGATGCGGTCGGGGTCGAGGCGCGCGATCTCCGTCTCGATGGATGCGGGCAGACGTCCCGGGAGCGTCAGGAGGAGCGGGGCGCCCTCGTGCGCGGCCGCTGGGGCCGCCGACAGGGCGTCGGGGAACGCCGTTCCGGCCGCGATGTAGACCACGTCGGAGCCGTCAGGGTACGCCGCGGCGGAGATCGCTGCAGCACCGGCGTACCGGTCCGAACCGGAGACACGCTCGACCACCGGAGTGGGCTTCGGATACGCGACGGGGAACGTGACCCACACGGTCTCGGTGACGTCCTCGGCGAAGTCCGACATGGCGAGCACGTCCACTGTCTGCCCCGACGGGGAGACGGCCTGGCGGTAGCGGGAGAGCGGCCCGACCGTCACAGTCGCCGTGGAGCCGTCCTCGGAGATCTCGACGGCGTCCTCGGACGAGTCGCTCTCGACGAGGGGCGTCGAGGCGGCGGGTCCTTCCGTCCAGAAACCGGCGTCGGACTCGAGGACGAGGGTGTCGCCCTCTTCGACGGCGACCGGCGCGGAGGCCGGTTCGAATGCCGTCTGGATGTCGAGGAGGGCGTTGTCACTCGTCAGCGTCGTCGCTCCGCCGCCGACCGAGCCCACCGTCACCGTGAAGGTCGCGGTGTAGATATCGGTGATGTCGTAGTCGTCCTCGGGCTCGTCATTGCCGACGAGGGTCACGTCGAAGCTCGAGTTCACGCGGTGCGACGTCCAGAAGCTGCCCGGAACGGTCAGGGTCGCCGTCGTGCCCTGGCGTGCGAGGGTGACGAGCGTGCCGTCGAGGTCCGCGGACTCGAGGTCGTATTCGACGCTGTCGACCACGTCGGGGAGCGTGACGGTGATCGTCGTCGAGTTCCTCGAGATCGTCTGGCCGTCGAAGTCGTAGACGCTCACGTAGCGGTGGAAGTCGGACGCGTCGATCGTGACGGTCCGAGTCGCGGCTGAGGCGGCTGAGGGGATCGCGATCCCCGCGGCGGCGAGGGCGCCGATCGCCGTGATCCGGAGGAGGCGGGACAGGGCGCGTGGCCGTGGAGCGCTGGCGTTCATCGGAACCGTTCGTCGAGAGCTGGCCGGTCGAGAGCGCCGGTCTTTCGGATCATGCCAGACCTGTGAGGATCCTGTCAGTAACGATTTGGTGATGAACCGTGAACGGGGGGCGTCCGGCCTCAGCCCCGGTCGGGCGATGCCAGGTACGCGTGGAACTCGTCCTTCAGCCACAGCAGTGCGCCGTACTGGTTGCGCTCGGCGAGGACGAACTCGAACGGCGCGTCCACCTTGCGCAGGTCCCAGCCGGCGCGTGCCGCTCGCCACGACATCCACTGGTCCTCGAGGAAGCTGTAGCGGTCGGGCAGATCCGTGAAGAATCCGTCGTCGTCGACGATGCTCGGATCGAGCACACAACCACCGGTGCCGATGTAGTCGGCGGGCTGTCCGTCGTCCGCCGCTTCCCTGTCCCAATAGCTCGAGCCCTGGCGGAACGCCCACACCCCGTGCAGCGATCTCGGTGCGTACACGTCGAGGAGCGTCCGGATGAAGGTCGGCTCGATCTCCTGATCGTCGTCGAGCGTGATGGCGGGCCCGGAGTACCCGGAGTCGCGCAGGCGGCGGAGAGCGAAGAAGCGCCCCAGCCCGCCGACGTTCACGCGGCTCGTCGTGAGCTCCACCGAGGCGAGCGCCCCCGAGGCGCCGATCCGTCGGATCTCGCGCTCGTAGTGGCGACGGTCGGCAGCCCGATTCGCCCAGAGGACGAGGCGGATCGGGGGAGTGCCGGTCTGCCGGGCGAGCACCCGCAGGATGTCTCCGATGCGCTCCGGTCGGTTCCAGAGGCACATCACGACGGCGATCCCGTCAGCGGGTGCGGCACCCGCGAGGGTGGACGTGTGGAAGCGGCCCTTCGCGTATCGGACGCGCGCCCGTTCCCGGCGGAAACGGAGCACACGATGGCGGACGCGCGCCGCGAGGACGCGGAGTCGAGCGGTGAGTGATCGGAGTGCGCCGACGGGCTTCTGGGCGGAATCCGTCGTCTCCGTCATCGCGCCGCCTTCCGCCGTCCGGGCTCGACCCGACCGCCGGAGCCCAGCGGGAAGCTTAACAGTCCCCGCCTCAGCAGGTCGCGAGATTCGAGACGTCCACGCTGAGCGACGAGGTGCCGCCGAGCACGATGACCTTGCTGACGCCCATTCCCTTCATGGTGGAGATGATCCCGGGCTGCACGCACCCGCTCGTCGTGATGAAGAGGGGAGCGTTCGACTTGCCCGCCCAGGTCGATCCCGTGAGGGCGTCGGGGTAGGCGAGTCCGCTCGCGACGAACGCCGTGTTGCTGTACCCGAACGCTTCCGCGTTGATCGCCTGGTTCGCCGCGTATCGGTTCGCGCCGCCGAGGCGCTCCACCGTGTAGCCCTTCGATCGGAGCGTCGACTCGAACGACGAAGAGACCGCGGCCGTGCCGCCCGCGATCTTCACCGTGCGCACACCCAGACGCTCGAGGGTCTGGAGGAGAGCAGTGTCGGGCCCGGCCTTCGGTCGGGCGAGGATGATCGGGGCGTCGTCCGCTCCGGCGGCGGAGCCCGCGGAGACAGCATCGGCGAATCCCGCTCCCGATGCGATGTACGCGGTGTCGGTGCCTCCGGGGAATCCCTGGATGGCGAGAGCCGTCGACACCTCGAAGCGCGATGCACCCGCGACGCGGGTCGTGGTCGCGATGCCCGACAGGGTGGCCTGGACCGCGGAACCCACGGCGGCCTCTCCGCCGACGATGACGATGGATCGGGGGTTCAGGCGCTTCACCTCGGCGACGACCTCGGACGGGACGGAGTCCCGCCGCGTGAGCAGCAGCGCTCCTCCAGCGTTCACGGCGGCGGGGGCTGCGCCGACCGCGTCGGGGAAGTTCTCGCCCGAGGCGATGTAGACGACGCCGCTGCCGCTCGGGTAGGTGCGCTTCGAGACGGCGACGGCGCTCGCGTAGCGGGTCTGCCCGCTCACCCTCTCGACGCCGTAGGTCGTCTTGACGACGGCCGTCTGGCCGCTCGTCGTGCTCGCTGAGCGGTAGCCCGACGCGGTCCCGGTGACCGTCACCGTGATCCGCTTGCCCGCCTGGTAGTCGGTGAGCTTGAAGGACGTGCCCGTGGCTCCCGAGATCGCCTTGCCGTTGGCCTTCCACTGGAAGGCGAGCTTCGTGCCGCTCGGGCTCCACCCGGTCGCCGCCGCCGTGAGCGTCTGACCGACGGTCGTCGTCCCGGAGATGGTCGGCGTCGTCCCCTTCACGGTCTTGACGTCGGGGAAGGTGGCGAAGACCTGGACCCAGTAGTGACCGTCGGCGTTGTAGCCGGCCCCCATGTGCGTGTAGCGGCTGTCGAGGATGTTGGCGCGGTGGCCGGGCGAGTTGATCCAGGCCGAGACGACGGAGGAGGCCGTCGTGTACCCGTACGCGATGTTCTCGCCGCAGCAGAGGGTCCATCCACTCGACGCCCGGGAGGTGCGCCACTCGTTCGAGCTGTGCACCATGCTCTTCTGCGACGCCATGTACGTCGCCCATTCCTGGGCCATCGCGTCGAGGCTCGACTCGCGCTGGAGCGCGGGGAGCCCCGCGTTCGCACGGTTCGCATTGGTGAGGGAGACCACGTCGTCGCGCGGTGCGGCCTGAGCCGGGTCGGGGGCGGCGAGCGTGAGACCTCCGGCGAGCAGCGCTACGATCGCCGCGGCGGCAGCGAAGGGGCGGAGTCGAATCATCGGTGCGTACCTTCCGTCTGAAGATGCGCCACCGGGTCAGGCGCCCTCGTTGTGCGTGGGGTTTGAATGTAATCAATTTGGGGGCCAGAATCCACCCCTGACCAGGCTCTCCGCCGATCATATCGTGAGGCATCGTCACATCGGGCCCTGCCGAGCAGTACTCAGGGTGTCTCGCGAGAGACCGCGAGACCGTCGCCGCGCACTGATTGCTAGACTTTCCCGGTGCAGATCCGTGAACTGAAGATCCCCGACAGCTACGAGATCGTCCCCCGGCAGTTCGGCGACGATCGTGGCGTGTTCCTCGAGTGGTACAAGGCGGAGGCGCTCGAGCAGGCGACGGGTCGCTCGATCTCCCTCGCGCAGTCGAACACCTCGGTGTCGAAGCGCGGGACGGTGCGCGGCATCCACTTCGCGGATATCCCGCCGAGCCAGGCCAAGTACGTCACGGCGACGCACGGAGCCGTCATCGACTTCGTCATCGACATCCGGGTGGGGTCGCCGACGTTCGGCGAGTGGGACTCCGTGATCCTCGACGACACCGACCGCAAGGCGATCTTCCTCTCCGAGGGCCTCGGGCACTGCTTCGTCGCCCTGACGGAGGACGCGACCGTGAGCTATCTCGTGACGGACGTCTACCGGCCGGAGCGCGAACACGGCATCAACCCTCTCGACGAGCGCATCGCGCTCGCGTTCCCCGCCGAGGCCGGAGAGCTCCTCCTCTCCCCGAAGGACACGGACGCCCCCTCCCTCGCCGAGGCGGAGGCCGCCGGTATCCTGCCCACGTGGGACGCGGCTCGCGCCTTCTACGACGGTCTCAAGGCAGGGGAGTGACGCGATGAAGGGGATCATCCTCGCTGGAGGGTCGGGAACCCGGCTCTGGCCCATCACCAAGGGCATCTCGAAGCAGCTCATGCCCATCTACGACAAGCCGATGGTCTACTACCCGCTGTCGACCCTCATGATGGCGGGCATCAACGAGATCCTCATCATCACGACGCCGGAGTACAACGAGCAGTTCAAGGCGCTCTTCGGCGACGGCTCGTCGCTCGGCATCCGACTCGAGTACGCCGTGCAGCCGTCGCCCGACGGCCTCGCCCAGGCGTTCATCATCGGTGAGGAGTTCATCGGCGACGACAGCGTGGCCCTCGTGCTCGGCGACAACATCTTCCACGGCACGGGCCTCGGTTCGTCGCTCCGGGGGAATACCGACGTGGACGGTGCCACGATCTTCGCGTACCACGTGTCGAACCCCACGTCCTACGGCGTGGTCGAGTTCGACGACGACTTCACGGCCGTCTCCATCGAGGAGAAGCCCGAGATCCCGAAGAGCAACTACGCGGTCCCCGGCCTCTACTTCTACGACAACAGGGTCGTCGAGATCGCGAAGACCATCGAGCCCAGTGCGCGGGGGGAGCTCGAGATCTCCACGGTCAACGAGCGCTACCTCGAGGCCGGGGCCCTGCACGTGCAGGTGCTCGACCGCGGCACGGCGTGGCTCGACACCGGCACGTTCGAGTCGATGATGCAGGCGTCGGAGTACGTGCGCGTCATCGAGGACCGGCAGGGCTTCAAGGTGGGCTGCATCGAGGAGATCGCCTGGCGCGCAGGCTGGATCGACGACGAGCAGCTCGCCGCGCTCGCCGCGCCGCTCGTCAAGAGCGGCTACGGTCGCTACCTGCAGGGCCTGCTGAGCGCATGAAGGTCTTCGTCCAGATCCCCTGCTTGAACGAGGAGGAGACCCTTCCTCTCGTGCTCGCCTCCATCCCTCGCGAGATCCCGGGAGTCGACTCCGTCGAGATCCTGGTGATCGACGACGGGTCGAGCGACCGCACCGTCGAGATCGCGAAGCAGTTCGGAGTGACCCACTTCGTGCGTCATGCGCGGAACATGGGACTCGCTCGCTCGTTCCGAGACGGTGTCGACTACGCGCTCAAGCACGGTGCCGACATCATCGTCAACACCGACGGCGACAACCAGTACCCGCAGGATCGCATCGGTGACCTCGTGCAGCCCATCCTGCGCGGCGAGGCCGATATCGTGATCGCCGACCGCCAGACCGCGACGATCGAGCACTTCTCGCCCTTCAAGAAATTCATGCAAAAGGTCGGCAGCGGAGTCGTGAACTACGCAGCGGACACCCAGCTCCCCGACGCGGCGAGTGGATTCCGCGCGTACTCGCGGCAGTCCATGTACCGTCTCAACATCGTCACGCAGTTCAGCTACTGCATGGAGACGATCATCCAGGCGGGCAACAAGCGTCTCCGCATCGCGAGCATCCCCGTGAAGACGAACGCGAAGACGCGCGAGTCCCGCCTGTTCAAGAACATCTGGCAGCACATGGCGCAATCGGGTGGCGCGATCGTCCGCAGCTATCTCATGTTCAAGCCGCATGTGATCTTCACGGTCCTCGGACTCTTCCTCCTCGCCATCGGGCTCGTGCCCTTCGTGCGGTTCAGCATCTTCTTCATCCAGGGCACGGAGGGCGGACACGTCCAGTCCCTCGTCTTCGGCACGGCCTTCCTGGTCGGCTCCCTGTTGTCGTTCGCGCTCGGTGTCATCTCCGAGCTGCTCCGCACGAACAGGATCCTGCTCGAGGAACAGCTCGAGCGGCTCAAGGAGCTGCAGTATCGCCAGTAGTCGGCCGACCGGGCGCTCGGTGCTCGGATTCGGCACGTACGACACCGCGCGTCATCCTCGCGTCGGCGTGATCCTCGCGGGACTCGCCGCGCATGGCTTCGAGGTCCGCGAGGTCGACGTGCCGATGGGCTTCTCCACGGCGGAACGTGTCGACATGCTGAAGCGCCCGTGGAAGCTCCCACTGTTCGCCCTGCGGCTCGTGTCCTGCTGGGCGAGGCTCGCCGTGCGCTCCACGAGCGCCCGTCTGCGTCGACGCCCGGATGTCGTCGTGGTCGGCTACCTCGGCCACTTCGACGTCCTTCTCGCGCGGCTCCTGTTCCCGCGCACGACGATCGTGCTCGACCACCTCATCTTCGCGGGAACCACGGCGAGCGACCGCGGGGTGTCGGGAGGACTCAAAGGGCGCCTGCTCGCGGGCCTCGATCGACTGGCGATCGCCGCGGCCTCGATCGTCGTCGTCGACACCGAGGAGCATGCCCGTCTCGTGCCGGCCTCCGCGTCCACGGTCGTCGTGCCCGTGGGCGCCGACTCGTCGTGGTACGCGGCGGCGGCGGGCGAGCGGGTACCGGGCGCTCGGTTGAGCGTCGTCTTCTACGGGCTCATGACCCCGCTGCAGGGCGCTCCCGTGATCGCCGAGGCCATCGCGACCCTCGACGGTCGGGTCGACGCGACGATCATCGGGACGGGCCAGGACGGCGAGGCCGTCGATGCGACGCTCCGCGCGGTGGACGGGGTCACTCGACTCGACTGGGTTGGGCCGTCCGAACTGCCTGCCCTCGTCGCCCGGCACGACCTCGCCCTCGGCATCTTCGGAACGAGCGAGAAGGCGCTGAGCGTGGTCCCGAACAAGGCGTACCAGGCGCTCGCCGCCGAGGTCGGGCTCATCACGTCCGACAGTGCGGCCCAGCGACGTGTCCTCGGTGACGCCGCCGAGTTCGTTCCGCCGGGCGACGCCTCGGCCCTCGCAGCCGCCATCGACCGCCTCGCGGGCGACCCCACTCTCATCGCCGATCTCCGCGCACGTGCCCGGGCAGCCGCGCCGCGGTTCACCGCTGCCGCCGTCGTCGGCGGCCTCGTCGAGCGACTCGCGGAGAGGCCGTGACCGTGGACGAGCCGAAGCGCGGCCTTCTCCGCCGGGTCGCGGGCGGCATCGCGGGATTCTTCAAACGCTTCGCCGGACCGATCCGGATCGTCCTCCTCGTGGCGATCGTCGCGTTCGCGATCTACGCGATCGCCTCGAGCTGGGAGCGCGTCGAGGCCGCACTCGTCGACATGGGCCCCGGTCTCATCGTCGGCAGCTCGCTCGTGCTCGTCGCGTCGATCGCCGGTCACTACGTCTCGTGGCTCGCCGTGCTCGCGGCGCTCGGCGCTCCCCGCATGCCCGTCCTCGCCTCGATGGCCATCTCGACGACGTCGCAGGTGGCGAAGTACATGCCCGGCAGCGTCTGGACCGCGGTCGTCCAGGCGGATCTCGGTCGGCGACACGGCATCCAGCGTCGCATCATGCTCGCGAGCTACGGCCTGGTCCTCCTCGTGAGCGTGGCGACCGCGAGCGTACTGTCGTTGCTCGTGCTCGCAGGCCCGTCTCCTCTGTGGATCCGACTCGTGTCGATCGCCGCGGCCGTCTGCGGCGTCGTCCTGCTCGCGAGCCTCTTCCACCCTCGGCTCCTGCACTCCCTCCTCGACAAGGTCTTCCGTCGATTCTCGGGTGAGGGCATGCCCGACCGCATCGACCCGCGGGCGCTCGTGGTCGCGATCGTCGCCGTCGCGGTCGCCTGGTCGCTCGCCGGTGTCCAGGCGTGGATGCTCGCGGAGCCGCTCGGCGCGACGACGGCGGAGATCCCGTTCACGGCCGGGGCGATCATGCTGTCGTGGGCCGTCGGACTCGTCATCGTGATCCTGCCGGCCGGAGCAGGCGCGCGCGAGGCCATCCTCGTCGTGACGCTGGGTCAGATCGTCGGAACGACCGAAGCCCTCACCATTGCCCTCATCACACGCTTCCTCCAGATCATCGTGGAGCTGGTGCTCGCCGCTCTCCTGGGCCTCCCTTACGCCACGGGCGCCCTCCGTGCCCGCCGACGCGAGCGGCTCGACTGAGTCCCGCTTCGTCGACGGTGTCCCGCGGCGGTCAGATCCCGATCATGAGGAACCGTGCGACGGCCTGAAGCGCTGGGGTGATGGACGCCAGCGGGCTGGCCGGCGAGAGCCAATCGGGCTGCGCCGCCGCGAGGAACGCGATCGCGAACCCTCCCTGGGTCGCTCCGAGGACCGCGACGACCGCCACGACGGCCTCGATAGGCGGTCTCCATCGCCCGGTGCGGGAGAGAAGGAACCCGGCGCCCACCCCGGCGACGCCGAGCGCGAGCGGGATGAAGGGCAGGATGTAGCGGCCGCTCACCGCCAGGACGACGCCGAGGCGGAGGTATTCCCCGTAGTTGCGCACGAGGAGCGAGGCGACGAGCACGACGAAGGCCAGAGCGAGCACGGCGAGCGGCGCTGAGCGCACCACACGGGGGATCGCCACGGCGCAGAGGAGGAGGACGGCTGCCGCCGCTGTCGCGATGACGGTGGCGGTCACGGTGTCGGCCTCCCTGTAGCCGCCGGCCCAGCCCACGGTCGAGAACGTCTTCACGAGTGTCGGTACCCACGCCCTCAACGCGTAGGAGGCGAAGTCGACGAGAGAGGCCGAGCGATCGGGGAACGCATCGTCGAGTTGCGCGTTGCGTTCCCACGGTCCGTAGTTCCGGCAGAAGGCCTCGGAGTGGATCGCATCGCAATCGGGCTGAGGGGAGTTGAAGGCGATGAGGCTCACGAGATACCGCTCGGCGAACAGTCCGACGGCCACGATCGCGAGGGCGACGACTCCGACGGTCACGAGCGGACGGCGGCGATCCGGTCGCTCCGCCGTCGTGAGCGCCCGCACCGAGGAGAGGCGTCTGCGGCGCAGGAGCACCACACAGATCCCGACGATGCAGACCAGGAACACGGGCAGGAACGTGAACTTCGCGAGGCACGCGAGGCACCCGACCGCCACGAGCCCGAGGAGCCGCATGCCCGATACCCGCTCGATCGTCAGGATGCGCGCCGTCAGGGCGAAGAAGACCGCCGCGAGGAGCAGGAGGGCGTTGTCGTAGTTGATGGTCGCCGCGACGAAGGATGTGAGGGGGAGGGCTGCGAACAGGAAGATCGCGAGCTGGGCCGTCCCGCGGCCGATACCGCAGAGCAGGAGCGTGCGCCGGAACCACCAGAGCGACGCCGAGACGAGGAGGACGGTCAGCGCGCGGAGGACGACGTATTGCGTGTCGAGGTCAGCTCCACTCCACCGGAGCAGTCGAAGCGGCACCGCCATGACGTAGTGGTAGAGGTAGGAGCCGAATCGGCTGAGGTCGCCGAGCCACGCCTGGTCGGGGGTCTGGACGATGAACGGAGACCACTGGTCCGAGAAGATGCGGACGATGGCCATGTGGTAGCCCTCGTCGAAGAGGAGGTCGTGGTTCACCGAGAGGGCGATCCACCAGCCGCTCGCCGTGAAGAGTGCGACCGTGATCCAGAAGAAACCCGGGTGGCCGACGATGCGACCGACGCGAGACGAGGCATCGGTGCGGAGCTGTGGCGTAGGAGGGGGCATCTGCCGATCCGGATCGACGGGACCCGCAGGGGGAACGGGCTCTGCCATCGTAGCGGGCAGTCCGTGGGAGGCGCCGAGCCCCACCGGTGGCCGTCCGCGCGTCGGATAGTGTTGGTCGGTGCCGAGTCGGATGCAGAAGACCATCGATCCCCTGTCGACACCCCGTCGCGCCACGAGCCTCGACAGGGTCTCCGGAGTCGTCGGAGCCGCCTCGGACGGGATCGTGCGGGCCGTCTCGTCCGTCTGGTTCCTCGTCGCCGTGGTGGTGGTCTTCATCGTCGGAGCGTCACTCATGGCGGTGATGCAGAACTATCCGACGGTGTACGACGAGGACTACCACGTCGGGATCATCCAGATCTACGCCGGCCAGGTCTCGCCCTTCATCGAGAATGCCTCGTCGTACCTGGGCTTCGGGGACCTCGACCGCTTCGGATCGTTCCTCTACCACTGGCTCATGAGCTTCCCCCTGCGTGCGGTGGACGGGCTCGGTTTCTCCCTCTTCACGCAGGTCGTCGTCGTCCGCCTGCTGTCGGTCGCGCTCTTCGCCTCGTCGGTGATCTGGACGCGTGCGCTGCTGCTCCACCTCGGCGTCTCCCGATTCGTCTCGCACCTGGCGATCGCGGTCTTCCTGGCGCTGCCTCTCACGAGTGCTGTCGCGTCGACCGTGAACTACGACAACCTCGCGCAGCCTCTCGGCGCTGCGTTCCTCCTGCTCGTGGTCCGCGCCTACACCGCTGATCGGATCGTCGCCGGCCGATGGTGGGCGGTGCTCGTGGTCGGCGCGCTCGCATGCCTCACGAAGTTCACCTTCCTTCCGATCTTCGCCGTGTCCCTCGTCCTCCTCGTCCTCCGACGATTCGTCTGGCGCGAGGGGCGGTCCATCGGCGATGTCTGGCGCTCCATCCAGTGGCCGCGGCGCCGCTCCGTCATCGTGTGGGCCTCGATCGTGGCGGGTGCCCTCGTCGGCGCCGTCTTCGCCGAGCGGTACCTCGGCAACGTCATCCTCTTCGGGAGCCCGGCCCCCGACTGCGGCGAGATCCATTCGGACGCGTACTGCTCGACCTACTCCGTGTGGGAGCGCAACGAACGGCTCGAGGCGTCGCACGACGCCGATCCCCTGACCGTGCCGCGTGCGATCGCATTCCTCTCCAACGTCTGGATCGTGCAGATGGTGATCCGGCTGAGCTTCTTCGGGGCGACCACGGTCACCGGCCGCGAGTTCACCCAGGGGCCGGTGATCGTCCAGCAGTTCATCCTCATCGGCTCGTACACCGTGCTCGTGCTCGCCGCCGTCGTGCTCGTCGCGCTGATTCTGCGTCGTGCGTGGCAACCGATCATCGTGAGCGGCATCGTCTACGCGGTCTTCATCTTCGTGCGCAACTTCTCCGAGTACTCGCGATTCGGCGAGCCCATCGCGACCCAGCCGCGATATTTCGCCCTCTTCATCCCGATCCTCATCGCGATCGCCGGCGTCGTGATCGGTCGCGTCATCGCGAGCTTCTATCCCAGGGGAAGCATGGTTGTGAAGGCCGTGGTCGCCCTCTGCGTCCTCGCGGCGTTCACCCAGGGCGGCTTCGCGATTTCGTTCTTCGCCTTCGCCGAGCCCGACTGGATCAATTTCGGCTCCCCCGGAGCTGTCCTGTTCGACGTGCTCGCCCGACTGGCCAGACTCATCATCGTCGGCTGACCCGCCGCGTCGGGGCCCGTCGTGTCCGGACCCGTCCCAACAAGACCCGATACATCTGGTCCCGCGACATCCTCAACCGGAGCGGCGCGAGTCCGTCCGGCGCGAGCGCATCGAGGCCCAGGCGGAACGCACGCCGAGGCCGGCCCGCACGACGAGCCGCGCCGGTGCGAGGTACCACTCGGGGTGTCGGATCGCGAAGTAGCGGTAGGCGCTGCGATGGTGGGCCTGGAGCATGACCGCCGAGACGTCCTCCGTCGAGTGCCCGCCGATGTGTCGCACGACGGCGTCGGGCACGTAGACGTTGCGGAGTCCGTGCAAGCCGATGCGGCGACCGAGGTCGACGTCCTCGAAGTACATGAAGAAGCCCTCGTCGAACCCGCCGAGGGAGACGAAGTCCTCCGCCCTCATCAGGAGACAGGCACCCGACAGCCAGCCGACGTCGGTGCCGCCGGTGCCGAGGGCGTCGGCGTTACGGTAACGGCGAGACCACGGGTTGTCGGTCCAGACGTTCGCGAAGATCGCGTGTCCGATCCCGAGCCGCGTCGAGGGGAGCCGTCGGGCCGACGGGTACACCGTTCCGTCCAGGTTGAGGATGCGCGGGCCGACGGCACCGATCGTGCGGTCGGAGCGCAGCCGGTCCGCCAGGATGTCGAGCGATCCTTCGCCGAGCTCCACGTCGGGATTGCAGATCAGGAGCAGTTCCGCATCGGACGCGAGGCGTGCTGCGGCGTTGATGCCGGCCCCGTACCCTGCGTTGCGTTCCATGCGACGGAAGACCGCGTCGTGCGAGCTCGCGATCCGCTCCGTCGCGACGGCCTCGGCCTCGGTCGAGCCGCTGTCCACGATGACGACATCGACGTCCGACGTCGATGATCGCTCGACGGACGACAGGAACCCCTCGAGGATCGACGAGGAGTTGTGCGTGACCGTGAGGACCGTGATGGCGGACACCGTCAGAGCGGACTTCCGAGGTCGGCGAACGACGGCTCGGCGTAGGTGACGCCGACGGCGAGGGGGGTGTAGGCGACATTGAACGACGTGGCCTGAGGGAAGTCGTGCAGGTGCCGACCGGCCATGTCCATGAGCGACGCGTTGATGAAGTACTTGCCGGTGCCGAAACGGACGTCGTCGAGCACGAGCCGAACGGTGCGTTCGCCGGTGAGCGGCGAGAAGCGCTCTCCGACGCGCTTGCTGGTGGTGCCGTAGACGACCTGGCCCATCTCGTTGTCGATCTGGATGGCGCAGATCCAGTCCTCGACGCCGTCGCGGCTCGTGAGCGTCGTGTCGATCACGAGCCGGTCGCCCTGCTCGACGTCGACGCCGACCTCTCTGCCCTCCGCATAAGCATCCACGGACAGGACCCGACCGTCGTAGAGGTCGTCGATCGTCACATCGGTGTCGCCGTGGTGGGTCTCCTCGACGCGGCGTTCCTCGAGCTTGTCGCGGAACTCGGCGACGGCCTCGCGCGGGTCGCCGTCGAACAGCACCCGCCCGTGGTGGAGCAGGACGGCTCGGTCGCACAGCTCGGTGACCTGGCCGAGGTTGTGCGTCACCAGGATGATCGTGCGTCCCTCCTGCTGGAAGGAGCGGATCTTGTCGAGGCACTTCCGCTGGAAGGCCTCGTCGCCGACAGCGAGCACCTCGTCCACGAGGAGCAGGTCGGGGTCGGTGTGCACGGCGACGGCGAAGGCGAGCCGCACATACATGCCGGACGAGTAGAACTTGACCTGGGTGTCGATGAAGTCGCCGATACCCGAGAACTCGTGGATGTCGTCGAAGCGCGCCTCGGTCTCTTCACGGGACAGGCCGAGGATCGCGGCGTTCAGGAAGACGTTCTCGCGGCCGGTGAGGTCGGGGTGGAACCCCGCGCCGAGTTCGAGGAGCGCGGCGAGACGGCCGCGCGTGCTCACGGAACCGGTCGTCGCATCGATGATGCCGCCGATCACCTTGAGCAGCGTGCTCTTGCCCGAGCCGTTGTGTCCGATGAGGCCGACGGTCGTCCCTGCGTGGAAGTCGACGGAGACGTCGCGGAGGGCCCAGAAGTCCTCGCGGTGCTGACGGCCGCGCCCGAACGTGACGAGGCGTTCCTTCAACGAGTTGTCCTTGCGGACGACGAATCGCTTCGAGACGTCGTCGATGCTGACGATGACGGGTGTGTCGGTCATCGGGCCGTCCCTTCGGTCGGAATGCGGCACGCGGTCGCGGGGGTCGTGGCCATCACAGGGCCTGGGCGAAGTTGCCCTGGAGCCGTGAGAAGACCCGCTGGAAGACGACGACGAAGACGAGGCCGATGAGGGCGGCGACCCCGAGCCGCAGCAGGAGTTCCGTGGGGTACGGCGTATCGGCGTGACCGCTCGTCCAGAACGCGCGCTGGAACCCGAGGACCGCGAGAGTCACGGGGTTGTTCGTATAGACGTCGAGGAGGAAGGTCCCGCCGAGGAAGCTCTTCGCCATGTCCCAGGAGTACACGATGGGGGACGCCCACAGCAGCAGGAGCAGGACGACCTCGACGAGGTACTGGATGTCGCGGAGGTACACATTGGCCGCCGAGAGGAGGAGGGCGAAGGCCGTTCCCCAGATGAGGAGGACGGCGAGCGACGGCAGCGCGTAGATCAGCTCGGCCGTGAGCGGCGGGTGCCCGAGCGCGATCGTGGCCGCCAGCAGGATGAGCAGCTGGATGCAGAAGTTGAAGAGCGCGCTCCCCACGCTCGCGAGCGGGAACACCTCTCGCGGGAGGTAGATCTTCTTGATGAGCCCGGCGTTGCCGACGATCGACGACGTACCGCCGGCCACGATCTCGCTGAAGAGACCGTAGGCGGTGAGACCGGTGAAGACGTAGATCGCGAAGTCGGGGATTCCGCGTTCGGCGCCGAGGAACTTCCCGATGACGATGTAGTAGATGGCGAGCTGCGTGAGAGGCCTGACGAGGGCCCACACCAGACCGAGTGCGCTGTCCTTGTATCGCGCCTTCAGATCGCGGCGGACGAGGAGCGCGAGCATCTCGCGGTGGGCGGCGATCTCACGGATCGTGTCGATGAAACCACCGGGACCACGGGATCGGTTCCCCACTCGTTTCAGCGGGATCGCGCTGAGTGCGGAGAAGCGTTCCTCGGCTGTCATTCGGTTCATTTCTCTCGGGGCAGGGCGCGACAAGTATAGCCGCGGGTTCCTGGGCGACCGTCGGACGGTCAGTGCGTCGGGCGACGTCGGAGATCGGCGATGCGGTCGACGGCGCGGACGATTCGGCGCGACCGCATGGCCTCCGTCTCGGCCCGCGATTCGGAGAGGTCGCGACGTGCCGCTTGGAGCTGATCCTCGAGCTCGCCGACCCGGTGCTCGAGGTGTCCGGCCTTCTCGGTGAGGACCTTGACCTCGTGGGCCGAGGTCGACGCGGAGACGATCAGGTCGCGGTTCTTCTGATCGGCTCGTCCGACGGCTTCTCCGAGGGGGCGCAGCAGGTCGACGACGCTCGCGTCGATCGGCTCGTCCGCGTCGGGTCCGACGCTCGAGCTCGCGATTCGGCGATCCTCCACGAACTCGCCCCGTTCGAGTCCCGCCTCGAGTTCGGCGGCCGACGGGTGCCTGGCGATGTAGAGGCCGAAGAGCGATCCCTCCAGAAGTCGCCTGTAGTCCCTCATGCCGTGATGGTTGGGGGAGGGGGTGAGATTGCTCGCCTCGTAGGCGCGACCCGCATTCTCCACCTTGCGTCGATACTGCTCCCACGAGCGCCAGGGGAAGTGCAGGACCTCTACGGGCGAGTCCTCGAGCGCGACACCACCGGCGAGATCGACCGAGTGGTTGCCCTGCACCACGTTCACGGCATCGCTGCCGACGTGGACGGTATCCGGCGAGGAGTGCGCGAACAGGCCGATCTCGTGAAGGCGTTCGACGGGGCGGTGATCGCGGTAAACGAGTCGCTGCAGCCCGGACCCGCGTGCGGCAGGGTCGCCGATCATGTCGTGGACGGGCACGACGAAGGTCTCGACGCCGTCCGGCACGGTCGCGAACGCGTCGGCGACGGACCGGTCGGCGTCGGAGTCGTCGCGGCGCCGGGCGACCCAGAACTCGTCGGCATCGGCGTTCACGACCCAGTCGGCACCGTGCACGGTGTAGGCGCGCCGCGCCATGCCCGTCACCGTGGTGCTCTGCTGCTTCCGGTGCACGGGGTCGTGGTGGAGCTCGATCCGCCCGGCGGACTCGAACGTCTCGAGGATCTCGCGCGTACCGTCGATCGATCCGTTGTCGGTGACGATGATGGTGTCGAAGCCCTGACCGAGGTGATGCTCGATCATCGGGCCGATGATGTCCGCCTCGTCGCGGACCATCAGTGTCATCACGATCTTCATGGAATCTCTCGGGTCTCGTCACCGTGCGTCCGGATGCACGATGGATCCACCCTAGCGAGGACGACGGCGCGCGATCCCCTCCCGCGCCCTGCTTCGCGAAATCTGAGGAATCCTCACGCGATACCCCAGATCGGGGCCGATTTCTCAATTCACTCTGGTCACAGGAGCCCCGCTGGTTACACTGTGGAAGGTCTGTCGCGATCGTGCGCGACGTTCCATCCTCCGTCAGACGACGCATCAGGGGCGTTCATGATCTCCATCCTTACGCGACGACCGCTCCGGATCGCGCTCGCCGCGCTGATCGGAATCGTTCTCGTCGCCTCCGGCCTCGTCGTCGGACAGACCGTCGCCACCTCCTCGGCCTCGGCCGCCGAGTCGAAGAACTTCGATCCGGCCAACATCATCTCGGACGCGAACTTCTACAACGGTTCGGCGCTCTCGGAATCGCAAGTGCAGTCGTTCCTCAACTCGAAGGTGTCGACGTGCGCCTCCGGTTACACGTGCCTCAAGAGCTTCAAGCAGACCACCTACTCCCGCGGTGCGGACGCGATGTGCTCCGCCTACGCTGGAGGCTCGAACGAGTCCGCTGCGCGGATCATCGCCAAGGTCGGCGCGGCGTGCAACATCAGCCAGAAGGCGCTCATCGTCACGCTCGAGAAGGAGCAGTCCCTCGTCACGAGCACTCGCCCCACGACGAGCCGATACAACATCGCGATGGGATACGCCTGCCCGGACACGGCGCCGTGCAACACGGAGTACTACGGCTTCTACAACCAGGTGTACAAGGCCGCGTGGCAGCTGAAGCGCTACGGCAACCCGCCAGGGACGAGCAACTACTTCACCTGGTTCCCGGTGGGGTCGTCCGCTCCCGTGCGCTACCACCCGAACGCCGCGTGCGGATCGAAGTCCATCACGATCAAGAACAAGGCGACGGCGGCGCTCTACTACTACACGCCGTACCAGCCGAACGGGGCGGCCCTCGGCAACCTCTACGGCACCGGCGACTCCTGCAGCGCCTACGGGAACCGCAACTTCTGGCGGCTCTACTCCGACTGGTTCGGCTCTCCCACCTCGGCGGCGACGCCCAATGCGACCGTGAGCTCCGCCACGGGGGTCTACAACGGCGTCCGGGTCACCGGTACGGCCAAGAACCCGAACGGCGGAACGGCCTACGTCTGGGTCAACATCGACGGCAGCGGTCGCGCCGTCGCGGCGAACCCGTCGTTCGACATCACGATCGAGAGGCCGCCGGGTACGTACGAGATGTGCGCGTACAACTCATCGGATTCGAGCAAGCTCATCGAGTGCCGCGACGTCACGGTTCCGGTGGGGGCAGGCCACTTCGATTCGCTGACACAAGCGGCCGGAGGCGTGCGTCTCACGGGGTGGGCCGTCGACTTCCGGACGACCGCGCCCGACACCGTCAAGGTCACGGTGGACGGCGTGGCCACCTCGCACTCGGCGAACGTCTCCTTGCCGTGGATCAACACGAAGTACCCCGGTCTGGGATCCGCGCATGGATACGACGTCTACGTGCCCACCTCACTCGGCGCGCACACCGTCTGCGTCACGTCCACGGGAGGCGCTCAGGGGTGCAAGAGCATCACGACGGTCCGGTCGGAGAAGGGCTCGTTCGACTCCGCGACCGGCTCGGCCAAGGGGATCAGGGTCACCGGGTGGGCCCTCGACATGTCCACGTCCAACTCGTCATACGTCTGGATCACCGTCAACGGAGCCGGGCGTCAGGCGAAGGCCAACGTGGCGCTCGGATGGTTCGACAAGCTGAATCCCGGTGCCGGCCCCAACCACGGCTTCGACACGACGATCCCCGCGGACCAGGGGACGTACACCGTCTGCGTGAAGACATCGGGGCTCGGCAACTCCCTGGGGTGCAAGTCCGTGACGGTCCCGACCTATGAGGCCACGGCGTTCGACTCGCTCACCGCGACGCCCACCGGCTTCCGACTCACGGGGTGGTCGGCGAACCTCCGCACGGCGGATCCGTCGTGGGTCTGGGTCACGGTCGACGGCAAGGGCAAGGCGTACAAGGCGGCGTCGCCCCTGTCCTGGTTCGACCGGATGCACCCGGGACTCGGCAACAACCACGGGTTCGACATCTCGCTGACGGCTTCGCCCGGTCCGCACACCGTCTGCGTCTCGGGTGCCTCGACGGGCAAGCTCGTGGGGTGCAAGACCGTGACCGTTCCTCAGCCCGTGACGGCCTCCAACAACGAGCAGGGGCACTTCGACTCGGCCACGGCCGTGGCCGGAGGCATTCAGATCAGCGGCTGGTCGTTCCTCCGCAGCACGGCTCCGGCCTCCTCGTACGTCTGGGTGACCCTCGACGGCAAGGGGTCGGCCGTCAAGGCCGCGCAGCCGCTGTCCTGGATCGACCGGATGTTCGGGGTCGGACCCAACCACGGGTTCTCGGCGCTGCTCCCGGCGTCGAAGGGCACTCACACCGTGTGCGTCTCGGGAGCGTCGACCCCCAAGTCCTACGGCTGCAAGACCGTCACGGTTCCGTGATGTCGATGGGGCCGCCGCCGACAGGCGAGCGGCCCCCTCACGGACGGTGCGCTGATCAGGCGTGCAGGACGTGCTCGACGGCGTCGAGGTATGCACGACCGAACCGCTGAGTCGGTTCGAGGACGGCGCCCTCGGCCCACTCGTTCCACGCGTTCACGAAGACGAGCCGCTCGTCGAACGGTCGGTCCTCGACCGCGAGCACGGTGGTCGCGAGCCACCGTCGGAAGGTGAGGGGATTCGAGCCGTACCAGAGATCGGGATGGTGCTGTCGCCGTGCGGTGTTGTCGAAGCCGACGAGGACACCGGGGTAGCGGTCGTCCTCGAGCTCCGTGAGCACCGATCGTTCGCAGGCCTCGGCCATCGCGTCGTAGCGCAGGATGTTACCGGCGAAACCGTCGACCAGTTCGAGTTCGTCGCGCGGGACACCCCGCCACGGCTTGTTGTGCGGCGGGAACTCGAGGCAGCCGTCGAGGCCCTCCTGGCGGAGGTCGGATTCGAGGCCCTCCATGCTCGCGCCCACGTCCACCGTGAGCAGCTCGAGGCCGGGGAGGCCGGCGGCGACGGCGGCCTCTCGCCAGGCGGCGAGGACCTCCCGGTAGCCCGGGATCTGGGTGATGCGGTAGACCGCGACGACCGGCCGGCCGTCGACACGGATGTACCGGGGATCCGTGAGGAGGTGCATGACGTCGTGGATGAACTGCTCGGCCGGCACGGCGTCGTAGTCCTGCCCGATGAGCACGCTCGTCGTGCTCCCGTCCCAGCGGCGCGTCCAGTTCTCGTTCGCCCACATGATGCAGAACGGTTGATCGCCCTCGCCGGCGGCGAGGGCCTCGACCGGTCCGTCCATGAGCTTCCGGCCGGCGAACCAGTAGTAGTAGTACATGAACCCCTCGATGCCGGCTCGACGGGCGAGGTCGAACTGCGCGTCACGGACGCCGTCGTGGCTCAGGTCGTAGAAGCCGAGCTCGCCGGGCAGGAGAGGCTGCCGGTGCCCGTGGAACATGGGCTTCGCAGCGGTCACGTTCGACCACTCCGTGAATCCCGCCCCCCACCATCGGTCGTTCTCCGGGAAGGCGTGGAACTGGGGAAGGTAGAACGGGACGACCCGCGCGCGGGATGAGCGCGACGCGTCCGGCTCGAAGCGGCGCCACGACTCCTCGTCGAGCGGAGGCAGATCGTCGACCGTGCGGAGACGGAGGCCTGCCTCCTCCGTGAGGATGCCGATGACGCGTTCGACGGCGTGGGCCGTCGTCCCGTCGATCTGTCCGGCCTCCTCCTCGAAGTCCTCCTCGCTGAGGTCGAGGGTGCGGAGACCCCGGAGGATGAAGCCGGAGATCCAGTAGATCGATCCGGCGTTGAAGCGGAGGTCGTCGCTGCTGCGCAGCTCGAGGCGGCGGAGGAGCGCGTCGACGATGTGGCGGTCGCCGCCCCAGTGCTCGGCTCCGACGATGTTGCCGGTGGTGGTGACCGAACCGAGCGTCCGATCGTTCGCGAAGGCGGAGAGGATCCGCTCGACGTTGCCGCGCGAGCCGAAGAGACCGGTGACGAACGCGGCCCGCCACGCGGCTCCGCTGCCGGAGAGCACGTCGTGCTCCTCGCGCCACGGGCTCTTCTTCGTGTGCACCTTGCAGACGACGTCGTAGCCGTCGAGGAGGCCGGCGTTCGCTACGAGGACGAGGGGGAGGATGTCACGACCGCGGTTCTCGACCTCGAGCACCCGGACGGACCGGGCGAGGGGGAGTGCGCTCGTGTCGAGCACGAGCGGCTCTCCCGATGCGTTCGTGGCGACGATGTCGAAGGGCACGGGGATCGTCGCGAGAGACTCGAGGATCTCGTCCACGAGGTCCGTGTAGTACACGTGCATGACGACCGCGATGCGCGGGCTGTCCGCCGTCCGCTCTGTCGGGGCCCAGCCGGCGCGCGACGTGTAGCGGAGCTTGTCGCTCCGCCGGGACACCCAGTTGCGGAACCCGGCAGGGAAGTCCTCGGGCTCGCGGGCGGGCGGCTGAGGCACCGGCCCGCGGACGACGGCTACTGCGCGGCGCGCTGCAGCGCGGACGATCCTATTCATTCACGACTTCCTGTTCGATCCAGTCCATGGGGTCGACGCCGTACAGAGCGCGGACGTGGTCGACGACGTCCTGGCGCTCGTCGGCGAACCGCTTCTTCACGAGCAGTTCCCTCTTCACGAAGGGGAACCCGGCATCGAGGAGCTTCCGCCATCCGGCGATGGTCGGATTGTCGCCGTCGCGGACGACGACCTCCGACGGGATGGCCGCCGTCGCAGAGTACCCCTCGGACTGGAACACCTGGCTGAGCCCGATCTCGTGCGCCTCGACGATCCGGTGCTTGCTCGCCTGGGGCTCGAGTCCTCTCCAGAAGTCCCGGAGGGGTGCCTCGCGGAGCACCCCCCGTCGATATCCCACCATGAAGCTCTGCAGGTGCGGACCGAACTGGAGGGTGCTCGTCGCCGCCCAGACATCGGCCGTCGTCGTGGCGAAGTCGTCGAGGAGATCGTCGAGCGGGGCGAACGGTCCGGCGATCGAGTCGTTCACGAGCAGGACCTGATCCCGGCGAAGGTCCTCGGGGAAGGTCGCCATGCCGGCCGCCCAGGAGCCGAAGTCATAGCCGATGTTCGGGCGTTGCACATATCCGACGGCCGGGTCGAGAGCCGAGAGGTCGGCCCACGGGGCGTTGTCTGCGGACGATCGCACGATGACGACGCGGAAGCCGGTGCGGACGAGCTCGTCCGTGAGCGCGATGAGCCCGACGGCCGGGGTCTCGCGTCTGCCGAAGCTCGCGACGATCGCGAAGCGCCGGGAGTCCGTGCCGGGAGCCGGGCGGCGGACGATGCGCGTCTGCGGGAGGGACTCGAGGAGCACACGGCCATCCGGCTGACGCCATGGCGACCTCATCGAGCCGGGGTCTCCGGGACGCGCTTCTTCAGGATGCGCAAGGGGCGGGTGACACGCCACGAGCGCGACCCCCTCATGAGCCGCAGCTGCTGTCGGTAGTCGTCGAGTTCCCGCTTCGCCGCGCGGAGTCTGTCGTCGAGAGCGACGATCTCGGCGGTGGCGTCGGCGAGCCGCACGCGCAGCTCGGTGTTCTGGGCTCGGACGCTCGTGACGTCACCGGGTACGGGCGGGATGGACTCCTCCGGACGGTGGTCCGCTGTCGTCCGGTCGCCTCGTGTCGGCTCACTCGATGTCACTTGTGTCTCCCCGTGCCGTCGATCTCGTCGTCGTGCCGGTGGCCGTGGCGGCCGCTCCGACACCCCAGGATACGACGTGGCGTCCGGAGAGGTTGCCGGGTACGGGTGGTCTGCCCACCGTAGAGTGGGATGTCGTGCGCACGACGAGAGAGAAGGAGTCGACCATGGACAGCTCGGTCAGGGCGGGCGTCGTCTCCGTCGTCCTCGTCAATTACAAGGGCACGGACGACACCATCGAGGCGATCCGCCAGCTCCGCGCGACGGACTGGCCGAGCGAGCTCCTCGAGATCGTCGTCGTGGAGAACGCATCGGGCGACGACAGCGCCGAGCGCATCGCGGCGGCCGACGCCGGCGTCGTGCTGGTCGAGTCCGGGGACAACCTGGGCTTCGCCGGTGGCTGCAATCTCGGCGTCGCGCGGTCGACGGGGGAGTACCTCGCGTTCCTCAACAACGACGCGAAGCCGGATCCCGCGTGGATCCGCGCCGCTGTCGCGCGCTTCACCTCGAGCCCGCGCGTCGGGGCGATCGCGAGTCGCGTGCTCGACTGGGAGGGCGAGAACGTCGATTACATCGGTTCGGCGATGACGTGGTTCGGCATGGGCTACAAGCCGCTCACGGCGCAGAAGGTCCCGAAGGAGAGCGACCGGCCGACGGACGTCCTGTTCGGCACCGGCTCGGCGATGTTCGTCCGGCGGACGGCCTACGAGCAGCTCGACGGTTTCGACGAGCGGTTCTTCATGTTCTTCGAGGACGTCGACTTCGGGTGGCGCCTCAACCTCCTCGGCTGGCGTTTCGTGTACGAGCCGGCGTCCCTCGCGTTCCACAAGCACCACGCCTCGATGAACAAGCTCGGCGCCTACAAGGAGACCTACCTGCTCGAACGCAACGCCCTGTTCACGCTCTACAAGAACCTCGGCGATGACGCCCTGCACGACGCCCTGCCCGCCACCCTCTCCCTCTCCGTCCGCCGGTCCGTCGCCAAGGGCGGTCTCGACTCGACGGCCTTCGACATCCGCAAGGGCGACGACGACTCGCGAAGCGAGGTCTCCGTCTCGAAGCAGACCGTCGCCGGACTGTTCGCTATCGACCAGTTCGTCGAGAACCTCGACGCCCTCGTCGCCGCGCGGGAGCACGTCCAGTCGACGCGCGTCGTCTCCGACGACCGGCTCTGGTCCCTCTTCGGCGAGACGGATGCTCCGTCCTTCCAGAACGAGCACTACCTCGAGGGCTACGACAAGGTCGTGGCCGCCTTCCCCGTGCTCGACGTCCCGGTCCTCACGCGCGTGCTCATCATCACGGGCGATCCGGTCGGCGAGAAGATGGCCGGACCGGCCATCCGGGCGTGGCACATGGCCGAGACCCTCGCCGAGTCGCACGACGTCACCCTCGTGAGCCTCGCCGGCGTCGGCAACGTGAGCGGGCCCTTCGACATCCAGCACGTCGCTCCGGGCAACAACCGGGCGATGAAGGCGCTCGAGCAGTGGGCGGACGTCATCGTCTTCCAGGGTCTCGCGATGGCGCTCTTCGACGCGATCCGCTCGAGCAAGAAGATCATCGTCGCCGACGTCTACGACCCCATGCACCTCGAGCAGCTCGAGCAGGCTCGCCAGCAGCCGAGGGCGCAGTGGGACCGCCAGGTCGTCGATGCGACGGACGTGCTGAACGATCAGCTCGCGCGCGCCGACTTCCTCCTGTGCGCCTCGGAACGCCAGCGTCACTTCTACCTCGGTCAGCTCGCCGCCCTCGGTCGGGTGAATCCCGCCAACTACTCGGCCGACTCCGATCTCCGTGACCTCATCGACACGGTGCCCTTCGGCCTCTCGAGCACCCCTCCGGAGCACGTGAGGAAGGTCCTCAAGGGCGTCGTCCCCGGGATCCGCGCAACGGACAAGGTCGTGCTGTGGAGCGGTGGGCTCTACAACTGGTTCGACCCGACGACGCTCGTCCGCGCGATCGCCCAGCTCACGGGACGCAAGAAGAGCGTTCGACTCTTCTTCCAGGGCACGAAGCACCCCCACCCGGGCGTACCGGAGATGGCGATCGTCACCGAGACGCGGACGCTCGCCGCGGAACTGGGCGTGCTCGACCGGTCCGTGTTCTTCAACGACTCATGGGTCGACTACGCGGACCGCCAGAACTACCTCACGGAGGCCGATGCCGGCGTGAGCACCCACCACACCCACGTCGAGACGACATTCTCCTTCCGCACGCGGATCCTCGACTACCTCTGGGCCGGGCTTCCGATCGTTCTCACGGAGGGCGATCACTTCGCGGAGCTCGTCGAGAAGGAGGGACTCGGCATCGTCGTCCCGTCCGGGGACGTCGGCGCTCTCGCCGATGCGCTCGAGAAGGTGCTTTTCGACGAGGAGTTCCGTGACGCGGCGAAGGCGAACGTCGCGCGTGTCCGCGAGTCGTACCGGTGGGAATCGGTGCTCGGCCCCCTCGTGAGGTTCATGGACGACCCGCAGCACGCCGCCGACCTCCTCGCGAGCGGTTCCGTCAAGGCGGCGCCCCCGCGTTCCGGCCGGCCGCGTCGCGTCAAGAAGCACGGTTTCGTCCACGACGTCGGGCTCGTCGTCCACTACATGCGGACGGGAGGACCCACGGTGCTCCTGCGGAAGGTCCGCAGCCGTCTCGGCCGCCGGTGACCACCCGATGACGTCGGAGCCGCTCCGCGTCTCCGTCGCCCTGTGCACGTTCGACGGCGTCGACTTCCTCGAACCTCAGCTCGAGAGCATCCTCGCTCAGTCGTCGCCGCCCGACGAGATGGTGATCGCCGACGACGGCTCGACCGATGGAACGCTCGAGATCGTCGACCGCTTCGTCGAGCGCGCTCCGTTCCCCGTCACCGTCGTGCGCGACCCCGGTCCGGGGGGAGTGACGGCCAACTTCGAGCGCGCCATGGTGGCGACGACGGGCGACGTCATCGTGCTGAGCGACCAGGACGACGTGTGGACATCCGACCGGATCGCCGCTACCCGCCGCCGTTTCGCCGCCGACGACACACTCGACCTGCTCTTCGCCGATGCCGACCTCATCGACGCCGGGGGAGCACCCATCGGCTTGCGCCTCTTCGAGGCGCTCGAGATCTCCGCGCACGAGCGGGCCCAGCTCGCCTCAGGCGACGCCGTGCCCGTGTTCCTGCGTCGCAACCTCGCGACGGGAGCGGCCACGGCCGTCCGCCGCCGACTCGTCGATCGTTCCGTCCCGTTCCCTCACGAATGGGTCCACGACGAGTGGCTCGCGATGGTGGCAGCCATCACGGGGTCCATCGCGATGGACGAGAGCGTCGTCGTCCGGTACCGGCAGCACGGCCGCAATCAGATCGGCATGCGCACCCCCGGTCTTCGTCAGAAGATCTCCAGGGTGTTGGAGCCGCGCGGCGGCCGCAATCATGCCCTCGCCGCCCGCGGACGCGCCTTGGCCGACAGGCTCGCCGACGGGTCCATCGTCGCCCCGACCGACGTCGTCAGGGCCGCGGAGGAGAAGGCCGTCTTCGAATCCCTGCGCGCGGACATGTCGCCGAGACGTCTCCGGCGGGTGGGGACGATCGCCGCGCTCGCGCTCACCGGCCAGTACCGGAGATTCGCCTCTCGCGGCGACGCCGACGTGCTGAGAGATCTTCTTCAACCGGAAACATGACGTCCCGGAACCGGCCGTGTCCGGCTGCTAGGCTCTGAGCCGATATGAGACTCTCAGTGATCGGATGCGGGTATCTCGGGGCGGTTCACGCGGCAGCGATGTCGTCCCTCGGACACTCGGTCGTAGGAATCGACGTCGACGAAAGCAAGATCGAAGCACTCGGGAGAGGTGCGGCCCCCTTCTTCGAACCCGGTCTCCCCGAGCTGCTCTCGCAGGAGATCGCCACGGGGAGGCTCACCTTCTCGTCGGACATCGCCGCGGCGGCCGACGCCACCGTCCACTTCGTGGCGGTGGGCACTCCGCAGAGCGCCGACGGGTTGAGCGCGGATCTCCGCTTCGTCGATGCGGCCATCGACGCCCTCCTCCCGCACCTGACCCCCGGCGATGTCGTGGTCGGGAAGTCGACCGTCCCCGTGGGGACGGCCGCTCGCCTCGCGGAGAAGGTGTCCGCGACCGGAGCCGTGCTCGCGTGGAACCCCGAGTTCCTCCGGGAGGGCTTCGCGATCCAGGACACGCTCACGCCGGACCGGCTGGTCTACGGCGTCGCCCCGGGCGACGACGTCGCCAAGGCGGCTCTCGACGAGGTGTACGCGACCCCGCTCGCCGGCGGCATCCCCCTCATCGTGACCGACTACGCGACGGCCGAGCTCGTCAAGGTTGCGGCCAACGCCTTCCTGGCGACCAAGATCTCGTTCATCAACGCGATGGCCGAAGTGGCCGAGGTATCCGGGGCCGACGTCACGAGTCTCGCCGACGCGATCGGCCACGATGCCCGTATCGGTCGCCGCTTCCTCAACGCCGGTGTCGGCTTCGGCGGGGGCTGCCTGCCGAAGGACATCCGCGCGTTCCAGGCTCGCGCGACCGAGCTCGGGGTGGGCGATTCCGTCCGCTTCCTGACGGAGGTCGACAAGATCAACCTGCGCCGCCGCGACCGGGTCGTCGATCTCGCCACCGAACTCCTCGGCGGGGACGTCACGGGGAAGCGGATCGCCGTTCTCGGGCTCGCCTTCAAGCCCAACAGCGATGACATCCGTGACTCGCCGGCGCTCGACATCACCGTGCGGCTGCACGAGGCGGGGGCCGCCGTCGTGGCGACCGACCCGGAGGCCGTCGCGAACGCCCGCCGCCGTCACCCGGAGGTCGGCTTCGGCACGACGACCGAGGCGCTCGCCGGTGCCGACATCGTGATCCTGCTGACGGAGTGGTCCGAGTACCGCGAGCTCGACCCGACCGTCGTCGCAGAGGCGACGGCCGGACGGATCGTGATCGATGGGCGCAACACCCTCGACGCCGCCCGCTGGCGAGCGGCCGGCTGGACCTATCGGGGACTCGGCCGGTCCTGAGCCCCGGCTTCTCCGCGAGGGGCGGACCCGCCCGGGTGGGCCGGTCAGCCCCTCGCGGGGAGACGTTCGTGCGTCAGTACCGGTTCGAGAGCCCGTTCATCTCGATGTATCCCGTGCGACCGCCCACGATGACGTAGTACCAGGTGCGCGAACTCGCCGTGACTTCGACGAGCGCTCCCTTGCCGATCTGGATCGCGCTCCCACCGCCGGGTGAACTGCGGAGATTGACGACGGTGTTCGTCACGAGCTGCTGCTTCGGATAGGTCGCCGAGGTGCCGAACGCACCGTTCCAGTGTTCGTAGACGAGCCGTGAGATGGCGCCGATCTCCGCCTTCGACGCGTTGTTGTCGCCGAGGACGGCGATCGCGTACTTCCCCTTCGGCGACGACACGACACCGGCATCGGTCTGGATCATGCCGGTCGAGCGCCAGAGCTCGCCCACCTTCGTGTACGACGCGACTCCCGGCGGAAGGCCGGCCGCGATCCGCGTCCGCCACACCTGAGAGCTCAGGAGCGACTTGAGGTGGGCCGTGCTCGATGCGCTCAAGAGCGTGCCGGCCTCGAGCCGGGACATCAGGAGGGTGAGGTCGTTCGCCGTGCTCGCCTTCGAGGAGTACGACCCGGCGGTGTAGTGCGTGCCGGAGTAACCCTCGTTCGCGAACTGGGTGTTCATGTTCGACGCACCGATCCGACGGATCAGATCGGTGTGGCAGTAATTGTCCGAGACGTGGATCATCGCGCGCATGCAGTCGCGGATGGTCACTCCGGAGTCGAGGCGCGAGGACATCGAGAACTGACCGTTGTCGACGCGCTTGAGGGCGGCATAGGCGGCGAAGACCTTGATCGCGCTCGCGGGCTCCTTCTGCTTGGAGCCGCCCTGGTTCACCTGCTCGCCCAACCCGTCGAGCTTCCGGACCGACACCGAGTACCAGCCCTGGAACGTCGCGAGCTTCGAGGTGAGTTTGCTCTGGAGCGACTTCTCCGACGCGGACTTCTGAGCGGCCCTCCATGTCGTGCAGTTCGTGAGCTTCGCCACGTCGGCGCTGAGCGCTGTGGTCCCACCGAGCACGGTCACCCCGCTCGGGGCCTTCTTGGTGATGTCCGCCGCGACGATGTCCGTGAGGCATTCCGATTGGGAGAGGTAGAGCGGGCTCCCGGATCGCCCGGCCACGGACGCGGCCGAGAGGCCATCAGGGAACTGCGTACCACTCGCGATGTAGACGCGGTCGGGGTCGGGGAAGGCCGAGGAGGCGATGGCGATGGCTGTGGCATAGCGGTTCGCGCCGGACAGCCTCGTGGTCGTGAAGCCGTCAGCCTTGAGCGCAGTCTCCATCTTCGCCGAGATGCTCGCCGGACCGCCGATGAGCTTGAGGTCCGTGACGCCGAGCTCGGTCAGAAGGGCTGCCGTGTCGGCGTCGATGTCGGCGTCGGCTCCCCTGACGAGGATCACCGGGGCGCTCTGAGCCGAGGCCGCCGCCGACGCCGCGAGCGCGTCGGGGTAGGCCGAGCCTGTCGTGAGGTACGCGGACGAGGCCGATTCGAAGGAGTCGGTCACGACGGTGCGCGACGACTCGAATCTGTTCCCTCCCGCCGACCGCGTCACGGTCTCGGCGAGGCCGGAGAGGGTCGCGGCCGCCGTATCCGAGACCGAGGCGGTTCCGCCGACGACCACGATCCGGCTCGGGTCGAGCCGCTGGATCTCCGCTCGTACGACGTCCGGGATGGCCTTCTGCTGGGTGAGGAGCACCGGCCCGCCGGCCAGGGCGGCGGCCGGCCCGGCCGACAGGGCGTCGGGGAAGTTCTCACCGGATGCGACGTAGACCACGTCGGCCCCTTGGGGGAATCCCTTCTTCGACACCTCGACCGACGTCGCGTAGCGCGTCGTTCCGCCCACCCGTTCCACGGTGGGAGCGGCCGCGGCCGGGTCGGCCCCGAGGCCGGTCACCGTCGTGAGGACGCTGCCGATCAGGAGGGTCACGACCGAGAGGGCGAGAGCCCTCGTCCGGCGCGATCGGATGGACGATGGCTCGATCGTGTTGCGTCGTTGCACGAGTTCGGGGGTCCCCTCGATGGTGTGAAGCCTTCGACCCAGGATAGACACGGCCGGAGCCGGATTGCATCCGGTTGACGTGTGGCGCCGGCTCAACCGGGGAGCCGCGCGCGCCAGCTGTGGCTCTCCGACGCCTTCACGGCGCAGATGACGAGCAGCAGCCACCCGCCTTCGACGAGCGGGAAGCTCTCGGCCGCACCCGTCGTGAGGATCGTCACGACGACGAGCGCCGGCCAGGCGTAGGTCACGGTGCGTCGGTTCGAAGCGAGGAGCCACGACCGGATGACGGCGAACGCGCACAGCGCGGCGAAGAGCACGAAGCCGACGGTGCCGACCTGGAGGATCACATCGAGGTAGGCGTTGAGCGCCGAGGCGTGCTCGCGGCCGACGGACCAGTTGATCCCGGCGAACGGCGGCACCGAGCCGCGCCAGATGCCGAACCAGCCCCAGCCCTCGATCGGGTTCGCGTCGATCGCACGCCACGTCGACAACCACAGGCGGTACCGCACCTGGAACTCGCCGCCCGCGTTGAGCACGTCGATCACCCGACTCCGCCCGGCGTAGGTCGCGATCATCGTCACGGTGACGAGCCCGAGGAGGGCGTACTGCAGGACGGGGCGGCGCTCCGCGGGGGTGCGACGCACGGCGAAGAGGGCTGCTGTCGCGCCGAGGATCACGAGGGCGACGACGAGGGTGACCGGTGACCCGGCGAAGAGCAGACACGTGGCCGCGAGAGCGATCGAGAAGACGCCCATGCCGCGCTGGACAGACCGGGTGCGGAGTTCGATGACGTGCGTCACGAGCGCCAGTACGGCCACGAAGCCCAGCAGGTTGCGCGTGCCGAAGATGCCCTGGATGGGCCCGCCCTGCGCCATGTTGCCGGCTATTCCGAGGAACGTGAACGGCGTATCGAGCAGGATCCCGCTGAGGATCTCGAGACCGATCGACACGGCGAGGAGCACGCGGAACACGCCGCCGGCCGCGCGGACGATCTGGATGAGGTCGCGGCACAGGGCGATGGCGATGCCGAGGACCGCGATGGCCGCCTGGAAGAGCCATCCGGCGAGGGACATCCATTGCGCGCCGCTCCAGAACACCGATGCTCCGCACCAGGCGATGAAGCCGAGCACCGTGAGGGGGAGCAGTCCGCGCCACTCGATGAGTTCGCGCCGTGCGACGAGGATCGCCCCGGCGAGGACGACGAGACCCACCAGGATCGCGACGTAGCCGGGCCATCCGATCAGGGATCGGATGAGGTGACCTGAGAGAGCCGACGCGATCGCGGTCATGGCGAACGCCTGGGCGACGGCGGCCGATCCGAGCGACGATCGCAGGGACTCCCGGGAGATGGGCCGCCCGCTCACGCGGCTCCGTCTACGCGATCGATGACGGGATCGGTTTTCGTCTTGACGGCGAGGGCGACGAGGAGCACCCAGCCGGACTCGACCAGGATGCGGCTCTCCATGAGCGATTGCACGACGAGGACGACGGCGACGAGGAGGGGGAGCATGGACGCGACGGAGTAGGGGCGGTCGTCGATGAGCCCCACCCGAGGTCGATCGACGGCGAGGAACCACGACCTCCACAGGACGGACACGACGAGGCCGGCGAAGAGCACGACCCCGACGACGCCGAGCTGCATCCACACGTCGAGCCAGGCGTTGTGCGCCTGGAGCTGTTCGACGCCGTTGCGGATGACGGGCTCGTCGAAGGGGACGGCGCCGGGCAGCCACGGGCTCGAGTACCCCCATCCGAACCAGGGCCGACGAGCGGCCATCTCGGAGACGTCTGCCCAGATGTCGAGGCGGCCGGTGAGGTCCGAACTCTTCCCGAAGAGCGCGAGGGCTGTGTCGCGGAAGAACACGGCGACGACCACTATCGCGATGCCGACGACGGCGCCGGCCCCGTACACGCCGAGTCGGCCGGCCGGTCCGGCGCGGCGGGCGAGAAGGACAGCGCACAGGACGACGACGCATGCCGCGGCCGCGATCACCATGGTGCTCGAGCGCGTCAGTCCGAACGTGACCGCAGCGAGGGCCAGCCAGATGGAGCCCGATCGACGTGAGACGCTCCGCTCGGCAAGTTCTACGGCGAAGACGACGATCCCGAGGAGGGCGATGATCGCCAGCAGATTTGCGTTCCCGACCCACCCCTGGATGCGGTCGCCCTCGAGCAGGACGTTCCGCGACCACAGGTTGAGGAGGGCGGTGTCCTCCCCGACGGGGTCCCACCAGCGGGGGACGGGGTGGCGGACGATGAGCGCCACCACGAGTTCGAACGCGAGCGAGAGACCGATGATGAACCGCAGCGACCGGCCGAGCGCGCGCACGACCGCCGGCCAGTCGAGGGCGAGGGCGAGGGTGCAGCCCACGATCGTCGTGAGCAGCGTGCCCACGAGGGTAGCCGCGGTGGCTCCGATGTACGCGGACCACGACAGCGAGAGGAGGGCGAGGCCCAGGAAGGCGACGAGTGTCTTCGGGGTCGTGGTCCACCGCAACCGCGGCCGGGCGCGGACGAGGACGACCCCGCACGCGGCCCCGACGAGGATGACGAGGACGATGTACGCGGGCCATCCCAGGAGATTGCGCCACCCGTCGCCACCGAAGGCGACGACGAGACCGAGCGTCGCGACCGACGAGGTGACGGCGGCGTGGCTGCTCTGCTCGCGCGGGGGCGAGACGGTCTGCGCGCTCATGGGGTCAAGGGTAACGCGGGCCGCTCGCCCGCCGCCGCCGGGATGCTGCTCGAGCGCCTCAGACGAAGGCCGCCGACCCCGTGATCGCCCGGCCGACGATGAGCGCGTTCATCTCGCGGGTGCCCTCGTAGGAATAGAGGGCCTCGGCGTCGGCGAAGAAGCGAGCGGCGCCGTAGTCGAGCACGATGCCGTTCCCGCCCATCGCCTCTCGAGCCCAGGCCACCGTCTCCCTCATGCGGGCCGTGCAGTACGCCTTCGCGAGCGACGAATGCTCGTCGCGCTGGGTTCCTTCGTCGTGCATCTGGGAGACGCGCACGCACATCGCCATCGACGCGGTGATGTTGCCGAGGCACTTCGACAGCAGGTCCTGGATGAGCTGGTGAGACGCGATCGGCTTGCCGAACTGGACCCGCTCCTTCGCGTAGGCGAGAGCCGCCTCGTATGCGCCGATGGAGACGCCGACACTCGACCAGGCGACGCCCGTGCGCGTGAGCCGCAGCACCTTCGCCGTGTCGCGGAACGAATTTGCGTTCTGGAGTCGGTGGGACTCGGGCACGACGACGCCGTCGAGGACGATGTCGGCGTTCTGGACGGCACGCAGGCTGATCTTCCGCTGGATGGGCGTCGCCGAGTACCCGGGAGTGCTCGTCGGGACGATGAATCCCTTGACCTGGGAGTCCTCGACGTCCTTCGCCCAGATGATCGTGATGTCGGAGAAGGTGGCGTTGCCGATCCAGCGCTTCGCGCCGTCGAGCACCCAGGAGTCGCCGTCGCGTCGCGCCGTCGTCCGGAGACCCTGAGCGCTGTCGCTCCCCGAGAGTGGCTCGGTGAGCCCGAAGGCGCCGATGATCTCTCCGCTCGCGAGCCGTGGCAGCCACTCCGCCCGCTGCTCCTCGGAGCCGCAGACCGCGATCGACCCCATCGTGAGGCCCTCCTGCACGCCGACGAAGGTCGACACCGAGGCGTCCACGCGTGAGAGCTCCATCGAGGCGAGACCCCGGAACACGGCGGAGTTCTCGAACGGCGTCGTCTCGGCCCAGGCGAATCGGCCGACGTCGGTCGCCATGAGCGGCTCGACGATCTGGTGGGGGAACTCACCGCGCTCCCAGTAGTCGTCGGCGATCGGCCGGACGTGCTCCTCGAGGAAGGCGCGGATCTCGGTGATCGACTCCTTCTCCCTGTCGGACAGGAGGGTCTCGAATCCGAGGAAGTCGCTCGCGAGGGGCTCGAATGACATGGCGCTGGTCTCCGTACTGCGATCGTCGTGTCGACGGCGGAGCGCCGTCGCCGCGTCGAGCCTACGACCGCTCCCTGAGCAGACGGAACGCTTGGTAGATTCGCACCAGCCGGGTGGGTCTCCGCCTCGGTCGTCTTTGTAGATCGCCCCCAGAGAAGAGCGTCGGATGTTCCTGCCTATCGACAACGTGCCCCGCGACTACGCCTGGGGGTCGCGGAGCGACATCGCGGAACTGCGAGGCGTGGAACCCTCCGGCGCGCCCGAGGCGGAGTTGTGGCTCGGCGCGCATCCCGGCTCGCCCGCGCGGATCCTCGACCCCGCGGCGGCGGGCGGCGCTCGCGATCTCGCCGAGTGGATCGACTCGAACCCGGCCGACGCGGGTCTCGCCGGCCCGCGTCTCCCGTTCCTGCTCAAGCTCCTCGCGGCCGCCGAGCCGCTGTCGCTCCAGGCGCACCCGTCGCTCGAGCAGGCGGGTGCGGGCTTCGCGCGGGAGAACGCCGAGGGCGTGCCGCTCGAGGCGGCTCACCGGAACTACAAGGATGCGTTCCACAAGCCCGAGCTCGTCGTGGCCCTGAGTGAGGAGTACTCGGCCCTGTGCGGATTCCGTGCGGTCGGCGAGACGCGCGCGCTGCTCTCCTCCGTCGACGACGGGAGTGCACCGCTCGCGGCGCTCGCCGCGTCCCTCGGAGACGCGACCAGCCCTGACGCCGACGTGCTCCGCACGACCGTCGACGCTCTGCTCCGTGGGCGGCTCGACGGCGTGGTCGAGGCGCTCGTCGACGCCTGCCGCTCGGCTCTCGCGACCGGCGCGGCGCGGGACGCCGCACCGGTCCTGCGCACGATCACCGAGCTCTCCGACTCCTACCCGGGAGACCCTGGCGTCGCCGTCGCGTTCCTGCTCAACCGGGTGACCCTGACGAAGGGGGAGGCGCTGTGGCTGCCGGCCGGCAACATCCACGCGTATCTCCACGGGTTCGGCGTCGAGCTCATGGCGTCGAGCGACAACGTCCTTCGAGGAGGGCTCACCCCGAAGCACGTCGACGTAGACGAGCTCCTCGACGTGCTCGACTTCGAGCCGCTCCCCGTCCCGATCCTGCGGCCCATCGACGGGGGAGCGGGTGTGGAGGTCTTCCGTCCCGACGTACCCGACTTCGAACTGCTCCGCGTCGACCCGTCGGCGGCGTCCTCGACTCCCATCGTCCTGCCCGGGCCGGCGATCGCGATCGTCACGTCGGGTGCAGCGACCCTCGAGGCCTCGACGCGCATCGACCTGGCGACGGGCGACGCGACGTACATCGTCCCCGAGGGCCAGCCGATCCGGGTCTCCGGATCCGGCGAGCTGTTCATCGCGACGACTTACCTCGACCGCTGACTCCCGCCCGGCCGGGGTTCAGACGGTGAGCAGCGAGTCGTCGTCGACGCAGGAGAATGCGCGCCTGTAGGCATTCGGGGTCGTCTTGAGGGTACGCACGAAGTGGTGCCGCATCACGGAAGCGCTGCCGAACCCGCTCTCCTCGGCGATCCGCTCGAGGCCGAGGTCGGTCTGCTCGAGCAGGTGTTGAGCCCGGATGAGTCGCTGACGTGTGAGCCATGCCGCCGGTGTCGCGCCGAGCTCGGCGCGGAACCGGCGAGCGAAGGTCCGCTCGGACATGAGGGCGCGGCGCGCGAGGACGGAGACCGGCTGGTCCTCCGCGAGATTCTCGACCATCCACGAGGTCACCGCGGCGAGGGACGAGACGCGCTCGTGCTCCGGCGGAGCCTGAATGAACTGCGCTTGACCGCCGTCCCGTTGCGGCGGAACGACCATGCGGCGCGCGATGACGTTCGCGGCGGCAGCCCCGAGTTCCGTCCGGACGAGGTGGAGACAGGCGTCGATGCCGGCGGCGGTCCCCGCGCCCGTGATGACGCGGTCGTCCTCGACGAAGAGCACGTCGGGGTCGACGTCGGTTCCAGGGAACGCGCGGGCGAGAGACTCGGCGTGCATCCAGTGCGTCGTCGAGCGACGCCCGTCGAGGAGCCCGGCGGCGCCGAGCGCGAACGCCCCGCTGCAGACGCTCAGCACCCATGCGCCGCGCCGCTCCGCAGCCCTGAGGGTCTCGACGATGCGCGGGTCGATGTCGGTCTGCGCCGACCCGAATGCCGGGACGGCCACGAGGTCGGCGTCCGCCGCGTACTCGAGTCCCTCTGACACGACAAGGCCGAGGTTGTTCTTCATCGGCACGACGCCGGGGTCCGCCGTGACGACGTGGAAGTCGAAGGTGGGCCCGCCGTGCTCGCTCCGGTCGATGCCGAAGACCTCGGCGAGGACCCCGAACTCGAACGGTGCCATGTCGGGGATGGCGATGACGGCGATCGTGCGGAGCACGGGACCTCCTGGGAACGCGTGGCAGGATTTGACTGATTTCTGTCGATACTGCCACTCGTGGCAGGATCCCGCAATTCCTAGATTTACTGCCATGACCCTCTTTCTCGTCTTCGCCGCCCTCCTCTTCCTCTCCGGCATCGTCTGGACCCTCGTCGACGTCGCTCGCGACGGGTACCGTCGCCGCCCGACCCTCGAGCGGGACGGACGCGATCGGCCCGATCGCTGATGCCGTTGTGCGAGCGGGTGGCCCTCGATGTGCGTTTGAGTGGGGTGTCGAGGATTCGCGTCGATCGGCGGACGACTTGCCGTATGGCAGTCCTCGATACGCGTTTGAGTAGGGTGTCGAGGGTTTGCGTCGATATGCATACGACTCGCCGTGTCGTGGCCCTCGATGTGCGTTTGAGTGGGGTGTCGAGGGTTTGCGTCGATATGCATACGACTCGCCGTGTCGTGGCCCTCGATGTGCGTTTGAGTGGGGTGTCGAGGGTTTGCGTCGATATGCATACGACTCGCCGTGTCGTGGCCCTCGATGTGCGTTTGAGTGGGGTGTCGAGGGTTTGCGTCGATATGCATACGACTCGCCGTGTCGCAACCCTCGATTGGGGGTCGAGGGTTTACGATCCACGACTTGACCCACGGGAACTACACGGGTGTAATTAGGGGACGGCGCGTGAAGCGTCGCAAGGCCGAGTGCGACGTAGGTGGGGAGACGGTATGGGCATTCCGAACGAATACTCAGGAGTCCCGGACAACTGGTTCGTCGACCCCGTCCAGCTCGGAATCCCCGGCGTCCGGCGTGCTGCTCCCGAGGATGACAATCCGCTCGCATGGCAGTCCGATTCGCTCTGCGCCCAGACCGATCCCGAAGCCTTCTTCCCGGAGAAGGGCGGCTCCACGCGGGACGCCAAGCGGATCTGCGGATCGTGCGAGGTCCGCGGCCAGTGCCTCGACTACGCCCTCCAGAACGACGAGCGCTTCGGCATCTGGGGCGGTCTGTCCGAGCGGGAACGCCGCAAGCTGAAGAAGCGCGCGGGCTGAGGCTCCGTCGGGGCGGTCGACGAATTCGACCACGCCCGCCGATGACACCGGGGCTCGCTGCCGCCCGGCTTAGGCTGATCGCGCTATGGAGACCCGCGTAACCGTCCTCGTCGTGGCGCACTCGAGCGCTGACCGTCTGCGCCGCACCCTCGCTGCGGTCGAGGCACAGACCCGAACGCCGGATCGTGTGATCGGCGTCGCGGTCGACGCCAAGGACGAGATCCTGCGTGCCTTCGACGACGGACGGGTCGACCAGGTCGTCACGACGACTGAGAACCTCTCCTTCGGGCGGGCCATCGCCGCAGGGCTCCGTGTAGTCGACGAGCCGGTCGGCGACGACGAGTACCTGTGGTTCCTCGCGCAGGACACGGCCCCGGAGCCGACGGCTCTCGCCGAGCTCCTCGCCGGTGTCGAGGTGGCCCCGTCCGTGGCCGTCGCCGGCCCGAAGGTCGTCGACGCCGACGATCCCCGGCGCATCCGCTCGCTCGGTGAGACGATGACGACGCTCGGCCGGACGGTGGAACTCGTCACGGACGAACTCGACCAGGGCCAGCACGACGGGGAGACGGACGTGCTGGCCGTCTCTCCGATCGGCATGCTCGTGCGTGCGAAGGTCTTCGAGGACCTCGGCGGCTTCGACGCGGCTCTCGGGCCGGTCGACGACGGCCTCGACTTCGGGGTCCGCGTGCGATTGGCGGGAAGCCGCGTGACGCTCGTACCCGAGGCCGTCGTGGGCTCCGCCGGTGACGGCGTAGCCGGCGCGCCGCGCGGCCGGCGGTGGGGCACGACGCAGCGGCGGGCGCGACTCGCGCGTTCGGCGGAACTCCACCGACGACTCGTGTACGCGCCGGCGGCCCTGCTCCCGCTCCACTGGCTCTCGATCCTGCCGCTCGCCGTCCTCCGGTCGATCGCGCTCCTCGTGCTCAAACGCCCCGGGCTCGTTGGCTCGGAGTTCCGCGCCGCGTTCAAGGCGGCGTTCGCCGACACGCGCGTCTTCGCGGCCCGCTCGAACCTCTCCCGCTCGCGGAGGGTCGGATGGTCGACGATCTCCGGGCTGCGGATGCCGTGGCGGGAGCTGCGTCGCCGTCGGGAGCTCGAGCGTGAGGTCGAGGGCGACGACCAGGCTTTCGTCGAGCGGACGGATCTGCGGTTCTTCGGCGGAGGGGGCGCGTGGCTCGTGCTCGGGTCCGCCGTCGTCGGCCTCGTCCTCCTCCTCCCGCTCGTCCCGGCGACGGTCCTCGACGGCGGGGGTCTCCTGCCGATGTCGCGGTCCGTCTCCGAGCTCTGGGCGAACGTGGGCTGGGGCTGGCGAGACGTCGGGACGGGCTTCGTCGGCGCGTCCGACCCCTTCACCGTCGTGGTCGCGGTTCTCGGCACGCTGACGTTCTGGGATCCGTCGTTCTCTCTCGTCCTGCTCTGGCTCCTCGCGTTCCCCCTCGCCACTCTCGGAGGCTGGCTCGCGGCCACACGACTCACGGAGCGCAGCGGGTTCCGCCTCGTCGGAGCCGTGCTCTGGACCTTGTCCCCGACGTTCCTCGCGGCACTCGCCGACGGTCGGCCCGCCGCCGTCATCGTCCACCTGGTGCTGCCGTGGTTGTTCCTCGCCGGAACGTCCGCCGCGCGATCCTGGGCGTCGGCTGCCGCGTCGTCGATCCTCCTGGCTGTCGTCGCGGCATGTTCGCCCGTGCTCGCGGTGCCGCTCGCGATCCTCTGGCTGTTCGCGCTCGTCTCGGCCGGCCGCGGCGTGCTGCGTGTGCTCCTCGTCCCGGTGCCGACCCTCGTGCTCTTCGCGCCGCTCATCTGGCAGCAGGGGGTCGTCTCGTCGAGGTGGACGGCGCTGCTCGCCGATCCGGGAGCCGGTGTCGCGACGTCGGCCGTCGGGCCGGCCTCGATCCTCTCCGGCTTCCCCATCGACCGCGATTCGACGTGGTCCGCTCTCGCGACGGCCTGGGGTGTGTCGGGCAACGTGCTCGCCGTCGTCCTGCCCGTCCTCCTCGTGCCGATGGCCCTGCTCGCCCTCGCCGGTCTGTTCGTGCGCGGGCAGCGGCGCACCCTCGTCCTCCTCGCCGTCGCCCTGCTCGGGGCCGGAACGGCTGTGGCCGCCGGCAGCCTGACCATCGCGACGCTCGACGGCGTGCCGATCTCGGTCTGGCAGGGGAGTGCGTTGAGCCTCTACTGGTTGGGGCTCTCGGGGGCGGCGCTCTCCGGTCTGGACGGGTTGGGTCGCCGCGGCGTCGTGCCAGCCCTGGTGGCCGTCGTCGGCCTCGCGGTCATGGTCGCACCCCTCGCCGCCGCGAAGCCGTTCGACACGTCGGTCGTGGTCGCCGGGTCCGGCCGGACCCTACCGGCGTACGTCGACGCGGCCGCGACCGAGGACCCGGACATCGCGACTCTCCGCATCACCCCGCTCGCGGACGGATCGATCGCCGTCCGATACCTGGCGGGCCGCGGCGACCTCCTCGACGACCAGTCGACGGTGAGCCGCACATCCGATCCCACGGCGCAGACCGATGCGCGCGTCGCCGAGCTCGCCGGGAACCTCGTGTCCCGCAGTGGGCTCGACGCGGCGCCGGAGCTCGCCGCCCTCGGCATCGACTTCGTGCTCCTGTCGACGGAGCCGTTCGAGGTCGCGGAGCTCGCGGACGAGGCCGGCAGCGGCGAACCGGACACCGACGCTCGTCGCGGGCCGGACGAACTGGCAGCCGATGCGGCCGCCGCGCTCACCGCCAATCCCGCGGTCGAGTACGTCGGGCCGACCGACGCCGGCGAGCTGTGGCGGAACGTCGCGGACGTCGAACGCCCGCAGCGCGAGGGCGTCGATCCGTTGTGGTCCACCATCGTTCCCGTCTCGTGGATCGTGGTGTTCCTGATCGCGCTCCTCATCGCGGTGCCGACGGCGGCCTCGCGTGAGGCCGCGCGACGTCGTTCTCGCACGGTGGGGATCCGACCGGCCTCCAGGAGGCGTGCGGCACCGGACGAGGACGATGCGGCCGCCATCGAGACCCTCCCCGATCTGGTCGAGCCAGCCGACGGCCAGTCGGACCCCGATTGGGCAGACGACGCCGTGAGCGCCGACGGTGCCGGTGCCGACGGCGCCGACGCGGATGCCGTCGGCGATTCGGTGTCCGGCGACTCTTCCGGCGACAGCGACGGGCCGAGCATCGACGAACTCGAGAGCGGTGTGTCGGCCGACCCGATCGACGCACCCGACGGGGAGGCCGGCCCGGACGACGGCCGCGATGCCTCCGCACCACGAACAGGAGGGGCGCGTTGAGCTCCACGCGACTCACAGTGACACGGGCCGTTCGCACCACGGTCGGGCTCGTCGGGGTCGCGGCCGCGGTCGCGACGATCGTCTTCGCCGGGCGCCTCGATCTGCCGGACATCGGCGGCGCTCCAGCGAGTGTGACGGTCGAGCCGGTCGCGGCCGACCAGTCGCGGGTCTGTACCGGCTCGCTCATCGAGCTCGGGCAGGACGCGGCAGCCGCGACCGCCGCGACATCGGTCGGCTCGCCGGTGGTCGTGGCGGGCGATGGGGTGGACGGCGCCGCAACGTCGTCGACACTCGCCGCGCCCGACGACTCCGCCGGTCGTGAGGGCCCTACCGTCCTCTCCGCCGAGCCGAGCGACGGTGACTCCGTCCTCGCGGGGGCTCAATCGCAGAGCGTCGAGCTCGAACGGCTCTCGGGATTCTCGGCGTCGTCGTGCACGGAGACGGCGGCGGAGTCGTGGCTCGTCGGCGGATCCACGGATGTCGGCCAGACCACCGTCCTCACCCTCGCGAACCCGTCCACCGTGGATGCGAGCGTCTCGCTCGAGGTGTTCGGCGAGAGCGGCGCCGTCGACGCGTCGGGAGCCTCCGGCATCGTCGTGGCCGCGGGATCGCAACGCATCATCTCGCTCGCCGGCATCGCCCCCAACCTGCTCATCCCCGTCGTCCACGTCACGAGCGTCGGCGCTCCGGTCGCCGCCGCCCTGCAGCAGTCAGCGGTCCGTTCGATCACCCCGGAGGGCGTGGACGTCGTCGGTCCGTCGGCGTCACCGGCCGACAGCCAGATCATCCCCGGTTTCATCGTGCCGTCCTCTCGCCCCGTCGACCGTGCCGACGGCTACGACTTCCGTGTCCCGGGCGTGCGGGTCCTCGCGCCGGGCGGCTTCGACGCACAGGTCACCGTGGTCGCCCGGGCGAGCGACGGGACCCTCTCGGAGCCCCGAACGGTCACCACCGCGGCGGGGACGGTCACCGATGTGCCCCTCGACGACCTTGCACCCGGCGAGTACACCCTCCTCGTGACATCGGACCAGCCGGTCACCTCTGCGGGCCACAGCGCCTCATCGCGGGACGACAAGGACGACTTCGCCTGGTTCGCCGCGACGACGCCACTCGCCGCGACGGCGACGGTCGCCGTTCCTCCGGGAGCCCAGGCGACCATGCGCATCGCCAACCCGACGGACGAGGACAGGACGGTCTCTCTCGTCTCCTCCGGCGCCGAGACCACCGTCGACGTGCCGGCCGGAGGCTCGATCCAGCGAGACGTCGACGGCGACGTCGTCTACGAGCTGTCAGGGACCGACGGCTTGCACGCGGCCGTCACGCTGCTCGGCGACGTCGGCATCTCGTCATACCCGCTGACGGCGCCGAGCGCCGCATCGGATCCCGTCGTCGTCCGGATGCGCTGACGAGCCCACGCGGCTTCAGAGGAAGCGGAACCGTTCGGGGCCGAGGTCCCACGGATCCTTCCCGAGGAACTCGGCAGTCGCTCGGAAGACGCAGCTCTCGATCATCATCCGCTGGTGCATCTCGTCGTCGCGGTGCAGGTGACTGAGGCGTTGGATGGGGAGGCGGAAGAGGGTGATGCGACGCGTCGACGCGTCCGTGTGCCACCGGTCGACGCCGTCACCGGAGTCGAGCTTCGGCGGCATGGCCTGCACCTCGTAGCGCACGCCGGCGAGCTCGTCCGGCCAGGATCCCCTCAAGAAATCGGCTGTCGAGGCGACGGTCTGATCGAAGAGGTCGATGCGGGTCCGGAGCGCCGGGAGCGGGGGGCGGACGACAGAGCTGCGCCCGGCCCTGCCGTGGCGGTCTCGCCGGACGGCGCGGCGTCCCGGATCGCCGATCGGGGACCGTTCGTGCTTGCGCCTCATGTCGCAATCCTATGCGCCGGCGGCGACGAGCGGCCGGGGTCGGCGCGGTGCGGCCCCGCTGTCGGGGGCTGTCCGTAGACTGACGGCGATGGACGACAGAATCTGCTCGAAGGTCGGGTGCACACGCGAGGCCGTGTCCACCCTCAGCTACGACTACGGCGACCAGATGGCCGTGCTCGGGCCCCTCGGTCTCACGCGCGACCCGCACACGTACGACCTCTGCTCGATCCACTCGGAGCGACTGTCGGTCCCCAACGGCTGGCAGGTCATCCGCCACGCCGTCCTCGGCGAAGTAGGGTGATCCTCATGGCATCGGATTCAGCACAGAACGCCCGTCTCGCGTCGGTCGTCGGAGCGTACGACGTGCGCGGGGTCGTGGGCGAGGGGCTCACGGAGGAGATCGTCGAGGCTCTCGCGGCGGCCTTCGTCGACGAGGTCGACGGGGCCGGCTCGTCGGTCGTCGTCGGGCATGACATGCGCGACTCGTCACCGGGGTTCGCCGAGGCGTTCTCGCGCGGCGCCACCGCGCGGGGGGCCGACGTGATCTCGATCGGACTGTGCTCGACGGACGAGAGCTATTTCGCGTCGGGCAGCCTCGGAGCACCGGCCGCCATGTTCACGGCGAGCCACAATCCGGCGCGTTACAACGGCATCAAGTTCTCGCGCGCGGGCGCAGAGGCCATGTCGAAGGCCACAGGGCTCGCGGCCATCCGCGACCGCGCCGCCGAGTACCTGGCGTCGGGCATCCCCACGGCGTCGGCCACGGGGTCCGTCGAGACGCGTGACGTGCTGGCGGACTACGCGACGTACCTCCGCACGCTCGTACCGCTCGACGCCATCCGGCCGCTCACGATCGTGGTGGACGCCGGCAACGGCATGGGTGGGCTCACCGTTCCAGCGGTCCTCGAGACCGCAGCAGGGCTTCCGTCGCTGCCGCTCACGATCATCCCCCTCTACTTCGAGCTCGACGGGACGTTCCCGAATCACGAGGCCAACCCGCTCGAGCCGAAGAACCTCGTCGACCTGCAGAAGGCCGTCGTCGAACACGGGGCAGACCTGGGCCTCGCCTTCGACGGCGACGCCGATCGCTGCTTCGTCGTCGACGAGCGCGGAGAGGCGGTCACGCCGTCGGCCATCGCGGCGATCGTCGCCGTCCGCGAGATCGCGCGGGCTCGCCGCGACGACCCCCAGGCGGACATCACCGTGTTGCACAACCTCATCACCTCGCGCATCGTGCAGGAGACCATCGAGGCGGCGGGCGCGACGGCGGTCCGCACGAAGGTCGGCCACTCGCTCATCAAGGACGAGATGCGACGTACGGGCGCCGTCTTCGGGGGCGAACACTCGGCGCACTACTACTTCCGCGACTTCTGGAGCGCCGACAACGGCATGCTCGCCGCGATGCACGTCCTCGCGGAGTTCGGTGCGCAGGGGGCGCCGCTGTCCGAGTTCGCCTCCGCGTACTCGCCCTACTTCGCGTCCGGCGAGATCAATTCGACGGTGGAGGACGTGCCGGCGGCGTTCGCCCGTATCGTCGAGGCGTTCGCCGGTCGCGCGGAGTTCGACGAGCTCGATGGCCTCACGGTCACCGGCCACGCCGGGCTCGACGACGACTTCTGGTGGTTCAGCGTGCGTCCGTCGAACACCGAGCCGCTCCTGCGTCTCAATGCCGAAGCGTCCTCGCGCGCACAGATGGAAGCGATCCGCGACGAGGTCCTCTCTCTCATCCGCGCCTGATCGGTTCGGCGGAGGGCCGACGCAGGGCGGCTGTCACACGGGGCGGCCTCTCGGTTACGGGTGCGACAATGGAGCAATGACGATCACCTCTCCGGTCGCGACCGGCTCCATGCCCTTCTCCGTCGCCGACCTCTCGCTCGCGGAGGCGGGCCGCCACCAGATCCGTCTCGCCGAGAACGAGATGCCCGGGCTCATGGCCCTTCGCGACGAGTTCGGTCCCAGTCAGCCCCTCGCCGGCGCGCGCATCGCGGGATCGCTGCACATGACCGTGCAGACCGCCGTTCTCATCGAGACGCTCGTGGCTCTCGGCGCGCGCGTGCGGTGGGCCAGCTGCAACATCTTCTCGACGCAGGACGAGGCGGCCGCCGCCATCGCCGTCGGCCCCACGGGAACGCCGGACGCGCCGGCCGGTGTGCCGGTCTTCGCCTGGAAGGGCGAGACCCTCGACGAATACTGGTGGGCCACAGGCCGTATCTTCGACTGGTCGGCGGAGGCCGCGGAAGAGGATGCCGAGTGGACGGGTCCGAACCTCATCCTCGACGACGGCGGAGACGCCACCCTGCTCGTGCACAAGGGCGTCGAGTTCGAGGCCGCCGGTGTCGTCCCCGACGCGACGGATGACGACCCCGAGGAGTATCGGGTCATCCTCGGGGTGCTGCGCGCCTCGCTCGCGGACAGCCCCGACCGGTGGACGCGCATCTCTCGCGACCTGCTCGGCGTCACGGAGGAGACCACGACGGGCGTGCACCGTCTGTACGAGCTCTTCCGCGACGGTGAGTTGCTCTTCCCCGGCATCAACGTGAACGATTCGGTGACGAAGTCGAAGTTCGACAACAAGTACGGCATCCGCCACTCGCTTCCGGACGGCCTGAACCGCGCAACGGACGTCCTCATCGGCGGCAAGGTCGCGCTCGTCGCCGGATACGGAGACGTCGGAAAGGGCGCGGCCGAGGCGCTCCGCGGCCAGGGCGCGCGCGTCATCGTGACCGAGGTCGACCCGATCTGCGCGCTCCAGGCGGCCATGGACGGCTACCAGGTCGCACGCATCGAGTCGGTCGTGGGCGACGTCGACATCTTCGTCTCGGGCACGGGCAACAAGTCCGTCATCACGACCGAGCACATGCTCGCAATGAAGCACCTCGCGATCGTCGCCAACGTCGGGCACTTCGACAACGAGATCGACATGGACGGGCTCTCCCGCATTCCCGGCGCAGAGCGTGTCGAGATCAAGCCGCAGGTGCACGAGTGGCGCCTGCCGACCGGCCGGTCCATCCTCGTCCTGTCAGAGGGACGCCTCATGAACCTCGGAAACGCGACGGGTCACCCGTCCTTCGTCATGAGCAACTCGTTCACGAACCAGGTGCTCGCGCAGCTCGAGCTCTACACGCGGATCGAGGAGTACCCCGTCGGCGTCTACGTGCTGCCGAAGCACCTCGACGAGAAGGTCGCGCGACTCCACCTCGACGCTCTCGGCGTCGAGCTCACGGAGCTCTCGCCCGAGCAGGCCGCCTACATCGGCGTGCCGGTCGACGGCCCCTTCAAGGTGGACCACTACCGCTACTGATCCACTTCAGCACCCGCGACGTGCGGACGTCGGTCGTCTCCTCCCGCGAGGAGACCGCCGAGGTCCGCACGTCGGTTCGTCTCAGCGGTCGGGGAAGTGGTGGGGCGTGCCGTCGAGGGTGGGGCGCAGCAGGTCGAGACGCTCGCGCTCGAGGGTGAGCTTCCTGAACTCGCGCTCCCGTCGCATCGCCGCGACAGCGAAGAGGAACGTGTCGGGGGCGACGTTGGGCAGGGGCGAGACGTAGGGGGCGGCCTCGGCCGCCAGTTCGCGACCCAGCCGCTCGCGTGCGGCGGGTGAGAGCCGCGCCACCTGCTGCAGGTACTGGGCGATGCGCCGCGCGAGTCGGTCGGGTAAGCGGGCCACGTCGGCGGTCGTCGCCCATCCCTGCAGCTCCGGCGGTACCCCGTACACCGGTGTGATGACACGCGGCACACGCTCATGCTGCGCGTAGGTGCCCGCGAGGAGATCGCCTAGTCGCTGCGACCGATCGCTCAGCAGGCCGACGAGCGCGGCGACCCCTCCGATCGTCATGTAGATCTCGAAGAATCCGACGAGCGATCGGATGAACGCGTGCCGGAAGCCGATCGCTCCACCGTCGAGGCGCACCACTCGGGCGCCGATCGCGAGCTTGCCGAGCGATCGACCTCGCATCGCCAGCTCGACCGCCGTCGGTACGACGATGAACGACACCACGATGATCGAGATGACGGCGGCCTGGAACGCCGCCTCGTCGATGTCGACGAATTCCGCCGCCAGGAAGAGCAGGTAGCCGAGGAGGAGCGCGAACCCCACGTGCACGACGAGGTCGATGGCGGCGCCCGCGGCCCGCAGGACGAAGCTCGCGGCACGCACATCGAGCGCGACGGCCTCGCCGGTGACGAGTTCGCGCGGATCGGTTGTCGACTGCGCGCTCGAGGTCATGGATATCATCGTAATCGGATGGACATCGACGCTTACGCTGCCGCACATCGTGCCGATTGGGACCGCCTGGACGAGCTCGGCCGCCGGGGGTCGCTGTCCGGCGCGGAGGCCGACGAGCTGATCGACCGATACCAGTCCGGTGCGACGCAGCTCTCGGCGATCAAGACGACGGCGGGATCGACGGTCACGGGAGACCGATTGAGCGTCTCGCTGTCGCGCGCGCGGCTCCGCTTCACGTCGGCCGGGCGCAACGTCGCGTCGCAGATCCCGCGCTTCTTCGCGCTCCAGTTGCCGGCGGCGCTCTACCGGCTGCGCTGGGTCACCCTCGCGGTCTTCGTCGCCTTCACGATCGTCGCGTCGTTGTACGCGACATGGATCGCGACGAACCCGCAGGCGCTCGCCGCCCTCGGCGACGAGGCGACCCTGCGGCAGACCGCCGAGCAGGGCTTCGTCGCCTACTACTCGGAGAACCCGGCGACGTCCTTCGCCGGACGGGTGTGGACCAACAACGCCTGGATCGCCGCCCAGTGCATCGCCTTCGGGATCACCGGAGTCTGGGTCCCGTACGTCATCGCCGGCAACGCGCAGGGCATCGGGCTCACGGCGGGTGTCATGTTCGCGTACGACGAGGGCGACACGTTCTTCCTCTACATCCTTCCCCACGGCCTCCTCGAGCTCACGAGCGTCTTCGTCGCCGGGGCGGCGGGCCTGCGCATCTTCTGGTCGTGGGTCGCGCCCGGACGCCTTCCGCGTGGACGGTCGCTCGCCCAGGAGGCACGGGCGCTCTTCACCGTCGTGATCGGACTGATCATCGCGCTGTTCGTGTCCGGCATCATCGAGGGCTTCGTGACGCCGGCCCCGTGGCATCCGGCTGTCAAGATCGCGATCGGTGCCCTGGCGCTCGGTGCATTCCTCTTCTACATGCTCGTGATCGGTGGGCGAGCGGCCCGGTCGGGCGAGACGGGCGACCTCGAGGAGTTCGAGCGCGGCGCATCGAGTCTCGTGGCGGGTTGAGGGAGCCTTCTCGACGGTGGCTCAGTCATCGGAGGCGATCGGCGGCTGCCGCTCCGGGTGCATCGCGATGAAGAGCGACAGCGGCACTCCGTCCGGGTCGGGATCGAGTGCGGCGTACTCGACCACCAGGTTGCGGAACCGGTCGCGGAATTCCGAGAGGGCTTCCGGCGAGAGCTTCACGCCGAGTCTCCAGGCGTCGAGGTCGTCTGGATCTATTCCGGCGATCTCCTGGAGGAAGGTCTCGACGAGAAGTGACGAGGCGTGCGGCGTTCGAGAGAAGAAGGACAGTCCGGTCGCGCGATACGGCACCTCGCGGGCGCCGCGTCGGCCCGACCGGGGCTCCTCGGCGCGGAGGAGGCCCGTTCGGACGAGGGTGCGCACGTGGTGGAGGACGGTGCCCGGATTGAGATCGAGGATCGCCGCGATGTCCTTGTTCGTCCTCGATTCGTGCAGACAGATCCGAAGGATCCGCATACGGAGAGGGGAGCTGAGCGCTCTGGCCCGGGCCTCGACGTCGGCCTCGGACTCGTCGGCGGGCGGCTCGACGAACGGCGGAGTCATAGGGCCAGCGTAGCCCGCCGCTCCTCGCAGTGATTGACAAATATCAATCGCATGCTCCACGATGACCGTATGACCACGACGGACCCCCGATCTCGCTCGCCGCTGTGGCGCCATCGCGGGTTCTTGACGCTCTGGGCCGGGGAGAGCCTCAGCCAGTTCGGCGCCCAGCTCGCGCACGTCGCGATCCCCGTGCTCGCCGTGTCGCTCCTCCAGGCGACGCCCTTCCAGGTGGGCGTACTGGGTGCCGTCGACACCGCCGCTTTCCTGCTGATCGGGCTGCCGGCCGGAGCGTGGATCGATCGCCTGAGGAAGCGACACATCATGCTCACGGCGGACCTCGTGCGCGCGGCGGTCCTGGCCGTCGTTCCGATCCTCTGGATCACGGGGACGCTCGAGTTCTGGCACCTCTACGTCGTGGGGGCTGTCCTCGGCACGGCGACGGTGTTCTTCGACGTCGCGTACCAGAGCTTCGTCCCCGTCCTTGTGCCGTCGGCCTCGATCGGCGATGCGAACGGCAAGCTCGAGTCGTCGGCGCAGATCGCACGCATCGGCGGCCCGGCCGCCGGAGGTGCTCTCCTCACGATCCTCGCGGCGCCCTTCGTGCTCGCCGCGACGGCACTCACCTACTTCGCATCGTTCCTGTTCCTCTCCCGCATCCATGACGAGGAGACGCTCCCGGACCGCGCCGAGCGTCGGCCGCTCCACCGCGAGATCCAGGAGGGACTGTCCTACGTCCTGCGGCATCCGCTCCTATCGCGCATCACCGCGGCCACGAGCATCAACAACTTCTTCGCGACGATTGCGACGACCATGCTGCCGATCCTCGTGCTGCGTGAGCTGAGCCTCTCGCCCGCCGTCATGGGTGTCGTCTTCTCGGTCGGGGCCGGCGGCGGGCTCCTCGGCGCGCTCGTCGCCCCGTGGGTCGCGTCGAGACTGGGGGAGGGGACGACCATCCCCGTCTCGTGTCTCGCCGGCGGCCTCTTCCTCCTCATGATCCCCGCCGCCACGCTCGTGCCGGGCTTCGCCGTGCCGATACTCGTGGCGGCGGAGTTCGGGCTCGCCTTCACGGTGCTCGTCTACAACATCACCCAGGTGACGTTCCGACAGCGCGTCTGCCCGCCGCGCCTGCTCGGCCGCATGAACGCGTCCATCCGATTCCTCGTCTGGGGTGTCATGCCGATCGGTTCTCTGCTGTCTGGTGTCCTCGGAACGGTACTCGGCGTGGTCCCGACGCTGTGGATCGGATCCGTGGGCGCGCTCCTCGCCGCTCTCCCCGTGCTGTTCTCGCCGCTCCTCGGAATGCGGAGACTGCCCGACGCCTGAGCGTCGCCGCGGCGTCAGTCGTCGAGCGTGTGGAGGTCGTCTCCGCCCCCGGACCCGTCGGACGTGTCGCCCGCTCGGCGGCTCGCGACGCGTGCGACGGTGCCGGCGACGACCGCTCCGAGGAGCGGGAACAGGATGAACGCCCACACCTGTGCGATGCGGTCGGGTCCGGCGAAGAGGGCCGTCGCGAGCGCCCTGGCGGGGTTGAACGACGCGTTCGACACCGGGGCCGCGACGATCGTGAGGGCGGCGACGGCGAGTCCGATCGTGAGACCGGCGGCGGCTCGATGTCCACCGTCCACCGCATCGGCCGGGCCGCGCGCGATGTACAGCGCCACGATCACGGCGGTGAAGACGGCCTCCACGAGGGCGACGGCGAGGAGGCCGAATCCGTCGGGGGAGAGCTCGGCGCCATAACCTCCTGCAGCGAAGCCCTCGCGCTGCGCGGTCGCGAGCGTCGCGGACACACCGTCGGCCGTGATCCCCAGGACGAGGGCCGCTCCGAGGGTCGCGCCGATCAGCTGGGCTGCGACGTGAGTCGGCACGTCGCGCCAGGGGAATCGACCGGAGATCGCGAGGCCGACGGTCACTGCCGGGTTGAGGTGGGCGCCGGAGACATGAGCGATCGTGGCGTACACCCCGGCGATTGCGAACCCCGTGGCGAGAGCGATGCCGAGGGATCCGACGACCGTGCCGGCGAGGACCGTCGCCCCCACGATGACGGCGACCACCACGAAGGTGCCGAACGCTTCGGCCGCGACGGAGGGGAGGAAACCGGGCTGCTCGCGTTCGTCGGTCATGCTCCGACAGTAGCGAGGGGGATGCCGGACGGCGTCCGGCACGCGCCGTGTCGGACGAGCACGGACGGTGGCGAACCCCTACAGACGCCCGGTGGCCTTGAGGGCGAGGTAGTGATCGGCGAGGGCCGGTGGGAGATCCCCGGGCGCTCCCGAGACGACGTCGGCGCCGAGACGACGGACAGCCGCAGCGACCCGCGAGGCGTCGAGCGCTGCGCGTTCCGCCGCCGCCGCGCGGTAGACGGATTCACGATCGCCGCGCTCGTTCCGCGCCTCCGCGACCGCCGGATCCGTCACCGAGACCACCGCGACGGTGTGGTTGCGCGTGAGCTGGGGGAGGACGGAGAGCAGGCCGGCCGAGGCGCCCGGCGTCTCGATCGACGTGATGAGGACGACGAAGGCGTGGTGGCTCGTGATCTGCCTGACGTGGGACGGGACGGCGTCCCAGTCCATCTCGATGATCTCCGGGTCGATGTCGGCCATCGCGTCGACGAGCTTCGCGAGGAGGTCTGCGCCCGTCGATCCGGTGATGCGTCCCCTGATCCGTCGATCGACGGCGAGGAAGTCGACGCGGTCGTCCGCGCGAGTCGCGAGCGCGGAGAGCAGGAGGGAGCACTCGAACGCCGTGTCGAGTCGCACCTCGTCCGCGATCCGAGCCGCCGAGGTCCGAGCAGTGTCGACGACGATGACCACGCGGCGATCGCGTTCCGGGCGCCACGTGCGCACCACGAGATCAGAGCGCCTGGCCGTAGCCCTCCAGTCGATCGAACGGACGTCGTCGCCACGCACGTAGTCCCGCAGCGAGTCGAACTCCGTCCCCTGGCCGCGCACCATGACGCTCGTCGCGCCGTCGAGCTCGCGCAGCCGGGCGAGGCGGCTCGGCAGGTGCTTCCGCGCGTTGAACGGCGGGAGGACCCGAAGACGTCCGCGCGAGACGATCGTCGCCTGACGAGCGCCGAGGCGCAACGGGCCGAACGATCGAACCGTGATGTGTTCGGTGCGCCTCTCTCCGCGTCGGAACGGTCGGAGGGTCTGCACGATGCGTCGGCGCTCGCCGGGAGGGACGCTCACCCTCTCTCGGGCGAGGGGAGCGCCGGTCGTCGGCTGCCACCCGTCGCGCACGAGCGCGCGCACCGTCCGCCGACCACGGTTCGTGACGAGGATCTCGCTCGTGGCCTCCTCGCCGAGCCGGACCCGGTCGGGCAGGAAGCGCGAGAGGATGAGGCTTCGAGGAGACCCGGCGAGCACGACGTCGATCGCGAGAAGCGCGAGACTGCCCACGATCCACCACAGGAGGACGGCGAAGGAGCGCGCGGGATCGGCGCCCACCGCGACGACGGGGACGATCCCGACGGCGAGGAGGGCGACGAACCAGCCCGTGACGGCCATCTAGATCGGCACCTGGACCTGTTGGAGGATCGACCGCAGGATGGCGTCCGTCGCGACGCCCTCGAGCTCGGCCTCCGGCCGGAGCTGCAGGCGGTGCCTCCAGACGGGGATGACCATCGCCTGGACGTGGTCCGGTGTGATCGAGGGGTGGCCGCTCAGCCACGCCCAGGCCTTCGCCGAGGCGAGGAGGGCCGTGGTCGCTCGCGGGCTCACGCCCATTCGGACGGACGGGCTCCGCCGGGTGGCCCGCGCGAGGTCGACGATGTACGCGAGAACATCGGCGCCGACGGCGGTGCGGGCGGCGGCGGCCTGGGCGGCGTGCAGTTGCTCGCTCGAGAGCACCGGTGCCACGCCGGCTCCGGTGAGGTCGCGCGGGTTGAAGCCGGCGGCGTGCCGGCGTAGCACCTCGACCTCGGTGTCGCGTTCCGGGAGGTCCAGCACGAGTTTGAGGAGGAAGCGGTCGAGCTGAGCCTCCGGGAGCGTGTAGGTGCCCTCGTACTCGATCGGGTTCTGCGTCGCCGCCACGAGGAACGGATCGGGCAGCGGTCGCGTGACGCCGTCGACGGAGACCTGCCGCTCCTCCATCGCCTCGAGCAGCGATGACTGGGTCTTCGGAGGTGTCCGGTTGATCTCGTCGGCAAGCAGGATGTTCGTGAAGACGGGACCCTCGCGGAACTCGAACTCCCCGCGCTTGCCGTCGTAGACGAGCGAGCCGGTCACGTCGCCCGGCATGAGGTCTGGGGTGAACTGGACGCGCTTCGTGTCGAGCTGGAGCGCGTGGCTCAGGGTGCGCACGAGGAGGGTCTTCGCCACGCCGGGCACACCCTCGAGGAGCACGTGACCCCGCGCGAGGAGGGCGATGATGAGACCCGTCACGGCGGCGTCCTGGCCCACGACGGCCTTCCCGACCTCTGACCGCACGCGGGAGAGCGACTCGCGGAGCGCCGCCGAATCGTCGGGTCGCGGGGGCGCCGCGTGGTGCTCGGGTGCTGAGGGGTACTGGTCGCTCATCGTGTCTGTCTCCCGGTGGGGTCGGTGAGGGTGTGGATCTGGGTCTCGAGCAGGCTGAGGGCGTCGGACAGTGCGACGAGGTCCGCATCGCCGCGGGGGATCGCGTCGACGAGGATCGCGCGGACGTCCCGGAGGTCACGACCGGTGAGCGCCGCTGCGGCCGCCGCGACCACTCCGGCGTCAGCGTGGCGTGAGAGGTCGAGTCGCGAGGCGATGCGGTCGATGGTGCCGATGCGCAGGGCATCGACGGCCCGGAGTCGCGCAGACGATCGCTGGTACAGCCGCGCCCGGCCCTCCATCGTCTCGCCCGCGCGCACCGTGACGGGCAGCGGTTCGACCACGAGGGGACCGAATCGCCGTCCCCTCCAGAATCCGGCCGCGATCGTCGCCGCGAGCAGGAGGACCATCGTCGGTACCACCCAGCCGGGCGTGAGCTCGCCGATGGTCGGCGGTGCGTCCGCTTCGACGTCGGCGAGGCTCGGCAGGTACCAGACGAGCGAGTCGGACGTGCCGAGCAGGCCGAGGGCGAGGGCGGCGTTCCCGCTCTCCGTGATGGTGCCGTTCTCGAAGACCGACGTCGATCCCACGATCGTGATCGGAGTGTCCCCCGGCACGGTCACGACCCCGTAGCGACCGTCGCCGACGGGGAAGCACCCCGCGACGTCCCCGTCGATGCGGTAGGTGTTCTCGACGGTCGCGCGTCCGGCCCGCTCGGCCGTCGGCTCGTCGCACGCGGCGTCGACGGCCTCGCCACCGGCGGCGCCCCCGCTCCGGACGTCGGAGGAGACCGCCCGGAGCGTCGCGAACGTGGGATCGATCAGGACGACCGTCCCGGCCTCGGCCACGAGGGAGGCGAGTCGCGAGGCGTCGAGGTACTCGTTGTCGACGACGACGAGCGTGGATCCGGAGCCGTCCTCGAGCGACGTGAGCGCGTCGGCCGCACTGTCCGCGGTGACCACGTCGACCCCCTCCGATCTCAGGACCTCGACGACGGCCTTGGACCCCTCCGGGGTGGGACTCGTCGGGTCCAGGGGTGGCGCCCCGGCGTCGCTCGACCCCCTGAGCAGGTACACCGCGGCCACGACGAGCAGGCCGAAGCCCGTGAGGACGACCCAGAACACGGAGCGCTTCGCGCGCGTCCGGATGCTGGGGGTCAGGACGTCGCCGTCGACGGAGGGTGGCGCTTCGCGAGTGTCCGTCACGGCGTCTCGACCGCCTCGGTGAGCACGGCTGATCGCCGCGCGACGGCCGCATCCAGCTCGGAGATCGACCGGTAGAGCTCCATCGTGCCGGGCACGCTCGCATACCGCGTCGCGTCGAAGCCATCGGCCGTCCGGCCGAAGTCCGCAGCGAGATCCGGGAAGGCCACGGCGCCCTGAGAGGCGAAATCGTGCGCCGTCGTTCCGGGCAGGACGGCGACGACGGTGCGCTCCTGCAGGCCGCGCGCGAGAGCCCTGAACGCGTCGAGCACGGCAGCGGTGGCGTCTCCCCGTGCGGCGGCGTCGGCAGCGTCCTTCCGCAGCTGCGCCGCTGTTCGGCGCTCGTCGGCGCCGAAGAGGGAATCGGCCGCCCTGCTTCGCCGGTTGAGTCGCGGTACGCCCCACACGATGAACGCCGCGACGATCCCGATCACCAGGAGGACGAGGAGCACGACGGGGATCAGGCCGCCGAGACCGTCTCCCGAGGGGAGGGTGAGGGACTGGAACCATTCAGAGATGGCCTGTCCGATGCGATCGAGCAGCGTGGGCTGTGCGGCGGTGTACTCCGGCCCGGACAGCTCGCGCAGCAGCAGTTCGCGCGCGTCCGGCGCCGAGGGGTCGACCGGGATGTCGGCCGGTACGGGGAGACGGTGCACGCGACTAGGAACCGGTGGGGACGGTCGTGTCCGCGGCGCCTCGACGCTCGCGCGGCGTCAACGGGAACGGATCGGGGACGCTCGTGTCGCCGGCTTGCCGCGCCTCGACGAAACGCACGAGCTCGAGGTCGAGACCCTCCGTGCGCATCCGCAGATCGATGTAGACGAGCGAGACGGCGGCGGCCGTGACGACCGATGTCACCGCCGTCACGACGAGTGACACGAGGATGAGGAGGATGTAGGTGACGACGAACGTCGTGAGGGCGGCGCCCTCGACGCTTCCCGTCGGGTCGATGAGCGATCCGCCGATCCCCATGATGAGGCTGATCGGCGTGGTCACGACCTGCGAGGCGACGCTCAGGATGATCGAGATGAGCGCGAGCACGCCGAAGGTGCGCCAGAAGTAGCCGCGGGTGAGCCGCCACGAACGCGCGACGGCGCGCGACACTGGGGCCCTCTCGAGGACGATGATGCTCGGGACGATCGCGAGCTTGGTGCCCAGCCACGCGTAGAGCACGATGAGTCCGAGTGCGCCGATGACGCCGATTCCGATGCCGAGGGCGATGAGGTCGGTGCTCACCGCGATCACGAGCCAGACCACGGCGGCGACGAGCCCGACGGCGATGAGCGCCGCGAGCGAAGCGAGGAGGGTCCAGCCGACGAGGGCCCAGAGCCTGGGTGCGGCCGCACGCCAGACCTGCCCGAGCCGGAGTTTCTCGCCGAGTGTCGCCCGCGCGACCTCCGCGACCACGACGCCCTGGACCATGACGCTGCCGATGAGCGAGATCGCGATCGGGATGAGCGCGGCGAGGATGATGGCGAGGACCGAGCCGGCCGTGATGGCATCCCGGTCGTCCGGCGCCGCCGAGGTGATGCGCGACACGGCGAACCACGTGACCCCGCCGATCACGAGCACCGACACGACGATCGTGATTCCCTGGACGAGCAGGGCGCTGCCGAAGGTGGCCTTCGGGTTGCGCCGCATGGCCTGGAACGGCGCGCCGAGGAGGGTCCCGAAGCCGAGGGGGCGCAGCGGGATGAGCCCGGGCTTCGGCGGCGGAGCCCAGCCCGTCGGAGCTCCCGCGGGAGCTCCGGTCGACCACGCGGGCTGGCCGGGGGGAACGCCGTATCCGGCGGGGGACGCCGGCGGGTACTGGCCGTAAGCGGACGGGTGGACGTATGGGGCCTGCTGGCCGTATGCGGGCTGCTGGCCGTAGCCACCCTGCTGGCCGTATGCGGGCTGCTGGCCGTAGCCGCCCTGCTGGCCGGCCGTGTCGCCCCACGGGGACCCGGCGGGCTGCGGTGCCGCCGGCGCCGCCCACGGCATCGCCGGTGGGCCGGCCTGCGGGGGAGTCGACCTCTCCGAGTCGGCGACCGGCGCGTCCGTCTCGTGGCGATTCCTCGCCGAGGTGGGCGCCGGGTACTCCGGCTCGCGTGCGTCGTCACCCATGTGGCAGACCCTTCCCGACACCGTCCGATTGTCCCTCCATGCTTTCACACGGTGGCGACGCGCACATGGCCGCGACGCGCGTGATGCCGACTCCCGCGGATCGGCTCGACTACTCTGAAGAGAACATCGCGGGTGCGATCGGGCATCGCGGCCCGCGCGAGACACGAGAACGGGGCCCATGAGCGCACGAATCCTGGTCGTCGACGACGACACGGCTCTCGCCGAGATGATCGGTATCGTCCTGCGCACCGAGGGCTTCGACACGGTCTTCTGCGGTGACGGCTCGCTCGCGGTCGAGGTCTTCCAACGGGAGAAGCCCGACCTGGTCCTCCTCGACCTCATGCTCCCGGGCCTCGACGGCATCGAGGTCTGCACGCTGATCCGACAGGAGTCGGGCGTCCCGATCATCATGCTCACGGCGAAGTCGGACACGACCGACATCGTCGGCGGGCTCGAGTCCGGCGCGGACGACTACATCGTCAAGCCGTTCAACCCGAAGGAACTCGTCGCACGCATCCGTACGCGACTGCGCCCGGCCTCCGACGACTCGAGCGATGTCGTCCGCATCGGCGACCTCACCCTCGACGTCGCCGCGCACGAGGTCACCCGTGGATCGGCGCGCATCCCCCTCACTCCGCTGGAGTTCGATCTCCTGGTGACCCTCGCGTCGAAGCCCCAGCAGGTCTTCACGCGCGAGATGCTGCTCGAGCAGGTCTGGGGATACCACTACAAGGCCGACACCCGCCTCGTGAACGTGCACGTCCAGCGGCTCCGCGCCAAGGTCGAGGTCGACCCGGACAACCCGCGCATCGTCATGACCGTGCGGGGCGTCGGCTACCGCGCGGGCAGCACAGACTCCGCCTAGACCCGTGTCCGACGCCGGTTTCGATCCGTCCGCCTTGGCGCGGTCGGTGCGTTCGCTCCCTCGAGCGATCGCGGCATCGTGGCGGCGTTCCCTCCAGTTCAAGACCGTCGTCGTCACGATCGGTCTCACGGGTCTCGCCGTCTTCGTCGCGGGGGCGTACATGTCCGTGAGCATCGGCAACGACCTCTTCCAGTCGCGACTGGATCAGGTGCTCGTCGACTCGGCGAGAGCGCAGCTCGCTGCGCAGCGCACCTTCGACGCCGCCGAGACGGGGGACGCCGTCAATCTCGACAGCGTCATGGGTTCGGCGCGCAACGACATCGCCACCGTCTCGTCGTCCCGGATGATCACGGTCTACCGAGTGCCCGGCCAGGACTTCGATCCGGCCGCACCGCAGGACTTCGAGAGTCCCGGTCTCGACGCCGCCGTCATCTCGCCCGAGCTGCGGGAAGCGGTCTCCGAGAATGCCGAAGGTCAGTGGTGGCAGTCCGTCGGCTTCTCCGGTTCGGCCACGGGGTCTCCGGGAATCGTCGTGGGACAGCGCGTGACGGTTCCCGGTGCCGGCGACTACGAGCTCTACATGGGGTACGACCTGAGCGACCAGGAGGAGACGCTGCAGTTCGTGCAGCGCACCCTCTTCGTGGCGGGGCTCGCGCTGCTCGCCCTCGTGGGCGCCGTCGCGTGGGTGGTCGTGCGCATCGTCGTGCGCCCGATCCGCGAGGCGGCGGAGACCAGTGAGAGGCTCGCGGCCGGTGAACTCGAGGTGCGTATCGACCGGACCGGCGACGACGAGATCGCGACGCTCGCCCGATCGTTCAACGAGATGGCCGACACCCTCCAATCGCGTATCCGCGAGCTCGCGGAACTCTCGCTCGTCCAGCAGCGTTTCGTGTCCGACGTCTCCCATGAGCTGCGCACGCCGCTGACGACCATCCGTCTCGCGGGCGACGTGCTGTACGACCAGAGGGACGACTTCGCCCCCGCCACGGCACGGACGGCCGAGCTGCTCCACACGCAGGTCGAGCGCTTCGAACTGCTCCTGGCTGACCTTCTCGAGATCAGCCGGTACGACGCCGGATCGGCCGAGCTCGAGACGGAGCCGACGAGCATCGCGAGGCTCGCCGAGGAGTCCGTCGAGGAGATGCGGGACCTCGCCAGACAGCACGGTTCGGAGCTTCTGCTCGTCGCGCCGGGCGGCTATACCGAGGTCGACGTCGATCCGCGCCGGATCCGCCGCATCGTGAGGAATCTCGTGGGCAACGCGATCGAGCACGGCGAGGGCCGTCCCGTCGTCGTCTCGGTCGACAGCTCCGAGGGGGCCGTGGCGCTCGGAGTCCGCGACTACGGGCTCGGGATGAAGGAGGAGTACACCGAGCGCGTCTTCGACCGGTTCTGGCGGGCGGACCCGTCGCGCCGACGCACCATCGGGGGTACGGGACTCGGACTCTCCATCGCGATGAGCGACACCCGGCTGCACGGGGGGTCCCTCGACGTGTGGTCGCGTCCGGGCCTCGGGAGTCTCTTCCGGCTGACGTTGCCGCGCGTGCCTGGCGGGCCGCTCGGCACGTCCCCCCTGTCGCTGCCCCCCACCGATACCGAGCCTCCGGTGACCGTGCCGGACGACGCCGTCTCCGGACGACAGGATGGATCCTCGTGAAGCGCGTGCTCTCCGCCGTTCTGGCCGTCCTGGTGCTCGTCGTCTGCGCCGGGTGCGTCGGCATCCCGCGGAGCAGCGACGTGCAGGCGGGCAAGCCGATCACGACGGACGACGACCTCGACATCACGTTCATCCCGAGCGGGCCGCAGGCCGGATCGACGCCGGAGCAGGTGCTCAGGGGCTTCATCGCGGCGGCGACGGGCTCGCAGAACAACTACGCGGTCGCGCGCGAGTATCTCGCGCCCGGCATCTCGGAGTCGTGGCAGCCCGACAAGAGCGTTCTCGTCGACACGGCGTCGGAGCGTCGCTTCCAGTCGAACGGCGACACGACCCAGCGGTTGAGCGTCTACCCCGAGGCTCAGGTCGACGAGCGCGGACTGTACGAGCGGAACCCGTCGGACAACCCCGTGCAGCTCGACTACCGCTTCGAAGAGGTCGACGGCGAGTGGCGGATCAGCTCGGCGCCCGACGGGATCGTCCTCGACTCCGACACCTTCATGACCGTCTTCGGGGCGCACGCGCTCATGTTCTTCGACCCCACGTGGACCTACCTCGTGCCCGACATCCGTTGGTTCCCCACCCGCGCATCCACGGCGACGACCGTCGTCAAGGCGCTCCTCGACGGGCCGTCGTCGTGGCTCAGCCAGGGTGTGCGCACGGCGTTCCCGGACGGCACGTCGCTGTCCGCCCAATCGGTCGTCGTGGACGGCGATATCGTACGGATGGACTTCTCGGGTGGTTTCGTCGGCGAGAACGCTCTCGGCCAGTCGCGCATGAAGGCGCAGTTGAGCGCGAGTCTCGCCGGGATCGGCACGCTGGGTCCCGACAGCATCTCGGCCGCCGGGGCCGTCGTGTCGATCGACACGCTCACGGTGCCGTCCCCCCGTGTGGACGCGAGAGCACTCGTTCTCTCCGAGGAGGGGTTCGGATACCTGACGAGCGACGGCGTCGAACGCATCGACGGCGTCTCGGACGACGTCGAGGAGCTGTCGCCGTCCGCGGTGTCCGTCGGCGTCGGTGCGGCCTTCGCTGCAGCGCTCACGGGTGACGGCCTCTACATCGCCACGGGCCAAGGCGAGCCGCTGCGCGTCGACTCACGTGCAGATCTCATCGTTCCGAGCGTCGACCCCTTCGGCTTCACGTGGAGCGTCCCGGCGGACGACCCCGGCGCCGTGATCGCCTTCCAGCGGGACGGCAGCCTGACGGAGGTCACGACGCCGTGGCCGGAGGCGTCGAGCATCGCGTCGCTCCAGGTGTCGCGGGACGGCACTCGCGTCGCCGCCCTCATCACGAGTGGTTCGTCGACGCGTCTCGTCGTCGGCGCCGTGGTGCGCGCCGAACCCGGAGGGGCTCCCACGGCCATCGGCGACCTCCACGAGCTGGACGAGACGAGCAATGAACCGCGTGCCCTCACCTGGGTCGACGACCGCTCCGTGGCGACGCTGACGCAGGCCGATGACGGGACGGGCGAGATCGAGGTGCAGACGATCGGTTCCACCGCCACACCGGCGCCCTCCCTCGACGGCGCGACCATGATCGTCGGGGCGAACACGGCGCAGCAGGTGCGTGCGTTGCTCGACTCCGGCGAGGTCCGCGTCCGCAGCGGATCGGGGTGGCAGACGCGTGCGACCGGGATCCAGGTGCTCGCGACGCAGCTCGCCTCTCTCGGCTGACGCCGGCTCGCTCGCTCGGGCGATCGTCGGGTCCGTCGTCCACAGCTCCGCTGAGCCCCCGATCACCACCGGATCGTTCGCAGGAAGAGTGTTCGCATCCGGCTCACGCGCACACTCGTTCGCATGACGTCACCCGTGACCGCCGCGGCGCGGCTCGCTCGCCTCGCCCGAGAGGCGCTGGTCGCTGCCGGGGCCGTGGTCGTCCCCGTCGCATGTGCGGGCTGCGGGCGGGAGGACACACCCCTGTGCGCCGAGTGCCGCGACCGTTGCGTGGGGAGCGTGCGTCTCGAGCACATCGACGGCCTTCCCGTGCGTTTCGCCCTCGACTACTCCGACGAGGTGGCTCGTGTCGTGGTGGCGTTCAAGAACGATGGTCGGACGGGGTTGGCCCGCGTCCTCGCCGAACCGTTCGGCCGGAGCATCGACGATGCGGTGGGCGCCCTCGCGACGCACGGGACGACCGTCGACGATCGAGTCCTCGTCGTGCCGATCCCGAGCCGTCGGGCCTCGATGCGGCGGAGGGGCTATCGCCCGGTCGCGCTCCTCGCGCGGAGAGCGGGGGTACCGCTCGACGCGCGCCTGCGCTTCGCGCGGCAGCCGCTCGACCAACTCCGGCTGGGGCGCAGGGAACGGGGTGAGAACCTCCGGGCGGCGATGGTCGCCGATCCGCTGCTCGACGGCCGACGGGTCCTCATCGTCGACGACGTCCTCACCAGCGGGGCGACCGTTCGCGAGGCGGCACGCGCGATCGACGCCGTCGGCGGGACGGTGGTGGGAGCGGCCGTGCTCGCGCGGACGCCTTCGGGCAGGCGCTCGCGCCGGCGCGAGCGCGACTTGCTGGGAGGTCCGTCAGAGTCGCCGTGACAAGCACAGGCAGCGGCGCTAGGGTCGAGTGACCACGGCGTGGAAGAACCGCCCGAATCGTCAGGCGGCACGCCGAGAACGGGGAGGTCGCTGTGGAAACCAACATCGTCGGTCTGGGGCTGGGGATCACGGATCGCTTCCGCGACTACGTCGAGGAGAAGTCCGACAAGCTCGGGAACCTCGCGGATCGCGCACTCGCATTCGACGTCAAGGTCAGCCGTCATCACGACAAGAGCGGCAAGCCCGGCGAGGACAGGGTCGAGCTCACTCTCGTCGGCCCCGGCCCGCTCGTCCGAGCGGAGGCCTCCGGCTCGGACAAGTACGTCGCCTTCGACCTCGCCATCGCCAAGATCCTCGAACGGGTCAGGCGATCGAAGGATCGGAAGAAGGTCCATCGAGGGAAGGGCAGGACGCCGCTCCGAGCGGCGAGCGAGCAGGGCTTCGCGAACGCGGGGCTGCAGGCCGCGTCCGTCGACGTTCTCGAGCGCGTGCAGACCGGCTCCCTCGACGTCGTCGGCTCCGAGGACGAGACCGATGAGGAGAACTACAGCCCCGTCGTGATCCGCGAGAAGGAGTTCCCCGCCGAGTGGATGACGGTGGACGAGGCGGTGGATCGCATGGAGCTCGTCGGTCACGACTTCTTCCTGTTCATCGACGCGCGGACCGATCAGCCGAGCGTCGTCTACCGACGCAAGGGATGGGACTACGGCGTGATCGAGCTCGTCGACGAGTCGGCCAAGGCGGCCGCTCGCGGCTGACCCGCTCGGCGACGCTCTGAACGGTGGCGTGCATCCCACGGGGATGCACGCCACCGGCGTGTCCGGAGGGCCTCAGGGGGTCGTTGCGGCTTTGGCCGGGCGTCCCCGGCGAGGTTTCGTGGTCGACAGGGGGAATGGAGACGGTCGCGAGGCGCCCAGGACCTCGGCGCACCGGTCGAGCCAGCGCATCTCCGTCTCCGCGTCCATGACGAGTCCGTCGCGAAGGAGGCCCCACGCCACCTCCTCCGCGCTCCCGCCCTCGCCGCCGAACACCGAGCGCTCGAGCTCGTCGAGACGGGCGGTCGTCGCCGAGCGCTGCGCGGCCACGACCGCTGCGGCGTCCACGCCGGGCAGCGTCGATGCGATCGCGACCTTCACGGCGAGTTCGTCCCGGGTGCCCGTCGTCGGTCGGACGGGTTCCGTGAACCAGTCGGTGACGGCGGACCGTCCATCGATCGTGATCTCCCAGTAGAGATGCCCCTCTGCATCCGTCTCGCCCCGCCGGACGAGTCCATCGCGCTCGAGACGCTCGAGCGTCGTGTAGATCTGTCCGACGTTGAGGGGCCACGTCGAGCCGGTGCGCCGATCGAACTCCGCGCGGAGCTGGTAGCCGTAGCAGGGCCCCACGGCGAGGATGGCGAGGAGGCTCTGGCGGACGGTCATTGATCTCCGGGGATCGGGCTCGGACGGAGCCTGCGGGTGGGGACATACGGATCATATGCATACCCGGTAGGTGCTCGCGGGAGACCCGTCGCGCGCCGTCCACGCGTGCCGCCGTCAGCTCAGGAATCCGCGGAGGAGGGCTGCCGACCCGTCGAGGTGCTCGGCCATCGCGGCGCCGGCGCCCTCGACGTCGCCCGTGAGGATCGCGATGGTGATCGTCTCGTGCTGCTCGTTCGAGTGACGGATGTTGCGGTCGAGGAGAGGGATGCCGTCGAGGAGCCGATTGACGCGCATCCGGTTGTCCGCGAGGGCGGGGAGGAGCGAGGGGGATCCCGTGAGCTCGCCGATCACGAGGTGGAGGCGCGAGTCGAGTCGCCGGTAGTCGTCCCCCGTCGCGGATCGAGATTCCCGGAGGCTCGACCAGAGGAGCTCACGCTCTGCAGCGGTGAGTGTGCGCGCGGCCGCTGCCCGCGCCGCGCCCACCTCCAGGATGGAACGGAACACGAGGGCGTCCTCGATCTCGGCGCTCGACGGCCGCACGCCGGGCTCCTCGGACGGTGCTCCGGCCGGTTCGGGCAGGCTCTCGCTCACGAACGTCCCGCCGTAGCGACCCCGCCGGGAGACGAGGTAGCCGGCCTCCGCGAGCGAGGTGATCGCTGCGCGCACCGTGTCGCGGCTCACGGCGAGACGGGTGGCGAGGTCCCGCTCGGACGGGAGCGCCTCGCCGGGAGCGACGAGACCGAGCCGGATCGTCTGCAGGAGCCGGCTCACTGTCTCCTCGAAGGCGTTCTGCTCCCGGACCGGGCGGAGGACGGCATCCTCCGCCGTCACCCCGTCGGCGGGGGAAACGTCGACGGGGTCCGTCACAGCGGCGTCACGTACGCGCTGCCGATCCCGCCGTCCACGGAGAAGGTCGAGGCGGTGATGAAGGACGCGTCGTCGCTCGCGAGGAAAGCGACGGCGGCCGCGAGCTCCTCGGCCTCGGCGAACCGGCCCATGGGCACGTGGACGAGACGTCGGGCAGCGCGTTCCGGGTCGGACGCGAAGAGCTCCTGCAGCAGCGGAGTGTTGACGGGCCCTGGGCAGAGGGCGTTCACGCGGATCCCCTGGCGCGCGAACTGCACTCCGAGCTCGCGAGTGAGGGCCAGGACACCGCCCTTCGACGCCGTGTACGAGATCTGCGACGTCGCGGATCCGAGGAGCGCGACGAACGACGCCGTGTTGATGATCGAGCCGGATCGCTGGCGCACCATGTGGCGGAGGGCGGCACGCGAACAGAGGTAGACGGAGGTGAGGTTCACATCCTGAACGCGCTGCCACGCCGGCAGCTCGGTGGTCTCGATCGAGTCGTCGTCTGCCGGCGAGATGCCGGCGTTGTTGAACGCGATGTCCACACGACCGTGCGTCTCGGCCGTCCCGTCGAAGAGCGCGTCGACCGACTCCTGGTCCGCGACGTTCGTGGCGACGAAGGAACCGCCCACCTCCTCGGCCGCCGCGGCTCCGGCGGCCTCGTCGAGATCCGCGATCACGACGGTCGCGCCCTCGGCGGCGAAGCGTCTGGCCGTCGCGAGCCCGATGCCGCTCCCGCCTCCCGTGACGACGGCGATGCGACCACCGAGTCGTGCGGTCAGGTCGATGCGGTCGATGGTCATGTCGTCTCCTCGGATGGTGCGGATGCTGATGGTGCGGTTGTCGATGGTGATGGGGTCGATGGCGGGGCGTCGTCGATCGCGAAGAAGACGTTCTTCGTCTCGGTGAACGCGAGAGGCGCGTCCGGGCCGAGCTCGCGCCCGACACCGGAGTGCTTGAATCCGCCGAACGGAGTCGAGTAGCGGACGGACGAGTGCGAGTTGACCGAGAGGTTGCCCGACTCCACCGCGCGCGAGACGCGGACGGCGCGCGAGAGGTCCCGTGTCCAGATCGAACCCGAGAGTCCGTACGGCGAGTCGTTCGCGAGCCCGATCGCGTCGGCCTCGTCGTCGAACGGGACGACGGAGACGACGGGGCCGAAGATCTCCTCGCGGAACGCGCGGTCGGTCCGCGAGGGGAGAAGGACCGTCGGAGGGAACCAGAAGCCGTCGCCCGATGGGGCGGAACCGCGGAACGCCACGGGTGCGCCCGCCGGCACGAAGCCCTCGACCTTTGAGAGGTGCTGCCGCGAGACGAGCGGTCCCATCTCGGTGCTCTCGTCGAGCGGGTCTCCGACCGCCACGGCTGCGACGGCGGGCTCGAGAAGCTCGAGGAAGCGATCGAGGACGGAGCGCTCCACGAGGATCCGGCTGCGCGCGCAGCAGTCCTGACCCGCGTTCTCGAACACGCCGGACGGTGCCGTGCGTGCGGCGCGCTCGAGGTCGGAGTCCGCGAAGACGATGTTCGCGCTCTTGCCTCCGAGTTCGAGCGTCACCTGCTTCACCTGCTCGGCCGCGAGCGCCATGACCCGCTTCCCCGTCGCGGTCGATCCCGTGAACACGACCTTGCGAACATCCGGGTGCGTCACGAGGCGCTCGCCGACGACGGGTCCGAGCCCCGGGAGCACCTGGAAGAGGTGCTCGGGGAGCCCGGCCTCGAGCGCGATCGCCGCAAGCCGCAGCGACGTGAGAGGCGTCCATTCCGCGGGTTTCAGCACCACGGCGTTGCCTGCGGCGAGCGCGGGGGCGAACGCCCAGGAGGCGATCGTCATCGGGAAGTTCCAGGGGGTGATGACGCCGACGACGCCCACGGGATCGTGGAACGTGATGTCGAGGCCTCCGGCGACGGGGATCTGTGCGCCCGCGAGCCGTTCGGGGGCCGCGGCGTAGTACTGGAGGACGTCGCGCACGTGGCCGGCCTCCCAGCGCGCCTGACCGATGGGGTGACCGGAGTTGGTCGCCTCGAGGCCGGCCAGTTCCTCGATAGCGGCGTCGACGGCGCCCGCGAACGAGCGCAGGGCCGCTGCCCGATCCGCGGGCGCGCGGCGCGCCCACTCCCGCTGGGCGACGAGAGCCCGGGCCACGGCCTCGTCGGTCTCCTCGATCGACGTCGAGGGGACGTCGGCGAACGTCCGTCCCGTCGCGGGGTTCACGAGGGCGGTCGTCATGCTGGTGCTCCTTCGGTGGATGCCGCGGTCACGAGCGCGGCGAACAAGCGGGGGTCGGCGAGGTCCTCCTCGGGGTGCCACTGCACCGCGACGACGAAGCGCGAGTCGGGCGCCTCGATCGCCTCGATCACACCGTCGGAGGTGACCGCGGACCTCACGAGTCCGGCGCCGAGCTCATCGATCGCCTGGTGGTGGTACACCGTGGCGGTGACGGAGCCGCCGAGGATCGCCGCCAGTCGTGTCGCGGGGGCGACCTCCGCCTCGACGGTCGAGAAGATGCCGCCGCCGAGCTGATAGCGCTCGTGCCCGACGACGTCGGGGAGGTGCTGGTGGAGGGAGCCGCCGCGCAGGACGTTCAGCACCTGTGCGCCCCGGCAGATCCCGAGGACGGGCAGGTCGACCTCGAGCGCATGCTCGAGGAGCGCGAACTCCCATGCGTCGCGGTCACGTCGTGGCTCGTCGGTGAGGGCGTGCGCCGACTGACCGTACCGAGCGGGATCCACGTCCTTGCCTCCCGTGAGGACGAGCCCGTCGAGGCCGTCGATCACGCGCGCGAGACTCGCGGGGTCGACCGGCTGCGGTGGCAGGAGCACGACGGTGCCGCCGGCTCGCGTGACCGACTCGATGTAGGCGTTCGGGAGGAAGGACGCCGGCGTGTCCCACACGCCGCACGACGCCTGCTCGAGGTACGTCGTGACCCCGATGACGGGACGGCGTGATTCAGAGTCGTTCGAAACCACGGACCCGCTCCCAGTCGGTGACGGCGGAGTCGAACGCGCGTTGCTCGACCGCCGCGGCGTTCAGGTAGTGGGCGACGACCTCCTCGCCGAACGCCTCCTTCGCCACGTCGGACGCCGCGAAGAGCTCGGCCGCCTCGCGAAGGGTCGACGGCACGCGCTCGGCGTCGCTCTCGTACGCGTTGCCCGCGAGCGGGTCGCCGAGCTCGAGCTCCTGGTCGATCCCGTGCAGCCCGCCGGCGATGAGTGCGGCGACGGCCAGGTACGGGTTCACGTCGCCGCCCGGCACGCGGTTCTCCATCCGCATGGACGGTCCGTGACCGACGACGCGAACGGAGCACGTGCGGTTGTCGAAGCCCCAGGCCACAGCGGTCGGAGCGAAGCTGCCGTCCGCGTAGCGCTTGTACGAGTTGATGTTGGGCGCGAGGAAGAGCGTCAGCTCGCGGAGGGTCGCGAGCTGACCGGCGACGAAGTGCCGGAAGAGTCGGGACATGCCGTCGGGCTCCGCGTCGTCGGCGAAGACGAACGACCCGTCGGTCCCGCGGAGCGACAGGTGGATGTGGCAGCTGTTCCCCTCCCGCTCGTTGAACTTGGCCATGAAGGTGAGGCTCTTCCCGTGTGCCTCCGCGATCTCCTTCGCCCCGTTCTTGTAGACGGAGTGGTTGTCGCACGTGCCGAGGGCATCGGTGTAGCGGAAGGCGATCTCCTGCTGGCCGAGATTGCACTCTCCCTTGACGCCCTCGCAGTACATGCCGGCGCCGTCCATGCTCACGCGGATGTCGCGCAGGAGGGGCTCCATGCGTGTGGACGCCTGGAGCGCGTAGTCGATGTTGTAGTCGGTGGCGGGGGTGAGGTCGCGGTAGCCCCGCTTCCAGGCCTCGCGGTAGCCGTCGTCGAACACGATGAACTCGAGTTCCGTGCCCACGAACGGTGCGAGTCCCCGTTCGGCGAGCCTCTCGATCTGGCGCTGCAGGATGCGCCGGGGCGACTGCTCGACGGCCCTCTCGTCGAGCCAGTGGAGGTCGGCGGTCACGAGCGCGGTGCCGCGCAGCCACGGGGTGAGACGGAGGGTGTCGAGGTCGGGGATCATCGCCATGTCGCCGTATCCCGTCTCCCAGCTCGACATCGAGTAGCCCGCGACGGTGTTCATCTCGACGTCGACGGCGAGGAGGTAGTTGCAGCACTCGGCCCCGTGCGCGGCGACCTCCTCCATGAAGAGTCGGGCGGAGACGCGCTTGCCGACGAGTCGGCCCTGCATGTCGGTGAACGCCACGATGACCGTGTCGATCTGACCCGTCCCGGTCAACTCGCCGAGGCGTTCGAGGGTGAGGTTTCCGGTTGATGCCATGGCTGCTCCCGCCGCGTAATGGACTGATCTCGACCATTAGAACACATGACATCCCGCGCCGAGGCTCGGAGTTTTACATGCTGTTTACATCCAAAGGTTGGCTGAGCCGACCAATATGGGAATAGTCTCTGCTGCAATCGGGCCACGGTCCCGACGAGCCCCACGTCAACGACACGAAGGAAGAGAAGCCGATGGCCGCAGCAGACAAGCTGAGCGTCTCAGGAGTCACCTACAGTCACGCGGAAGACGGATACTTCGAGAAGCGCCGCCTCAAGCGCACGGCCGGCTTCTGGGGGATCTGGGGAATCGGGATCGCCGCGGTGATCTCCGGAGACTTCTCGGGCTGGAACGGGGGACTCGCGGTAGCCGGCTGGGGCGGTCTCGTGCTCGCCTTCGGTCTCGTGATCGTCATGTTCCTCCTGATGATCAACAGCATCGCGGAGATGGCCGCAGCCATGCCGCACACAGGTGGCGCCTACTCGTTCGCTCGGGCGGCGATGGGTCCGTGGGGCGGTTTCGTCACGGGCTTCGCCGAGACGATCGAGTACGTCATGACGACGGCCGTCGTCACCTACTTCTCCGCGCAGTACGCCGACCAGATCCTCGACACGCTCGTGGGCGTGAGCCTGCAGGAGCAGAGCATGATGTGGGTCTGGTGGCTCATCCTCTACGTCCTGTTCGTGGGCCTCAACTCGATCGGGGCCAACACATCGTTCCGCTTCGCGATCATCGTGGCCATCATCTCGCTCGGCATCCTCGCCGTCTTCGCGGTCCTCTCGGTCACGTCCGGCGCGTTCGACGTCGCGAAGCTCTTCGACCAGCCGGTCCAGGAGGGTGGATCCGCGTTCCTGCCCTTCGGGTTCTGGGCGGTCATCGCCGCGATGCCGTTCGCGATGTGGTTCTTCCTCGGCATCGAGGAGCTGCCGCTCGTCGCCGAGGAGGCGCACGACCCCGAGAAGGACATCCCGCGGGCGAGCCTGTGGGGCTTCGCGACCCTCATCGTCACGGGCGGCACCGTGCTGCTCCTGAATCCCGGCGTCGTCGGCGCCGAGGCCACGGCCGGCTCCCTCGAGCCGCTGCTCGACGGGTTCCGTTCCGTCATCCCCGACGACCTCGCCGCGGTCCTCTCCGCGTTCGCCCTCATCGGACTGCTCGCCTCGCTGCAGGGCATCATGTTCGCGTACGGACGCAACGTGTACTCCCTGTCCCGCGCCGGTTACTACCCCAAGTTCCTCTCCCTGACGGGTCGGCGACAGACGCCGTACGTCGCGCTCGCCGCGGGAGCCGTCGTCGGCTTCTTCTCCCTCTTCATCGCCGAGTACGGCGGAGCGACGGCGGGAAGCATCGTCCTCAACATCGCCGTGTGGGGTGCCGTGATCGCCTACATGCTCCAGATGGTGTCGTACGTCATCCTGCGTCGGAAGTTCCCGAACGCTCGCCGGCCGTTCCGCAGCGTGTTCGGCATCCCTGGCGCGATCATCGCCGGCGTCCTCGCCTTCGTCATCTGGATGGGCGAGAACCTCAACCCGGCGTACACCCCGGCGATCGTGGCCGCGATCATCGTGTACGTGATCGCGCTCGTGCTCTTCGCCGTCTTCGGCCGCCGGAACCTCGTCCTCTCTCCCGAAGAGGAATACGCGATGAGCGGGGGTCTCCACGGCGACCCCGAGACGGACGGCTACGGCGGGTCCGTGGAGGACGAGATCCTCGGGCGGCGCTGACGGGCGGGTGGGCGGGCCACAGGGCACCGCTGACTTTCAGCGTGCAGCGGGAAGGCCGGACTAGCATGGGACGGTGCAGGCTTCGCCCTGCCCGCAAACACGCACCGGCCCGATGATCGCGGTCGATGTCGACGACGCACGAGTGGAGTTCAACCGTGGCCTCAGTACTAGAGAAGGTCCTCAGGGTCGGCGAAGGCCGCATCCTGCGCCGACTGCAGAGCATCTCGAAGACCGTCAACTCGCTCGAGGACGACTTCACGGGTCTCAGCGACGAGGAGCTGCGTGGTGAGACCGAGCAGCTCAGGGAGCGCTACGAGAAGGGCGAGTCCCTCGACGATCTCCTGCCAGAGGCCTTCGCCGCCGTTCGGGAGGCCGCGAAGCGCACGCTCGGCATGCGCCCGTTCGACGTGCAGATCATGGGCGGGGCGGCCCTGCATCTCGGCAACATCGCCGAGATGCGCACCGGTGAGGGCAAGACCCTCGTCGCGACGCTGCCCGCCTACCTCAACGCCATCGCCGGCAAGGGCGTGCACATCGTCACGGTCAACGACTTCCTCGCGTCGTATCAGTCCGAGCTCATGGGTCGTGTGTTCCGAGCGCTCGGCATGACGACGGGGGTCATCGTCTCCGGCCAGACGCCGCCGCAGCGCCGCGAGCAGTACGCGGCCGACATCACCTACGGCACGAACAACGAGTTCGGCTTCGACTACCTCCGAGACAACATGGCGTGGCAGTCGAAGGACATGGTCCAGCGCGGCCACTTCTTCGCGATCGTGGACGAGGTCGACTCGATCCTCATCGACGAGGCGCGGACGCCGCTCATCATCTCGGGCCCGGCGTCGGGCGAGGCGAACCGGTGGTTCACCGAGTTCGCGAAGATCGCCGTGCGTCTCGTCGAGGGCGTCGACTACGAGGTGGACGAGAAGAAGCGCACCGTCGGAGTGCTCGAGGCGGGCATCGAGAAGATCGAGGACCACCTCGGCATCGACAACCTGTACGAGTCGGCGAACACGCCGCTCATCTCGTTCCTCAACAACGCGATCAAGGCCAAGGCCCTGTTCAAGCGCGACAAGGACTACGTCGTCATGAACGGCGAGGTCATGATCGTCGACGAGCACACCGGCCGCATCCTCGTGGGCCGCCGCTACAACGAGGGTGTGCACCAGGCCATCGAGGCCAAGGAGGGCGTCACCGTCAAGGCGGAGAACCAGACCCTCGCCACCGTGACGCTCCAGAACTACTTCCGCCTCTACGACAAGCTCTCGGGCATGACGGGTACCGCTGAGACCGAGGCGGCCGAGTTCATGTCGACGTACAAGCTCGGTGTCGTGCCCATCCCGACGAACAAGCCCATGCAGCGCAAGGACCAGTCGGACCTCGTCTACAAGAACGAGGAGTCGAAGTTCGCGCAGGTCGTCGAGGACATCGTCGAGCGTCACGAGAACGGTCAGCCGGTCCTCGTCGGAACGACGAGCGTCGAGAAGAGCGAGTACCTGTCCCGGTTGCTCGCCAAGAAGGGCATCCGCCACGAGGTCCTCAACGCGAAGAACCACGCGCGTGAGGCGGCCATCGTGGCTCAGGCCGGCCGCCTCGGCGGAGTGACCGTCGCCACGAACATGGCCGGTCGTGGAACCGACATCATGCTCGGTGGAAACGCCGAGTTCCTCGCCGTCCAGGAGATGAGCCAGAAGGGCCTCTCGCCGTCCGAGACGCCCGACGAGTACGAGGCCGCATGGGACGAGGTCTTCGATCGTGTCAAGGCCGAGGTCGAGGAAGAGGCCGAGAAGGTCCGCGAGGCCGGCGGGCTCTACGTCCTCGGCACGGAGCGCCACGAGTCGCGCCGCATCGACAACCAGCTGCGCGGTCGTTCCGGCCGACAGGGCGACCCGGGGGAGAGCCGCTTCTACCTCTCCCTCACCGACGACCTCATGCGCCTGTTCAACTCGGGCGCCGCCGAAAGCATCATGAGCCGTGGGGTCCCCGACGACGTCGCCATCGAGTCGAAGGTCGTGAGCCGCGCCATCCGGTCGGCTCAGGGCCAGGTCGAGTCGCGTAACGCGGAGATCCGGAAGAACGTCCTGAAGTACGACGACGTCCTCAACCGCCAGCGTGAGGCGATCTATGCCGACCGCCGACACATCCTCGAGGGTGACGACCTCCACGAGCGCACGCAGAAGTTCTTGGAGGGCGTCATCGACGAGGTGCTCGATCAGCACCTCGCCGAGGGCTCGAGCGACGACTGGGACCTCGACGCCCTGTGGGTCGAGCTCAAGACGCTGTACCCCATCGGGCTCACGATCGACGAGGTCGTCCAGGAGTCGTCGACCCGCGGTCGCCTCAACCGCGACTTCCTCCGTCGCGAGATCCTCTCCGATGCGAAGCTCGCATACGAGCGCCGCGAGGAGCAGCTCGGCTCGCCAGCGATGCGCGAGCTCGAGCGTCGTGTCGTGCTGCAGGTCATCGATCGCCGCTGGCGCGACCACCTGTACGAGATGGACTACCTCAAGGACGGCATCGGGCTGCGCGCGATGGCTCAGCGCGACCCCCTCGTCGAGTACCAGCGTGAGGGCTATGCGATGTTCCAGCAGATGATGGGGCAGATCCGCGAAGAGTCCGTCGGCTACCTGTTCAACCTCGAGGTCGAGGTGAAGAGCGCTGACGAGGTCAGCGCGTCGATCTCGGCGAAGGGGCTCGCCCGGCCGGAGGGCGAGGAGGAGAAGCTCAGCTACTCCGCCGCGGGCGAGGACGGCGACGTCGAGGTGCGCAACCAGCGCGGTCAGATCGAGAAGAGCGCCACGAATCGCGCGCGTCAGGCGGCCGCGAAGGCTGCGGCTGGTCCGGCGGCCGCGGCGGAACCCGCTCAGGCTCCGTCCGGCGGTAGGGCTCCCCAGAAGCGCCCGTCCGGCTCGGGTGCTCAGAAGACGCAGCCAGCCTCTCGTGGAGCGTTCGGCCAGTCGTCCGACGGAGCGGGGAGCGCGCCCGGCGCCAACCGTGCCCAGCGTCGAGCGAACGACCGCAAGGGGAAGTAGGACGAAACGACGATGCGGCGGTCCGGTGAGGACCGCCGCATCGTCGTTTCTGGGGGACCCGCTCCGACCCCGTCGGCGGGCGGTCATCGCACGGTGCGGCTCAGCGCTTGTGAGTTCAGCGGTCGTGCGAACTCAGCGTTCGTGTGAGTTCAGCGGTCGTGTTGACTCAGAGCACGTGTTGACTCAGCGCTCGTGTGGACTCAGAGCACGTGGATGGCGACAGCGCGCCAGCGGCGGTCCACACCCTCCAGGCGGATCGCGACGGCGCGGGCGCGTCGACGGGCGTGGGCGATGACGACCCCCTCCACGACACCGTCCCGGGGGCTCGTGACGATCACGCTCCCGATGCGGAGTACAGGACGCGCGACGGTGGCGCCGGAGAGGATGCGTGCGCGCTTGGCCAAGACCGATCGACGCAGGATCCCGCGGTAGACGTCTTCGCTCACCCATCGAGCCAGCTGCTCGAGCTCGCGAGCGCCGCCGAGCACCTCGACGACGCAGCGCGCGAGGTTCTCGAGCAGCGGAGCGGGGTCGGGAAGGTCGGCCGTCGACGTGGCTTGGCGCCCGAAGAATCTGTCGATGTCGAACGGCTCGCCCCGGCGGGCGCGGGCGACGGTGTCGTGTGTCGACCGGACGTCGGAGGCGCCACGCGTGCGGGCGCTCGCTGAAGAGGCAGTAGGCATACAGGGATCCGATTTTCGGGCGCGCTCGACCATCGGTACCCCCTGATCGGCGCCGAGACATGGTCGACCGACGGGATCGCCGAGAGCGAGCCCGTGTCGCCTAGCCATCACCGAGGCGACGGCAGCCTGCGCCGGGAGATTCGTCGGTGGAGGACCGAGAGGCGCTTCACCGGAGAGTGGTCGAAGATCGAGCGTTGAACGATGTGAAGAGACGGGTCCTCGCCCGCATGATGTATGCGGACGGGGCCGAAAATCGCGGTTGACCGCGACTTCGGTGGCAGCGCCTCGCCCCCCAAATCGGCGCGCGTCTGCATCAGCATGTGTCCCCCGAACGGGGGTATTTGTTGAGGCTACGATAGTGCATTCCGAGTTCCCCCTGCGGAACTCGGCTGTGGCCTGTGGAGAGAATACCCACGACCCCCGAGAGCGACAATGGTCCCCCCTCTCCCCGTATCGGGGGGTGTTCTCCCGCGCCGGATACCGCGCCCTCGAACGGGATGGGGAGAACCACGGCCCCGATGCGGCGCACGTCGATACTGTGGCGCACGTCGATACTGTGGCCCCGTCGGACGGAGGTGGAATGCGTTGGGATGATCTGTTCGACGATCTCGAGAGCCAGATGGCATCCGAGCGCGACGCGGAGGAACGCGACGCGTGGGCCGATGCCGAGCGCACCAGGGTCGGTCGGCTTCTGCTCCGCGAACGGCTCGAGGCGCACGCTGCGGGGTCACGATCGGCGGTCCCGCTCACCCTCGAGCTGTCGGCTGGTGACCGAGTCGTCCTCCGGCCCACCACCTTCGGCCGTGACTGGCTCTCCGGCGAGACGATGACGGCCGATTCGCGGGGACGTGGATGCATCGTTCCGACGGCATCGATCTCGGCGATCAGCATGCCGGCTGCTGACGTCCCTCGCAGCCTCGCGGCGCTCCCCTCGACGGGCGGCGCCCCTCGTGTCTCCGAGCGCATCGGGTTGGCCTTCGTCCTCCGCGATCTCTGCAGGCGACGAACCACCGTCGAGGTGCACACGCTCGGCGGAGTCCGTTCGGGCACGATCGATCGCGTCGGTCGCGATCACCTCGATCTCGCCGTCCACGAGCGGGATCTCGCCCGTCGGCAGCGCAACGTGACGCACGTGCTGATCATCCCGTTCACGGCAGTCCACCGCGTCATGCTCTGAAGTGGTGCGGGCTGCGCGGTGGTGCAGGCTCCGCGGGGGCGTCGGCTGGACGGTTCAGCGGCGCGGCGTCGCCGCCACTCCCCACACGTCCGAGAGGTCGGCGACGCTTGCGCCGGCGATCTCCCGCCACAGTCCCATTCGGCGGGTCTCCTCGTACTTGCCGGCGATGAAGTCCTCGAGGACGACACGTTCGATTCGCCATCGACGGGGACTCCCGACGCGGATGGCCGGGAGTTCGGACGACCGGACGAGGTCGAGTACCTCAGCCGAGGAGATGTTGAGGACCTCCGAGGCGTCGTCGATCGTGAGAAACCGTCCGATCGAGTCTGGGGATACCGCGTCCATGCAATTGATTATGGAGCCAGCGGACGGCGCCAGCCGGTGCTGTGGATAACATTCGGGGCTCCTGGGTGCGGCTTGGCACGATGGCTCCCGGCGCGGGGTACGTGCCGGATGGGGGAATGACGCGATGGGTGTTCTGGCGACGAGACGACGACCCGTATTCCGGGCGGTCGATGTCCGGCTCGTGATCGGCGCCGCTCTGGTGCTCGCTTCCATCGGCGGCGTCTGGGCGGTGGTGTCGTCGTCAGATCGATCGGTCGCCGTCTACGCGGCGTCGTCGACGATCGTCGCGGGGGACACGATCGAGGTGGCCGACCTCTCGGTCCTGCACGTCTCACTCGGCGACGCGCAGAAGCTCTACGTCGAGACGGGCGCTGTCGCCGACGGCGCTGTCGCGACCAGGACGGTCTTCGCCGGTGAGCTCGTCCCGGAGGACGCCATCGGTGCACCGCAGGACGTCTCCTCCGCCCAGGTCGTGGTGACCGTGGCCGGGCAGCTCCCTGCGGGCGTCGCGGCGGGCCGTGAGGTCGATGTGTGGTCGTCGGGCGGGTCGGACGCGTCCGATGGGCGCGATCGGGAGCCGCCGTCGGTCCTCGTCACGGGCGCGACGGTCTCCCGCATCGTCGAGGACGAGGGGCTCGTCTCCGGAAGCGGGGACGTCTCCGTCGAGCTCGCCCTTCCCGAGGGTGCCGTCGCCGTGGTTCTCGCGGCGACGGCGTCGGGTGACACCCTCGCCCTCGTCCCGGTCACGGCGGCCGACTGATGAGGATCGCGTTCGCCGTCGATCGAGCTCTCGAGGATGCGGTCATCGGCGCGCTCGTCGAGCGCGGACACGACCTCGTCGCACGCTTCTCCACGGGAGACGACGTTCCGGCCGTCCTCGGCTCGCTGTCGCCCGACGTCCTCGTTGTTTCCGCCGATCCGGAACACCTGACGAGGGCGGTTCTCGCCGCGTGCGACGACGGCGGCGTGCGGCTGGTCGCCCTGCTCGACGGCGAACCGTCTCGCCGGCTGTCCGTGTCACTCGGCGTATACGACGTCGTCTCCGTCGATGCGCCGATCGACGACCTCGACGAACTCGTCATCGGCGCGACGGCCACCGCACGCGCAGTGACTCACTCCGGCGGAGTGGTGGCCGTGTGGGGGCCGAGCGGCGCGCCGGGACGGACCACGGTGGCCATCACGATCGCGCACGAGCTCGCCAGGAGCGGTGCGACCGTCGCCCTCGTCGATGCGGACACGGTGGGCTCCTCCGTCGCCGCCTCTCTGGGGATGCTCGACGAGGCACCCGGCCTCGCTGCTGCGTGTCGACTGGTGGGACAGGACGCCCTCACGACGGACGAGTTGGAGCGTGTCGCCCGCGATCACCCGGTCGACGCCGGTCGGTTGGCGGTCCTCACGGGGATCTCGCGGTCCTCCCGATGGCCGGAACTGAGCGCGGATCGGGTGTCTCGGACCCTCGATCTCTGCAGATCATGGGCCGATCATGTCGTGATCGACTCGGGATTCTCGCTCGAAGACGACGAAGAGCTGTCGAGCGATCTCTTCGCCCCGCGTCGCAACGCCGCGACCGTCGCATCGCTGCGTTCCGCCGACCGGATCGTCGCCGTGGGGGCTGCCGATCCCGTCGGGGTCACACGCTTCATCCGCGCCTACTCGGAGCTGCGCGAGATCGTGGGTGACACCCGTGTCGACACCGTCATGAACAGGGTCCGTTCGTCGACGATCGGCGTCGGTGCCGGCCACCAGCTGGTGACGACGCTCCGACGATTCGGGGGCATCGAGGATGCGGTGCTCGTCCCGAACGATGCTCGCACCGCCGACGCCGCCGTGTTGGAGGCCCGGCCGATGGGAGAGGTGTCTCCCCGATCACCCGCTGTCGCGGAGATCCGACGCTATGTGAAGGCGCACATCCTGCCGCAGACCACCTCGCGATCGGAGAGCCGACGGTCCGCGAGGCGGGACGACGCCTCGCTCTCCGCAGGCTTCCGCCGGGCGGGATCGAGGCGGGAACGCCCGGCCTAGACTGGTCCCGTGTCGACGCTCAGTGAATTGGTACTCGCCCAAGGCCGCTCAGGAGACGAGGACGTCGACTGGCTCCACATGCTCATCCAGGACGCCCAGTTGCTCGCCGACCTCGCGTTCGCCGACATCGTCCTCTGGGTCCCCACGAACGACGGCAGCTTCGTGGCGGTCGCGCATTACCGGCCCTCGAGCGCAGCGACCCTGTTCTACCGCGACTTCGTGGGTCAGCGCATCAAGCAGCAGTGGCGCAGTCAGGTCACGGAGGCCTTCGAGACCGGGGTCATCGTGGACTCGTCGGCGCCCGATTGGTACGAGGAGACGCCGACGCGCGTGCGAGCCGTCCCCGTGCTGCGCCGCCTGCGCTCGTCGCACCCGGAGACGACCGAAGCGCCCATCGCCGTGCTCACGCGTCACACGAACCTCGGCGAGGCGCGGACGCCGAGCCGTCAGGAGCTGACGTTCAACGACACCGCGAGCGAGCTGTTCACGATGATCGCTGCCGGAGACTTCCCCGACCTCTCGGCTCCGGCGGGTCCGCGTCGAGGCGCACCGCGCGCCTCCGACGGGCTCATCCGTCTCGACGTCGAAGGCGTGACGACCTTCGCGAGCCCGAACGCGCTCTCGGCCTTCAACCGGATGGGGTTCATCGAGGAGCTCGAGGGCGAATCGCTCGCGGAGGTGACCACTCGCATCCTGCCGTCAGAGGATCTCACCGACGAGTCTCTGCCCCTCGTCGTGACCGGCCGTGCGCCGTGGCGCACGGACATCGAGGCACGTGGCGTCACGGTCACTCTGCGCGCCATCCCGCTGCGTCGCCAGGGCGCACGCACCGGTGCGATCGTGCTGTGCCGCGACGTGTCGGAGCAGCGCCATCAGGAGAGGGAGCTGCTGACGAAGGACGCCACCATCCGTGAGATCCATCACCGGGTGAAGAACAACCTGCAGACGGTGGCGTCGCTCCTGCGCATCCAGTCCCGCCGCTCCCACACGGAGGAGGCCCGCAACGCGCTCGGGCAGGCCATGCGTCGCGTGGCCGCGATCGCCGTCGTCCACGACACGCTGTCGGAGGGGCTCAGCCAGGACGTGAACTTCGACGAGGTGTTCGATCGCGTGCTCATGCTCGTGGCCGAGGTGGCCTCAGCGCACAACACGACGGCGCATCCCCGCAAGACGGGAACGTTCGGCGTGCTGCCGAGCGAGTATGCGACCCCGCTGGCCCTCGCCCTCACCGAACTCGTGACGAACGCCGTGGAGCACGGCCTGAACGGCCTCGAGGGCAGCGTCGAGATCGAGGCGCAGCGAAGCGATGAGAGGCTCACGGTCGTGGTCCGTGACAACGGAGCAGGCCTCCCCGAAGGGAAGGTCGGATCCGGCCTCGGTACTCAGATCGTGCGCACTCTCATCCAAGGAGAACTCGGCGGGACGATCGATTGGCATACCGTGGTGGGCAACGGCACAGAGGTGACGATCGAGATGCCGTTCCGGTGGATGCGGAGTCGTTGACATCCAGGTGACGCCGGGTTGTCGACGATTCTGAGTTCCCGTCGATCCTGAGTTCTCGACGATCCAGTTCCCGACGATCCTGAGTTCCCGACGATCCTGAGTTCCCGACGATCCTGAGTTCCCGACGACGCCGAGTGCTGAATGGCCCGGGTGTGCGCGGCCTCGACGGTGTTCGGCAGTCCTGAGGGTGTTCGGCGGTCCTGAGGGTGTTCGGCAGTCCTGAGGGTGTTCGGTTGCCCTGAGCGTCAGGACGCGCGGCGTGCGCGCGCGGCGCGGCGCTTGAGAGCGCGGCGCTCGTCCTCGGAGAGTCCGCCCCAGACGCCGGAGTCCTGCCCGGTCTCGAGCGCGTACTGAAGGCAGATCTCCGTGACGGTGCAACGGCCGCAGACCGCCTTCGCCTTGTCGATCTGGTCGACGGCCGGTCCCGTGTTGCCGACGGGGAAGAACAGCTCCGGGTCAGCGGTCAGGCAAGCGGCTTTGTCGCGCCAGTCCATGCGGGTACTCCTTCAATTGCGGGGGGAATCGACCACGGGGGTCGCAGTAGGGTCTCGTGGCCGGAACCTCGACGCTCGACGCGGGGCGTCGAGCATGCGCTATCGGTCCATCGTGTCGGGCACGTCCTCCTGGTGCGTCGGGCTCAGCCTCTCGAGTTCCGCCTATCGGACTCATTCGTCGAGCGTCGCGCTCGGCTGATGAGGTTGTGGCGGTTGGTCACTCCAGCACGGAACATCACAGATGCGGATCAGACGAGTGCTGAGATGCACCCGATTCGATCCGCACCGAGAGTTCCAACAGGGGTTCGCGGTCTCCAGGGGAGGTCCATCGTACGGACGTGCTCGCAACCCTGAGAGCGTCGTTTCGGCCTCCAATATGGTCGCATACTGGTAGTACCGAATCAATAGCTCTGTATGGGATTGGCCTGTGAACGCTGCCTCGATGGACCGACCGGACGAGGGGGCGGGCACCTCCGTTGGACCGGGCGCGCGGCCATCGAGAGCCGTGTGGCTCGCCGTCGTCCTCGTCGCGATGGAGGCTCTCGCCCTCGGCATCGCTGTGGTCGTGCTGCTCGTCGACGTCGTCACGCTCACGCCGTCCTCGCTCGCGAGCGCGATCGCCCTCATCGTCCTCACGGCCGTGGCGGCCGCGTGGGTTTCCTGGATCGCCGTGTCACTTCGTCGTGGGGCGCCGTGGGCGCGGGGCGGAGCCGTCTTCTGGCAGCTCGTCCAGCTCGCTGTCGCGCTCGGTGCGATTCAGGGCTCGTTCGCGCAACCGCTCATCGGGGCGGCGATCGCCGCCCCGTCGATCCTCGTGCTCGTGCTCATGTGCACCCGCTCGGTCATGCTCCACACGAAGCGGCCAGACCCCGAGCCCTGACCTCGCTTTGAGCGCGGACCTCGCTCTGAGCGCGGTCTAGTCGAGACCGAGCTTCTTGCGCAGCATCGCGACGTGGCCGGTCGCCTTCACGTTGTAGAGGGCCTGCTCCAGGGTGCCGTCCGGCGCGATGACGAACGTCGAGCGCAGCACGCCCGTGACCGTCTTCCCGTAGCTGTTCTTCTCTCCCCACGCGCCGTATGCGAGGTGCACGGCCTTGTCCTCGTCCGACAGGAGATCGAAGGGAAGGGAGTCGCGTTCGCGGAACGCCGTCTGCTTCGACGGGGCGTCTCGCGAGATCCCGATGACGGTGAATCCGGCGGCGAGAAGCGACGCCTCGTTGTCACGGAAGTCGCAGGCCTGGGTGGTGCACCCGGGAGTCATCGCCTCCGGGTAGAAGAACAGGATGACGCGGCGACCCGCCAGATCGGAGAGGGAGACGGTCTTGCCGTCCTGGTTCGGGAGGGAGAACGTGGGAGCGGGCTGGCCCGCTTCGAGGCGCTGAGAAGTGGTCACTCTCCGAGCTTAGGTGAGGAGGCGACGCTCTGCAGGAGGCGATGGAACGAGTCGAGACGAGCCGCTCCGCCCTCGCCGAGCTCGCCGTCGGCGACCGCCTCGGCGATGGCGCAGTCGGGCGCGTCCGGGAGGTGGGTGCACCCACGCGGGCACCGCTCGGCGATCTCGGCGAGGTCGGTGTACGCGCCCAGGATGTTGGCCGGGTCGACGTGGCCGAGCCCGAACGAGCGCACGCCGGGGGTGTCGATGACCCAGCCGCTCCCGTTCGCGGTCCGCACGCGGTAGGACTCCGTCGACGACGAGGTGTGGCGTCCACGCCCCGTCACCTCGTTCACGCGTCCGATGGCGCGCTGCGCGTCCGGCACGATGGCGTTGACGAGTGTCGACTTCCCCACGCCGGAGTGCCCCACGAACACCGAGGAGTGGCCGATGAGCCGTTCGACGATCTCGTCGACGGGGATGCTGCCCGACCCCGACGTGACGACGTCCAGATCGAGGCCCGCGAAGTTCTCCAGGAACTCCGTGGGGTCGGCGAGGTCCGTCTTGGTGATGCAGAGGATCGGCCGGATCTTCGCGTCGAGCGCGGCGACGAGGTAGCGGTCCACGAGTCGCGCCCGCGGCTCGGGATTGGCGGCGGCCACGACGACGACCATCTGGTCGGCGTTCGCGACGATGACGCGCTCGACCTGGTCGGTGTCGTCGGCGCTGCGTCGGAGGAGCGTCGAACGTTCGCCGACACGGACGATGCGAGCGAGCGTGCCGGGATCACCGGACGTGTCGCCCACCAGATCGACGTGGTCGCCCGTCACGACGGCCTTCCGTCGCAACTGGGAAGCGCGGGTTGCGGTGAGCTCACGCTCCTCCGGGGTGTCCTCGTCGAGGAGCACGAGATAGCGGCCGCGGTCCACCGAGAGGACACGCGCGGTCTGCGCATCCTTGTGCTCGGGGCGCTGCTTCGTGCGCGGACGCGAGCCCTTGGGGTTCGGACGGGCACGGAACGAGGCCTCGTCGTACTCGTCGTACTCGTCGTCGCTCGTGGTCTCGGGCGTCTCCCACCAGCTCACGCGCCGTGCGCCTCCACCATGCGCCGCCAGAGCGACGGGAACTCCGGCAGGGTCTTGCCTGTCGTTGCGATGTTCTCGATGCGGACGCCCTCGACGACCAGGCCGATGATGGCGCCGGCGGTCGCCATCCGGTGGTCGTGGTAGCTCATCCAGCGCCCGGCGGTGAGGGGACGCGGAGTGATGCGGAGGCCGTCCGGCAGCTCCTCGGCCTCCCCGCCGAGCCGGTTGATCTCGGTGACCAGTGCGGCGAGACGGTCGGTCTCGTGGTGACGGATGTGTCCGATGCCCCGGAGCGTCGACGGCGTGATCGCGAGCGCCGCGAGAGCCGCGAGTGCGGGCGCGAGCTCGCCCCCGGTGGTCAGATCGAGATCGACGCCCGAGATCTCGCTCGGGCCGGTGACGGTGATGCGGCCGTCGCCGACCTCGACCTGTGCGCCGAACAGGGGGAGGAGGTGAACGAGATCCGCACCCACCTGCGTCGTCTCGTCCGGCCAGCCGTCGATCGTGACGCGGCCACCCGTCGCCACGGCGGCGGCGAGGAACGGCGCGGCGTTCGACAGGTCGGACTCGATCCGCACGTCGCGTCCAGAGATCGGACCGGGTGCGACGCTCCAAGCGCCGACGCCGTCTGAGGATGCGTCCACACCGCGCTGCCTCAGCGCGTCGATCGTCATCTCGATGTGGGGGACGCTCGGGAGACGCTCTCCCCGGTGACGCAATTCGATGCCGTCGTCGAAGCGAGGGGCGGAGAGCAGGAGACCGGAGACGAACTGGCTCGATTGCGAGGCATCGATCTCGAGGGAGCCGCCACCGACCGAGCCGGTGCCGTGGACCGTGAAGGGGAGGGAGTCAGCGCTGTTCGCGTCGACGTCGACCCCGAGCGCCGTGAGTCCGGCGATGAGACCGCCCATCGGGCGTCCGCGGGCCGCATCGTCGGCGTCGAAGACGGTGGGTCCGAGGGCGAGAGCGGCGACGGGGGGCACGAACCGCATGACGGTGCCCGCGAGACCGCACTCGATCGTGGTCGAGCCGGTGAGTTCCTCCGCCGGCGTCACCACCCAGTCGTCACCGTAGTCTCCGCTCCCAGGAGCGGGCTCGATCGACGTGCCGAGGGACCGGAGCGCCTCGACCATGTTGCCGCTGTCCTGCGAGTGGAGCGGAGCGCGCAGACGGGACGGAGCGTCGGCCAGCGCAGAGAGGACGAGCTCGCGATTCGTGATCGATTTCGACCCGGGGAGGGTCAGCCGGGCGGTCACTGGACCGCCCGCGAAGGGAGCAGCCCAGTCGTCATCGGTGGCTGGCGTCTCGCGCATGCCGAACAGATCGACCTCTGGCGCGGAATATTTGGCTTCGAACATCGTTGTCCTAGGGTATCGGCCAATCGGTCGCGACGAGAGGAGGGCCTGTGATGCAGAACGTGCTCGAACGACCCTCGCTCGACCGCGTGATCTCGCGTGCGCGGGCACTGACTCTCCCCGAACGCTCGCAGCCGCTCGAACTAGACTGGGCGGCGATGATACCGATCGATGACGCCCCCGTTCCCGGTCCGGCTGCCGGCGCTGCCGCTCCGGAGGTCTCCGACGAGATGACCGATGTCCGGGCCGTGGCCCTGGCCGACATCGAGGGCGCCCCCGACGCGACCACGGTGGGTGCGACCGACGATCCGCGTCCGCTCTTCGAAGAACAGGCTCTCCCGTTCATCGACCAGCTCTACGGTGCGGCCATGCGGATGACGAAGAACCCGTCGGACGCGCAGGACCTCGTGCAGGAGACCTTCGTGAAGGCGTACGCTGCCTTCGGACAGTTCCAGCAGGGCACGAACCTGAAGGCGTGGCTCTACCGGATTCTCACGAACACGTACATCAACCAGTATCGGAAGAAGCAGCGCGAGCCCTACCAGGGCACGATCGACGATCTCGAGGACTGGCAGCTCGGCGGCGCGGAGTCGACCACGGCCACATCGAGCCGCTCGGCCGAGGCGGAGGCGATCGACCGCATGCCGGACAGCGCCGTCAAGGACGCGCTGCAGGCGATCCCCGAAGACTTCCGACTCGCGGTGTACCTGGCGGACGTGGAGGGCTTCGCGTACCAGGAGATCGCCGACATCATGAAGACCCCCATCGGAACCGTGATGAGCCGGCTGCACCGCGGCCGTCGGCTGCTGCGGGATCTGTTGGCCGATTACGCGCGGGAGCGCGGGATCGAAACGACACGCGTGAGGAGCGCACGATGAGCGACTGTGGCTGCGACAAGGCGAAAAGGGACCTCGAGGAGTTCCTCCGGAACGAGGTCTGTCGGACCGAGGCTGCGGACATCCGCGCCCATCTCGAGCACTGCGAGTCTTGCCGGAGCGAGGCCGCGCTGTCCGTGACCCTCACGGAAGCCGTGCAGCGTGCGTGCAAGGAGACGGCACCGGCCGACCTCAAGGACCACGTCCTCGCCCGTCTCCGCGACATCAAAGCGGGCCACGAGGCGAAGTCCGCTCCGGCTCTCTGATATCCGGGGCTCTGGTATCCGGCACCCTGATATCCGGCACCCTGGTATCCGGCGCCTTGGCGTCAGACCGTCGGATGCTGAGACCCGAGGCGTTGTGGTTCGAGACAGAAGAATCCCCCGCCGCACCCGGTCGACCGGGAGCGGCGGGGGATTCTCGTGTGCGCGGCGACTAGTGCGTGAGCGCGCGGCGGATGAGGTCGCTCTGCTCGGCCGCGTGACGCTTCGCCGATCCGGTCGCCGGTGACGCGGACGCCGCCCGGGTGACGCCGACGATGTCGCGGCCGGTCGCCGCGAACTCGTGCGCGATGAACGGCCAGGCGCCCTGGTTCTCGGGCTCGTCCTGCACCCACACGAACTCGGCGTTCGGGTACTCCTCGAGCACGGCGCCGAGGTCGTCGCCGGGGAACGGGTAGTACTGCTCGAGGCGCACGAGGGCGACGGAGTCGTCCGGGTTCTTCTCGAGTTCTGCGCGCAGATCCCAGTGGATCTTGCCCGAGTGCAGCAGCACACGGGTGACCGCGTTCTTGTCGACGGCTCGGGGATCGTCCAGCACCGGCTGGAAGCGTCCAGAGGTGAAGTCCGCGACGTCGCTCGTCGCCCCGCGCAGGCGCAGCATGGCCTTCGGGGTGAACACCACGAGCGGCCGACGCGGCAGCGCGTACGCCTGACGGCGGAGCAGGTGGAAGTACGACGCCGGGGTCGACGGGCGCGCCACGGTCATGTTGTTCTCGGCACAGAGCTGTAGGAAGCGCTCGATGCGAGCGGATGAGTGGTCAGGACCCTGGCCCTCGAAGCCGTGGGGCAGCAGCAGCACGACGCTCGATCGCTGTCCCCACTTCTGCTCGGCGCTCGAGATGAACTCGTCGACGATCGTCTGGGCGCCGTTGACGAAGTCGCCGAACTGGGCCTCCCAGAGAACGAGAGCATCGGGACGTTCCACCGAATAGCCGTACTCGAAGCCCATGACGGCGTACTCGGACAGGATCGAATCGTAGATCCAGAAGCGCGCCTGGTTCTCGTGCAGATTGAGCAGCGGGAGCCACTCCTGCCCGTTGACCCGGTCGTGCAAGACGGCGTGACGCTGCACGAACGTGCCGCGGCGCGAGTCCTGACCGCTCATGCGCACGGGGGTGCCCTCGACGAGGAGGGAACCGAGGGCGAGCAACTCTCCGAACGCCCAGTCGATGCCGCCCCTCCGGCTCATCTCCTTGCGCTTCTGGAGCAGCTGGTCGAGCTTCGGGTGGACCGTGAAGCCCTCGGGCTTGTTGTCGAACGCGTTGCCGACGAGCTCGATGACCGCCGAAGAGACCGCGGTCGACTCGGGCTCACCGGAGTAGCCTTCGTCGTCCACCGTCGGCGAGATGATCGGCGTCGACGCGGTCTGCGCGGCGTGCGTCTCCATGAAAGCGCGCTCGAGGCGGTCCTGGAAGTCGCGGTGAGCGGCCTCGTACTCCTCCTCGCTGATGTCGCCGCGTCCGACGAGCGCCTCCGTGTAGAGCTTGCGGACCGAGCGCTTGTGCTCGATGAGGCTGTACATGAGCGGCTGGGTCATCGAGGGGTCGTCGCCCTCGTTGTGCCCGCGGCGGCGGTAGCAGACGAGGTCGATGACGACGTCCTTCTTGAACTCCTGGCGGAACTGGAACGCGAGCTCCGAGACGCGCACGACCGCCTCGGGGTCGTCGCCGTTCACGTGCCAGATGGGAGCCTGGACGGTCTTCGCGACGTCCGTGGCGTAGATCGAGCTCCGGCCGTCCATCTGCGGCGTGGTGAATCCGACCTGGTTGTTGACCACGATGTGGATGGTGCCGCCGGTCTTGTAGCCGCGCGTCTGCGAGAGCTGCATGGTCTCGAGGACTATGCCCTGGCCGGCCATCGCCGCGTCGCCGTGGACGAGGATCGGGAGCGTCGAGAAGGTGCCGATCGGCTTGCGATCCTGCTTGGCGCGGACGATGCCCTCGAGCACGCCGTCGACGGCCTCGAGGTGCGACGGGTTCGCCGCGAGGTAGACCGGCAGTTCCGTGCCGTCGGCCGCGCGGAAGGTGCCCTCGGTGCCGAGGTGGTACTTGACGTCACCGGAACCCTGGGACTTCTTGTCCTGGGTGCCCTCGAACTCCTGGAAGATCTGGCCGTAGGTCTTGCCGGCGATGTTCGTGAGAACGTTCAGACGGCCGCGGTGGGCCATGCCGATCGCTGCCCCGTCGAGGCCTGCGGCGGCGGCACCTTGGAGGATCGCGTCGAGGCACGCGATCGTCGACTCGCCGCCCTCGAGGCTGAAGCGCTTCTGACCGACGTACTTCGTCTGCAGGAAGGTCTCGAAGGCCTCGGCCTCGTTGAGCTTGCCGAGGATGCGGAGCTGCTCGTCGTGGGTCGGCTTCGCGTACGTCCGCTCGACCTTGCCCTGGATCCACTTGCGCTGGGCCGGGTCCTGGATGTGCATGTACTCGAGGCCGATGGTGCGGCAGTACGAGTCACGGAGCACGCCGAGGATGTCGCGGAGCTTCGACTGACGCGCGTCGCCGAACTCTCCCGTGACGAACTCGCGGTCGAGGTCCCAGAAGGTGAGTCCGTGGCTCGCGATGTCCAGGTCGGGGTGCGTGCGCTGCACGTACTCGAGCGGGTCGATGTCGGCCATGAGGTGACCGCGCACGCGGAATGCGTTGATGAGCTCGTGCACGCGCGCGGTCTTGTTGATCATGTCGGCGAGGTCGACGCTGATGTCGGTGGCCCACTGGATCGGCTCGTAGGGGATGCGGAGAGCCGCGAAGATGCCCTCGTAGAAGCCGCGCTGCCCGATGAGGAGCTCGTGGACCTTCTTGAGGTACTCTCCGGAGCCCGCGCCCTGGATGACGCGGTGGTCGTACGTGGACGTGAGTGTGATCGTCTTGCCGATGCCGAGCTCGACGAGCGTGTGCTCCGACGCGCCCTGGAACTCAGCCGGGTAGTCGAGGGCGCCGGCGCCGATGATGCACCCCTGGCCCTTCATCAGACGCGGCACCGAGTGGACGGTGCCGATGCCGCCGGGGTTCGTGAGCGAGATCGACGCACCCTTGAAGTCGTCGGCTGTGAGCTTGTTGCCGCGGGCGCGACGCACGAGGTCCTCGTACGCGGCGAGGTAGTCCGTGAACGAGAGGGTGTCGGCGCGCTTGATCGCAGGGACGAGGAGCGCGCGGGATCCGTCGGGCTTCGGGATGTCGATCGCGATGCCGAGGCCCACATGGGCGGGGGCGACGACGCTCGGCTTGCCGTCGACCTCGTCGTAGAAGACGTTCTGGCTCGGGAACTCCTTGAGCGCCTGGATGAGCGCCCACCCGATGAGGTGGGTGAAGCTGACCTTGCCGCCGCGAGACCGCTTCAGGTGATTGTTGATCACGATGCGGTTGTCGATCATGAGCTTCGCCGGGACCGTGCGAACACTCGTCGCGGTGGGAACGGTGAGGCTCGCGTCCATGTTCGTGGCGAGCGACTTGGCCATGCCGCGCAGGGGCGAGATGACGTCCTCCGGCTCCTCGGACGACGACTGCGGCGTCGGTGCGGGGGCGTCAGCCGGAATGGGAGCGGCCTTCGGCTGCTGGCTCGTGGTGCGAGCGACCGGTCGACCGGAGTCGTTCGCCGGGGGAGCCTCTGCCGCACTCGCGCTCGACGCCGGTGTCGATGCCTTCTGCTCGCTCTGCGCGGGCGCCGGCGACGGGGCGGCCGAGGACGGGGCCGCCGCGCTCGCCGTCGGCTCGGGGGACCGCGGAGCGGTACCGCCCGTCTTGTGCTGGTGGTAGGCCTCGAGCGTGGGCCACCACGACGAGTCCACCGAGTTCTTATCGACTGTGTACTGCGAGTAGAGCTCGTCGACGAGCCACTCGTTCGCACCGAACTCCGCTGCGGAATTCTCGTCGGTTCCTGCTCCGGTCACTGGGCCTGACACGGTCGGACCACCACTTTCGTCACTCGCCATTTCGGACCGCCACCGAGGGCTCGATGGCGTCGCACACTCCGGAAAACAAGCCTAAACCCTGCTGCCCCTCTCCACGTCACCCCGAGGGCGGCTAGCGTGGTCGCATGCAGTTCTACGGCGACGAACCCCAGCACGATCTGACCTACTCCGACGTCTTCCTCGTCCCGTCCCGGTCCGGCGTGTCGAGTCGACTCGACGTCTCGCTCGCCCCGCAGGACGGCACGAGCCAGACCATCCCGATCGTGTCGGCCAACATGAACTCGGTCACGGGACCGCGACTCGCTGCGACGCTCGCGCGCCGCGGCGGTCTCGGCGTGCTGCCCCAGGACATGCCCCTGCAGGACCTCGACGCGGCCATCCGCTGGGTGAAGGCGCAATCGGTGGCGTTCGACTCTCCCGTCTCGTTCTCGCCCGACACGACCGTGGCCGACGCGCTGTTGAGCGTGCCGGCGGTTCCGGGCGGACACGGGATCGTCGTCGTCGGTTCCGACGGTGAGCTCGCGGGGTGTCTCGATGCCGAACGGTTGGGACGAGCGCTCCCGGACGCCCGGCTCGGCGACCTCATCCACGGCGGCGTCGCGTCGATCGACGCCGACGACGTCACCTCGGCGCGCGCGGCCTTCGACCTCATGGTCCAGGCCGACCTCGAGTTCGCCCCCGTCGTCCAGCACGGGCACCTGGTCGGGACGCTCAGCCGGACGAGCGCGTTGCGCTCCACCCTCTACGCGCCGGCCCTCGACGCGTCCGGCCGGTTGTCGGTCGCCGCCGCCATCGGCGTCAACGGTGACGTCGCCGCGAAGGCCAAGGCTCTCGCCGCCGCCGGTGTCGACGTCCTCGTGATCGACACAGCGCACGGGCACCAGGAGTCGATGATCGCCGCGATTCGCGTGGTGTCAGCGCTCGGTCTCGGCATCCCGATCGTCGCCGGCAACATCGTGACGTCCGACGGCGTGGCCGACCTCGTGGAGGCGGGTGCCAACATCCTGAAGGTGGGTGTCGGCCCCGGCGCGATGTGCACGACGCGGATGATGACCGCGGTCGGTCGACCGCAGTTCTCCGCCGTGCTCGAGACCGCCGAGGCCGCGAAGGCGCACGGCGCAGCGGTGTGGGCCGACGGCGGCGTGCGGTACCCCCGTGACGTGGCTCTCGCGCTCGCCGCGGGGGCGTCGTCCGTGATGATCGGGTCCTGGTTCGCCGGCACGATCGAGGCGCCCGGCACGATCCACGCCGACCCGTCTGGACGTCTCTACAAGGAGAGCTGGGGGATGGCCTCCACGAAGGCGGTGCTCGAGCGCTTCGGCCGACTCGACCCGTACGAGCTCGCCCGCAAGACGCTCTTCGCCGAGGGCATCAGCTCCTCCAAGATCTACCTCGATCCGCTGCGGCCGTCCGTGGAGGATCTGCTCGACATGATCACGTCGGGCGTGCGCTCGTCCTTCACCTACGCGGGGGCGCGCTCGATCCCGGAGTTCCACGACCGCGCCCTCGTCGGTCTCCAGTCGGCCGCCGGCTACGAGGAGGGCAAGGCGCTCCCCGTCTCCTGGTGATGCGAGCCCCTTGCCGCCTCACCCCGGCCGCGGCGTCCGCCCCGGCGCCGCCCAGAGGCGTGCCGAGGGGAACGATGACGGGAGCGGTGACTGCTCAGGAACGGCGGGGGATGGGCCGATATAGTGGGGGGACAATGGACGAACCCCCTTCTGCGCATTCCGTCGACTCCCGTTCCCGCTCCGCAGCGGTCGCAACGGACGACGGCGAGTCCGAGTCCTCCCAGGAGGACCACAGTCCCTGCCTCCGTGTGACGGAGGCATCTCATGTATGAGTGGATCATGCTCGGCGTCGGGCTGGTCCTGACGGTCGGGACCGGCTTCTTCGTGGCGAGCGAGTTCGCGCTCGTCAACCTCGATCGATCCGATCTCGAGGCGCGACGCGATCGCGGCGAATCCCGGCTCGGGATGACGATCGCCGCCCTCAAGATCACATCGACGCACCTCTCGAGCGCGCAGCTGGGCATCACCCTCACGACGCTCCTCACGGGTTACACGATGGAGCCGGCGCTGTCGTCGCTGCTCGCCGACCCGTTCGCGTCGATCGGTATCCCCGACGCGGTGGCCGGCCCCATCGCGACCGTTCTGGCCGTGCTGATCGCGACCCTCCTGTCGATGATCATCGGCGAACTCGTGCCCAAGAACTTCGCCCTCGCGCTGCCGCTGCACACGGCGAAGCTCGTCATCCCGTTCCAGACCCTCTTCACGACGGTCTTCAAGCCGGCGATCGTCGTGCTCAACGGCAGCGCGAACAGCATCCTCCGATCCATCGGCATTGAGCCCAAGGAGGAGCTGTCGGGCGCGCGGACGGCCGAGGAGCTCTCGAGCCTCGTGCGTCGCTCCGCCGGAGCCGGCACGCTCGAGCAGGACACCGCGACGCTCCTCAACCGCACCCTCCAGTTCTCCTCGCACACCGCGTCCGACGTGATGACGCCGAGACCGCGACTCGAGACCGTGCGCCGCACGGACCCCGCCTCGCTCGTCGTCGAGCTCGCGCGCAGCACGGGCTACTCGCGCTTCCCGGTGATGGACGAGGACATCGACGACATCGTCGGCCTCGTCCACGTGAAGCAGGCCGTCGCCGTGCCGCGGGACAGGCGCTCCGACGTGCCCGTCTCCGCGCTCCAGTTCGACATCCTCCGCGTGCCTGAGACGATGCACCTCGACACGCTCCTCGTCGAGCTGCGCGGCCGCGGCTACCAGATGGCGGTCGTCGTCGACGAATACGGCGGCACCGCCGGGGTGGCGACGCTCGAGGACCTCGTGGAAGAGATCGTCGGCGAGGTGTCCGATGAGCACGACCGTTCCCGCGCCGGAGTGGTCCGCGGCCGGGACAGCACCGTCTTCCCCGGAAGCCTGCGCCCCGACGAGCTCCTCGAGCGCACAGGCGTCAAGGTGCCGGACGAGGGGCCTTTCGAGACCGTCGGAGGCTTCATCATGAGCGAACTCGGCCGACTGCCGGCTGCGGGCGACGAAGTCGGGATCGAGGCGGGCACGCTCCGCGTCGAGCGACTCGACGGACGTCGTATCGATCGGGTGCGCTTCACGGCCAGCCCGGAGCAGGGGGACGACGATGAGTGACTGGGCCGGAATCGCGTGGCTCGTGGTGCTCCTCATCGCGAACGCCTTCTTCGTCGGAGCGGAGTTCGCCGTGATCTCGGCCCGACGCTCCCAGATCGAGCCGCTCGCCGACCAGGGCAAGCGCAGCGCCAAGACGGCGCTCTGGGCGATGGAGCACGCGACGCTCATGCTCGCGACGAGCCAGCTCGGCATCACCGTGTGCTCGCTCCTCATCCTGAACGTGTCGGAACCGGCGATCCACCACCTGCTCGAGTATCCACTCGCCCTCACGGGATGGTCCGAGGAGGTCATCGGCACGGTCGCGTTCATCATCGCGCTCCTGCTCGTCTCATACCTGCACGTCGTGTTCGGCGAGATGGTGCCGAAGAACCTGTCCTTCTCGATCCCCGACAAGGCCGTGCTCATCCTGGCGCCGCCGCTCGTGATGGTGGCGACGATCTTCAAGCCGATCATCTGGACGCTCAACGCCACGGCGAACGCCGTCCTGCGACTGTTCCACGTGGAGCCGAAGGACGAGGCCACGTCGTCGTACACGCTCGAGGAGGTGGCGACGATCGTCTCGCAATCCACCCGCGAGGGCGTGCTGGACGACTCGTCGGGAGCCCTCGTCGCGGCGTTCGAGTTCACGAGCAAGAAGGTCGGGGACGTCGCCCTCCCGCTCGACGGGATCGTGACGCTTCCGGAGACCGTGACAGCGGCGGAGCTCGAACGGGCCGTCGCGAAGAACGGGTTCTCGCGCTACGTGATCGTCGACGACCAGGGTCAGCCGATGGGGTACCTGCACCTCAAGGACGTGCTGCGGTTCGAGGCCACGGCGGAGCCTGGTGACGAGGACCAGCCGGTGCCGCCGAAGCGCATCCGTCAGTTGGTCTCGATCTTCGAGGAGACGGACCTCGAGGACGCGCTCACGATCATGCGTCGGTCCGGCGCCCACTTGGCCCGCGCGTTCGACCGCGAGGGGCAGACCACCGGCGTGCTCTTCCTCGAGGACATCATCGAGGTGCTCGTGGGCGAGGTCCAGGACGCGACCCAGCGACGCTGAGGATCCCGTCGTTCGCCGCACCGCCTTCGGGCGGATGCGGCGAACGACGCGCGTCGGTGATCAGGCGAAGGGCGCCCGGAGGTACTGCGGCGGCGTGTAATCGATCGTGGCGCCGAGAACGGAAGCCGCACGGAGCGGCAGGTGCGGATCGCGCAGCAGCTCGCGACCCATCATGATCGCGTCGGCCCGGCCGAAGCGGACGATCTCCTCGGCCTCCTCCGGGTCGGTGATGAGGCCGACGGCGCACACGGGGGCGTCGACGGTGTCGCGCACGAGCGTCGCGAAACGCACCTGATAGGCGGGCTCGGTGGGGATCGTCGCGGGCACGTTGCCGCCCGTGGAGACGTCGAAGAGGTTGGCCCCCGCCGCCGCAGCCCAACCGGCGACCGTCGCGGTGTCGTCCTCGTTCCATCCGCCGTCCGTCCAGTCGGTGGCGGAGAAGCGGACGAAGACGACGGCGTCGCCGGCTGCGGCGCGGACCGCGCGTACGACCTCGAGGAGCAGCCGTGCCCGGTTCTCGAGGCTTCCGCCGTATCCGTCCGTGCGCTCGTTGGAGAGTGGCGAGAGGAACTCGTGGAGCAGGTAGCCGTGTGCAGCGTGGATCTCGAGGACGTCGAACCCCGCCTCCACGGCACGACGCGCGGCCGCGGCGAAGTCGGCGACGATCCCGGCGATCTCCTCGGTGTCGAGGGCCCGCGGCGTCGCGTAGCCCGGGAACGGGGTGGCCGACGGAGCCACGGGCTCCCATCCGCCGTCCTCCGCCGGTACGGTGCCTCGCTCCTCGCTCCAGGGTCGGAACGTCGAGGCCTTCCGGCCTGCATGCGCGAGCTGGACACCCGCCGCCGCGCCCTGAGAGTGGAGGAAGCGCACGATCCGCGCCCAGACGGCGGCCTGCTCGTCGTTCCAGATGCCCGTGTCCTGCGGCGAGATCCGTCCGGCCGGGCTCACGGCGGTCGCCTCCGTGACGACGAGTCCGGCTCCACCCGCGGCGAACTGACCGAGGTGCACGAGATGCCAATCGGTGGGCACGCCGTCACGATCCTCGACGGAGTACTGGCACATCGGTGCGACCCACAGGCGGTTGCGAATGGTGAGCGAACGGAGCGTAAGGGGCTCGAAGATGGCGGGCATGCGGTCCTCTGATGGTGGGGCGAGTGCGCGCGAGCGACCTCAAGGGGTGCTCGCGGGCGGCTTTTCAACTTATCGTGAACGCATGAGTGACGATGCGAGGTGGACAACGGACGGTGCAGTCCACTGGCTCCACAGGGCGACCGCCGACGACGACAAGTACTCGCGAGGCGTCCTCGGCGTCGCCACCGGATCGGAGCGCTACCCCGGTGCGGCCGTGCTGGGTGTCGAAGCGGCCGTGCGGGCGGGCGCCGGCATGGTGCGATACGTCGGCCCCGACGCGGTCGCGAGCCTCGTCCTGCAACGGCGTCCCGAGGTGGTGTGCGGAGTCGGACGCGTGCAGGCGTGGCTCATCGGTTCGGGGATCGACGCCCAGGAACCGGGCGAGGGCCGCGTCAGCGATTTCCGCCACGCCCTCGACGACGGCGTCCCCGTCGTCGTGGACGCCGGGGCGCTCGGAGTCGCCGCCGACGGCCTCGAGGGGCTCGCTGTCCTGACTCCGCACGCAGGCGAGCTTCAGCGCCTCCTGGAATCGGTGGGGGAGGACGTCGGGCGTGAGGAGATCGCCAGCGACCGCGAACGGTGGGCCCGCCGAGCCGCCGAGGCCGCCGGCGCCGTCGTGCTCCTCAAGGGTTCCCGGACGATCGTGGCCGCGCCGGACGGATCCCTGATCCGGCTCCCGGAGGCGACGCCGTGGCTCTCCACCGCCGGGACGGGCGATGTCCTCGCGGGCGTCCTTGGCTCCCTCGTCGCGGCCGCCGCCCCTCGCATCGACTCGCACGACGCCCTCGCCCGGGTGGCGGCGACGGCCTCGCTCGTGCACGCGCTCGCCGCCGAGCGTGCGTCGGGTGGCGGACCGATCGCAGCGCTCGACGTGGCGGAAGCCGTTCCGCGCGTGATGGCCGATCTGCTCGGCTGACGTTCGTGGAGACTCGACGGATGGCTCACAGCTTCTTCACAGCGCTGGGATAGGACTTCGCTACCGATGATGCCTAGCGTCGACTGTGACGCACCGCACATCGACGACAGGAGCCATCATGCGCGCACGGACACGACGGAACACGGGAGCAGCCCTCGCGGGGATCGCCGTCATCGGCGGGTTGGCCGCCTGCAGCTCGGACGCCTCAGACGCGACCGAAGAGGCCACGACCGACTCGAGCGCCACGCAGGACTCGGGGAGCTCGAGCGACTCGGGCTCCAGCAGCGCCGCCAGCTACACCGACGGCGAGTACACCGCCGAGGGCGACTACACGACGCCGGGCGGTCAGGAGTCCGTCACGGTGACCGTGATGCTCGAGGGTGACATCGTCACCTCGCTCGAGGTCGAGGGGAGCGGCGGAAGCCCGAACACCCAGCGCTACCAGGGCGAGTTCATCGACAACATCCAGGACGAGGTCGTGGGCAAGGACATCGACGACCTCGCGGTGTCGAAGGTCGCCGGCTCATCCCTCACGAGCGAAGGCTTCAACGCCGCGATCGAGACGATCAAGTCCGATGCCGCGAGCTGATTCGCCCCACCCGACCGCGCTGCTCGAGACCGACACGATGCGTTTCGACGCGATCGGCACATCGTGGCAGATCGACGTGGACGGCGCCCTCTCGGAGCAGGCGCGGAGACATGTGCTCGACCGGATCGACCGGTTCGACCGCGACTGGTCGCGGTTCCGCGACGACTCCCTCGTGGCGGAGATCGCGGCCGGACCGGGTGAATGGGCGCTCCCGCCCGAGGGCAAACGTCTGTTCGCGCTCTACCGGCGGCTCTACGACCTGACCGGTGGTCGGGTGTCGCCCTTCGTCGGCGGTGCGATCGCACGGCTCGGCTACGGCCCGTCGACGCCTGCGGTGGACGCCACGACACCGGTCGGCCGTGTCACCGAGTGGGAGGGACTCGCCTCGGTCGACGGCGACGTCCTCCGCACGACCGACGCGACGCTCATCGACGTCGGAGCGGCCGGAAAGGGGCTGCTCGTCGACCTCGTCGTCGACATGCTCGGAGCGCACGACCTCATCGACGTGACGGTCGACGCGTCCGGTGATCTCCGCGTCGCCGGCGCGCGCAGCGAGCGCGTGGCGCTCGAGCATCCGTTCGACCCGCGTCGCGCGATCGGCGTCGTCGAGGTCTCGGACGGTGCGTTGTGCGCTTCCGCGACCAACCGCCGGGTCTGGGGGGACGGCCTCCATCACATGATCGACGGCCTCACCGGACGGCCCGTCGAGAACGTCGTCGCGACGTGGGCGCTCGCCCCCACCGCCATGGTCGCCGACGGTGCGGCCACTGCCCTCTTCTTCTCCTCGCCCGCGGAGGTCTACGCCGCCACGGGAGCCATCGGCGTGCGGATGTTCAGCGACGGCCGCAGCGAGCGTCATCGTGACTTCTCCGGGGAGCTGTTCTCGTGAGGAAGTCGCTCGACACCCTGCTGGGACGCGTGCCGATGTATCGGCTCGTCCTGCTGCTGCTCGTCGTCCTCGCGGCCGTGTCGTTCGTCCTGTCCGCGGTCGGGATCCTCTTCTTCACTCCGCTCGAACTGCTCGCGACGGGCGGGATCGCGGTGGCCGTCTCGTGGCTCGTCAACCGAGCGGTCGCCCCGTTGTTCCGAGTGAAGCCGCACGACGAGTCGGCGATCATCACCGGCCTGCTCCTGTTCTTCATCATGAAGCCGGGGCTCGTGCCCGGCGACCTCGCGGCGGTCGCGATCGCGGCGGCGGTGGGCGCGGTGTCGAAGTACGTCCTAGCCGTGCGTGGGCGCCACATCCTCAACCCGGCCGCGATCGGAGCCTTTGTCGCCACGCTCACCGGCGTCGGCGTGAGTTACTGGTGGGTCGGCAGCGAGTCGCTCTTCTGGGCCGTCCTCGTCGTCGGTTTCCTCCTCGTGTGGCGGCTCCGGAAGCTCGTGATGGCCGTTCTGTTCGTGGTGGCGGTCGCCGCTGTGATGGTTCCGATGCTCATCTCGAACGGGATGGATGCGGGCTCGGCGCTCACGACGCCGTTCCTCTCGACCGCCGCGGTGTTCTTCGCTGTCTTCATGCTCACGGAGCCGCTCACGATGGCACCGCTGCGCTGGCAGCAGCTCGTCATCGCCGTGATCACGGGCGCACTCTTCGCCCTGCCGTACCACGTCGGTCCCGTCTACTCGTCACCGGAGCTCGCGCTGCTGGTGGGCAACGTGCTCGCGTTCCTCGTGGGGCAGCGCCGCGGTGTGGCACTGACCGTGAGGGACTCGCGCCGGTTGGCGGGGGACGTGCACGAGATCGTCTTCGATGCCGCCGCCCCCCTGCGCTTCCGGGCCGGTCAGTACCTCGAGCTGCATGTGCCCCACGCGAAGGGCGACCGCAAGGGTTTCCGTCGCACCTTCAGCATCGTGTCGGCTCCGAGCGACGGTCGAGAGGTGCGCGTGGCGTTCCGAGTGCCGGAACCGCTGAGCTCGGCGAAGCGCACGCTCCTCGCGCTCGCACCGGGTGACGGCGTGCGCGCCACGCTCGTCGCGGGCGACTTCACGCTGCCCGCCGATCCGTCCCGGAAGCTCGCCCTCGTGGCTGCCGGCATCGGTGTGACACCCTTCGTCAGTCATCTCCGTGAGTCGAGGGCGCGCGGCGACGATCGCGACATCGTGCTCGTCTACGCGGTGTCGGACCCGAGCGAGATCGTGTACGCCGACGAGCTCCAGGGGGCGGGGGTCAGGGTGCTGGTGTCCAGCAGGGCCGAGCCCGGTTCCCTCCCGCAGGGATGGACGTGGATCGGTCCCGAGCGGGTCGATGCGGACATCGTGCATGCGGCCGTTCCGGACCTCGCCGAGCGGGACGTGTTCGTGTCCGGCCCTCCGGCGCTCGTCGCCGACCTCCGCAGTCGCCTGCGCGGTGCGGCCCGCCGTGTTCGCACCGACGTATTCTCCGGGTACTGATCGATCGTCGCGCGCGGCCCGTGGGTGCGCGGCCCGCGCGTCGGCGTCGATCCGTCAGCTCTCGCGCGTGACTCTGTCGAGGAACGCGCGCGTGCGGGGGTCCCGCGGTGAGCCGAAGATCTGCTCGGGCGTGCCCTGCTCGCGGATGACCCCCGCGTCGAGGAACACCACGTGGGTGGCGACGTCGCGCGCGAAGGCCATCTCGTGGGTGGCCATGAGGATGGTGGTGCCCGACGCTCCGAGCTCGCGGACGAGTTCGAGCACTTCGCCGACGAGTTCCGGGTCGAGAGCCGACGTGATCTCGTCGAGCAGCAGCACCTCCGGATCGCTCGCGAGGGCCCGCACGATCGCGGCGCGTTGCTGCTGACCGCCCGAGAGGCGGTCGGGGTAGGAGCGGGCGAAGTCCGCGAGGCCCACTTGCGCGAGGAGGTCGAGACCTCGCCGGTCGGCGTCGGCCTTCTTCGTGCGGTGCACGTGGCGGAGGGCGAGCGTGACGTTGTCGAGCACGCTCAAGTGAGGGAACAGGTTGTAGTGCTGGAAGACGATGCCGATGCGCGCGCGCACGGCGTCTGCATCGACGCGCGGATCGGTGATGTCCGTTCCCGTGAGCAGGATGCGGCCGTCGTCGACCTGCTCGAGGAGATTGATGGTTCGCAGGAGCGTGGACTTGCCGGAACCGGACGCGCCGATGAGCGCGATGACCTCGTGGGCGTCGACCGTGAGGTCGATGCCCGAGAGCACTGGTCGGTCACCGAAGGATTTGCGGACGCCCTCGAGCCGGAGAACGCGCTGCTCGTCCGCCTCGGCGGGGGTGCCCAGCGCGCTCATACGACGCTTCCCTGCTGCTCGCGGCGTCGCTGCCGCGCCGTGACCCAGTCCGTGAGGCGGATGGTGGGGAAGGCGAGGGCGACGAAGAGGAGGCCGGCCAGCACGTAAGGGGTGAAGTTGTAGCTCGCGGAGGTCTCGATCTGCGCGGCACGCACGGCGTCGACGGCTCCGAGGACCGAGATGAGGCCGACGTCCTTCTGCATCGAGACGAAGTCGTTCATGAGGGCCGGCGTGACCTTGCGGAGGGCCTGCGGCAGGATCACGAGGCGCAGCGACGCGACGTAGCCGAGCCCGAGGCCGCGGGCCGCGAGGCGCTGCGAGGGGTGCACGGCCTCGATGCCGGCGCGCAGCACCTCGGACACATAGGCCGAGTAGGTGAGGACGAGCGCGACCGTTCCCCAGAACTCCATGGGCATGCGGGGGAACAGGTCGAGTCCCGGGATGCCGAAGCCCACGAGGTACAGCACGATGAGCAGCGGCATGCCGCGGAACACGTCGGTGTATGCGGCGGCGAGGAAGCGCAGCGGGAAGAACAGCGGGCCGCGCAGGGTGCGGACGGACGCCAGAAGCGTTCCGACGACCGCGACGCCGATGCTCGCGACCACGAGCACGCGGATGTTCAGCCAGAGACCCTCGATCACCCGAGGCCAGGCGGAGACGAGCACCTCGGGGTCGAAGAACGTCTGCTGGACGCTGCGCCACCCCGGCGTGCCGATGACGAATGCCGCGACGAGTGCCGCGAACACCACCGTGGAGAGCAGGGCGAGAAGGACCGAACGACGAGACGCCCTGGCCCGGAATGCCCGGCGCTCGAGCTCGAGGTCGCTCGGACTCCACTCGGGCGCAGGCGCAGGCGCAGGCGGTGGCAGGGGTGGGGGCGGCGTCACGGCCGCTCGCCGGGTGAGCACATACGCACGCGGCCGGTCAGTCGAGCACGGGCGCGGTGTCGTCGCCGCCCAGCCACTCGGCGGCGAGGTCCTCGAGCGTTCCGTCCTCGCGCAGCGCGTCGACCGCGTCCGAGACGTCCGCGGTGAGCTCGCTGTCCTTCGGGAGGACGATGCCGAAGGAGTCACCCTCTCCGGCCGTGCGGGGCAGCTGCCCGACGATGACGCCGTCGTCGAGCTCGGCGCCCGTCATGTAGAACGCCGTGGGGAGGTCGACGACGAGGGCGTCGATCTGGCCGGACTCGAGGGCGGCCTTCGCGTCTTCGTTGGTGTTGAAGGCGCTCACCCCGTTCGTGGGCGCGATGATGTCCTCCGCCGCCGTGAAGCTCGTCGTGCCGGTCTGAGCGCCGACGATGAGGCCCTGCAGGTCCGCGATGCTCGACGCGTCGGCCGCAGCCGAATCGCCCGTCGTGATGACCGTCTGAGTGGTCTCGTAGTACGGGGACGAGAAGTCGACGGCCTGCTTGCGCTCGTCCGTGATGGAGAACTGCTGGAGGTTGATGTCGAAGTCCTTCGGACCGGGTGCGATCGAGGCCTCGAACGAACTGCGCACCCACACGACGTCGTCCGTGTCGAAGCCGAGCTCTTCGGCGACCGCATAGGCGACGGCGGCCTCGAACCCCTCGCCCGACTCGGGCGCGTCGTCGATGACCCACGGGTAGTACGCGGGCTCGCCCGTGGCGACGGTGAGCTTGCCCTCGGTGATGTACGGGCTCTCCTCGGCCGGCGCCTCGTCCGATCCACCGGCGCAGCCCGAGAGGAGGAGGATGCCGACGGTGGCGACGGCGAGGGGGATGGTGCTCCGGCGGGCACGGATCATGGCGTTCTCCATCGGGTGAGAAGGTGGGGGAGCTCAAGTTTCCCAGATGAGGTGGGCGCATGGGTACGTCGGGGTCGAACTGTGACATGTGCTCTCTGCACAGGCGTGGCGGAGGGGTATCGGATGGCGGACAGGCCCGCCGCCTAGGATGAAGCCGTGAGGGTTCGAGGACTGCTGTGGGCCGTGTTCCTGTTGGTCCACGCCGGACTCTCGTGGCTCTGCCTCTACGCTCCCGGTCTGCCCCTCGGCGATGTGACGCTCGTCTACCGTCCATGGTCCATGCAGGTCGCGAGCGGCGCCTCCATCGCGGGGATCGACGTCGACTGGGTCTACCCGCTCCTGGCGCACCTCCCGATGCAGCTCGCCCTCGTCGCCGGAGAGGCGAACTACGGCGTCACGTGGCTCGTCCTCATGACCGTGCTCGACGCGGTGGCGTTCGCGATCCTGATCGGTGACGGGTCGAGCCGCCGTCGTCGCGCAGCCGCCTGGTGGTGGGTCGGGTACATCGCGCTCCTCGGCCCGATCTCGCTCGGGCGCATCGACTCGGTGACCGTGCCCCTCGCGGTGGTCGCCGTTCTCATCGTGATGCGCCGACCGATGGCGGCATCCCTCCTTCTCGCCACCGCAACATGGATGAAGGTGTGGCCGGCTGCCATGATCGCGGCGGCGGTCGTCGCGCTGTCCACGCGGTGGCGGATCGTGTTCGCCGGAGCGGTGCTGTCGGTCGCGGTCGTGTTCGTGGGCTTCGCCCTCGGCGGCGTCGGTCACGTCTTCAGCTTCCTCACGGAGCAATCGGGCCGTGGCTTGCAGATCGAGGCGCCGGTCAGTCTCATCTACGTGTGGCAGGCGGCGGCCGGCGTCGAGGGTGCGTTCCTCTACTACGACCCCGCGATCCTGACCTACCAGGTCGCCGGCGCGAACGTAGACGTGGCGATCGCCCTCATGACGCCGCTGCTCGTGGTGGCATTCGCGGCCGTCGCCCTTCTCGGCGTCTTCGCGGTCCGCGGCGGGGCGCCGGTGATCCGGGTGCTGCCCTCACTGTCGCTCGCGCTCATCCTCGTGCTGATCGCCGTCAACAAGGTGGGCTCGCCTCAGTACCTCACGTGGCTCATCGCCCCCGTCGTGCTCGGCATCGCGTGGCAGGGGCGGAGATTCACGGTCCCCGCCGCGCTCGCGCTCGGCCTCGCCGCTCTCACCCACATCGTCTACCCGTATCTGTACTGGCTGCTCCTCAACGCCTGGCCACCCATGGTGGCCGTGCTGACCATCCGCAACGCGGGCTACCTCGTCCTCCTCGGCTGGTGCATCGTGGAGCTCCTGCGTGCGCGCCGCGACGTTCAGGCCGCGCGGCGCGACCGCTCGACGAGCGAGGCCGACGCTCTGCCGCTCCCTTCCTGATCCGCATCTGTCGAAAGGACCCACCATGCTCGTCGCATTCTCCGTCGCCCCGTCGGGCGGCCCGGACGGAACCGACTCCGTGCACGACGCCGTTGCCGCGGCCGTGAAGGTCGTCCGCGAGTCAGGCCTGCCGAACCGCACCGACGCGATGTTCACGACGATCGAGGGGGAGTGGGACGAGGTGTTCGACGTCGTGAAGCGTGCCACCGAGGCCGTCGGCGCGTTCGGCTCGCGCGTCTCCCTCGTGCTCAAGGCCGACATCCGTCCCGGCTACACCGGTGAGCTCACGGGCAAGCTCGACCGCTTGGAGAAGGCGATCGACGAGAGCTGAGACGTCGTAGGCTCCGCATTCTCGAATCGATTCGATGAGCGGCGGTCCGCGGATCTAGACTGGGCGCATGCTCCCCGTCACCAGCGGGCCGACGACGTTGTCCTCGGCCCGCGTTCGTCTTGCCCTGCTCGCGCTCGCCGTCGGCGGGTTCGGCATCGGCACCACCGAGTTTGCTGCCATGGGGCTGCTGCCGCAGATCGCCACCGATCTGTTCCCTGCGCTCTCGACGGCCGACCCTGAGCAGGCGAACGCGCAGGCCGGACTCGTGATCACCGCCTACGCACTCGGCGTCGTGGTCGGGGCACCGACGATCAACTCCCTGGTCGCGCGGTTCCGTCGCGATCGGGTGCTCGTGATCCTCGCCGTCGCCTTCACTCTCATGAACCTCGCGGCCGCCCTCGCGCCCACGTTCGAACTCATCCTCGTGTTCCGTTTCCTCGCCGGCATCCCGCATGGCGCCTACTTCGGACTCGCCGCCCTCGTCGCCGCGAAACTCATGGGGCCGGGGCGGCGGGCGCAGGGCGTGGCCTTCGCGATGGCCGGGCTCACGGTGGCGAACGTGATCGGCGTGCCTCTCGCCACGCTCATCGGCCAGGCCTTCGGCTGGCGTGTCGCCTTCGTGCTCGTCGCGGCGATCTTCGCCGTCTCGACGGTGGCGATCTGGTTCGCCGTGCCCCGGATGGACGGCTCGCCGGAGCAGACCATGCGGCGGGAACTGACCGTGTTCCGCAACGGTCGGGTGTGGTTCGCGCTGCTCACCGGATGCATCATCCTGGGCGGCCTCTTCGCGGTGTACACATACCTCTCGCCCATCACGACGGAGCTCGCGGGGCTGCCGGAGGGCGCGGTGCCGTGGGTGCTCGCGACCGTCGGACTCGGGATGACCATCGGCAACCTGGTGGGCGGACGGGTGGCCGACTGGAGCGTCATGAAGAGTCTCTTCGGCTTCGCGTTCCTCATGCTGCTGTCGCTCTTCGGCTTCGCGCTCACGGCGCAGTGGCCCGTCACGCTCTTCCTCTTCACCTTCGCCGTCGGGTTCGCGACGCAGGGGCTCGGGCCGACCATCCAGACGCGGCTCATGGACGTGGCCGGGGACAGTCAGACCATCGCCGCCGGGCTCATCCACTCGGCACTCAACGTGGGCAACGCCCTCGGCGCCTACTTCGGCGGTGTCGCGATCGCGGCGAAGCTCGGCTACGCCTCACCGGCCGTCGTGGGCATGGGACTGACGGTGGTGGGCATCGCGATCGCGGCGCTCGGCTATGTGCTCGAACGCCGCGGGATCCTCGGTCCTCGACCTACTCGATGATGATGCCGTCGAGGATGGCGCGCTTGCGCAGCGCCACCTTCGTGCCCACGTCGAAGCCGCTCGAGCGGTACTTCTCGCGGATGCGCTTGAGGTAGGACTTCGCGGTCTCCTCGGAGATGCTGAGCTCGTAGGCCACCGACTTCACGGGCTCGCCGGCCGCATAGAGCGCCATCACCCGACGCTCCTGCGCGCTGAGCTTGGGCGCCTCGTTCGGCTCCGAGTTGAGGGCGACGTCGAGCTCGTCCGACACGAACATCTGTCCGCGGTGTGCGGCGCGGATGGCCTGGACGATCATGGACGCGTCCTCGCTCTTCACGAGGTAGCCGTGGGCGCCGGCCGCGAGCGCCTCGCGCACGAACTTCGGGTCGGAGTATGTGCTCATGAGCACCGTCTTCACGCCCGTGGTCTTGAGGGTGGAGATCTTGAGGACGACGGGGATGTTGTCCTTGAGGTCGAGGTCGAGGAGCACGACGTCGACCGGGAACTCGGGGTGCGTGAGCAGCTCCGGCCACGTGGCGACAGCAGCGACCATGCTGATGTCGTCCGCCGCACCACGGATCCACTCGGTGAGTGCACCCAGCAGCATCTTGTGGTCGTCGACGATGGCCAGACGGATGTTGTCCGTGCGAATGCTCATTCGTTCTCCCTGAACTCTTGACAGAATTCTAGTGTTCACCGCTGCTGATCCGAGGGAGGCGGGACCTCCGTCTCGATGTCGACCCGCAGGCCGAGCGGTGTCGTCGTGTCGGTGTACCGGCCGACGCGGCGCAGCGACGCCCACGTGATCGCCTCGACGCGCGAGCGGCTGATGCCGTCCACATCGATCGCGATGAGGATGCGACGCACGTCCGATCGAGGCTGCTCCTTGCGCTCGATGAGGCTCACCCGCGCGGTCGCCTGCATGCGTGCGGCGCTCGACATGAGCATCCAGAGTCCCGACAACAGCCCGTCCCGCTGGAGCTGGTCGAGCCGCGCCGAGAGGCCCTTCGCATCGTCGATCGTCACGTGGTCGCTCAGGAACTCCGACTCGCTGACCGCGTGGGACAGCCACGTGTTGTGGTGGCCGGCGACGAGGTGGCGTCGCAATTCCGTCGCGAGCGCACTCGCCTGGTCGGCGCGCTCGGGGCTGAGGGGAAGGGGCTCGCGCCCTGTCGCGACGTCGTCGAAGAGCTCCTCCACCTCGTGGTCGAGCTCGGCGAGTTCCGCGCTGCCGAGGACGCCGGCCGTGAGGACGACGGGTGCGGAGATCGCGCTCTGCGTGAGCACGCGGTCGAGGGCGAGCAGGATGTGGCGGCGGTACGACCCGAGGATCGACGCGGCGATGACCGGGGGCACCATCGCGAGGACGAGGAAGAGCAGAAGTGGGCCCAATTGCTCCTCGGCGGGCCCCGGTACGAGCACTCCGAGCGTGAGACCGCCCCCCAGGATGGCCGACGCGATCACGATCTCGCGCGCAGGCCGCAGCGACGACGCGCCGAGCAGGACAGCGCCCACCGCGATGGCCGAGGTGGGGTAGAGGCCATCGGTCACGTGCTGCCAGATCGCGGCGAAGTCGAGCACGGCTGCTGCCGTCAGGCTCAACACCATCCCCCAGAACAGCCGCGTCGAGAAGATGAAGCCGGCGGCACGGAGCGCCACCGTGACGAGGGCGACGGTCACGAAGAGGATCGCCCACGAGGCGAGGTTGAGCGGCAGGCGGGGGAATTCGTTCAGGTGGTCGAGGAAGCGCCAGAACGCGTGGAGGAAGAGGAGGCCTCCAGCGAGGCCGAGACCCACGCCGAGCTGCGAGGTGTTGAGGGTGAGGAGCGACGTCTCGCGCAGCCCGGCACGGCGGACGCGGTCCGTCTGCCACTCGAGACCCAGGGACGGATCGATGCCGCCGGACGGGGCGCTCACTTCGGCACCTCGAGGACCACGGTGGTGCCGGCGCCGGGGGAGGAGAAGACGCGCACCGTGCCGCCGATGTCCTCGGTGCGAGCGATCACCGACTGCTGGAAGCCGAGGCTCGACCGACCGATCGTCGCGGGGTCGAATCCGGCGCCGGCGTCCGTGACAACGCCCCGCACGACCATGCCGTCGTCGCTCAGAGTGACGTGGGCCTCATCGACGCCCGCGTGCCGTCGCACGTTCTCGATGCACTCGGTGAGCGCGAGGATGAAGGCCTCGAGCCGCGCCTGCTCGAGACCGAGCTGGCCGGAACCATGCCAGGCCACGTCGAGCCCGGAACCCGCGAAGCGCGCCTTCACGGTCTCCAAGGTGCCGTTGAGCTGGAGCTCGGCCGTGTGCGTGAGCGTGTAGGCGCCGGACGAGCGCGGTGTGGGACTCTCGCCCTCGCGCAGCCGCCGCAGCAGGTCGCGGTCGGAGGCGGCCTGCTCGCGCATCGCGGCCGCATCCACCCCGCGACCCGCGTGGGCGAGGAGCGTCAGGGTGGCGAGCGCGGTGTCGTGGAGGAGGCGCGCGTCGCGGTGGCGCTGGGCCTCTGCCTCGCTCGCCCTCCGCTCGATCAGGTACGTGTAGCCGATGCTCGAGATGCGTCGCATGACGCGGGGGTTCGCTCGCGTGAGCCACAGGCCGAAGATCGTCGTCACCGCCCACCCGAGGATCACGAGGACGGGAGCGGACAGTGCGGCTTCGTCGCCGATGTCCGCCTCGAGGAGCGTCGCGATCGTGACGGTGGTCGCGATGCCGTACACGAGCAGGATGACCTGAGCCCAGGTGGAGGACAGGACCGTGCCGATGCAGCCGATGCCCCACCCGGCGATCATGACGAGGGCGGCGGCCGCCGACGGCTCCGGTTCGGGTCCCGCGGCGATCCCCACCGTGGCGAGGCACAGGATGCCGGCCGCGTACACGCCCACGATCGACAGGCCGTGAGGATACCGCGCGAGCACGATGTGGGTGGCGGCCAGGAGAACGATCGTCGCGTAGCACCAGACGATCGCCGATCCGTCCACCGCTCCGGGGATGGCGAGGGCGATAGCGGCTCCGGACACGCCCGTGAAGCCGAAGCTCCGGGCCATCCGGTACGCGAGCCGACTCTGCTGGATCGAGAAGCGGTCGATCGATTCGAACTGTCGACGGATGGGATCGGAAGCCTCGGTGCCGCGCCACACGCTCATGCCGGCCCCTTCTGTCGTGCCCCGCGTCGTGCGCACCAGCATAGGCCGCGAGCGCGCGACTCGGACCGGCGCGACACGCGACAGCGGTACCTGCCGGAGGAGTCAGCTCGCGAAGATGCGCGCGAGGTGGTCCGAGACGGCGTCGAACTCGATGAGGAAGCCGTCATGACCGAAGTCGGAGACGATCACGGCAGCGTCGTCCCCGTCGATGTTCGTGGTGATTCCCGCGGCGATCCGCCGCTGCCCGTCGAGGGGGAAAAGGCGGTCGGAGTCGATGCCGACCACGAGCGTGCGGGCTGTGACCCGGGAGAGGGCCTCCTCGACGGAGCCGCGTCCCCGCCCGATGTCGTGCGAGTTCATCGCATCGACGAGCGTGATGTAGCTGTTCGCATCGAAGCGGCGCGTGAACTTGTTGCCGTGGAAGTCGAGGTATGACGAGATCGCGAAGCGCCCGGAATCCGCGAGGGGGTCGATGTCCGACTGCCAGCGTCGACCGAAGCGGTCGTTGAGCTCGGTGGAGCTGCGGTACTGGAGGAGCGCCATGCGGCGGGCGAGGGCGAGACCGCGGTGGGGTCCGCCGCCGTCGGCCGCGTCGTAGTAGCTGCCGCCGTGCCAGGCCGGGTCCATCCGGATGGCTTCGAGCTGCACCGAGTTGAGCGCGATCTGGTCGGCCGTGGTCACGGGAGGCGAGGCGAGGATCGCCACGCGATCGAGCCGTTCCGGCAGACCGACGGCCCATTCGAGGGCGTGCATCCCGCCCATGGAACCGCCGATGACGGCTGCCCAGCGGTCGACGCCGAACGAGTCGGCGAGGAGGGCCTGCGCCGTCACCTGATCACGCACGCTGACGGAGGGGAAGCGCGCGCCCCACTCGCGGCCGTCCGGTGCGAACGAGGCCGGTCCCGTCGACCCCTGGCAGCCGCCGAGCATGTTGGGGACCACGACGAACCACCGATCGGTGTCGACCGCGAGTCCAGGACCGACGATCTGGTCCCACCACCCGGCCGTCGGCTGTCCCGGACCCGCGTCGCCGCGTGCATGGGAGTCGCCCGTGAGCGCGTGGGTGATGAGCACGGCGTTGTCGCGGGACGGGGAGAGCTCGCCCCATGTCTCGTAGGCGAGGCGCACGTGCGGGAGGTGCCCGCCGAACTCGAGGTCGAGCGGCCCGAGGTCCGCGAAGCGGCGGTTCGCCACGGGATCGCCGTCGCGCCATGCGCCGGTGGCCGGCGGACGTCCGAGGAGGCTGCGCACCTCGGCGTCCGTCACGATGCGCGACGGGACGGTGTCCTCGGGTGTCTGCCAGTCCATGTCCCCATCCTCCCCGAAGAACCGACACCTCTCGCCTGTGTTACACGCCCCCGTGATGCGCGTGAGGTGTCACCCGGGTTGCTCGACGGGCAGGTCGAGCGACCGCAGGCGACACCTCACGGAAGGCGGGTGACGCGGCAGCGCGTCAGACGCGGGCTGCCTCCACGACCGCACGAGCGGCGGCGAACGCCTGGTCCAGGTCGGCCTTCAGGTCGTCGATGTTCTCGAGACCCACGGAGAGTCGGACGAGGCCCGGCGTGACGCCGGCGGTCAGCTGCTGTTCCGGGGTGAGCTGCGAGTGCGTCGTTGAGGCCGGGTGGATGACGAGCGAGCGGACGTCGCCGATGTTCGCGAGGTGCGAGAACAGCGTGAGGCTGTTGACGAGGGTGCGGCCGGCGTCCACTCCGCCCTTGAGCTCGAACGAGAGCACCGCGCCGACACCCTTCGGGGCGTAGCGGTTGGCCGCCGCGTACCAGGGGCTCGACGGGAGTCCCGAGTAGTTGACCGAGGCGACGTCCGGGTGGCCGTCGAGCCACTCGGCGATTTCCTGGGCGTTCTGCACGTGGCGCTCGATGCGCAGGCTGAGCGTCTCGATGCCCTGGATGAGCAGCCACGCGCTGTTCGGCGAGATGGCCGCACCGAGGTCGCGCAGCACCTGAACGCGCGCCTTGATGATGTAGGCGAGACCGTCGCCGACAGCCGTCGTGTAGCTCGCGCCGTGGTACGAGGGGTCCGGCTCGGTGAGTCCGGGGAACTTATCCACGTTCTTCGACCACTCGAACGAGCCGCCGTCCACGATCGCGCCGCCGATGACGGTGCCGTGTCCGCCGAGGAACTTCGTGGCGGAGTGGACGATGATGTCCGCGCCGTGCTCGAACGGACGGATGAGGTACGGGGTCGCGATCGTGTTGTCGACGATGAGCGGCACACCGGCCTCGTGCGCGACATCGGCGACGAGGCGGATGTCGAGGATGTTGATCTTCGGGTTGCCCACGGTCTCGCCGAAGAAGAGCTTCGTGTTGGGGCGGACAGCGCGCGCCCACTCGTCGGCGTCGTCCTGGTTCTCCACGAAGGTGGTCTCGATGCCGAGCTTCGCGAGCGTGTACTTGAAGAGGTTGTACGTGCCGCCGTAGATCGACGAGCTCGACACGATGTGGTCGCCGGCCTGCGCGATGTTGAGGATCGCGGCCGTCTCCGCGGCCTGACCCGACGCGAAGAGGAGGGCGCCGGTGCCCCCCTCGAGCGCGGCGAGCCGCTGCTCGACGACGTCCTGCGTGGGGTTCTGGATGCGCGTGTAGATGTTGCCGAACTCCGCGAGAGCGAACAGGTTCTTCGCGTGGTCTGCATCGTTGAAGACGTAGCTCGTGGTCTGGTAGATCGGCGTCGCGCGGGCGTTGGTCACGGGGTCGGGCTGAGCACCCGAGTGGATCTGCTTGGTCTCGAACTGCCAGTTCGGCGTGGCGTCGCTCATGGGGTTCTCCCTCGAAGTGTGAACGTGCTGGGTGGTCTGGTCGCCGGACGGCGTACGACGAGAGTAGGCAGGGCTGCCCGATGCGACAACGGCGACCGCAACACGACGTAACCGCATCCGTGCCGCGCGCGCCCGTCCGTCCGGGTGGGGAGGACCCGGCCGGGCCGACGGGGGAGTGCGCTCCCGGGCAATACGCTGGAGTCATGACGGTGAGACGCGCGGTGGTCACGGGAGCGAGTTCGGGGATCGGGAGGGCCACGGCCGCCCTGTTCCGGCAGCACGGCTGGGAGGTGCTCGGCGTCGCACGCCGCGCCGACCGGCTCGCTGAACTCGCCGCGGAGACCGGCGCCGACACGGTCGTGGCCGACGTGACGGTGGCCGAGGACGTCGAGCGCGTGCGCGAAGCCGTCGAGTCCCTCGGGGGCGCGAGCGTGCTCGTCTGCAACGCCGGCGGCGCGATCGGCCTCGACTCCGTGGAGACCTCGTCCCCCGACGACTGGCGTCGCATGTTCGACGTCAACGTGATCGGGACGCAGCGCATGATCGCCGCCCTGCTCCCGTCCCTGCGCGCATCCACGACGGAGGGCGGGACCGCGTCGATCGTGGGAGTCACATCGATCGCCGCACACCGCGCCTACGAGGGCGGCGGCGGATACAACGCCACGAAGTTCGCCCAGCGCGCCGTGCTCGAGGTGCTGCGCCTCGAGCTCAGCGGCGAGCCCATCCGCGTGATCGAGGTGGCTCCCGGCATGGTGCGCACCGAGGAGTTCTCTCTCAACCGCTTCGGCGGGGACAAGGACCGCGCAGACGCGGTGTATGACAACGTGCCGGCGCCGCTCGTGGCCGAGGACATCGCCGAGGTGATCGTGCACGCGTCCGAGTTGCCTCCCCACGTGGACCTCGACTCCATCACCGTGAAGCCCGTGGCGCAGGCCGCTCCCCACAAGGTGGCGCGCGGCGAGTTGAAGGCCAAGGTGTGAGCGCGCCGGCGGACCGCGAGGTCCTCACCTGGGACGAATTCGGTCGAGCCTCCCGTGAGCTCGCCCGCACGGTGCGACGCAGCGGATTCGACCCCGACCTCGTGGTGGCGATCGCGCGCGGCGGCCTCCCGCTCGCCGGCGCCATCTCCTACGCGCTCGGCACCAAGATGTGCGGCTCGATCAACGTCGAGTTCTACACGGACGTGCACGAGACGTTGCCCGAGCCGATCCTGCTGCCGCCGATGCTCGACGCCCCGGCGCTCGCCGGCAAGCGGGTGCTCCTCGCCGACGACGTCTCCGACTCCGGCCGCACCCTCGCCCTCGTCGTCGATCTGCTCACGGGATACGGAGCGGAGGTGCGCAGCGTGACGCTGTACACGAAGCCGCGCACCGTGCACGAGCCGCACTACGACTGGCGCAAGACGGACAAGTGGATCACGTTCCCCTGGTCGGCGCTGCCTCCCGTGGGCGCGGACGGGCTCGATGACGACGGCGACGACACGCGCGCCGATGACACACGGACTGACGACCGCGGCGACGACGCCGTGGCGAGCAACGAGGGGACGAAGGCATGAGCATCCATCTGGTGGGCGGCGGACAGAGGTTCGCGCACGACACGAGCATCCTCTCGGCCTTCGTGGCCGAGGCCGCTGACCGCGCCGAGGTGGGCACGCTCCCGCGCATCGGCGTCTTCCTCGTGACCGAGGACTCGGGCGTCGAGTACGCGGCACGCGTCGAGGCGGAGCTCACGCTCGCCGGCGCGTGCGAGGTCGTCTCGCGCCTCCGGGTCGAGGGCGGGGCGTTCGCGCTCTCCGATCTCGCGGATCTCGACGCCCTGTACGTGGGCGGCGGACTCACGCCCGCGTACGCGACGGCGCTCGACCCCCTCGTGGTGGAGATCCGGCGGCTCGTCGCCGACGGGATGCCCTACCTCGGGTTCTCGGCGGGTGCGGCACTCGCGGCCGAGCAGGCCGTGGTCGGCGGGTGGAGGATCGGCGGCGTCGCCGTGGCTCCCGAGGAGACCGCCGAGGACCTCGACGAGGTCACCGTGCAGCCGGGCATCGGCCTCATCGACATCGCCGTCGACGTGCACGCGGCCCAGTGGGGCACGCTCGGTCGGCTCGTGGCCGCGACCGAGGCCGGGCTCGTCTCGGGCGGTGTCGCGATCGACGAGAACACGGCGCTCGTCGTGTCCGAGAACGGTCTCAGCGTCGCGGGGACCGGCAGCGTGTGGCAGGTCACCACGGACGACGCCGGCGTGCGGGTCTCGACGGTCGCGGCGTCGTGAGCGGCGGACGGTCCCTGGCGGAACTCGCGTCCGCCGGCCTCGTCGATCCCGGGTGGGCAGAGGCTCTCGAGCCCGTCGCCGATCGCATCTCCGAGATGGGCGACTTCCTCCGCGCCGAGCACGCTCAGGGCCACCAGACGCTTCCGGCCGGGGAGAACGTCCTGCGGGCGTTCTCGTACCCGCTCGATGCGGTGCGCGTGCTCATCGTGGGTCAGGACCCGTATCCCACGCCGGGGCATCCGATCGGCCTCTCCTTCGCCGTCGACGCGCACGTCCGCCCGCTGCCACGCAGCCTGAGCAACATTTACAAGGAGCTCCAGGACGACCTCGGCATCGCCCCGGCGCCGACCGGTGATCTCACGCCATGGGCGGAGAACGGTGTGATGCTGCTCAACCGCGTGCTCTCCGTGCGACCAGGGGAGCCGGCGTCGCACCGCGGCAAGGGATGGGAGGCGGTGACGGACCACGCGATCCGCACTCTCGTGGGCCGGGGCACTCCGCTCGTCGCGATCCTGTGGGGGAAGGACGCGCAGAGCCTCACTCCGCTGCTCGGCGACACCCCGATCATCGCGTCGGCGCACCCGAGCCCGCTCTCCGCGTCGCGCGGGTTCTTCGGGTCCAAGCCGTTCTCGCGGGTCAACGACCACCTCGTCGCCGCGGGCGCCACCCCTGTCGACTGGTCCCTCGGCGGTTAGGCTGATCCCGTGCTGGAAGAGGAATACCTGCAACCGCGGAAGCTGCCCACCCATCTGCGGAAGAAGCCCGCGCCTGAGGCGCCCTTCGAGTACACCATCCGCGACGTCGAGCTGACCGATCTGCCCGACATCCGCGAGATCTACAACTACTACGTGACGAACAGCTCGGTCACCTTCGACGAGGACCGCTGGAGCCTCGCGAAGTGGAAGTCGAAGTTCGCGCACCTGCAGAAGCAGGGCATGCCGTTCATCGTGGCAGTGTCGCCGAACGGCCACGTGCTCGGCTACGCGCTCGTGCAGCCGTGGAAGGAGAAGCGGGCGTACCGCTTCACCGTGGAGAACAGCATCTACCTGGGCGCCGCGGCCACGGGCAAGGGGCTCGGGCGTGCGCTCCTCGGGGCGCTCATCGAGCGGTCGAAGAAGGCGGGTCTCAAGGAGATCCTCGCGGTGATCAGCGACAAGGGTGCAGAGGCGTCTCTCGCGCTGCATGCGCAGTTCGGCTTCAAGGAGATCGGCCGGATGGGCCGCGTGGGCTTCAAGTTCGATCGCTGGCTCGGCACCGTCATGCTCCAGCTCTCGCTGAAGTAGCGCCGTCTCACCCGATCCTCGCGCTCATCGGACGGTGAGCACCCCGCTGCCGGACGTAGGCTGAGCGCATGACCGACGTCGACTGGGAACGGCTGTCCGCGCTCGAGCTCTGGGTGCGTCTGCAACGCGGCGACATCTCACCCGTCGAACTCACCGACGTGGTGATCGCCCGCGCCGAGCGCCTCGATCCCGACCTCGGAGCCTTCGCCCACCTCGCGCCCGACGTGGCCCGCGCCCGCGCGCGGCACGTTCAGGACCACCAGCCGAAGACCGACCGGCTCTGGGGCCTCCCGCTCGCCGACAAGGACCTCACGGCTCGCGCCGGCACCCCCATCGCGTGGGGCTCACGCGCCTTCCCCGGCACCGTCTCCGACCGCAGCGACGCGATCGTGGACGTCCTCGACGCGGCCGGCGCGATCAGCATCGGGAAGACGGCGACCCCCGAGTTCGGTCTCTACGGCTACACGGAACCGTTCGGGCGCGCGCCCGCTCGGAACCCCTGGGACCCGACGCTTGGCGCCGGCGGGTCGAGCGGGGGAGCGGCGGCGGCCGTCGCCGCCCGGATCCTCCCATTCGCTCCCGCAAGCGACGGCGGTGGTTCGATCCGTATTCCCGCAGCGGCATGCGGTCTTGTCGGACTGAAGCCGTCGCGCGGGCGTGTGCCGTCGGGGTCCGCCCTCGACTCCCTTGCGGGCCTGTCCGTGAAGGGACCCATCGCGCGTACCGTGCAGGACGCCGCGCTGCTCTTCGACGCGATGCTCGATCGTCGCAACGGCCGCATCCCGCACCCGTTCAGTGTGGGGGCGCCCGAGTTCGACGACGGCGACTACCTCGGCGTCGCCACGCGCGGAGAGGGTCGCTTCACGCTCGGCGTGCTCGCGAACAGCCCGTGGGACGACGACACCGAGATCACCGTGTCGCCTGAGGCGCAGGACGCCGTGGCGCTCGCCGTTGAGCACCTCACCGCGATCGGCCACGGCATCGAGGAGACCACCCTCGACCACGGCGGTGTCTACCCGGACGCGTTCCGGACGATCTGGCAGGTGTCCGCCGCGACGCTGCCCGTGGACGCCGACACGATTGGGCTGCTCGAACCGGTGACCCAGGAGCTCGTGGTGCGCGGGCGTGCCGTCTCCGCCCGCACCCTCGCGAACACGCTCTCGACGCTCGCCGCGTTCGAGCGGCGCGTGATCGCCCAGTTCGATCGCTTCGACGCCGTCATCACCCCGACGCTCGCGCTCACACCGCGGCGCATCGGCTGGCACGATATCGCCGACCCGGATCGGAACTTCGCCCAGCAGGTGCAGTACTCGCCGTTCACGTCGTTCGTGAACGTCGCGGGGCTTCCCGCCATCACCCTGCCCGTGCACCAGACCGAGGAGGGGTTGCCGATGGGTGTGCAGCTCATCGGCCGCCCCGGTCGCGAGGACGTGCTCCTGTCGATCGGCGCCCAGCTGGAGCGTCGGATCCGCTGGCAGCACCGCCGCCCGCCGCTCTCATGAACGACGTCGATCCGGCCGACTTGCTCATCACTCGACGGGAACAGCTTCTCCGCGAGGCGGGCGTTGCGGAGTCCCGGTTGAGCGACATCCGCACGATCCGAGCCGGCGGCTCCGACGACGACGAGCACGACCCGGAGGGCGAGACGCTGTCCGCTCAGTGGTCGCAGGCCGAGGGCCTCCGCGCCGGGCTCGCGGACGAGCTCGCGGAGGTGGACCGCGCCCTCGCCCGCGTGGCCGACGGTACGTATGGCGTGTGTGTGCGCTGTGGTCGCCCCATCGGGGCCGAGCGGCTCGCGGCGCGGCCGACGGCCGAGCTGTGCATCGACTGCGCGAGAATTGTGGAGGCTCGGCGCTGAAGTGATCCGATCTACACCGTGAGGTCGATGAGTGTCTCAAGCTTCATGACCCGCTCGAGGGGAGTTCCGGTGAGCTCGGCCACCGTCAGGGTGTCGTCGATGAGGTCCGAGTCGTCGACGAGTTCGAGCAGCACGTCGTTCATGGCGGCGCGCAGCCCCGGGTGTTCGTCGGCTCCGACGTGGATCGGGTCGCGGGCCGTCAACGGGAGGACGACGAGCAGATCTACGGTGCGGAGTGCCTCTGCCGTGTGGGCCATCGCGCGCTCGCGGAACTGTTCGTCGAGCTCGGTGCCATCCAGGTCTGCCAGTGCGATGAGGTAGGCCAGGAAATCGAGTGGCCCTCGTTCCGCGATGACGTGTGTACGGCCCGGTTCGTCGGTGAGTCGGACCGCTGCGATGCGTAGCTGTGACGCGAAGATCCGTGCGCCCAGTGCGTCGTCTTCGTCGACGAGTTCGAACGGGTCGGGCAGTGCCGTGAACTCCGGGTGGCGGAGGACGAAATCCGAGATGAGCGTGCTCTTGCCGCTAGCGTGGGTCCCGGACACGACGATTCGCACGGCGTCGACGATACCGCTCCCTCGTGCCAGCGTATGACGTGGCGGATCGTCATGTGGAGACGCGTCTGACGGATGGGACGACGATCCGGTATGTGCGGGATGCGTCTGATCGGATCGTGGAGCGTCGGGTGTAGAAGGCGAATACGCCGGATGTGGTGACGCGGTTCGGGTTCGCCGGGGCCGGGGATAGCCCGGACCTGACGTTGGACGCGGACAGCAACGTCGTGGAGCAGACGATGTCGCTGCCGGGTGGGGTGTTGGCGTCGTTCCGTCCGGATGGCACGGAGACGTGGTCGTTCCCGAATCTCCCTAGGGATGTGGTGGTGACGACGGATGGGGAGGGTGTTCGTCAGGGTGCGCGGGCGGTGTATGACCCGTTCGGCCAGCCCGTGGACCCAGTGACCGGGACTGTGGGCACGACAACAGCGGATGATGCGGTGCCGGACACCGTGCCGGGTGCGGACGCGGACTATGGGTGGTTGGGGCAGCACCAGAAGCTGTATGAGCACCAAGGGTCGGTCGCGACGATCGAGATGGGGGCGCGTCAGTACGTGCCCGCGCTCGGGCGCTTCTTGGAGGTCGACCCGGTCGAGGGCGGGGTGGAGAACAGCTATGTGTATCCGTAGGACCCGATCAACAAGGCGGACACGAGTGGGACCGAGGAATGGTGGATGTCAGCCGCCAAGTGGGTGACTGAATCACCGGCGGGCAAGATGCTCTCCTTTGCTTGTGGATTCGTCCCCGGCGCTGTCGGAATGGCTTGCGGGGCGGTGAATGCCATCGCATATGCGGTCCAAGGGAGGACCGAGGAGGCGATCCTTGCGGGTGTGGGAATGATCGGTGGTATTGCGTTGACTGCGGGAGTCAAGGCCGCCCTGAAGCCCATGCTCAAGGCTTCAGCGGCTGACATGAAGATCAGCAGAACTGTTCCGATGTCGGGGCTACGTGTCAAGACCAATCGAACACGGCGGATTACAGCCCAGTCTGCGGTCACCGCTGGCAACCTGTTCGGCATGCTCCCCAATGCCATATATGACGACAAGAAGAAGAGCACACCTGTTCGGCGGGGCGGAGGCGGGGGTGGCAGGATGAGGTTCACATGAGAAGGAATCGCCCTCATCCCCGTCGCATGCGGGTATCCGGCACGGGGACTGGAGCTCGTCTATCGGCGTTCGTGCTGGGTCCGATCTGGATCGGGGCGAACGTTATCGGCACGCGAGTCTGGGAAAGTGACTCCGTCAACGACCTTTCCTTTTGGTTCTATCTGAGCGTGGCGCTGGGGCTCGCGTTCATGGTGCGGAGCCTGTTCTGTGGTGTGGTGATCGACGCGAATCAGCTCAAGATCGTCTCCTGGTACTACACGCGCAGATATCCGCGCAATGCGATCGCCGCAATCACCTATCAGTCCTATGCGGGCCTCTTCACGAACGGGGGCGGTGGAGCCAACCTCCTCAGCACTCGAACAAAGATGATTGGTGTCCGGCTGACGTCGGGCAGAGAAAAGCTGTGGCCCGTGACCATCATGACCAATCATCGATGCGACGAAGTCACCCAATGGTTGGGAAAACATCTTGATAAGCCCATCGAGCGCGTCCAGGACTTCTGAGATCCCACGGCGCTGGCGGATCAGACGTTGGTGTATGACGTGGCGGATCGTCACGTGGAGACGCGTCTGACGGATGGGACGACGATCCGGTACACGCGGGATGCGTCGGATCGGATCGTGGAACCCAAAGTCAGTAAGGCGAATACGCCGGACGTGGTGACGCTGTTCGGCTTCGGCGGAGCCGGGGACAGCCCGGACCTCACGCTCGACGCGGACAACAACATCACCGAGCAGACCCTGAGCCTGCCGGGTGGGGTGTTGGCGTCGTTCCGTCCGGATGGGTCGGAGACGTGGTCGTTCCCGAATCTGCACGGTGACGTTGTGGTGACGACGGACGGGGAGGGTGTCCGTCAGGGGGGCCGGGCGGTGTATGACCCGTTCGGCCAGCCTGTCGATCCCGCCACCGGAACCGTCGGAACGGCAGTGGCGGATGATGCGGTGCCGGAGAACGTGTCGGGTGCGGATGCGGATTACGGGTGGTTGGGGCAGCATCAGAAGCTGTATGAGCACCAGGGGTCCGTGGCGACGATCGAGATGGGGGCACGACAGTACGTGCCCGCGCTGGGGCGGTTCCTCGAGGTCGATCCGGTCGAGGGTGGGGTGGAGAACGCGTATGTGTATCCGCAGGACCCGATCAACCAGGTCGATCTGACAGGCGAGTTCGCGTTCGCTCTTCTTGGAGGATTCGCTGTCGAGGGAGGGGCAAACGCCTGGAACCCCGTGGGTTGGGTGATCTTGGCCGCCGTTGTTGTCGTCGGTGCCGCAATCCTCATCACTCAAGAGGTAAATAAGGCTCGCGCCGCCGATGTCATGGAGCGGAGCAAGAAGGCGAAGGCGAAGGCCGCGAGCTTGAAGGGGACAACCGTTCCACGCGGCCAGGTCGGCAACGGAAAGACCGGAAGGTGGTTCAACACCAAGGCGGAAGCGATCCGGAATGCGAGAGACTATGCAAATAAGAGGCCGAATACGCGTTGCTATCGCGGCCCATGTGCCGCGGGGGACCACGTACATGTCGACCAGATTCCTAACGGTCGGGCACAGAAGCCACACCACTACTACTGGAGGAGCATGTCGGCGAACGGACGGAGGGCGGTCTAATCATGTGGATTACTGAGGATGGACGGACGCACAGTGCTGCCTTCGACCCCTGGATGGTCGCGGAGGGGCGGAAGATGATCCTCCGGGCCCGCCGTCTCGACGCGGATTCTCTCGAGAAGTGCCGGGACCAGATCGAGCGCTTGTTCGTAGAGATTGATGACCAGGTGAATAAGGAACTGGCGTACTCCGAGGATGAGGCGAATTGGGAAGCGAAATGGGTCCCCGATGAGTACCTCGAGTTCCTCGATCAGCGGGTCGAATACTCGCCAGCGTCCATCAAAGAGGCCGTGTCGGAGCTGCCAGCGCGTTGGCAGCAGGACGGCGTGTACTTTCTGGAAAGCGTCTTTGACGAGGCAGCCGAGTCGTGGTGGCGTCATGTCCGGACGAAGCTCAGATGGATGGTCCGGTCGTTGCGACCCTCCTAGGTGAGGGTGCAGGCATGCGTGTGGCGCGACGACGGATTGGGAAGGCCGAGCGGGCAGTTTCCGCGGCACTTGGACACGGCGTCGGGCAGGAGGAAGTAGTGAAGGCTTCTGAGTTCGACCAGCGTGAGCGTGACTGGGGCCTGCGCTACCTCAGATCGCGCGACCTCGCGGATCTAGTCTGGGGTCGCTACTTCTCTAAGTAGCACCGTTTCACCCGAGGTAGAACAGAACGCTCTTTAGGGCGGGTAGCGGAGCCTATCCGAGCAAATGTTTGAGGGCCTGGAGAGCAACCGCCGGATCGAGGAGGAAACGCTGATGGACGATTACCCATCGCTCGTTGTGAAGATCGACCTCGCCACACTTCGTGAACATGCGCCGCGAGCGGTGGGATATCCCGATGTCCTCCGCGCTGGCTTCGAACGGGGACTCATCACCGCTGAGGATCTCGTCGCGAACTTCCTCGCTCGTTACGACTCTGGTTGTCTCTCGAAGCCGGAGGAGACGATCGCGCTTTTGCTTTCCGATGAATTCGATCGGATCGGTCCGCTTCTCGCGGAGTCAGCGCCGGGCGACGTGCCGAGCCCGCGGGCACGAGAGGTTTGGATGTTCGCGACGGCGGCGGCCTTGAGATCGATTTGGCCTCGACTGTCCGACCCCTGGGGCGAACTGGATCTCATCGCCTTCGCATGGGGAGATCTGCCGGAGTACGTCGCCCTCCGTGCGTGGGAGCCAGCGCGAACCGAATCGGATGGCCGGACGCTCGGCAGACTGGATCGCCTCGACGCGCTGCTCGCTGAGAAGCGAGAGACACTGTGACCTCGGAGCTCGACCAACAGGACACGATGCTCGTGCGCGCCATCGTCTACGGGATCCGCAGCCACCTTGGTGATGACGTGGCTCTCGATGTCCGGCAAGACGTGGACGGACGCGACTACGTCTCTGTGTCACCGGTGACAGGGCAAGATTCGTTTCTCTGCGCCCACGTCGCAGCTGGGGAGGTTCACATCACCGATGAGTCGACGGTCGACGAGAAATCAGAAGATCTCGATGAGGAAATCGATCGTGGCGAGTGGGCGGTCGCGTTGGTTTGTGATCTTGCGCGTTTCGGGGCTGCACGTGTACGCACCTCTCGATTCCTGCCCGTCTCCCTCAACCAACTTCATATCTTCAGATCGGACGCAGAACGACGGGCGGTGCTGTCAACGAGTGAAGGCCGGATCGTGGGAGAGTTCCGACCGTTTGTGGAGGCGACGCTGTCGTGACGTCTGCGTTGAGTTGCGGCGCCGAGCCTCCCTCACACGGGGACGTTCTCCGAATTCGCGCCCGCCGATAGTGTGATCCGCAGAAGATCGCGTCCGTGGTGGCGGGCGCGCTGGACGAACGCCCGTCGATCGGGGCCACACGGACGGGTATCGCGACATGACGAACACGAGCGAGCATCCGGCACGCATCGAGCGTGCGATAGCGCTGTTCGAGGCGGGGGAATGGGACGCGCTCGCGGATCTTCCCGGCGCCGAGACCTTCGACGACGACGATGCGGAGTCGCTCGCCGCGGCGACCGGCGGCGAGGACAGCGCGGAGTATTGGCACGACTGGGCCGACGCGGATGACAGGGGTGAGGCGCTCAGCGCCATCGGCTGCGTCCTGTGGAGCATCGAGCATGATGCGGACGCCGTCGTCGTGCTCGAGCGCGCCCAGGCGCTCGGTCAGGACTGTGCGGCGAACATCGGCGAGCTCTACGTGTACCTCGGCGACTGGCCATCGGCCGAACGGTGGTTCCGGCTGGCGCTGGACGCGAAGGCTCACTGGTGGGAGCGCGCCGCCTACCGCCTCGGCGAGCATGCCTTCGAGGTGGACGACCAGGTCGGCGACGACGTGATCGCGCTCCTCGAGGCGGGGATGACCGCCGCGAAGGAGGCCGTCGTCGTCCTCGGGTGGTTGTATCGGCGACGAGGCGACATCGATGCGGCGAGGCGGATCCTCGAAGAGGCGCACCCCGACAACGACCTGGTGGCCCTCCCTCTCGGCAACCTGCTGCGCGACGAGTTCGACGACGTCGAGGGAGCTCGCGCGGCCTATGAAGCGGGGTACAAGGGAGGCGACGCCAACTCCGCGTTCAACCTCGCGGTCATGCTGGAAGACCTCGACCACCCGGAAGAGGCACTCGAGTGGATGCGGAAGGCCGCCCGTGGTGGGGACGCGGCGGCCCGCGCCGACCTCACGAGCCGGGGTGACGAGGGTTGGGCGGACCACGACGAGGCCGGGGATCCGGCCTGGATGCGCGCCCTCTACCGAGGCGACCTCCTTCCGCACCTCCAGGGCGCCGCGCTCCCGGGCGACTACCCGACGATCTTCCGCATCAACGACATCGTTTCCACGCCGGCGCCGGGGCAGATCGCTCACGCCGCACGCCTCGGTTGGCCGATCGTGATCGAACCGCACGCGCGAGGATTCGACCTCGCTGCGCTGGGAACGGCGATCACGGCGATCCGCGACCTGACGATCGCGGACGCGGCGGGAATCCGCGGGTGGAGCGTGCTCTCCGACGCGCGGTCGCTCGAAGAGCTGGAGATGGACGGCTCCGAGCCGAACGAGCCGGTGGACCTGAGCGTGCTTCCCCGACTGGTCGATGCGTCCGTGCGGGGACGGAACGCCTTCTCGGCCGCGGGCAACCCTGCCGTTCGGGCTCTGTCGATGACGCTGCTCGACGGGCAGCCAGCGCCCGACGTCCAGGCGCCAATCGAGTTCTTCGGGGTGAGCGGGAATGCGGCGGGTGAGGCGATCGCGTCGATCGTCCAGCCGGAATCGTTGGTCCAACTCGTGGTCATCGGGGCTGTCGGTCTGGATTGCGCGTCACTGCTGCGCTTCCCGTCGCTGCGGGACGTCGAGCTGAGGGCGTGTACGGGCGTGACGAACACGCGAATGCTCGAACGGATCCCACGGCTCGACTCCCTCCATGTGGACGACTGCCGCGATGTCGAGGACGTCGCTTTCGTCGCTGGATTCGTGGCACGACTGGAACGAGCTGGAGAGCAGCCCGCCGATGACTGAATCCGAGGAGCGGGGAGGGTCTCTATCGCCAGAAGAGGCTTATCGCCGCGCGCGGTTCGCCGTAGACATGGAGAACCGTACAGACGACGAGGTCCTCGAACTCGCCTCCCTCGCTATCGGGCACGTCGACCTGGCTGTCGTCCTCGCCGCGTCCGTGCTCCGACGACGCGGCGAGATTGATCGTGCGAGAGAGCTCCTCGAGGCTCACGTCGATGTGAACGACCGTGTGCCATTCCGGCTCGGCATTCTGTTGCAGTTCGATGTCGGCGATCTCGAGGGAGCCAAGACGGCCTACCGCGCGGCGTTCGAGCGTGGTGACGCGTCAGGCGCGTACAACCTCGCGTACCTCGTGGCGGAGGAGCAGGACGGACAAGCCGAGGCGGTCGAGTGGCTCCGCCGGGCAGGGGAGGCGGGAAGTTCTCTCGCGCGTGCCGACCTCGCGTCCCGCGGCATGGCGGAGTGGGAGGAAGAATCTGAGGACGGTCCGTATCGCTGGGTCGAGGAGTGCTATCCGGCGGACCTCGTTCCGTGGATCGTCGCCAGCCCCGATCCTGACCCGGCGTTCGAACCTCATTTCCTCGTGAGTGACGACAGGCCGTTTCCAACGGCTGGCCAGTTGGCTCGCGCGGCTCTGTCCGACCTTCAGATCCAACTCCTGGTGACGAAGAACGAGCTCGACCTATTCTCGCTGTCCGCAGCCATCCCAGATCTCAGGAACCTCAGGATCGCCGACGGTGCACGCGTCACCGGCCTCTCCGCATTGCTCGACGCAGGTTCGCTCGTGGATCTCAATCTCCAGATCAAGGGCGACGAACCCGTTGACCTCAGCACGCTCCCGGCGCTCCGCCACGCGTCGGTGACGGGCGTCAACTTCCTCTCGGTCTGCCGGCATCCGCAACTCGAATGGCTTGGACTCGATCTGCCGCGGGCGTCGCTGCTTCCCACGATCGAGGCGCCGATTCGGACGCTGTCCATGACGGCGAAGCACGCGGGTGCGGTGCTCGAACGGGTCGCCCACCCGCATCTGCTGGAGTCGCTGACCCTCTTCAAAGCACGCGACCTCGACCTCGATGTGCTGCGGCGCTTCCCCAACCTGACGAAGATCGAGATGTTGTGGTGCAACGGGATAGTCAGCACGGCGGTGCTCGCCGACCTCCCGAAGCTTCGAGAACTGGAGATGTATCGCTGCCGTAACCTCGACGATGCCGCCGTGGTCGGGACCGTTCAGAGTCGCCTCCGGGGGGAGAGCGACCAGGAGCTGGTCATTGGCCCGTTCATCTTGTCGGAGTACGGCGAGGAGGAAGACGGTCGGTTCGATCTGTCGACGAGCTCCGCCGGCTGGGAGGGGATCGCCGAGCCGTTCGCCGATCGGATCCTCGCCTCCAGCGGCTACCAGATGGAGAAGCTCGTCGTCTCGATCGCGAAGCTGGAGGGGCTGTGGTCGCGTGGGATCGAGCGGGACTCTGAGGCGGAGGCGATCCACCTGATCTTCCGCGGACGCGAGGCTGCCGTCGCCGTGGCGGAGGCGGCGTGGGCGGCCTTCTGCGACGAGGACCGCCTCGACGCGGCCCTGCAAGCGGCGCGGATGCGGGGGAAGCGGTGACGACCCCAGACGTGCCACCCCCACGGATCGAGGACGTGCAGGCGCTCCTGCGTGACACGTTCTGGCGTCTCGATCCCGTCGGCGTCGCCTTCGACGCCGAGTTCACGTGGAACGAGTATCACGAGATCGCGGACGCCGCTGCTCGAAGAGCGGCCGACGGGGAGGATCTTGAGGCGATCGAGCGAGAGATCGTGCGTGAATTCCGTCAGGACTGGGGCCTGGATCATCCGGAGGAGACCGCGCGAGCGGCCGGAGCGGCCGTCGAGCTGTATCGGCGGCGGCCGGCGGTGATCGCGGCAGCGGCGACCGACAGAGACTCCGTCCCCCTCGGTCTCGGTCACCTGGGGGAGCTCGGATCATGGACCGTCCGCGCACGCCCGGATCGAGTGGAGCGTTTCGAGGTTCGCCGCCTCACACCGACAGACCCGCGCGGCTCGGTCGAGCAACTCGAGGTGTTCCCTCTCGACCGCCACCACCGCCCCGTGGTCGTCACGGTCGTGAACGGGGGCATCATTACGGTCGTGACGAGCGAGACGTCGTATCGCGAACTCGAGATCGATCACGATCTCGTCGACGTGATCGATGACATCACCTCTGAACTGCTCCGCGCATTCCCCCTCATCACGGCGCCACGCGTCGACCTCGGGCGGCTGGGACAGCGGATCCGTGACGAGCTCGGAGGACTGTACCTCCTCCACGTCGACATTCCGGACGCGCTCCTTCCCGCGTTCACGATGGATGTGATGGCGTACGGACGGCGGCTCGGGTTGCTTCCCGCCGCGACAGCCGTGTCCGGGTCGCTGTGGCGCTACGAGAACGGGATCTCATTGACGCCGGTCGAGGAGAGGATCGCGTTCGCGCTGTCGGAGGAGGCGCTCGATGTCGAACGCTGGCTCGATGAATGGGACATCGCGCCCGCGTTGCGGGGGAACTGCGAGCGCTTCTGGATCGCGGTCACTTTCCACGCCCTCCTGCTCGCGTGGGAGTCGCCGAGCTTCGACACGTATTTTGCGGGGTCCATGGATAGGGCCTGGGGCGACTCGACCGCATTCACCGAGACCATCCACCGAAGCGACCGGCTCTTTCGATTGCGACGGCACGCGTGGCTCCGCCAGCACCTGGAGGCTGACCTGTCGGCGGAGATAGCTGCCCTCGCTGCCGAACACATTCCCCCCGGCGGCCGCGGGTCCGCACTCTTAGCCTGACGCCGAGCCGGTCAACCCCGCACCCGGACGGACGGTGTCTGGCAGTCTCGAACGACACCGACACTTTGAGGGAGCCCCATGATCGACCGCGACGCGCTCGCCGACATCGCCGCCGAGACCATCCACGCCGTCGACCCCGGCGGGTCCGGGCGCCCGGCCGAGGCCTATGCGGACGTCGCGGGAGAGCTCGCCGATCGGGTGCAGGCAGCGGTGTCCCAGCTCGAGCTCACCGAGTGGTTGAGCACCGTTCTCCCCGGTGAGGGTGCGGAAAGGGACGCGGATGCTCGCACGATCGTGAGCGCGGTCTTCGCCGACCTCCACGAGGTGTCGTCCTCCCCGCTCATCGAGCAGATCGACCCCGAGGCGTAGGGGCTCTCGCGCCACGGCGCGCCGCCGCGCCGTAACGGTCGTTGTCGGCCCTTGTCCCCTCCTGCGTTCGTCGACTACCCTTGAACTCGATGTTTGCGTAAACATCTGGCTGATGATGTTTGCGCAAACATGAGCATGTCTCGCCGATGAGGCATGCCGTTCCATTCACCGTTGAAAGGACTGCATCGATGACGATGCGAACAACGACGACTCGACGACTCGTCGCCGGCGCTGCCGCGACTGCCCTCGCAGCCGGCGCCCTGGCGGCCACATCCCTCACAGCGCTCCCGGCCACGGCGGCTCCCGCCGACGCGGGAACCACCATCACCCCGAACCCCTGGTATGCCGGAGACACCTTCGACGGCTGGGGCACGAGCCTCGTCTGGTTCGCGAACGCCACGGGTGGCTACCCCGAGGAACTCCGCGAGGAGCTCTACCAGAAGGTGTTCGGGAAGGACGGGCTCAACCTCAACATCGCGCGCTACAACATCGGCGGCGGCAACGCGTCGGATGTCGACGACTACCTCCGCCCCGGCGGCGCCGTCGAGGGCTGGTGGAAGGCCGACCCGACGGGCTCCGACGGCACCTACGGCGGAGTGAGCACGAGCTACGCCGACCGTGACGCGCTCCTCGGGGAGTGGGACGCCGACGACCCCTCGAACTACGACGAGAACGCCGACGAGACGCAGCGCTGGTGGGTGGAGCGGCTCGTCGAGGCCGACCAGATCAGCCACTGGGAGACGTTCTCGAACTCCGCCCCCTACTTCATGACGGAGAGCGGCTACGCGTCGGGCGGATTCGACTCGAACGCGCAGCAGCTCAAGCCCGAGGCTGAGGAAGCGTTCGTCGGATACATCAAGGAGGTCACGCAGCGCCTCGAGGACCAGTACGGGATCTCGGTCGACACGATCGACCCGTTCAACGAGCCCAACACCAACTACTGGGGCACCACCCTGGTGAACGGTGATCCGACCGGCCGCCAGGAGGGCATGCACGTGTCGCCCGACCAGCAGGTCGACGTGATCCGCGCCCTCGCCGCCGAGCTCGCCGAGTCCGACACGACCACCGACGCGGTGATCGCGGCGATGGACGAGACCAACCCGAGCCGGTTCGCCGGCAACTGGGCCGCCTACCCGCAGGAGGTCCGCGACCTCGTCGAGCAGATGAACGTGCACACGTACGGCACGGACGGCCGACTCACCGTGCGCGACCTGGCCAAGCAGGACTCCTCGCCGCTCTGGATGAGCGAGATCGAGGGCAACTGGGGCGGAGGGTGGAACCCCAACAGCATCGAGAACGGTCTGGGGATCTCCGGCCGCATCATGGACGACCTCCGCGAGCTCGAGCCGCAGGCGTGGGTGCTCTGGCAGCCCGTCGAGGACCTCTACAACATGGAGCCGCAGGCGGAGAACGCCAACTGGGGTTCGATCTTCATCGACCTCGACTGCCAGCCGTACGACGAGGGCGGTGAGACCATCTGGAAGTCGGAGCGTCGTGTCGCCGACGCCGGAGGAGACTCCACCAAGGCGCCCGAATGCGGGATTCAGGTGAACTCGAAGTTCAACACCATCCGCAACTTCACGCACTTCATCGCCAACGGCGACCACCTCGTGGCCGTCGACGACGCCAACAGCACCGCCGCCGTGAAGGCCGATGGTTCGGGTGCCACGATCGTGCACCGGAACACGGGAACGACAGCGAAGACCGTCACGCTCGACCTGTCGGGCTTCGGCTCGATCGCAGCGGGTGCCACGGTGACCCCCTACGTGACCACCGAGGCTCCGGAGGGCGCCGACCCGACGTCCACGGGAATCGTGCCGGGCACGCGCGTGGCCGTCGACGCCGCGTCAAAGACCGCGACCCTGACGGTCCCTGCGAAGTCGGTCGTGACGTTCGACATCTCCGGAGTGTCCGGCGTCTCCGCCGACGCGCCGCAGATCGAGGACGGACACGACTACCAGATCGTCGGCGTCCAGAGCGGCAAGGCCCTCACCGCCACGACCGGTTCGCCGGCCACCACCATCACCACGTCGGCGACCACCTCGGCAGCCGGAACGGCGCAGACGTGGACGGCGCACGAGGTCACAGGCACGAAGGCCGGCACGCGAGCCGTCGTGCTGCAGTCGGGCGACGGCCGTGTGCTCGCCGCCACGAGCGGCGGAACGGAGCTGCGCTCCGTCGATCCGGCGGCTGCGGCCTCCGATCCGGCGACCACCTGGGTCGTCAACTCCACGGACGGGCGGACGTTCAGCTTCATGAATGCCTCCACCGCGACGTCGCTCGACGTGGCGCAGGCCTCCAGCGCGGAGAACACCTCGGTGGGCGTGTACGGATCGAACGGCGGTGCGAACCAGCGGTGGACCCTCCGAGACCTCGCTCCGAGCGACGGCCAGACGGTCGCCGTGCGGACGACGGCCGGTGTCGCACCGACACTGCCGGCGAGCGTGGCCGCCCGGTACGAGTGGGGCACGGGGGCTCCGGCCGCCGTGGCGTGGACCACTCCCGCCGCGTCCGTCTGGAACACCACGGGCCGCGTCGACGTGCCGGGAACGGCGACGGACGTGTTCGGAACCGAGTTCTCCGTGACGGCGCAGGTCGACGTGGGCGGCCTGACGGTCACCGACCCCGTGTCGCTCACGGTCGCCGCCGGAAGCTCAGCCGACGTGGTCGCGCCGGTCGTCCCGACGACGGTGCCCGCCCGTGTCGGCGCCTCCGAGAACACGTTCGACGTGCCCGTCACGTGGGACCTCGCCGGGCTCACCGACGAGGCTCTCGCCTCCGTCGGAACCGTCGAGATCCCCGGTACCGCCGAGATCGACGGGGACACTCTGGACGCAACGCTCTTCGTGATCGTCACGGAGGCGGAACCGCGCAACTTCGCGCCGGATGCCGGCGTCACCGCGTCGGCGTCCTCCACCGAGGGCGGATACGTCGCCGACAACACGCGGAACGGCGTGCTCGATGACAAGGGCTGGTCGAACTGGGTGTCGTCGAACAAGCCGGCGCAGAGCACGCTCGAGTACCGGTTCGACAGCCGCGACGTCAACGGAGTGACCGTGAGGTTCTACGCGGACGGCGGCAACCGCAGCTGGGCGGAGTCGCTCCAGATCCTGGCGCGCGACGCCGACGGCACGTGGACTCCGGTGCCCGGCTACGAGACCGCGACCGCGGTCTCCGAGCCCGAGGACGGAAGCGCGCCGGTGGTCGAAGTCGCGTTCGATCCGATCGCCGCGGCGGGCATCCGAGTGGTCATGAACGCGTACGCGAACACGCACCTGACGGTGTCGGAGGTGCAGCTGTTCGAGCCGAGCGCGACCCCGTCTGCCTTGAGCGCCCTCGCGGCGCTGCGGGTGAACGGGGAGAGCGTCGACGGGTTCGATGCCGACACGACCGCCTACTCGGCGACGACCGTCGGGTCGCGGTACCCGACGATCGGCGCGATTCCGGTGGACCGTGAGGCCGAGGTCGTCGTCGATCCCCCCACGGCGGACAACGAGGGCACGGCGACGGTCACCGTCACGAGTCCTGACGGGAGCACCACGACCGTCTACACGATCGCGGTGACGCGTCAGGCGGCCGTGCTGTCGGTCGCGATCAGCGGTGACGTGCGCGTCGGGTCCACGGTGACCGCGGTCGCCGACGTCGATCCCGGTGATGCGAGCGTGACCTACGAGTGGCTGCTCGATGGGGAGCCGATCGCTGCTGACGTCGAGCCGTCGTCCGAGCGGGTGGCCGCAGCGGTGCTCGCGGCCGACACCGCCTCCCTCGTGATCCCAGCCGACGCGGAGGGCTCGCTGCTCTCCATCAGGGCGGTTGCTGCGGCCGACGGGTTCGAGGAGTCGGCGGTCGTCGAGAGTGATGCGGTGCGGATTGCGGCGGCGCTGCCCGTCCAGCCCGAGAATCCGGGCGAAGAAGAGCCCTCGTCTCCGGGGTCGGGGTCCGGATCTGGTGCGGGAGACGGCTCGGGTGCTGGGAACGGTGATCCGTCGCTCGCGGTCACGGGAGCGGAGGCCGGGCCGTGGATGGCTCTCGCCTCCGTCATGCTGGCTCTCGGAATCGCGGTGCTGTGGCTGCGCCGGGTGGTGCGGCGAGGCTGATCACCGATCGATGGTGACCTTCGGGGGCGGTGCTGCGGCGCCGCCCCCGATCGCCCGTGCGTGGGGTCGCTCATCATTCGTGCGGTGAGCGTCGCGATGTCGGTGGTTCGTGGTTCGCTCGTGTCATGTACGGACCTCCGTTCCTCGACGAACGCTTCGATGGCCCAGCCCTCGACACGGCGGTGTGGACGCCCGCTTACCTCCCCGCGTGGAGCAGCGCGGGAGAGGCCGCGGCCACATATCGCCTGGAGAGCGATGGGCTGCATCTGAGCCTGCCGCCCGAACATCCGCTGTGGTGCCCCGGCCTCCACGAGGGTGCGCTGCGCGTCTCGGCGGTCCAGAGCGGCAACTGGTCGGGGCCCGTCGGGAGTGCTCAGGGGCAGCAGCCCTTTCGCGAGGGGCTCGTCGTCCGGGAGGAACAGCCTGCGCGCTGGGGATTCACGCCGTATCTCGGGCGGGTGGAGGTGGAGTGCCGGGCGATCATCGGACCACGGTCCATGTTCTCCGCGTGGATGGTGGGGGTAGAGGACGTTCCCGAGAGGTCCGGCGAGATCTGTCTCGTAGAGGTCTTCGGCGACGCGATCCGCTCCGACGAGCAGGGTACGGTGTCGGCGGATGTCGGATCGGGCATTCATCCGTTCCGCGATCCGGTGCTGCGCGAGCAGTTCCGGGCCGAGCCGACCGCGATCGACGTCGGCGAGTTCCACCGCTACGCCGTGGAGTGGACGCGGGATCGCGTGGGCTTCTTCATCGATGGCGAGCCCACCTGGTCGGTGGAGCAGGCGCCGGACTACCCGCTGCAGCTGATCCTCGGCGTCTTCGACTTCCCCGATCGGGACGCGGAGGACGACCGCGTGCCGGAGCTCGTCGTGCGGCGGGTGGTGGGGGAGCGGCTCGACGGGTGAGCGGCGGCTCGGTGCGAGGCTACCTCCCACGTCCGTCGGGCAGACTGGGGACATGGAATCGTGTGTCTTCTGCCGCATCATCCGCGGTGAGGAGCCCGCCGTGTGGGTGGAGCGGGAGGAGCACGCCGTCGCATTCGCGCCGCTGCCCGATTCGTCGCTGGCCCCCGGGCACACGCTCGTCGTCCCCGTGCATCACAGTAAGGACCTGGTCTCGGCCGATCCCGTCGCGCTGGCCGCCACCACGGCGTTGGCCCAACGGGTCGCGCGCGCGATGGTCGGCGGCATCGGGGCGACCGGTGTGGTGCTGCTCCAGGCCTCTGGAGCGGATGCCGGGCAGAGCGTTCCGCACCTGCACCTGCATGTCGTGCCGTGCTGGCCGGACGACGGCACGACGCATTGGCCGGATCCTCCGTCGGCCCACCGGCATGACGGTGACCCGCACGCGGCACTCGCGGAGATGTTCGAGTGAGCGACGACGTGTCGCGCTCCGACGCGGTGGATCCGGATGCGATCGACTCCGACGCACCGGGTTCCGACCTCCCCAAGCGTGACCGATCCGCGTTGCGTCGCGCGAGCGGGGCGCCTCGGCGACGAGGCCGTGGCGCTGCGGCGTCACTCCTCGGCAGTGTCGCCTGGGAGGTTCTGCTCGAGGTGGTCTTCCTCGTGCTGGTCGGGCTCGTCTCGTGGCTCGTCTATGAAGAACTGCGGTGGGGGTTCATCGCCGTCGTGTTTCTGGGCGTGAACGCCGTACTCGCCATGATCGCCTTCGTGGCGTTCGCTCGACGACGTGGTCGTCGTCGGCGCTCGGCGGGCGAACGGCGGGACGTGGTACGGAACAGAACCGGACTCTGACCGGGTTTTTCGTCACTCCGACGGTGACGAGTCAATGTCGGTGGTCTGGTGTTCACTGTTCGTATGACGGAACTTCGGCAGGCGCTCGAGGCGGCAGACGCCTCTCTGCGTCGAGCCGTCGATGGGGCCAGCCTGTCCGCTCTCTCCGACGCGGACCTCATGAGCCATGGTGGGCGGATCGAAGCCGTCGCCCGCCTCCTCGATGCGGCTCGCGTTCTGCACGCGGCCGAGGTCGCCCGGCGTGCGGAGACCCGTCCGGGGATGGTCGCGGCGTTCGGGTTCCGCGGCCCGGTCGACGCCGTTGCGGGAGTCATGGGCATCTCGGGCGGAGCGGCGAGGCAGAGGATCCGCACGGGTACGGCTATCACACAGATCGTGTCGCCCTCTGGAGCGGTCACCCAGCCCCGGTTCCCGATCATCGCCTCAGCCGTCCGCGCAGGTTCCATCGGTGTCGAGGCCGCCGGACTCATGGTCGCGCAGCTCCAGACGGCCTCGCCGCGCGTCGATCCAGCCGTGCTGCGTGCGGCGGAGGAGAGTCTGGTCGACGCCGCCGCGGGTGACGAGAACCGGCCGCCTCTCACGGTCGACCTCGTCCGTGGCCGTGCCGCGGCGGTCGTGGCCGAGATCGACCCCGACGGCTTGCGCGCGCGGGATGAACGGGCGAGGAGCAGGCGTTCGCTCCGATTCGGTCGTGAGGATTCCGATGGTCTCACTCCCGTTCATGGTTCCCTCCTTCCGTCGTCGCGGCACGATTCCGAAGGCTGTGCGACGCACACATGAAGGCTGCTCGGCCCGTCTTCGTCGACCGGGGCGAAGATGCCGACGCGCTGAACGAATCGAACGCTGATCCGTCGAGTGCGGATTCGCAGAGTTCCGAGACGCGCACTCGTGAGCAGCAGCGTCACGACGTTCTCGGTGCCATCCTCGATGCCGCTGGTCGGGTGGCTGATGCGCCGCACCTCGCTGGCGCACCGCCGGCCATTCTCGTCACCGTCACGAAGGAGGCGCTCGATCAGGGAAGCGGCGTTGGCGTCATCGACGGCATGGACACCCCCGTCTCGGTCGAGACTGTCGCGCAGCTCGCGGATACCGGTGGGTCACAGCCCGTCACTCTCGATGCGACAGGCGCTCTCCTCTCGATGGGATCGGTGCAGCGCTGCTTCACGCCGTCTCAGCGTCGAGCGATCACGGTCCGCGACGGCGGCTGCCTCATCCCCGGCTGCCCCATCCCTGCCGGCTGGTGCGAGGTGCACCACGTCATCCCGTACCGCGCGGGCGGCGCCACGCACGTCCACAATGGGGTGCTCCTGTGTTGGTGGCACCACCACATCATCGATTCCGGACCCTGGAGGCTACGGATGCATCGAGGGGTGCCGCAGGTCCGCGGTCCGGGGGTCCGCGACTGGACGGTCGCGACGAAGCGCCGCATCGACCCGCCGCCGATCAACGCACCCTGCCGCGGTCCGGATCCCGGCCGACGCGGACTGCATTCACCACCGGGCTCGGTACCCAGCCCCCAAGACCATCGCGGTCCCTGATCACGAGGGGCTGCTGTCGGCACATCTCCACCCTGGTCCGTGAGCGTGTCGACGGGATGCGAGGTGGTGCGGGTCGAACTCGTCATCACCGTCACGGTCCCTGAGCGTGTCGAAGGGTGACCTTGTTTCGAGCCTCGATGGTTCTGGAACGTCACGATCGTGGTCCCCGCGTTTTTCGAGGTGGGAACACGCGGGGGCTCTCAGTCGATGGTCGGAACCGAGGCGAGGAGACGGCGGGTGTACGGGTGCTGCGGGTGCGCAAGAACGGTCGAGGTGTCACCCTGCTCCACCACCTCACCCTCCGTCATCACGACGACACGGTCGCACAGTCGCGCGACCACTCCGATGTCGTGCGAGACGAGCACGAGCGTGAACCCCAGGTCCTGCTTCAGGGTGCCGATGAGGTCCAGGATCGACGCGCGCACGGTCACATCGAGAGCGCTCAGCGGTTCGTCACCCACGAGCAGCCGCGGGCGATGGACGAGTGCGCGCGCAATGGCCACCCGCTGTCGCTGGCCTCCCGACAGCTCGTGCGGGTACCGGTCGCCGAACTCCGTGCCGAGCCCCAGCAGCCCGAGCATCTCCCGTACGCGGGCGCGACGGTCACCGTCGATCCCCAAGGCAACGAGCGGTTCGGCCACGATGCGACCGACGGTCATCCGCGGATCGAGCGACGCGTACGGGTCCTGGAACACCACACCCACCTCGCGTCGGAGCCAGGTGAGCGCCGTGTCGGGGCGACCCGAGATCACCTTCCCGTCGAAGAGCACCTCCCCGCCGGTCGGCGCATCGAGCGCGGTCAGCAACCGGACGAGCGTCGACTTCCCGGAACCGGACTCACCGATCACGCCGAGCGCATCACCCGCCTCGACGGTGAGCGACACGGGGCGCAGCGCGTGGGTCACGCTGCCCCGCGTGAAGAGGTTCTCTCGCGGCAGACGGTACTCGCGTGAAATCTCGCGCAACTCGACGAGCGGCCCGGTCATGACGCGTTCCTTGGATCTGTCGAACCGGGACGGTCCGTCGGGCTGGTCGGGTGGGATATGCCGGTTGAGCCGGTTGAGCCGGTTGAGCCGGTTGAGCCGGTTGAGCCGGTTGAGCCGGTTGAGCCGGTTGAGCCGGTTATGCCGGTCGAGCCGGTCGGGGCAGGTCGATCAGGGGCGTCGGCGCCGCTGATCCCGCCCGTCGTGTCGGCGGGAGGAGCCGACGACCGCCAGCTCGTGGCGCGGGCCGACTCCACGAGCCGGCGCACGAGCTCGGTGCGGGGGCGGTGCACGAGGTCATCCACAGACCCCTCCTCCACGACGCGACCGTTCTGCAGCACCACGGCCCGGTCCGCGATGCGGCGAAGCACGGCCAGATCGTGGGTGATGAAGAGCAGGCCGGTGTCGAGATCCGACACGAGCCGGTCGAAGAGGTCGAGGATCTCCGCCTGGATGGTCACGTCGAGCGCGGTCGTCGGCTCGTCCGCGATGAGGAGGCGCGGGCGGCCCGCGAGGGCGAGGGCGATCGCGGCCCGCTGCAGCTGGCCGCCGGACACCTGGTGCGGGTAGCGACCCACGATCCGGTCCGGCTCCGGGAGACGGACCAGGCGCGCGAGCTCGACGGCTCGGGCCGCGGCGTCCCGCCGCGAGACCCCCTCGAAACGACGCACCGGATCGGCGAGCTGCCGACCCAACGAGCGGATGGGGTTGAGGGAGGAGCGTGGCTCCTGGAAAACGATGCCGACGTGTCGCCCGCGGAGGCGCGCCACGTCACGATCGGCTGCGCCGATCACTTCCGTGCCGTCCACGAGCACGCTGCCGGTGGCCGCGGCCCCGTCGGGGAGGATCCCGAGGATCGCCAGTGCCGTGAGGGACTTCCCCGAACCGGACTCGCCGATGAGACCGACGCGCTCGCCGTCGGCGACCGTGAAGCTCACACCGTCGACGACGACACGTCCGTCGATCCGCACGGTCAGATCGCGCACCTCGAGGCTCATGCGGTCACCACCGGAGCGCGGGTCAGACGCGGGTCGGTCACGTCGCGGATCGCGTCGCCGAGCAGGTTGAACGCGAGCACCGTGAGAGTGATCGCGAGTCCTGGCCACAGCACCGACCACGGGTGGATCCCGATGTACGACTGCAGCTCGGCGAGCATCCGACCCCACGATGGGGTGTTCGACGGTGCACCGTAGCCGAGGTACGACAGACCGGCCTCCGCGAGGATCGCCACGGCCATCGACCACGACACCTGCACGATGAACACGGGTGCCACGTTCGGAAGCAGATGCGTCACGAGGTTGCGCACGGGACCCCGCCCCGCTGCCCGCCCCGCGAGCACATACTCCGCGCGGCGGATCCGTCGGAGCTCCGGGCGCGACACGCGACCGATGTTCACGCCGAACGAGAACCCGACGGCGACGATCACCACGAGGAGCGAGCCGCCGAAGGCGGACGCGAGCATCATCGCGATGAGGAGGGTGGGGAAGGCGATGAGCACGTCCACGAGCACCGCGATCCCCTCCCGGAACCAGCGAGCGGTGAGGGCGCCGAGCGCCGCGAGACCCACCCCCACGACGATCGCCACGAGCGCGCTGCCCACGGCCACGCCCACGGTCACTCGGGCGCCCACGAGCAGCACACTGAAGATGTCGCGTCCGATGTTGTCGGTGCCGAGCAGGTGCGTGAACGACGGGGGGAGCCACTGCTCGTAGGGGTTGGCGCGCTGCGGCTCGTACGGGGTCCAGATGAAGGAGACGGCGGCGGCGAGCAGCAGGACGAGGATCACGACACTGCCGTAGATCGCCGAGGGGTGGCGGATGAAAGCGGCGAACCAGCGCGGTCGCGCGCCCGCCGAGCGGCGTGAGCCGGCAGAGCGAGTAGCGCCGGTCGACGGGCTAGCGCCGGTCGAGGGGCTAGCGCCGGTCGAGGGGCTAGCGCCGGTCGAGCGTCCATCGCCCATCGGGCCACCGGCCGGGGGAGTCGCAGGCGTCGATGCGGTCATGACGTCTCCCGCTGCCGAGGGTCGAGCACGCGCGCGAGCACGTCGATGAGCGCGCCGATGACGAGCACGATCGCCGTGAAGAGGAACACGGCCCCCTGCACCTTCTCGAGGTCGCGGTTGCCCACGTCCGAGACGAGCATGCGGCCGACACCGGGGAGCGTGAAGAGCTGCTCGACGATCACGGCGCCCACGAGGAGGCCGGCGACCTGCAGGGCGAGGACCGAGACCACGGACAGGGCCACGTTCGGGAGCCCGTGCGTGAGCAGTGCGCGCCGCCGGGTCAGTCCCGTGGCCGCTGCCGTGCGCACGTAGTCCTGTCCCATCGCCTCGAGCGTGGCGGAGCGGACGAAGCGCAGCAGCACGGCGCCCTCGACCACCCCGATCGTCAGGGCAGGCAGGAGCAGCGCCCGGACCGCCGCGGCCGGATCGTCCCAGCCGCCGCGCGGGAAACCCTGCGGCGGCAGCCAACCGAGCCACACCGCGAAGACGATGACGAGGATCATCCCGGCCCACACCACGGGAACGGCGGCGAGGGCCTGAGCCGTCACGGCGAAGACCGTACCGGAGACCGAGGAACGGCGCAGCGCGGCGAGAACTCCGAACGGCACGCTCACGAGCAGCGCGATGACGAGCGACATGAGGGCGAGGGGTACCGTCACGGCCGCCTTCTCCACGAGCTCCTCGACCACGGGGGTGCCCGTGACGAGCGAGGACCCCAGATCGCCGCGGAGGATGCCGCCCACCCAGTCGAGGTACTGCACCGGCAGTGGCACGTTGAGGCCGAGTTGTTCGCGGATCGCGGCGACCTGCTCCGGCGTGCTCTGAGTGCCCGCGATCACCTGTGCGACGTCACCCGGGAGCACCCGCAGCGTGAAGAAGATCAGTGCACTCGCGATCAGGAGCCCGACGAGGAGCAGGACGATCCGAGTGGCCAGGAAACGGATCACCGCGTCCGGCCGATCCCGGTCACGATCACGTCGCGTCGGCCGCTAGCCGACCGCCAGCTCGCCGAGGTCGAGTCGCGCGTTCGGCGAGTCGGTGGGGAAGCCGGTGATCCCGTCCGCGACGGCCGTGAGCGCCGTGGCGTTGTACAGGACGTCGCCGGCGTGGTCTTCGGCGACGATGCGCGCGGCCTGCGCGAGGAGGTCCGCGGCCTCGTCGTCGCTCGTGGCTGCGACCGACTCCTGGAAGAGCGACTGCACTTCCGGGTTGTCATAGCCGAAATAGTAATCCGGGTTCGCCCAGTTGCCGAAGTCGCGCGCCTCGAGGTGGTCGACGAAGCTCAGGTCGTAGTCCTTGTTCGTGTACACGTCCTCCAGCCAGGCGGAGAACTCGACGGAGTCCACATCGAGGGTGACGCCGACGTCCTTGAACTGCGAGACGAGCACGTTCGAGACGGTGTTCGCGTAGATGTTCGGGATCGTGAGCGTCAGCTCGAGGTCGCTCTGTCCGGCCTCCGCGAGGAGCTGCTTGGCGCGCTCGGGATCGAACGGGCGCACGTCCGTGAGGTCCTCGTAGCCCGGATCGAGCTCGGGGATCGGGCCGCCCTGCTCCACACCGGCGCCGCCGATGGCCGCGATGATCGCCTCGTGATCGATCGCGAGGCGGAGCGCCTCGCGCACACGCACGTCATCGAGAGGCGCGCGCGCATTGTTGAACGCGAGCGTGTACTTGTCCGTGGTCCTGCCCTCGGTGATCGTGAGCTCGTCGACCGCATCGACCTGGCTGCGCAGGTTCGCGTCCACCGGCGTGAGGACGTCGATGTCGCCCGCCACGATGGCGTTCACGCCGGCCGTGGCGTCGGGGATGTACTCGAAGACGACCTCGGACACCTGGGCCGCGTCGCCCCAGTAGTCGTCGAAGCGATCGAGCGAGATGCTCGCGCCCTGCTTCCACTCGCCGAGGGTGAACGGGCCCGTGCCGTTGGCGCCGGTCGAGAGGTCGGTGTCGTCGGCCTGCTCGAACACGAGCCCGCCGCGGCCCGTGAGGTTCCAGAGGAAGTTCGAGTCGGGCGCCGTGAGGGTGATCACGACCGTGTCGTCGCCGTCGGCGGCGATGGAGGAGACGTTCGCGAAGTTCGCGTGGTCGATGAGGGTCTCGTCGTCCTTCACGCCGTTGAGCGACCACACGACGTCATCGACCGTGGCCTCGTTGCCCGAGTGGAAAGTGATGCCGTCGTTGAGCGTGAACGTGTACGTGAGGCCGTCGTCGCTCACCTCGTGGCTCGACGCGAGATTGTCCTCGATCTCGCCGCTCGCGGTGCGCGAGACGAGGCCCTCGTAGACGTTGTCGATGAGCACCTGTTCGAGGGCCGCGCCCGAGGTGTGGCGGATGTCGAGATCCGTCGGCTCCAGCACGAGGCCGACCGTCACGGAGGCGTCTGCGTCCGGGGTGTTCGTGGTGTCGGTGCCCGAGGTGCAGGAGGTGAGGGCGAGGGCCGCGACGAGCGCGAGCCCGACGACGGCGTTCCGGCGGAAACGGGACATGTCGGACGTTTTCCTTTCGAGGGACGGCGAGCCGGGGAAAGAGTACCGGCATCACGTCGGGTACCGGCGCGCTGTGCCGCCGACAGGGGGAGGGATCTATGCGGTTGTGGACGGGACGGAGGCACTCGAGTCGGCGCAAGCCACCTCGAGGGCCGACGTGATCGCGTGGGCGAGGGCCGTAGGGGCCTGCTCCTGCAGGTTGTGGCCGCCGTCGATCGTGAGGGAGCGCGAGCCCGGCACGCGAGTCAGGAACTCCTCCTCGAGCTCATCGGTGAGGAATCCGTGGCTGGCTCGTACCAGCAGGACCGGCACGGTCAGACGTTCGAACGCCGACCAGAGGCCGCTCTTGTCGGCGTCGAAGAGGGGAGCGGCGCCGCCCAGGTTCGCGAGGTGGTGCCGGAAGGCGAATCCGCCGTCGACGGGTCTGGTGTTGAGGAAGACGCCGCGGGAGAGATCGTCCCGGTCGGTGCCGATTCCGAAGGCGATCGCGCGGTCGACGATCTCCTCCCGCGTGGCGTAGACGTCCGGCCCGTCGAGGAAGTCACGGACGGCGGCCGCCCCGGTCGACGTGTCGACGCTCGGTGTGATGTCGACCACCACGAGGCCGCAGACCGTGCCGGGGTTCGTCGCGGCGAGCACGGCAGCGGTGAGGCCGCCGAGCGACTGCCCCACGATGAGCTGACAGTCGGAGCCCACGCGCTCGAGCACCGAGAAGACGGCGGCGGCATTGGTCTCGGCCCGGTAGTCGACGTCGTCCCGCCAGTCGGAGTGGCCGTGACCCGGGAGGTCGACGGCGAGCGCTGGCAGGCCGAGCGCCAGGGCCGTCGCGTCCCAGGTGTGCGCGTTGAGTCCCGCGCCGTGCAAGAACGTCACCTCGGGTCCACCCGTGCTCCACTCGATCGCGCTCACCGCGCGGCCATCGCGGTCGGTGAAACGGGAGCGCCGGTGCGCCGGTACCGAGTCGAGTCCGAGGGCGACGGCCTGACCGCTCAGATAGCGGAACTCGTCGGTGGTGTCGCCGTCGCTCATCGGGTGTCTCCTCGCTTTTCCGTACTCGGTACAGTCTCCTCCATCCGTCGTGGCTCGGGTCCCGCCGCGATCACATCGTGACGTTCGGTGACAGAGTCCGCCGTTCCGCGCAATGCTCTGGCCGAGGCGCCGACAGGGCACCATCATGGAAGGGTGATCGACGAGGAACGCATCCACCTGTCCCGCACCGTGCCGAGCGCATATGAGAAGCTCGCCGCGTTCTCGACCGAGGTCGGCAAGGTCGCGAAGGAGGCCGGCGTCCCCGCGACCACGGCCGAACTCGTGCAGTTGCACGCCTCGCAGCTCAACGGCTGCGCGTACTGCATCCGGGTGCACACGAAGAAGCTCATCGCACTGGGGGAGTCCGCCGAACGGCTGGTGATGCTTCCGGCGTGGCGCGAGTCGGGTATCTACGACGAGCGCGAGCGTGCGGCGCTCACCGTCGTGGAGTCGATCACCCTCATCCGCGACGGTGTCCTGTCCGATCGCGAGTACCGCGACGTGCTCGACTTCCTCTCCGTGGACGAGTACGCGGCCATCGCGTGGATCAGCGTCGCGATCAACGCCTTCAACCGCGTTGCGATCACGGGGCGCTACGCGACGGAACCGGACGACGACTGACGCTCCGTCCGCGCGGGTGTGAGTTGCCCGGACGGGGTACAGATGTGAGGTAAGGCATGCCTATACTGATGGGGCTATGACGACCACCTCTCGCGAGACCACCCGGCGCCGCTCCTCCTCCGCTGCGGAGAGCCGCCGTCTCGCCCCCTTCCTCCTCGCCTGCGACGAGTCGGCGATCGCCGAACTCGAGGCGATGGTCGCGACGCTTCCGCTCTGCGCGAGCGGTCGGGTGTTCGTCGAGGTGGCCTCCGCCGACGACATCGGCCTGATCGCCGTTCCGTCCCGCATGACCGTCACGTGGTTGCCCCGTTCGGCCCGGTCGGGAGCTCCGGGAACCGGCGCATCGTGCGGCCGTGGTGAAGCGGTTGTACGAGCCGTCACCGCATGGGCCGACGAGATGCTGTGCGCCCCCGCGGCTGACGCCGTCGATCGTCCCGACGTGCGCGTGGAGGTCTGGCTCGGCGGTGACTACCGAGGCGTCGCTCCCGCATACGAACACCTCGTGCACGACCTCGGCGTCGACGCGACCCGTGTCACGGCCCCCGTCGCCTACCGCCTGTCCTGAGTCTGTCGAACGGTCGGTCATCGGGACCGTGCCGGACTGAACTTGTCATCGGGCCTTCGCGCACGGGGCTCGTCCCTGGCCGGTCGGGAGGCTCATGCAGAGCCTCGTCCGGAGCCTCGCGCCGCTGAGTCGGGCCGAACCAGCGGTCGACGGCTACTGCTCGGAACGCAGTTCGCGAGACGGCAGGGCCATGAGGTCCACATGCGGCGTCACGGGTGCGGAGGGCGCATCGTCGTGGTCGGACGCCGTCCTTGTCTCGCCGGCGGAACCGACGTCCGCGAGGACTCCTCGAAGCACCGCGGCGTTGTCGCTCGCCGAGGCCACGCGATTGTGATTGATGAACCCTTGCGCCACCTCGATCGCCGGTCCCAGGATGCCCGACAGCAGCCGAAGCGGCAGGTACCAGGCGTCGCTCTGGAGCTCCGGGTCCTCCTGCTCGAATCCGTTGGCGGCCGACGGGGCGACGGCGTACCCGAGCGTGTCGCCTTCGACGAGACCGTAGATGTAGCGGGTGACGTCGTTTCCGGCGACGTATGCCACGTAGCGCGTCGATGCCGACGGCTGCCACCCGGCGAGCATCCCGACCCCGCCGAGAACGATCCGGGTATCGAAACGCGTGCCGAGGGTCTCCGCCACTCCGCCGATGCTCGAGCCGAAACTGTGCTCGACGGACGTGCGAGCGAGGTCGCCGACGGCCGTGGCGTCGAGACCCTCGTTGAAGCGGTCGAAGAGCACTCCGAGCGTGATGGACCGGTGATTGTCGAACGGCCCGTCGCTCACGCTCCACTGCGGAAACGAGCCGATCTTGTACACGAATGCCACGGTCGGTTCGGCACTCGTCGCGTGCTCGACCTCCCACTGCGCGAGTGACTGCATGGAGCCGTCGTAGAAGTCGGCGAGCGTCGCGGTCGTACCGGGGGTGAAGATCAGGGTGCGCGTGGCGGTGGTCGCATCGCCGACCATTTCCACGATCGCGTCGCGCGACACGTCGAAGGCGTAGAGCGAGACGTTTCCCGACGCCACCCGCGCGAGGTAGGTGGCTTCGTCGCTCGCGAGCTCCGAGCCCGAGCGGGGGTACGCGGCGAGGGCCCGAGACGCGCTCTCACGGTTGGCTGAGACCCGGTCGGCGAGGGGCACTCCGTCGAGGTTCCCGACAAGCGTCGGCGAGGCTGTGACGATGTCGGCGCGCTCCGTCGTGGAGAGAGAGCCCCACCACGCGGCGACCCGGGTCGCCGGGAGGGCGGCGTCGAGGATGCGGTCGACGGCGTGGGGGTTGCTCACCACGGCGGGGGTCACGCGAGCGGAGTCGAGGAGGACGTAGGCCGACTGTTGTTCGGCCTCGTCCACATGAGCGGCGACGGCGATGGACTGCAGAGCGGCGGCACTCGCGGCGGCGTTGACGGTGGAGACGGCCGTCACCGCCGCTCCGGCGGTCGTGGCCCCGTTCGACACGACGCCGGCGAGAGCCGCGGCGGTCGATATCACGGGAGCGGCGGCCCTCGTCGGGTCGGCGATGACGCCGCCGAGCAGCTGGATCATGAGCACCACGGCGATCACCAGAGGCATACGCCTGACCACGACGAACCGTGCGCCGACGAGCACCGCGGAGGGGTGGCGGAGAGCCGAAAGCAGGGCGTTTCCGGGCACGCTGAGGACGTCGCTGGCGTTTCGGCGCAGGGCGACGTCGATTGAATGCATGGCCGGCTCCCGCCGTCGGCTCAACGCAGGCTCTCACCGCGCGGGTTGGGGGGGAATCCCGCACACGGAGCCGTTCTTCCCAGGGTACCCGGAACGGGGGGTATGGCGCACTCTGTGCTGCCGAATTAACAGCAACGTCATCCGGGGCGACTCCGGGTGCCGCGCGAACGGGACTACGCCGTCGGCCCGTTCGTCGTCGTCGCCCCATTCGTCCGCGGACGCCGGCGGCGACGCAGATAGCCGCCCTTCTCGAGTCCTGCCTCGATCTCGAACCGGTTGCGCAACGGGTCGCGCCCGGCGGCGAGGTAGAGGAACGGGAAGAGCATCCCGTAGCGCTGCCACTGACGCTTGTGGACGGCCTCATGTTCGAGGACGTCGTCTGAGACGTTCGAATCGGTGAGATAGCAGGAGCCCACGCACGATCCGCCACGACCGAACGCGCGCTTCGGCATGCCGGTGAACACCCACAGTCCGTTGCGCCGTTCGACACGCCCCGTGGAGCAGAGGAAACCCCACGTGAGTCCGACCGCTGTGGCGAAGTAGTATCCGGCGCGGCTCACCGGGGAGTCGAGCAGCAGGGATGGCATCTACGCGTACCGTTCCGTCTCGAGCAGGCGCAGCCAGACCTCGTTCATGGTCGGGTACGCGGGCACCGCGTGCCACAAGCGGTCGAGGGATACCTCTCCCACCACGGCGATGGTCGCCGCGTGCAGCATCTCGGACACGTCCTGACCCACGAACGTCATTCCGAGGATCACGCGCCGCTCCGTGTCGATGACCGCGCGGACGGCACCGGAGTATCCGTCGGAATGCACCGCGGCGCCGGCGACCGAGCCGAGGTCGTAGTCCACGACGCGCACGGGATAGCCCGCCTCGGTCGCGGCCGTCGAGGTGAGCCCGACGGTGGCGACCTCGGGCTCGGTGAACACGACGGACGGAACATGCTCGTGATCGGCGGTGGCGGCGTAGTCGCTCCACGGCTCGGGACGAGCAGAGGGGGAGGACGGGAGGGTACCGGCGGCGCGAGCCGCGATGGCGAGCCCGGCGGCACGCGCCTGGTACTTGCCCTGGTGGGTCAGGAGGGCACGGCCGTTGACGTCGCCCACGGCGTAGAGCCAGTCGCCGTGAACGCCGGACACGCGCATCGAGTCGTCGACGTGGAGGTCCTTCGGTGTGACGCCGACCTCCTCGAGTCCGAGGTCCGATGTGGCCGGGTGCCGACCCGTCGCCACGACGATCTCGTCGGCGACGATCGGCTCGTCGTCCTCGCCGAGGGCGATCGTGACGCGGCCGTCGTCGCCGCGGTGCACGCTCGACGGGGAGCCGACGACGATCCGGACGCCGGACTCCTCGAGGCTCTTCTGCACGCGCTCTGATGCGATGTCCTCGAGCGTTCCGAGCAGGCGTCCACGGATCACGACGGTGACCTCCGCTCCGAGGGACCGGTAGATCGTCGCGAGTTCGGATGCGACCACTCCGCCGCCGACGATCGCGACCGACGACGGGATCTCGGTGACGCTCGTGGCCTCACGGCTCGTCCACGGCTTCGCCTCCGCGAGGCCGTCGATGGGAGGCATCGTGGGCACGGACCCGGTGCACAGGGCCACGGCGTGCGTGGCTGTGAGGGTGCGCACGGTGCCGTCCGGCTGCGTCACGTCCACGCGACGGTCGCCCACGATGCGCGCCCGGCCGCGCACCAGGTCGATCCCCGCGCCCTGCAGCCACTCGACCTGACTCGCGTCGTTCCACTCGCTCGTGAAGCTCGTACGCCGCTCGAGCACGGCGGCCACATCGAGTTCACCGGTGACGGCCGCGCTCGCGCCGGCCACACGCTGTGCCGCGAGTCTCACGGTCGCGGGGCGGAGAAGCGCCTTCGAGGGCATGCACGCCCAGTACGAGCACTCACCGCCCACGAGCTCGGCCTCCACGATCACCACGCGGAGTCCTCCCTTCGTGGCGTAGTCCGCCACGTTCTCGCCGACGGCACCCGCGCCGATGACGATGAGATCCCACTGGTCGGTCGGGGTGGATTCGGTGGTGTCGGTCATGGCGAGTCCTGTCTGTGCGTGCCGTCTGTGTGTCTGTGTGTCTGTCTGTGCTGTGCTGCGGGTCGTTCCGTGCGTCGTGCGGGTTCGAGGGCGATCGCCCTCGCGGATGTCAGCGCCCGACGAAGTCGGCGGTTGTTCGGGTGGCGAAGGCGCGCATGCCGATAGCGGCGTCCTCGCTCGCGGCGAGGGCGGCGAGTGCCGGACCCAGGTCGGCTTCCGCCGCGGCGTCGCCCTCGCGGACGGCCGCCCGCGCGTTCGCAAGCGTGGCCTGCACGGCGAGCGGCGCTTGTGCGGCGATCCGCTGCGCGATCTCGAGCGCCCGATCGAGCTGCTCTCCCGGTTGGGTGAGCTCCTGCACGAGGCCGATACGGTGGGCTTCCTCGGCGTCGAAGGGGTCGCCGGTGAGGATCCAGCGCATCGCGTTCCCCCATCCGGCGGCGCGGGGGAAACGGATGGTGGCGCCGCCGAACGGGAGGATGCCCCTCGACACTTCCAACTGGGCGAAGCTCGTATCGGTTGCGGCCACGACGATGTCGCTCGCGAGGGCGAGCTCGATCCCGAGCGTGAAGCAGGTGCCCTGGGTGGCCATCACGATGGGTTTGCGGACACTGCGCCCCTCCACCTGCCACGGGTGGATGCCTCCATCTGGCACGAAGTCGAGGCCGTCGGACCCGAGCCGCGGGCCGATGTCGGCCAGGTCGAGCCCTCCCGTGAAGTGGTCGCCGACGGCCCAGACCACACCGACTCGCAACTCCGGGTCGGCGTCGAGCTCGCCGTAGGCGGCCGCGAGAGAACGCAGCATGTCGAACGTGGCGGCGTTTCGCTTCTCCGGACGATTCAGGCCGATGAGAAGGACATGCCCCCGGCGTTCGGTGAGGATCAGTTGCTCCGTCGTCATTCCCCCATTGTGGTCGCTGCCACCGACACCCGCACCCGGTTGCACGCACGCGCCGGCGGACCCGCGCGATCGCGTACGACCGACCGCGCGGCGGGGCAGCCCGGTCGCCGCCGTCTGCCACCGAGCGGCATCACTGCGCACACACGGACGACCTCGGCGCGGATCAGGCCCGCAGCGCGGCGATGAGGCGGAGGATCGTCGTGAGGTCGTCGCCGGCATCCGGGTCCGTCACACCGCCCGGCACCTCGTCGGCCGGGGCGAACTCCATGATCCCGGCTCCAGCGAGCTCGAACTCGGCGCGGATCGACTTCACCGCATCGAGCAGATCGGAGACGGACAGGCCGAACGGCTCCGGGTGGTTCACGGCGGTGACCGACGCGGGATCGAGGACGTCGAGGTCGATGTGCACGTAGACGCTCGTCGCGCCGGTCGCGCGCAGTGCGGCGAGGATCGCTTCGGTGGAGGCCTCGGTCCCCGCGAGCACGGCGACCCCCGACTCGGCGGCGAACGCCTCCTCGCCCGGGTCCATGGAGCGCACCCCCGCGAGGACGGTGCGCGACGGCTGCACCGCCGAACGGGAGGCGAAAGCCGGGGGACCGTCGCCGAGAATGGAGCGGAGCACCATCCCGTGGAAGGCGCCGGACGGCGACTCCTCCGGCACGTTGAGGTCGGCGTGGGCGTCGAACCAGACCACGGCGATCCCGTGATCGAGGGATGCGGCGTGTTCGACGGCCGCGAGTTCCACTCCGCAGTCGCCACCGACCGTCACGGCCGGTCCCTGCCCTTGACCGAGCGTCGCGGCGAGTTCCTCGCGCACTCGCAGGACGGACGAGGCGCGGACGACGCCCGTGTCGAGCGCCGAGCCCGCCTCGAGCGGCACGTCGACGTACTCGGTGGCGGATCTCGGCAGATCCTCCGCGATCCGCGCCGCGCCGGTCGCGAGCCGCATCGCACGATCGGAACCCGATCCCTGCCACTGCGGCACCACGACGAAGCGGGCCATGTCAGGCCTCCGCCCGGCGGCGGACGGCGCGGATGCTGTCCGCGCCGCCCGTCCGGGGCGTCGGCGAGCCGGCGGTCACTGTCCCGGCGTGTAGGAGGTGCCCGGAGTGGCCTCGACGGCGGGGAGCGGAGTCGCCGATCCGCCGCTCTTCAGGGCGGCCAGGCGAGCCTCCACCTCGGTGAGCTCGCCCAGGTCCTCGAGCGACTCGAACTGGGCGTCGAGGCTCGACGCGGCGAGCTCGGCCTGGCCGGCCGCCTTCGCCTCCTCGCGGCGGATCTTGTCCTCGAAGCGGGAGACCTCGCTCGTCGGGTCCATGATGTCGATGCTCTTGACCGCGTCGTGCACGCGCTGCTGCGCCTCGGCCGTCTTCGCGCGTGCGATCAGCTCGCTGCGCTTCGACTTGAGCTGCTCGAGCTTGCCCTTCATGTTGTCGAGGCCCGACTTGAGTTTGTCGACGACCTGCGTCTGCGCGCTGATCTGGGGCTCGGCGGCGCGCGCCTCGCGCTCCTCGCTCAGCTGGCGCTGGAGCGCGACCTTCGCGAGGTTGTCGAACTTGTCGGCATCCACGGTGTTGCCGGCGGCTCGGAGCTCGTCGCCCTTGCGGCTCGCGGCGATGGCCTTCTGGCCCCACTCCTGTGCGGCGCGGACGTCCTCGGCGTGGTCCTGCTCGAGCAGGCGGAGGTTTCCGATGGTCTCGGCGATGGCGCTCTCGGCGTCGGCGATCGAGTTGGTGTAGTCCCGCACCATCTGGTCGAGCATCTTCTGGGGGTCCTCCGCCTGGTCCAGGAGGGCGTTGATGTTGGCGCGGGCGAGCTGGCTGATGCGGCCGAAGATGGACTGCTTGCTCATGGGGTGGTTCCTCTCGTCGTGGTGCTGTCGTCTGTCGTGTGAAAGTCAGGTGTCGTGGCGGCGCGGCGGCTCAGAAGCGTCCGCCGCCCGATCGCGATCGACCGCCGCCTCCGCGGGATCCGCCGAAGCTCGAACGGGATCGGGAGCCGCCGAAACTGCCGCCGCCGGAGCGGGATCGTCCGCTTCCGCCGAAGCCCCCACCGAAACCGCCCCCGCCCCCGCCGAAGATGCCGCCGCCTCCGTAGCCGCCGCGATTACCCCCGCCGCCGAGGAGCATGTCCGTGAGGATGTTCCCGATCACGGCGCCCGCCGTGGCATCCCCGATCCCGCTGCCCGTGGACATGCGGCCGGAGGAGTAGGAGGTCACGTCCACCTGCGCTGCGCGCATCGCGTCGGACGCGAGCGACTCGGCGCGCTGGGCGTTCTCGAGCGCGGCGGCCGGATCGGTCGGGGCCAGCTGCTCGGCACGGACGAGGGACTGACCGGCGCTCGCGAGTCGCGTGCGCGCCTCTTCCGAGATGGTGCCGCGGCGGGAGCTGATGAAGTCCTCGGCCGCGCTGACCTTCGCGCGAGCGGAGACGAGGACGGAGCCGAGCAGGCTCGCTGCGCGCCGGGCGGCCTCGTCCGCTTGACGGACCTCGGCGGTCGCGGACTCGATGGACGTCTCGGCGGCAGTGAGGCGGTCGAGTGTCGCGACGGGGTCTCCGGGTGCGCCGGACGAGCGGGCCGCGCGGACGTCGGTGGCGACGGTCTCGGCCGCGGCGACGGCGGCGGCGAGGTCGCCGCCGCGCTCGCCGCGTGCACGGGCCGCGGCGATGTCGGCATCGAGCTCGGAGAGCAGGCCGGGGATCGCCTGCTCGGCGTGGTCGAGCTGCTCGAGGCGGCGGTCGACCGCATCGAGGAGGGAGATGGCCTGGTCGACGGCCGTCTCCGCCGCGCGGATGGCGACGGCGGCCTCGCCGCTGCGCTGGGCGGCGATGGCGGTGTCCGCCTCCGTGAAGCGTTCGGAGGCGAACGCGAGCAGCCCATCGGCCTCCCTCACGTTGTCAGCGACGGGCTCGAGGGCGCTCGGGGCGAGACGCGCGCGTGCCGCATCGAGGCGCTGACCCGTGCCGGGCAGACGCGCGCTCGTCGATCCCGTTTCCGTGCGGATCGTCGCGAGAGCCTCCGGCGCCTTCGCCTCGATCGCCCGCAGCTCGGCGAAGGAGACGGCCTGGGCGTCGAGCGCGTCGTCGGCCTCGTCGCACAGCGCGATGATGCGGGTGTTCCATTCCCGCTTCTGCTGCTCGGTGTCCTCGATGTGGTCGTCGAGCTGCTGCTTGAGCGTGAAGGCCTCCGTGAGCTTCGCCTTGGCGGCGTCGATCGACCCACGGAACGGCGTTGTCGCGTCGGAGCCGTACTGGGCGACGGCGAAGCTGAGCTCCTGCTCGCTCGTCCGCACCGCGTCGTCCGTCTGCACGAGGGCGACGCCCGCCTGCCTCTCGAGCTCGGGCAGCGGAACGGCCGCCGGCCCGCCGGTCGGCGCACCCTGCGTGCGGCGCCGTGAACGGACCACGAAGAAGATGATGGCGCCGACCACGACGACGCCGATGATGAGCACCCAGAAGAAGCCGGATCCGTTCGATCCGTAGCTCCCCGAGACGACGCCGCGGAGGCCGTCTGCAGCGGCGACGCCGGCACCGGCCCAGTCCTCGTCACGCAGCTGGGGGAGGATCTGGTCCAGCTCGATCGAGGTGAGCTGGTCTCCCGAGACGGGGCCGGACGTGTCGCCCGAGAGATAGTAGGTGCGCGCATCCGTCGCAACGGCGAGGAGGTACTGATTCGGTCCGAGGCCGTTCTGCTCCGCTGTGGTGTTCGCCCATTCCTCCGCGTCGGCGGGGGAGGAGAACTCGTCGACGTAGACGACCCAGAGATCGACGTCCTCCCGCTGGAGCTCGCCGATGGCGTCCTCGATCGCGGTCACCCCGCCGGCGTCGAGCACTCCGGCATTGTCGACGACGTGCTCGGAGCCGAGGTCGACCGGTGTCTCGGTCGACAGGATGGAGGTCACGTCGGCCGGGAGGGTCGTCTCGTCGGGTGATGCGGACGCCACCGACGTGGGGAGGAGGGTCATCGACGCGGCGATGACGACAGCGGCGATCGCCGTTCCGAACCTCGCGAGCATCGGCCCACTCTCCTGTTTCCTGAGCGTGTCTTGAAGTCTAGGCGGCGGCTTCCTGCCCCGTCCATCCACCCAGCCCAGTCCCAGGGCTCGTTCAGGTTGGGTCGACCTCCGGCGGAGCGGCGTGCCTCGGCGGCGCCGCAGCGGAGCACGATTAGCGTGGCCGGGTGATCGATTCCCGCGACCCCTTCGACCGGTACGGAGGCGACGTGCTCGCCGGTGATTGGCGTGCGGCCGGTCGCACGGTGGTCCCATCCGTCGCGGTGGAACGGGACATGGTGGTGGAGGAGGCGGCGTCCGGCTGGGTCGGTGCCGTCGTCCGTGCGGATGCCCGGATGATCGAGCTCGAGGATCGTCGGGGAAAGATTCGCGCCTTCCCGCTCGGCTCAGGCTTCCTCATCGACGGCAAGCCTGTCGTGCTCACGCCGCCGGCCGCCGCGAAGGCCGCACCGAAGCGCACCGCGTCGGGTTCCTTCGCCGTCGAGAACCTTCAGGCGCGCACGGCACGGGCCAGTCGCATCTACGTCGAGGGGCGGCACGACGCCGAGCTCGTCGAGAAGGTGTGGGGGCACGACCTCCGGGTGGAGGGGGTCGTCGTCGAGTACCTCGGCGGCATCGACGACCTCGCGAGCCATCTCGAGGAGGCGAAGCCCTCGCGCGATCGTCGGATCGGAGTGCTCGTCGATCACCTCGTCGAGGGTTCGAAGGAGAGTCGTATCGCCGCGAGCGCGGTGAAGCCTGCATACCGCGATCACGTGCTCATCGTGGGGCACCCGTTCATCGACGTGTGGCAGGCGGTGAAGCCGCAGCGCCTCGGCATCGAGGCGTGGCCCACGATCCCGCGGAACATCGAGTGGAAGAAGGGGATATGCCGGTCGTTCGGCTGGCCCCACGAGACGCAGGCCGACATCGCGGCGGCGTGGCAGCACATCCTCTCGAAGGTGAACACCTTCGGTGACCTCGAGCCGGAGCTCCTCGGCCGCGTCGAGCACCTCATCGACTTCGTCACCGAACCCACCTCCTGACCCCCCTCACCCCAAAAAGATGGCGATACACCCCGAAACCCGATGGTGTATCGCCATCTTTTTGGGGTCTGGGAAGGGGTGAGGGGAGGGGGAGGTGGTTGCGTGCGCGTCACGAGCCGTTCACCCGGCGGACGCCCTGATGTCGCGTGACGCTCCTAACCTCCGTGAGGCAGCCGAGTCATGCCCGACCTCGGCGCACCACGAGAGGAACCCATGTCCACACGTCGAGGCATCGCCGCACTCGCGGCCGCTGCGTCCATCACCCTGCTCCTCGGAGCATGCTCGTCCGGAGGAGCCGACGCCTCAGGCGGCGACGCATCGACGGACGCCGCGACGGCCACGAGCCTCGCCGACTTCGGCTCGCTCGCCGACCTCGAGGCCGCCGCGAAGGCGGAGGGGCAGCTCAACGTCATCGCCCTCCCGCGCGACTGGGCCAACTACGGTGCCGTCCTCGACGCGTTCGCCGCGAAGTACCCGGAGATCACCATCAACGAGGCGTCGCCCGACGCGTCGAGCGCCGAGGAGATCCAGGCGGCCGAGACCAACAAGGGCCTCGACACCGCGCCTGACGTCTTCGACCTCGGCCTCACGGTCGCCCTCGAGAACACCGACACCTTCGCCCCGTACAAGGTGGAGAACTGGGACTCGATCCCCGACGAGCTGAAGGAGGAGAGCGGACTCTTCACGGGCGACTACGGCGGATACATGTCGATCGGCTACGACTCCTCCAAGTTCGACGCGCCCGAGTCGCTCGAGGACCTCCTCGGCTCCGACTTCAAGGGCTCCGTCGCGATCAACGGCGACCCGACCCAGGCCGGTGCCGCATTTGCCGCCGTGGGTCTCGCGACCGTGCAGAACGGCGGTGACCTCGACGACTTCGGCCCCGGCATCGAGTTCTTCAAGGAACTCAACGCCGCTGGAAACATGCTGAAGCTCGACGTCACGAGCGCAACGGTCGCCTCCGGTGAGACCCCCGTCGTCTTCGACTGGGACTACCTGAACGTCGCCCACACGGCGGACAACCCCGACTGGAAGGTCAAGATCCTCCCGGGTACGGGCTACGCGGGCTACTACAACCAGGCTGTGAACGCCGACGCACCGCACCCCGCCGCAGCGCGCCTCTGGCAGGAGTTCCTCTACAGCGACGAGGCGCAGAACCTGTGGCTCGCCGGTGGTGCCCGCCCAGTGCTCGCCGACGCGATGGAGGAGGCTGGGACCATCGACGCCGACCTCTTCGAGGCGCTCCCCGAGGCTCCGTCTGAGGTCGTCGTGCCGACGTCCGACCAGAGTGCCGCTGCCGGCGAGCTCCTCGGCAGCGAATGGGCCGCCGCGGTCGGCTAGACCAGGTGACCTCAGCAGTTCACGAGGGCGTCGGTGCCGTCGACTCCGGTCGACGGCGCCGACGCGCCACAGCCCCTGCAGCCCTCGGGCTGCTCCCGTTCGGTGCATACGTCGCCGTTTTCCTGGCCCTCCCAACGGGTATCGCTCTTGCGAGCGGCCTCTTCACCTCCGACGGCGCCTTCACCCTGGAGAACCTCTCGGCTCTCGCCGACCCGGTGATCCTCGGCGCGTTCTGGAACTCGATCTGGCTGTCGTTCCTCACGGCGGCGATCGGAGCCGTCGTGGGCGCGGCGCTCAGCTACGCCATGCTCGGCTTCCCCGAGGACGGCCGTGCTCGATCGATCGTTGACGCCGCGAGCGGTGTGCTCGCGCAGTTCGGCGGCGTGATGCTCGCGTTCGCGTTCATCGCGACGATCGGTCTGCAGGGCGTCGTCACCGTGTTCCTGCGTGACGTGTTCGGCGTCGACATCTTCGCCGACGGCGCCTGGATCTACGAGCTTCCCGGCCTCGTCCTGCCGTACATCTACTTTCAGGTACCGCTCATGGTGATCACGTTCCTCCCGGCGCTCGCGGGCCTCAAGCCGCAGTGGATGGAGGCGACGCTGACGCTCGGAGGCACGCCGGCGACGTTCTGGTGGAAGGTGGGGATACCGGTGCTCGCGCCGTCGTTCTTCGCGAGCTTCCTGCTCCTCATCGCGAACGCGTTCTCGTCGTACGCCACGGCGGCGGCTCTGTCGAGTCAGGGCTCGTCGATCGTGCCGCTGCAGATCCGGACGGCGCTCACGAGCGAGACGGTGCTGGGCCGCGAGAACGTGGCGGGTGTGCTCGCGCTCGGCATGATCGTGATCATGGCCGTGGTCATGTGCGCGTACGCGCTCGTGCAGAGGAGGGCCGCTCGATGGCAGGCCTGACCCGGACGGGTACCGTCCGCGCAACGATCGCTCCGCGCCGCCCCACGACCTGGCTCATTCTCGGTGTCGTCGGGCTCGTGTTCCTCATCCCGATCGCGTCCATGGTGGCCTTCACGTTCCGCACCTCGGGTGGCGGCTACGACCTCAGCCACTGGGTCGCGCTCGTCGACCCGGCGAACGCGGGGAAGTACGCGCCGATCTGGAAGGGGCTGCAGGGATCTCTCGTGCTGGCCCTCACCACCGTGGCGATCGTCCTCTTCCTCCTGGCCCCCACGATGATCCTCGTGACGCTGCGCTTCCCGAAGCTGCGGCGACCGCTCGAGTTCCTCTGCCTCCTCCCGCTTTCGATCCCTGCGATCGTGCTCGTGGTGGGACTCGCTCCCATATATCTGTCGATCGGTCGCACCGTGGGAACCGGTGTGTGGACGCTCGCCTTCGCGTACGGCGTGACGGTGCTTCCGTACGCCTACCGCGCGATCCAGGCGAACCTCGACGCGATCGACGTCCGCACCCTCTCGGAGGCCGCCCGCTCGCTCGGCGCCGGATGGGGGAGCGTGCTCTTCCGTGTCCTCGCACCGAACCTCCGCGTCGGGCTGCTGTCCGCCTCGCTCATCTCGGTGGCCGTGGTGCTCGGTGAGTTCACGATCGCGTCGCTGCTCAACAGGCAGAACCTCCAGACGGCGCTCTTCGTCGTCAACAAGCAGGACCCCTACGTCGCGGTGATCCTCGCGCTCCTCGCGCTGCTCTTCGCCTTCCTCCTGCTGCTCGCCATCGGTCGCGTCGGCACGGCGACGGCCCTTCGACGCTCCACTCCGCGAAAGGACCCGACATGACATCGGACCGCGCTCTCGACACAGCCACCTCGCGGGACGCCCGCACCACGGGCTCGAATCCGCTCGTCGCCGCCGGCGTCGACGGGGCGAGCGTCTCCTTCCGCGAGGTCGTCAAGGAGTACGGCGGGCACCGCGTGCTGCACGGACTCGACCTCGACATCGCGGCGGGGGAGTTCGTATCGCTTCTCGGTCCGTCGGGATGCGGCAAGACCACGGCTCTGCGTGTCCTCGCCGGCCTGGAGTCGCCGGAAGGCGGCGTCGTGCGCATCGGCGGCACGGACGTGTCGAACGTGCCCACGAACAAGCGGGACCTCGGGATGGTCTTTCAGGCGTACTCCCTCTTCCCCCACCTCACGGCCGTCGAGAACACGATGTTCGGACTCGGAATGCGCAAGGTGAAGAAGGCGGAGGCGCGGGAGCGGGCGCTCGCCGCGCTCGAGCTCGTGGGGCTGCGTGACTTCGGCGACCGGTACCCCGCCCAGCTCTCCGGCGGCCAGCAGCAGCGCGTGGCGCTCGCCCGCGCGCTCGTGACGGAGCCACGGGTGCTGCTGCTCGACGAGCCGCTCTCGGCTCTCGACGCGAAGGTGCGGGTGCAGCTGCGTGATGAGATCCGTCGCATCCAGCTGCGTCTCGCGATCACGACGGTGTTCGTGACGCACGACCAGGAGGAGGCGCTCGCCGTCTCCGACCGGATCGCCGTGATGAACGGTGGCCGCATCGAGCAGATCGGCTCGCCCGAGGACCTCTACCGCGATCCGGCGACGCCGTTCGTGGCCGACTTCGTGGGCCTCTCGAGTGTGGTCCCGGCCACGGCGGAGGGCGGGCACGCGACCGTCTTCGGGGTCCGCCTGCCCCTGCGTTCATCGCGTCCGGATGGCCCCATCGAGGTGCTCCTGCGACCCGAGAACGTCCGTCTCGCGACCGACGGACGCGGCGAGCGGGCGTCGGTGCTCGAGAGCACGTTCCTGGGTTCGCTGAGGCGGACGCGCTTGCGGACGGACGGCGGGCTCACGGTCCGCATGCAGCACGCGGCGGATGAGCGGCTCGCGTTCGGCGACGAGGTCTCGATCGAGGTGGCCGCGGACTCCCTCGCCGCCCGCTGACACGAGAAGCGCCGCCCGTCGACTGACGGGCGGCGCTTCTGTTCGTTGACGGCCGGCCGGCCGTGCAGGCAGGCGCGCTAGTTGCTGGCGCTGCGTCGAAGCGATCGAACGCGGAGGAGCACCGCGCCCACGATGAGGGTGCCCGCGCCCAGCCACACGACGGCTGCGGTCGAGGCGCCCGTCACCGCGAGGTCGTCGCCGCCCGACGTGCCGGAATCGGCGGGGATGATGGAGAAGGCGGCGGTGCCGGCGGCGCCCGAGCTCACGCCGCGTGCCGCGATGCTGCAGGTACCCGTGGCGCCGGCCGGCACCGTGAAGTCGGTGCTCGTGCTGCCATCGGCGTCCGCGACGTCGTCGAGGACCATGTCGGCCGCTCCGGGGCAGGTGACGATGATCTCCACCTTCTCCCCGGGGGCGAACACTCCCTCGAAGCCCACGTTGAGGGAACCACCCGGCACAGGACGTCCCGTCACGTCTCCCACTCCGTTGCCACCGGGCGCGTAGGCGGAGGCGGCCGATGGGACGGCGAGAAGGGCGACGAATGCCAGCCCGAGGACGGCGAGGAGCTTCTTGATCATGGGTTTCCTTGCTGTGCGGTGGCGAGGACGGCCACGTCGCGTTCGGCGACGGCTTTCATCCAGAACTCTTTGCACGCTAAGGGAGTTGTTACATGAGCCGTTCTCACGGGCCTTCTCCCTGTGGAGAACTCGCGATCGGTCCCGACGTGGGGCCTACGTCCGAGCACAGCAAAAAGGAGAAGGCCCCCGGGTGAACCCGGGGGCCTTCTCCTTCAGTGACTGAAGATCAGACGCTGGCCTTGCGGCGCATCGTGCGGACCAGCAGGAGCACGATGCCGAGCGCGAGAGCGCCGCCCGCGATCCAGATGGCGGTGAGAGCCGTGCCACCGGTGACGGCGAGTCCGTCGCCGTCGTCCGTGCCGGAACCGTCGCCGGCCACGACGGTGACCGCGGCGGTGCCGACGATGCCGGAGCTGAGGCCGGTGCCGGTGATCGTGTAGGTGCCCGAGGCGTTGGCCGGGAGGGTCACGTCGAGCGCAGCGGAGCCGGAGGCGTCCGCGGCCTTCGTGAGCGACTTCGTCTCAACCGCGGCCTTGAATACGGCGAGCGTGGCGGCCGAGGCGTTCTCGCCCGTGAGGGTGAAGGAGACATCCTCGCCCGGCGTGAAGGCTGCATCGATGGTGACGGTCACGGTGCCGCCGGGCGCCGGGGTACCGGTGACGGTGATGCTGTCTTCCGGAGCGTAGAGCGCCTGAGCGGCGGTCGGAACGGCGAAGAGGGCGACAAGCGCAATGCCTGCTCCCGCAATGATCTTTTTGAACACGTTGTCCCCCTGAAGGATCGGTCTGCGTTTTATGGGCGGCCACAGCCGTGCGTGGCTGGGTCACGGTGCTGTGAGAGTCCTGGAGTCGAATCCGTCAGAGGACGGTCCAGTCATTCCATTCTAGGGAAACTTGCAGTCAAACCTAGGTTTCTCTGTTTCGATCGCGTGAACCCCTGGCGTCATTTCCGTAACAGGAGAATCCGACGGATCCTCAGGAGCGAGCCAGCGCACGTGGATCGTGGCGGTCTCTCCGGGTGCGAGTTCCACCGTCGTGAGCACCACCGGCAGCCCGAAATCCTGCGCCGTCCGCGAGGAAACGGCCTCGCCTCCGCGCTCGATTCCGACGAACTGTGACCCGTCCGCACCGTAGAACGCGAGGATAATCTTCGTGTTACCAGGGGTTACGCCGAACTGGCCTCCGCCCGTGACGTAGCTGGGCAGACTCGTGGCGGCGTCGGTCGGCGCTGTACTCGTCACGGTCACCTCGACGTCGCGGTACGGCCGCCCGTCGTTCCGGCAGGACGTATCGACCGCCCCGAGCCGGTACTCCAGATAGGTGCCCATCTTGGCCCCGGTGGAATCGTTAATGTAGACCCCGTACCGATCTTGTCCCCCGAACTGGGTGAGATCTCCGTTGAGAGATGTGTCGTCGAGGATGGCCTGCTCGACGGGATCGCTGCTCCAGATGAGTACTCGTCGCTCGCTCGAGGCCTGGGCCAGGGCCTCGATGAACGCGACCGGATCGACGTCGCCGGATGAGATCGCCGAGAACACCGCGGCCGCGGTCGATGCGAAGAAGAGGTCCTGGACCTGCGTGTCCGGGTAGCGGGAGTAGACATCCTGAAGAAGCAGTTTCACGGCGTTGTCGCTCGTGAGCTGGTCGCCCGTGGCGAGGGTGATCGGGCCGGTGGCACGCAGCAGGTAGCTCAGCGTGGTGGGGTCGAGGGCGATCACGCCGTCGACCTTCGTACCGTAGGAACGCTCCCACCAGGCCTGAGCGAGTTCGCCCGAGAGAGGGAATTGCGGCGTGATCGTGATGTTCTGGGCGAACCGCCCCGTGATGTCCCCGTAGATGCCCTCGGTCTCCGTCGGGAGGTCGATGATCGGCTGGTCGGCCTTGGGGAAGTCCTGCGCCGTGGCCTGCTGGGTGAGCGACATCGTTCCGTTCTCCGTGTGCAGGAGAGCGAACGCGCCGGCGATTCCGCCGGCGGAGCGAGGCTCTGCGGAGTTCTGGAAGATCAGCAGATAGTCGCGCGGCCGATCGCTCCCGAGCACGAGCGGCAGCAGCTGCACCGCACGATTCGCGGCATCCGTGGCGGCATCGGCCGTGTCCACGAGCCCACCGAGCCGATCCACTGCATCCGTCACGGGGGAGAGCGTCCCTGACGTGTCGATCGCATCCACCCGATCATGCGCCGCAGCCGTGGCGGCCGCGGCCTGCGCAACCGTGGGTTGGGCGTCGATGAGGGGCTGGACGGGCAGTGCGCCGTCCTTCGGCGTGAACTGTTCGAGACTGAAGTCCTGCACGAGCGTGAGCAGCGGGTCGAGTGCATCCGTGGCGAGGGAGTCCACCGATCCGGCGATCTCTCGAACGGCGTGGAGGTCGTCGCCGATGAAGGGCAGCACCTCGAACGCGCGCCAGACGGGATCGCCGGTCAGGCTCGCAGCGGAGGCGGTGTGCTGGGCGAGCCGGTCCGCCGTGCTGCGGGCCCCCTCGGTGTCGCCATCACCGATCGCGGACACGACATCGTTGGCGAGCGGAACGGCGGCCTCGAGCTCATCCTTGGCGAGAAGGGCGCGGATGCCCACCCACGCCGTCGCCGCGATGAGGACCACGGCGACACCCGCGATGCTCCACCCGATGATGCGGCGGCGACGCGCACGCTTCCGACGGGACCGGCTGCTCGTACCCTTCCCGCGTCCGCTACTGCTCGACCCCGAACCGCTGCTGCTCGAGCTCCGCCTCCGCCGGTTCCCCTTGGCCTCCCAGGCGTCGAGGTCGAAGTCGGGCCCGCCGGGCGCGGTGGAATCCGCGGGGCGCGTGGCGTCGTTCTCGCCGGCGGTACCCTCCGGCTTGTTCGCGTCGGTCACGTCCAGGTCGCTCCTTGGTCGGTGGAGATGAGCAGGCGATCGCCCACCCAGATCCACATGCTGTCGTCCGTCCAGTCGATCGCCGTCGATCCGCTGAGGTCGGCGGGAGACTCCGAGCTTTCCACACAGCCGAGCGGAGAGGAATCACCCGTGAGACCGATGTTCGTGAGCAGCACGCCGGCGCAGTCGTTCGAGCCGACGCTGGCGGTGATGAGACCGTTGCTCGTCCCCGTGAGGGCGACCGTTCCGGCCGGCGCATCGACACTCGTCCAGGTAGCCGCGACATCGTCGGTGATGTGAGCCGAGCCGTCGGCGCACAAGACGCCGGCCCGGGAATCGTCGATGGGGGCCACCGAGACCGCACTCGCGCACGGTGCCGCCACGTCGCGGCCGGGGGCATGCATCGTCGCACTTCCGACCGGTGCGAGGTACCAGGTGCCGTCGAGCTGATCGGGAGCCTCAGCGAAGTCCGCTCCCGCCACGAAGGTGCGTGCTGCGTCGGGTGTGCAGTCCTCGGCCGAACCGAGGAACGTGGCGGTATCGGCATCCGTCACGACGATGCGCTGAAGTGCCAGGACCCCGGTCGTCGTCGTCAGGTCGGTGGACGTCCAGGTGGCTCCCGCGTCCGTTGTGAGCTCGGGATTCGCAGCCGTGGCCGGGCAGGCGCCTGTCATCGCTCGCCAGGCGACGGTCGCGTTCAGAGCGGTGAGCACACGCGTGGGGGCCGCCACCGTGACGCCTGGGGTGGCACTCGGCGTGGGAGTGTTCGCGGGCGTCGCCATCGGTGACGATGCGACGGGAACCGGTTCGGCCGGTGGTCCCGAGCCGTTGTCGCGCGGAGACATCGAGCGGAGCGCCAGAACCACCAGCAGGATGTCGACGGCGAGGAACAGCACGATCCCGGCGATCGCCAGCCATCGTTTCCGCGCCTCACGGGCCGCCGACATCCGCCGTGGTCTTCTCGGCATCATCAGCGGGCTCCCGGAGTCGACGGTGAGGTGATCGTCGCGGCGCGGCGCAGCACGCGGACGGCGATCTCAGCGGCGGGTACGAGCTGACCGGCCGACTCCCGATAGATCGCATCGCCGCGGCGGTGAGGGTCGACGATGTCGTCGTCTGCCGGGTCGACCGGGCGTTCGACGATGCCACGGCGTGCACCGACGGCGATCACCGCCTCGGCCAGACGCTCTCTGACGGCGTCGAGGGGGAGGGCTGCCGCGTAGGAGAGCTCGTCGTCGGTGGTGCCGTCGGCCAACCGTGCGAACTCGCGCAACGTGAACGTGGTGCGGGCTGCGCGCGGACGCATCTCCACGATGGAGCGACGATGTTCGCGGGACATCGCGAACACGAGGCCGGACGCGTCGATGAGGGCGGGCGAGAGGTCGCGCGCCAGGTGGTGCTCGGAGCCCAGACCGCCGAACTCCACGGACAATGCGGCCGCCTCCGGCGTCATCGGGCTCCCGACCATCGCGTACACGCCGGCACTCGCCACGCTGACGCGAGGGATGTCCGCCAGGCCGCTCCGCAGGATCTGTTCGGCGAGCGGGGAACGGCAGATGTTCCCCGTGCACACGGTGAGGATCTCGAAGGTCGCGGTCATGTCGTCTCTCGGGTCGGTCCCGTGGTGGGTGTGCTGTCGGACTGGTCTCCGAGGAGAGCCGCGCGAATCAGGACGCGCTGGCGGTCGACTGCTCCTTGGACTCGATCGGCTCGTCCGCGCCGTAGCCGTAGCCGTAGCCATAGCGCCCGTAGCCATAGGCGTCCGGGCCCGATGTCGGCAGCATCGTGAGGATGATGCCCGAGACGGGCGCGCCCACGTGCTCGAGAGTGGTAACCGCACCTTCCAGCTGGTGCTTGGTGGTGCGTCCCGCCGCCACCACGACGAGGGCGCCGCCCACGAGCTTGCCGAGGATCGCACTGTCCGTGACTGGCAGTAGCGGGGGAGCATCGTAGATCACGTGGTCGAACTCGGCCGCGAGCGTCTCCACGAGGTGCTCCATGCCGGGGGAACCCAGAAGTTCGCTCGGGTTCGGCGGGATCTTGCCGGCCGGGAGCACCGTCACGGTGGAGCGACCCCACGGCTGGAGCACGTCGTGGAGTTCGGCGCGGCCGATGAGCACGTCGGTGAGTCCCACGCTTCCCTCGATGCCCATGTAGTCGGCCACCTTCGGGCGACGCAGGTCGCCGTCGACCAGAACGACGCGGGAACCCGCGGCCGCCAGAGCGATGGAGAGGTTGGCCGCCGTGGTGCTCTTGCCCTCGGACTCGATCGAGGAGGTGACCACGAAGCTGTGGCCGGCGCTGCCGGCCCCGATGAACTGCAGGTTGGTGCGCAGACTGCGGAACGACTCCGCGCGCGGGCTGCGGGGGTCGTCCTGCACGATGAGCGGGCGGGAGACGGCCTTCGGGTCGAAGGCAATGCCACCGACGATCGCGGCCTCCGTGACGCTCTTCACGTCGCGCTCGGTGCGTATACGTGTGTCGAGAACTTCACGGAGAACGCCGAAGCCCACGCCGAGCGCGAGGCCGACGAGGAGACCAAGGATGAGATTGATAGTGGCGTTGGGGCTCACAGGGGTTGATGGAACGGTCGCCTGCTGAACGAGGCTGAGCTTGACCGGCGACACAGCGCCCTCCTCGAGTGGCCGCTCGAGATTATCCACGACGCTTGTGAGACTCTCCGAGGTTCCGTTTGCAATATCTGCCGCCAGAACCGGACTAGCGTTCGTGACCGTGATCTCGATCAGTGATGTGCTCTCCCGTGCGGACGAAGAAATGCTTCGCCCCAGGGCATCCGCGTCGGTATCGAGGTCCAGGTCTGCGATCACGGGAAGGAGTACAACCGGCGTGCTGACGAGATCGGCGTATGTATTGACGCGCTGCGTGGCAAACGCATTGCCTTGATTGAGGTCTGTCGCGCTTCCGCCGGCTTGCGTCGATACGAACACCTTGCTCGTCGCGCTATAGAGCGGAGTCTGCAGAAGTGAGTACCCTGCGGCTGCGGCGACGCCGAGCAGGACCATCGCCGTTATGAGAACCCAACTCTTACGCAGGATCCTGATGTAGTCGCGCAACTCCACGTTCGCGGCCTTCCTCGATAGGGCGACGCCCGATCGACGCCTTGCGAAACATGCTCCCATACATCCGTCCACAGTCCGCTTCGATCCGTGACGGATCTCCCACTACGGTGGCTCACATGCCCACCACTCATCGCTGGAGCCTGACGGTGCCCGTGGTGGGTGTGCTCATCGCCGTCGCGGTCCTTCCGGTGGCGTCCCTTCCTTCGGTTCCCGCTGCGCTCCGAGAGTCTCTTTCGTACGCCGTCGTCTGGCTGCCTCTCTCCGCGGCGGTCGCGCTGTCCGTCCGCGGCGCCACAAAGGGGCGTGTCGAACCGTGGTGGCGGGTTCTTCGCCTGCCGATCTCCGTTGCCGGGGTCGTGGCTGGTCTCTTCGTCGGGCTCACCGCTCGCTCGCTCGGTCTGCTCCTCGAGGTGCTCACGACCGGACGGATCGGTACGGGATCCGCGATCCTGAGCGGCGGGGCGGTCGGCGTCGTCGCAGGTATCGCCATCGTTATCGCGTCGATCGTGGTTGCCCCCGTGCTCGAGGAGCTGTTCTTCCGCGGCACGCTCCAGCCGGCGGTGGGGGAGCGTCTGGGGTTGGGGCTTTGGCGTGAACTGGTCACCGTGCTCGTCGTGGCGGCCACATTCGCAGCGGTCCACGCTGTGGCCGGCGCGGGTCTCCTTGCTGCCCTCGTCACGTTCATCGCGGGCGTCGGGTTCGGCCTCGTCGCCCGGTCGTACAGGGTCGGTGCAGCGATCGTCGCCCACATGGTGTTCAACGCTTCAGGCCTCGCGATCGCCCTCTCAGCCACGGGTTTGTCCCCTGTTTATCCGACACTCGCATTGGGGTAGAACGTCATCTCCTCGAAACCTTCGAATCAATACACTGAGAGGGTCCCGCATATGGGGGTCCGAAAAGGGCAAAATGCTCGGCCGCAAGAGGGGTCCGACGTGAGTACCGATGTTGATTCAGAAGTTGTGACACCGTCGTCGCCCACTCAGACCGGCGCTCCGCGCGAATCCGGCAGACGCCGTGACTGGCGTCGCAGCTACGCTCGGCGCCTGGCGGTCACTGATTTTCTCGTGCTCGTCTGGGTCGTCTTCGGGGTGCAGCTCGTCTGGCTCGGTGGCGACGGCGACACGACGCGGATTCCTGCTCCAGGCGAGGCGCCGCTGGTCGTGAGCTACACGATCGTCTCGGTCGTCCTCACGGCCCTCTGGGTGCTTGCCCTTCGTTTCGGAGGCTCGCGGAACTACCGTGTGGTGGGTGCCGGGTCCACGGAGTACAAGCTCGTGGCCGATTCGAGCGGCCGCCTGTTCGGCTTCGTGGCGATTGTCGCGTTCATCTTCCGGATCGACATCGCCCGCGGCTACATCCTGCTGGCGTTCCCCCTCGGCATCCTCATGCTGCTGTTCTTCCGGTGGGCGTGGCGCCAGTGGCTGGCCGTGGAGCGTTCGCAGGGACGGTTCGCGTCCAACGTTCTCCTCATCGGGTCCGAGCAGAGCGTGGTCCACATCGCCACCCAGCTGTCGCGCGACACGAGCGCCGGCTACCGCGTGGTGGGAGCGTGGGTCAAGGGCTACCCGGCGGGCGCGGAACTCGAGGGCATCCCGGTGCGTACATCGCAGGAATACGACTCCATCGTCGAGGCGCTCGACACGTTCGGTGCCGACACGGTGGTGGTCACGAGTAGCGACACCCTCTCACCGCAGGAGCTTCGCGAGCTGAGCTGGCAGCTGATCCCGGGTGTGCACCACCTGGTGCTCGCCCCGAGTCTCACGGATGTGGGTGGCCCGCGTATCCACACCCGTCCCGTGGCCGGCCTTCCTCTTATTCATGTGGAGACGCCGCGCAGTGAGGGCTGGAAGAAGTACGGCAAGCGCGGGTTCGACATTCTCGGGTCCGGCCTCATGCTGCTCGCGCTCAGCATCCCGCTCCTGCTCGTGGCACTCGCCGTGAAGCTCACCAGCCGGGGACGTGTGCTGTATCGACAGGAACGCGTAGGGCTCAACGGGAAGCCGTTCGAGATGCTCAAGTTCCGTTCGATGCGGGAGAACGCCGACGCGGAGCTGCAGCAATTGCTCGCTGCTCAGGGCACGAGCGACAAACCGCTCTTCAAAGTCAAGGACGATCCTCGACTCACGTCTATCGGGAAGGTACTGCGGAAGTACTCGATCGACGAGTTCCCCCAACTGCTCAACGTACTCAAGGGCGACATGAGCCTCGTCGGTCCTCGGCCTCAGCGTGAAGCCGAGGTAGCTCTGTACGACAACATCGCCTACCGGCGACTGCTCATCAAGCCCGGTATGAGCGGCCTCTGGCAAGTGAGCGGTCGATCCGAGCTGTCATGGGAGGACGCGATTAGGCTCGATCTCTTCTACGTGGAGAATTGGTCACTTATGGGTGACATCAACATACTTTGGCGGACAGTGAGGGCGGTCGTCGCGCCCGGCGGGAGTGCGCATTGAAACTCGGCAGACTGGCTCTCTACGGCAGCGCCACAATCGCGACGATTGCGGCCACATTCCTGGCAATCGAAGCACCCGTCGCCCTTGCCGTGCTCTTTGGAGTTTGTGTTGCACTTATCACTGTCCTGAAGCTCGGTATCAGAAATGGCTTCATCGTTCTCGGGATCTTGACGGTTGGCTTCTCTGCCTTCCTAGGGCGCTACGCGTCAGGGGTGGAGGAATTAAACTCAGTTGGTACTGCACTTCTCATTCTGGCTGGATGTGCCTCGTTCAAGCGGCCGGGCCTTGATCGCCGAGTCATTATTCCTGGCGCACTGTTCCTCGTTCTGGCGGTGGTGATGGCCGGTGTCAGTTTGGCCGCGACGATGAACGTCGAGTTTTCCCTTCGAGGTCTGGTTGGACTTGTAGCTGCTCCGCTCACGGTTGTCGCGGTGACGGCCTCTCTCTCACACACGCCCGACCACGAGGTCCCGAGGGCTAGAAAGTTCATTCTGGGCGCCATTGCCTCCGTTGTCCTCGTCAACATCGTTGTCGGCCTTCGCCAGGCGATCTTTGGATTATCGGCGGAGGAGATTCGGTCAGCAACCGAGGGCCTTTCCACCTACAGTGTTGGAGACCAGATCCGTCTCATGGGCACATTCCAGTCGAACCAGGACATGGGCCTCTTTCTCGCATGTATGGCACCCGCCCTATTGGTTGCAGGTTTGCGAGCATCCGGACGAGCGAAGGCGGGCTTCTTTGTCGTCGCAACTTTGCTCTATGTCGTCAACTTCCTTAGCCTCACGCGTACCTCTCTGATAGCGGGGGTGACGGTGGGTTTACTAGCTCTGGCAATATGGTCTCGAGGCGAATTCGTCCTCCGTGTCCTGCGCAACCTCCTGGTCGTTCTCGCCGGGACGGCGATCTTTGTGAGTGTCCTGATAGCCCTCGGTGTACCGAGGGTTCAGGCCGCCGTTGATCGAGCGCTGACGCTCACCAACCTCGACGCCGATGGTTCGTTCAACAGTCGCCGTGATGCAACCCTTCCAATTGCATGGAATGCATTCACGAGTCACCCGCTTGGAGCCGGGGCGGGCGCGGCTGGCCCGGTGAGCCAGCAATTCGCTGAAGTGGCCCCGCTGGGCTATCTCAACGCGGATAACGGCTACCTCATGATCGGGCTTCAGATGGGGTTCCTGGGTCTTGCAATTCTCATTTGGATGCTTCTCGCGGTTGTTGTGTCTCTCGGGCGGAGGGGGACCGCGCTTCGAACTGCCGGAGCTGCTGCCGCCCTGGCTCTTGCTGTCGCGATGTTGACGGCCGGGTACTGGAGCCTGCTCGCACCAATTTGTATCGTGGCTGCGGTTGTGGGGGTTGCGATGTCCGAGCCCCGCGAGCCTCGCAGTGAACGGGGGGGACTCGTCTCCGTTGATCGATCGCGTACCCACTCGAGGCAAGCTATCGATGCCTGAGGACAAGCCGGCCGCAGGCCGTCGTGCATTTAGGTCGGACGTCCAGGGCCTACGCGCCGTAGCGGTGGGCCTGGTCCTTATCTATCACGCAGGGGTTCCTTGGCTCGGGGGAGGATTTGTCGGGGTCGACGTATTCTTCGTTATTTCGGGCTATCTGATCACCGGACACCTTGCGGTGGGGCTAGCTCGGGAGGGACGGGTGGATCTAGCAGCGTTTTGGGCGAAGCGAGCACGCCGAATTCTCCCAGCGTCCGTGGCAACACTCCTGTTAAGCCTGGTGGCTGCGGCAATCTGGATGCCTCCGCTTGCCCTGCCGGCCGTGTTCCGTGATGCCGCTGCGACAGCGCTCTACGTCCCGAATTTGCTCTTTGCTGTCCAAGGTACGGACTATCTGGCGGAGACGTCGCCATCCGTGTTCCAGCAGTACTGGTCCCTTGGTGTAGAGGAACAGTTCTACCTAATCTGGCCCATCGCGCTGATGGTCGCGTTTGCGGTGGGACGTAGGAGCAGACGAAGCCTCATCATTTTCACCTTCGCGATAGTCCTCGTGTCCTTCGCGGTTTGCGTGCTACTGACGGGGTCGTCGCAGCCCTGGGCGTTCTTCTCGCTCCCGTCCCGAGCCTGGGAATTCGGCATCGGCGGACTAATCGCTCTCGTGGGAGACCCGCTCGCTCGTAGAGTCTCAGCCACTGCGCGTGCGGCCCTTGGCTGGACTGGACTCTTGGCCATTGTGTCCGGCGGAGCGTTCCTGAGCGCGGAGTTACCTTTCCCGGGCGTGGTGGCAATATTGCCGGTCGTGGGTACTGCGTTAGTGATTTTGTGCGGAAATGATTCCCGGCTGGGACCCGCACGACTGCTCTCGATTCACCCCCTCCAATGGATCGGGAAGATCTCGTACTCTCTCTATTTGGTTCACTGGCCCCTAATAGTGATTCCGGCGGCGGCTATTACGCCCGCTGATTTGCCAATCGCCGTATCCGTTGGTCTCGCCCTCTTAGCTGTTCCGCTCGCTTACGTTCTATACCGTCTGGTCGAAGAGCCCGGGAGGAGATCGCGTGTTTTCGTCGAGGCAGGTGGACGTAGAACCCTCCTGTTCGTAGCGGCCTCGTCTGCCGTGATTGCGCTGATAAGCGTTGTCGCGATCCCCGCGGCGTCCGCGCGCTCATTGACTTCGGGCGATGACGCGCAAGCTTACGAAGTATCGCAATCGCCTAGGGCGGCTGACACAGTACCTGCGAACTTGAAGCCGTCCCTCTGGGACGCGGCCGACGACATACCGGCGCTCTACGCGACGGGCTGTCATCGTGACTTCGAGTCTGTCGATTCCAAGCCATGTCGATTCGGCTCGAACGAAAGCGCTCCGATGGTCGCGCTATTCGGTGACTCCCACGCCGCTCACTGGTTCCCAGCTCTCAAGACTCTGGCGGACGCCGGAACGATTCGTCTAGAGACCTTCACGAAGAGTTCATGTCCCTCAGCATCTGTTGAGATATTGCGAGATGGCTCGTCGTACTCCGAATGCGTACGCTGGCGAGGCGCCGTAATCGAACGGCTCCAGTCGGAGCCACCTGCCCTAACCGTCCTGTCCAACATGCGTTCCGTCGATGCGATTCAGGGCCCTCCTCAGGACTGGGACCAAGGATTAGGTGAGACCATCACCATGCTTGTTCCCTCGCAGCAGGTGCTCGTCATCGCAGATACTCCGAGTATGTCGACCAGCCCAGCGCTGTGTCTTTCCGCGCATCTGAACGATGCGAGTACGTGCGCAACGCAACGAAGTGAAGCACTTTCGTCCGACTCCGGACTCACAAATGTGCGTTCTGCCGGAGGCGAGCTCCTCGATCTGAACGACTATCTGTGCGACGACCAACTCTGTCCAGCCATCATCGATGACCTCCTCGTCTATCGCGACGAGCACCACCTCACAGCTGAGTTCAGCCGAAGTATGGCCCCCGTCTTCGTCAAGGCGATCGGCCAACTCTTGAACCGTGCGGCGGCTCCTGTCGTAGCACCGGGGAAGTAGGGCCCGAATGTCTGAGCTACCGATTCGACCCGCTGTGGTCTATTTTGCGATCAGGGACGTCGAGTACCCGCGCAATTCCCGCCTTCGTAGTCATCTCATGGGTTGCGGGTTCGATGTGAGACCTGTGCCAGCGGCAGTTGGCCGCAATCGCCTGGTGAAGCTAGCTACAAATATCGCCCATCTCTGGAAGGAATCGCGACAGGCAAAGGTTGTCGTCTTGAGCGAGTTTTCTCTTCCGTATGCCATCGTGACGTGGGCAGTCGCTCGGTCGGTAGGAGCGATCCACGTTGTTGACGGTTTCATCGGCCTGCATGAGACCGAGATCGAGGATCGCCACAACGCGAGCGCGCGCAGCCTTAAAGCGAGGGTCTATCGACTGATAGATCTGATCGCTCGCAAATTCGCCGATGTCTTTCTGATCGATACCGAGGTTCGAGCGGCCGCGGTAAGGCCGTTCATTCGTCGGAATGCAACCGCCTTGTCTTTGCCTGTCGGCGCGCCACCCTGGGCGACTCCAGTGAAGTCCGATACAGAGGTGCCCCCTCTTCGAGTTTTGTACTACGGCAACCACGTCCCTCTCCACGGCCTCGAGTTCGTCGTGGCAGCGGTGGCGTCTCTTCCGTCCAATTTGCACGTGCAATTGACTCTCGTCGGCGACGTCGCGAAGAGTAGTCACCTGGTGAAGACCAATGCAGGCGGCGTCGAAGAGAGATTCATCATCAGGCCTCCAGTGGCTCCGGAAGAGCTAAGGGCGGTGATTGCAGAGCACCAGGTAGTTCTCGGTGTCTTCGGGGAGTCGATTAAAGCCGAGGGAGTGATCGCAAATAAAGTTTGGCAGGGTCTCTCCTGCGACCGCTTGGTAGTGACCAGGCACAGTCGCGCTCTAAGCGAGATTGAACCATTGGTCGGGGAGAAACTTCTCACCGTGTCGCCCGGATCGCCCGCCGACATCGCATCTGCGCTCACACAAGTGAGTATGAGTTACCGGCCGGATCATGATGCGGGTATCGCGAATCGACTCGAAGCCTATGTGACACAACGTTTCGATCTACTGATAGGCGAGTTGGAACGCAGGGGCGTGAGGGCGATGAGCACTTCCGCCGACGCCGGAAGAAAATGAAGGGCGTGCTGAGGCTAGCCGGCTTCATACTTCTTCCGATCATCGCCGCGGTCAGCCCCCTTCTGGCGCTGCCGGCGGTTACGTCGCAGTTCGGTGCAGCAGGGTGGGCAGCGATTGCGCTCGGGCAGTCTCTAGGCGGGGCGGCTGCAGTGATCGTGGAACTTGGATGGGCCCTGAACGGCCCCCAGCGTGTGGCGCGGGCTGGTCTGCGAAGTCGCAAAAAACTGCTCGCCATTGCGCTCTCGACGAAAACGGCCGCCCTAGCCCCGATGTCGGCCGCCGCAGCTGTGGGAGCGAGTCTCTTGACTAGCTCGTACTCATTCGAGGCTGCCCTAATGGCCGTCGGAGCTGCGGCGGTCGGGCTGACGTCAACGTGGTTCTTTGTAGGGACGTCGTCCCCCCTAAGGATTGCCCTCGCCGACACTTTCCCCAAGGTGACGACCATCTCTGTGGCCGCCGTCGTGATCTCCATGGGAGGCCCGCTATGGGCGTATGGCGCCGCGGTGCTGCTGTCGTCCTTGGCGTCCCCTGTCATATCAGTTCTCATGGTCGGGCTCAGCCGCACGGATCTGCGTGGAATCGGTCCTCGACGGCTCGTATGGTTTCTGCGCGCCCAACTCCTAGCGCTCTCAGGCCGAGCCGTGAGCGCGCTGTATATCGCACTCCCAATAACCTTGGTGGGGCTCGCGGCGCCCGGCTCGGTGGCGCTCTTCGCCGCCGTCGAACGCCTTCAACGGATGGGCCTGTCGGTACTGCAAGCCGTACCGAACTTCTTGCAGGCGTGGGTCGGGCGTGGAACAGACCAGTCTGAACGTTTGCGACGTGCTCACCAGAGTGTGCTAATCAACGTGGGCCTGGGATTGTCCGCGGGGCTCGGCTTCGCGATCCTCGCGCCACCGGTGTCGCGGATCCTCTTTTCTGGTGTTACGGATATTCCTATCGAGCTGTCAATGTTGGGCGGGCTACTCATTGCCACCGTTTGTGTTTCTCGGGCGACAGGAAACATCCTGCTAGTCGCGCTCCGGGACATTCGATCGATAGTTCGAAGCGCAATTGCTGGCGCTGTCATCGGTGTCCCCCTCATCCTCTCCCTTGCTGCGATATGGGGACCTGCGGGAGGCTTGATCGGAGAAATTGTTGCCGAGTGCACGGTGCTTCTCGTGCAGGTGTTTGCAGCATTTCGACTACTTCGTGGACGCTGAGGTGAACCCGGGCCAGACGTATCGTCTATGACCCGCGTGCACCCCCGGCTATGTCGAAAGGTCAATTCTCCGGGCTTAGAGACTTTCTAGCCGTGATCGGATAGCCCGGGCGGAGTCCCCAACCGTGAGTTTCGCAGCATTCTCCACGACGTGAGTTGACACTTTGCGTCGGAGTGCTTCATCCTCGCGCAGTTCTCGCAGGGCCTCGACCCAGCGATCTAAATGGCCCATCGAGGGTTCAAGAATCAGCTTCGCCTCAAGCCTGGGGTCGGTTATCAGGAGAGGGGCAGCCCCGAACCGTGCAGAGAGAATCAAGGGTATTCCGGCCATTGCCGCCTCCACGGCGCTCCGTCCGAAGGCCTCCCTCGTTGATGTCCCAACGTAGACCGCGGCGTCATCCCATAGATCGGACGCAGAGGCCCAGCCTCGTACGCGCACGTTAGACGGTGCCATCGACTCGATCTGACCCTGGAGCGGACCCGCTCCATACATTGCTGCGTCAGACCCATCTCTTGCCATCATCTCGACGAAAAGGGAGGGATTCTTGTCGATATCGAAGCGGGCTGCCCAGACCGCGGTTTGACGTCGACCGATTCCATCCCACTGACGCGGGCGCGGGGCCAACCCTGGTGGGACGATCTCCACCGCCCGGCCCAAGCCGATCTCATCGCGGAGAACATGGGTCGTGGCCCACACCTCCTTGGACCGACGCAGCGCGGACCGCTCGAGGACCTCCCAAACAATTCGCCGCACAGATGACGACTCTCCCTTAGCTGGCCAAGGGCGACCTCTCAAATACGCGACCCACGGCTTTGCGAGAGTTGCGAGCGCCATATCCGTTTGGGGGATCATGCTGACGATTACATCGGCCTCCGCGACGTCTCGGCTCCCCTTCAGCAGCTGACGTAACGAGACGATGCCCTTGGCGCCGTCAGCTTCTAGTTCCACTTCAGTGACCCACGGTGGATCTTCTGGGGGACGGTGCCCGGCGGCATTCCTAGACACCCCTTGGAACAGAGTCCAGTCGAGACCCTCTGCCTGCCCGGCCGCCACAAGCTCACGGGACGAGCGATACACGCCTGATCGAGCGAGAAGGGGAGCGGCCACCAAACAAACTTTCATGGGCCGACCTGTCCCGGGCGCCTGCCGACGACTTGCCTAAAGAATGCCGCGTGCCGCTGTGTCACGATCTCGTCTGTGGCGTCTGCGACGGTTGTCGGCGCATTCGTCGCGAGCGCGACCCGGAGCTCTTGATCGTCGGCGAGACGGGTAAGGGCGTCAGCTAGCGCGTCAACATCGCCCATATCTGTCAGAATGCCAGTCGTTTCGTTCTCGATCCATTCGGCTGGTCCACCCGCATCGACGGCGACTGTCGGCTTTCCAGCGGCCAGATACTGGAGGACGTTTTGTCCGAGTGGCTCTGGGCGAATAGATGACTGCACGCAGACGTCCAGAGATGCGATAAAAGTGGGCACATCTGTTACGTGGCCTAGCCACTCCACCTGGTCGGTCACCCCCAAGTCCTCGCATAAGGTGAGCAATTTCCGCTGATAATCAGCGTTAGCGAAGGGAGTACCGCCCGCGAGTTTTAGTCGGACGTGCGATCCTGCGAAGGCCGCCGAGAACGCACGAAGGAGTACTTCGTGGCCTTTCCACTCATCTACGCGGGCGACCATTCCGATCACATCGACGGGCCGAGCAGCCCGTCTCGCAGCTTCGATTGAGTGGGCGACGGTCGTGATACCAGCTGGGCTCGGAATTACCTCCGAGTGAGTCGAGGCGCGAAGGTGCGGCAGAGCAGAGTCAAGCGTCGCGCCCGAATTCGCAATCACGCCGTCGGCTCGTCTGAGCACAAGTCGAGTGAAGAGTTCGTAACCTAGGGCGCCAAGGCTCTCGCGGCTGACCATGTCCCGAAGGTGAATGACGAGTGGGGTTCTGCAGCTGAGCGCTGCGAGAGCAGCGTAGATTGCGGAGCGTGATGTGTTCGCATGAAGTACATCAGCCGTGCGGAACGAGCTGTTCGTGCGGATGAGCACAGCCTGGGTGACTCCCGACAATGCGAAGCGAAGGAGCGCTCCGATTGACCGCCCGCTGCTGGTTGCTCCAGGCGCTTGAGCTGGGCCGACCCGCGAGATGATAGGGCTCGCGAGTTCCGAGAATGCACCGTTGCTCCGCGGTTTTCGAGGGATGAGAAGGTGCGCGTTCCATCCCCGGGTCGACGATTCAAGGAGACGAGCGAGAGCCATCTCAGCCCCGCCTATCTCAGTTGTGTGACCGAGGTGAAGCACCCGCGGTTGGCTTCGTTCCTTCGGCAGGTCGTTCATCCTCACCGTGACTGAAGGCTTCAAAGGGCGATGCCGTCCTTCACCCAGATCTTCACATCTCGTTCGAATCGCTCGGGACCGAACTTTCTGCCGGCCGACGCTCGAGCGACTGTCATGTCGAGGCCTAAGGATTCGGATATTCCGACCTTGATTGCGCTGTCGTCCAGCGTCTCGATTACCGAGCCACCGGAAAGGGCCCGAACGCTTTCGGACGCGCCGCCTTCTGCGATGACCAGCACGGGGGTTCCTAGGCTCATCGCTTCGACGGGCATGATCCCGAAGTCCTCGACCGCGGCGAACACAAGAAGCGCTGCCTGCTGATAGAGGCTGAAGAGGAGTTCGTCCGATGGACGATGAACAAACGTCACCGGAACGGATGCGGTGCTTGCCTTCTGTTGGAGTTCCGCTAGTTGCGGTCCTGCCCCAGCAAGCACCACGGGCAGATCGGCAAGCTCGCCTGCCCGGATAGCTACATCCAGCCGCTTGTAGTCGACGAAGCGCGAGGCTCCAAGAATGAAATTAGGCGGGAGCGCCTCCGCCACCTGTCGGTCCTCTTCATTGAGGCGGTTTCGCCAGTCACTTTCCGATTGCAAGAGTCCGACGCGTACGGGAGGATGTATGACTCTGGCGTCCACTCCCCAAGAATTCGACACGCGATTGCGGATGTAATCGCTGTTGGCCGCGAAATCAGCTCCCTCAAGTGCGCGGCGACGGTCGATTTTCTTCAGGAGCGGTGCAGCTGCTCGAGTTACCGGGTTATCGCCCCGCGCATCAAGCTCCGGTGTCCAGATGTACCTACCCGGCGTATGTACGTAAACGAAGCGCGGCGGACCGCTTGCGGCATCCTTTGCTCCGACGTGATGGGCGAAGAGGTGGGAGCTTACAAGGACAAATTCAGCCTCAGAAATATCAGTTCGGTACCAGGTGCTGGGCATGAACGGTAGAGCGAATGCTTTGCTACGTCGGAGTGGAGTCTTCGACATCCATGACTCAGTCACCGTCCGGCCTGGGAACCGGTCAGGTGCGTTATTCCAGAGACAGTGGATCGCCGCGTCGGGAAAGGCAGTCGCCATCGAGTCGACCACATTCTCTGAGCCACCGTGCCTTTCGATCCACTCATGGACTATCAGGCCCGCCATCTACCTTCCTCTCCCGCAAGAAGAGGTCGGTTGGAAGCATGTGAGACCGGCGCTATGGGTGATCGCAGCATCAGACCGGCCCAACCTGCCGCAAGCGTGACGAATTCTCTGAGAAGGGTGTCAATGCCCCGAGCGACTGAACTCGGGTGACGGACGGCTGCTTTAACATGCGGTCTCCGTGCGCTCATCTGGCGAGGCCAACGATGGGAATACGACCACTATATAGGCGGACACTCCGGCTGCTTCCGGATGCGAGTGACGTAGATACCCCAGAACGGGGCGACGAGGACCCTCCTGTATGGAGCCTCACCCTCGTCGCGATCAGGACGAAGTAGATAAAAGAGCCCGGCCAATGGCCGGGCTCTGAGTCTGTCGCGCTTCGCGACGTGCGTGCCCCCGGAGGGATTCGAACCCCCGACCTTCGGTACCGGAAACCGGCGCTCTATCCCCTGAGCTACGGAGGCGCAGTGCTCTGCCACGTTATCAGAATCCGCGTGGGCTCCCCGACAGTGCGGGGGAGGGGTGACGCGCCCGTGTGGCCCGGTCATATGCTCGCGGAATGACCGACGCTCCCACCGGCTCGTTCCGCGAGATCCTCCGCGAGATCCCCACCCGTCCCACCGAACAGCCGGAGCTGCGAGCGGCCGACGTTCCGAGCGATCCGCTGCTGCTCCTCCGCGACTGGCTGGAGCAGGAGGCCGAGCGGGAGACCCCGGTCGCCCACGCCTTCGCTCTCGCCACCGTGTCGCCCGAGGGTGAGCCGCAGGCGCGGACCGTGATCCTCAAGGACCTCGACGACGCCGTGTGGTTCGCCACCCCGTCGACGAGTGCCAAGGGCGTCGCGCTCGCACACACGCCCGTCGCCGAGGCCGTCTTCTATTGGGCGAAGACGGGGCGGCAGGTGCGGGTGCGCGGCTCGGTCGCTCCGGCCCCGCGGGACGTGTCGGAACAGGACTTCCGTGCGCGTCACCCGAAGGCACGCGCCGGCGTGATCATCGGCCGGCAGGGGACGGAGCTCGACGACCCGTCCGAGGTGGAACGGCTCCGCGACGAGGCGCTCGCCGCGATCGAAGAGAACCCCGACGAGGTGCCCGAATCGTGGACGGCCTACAGGCTCGAGCCCGACCATGTAGACGTGGTGCAGCTCCGACCGGCGAGCGACGGAGAGCGGGTCGAATATACCCGCAGCGAGCACGGATGGTCAGCCCGCGACCTCTGGCCGTGAGGAAGCGATCCGGGCCGGCGGCGCTGTTGGCCTCCGGCCCCGCATTGGGGGTGCGCGGCGACGGAGAATCCGGTTCCCCAACCCACTCCGAACGGTCCCTCGTGGCTACGATTAAAGCGGTTATGGTGCACACGTGAGCAACGTGGCAACGGAAGACGAGCGGTGGATCGAGTTCTCGAAAGAGCTCGGCGCCAACCTCGCGCGACTTCGGGAGGCTGCGGGCTGGAGCCAGGAGAAGCTGGCGCATCGCGCGGGAATCTCCACCTTCACGTACAGAAAGTTAGAGAACGGAGAGTCGAACCCGGGAACGCCTGCCAACCCCCGGCTGAAGACTCTCGTCATGCTCGCCACTGCACTCGACGCCCCCCTGGGAGAGATCCTGCCCCCAGAGGTCCCTGCAGCACGTCGGTGAACAACGGAAGCGCCGCGTATCGGCCGTGAGACCGGGTGCTCTGACGTTCGCCCCGATCGGAGAGTCGTGAAGTGTCCCCCCTGGTGCCTCACGCACCGAGAAACGGCGACGAGGGATGAGGAGTGGCACGTGAGTCGTTCCTGGGAGGTCCCGGTGGTCGTCTCCCGCCCGTTCGTTCCGGAGGAGCACATCGTGCGGCTGGCCAGAGGAGATCAGCTGGACGTGGTCATCGCCCAGCATCGTTCCGATCAGGAACCGTGGATCGCCATCGCGGCGGAGGAGGCCGGCGGGGGAGAGCTCGTCATGAGTCTCGAGAGCGCAGACCGTCTGGCCCGAACGATTCTCGAGACCCTCGTCTCGGTGCGGAAGTGAGCTCTTCACCCCTGCTTTCACCCCCAAAATGGGTGGAAAACATGCGCATGTATACATGTTAGTTTGACCGGAGTGCCCTTGAGGGCTGTGAACCCGGAGACTCGACATGCCCTTGTTCAGCCGCGTCGGTTCCCGACGGTCCGCGCTCGCGCGAGTTCATCTCGTCGGGACCTATCACCCGCGCACGGGATGGTCGGTCTGCCCGCGTCGGGCTCGACTGACCCCCGGAATCGTCGCCGACCTGCACGAGCAGGGCGTGAGTCTCCTGCGCGTGCGCAGACGCCGGGCCGTGGAGGAATTGTCCGTCTCCCGCCTGATGGAGGAACCGGTCACCCGCGCGACGGGCCGGGCCTGGTGAGTCGCCCGTCTATGGCGGTCGATCGAGCGAAGTCCCATCGCGTCGTCATGCTCGCGAGCGTCGAGTACGACGGCCATTCCGCGGAGATCGTGCGGCTCCGCCGTCCCGACTGGCACCTCGAGATCTGCTCGTCGCGTGCCGAGCTGCTGGAGGCGGTCCTGGAGCGACCGGCGATGGTCCTCATCGACGCATCGGCGCTTCCGATCGCAAGCCTGCAGCGCACCATCCACCGCCTCAAGATCGTCGGGGCGATGCCCGTGATCCTCGGTACCCGTCGAGCGGTGGACGGCTGCCCGATGCTCGAACTCTCGGACGACTGGACCATCCTCGACACCATGCTTCTCGACGCCTCGCGTTAGCGGACGAACGCCCCGCGTCGACGGGGAGGGGAGAGGTGCCCGGAACGGTATCCGGGGTGCCGAGAGCGTGTGAGGATGGGACGATGCCAGCCACCGTCACCTCGATGCTCGAATTCCGGCTCGCCGCGCCGAGCGACGTCATCCTCTCGATCGCCGTCGCCGCTGGCACACCCATCCAGCACGAGTCGCTCACGGTGTTCGGCAACGGGCTTCAGCACCCCGTCCACGAGGTCGCAGGCCGTCACGGCACACGACTCCACCGCTTCTGGGCACCGGCCGGTTCGTACCGCGTCGACTACCTCGCCGCCGTGCTCGCCCAGCGCCCGATCGAACAGGCTGTCGAGCTCGACATGATCGAGTATCTGCGGCCCAGCCGCTACTGCGAGTCGGACGAGCTCTACGGCTTCGCGTCCTCCACCTTCGGTCACCTCGCGGGCGGCCAGCTCGTGGACGCGATCGGCTCGTGGGTGTCGGAGAACTTCCGCTACGTCCCGGGTTCCACGTCGGGAACGGACAGCGCGGCGACCACGATCCAGAGCCGTCAGGGCGTGTGCCGCGACTACGCCCACACCGTCGTCGCCCTCCTGCGCGCTCGCGACGTTCCGGCGCGCGTCGTCGCCGTCTACGCCCCGGGCGTCTCGCCCATGGACTTCCACGCCGTCGCCGAGGCCTGGGTGGACGGGCGGTGGATCGTCATCGACGCCACCCGGCTCGCACCCCGCGCGTCGTTCGTGCGCATCGCCACGGGCCGAGACTCGGCCGACATCGCCTTCCTCACGAACCACTTCGGCGCTCTCACGCTCGACCGCGTGCACGTGACGGCAGTGGCCGACGTGCTCCCGTTCGACGACTACCGCTCGCCGTACAGCATCGGCTGATTCCTCCGCCACCGAAGAGGGGTGGGTGCTTCGCCTGCGATGCTCAGCGGGATCGTTTGCGCCGCGCTCGCAGGCGCAGGCTCGCGATCGCGTAGGCGAGCGTGAAAGGCATGATCAGCAGAAGAGGGAGCCAGGATCCGACACGGTCTGTGTTGACGAACAGATTGAAGAAGGAAAGGGCCAGGCCGAGGGTCGCGATGACGAGGGCGAACCATGCGAACACGGGATGCCATGGCCTGATGTACTCCACCCCTGAAGGGTACCCCGGTAGCGTGAGCGCTGATTCCGTCCCGCTCGGTCGCGTCTAGGACGCGTCGCCGAGGTTCGCCAGGATCGCGGTGATGAGGGGCTCAGCGTCGGCCGCCTCGATGAACATGGGACTCGAGAGCACGATCCAGCGGCCGGCCGCGAACACCTGGGCCGTGCCGACGGATCCATCGACGTCGAAGTACGCCTGCACCTCCGGCGGGCTGCTGATCTCCCCTGCGAAGGTCGCGTCGGCCTCGGCCGAGGCCTCCAGGTCTGCGAGAGCGGTATCGCCGGGTACGGCCACCGCCACATCGATGCCGAGGTTCGAGGTGTCGTTGCTCCAGCGGCACACCGTGCCCTCGAGGGATGCGGCCTCGGCTGCGAGACTTCCCTCGGTGGGAGCAGGCGCGGCGACGGCGCTCATGTTCGAGTTGTAGGCGTAGATGTCGTCGGCCGTGAGGATCTCGCCGCACTCGGGTCCCGGCTCGCCCAGATCGGGCTGCTCCGACGGGGGGAGCGTTCCGCTCGGGGTGGAGGTGGCGGAGGGCCCTCCCGTAGGGCCGACCGGGCCGGGCTCGGGTGCGCAACCGCTCAGCATCCCGACCGTTCCCGCGACGAGCGCGGCGAACAGGAGCGGACGGAAGCGGGGGCGGCGGAGCGAGGTGTCGATCATCCTGGTCTTTCGTGAGGGGGCACGCCGACGATAACAATCGCGCAGCGTGCAACCCTGCAGGCGCGAGGAGGGGAGCCGGATCGGTCGCCGCGGCCGGATAGAATCGACCCCCGTGACCCCTGCTGACCTCGCCAAGACCCTGTTCGACCTCGTCCTCCCCCTCGCGGAGCGACGTCAGGTCGGCTCGTCGGCGTCGATCACGCCCGAATCCGTCACCATCGAGCGCCCGAAGAATCGGGAGCACGGGGACTGGACGTCCAACCTCGCGATGCGGCTCGCGAAGCCGCTGGGCGCCAACCCGCGCGAGCTCGCCACCGAGCTCGCGGAGGGACTCGCGAACGTCGACGGCATCGATTCAGCCGAGGTCGCGGGCCCCGGTTTCATCAACATCCGCTTGTCCGCGTCGGCGGCCGGCGTGCTCGCGAAGACCATCGTCGACGCGGGCGATGCCTACGGCCGCGGCAGCCTCTACGCAGGCATACCCATCAACCTCGAGTTCGTCTCGGCCAACCCCACGGGTCCCATCCACATGGGCGGCGTGCGGTGGGCTGCCGTCGGCGACTCGCTCGCTCGTGTGCTCCAGGCGGAGGGCGCGTCCGTCACGCGCGAGTACTACTTCAACGACCACGGCTCGCAGATCGACCGCTTCGCCCGCAGCCTCCTCGCCCACTACCTCGGCGAGCCCACGCCGGAGGACGGCTACGGCGGCGCGTACATCGGCGAGATCGCCGAGCGGGTCGTCGCGGAGTACGACGGAGACATGGCGGCGCTCGACCGGGAGGCGCAGCAGGAGGTCTTCCGCTCGCACGGCACGCAGCTGATGTTCGACGAGATCAAGGCCAAGCTCCACGGGTTCGGCGTCGACTTCGACGTCTACTTCCACGAGGACCACCTCCACGAGTCCGGGGCTGTCGGCCGCGCCATCGAACGGCTGCGGGCGCTCGGCCACGTCTTCGAGGAGGATGGCGCCGTCTGGCTGCGCACCACCACCTTCGGCGACGACCGCGACCGCGTGATCATCCGTAGCAACGGCGAGCCCGCGTACATCTCCGGCGACCTCGGCTACTACCTCAACAAGCGCGAGCGCGGCTTCGAGCAGAACCTCATCATGCTCGGCGCCGACCACCACGGCTACGTCGGCCGGATGATGGCCATGGCGGAGGCCTTCGGCGACACCCCTGGCGAGAACCTCCAGATCCTCATCGGCCAGATGGTCAACCTGCTGAAGGACGGCGAGCCCGTCAAGATGTCGAAGCGCGCCGGCACGATCGTGACGCTCGACGACCTCGTCGACGCGGTGGGAGTGGACGCCGGTCGGTACGCGCTCGTGCGCTCGTCGAGCGACTCTCCGCTCGACATCGACCTCGATCTCCTCGCGAAGCGCTCGAACGACAACCCCGTCTTCTACGTTCAGTACGCGCACGCCCGCACGAGTGCCGTCGACCGGAACGCCGCGAGCGTCGGCGTCGATCGTTCCGCCTTCGCGCCCGAACTGCTGGAACACGAGACGGAGTCCGCTCTGCTCGGCGCGCTGCAGGAGTTCCCGCGGATCGTCGCGCAGGCCGCCGAGCTGCGCGAACCGCACCGCATCGCGCGCTACCTGGAAGAGGTCGCCGGCCTGTATCACCGCTGGTACGACAACTGCCGCGTGCTGCCCATGGGGGACGAGCCCGTCTCGGACCTCCACCGCACGCGCCTTTGGCTGAACGACGCGACGGGGCAGGTCATCCGCAACGGTCTCGGCCTCCTCGGGGTCTCCGCGCCCGAGCGGATGTGACATGACCGACGACTTCTTCGTGGCCCGGCCCGTCGAGAAGAACCCGAGCCGCGGACGGCGATGGGTCATCGGACTGGTGGTCGCCATCGTGCTGCTCGTGCTCGGGATCGTCGCGCTGATCGCCGGAGACGGGATCGCGCGCAACATCGCGGAGGACGTCGTCAAGACTCAGGTGGAGCAGAAGCTGCCCGAGACCGTCGAGGCCGACGTCGACGTGTCGATCGAGGGCGACTGGGTCATCGTGCAGCTGCTGAGCGGCACGCTCGAACGGGTCGTCCTGAGCGACGACGCCGCGGTGATCGACGGCGTACCGATGGGTCTCGAGGTCACGGCGTCGAGGGTCCCGACCGACATCGAGCAGCCCGTCGGACGCGTCGACGCCGTCGCCACCCTCGATGAGGACGCGCTCAACTCCTTCGTCGAGATGCCCGGGAACGACCCGACGCTGCAGTTCGGCGACGGCACCCTGGCGTACGAGGACGGCACGGCCCTCTTCGGTCTCCGGATCTCCTACCTCCTGCGGGTGATTCCGGAGGCCGCGGGCACTTCGCTCGTGTTCACGCCGGACTCGGCGGAGGTCACCACCGACCTCGGCACGATCGATCTGCAGTCGGTGCTCGACCTCATCGTCGGAGACGCTCCCGTCACGGTGTGTGTCGCGAACTACCTGCCCGAGGGCGCCCAGCTCACGGGCCTCGAGGTGGCCCCCGACGCGGCGGAGCTCTCGCTCGGCATCTCGGACGTCGTGCTCGACGGTGCCCTTCTCGACTCCCGCGGCACCTGTGGATAGTCGCCGGCCCACACGTCGATCCCCGTCCCGCCGCGTGGCATACGCGCCTCGATAGACTTCCCGAAACCCGATCGTCCTCTCTCTCCACCTCGTTTCCACCCGACAGCTCCCTCCACCGACAGTTCTCTCCACCGACAGGCATCTCTCGTGGTCTCAGCACAGCACGCCCCCGCTGCGGGCGGCCCGAATCCGCTCGCGCCGGCCTGGCTCGACGTCCCGGCCGACGTGAATGATCTCGTCGACGGCGTGTGGCCGCAGGAGGCCTCGCGGCGCGACGACGGGGTCGTCGAGATCGCCGGAGTCGCCGTCACCGACCTGGCCGCATCGTTCGGCACCCCGCTGTACGTGGTCGACGAATCCAGCGCGCGCGCCAACGCCGCGCGCATCTCCACCGCGCTGAACGACGCGATGACGTCGATCGGATCGAGCGCCGGCTGCTACTACGCCGGCAAGGCGTTCCTCTCGGCCGACGTCGTGCGGTGGATGCTCGAGGCGGGGCTCGGCGTCGACGTGTGCTCGGGCGGCGAACTCGCCCTCGCGCTCGCCGCGGGGGCGCCGCCCGCCCGCATCGGCTTCCACGGCAACAACAAGTCGCAGACCGAGATCGAGCGCGCCGTCACGAGTGGGGTCGGCACGATCGTGCTCGACAGCCTCCAGGAGATCGAGCGCGTCGCGGCTGCAGCCGAGCGGCACGGCGTGCGGCAGGGTGTCCGCCTCCGCATCAACTCCGGCGTGCACGCTCAGACGCACGACTTCCTCGCCACCGCCCACGAGGACCAGAAGTTCGGCCTCACACTCGAGGCCGCCGAGAGTGCCGTCGCGGCCATCCGCTCCCATGCCTCGCTCGACTTCGTCGGCCTGCACTGCCACATCGGTTCGCAGATCTTCGACGCCGGCGGCTTCTCCGAGTCGGCTCATCGTCTCCTCGCGGTGCACGCGCGGTTGCTCGAGGGCGGACCCGTCCCCACGCTCAACCTCGGAGGCGGTTTCGGCATCGCCTACACGGCGGCCGATCGCCCCACACCCATCGAGACCATCGCGGCGCAGATCGCCGAGACCGTCGCGGCCACGTGTTCGGAGCTCGGCATCCCCGTGCCCGCGCTCGCGTTCGAACCCGGGCGCTCCATCATCGGCGGCGCCGGCGTCACGCTCTACACGGTCGGCACCACGAAGGACGTCACGGTCGAGGTCGGCGTCGACCCCGACCTCGGTACCGGCGCCGGAGCCGAGGGTGCGACAGACGGAGCGGCAGCGGCGGTTCCCGACACCGAGGCGGTCGGAAGCAGCGCCGTCCGACGCTACGTGAGTGTCGACGGGGGCATGAGCGACAACGCTCGCCCGTCCCTCTACGGCGCGGACTACACGGTGCGCGTCGTGGGCCGGGCCTCGGCATCCGGGCCGCAGCTCGTACGCCTCGCCGGAAAGCACTGCGAGTCGGGCGACATCGTCGTGAACGCCGACTACCTCCCGGCCGATGTGAGCCCAGGAGACCTCGTGGCCGTGCCGGCGACGGGCGCCTACTGCTTCTCGCTCGCGAGCAACTACAACTTCCTCACCAGGCCGCCCGTCGTCGCCGTGCGCGACGGACGAGCGCGGATCCTCGTGCGCGGAGAGACCGAAGACCAGCTGTTGGCGCGCGACGCCGGATTGGATGCACGATGAGCGAGACCCGCAGCCTCCGAGTGGCCCTGCTCGGGGCGGGAACGGTGGGCGCGCAGGTGGCACGCCTGCTGCTCGAACACCACGACGAACTGGCCGCGAGGGCCGGAGTGCCCATCGACCTCGTCGGCATCGCCGTGCGCGACGTGACCGCTACGCGCTCCGTCAACCTCCCCGCGGAGCTCCTCACGACCGATGCTGAGACGCTCATCCAGGGCGCCGACATCGTCGTCGAACTCATGGGCGGCATCGAGCCGGCGAAGTCGTACATCCTCGCGGCCATCGGCTCGGGGGCCGACGTGGTCACGGGCAACAAGGCGCTCCTCGCCGAGCACGGCGCCGAGATCTTCGCCGCCGCCGCCCAGGTGGGCGCCGAGGTGTACTACGAGGCCGCCGTCGCGGCCGCCATCCCGATCATCCGCCCCCTGCGCGACAGCCTCGCGGGCGACCACGTCGAACGCATTCTTGCGATCGTGAACGGCAGCACCAACTACATCCTCGACCGGATGGACCGCTTCGGCGACAGCATGGAGGATGCCCAGCGGGTGGCCCTCGAGCTCGGCTATCTGGAGGCCGACCCGACGCTCGACGTCGAGGGCTTCGATGCCGCCCAGAAGGCCGCGATCCTCGCCGGTCTCGCCTTCCACACCTCGGTCCCCGCCGCGGCCGTCCACCGCGAGGGCATCTCTGCGATCACCCTCGCCGACGTGGAGTCGGCGCGAGAGGCCGGCTTCGTCATCAAGCTGCTCGCCATCGCCGAGCGCATCACCGACGAGGACGGACTCGAGGGCGTCTCGGCGCGCGTGCATCCGGCTCTCGTCCGACGAGACCACCCGCTCGCCACCGTCTACGGCGGCAACAACGCGGTGTTCGTCGAGGCCGAGGCTGCCGGTCCGCTCATGTTCTACGGCGCCGGGGCCGGGGGAGTGCAGACCGCTTCAGCCGTGCTCGGCGACATCGTCTCCATCGCGCGGCGGCACATCGCCGGCGGTGTGGGCGTGGGCGAGTCCGTCGCGGCCGACCTCGCCGTCCTCCCCATCGGGGCGGCGCAGACCCGGTACCGCATCAGCCTCGACGTCGAGGATCGTCCCGGTGTGCTCGCCGAGCTCGCGGGCATCCTCGCCGACCGCGGGGTGTCGGTGGAGACCCTGCGGCAGACCGCCAACGGCGCCGTCACGGCCGATGGCCTGGCCACCGAGGCCGACGGCGGCACGGCCACCCTCGTGATCGGAACCCACACCGCCCGCGACGCCGCTCTCGCGGCTGCGGTCGAGGCTCTCTCCGCGTCAGGCGCCGTCGCGTCGGTGCGCAGCGTCCTCCGAATCGAAGGGGCCTGACGGTGATGGTGCAGGGGCGCGGAATCGCGCACAGCCTGCGGGCGGAGGCGTCGGCGTGAGCCTCGTCGGCCGCCGCGTCGCCGTCCGGGTGCCGGCGACCACGGCCAACCTCGGTCCCGGATTCGACACCCTCGGCCTCGCATTGTCGGTGTACGACGAACTCGTCGTCGAGGCCGTCGATCGACCGGGCGTTCGCGTCACCGTCGAGGGGGTCGGTGCCGGACAGGTGCCCACCGACGAGACCAACCTCGTCGCGTCCTCCCTTCTCTACGCGCTGAAGGCCATGGGGATCGACGAGGTCCCCGGTCTCGACCTCCGCGCGCGCAACACCATCCCTCACGGTCGCGGCATGGGGTCGTCCGGCGCGGCCGTGGTCTCGGGGATCGTGGCGGCGAAGGGACTGCTCGAGGGCACCGTCGACGTCGACGACGAGACCCTCCTGCGGCTCGCCACCGAGATCGAGGGCCACCCCGACAACGTCGCGCCCGCGCTCTTCGGCGGCCTCGCGATCGCGTGGACCACGAGCTCGGGTCCCGCGCAGAAGACGCTCCTCGTGCACCGCAGCGTCTCGCCGCTCATCCTCGTGCCCGAGACCACGCTTTCCACGAAGGTCGCCCGTGGACTGCAGCCGGAACACGTGCCGCACGAGGACGCCGTCTTCAACGTGTCTCGGTCGGCGCTCCTCATCGCCGCGCTCACCCAGAGCCCCGAGCTCCTGTTCGCGGCCACCGAGGACAAACTCCACCAGAGCTACCGCGCGTCCGCCATGCCGGAGACCGCGAGCGCCGTCGCGCTGCTCCGCGAACACGGGCTGCCGGCCGTCGTCTCCGGCGCGGGTCCCTCGGTGCTCGTCCTCGCCAACGGCGCGGGGGAGCGGCTCGAGGCTGCGGATCTTATCGCGCGACACGCTGGTTCGCACTGGGCTCCGCTCATGCTGGCCGTCGACGTCAAGGGTGCTACAGTTGAATTGATCCCGGGCGATACCGTCTAGCACGCGAATCACCCGCTCGGATCGATTCCACTCACTCATCACCTTCGCTCTGGTCGATGCGCCCGCGCCCTCTTGCGCGGACATCCCGGCAGCGTGCTTCGAGAGGCAGTGCTCTCTCCAGGCCGACGCCGGGCCGTTTCACCGGCGAACGGCTCTCCTCTCGTGGTCATCGACCACACCGTAGGAGAAAGGAAAAATCTCCAGTGTCAGACGTCAGTCTCCGCGAACGTATCGCGGACAACAGTGTCGCAATCGGATCCCTCAAGGTCGCCGAACTCAAGCAGTTGGCCGCCGAATGGGGCATCTCCGATGCATCCAAGCTCCGCAAGGGCGAGCTCGTCGAGGCGATCAACGCCGCTGCGGCCCAGTCCGAATCGGGCTCCGAGTCGCCGGCCACCGAGCCGGCAGTCGCCGAGCAGGCAGCCCCGACGGAGGCGAGCCTCGCCACCGCCGGCGTCGCCACCGAGGTGGACGTCGATGAAGCGAACGCCTCCGAGGCGCAGGCCGAGGCAGCACCCGCCGCATCCTCCGCTCCGGTCGAGGCCGTGACGGCCCCCACCACCGGCCGTCGCCGCGGTTCGCGCCGCGCGACGAGCGCGGACGTCGAGCGTGGCGCCGTCGCCGCCGCCGGCCACGTGAACGCCGATCAGCCGGCTCAGATCCCGGCGGCTCCCGCCGAGCAGGCCGTCGAGACCCCGTCGTTCGACGCCGGGACCCCCGAGACCACGACCGCCGACGCCGCCCCGGCGACGACGGACGCTCCCGCCGAGCAGGGCGACGCGTCGTCCGAGAACGGCGAGCAGCAGAACGGCGGCGAGGGTCGCGAGCGTCAGAACAAGCGCGGCAACCGTCGCGGACGAGGCCGTCGCAACTCCTCCGACGAGCAGCAGGACCAGCAGCAGGCAGACGAGCAGCCCGAGCAGGACGCTCAGCCCGCCGAGCGCGCCGAGCAGAACGACGGCGAGGAGCAGCAGCCCCGTCAGGGACGCTCGCGCGGACGCAGCCGCAACCGCGGCGGCGACCAGAACGCCCAGAACCAGAACGCCCAGAACCAGAACGGCCAGGGCAACCAGAACGGCCAGGGCCAGAACGCTCAGGGCCAGAACGCTCAGGCCGACAAGCCGCAGAACGAGCGCGGCCAGGGTGGTCAGAACGAGCAGCAGGGTCGCGACAAGAACCCCCAGCAGGGCGGCCGCGGCAACTCGCAGCAGCAACAGCAGCAGGACGACGCCGAGGGCCGCGGCCGCGGGCGTTACCGCGACCGCAAGCGTCGCGGTGGCGAGGACGCCGAGCCCGAGATCTCCGAGGACGACGTCCTGATCCCCGTCGCGGGCATCCTCGACGTGCTCGACAACTACGCCTTCGTGCGCACCTCCGGCTACCTGCCGGGCACGAATGACGTCTACGTGTCCCTCGGTCAGGTCAAGAAGTACAACCTGCGCAAGGGCGACGCCGTCGTCGGCGCCATCCGCCAGCCGCGTGAGGGCGAGAACAACGCTCGTCAGAAGTACAACGCGATCGTCAAGGTCGACAGCGTCAACGGCCAGCCCGTCGACGAGGCCGGCACGCGTGTCGAGTTCGGCAAGCTCACCCCGCTCTACCCGCAGGAGCGCCTGCGCCTCGAGACGGAGCAGGGCAAGCTCACGCAGCGCATCATCGACCTCGTCGCACCGATCGGAAAGGGCCAGCGTGGCCTCATCGTCGCGCCCCCGAAGGCCGGCAAGACGATCGTGCTGCAGCAGATCGCCAACGCGATCTCGATCAACAACCCCGAGGTCCACCTCATGGTCGTTCTCGTCGACGAGCGCCCCGAAGAGGTCACCGACATGCAGCGCACGGTGAAGGGCGAGGTCATCGCCTCCACCTTCGACCGCCCCGCGGAGGACCACACCACGGTCGCCGAGCTCGCCATCGAGCGTGCGAAGCGCCTCGTGGAGCTCGGTCACGACGTCGTCGTGCTGCTCGACTCGATCACCCGCCTGGGTCGTGCGTACAACCTGGCCGCTCCGGCGTCCGGGCGCATCCTCTCCGGCGGCGTGGACGCCTCGGCGCTGTACCCGCCGAAGCGCTTCTTCGGAGCCGCGCGCAACATCGAGAACGGCGGATCGCTCACCATCCTCGCGACGGCGCTCGTGGAGACCGGGTCCAAGATGGACGAGGTCATCTTCGAGGAGTTCAAGGGCACCGGCAACTCGGAGCTGCGCCTCTCGCGTCAGCTCGCCGACAAGCGGATCTTCCCGGCCGTCGACGTGAACGCGTCGTCCACGCGTCGCGAGGAGATGCTCCTCTCGAACGACGAGGTCAAGATCACTTGGAAGCTGCGTCGTGCCCTCGCCGGCCTCGACCAGCAGCAGGCTCTCGAGGTCGTCCTCGGCAAGCTCAAGGAGACGAGCTCCAACGTCGAGTTCCTCGTCCAGATGCAGAAGTCGATGCCGCAGCCCGCGGCCAACGGCCACAGCCACGGTCACGAGCGCGACCACCGCTAGCGACATCACCGAACCCACCCGGATCCGTCGAGGCACGAGCCTCGACGCCCGGGTGGGTTCGTCGCTTTCCGCGTAGGGTTCTTCAGGAGGAAGTCACATGTTCGAATCGGTCGAGGTGCTCAAGAAGGAGCACAAGGAACTGCAGGACGAGCTCGCCGACCCCGCGCTGCATGCGGATCCCGCTCGCTCGAAGCGCGTCAACCGCCGCTACGCCGAGCTCTCCCGCATCGTCGCGGCCGAAGCCGCCTGGATCCAGGCGAAGGACGACCTCGACGCAGCTCGCGAGCTCGCCAAGGAGGACGAGGCCTTCGCCGACGAGGTGCCGGTGCTCGAGGAGCACCTGCAGTCGTCGCAGGAGAAGCTGCGCCGCCTCCTCATCCCGCGCGACCCCGACGACGGCCGCGACGTGATCATGGAGATCAAGGGCGGCGAAGGTGGCGCGGAGAGCGCGCTCTTCGCGGCGGACCTCCTCCGCATGTACCTGCACTACGCCGAGTCCAAGGGGTGGAAGACGGAGCTCCTCGAGCGCACGGAGAGCGACCTCGGCGGCTACAAGGACGTGCAGGTGGCGATCAAGTCGAACGCGAGCGACCCGTCGCAGGGCGTGTGGGCTCACCTGAAGTATGAAGGCGGAGTGCACCGTGTCCAGCGTGTACCCGTCACGGAGTCGCAGGGGCGCATCCACACCTCGACGACTGGCGTGCTCGTCTTCCCCGAGGTGGACGAGCCGGAGGAGGTCGACATCAACCAGAACGACCTCAAGATCGACGTGTACCGGTCGAGCGGTCCCGGCGGTCAGTCCGTGAACACCACGGACTCCGCCGTGCGCATCACGCACCTTCCGACGGGCATCGTCGTCTCGATGCAGAACGAGAAGAGCCAGCTGCAGAACCGCGAGGCCGGTATGCGCGTGCTGCGCGCGCGTATCCTCGCGCGTCGTCAGGAGGAGCAGGCCGAGCTCGACAGCGCGGCACGCAAGAGCCAGATCCGCACGATGGACCGTTCGGAGCGCATCCGCACGTACAACTTCCCGGAGAACCGCATCGCGGACCACCGCACCGGGTACAAGGCGTATAACCTCGACGCGGTCATGAACGGTGCCCTGGACCCGCTCATCTCATCGGCGATCGAGGCCGACGAGGAGGCTCGCCTCTCCGCCGTAGCCGACGCCTGACCCCTCCCACCCCCTAGACCCCTCTAGACCCCAAAAAGATTTCGATACAGCATGTGTTTTCGTGCTGTATCGAAATTTTTTTGGGGCATTAGATGAGGTACTCGGGGGTCGGGAGGCCGTGGGAGGCGGCGGTGCCGCGAGGGCGCGCTCTGGCCGGGACGCCGATGAGGAGCGAGTCCGGGGGAGCATCCTTCGTCACCACCGCGTTCGCCCCGACGATGCTGCCGTGACCCACGACGATCGGCCCGAGGATCTTCGCGCCGGCGCCCACCTGCACTCCGTCGCCGAGGGTCGGGTGACGCTTGCCGCGCCCGCGGCTCTTCCCGCCGAGCGTCACGCCGTGGTAGAGCATCACGTCGTCGCCGACCTCCGCCGTCTCGCCGATCACGACACCCATCCCGTGGTCGATGAAGAAGCGACGGCCGATCGTGGCCCCCGGGTGGATCTCGATCCCCGTGAGGAACCGGACGAACTGCGAGCCGAGGCGCGCCGGAAGGCGGAATCCACGGCGCCACAGTCGCGCATTCATCCGATGCGCCCAGATCGCGTGCAGGCCGGAATAGCCGAGCACGATCTCCAGGGAGCTGCGCGCGGCAGGGTCGTGGACCCGCGCCGACGTGATGTCCTCGCGCAGCCGGGAGAGCAGAGACACGGGGGAGCTCAGTCGGCGAGTCCGGCCCACAGCGGCGTCGAGATGTAGCGCTCGCCGGTGTCGCACACGATCGCGACGATCGTCTTGCCGGCGTTCTCCGGTCGCTTGGCCAGCTCGATCGCCGCCCACATGATCGCGCCGGACGAGACGCCCGCGAGGATGCCCTCCTGTGACGCCATGTCCTTGGCCACGGCGATCGCGTCGTCGAACGAGACGTCGACGACCTCGTCGTAGACGGTGGTGTCGAGCACCTCCGGCACGAAGTTGGCACCGATGCCCTGGATCTTGTGCGGGCCGGGCTTGCCGCCGTTGAGGATGGGGGAGTCGATGGGCTCGACGGCGACGATCTGCACGCCGGGCTTCCGCTCCTTGAGCACCTGGCCGACTCCTGTGATGGTGCCGCCCGTTCCGACGCCGGCGATGAAGATGTCGACACCGCCGTCGGTGTCGCGCCAGATCTCCTCGGCGGTCGTCGTACGGTGGATCTCCGCGTTCGCCTCGTTCGCGAACTGCTTCGCCCAGATTGCACCGGGGGTGGTCTCGACGATCTCCTTCGCCTTCTCCACAGCGCCCTTCATGCCGAGCGCCGGGTCGGTGAGGACGAGCTCGGCGCCGAACGCGCGCAGGAGCACGCGGCGCTCCTGGCTCATCGACGAGGGCATCGTGAGGACGACCTTGTAACCCCGAGCCGCGCCGACGAGCGCGAGGGCGATGCCCGTGTTGCCGCTCGTGCCCTCGACGATCGTCCCGCCGGGCTTCAGCTCGCCGGAGCGCTCGGCCGCGTCGACGATGGCGACGCCGAGCCGGTCCTTCACACTCGATCCGGGGTTGTAGAACTCGAGCTTCGCGAGGATCGTCGCGCCCGTGTCGCTCGCGAGCCGGTTGATGCGGACGAGCGGGGTGTTTCCGAACGCCGCGGTGATGTCGGAGTGGATCGTGCCGGTCATGGGAGTCCTTCGTCGGTGGGTGCGTCGATGCAGTGCAGGACTCAGCCTAAACGGCCGGGCTCCGAGTGGGTCGAAGATTGCGTCGTCTCTCGCGGGGGTTGCAGGGACGGCGACCGGTCCGTGACCATCGCCCGGTCGAAGGCGGCCGACCCGTCGACCCGGCGCAGCCGTTAGGCTGGAGGACCGACCCCCGCCCCCACGTCGGAACATCATGGACACCCCACCCGAAATCTCCCTCGCCGCTGCGCGCGCCCACGCCGCCGCGCGCCTCGCCGCCGCCGGCATCCAGACCCCCGAGGTCGATGCCGAGCTCCTGATCGGCCATGTCGTCGACCTCGGCCGCGGCGAGCTCGCGGCTGCCATGGTCGTGGGGAAGACGCTCTCCGCGCGGGATGCCGAGCACCTCGAGGACCTCGTCGCGCGCCGGGCCGCCCGGGAGCCCCTCCAGCACATCACCGGGACCGCCTTCTTCCGTTCGCTGCGCCTGGCGGTGGGTCCCGGCGTCTTCGTGCCCCGCCCGGAGACGGAGCTGCTCGTTCAGTACGCGATCGACGAGCTGCGCGCGCTGCCCGAGCCGTCGCCGATCGCCGTCGACCTCGGTACGGGGTCTGGCGCGATCGCGCTGTCGATGGCCACGGAGGTGCCGCAGTCGACCGTGTACGCGGTGGAGAACTCCGTCGACGCCTTCGTGTGGGCGCGGCAGAACGCCGATTCCGTGGGGGCGACGAACGCGACCGTGGTGTTCGACGACCTCGCGCACGCCCTCGCACGCCTCGACGGCACCGTCTCCCTCGTCGTGTCCAACCCGCCATACGTGCCGGACGCGGCTATCCCGCGCGATCCGGAGGTGCGACTGCACGATCCGGCCCACGCGCTCTACGGGGGCGCAGACGGACTCGACGTCGTGCGCGACGTGTCCTCGACAGCGCTCCGCTTGCTCCGTCCGGGCGGACGGGTGCTCATCGAACACGGAGAGCTGCAGGGCGAGGCGATCCGCGACCTCCTCGCCGCCGACGGATGGTCGGCCCCCGCCACCTTTCGCGATCTCACGCAGCGCGACCGCATCACCTCCGCCACCCGCTGACGAGGCGGAATGCGGGATGATCCGGGTCGTGGAGGGGGCTCACGGCACTCGTCGGTAGAATCGAGCCCGATGTCACGCGTCTACGACTGCTCCGTCGATTCCCAGCTCCTCACCGGCATGCGTCTCGCCCGCCAGGCGATCGGCCACGGTGAGCTCGTCGTCATCCCCACCGACACGGTCTACGGCGTCGCCGCCGACGCCTTCGACGCGAAGGCCGTCGCGCGCCTGCTCGACGCGAAGGGCCGCACCCGCTCCCAGCCGCCGCCTGTCCTCGTGCCCGGCATCTCGACGCTCGAGGCCCTCGTGGCGGAGTTCCCGGACATCGTCCGCGAGCTCGTCACCGAGTTCTGGCCAGGCGGGCTCACGATCGTGATGCAGGCGCAGCCCTCGCTCGCGTGGGACCTCGGGGAGACGGCCGGAACCGTCGCACTCCGGATGCCGGCGAACCCCCTCGCCCTCGAACTCCTCGAGGAGACCGGCCCTCTCGCCGTCTCCTCGGCGAACCTCACGGGGCAGCCGGCCGCGACGACGGCTGCCGAGGCCGAGGCGATGCTCGGCGACAGCGTGTCCGTGTACCTCGACGGCGGCTCGAGCGGCGACTCCGGGGCCTCGACGATCATCGATGCGACGCAGCTCGCCCTCCCCGACGGCCAGATCACGATCCTGCGCAACGGCGCCGTCTCGGGTGAAGAGCTGCGCCGAGTCCTCGGGCCGACCCTCGCCGGCGGCGGGTGGCCCGACGACTCATGATCCAGTACGTCCTCATCGCCGGGTTCGCCGCGATCGTCACCTATGTGCTCTGCCTCGCGGTCTTGCGCGCTGCGCACAAGTGGAAGCTCTACCCGGAGATCCGCACGCGTGACGTGCACACGCGACCGACCCCGCGCCTCGGTGGCATCGCGATGTTCCTCGGCGTGGTCGCCGCGTTCGTCGTCGCGTCTTTCAACCCGTATTACCGGCTGATCTTCGCCAATCCCGGCCCGGTGTGGGCGATCCTCGGGGCCGCGTTCATGATCGTCGTGATCGGCATGGCCGACGACATCTGGGACCTCGACTGGATGATCAAGCTCGCGGCGCAGTTCCTCGCCGCCGGGCTCATCGCCTGGCTCGGCGTCCAGATCTACTCTCTCCCCATCGGCGGACTCACCGTCGGATCCGGCTGGATGTCGGTGGCGATGACGGTCTTCGCGATCGTCCTGGTCATGAACGCCGTCAACTTCATCGACGGGCTCGACGGACTCGTGGCGGGCGTGAGCCTCATCGCCAACGGGGTGTTCTTCCTCTACGGCTACCTGCTGATTCAGCGGATCAGCCCGTCGGACTACTTCAGTCTCTCGCTCCTCATCTCGGCCGTCCTGTGCGGGGTCTGCGCCGGATTCCTCCCGCTCAACTGGCACCCGGCGAAGCTCTTCATGGGAGACGCGGGCGCGCTCCTCGTCGGCCTGCTCATGGCGACGAGCGCCATCGCGATCACCGGTCAGATGGACCCGGCGTTCATCGAGGGTCCCAGCGCCTTCGGCCGCACGCAGCTCATCGGTGCGTTCATTCCGATCATCCTGCCGTTCGCCATTCTCGTTGTGCCCCTCCTCGACTTCGGACTCGCGGTCACGCGGCGTCTCCGTGCAGGCAAGTCACCGTTCAGTGCCGATCGGCTCCATCTCCACCACCGCCTGCTCGACATGGGCCACTCGCAGATCCAGGCCGTGCTCATCTTCTACGCATGGACGATCGTCATCTCGGTGTCGAGCCTCATGTTCTTCGTGTTCCAGCCGTATACGATCGCGCTCTCGTTCCTCATCGTGGGCGTCGTGATCTGCACCGTCGTCACGCTCGCGCCGCTCGGTCGCCGCAAGACGGTGGAGACCGCAGCCCAGTCCACTCCGGAGGGTGCGGTCGAGCACGCCGGCATCGCCGCCTTCGACCCGCTCGACGAGGCGGCGAACGATCGCAGCCCCGACGCCCCCGTTCCCGCCGCCGTCGTCGAATTCGCCGAGAACCTCGACGCCGACAGACACGACGGTCAACCCAAGGAAGACATCCGATGAGCTCCAACCCGATTCTCCGTTCGACCCTCATCTACGGCGGTGCCGTCGCCGTGGTCCTCGCGATCGTCGCCGGGGGAGTGGGCTTCGCGATCGACGGGCAGCGCGGTCTCGTGAGCGGTGTGCTCGGCATCGTGATCGCGGCCTGCTTCCTCGGCCTCACGGCCGGCAGCATCCTCTTCGCGAACCGTTTCCGCGACTCCGAGGTCTATATCCCGGTGTTCTTCGGCATCGTCATGGGTGGATGGATCCTGAAGTTCGTCATCTTCTTCGCTGTGGCCTTCGTCCTGCGCGATCAGAGCTGGATCTCGACGCCCATCATGTTCGTGAGTCTCATCGTCGGAACTCTCGCGACGCTCGTCGCCGACGTCTTCGTGATCGCGAAGTCGCGGATGCCGTATGCGAGCGACGTGAAGCTTCCCACCTACACGGATGCCGATGACTGAATCTGCCCAGGGTTCGTGACCCGCCCGGAATATTGATAGAGTTAGAGGAGATTCCCCAACCGTTTCCCACACTTTGCCGTGTGCGCGGTATGGCGTCTTCCGAACGTTCGTCGACGCGAGAGCAGAGCTCCACGCCCCGAAACAGGAGATAGCGCTGATAGCAAACGCTGTGCACCTGCTGGTACCAACAGCAACCGATGATGGTGGCTTCCACGCTCCCTCGATCAACGAGTTCTTCCCCGAGTCGTTCCTCTTCGTAGGCACGCCGTTCGAGATGAACCGCATCATGGCGATCCGGCTGCTCGCAACCCTCGCCCTGGTGCTCGTGTTCTGGCTCGGCACACGCCGCATGCGCGTCGTGCCCGGCCGCTTCCAGTCCGTCATCGAGATGGGTCTCGACTTCGTCCGCAACAACATCGCGTTCGATCTCCTGGGAGAGAAGGACGGCAAGCGGTTCCTGCCGATCCTCACGACCATCTTCTTCATGGTGCTCTTCATGAACGTCACGGGAATCATCCCGGGGCTGAACATCGCCGGCACGAGCGTCATCGGCGTACCGCTGGTGCTCGCCCTCGTGGCATACGTGACGTTCATTTACGCGGGCATCAAGAAGCACCCGGGCACGTTCTTCAGGAACACGCTCTTCCCCCCGGGCGTCCCGTGGTTCCTCTACATCATCGTCACGCCGATCGAGCTGCTCTCGGCGTTCGTGCTGCGGCCCGTCACCCTCGCGCTGCGACTGCTCATGAACATGCTCGTCGGGCACCTCCTGCTCGTGCTGTTCTTTGCGGCCACCCAGTTCTTCATCTTTTCTCTCGGAAGCGGCTGGATCCTCGCCGGCGTCGGAACGCTCGCCTTCGGGCTCGCATTTACCCTGTTCGAGCTGCTCGTCGCGGTTCTGCAGGCCTACATCTTCTCCCTCCTCACCGCGGTCTACATCCAGCTCGCGGTCGCTGACGAGCACTAACCGACTCAGCTCGCTCTACCGGGTCAGGCGACCGCCTGATTCACATCACGAAAGGAAACACAGTGGAATCCACCACCGTTCTGGCGGAAATCACCGGAAGCATCGCGACGGTCGGCTACGGCCTCGCAGCGATCGGCCCGGCCATCGGCGTCGGCATCGTCGTCGGCAAGACCATCGAAGGTGTTGCTCGCCAGCCCGAGCTCGCCGGACGCCTCCAGGTCCTGATGTACATCGGTATCGCCTTCACCGAGGCGCTCGCCTTCATCGGTATCGCGACCGCCTTCATCTTCGGCGCCTGATCCGACCCCCCGTAGAGGAGTCAACGTGCTTCACGCAGTAGTACTGAGGGCAGCCGAGGAGGGCGAGGCGCCGAACCCGCTCTTCCCGGCCAGCTACGACATCATCTGGTCGTCTGTCTGCTTCGTCATCATCCTCGTCGCGTTCTGGCGCGTCTTCCTTCCGCGTATGCAGAAGCTGCTCGACGCGCGATCGGCAGCTATCGAGGGCAACATCGCGAAGGCCGACGAGGCCCAGCGCCAGGCCGAGGCAGCGCTCGAGCAGTACACCGCTCAGCTCGCCGAGGCACGGCAGGAGGCAGCGGCCATCCGCGAGGGTGCTCGTGAGGACGGCAAGAAGATCGTCGCCGAGGCGAAGGATCAGGCCGTCGCCGAGGCGCAGCGCGTCCAGGCCGGCGCCCAGGCCCAGATCGAGGCAGAGCGTCAGGCGGCCGTCGTGTCGCTGCGTCGCGACGTCGGAACGCTCGCGCTCGACCTCGCAGGCAACGTCATCGGAGAGACCCTCACGGACGACGCGAAGGCGTCAGCTCTCGTGGACCGCTTCCTCGCGGACCTCGAGGCATCGGAGAAGGCCAGCCCTTCAGCAAGGAACAACTGACCAGTCATGGGTAGCGCAACACGGGAGGCACTCGTCTCGTCGAAGCAGGTCCTCGACGCGACGGGCTCCGTCGACCTCGCGGTCGCATCGGAGCTGTTCCAGGTCGGGCGGGCCGTCGGCGGCTCGCTCCAGCTCCGGAGCCTCCTCACCGACCCATCGACTCCGGACGACACGAAGCGTGCGATCGTCGAGCGGGTGTTCGCCCAGACCGGCGACACCACCCGTTCGCTCGTCACGTCACTCGTGTCGGCTCGGTGGTCGAGCCACGACGACCTGCTCGAGGGGATCGAGGAGCTCGCGCTCCGTGCCTCTGCTGTCGCGACGGGCGACCAGGCATCGATCGCCTCCGAGCTGTTCGAGTTCGGTCGCGTGGTCTCGAGCGACGCGGAGCTCGAGCTGGCTCTCGCCTCCAAGCTCGGCCGACCCGAGGCGAAGGCTGCTCTCGTCGAGCAGCTCCTGAACGGCAAGGCGTCGCCCGCAACGGTGACGATCATCAGTTCGCTCGTGCAGCAGCCGCGCGGCCGCCGCATCGGCGAGCTCCTCCGTCACGCTGCGCGCGTGGTGGCGGATCAGCGCGGCCAGACCGTCGCGACGGTCACGAGCGCGACGCCCCTCGGCGACGCGCAGCTCGAGCGGCTCCGTTCTGCTCTGTCCGGCAGCTACGGCCGCGACCTCACGATCAACGAAGTCGTCGATCGGTCGCTCGTCGGCGGGCTCCGCATCCAGGTGGCGGACGACGTCATCGACGGCAGCATCTCGTCCCGTTTGGGCGAGCTCAGAAGACAACTCGCCGGCTGACGCCGAGCGCAGGCATTTCACGGGAACACCCCACAGGATAGGGAAGAAGATGGCAGAACTCACGATCAGCCCGGATGAGATCCGGAACGCGCTGAAGGACTTCGTCACGTCGTACGAGCCCACCGGCGCTGCGACGACCGAGGTCGGCCACGTCACCAACGCATCGGACGGCATCGCCCACGTCGAGGGTCTCCCCGGCGTCATGGCGAACGAGCTCATCCGCTTCGGCGACGGCACGCTCGGACTCGCGCTCAACCTCGACGAAGACGAGATCGGTGTCGTCGTCCTGGGTGAGTTCACCGGAATCGAGGAGGGCCAGGAGGTCACCCGCACCGGAGAGGTCCTCTCCGTGCCCGTGGGCGACGGCTACCTCGGTCGCGTCGTCGACACGCTCGGAAACCCGATCGACGGCCTCGGAGAGGTCGCGTCGAGCGGCCGCCGTGCCCTCGAGCTCCAGGCGCCCGGCGTCATGCAGCGCAAGTCGGTGCACGAGCCGCTCCAGACCGGCATCAAGGCCATCGACGCCATGATCCCCGTCGGCCGCGGCCAGCGTCAGCTCATCATCGGCGACCGTCAGACCGGTAAGACGGCCATCGCGATCGACACGATCATCAACCAGAAGGCCAACTGGGACTCGGGCGACGAGAACAAGCAGGTTCGCTGCATCTACGTCGCCATCGGCCAGAAGGGTTCCACGATCGCCTCCGTCAAGGGCGCGCTCGAGGACGCCGGAGCCATGGAGTACACGACGATCGTCGCGGCCCCCGCCTCCGACCCCGCCGGCTTCAAGTACCTCGCTCCGTACACGGGCTCCGCCATCGGTCAGCACTGGATGTACGAGGGCAAGCACGTCCTCATCATCTTCGACGACCTGTCGAAGCAGGCAGAGGCCTACCGCGCCGTGTCCCTCCTCCTCCGTCGCCCGCCGGGCCGCGAGGCGTACCCCGGCGACGTGTTCTACCTGCACTCCCGCCTGCTCGAGCGTTGCGCGAAGCTCTCCGACGAGCTCGGCGCCGGATCGATGACGGGTCTCCCGATCATCGAGACGAAGGCGAACGACGTCTCCGCATATATCCCGACCAACGTGATCTCGATCACCGACGGCCAGATCTTCCTCCAGTCCGACCTCTTCAACGCCAACCAGCGTCCGGCGGTCGACGTGGGTATCTCCGTCTCTCGAGTCGGCGGTGACGCTCAGGTCAAGTCGATCAAGAAGGTCTCGGGAACGCTCAAGCTCGAGCTCGCCCAGTACCGCTCGCTCGAGGCGTTCGCGATGTTCGCGTCCGACCTCGACCCGGCCAGCCGCCGCCAGCTCGCCCGAGGCGCTCGCCTCACCGAGCTGCTCAAGCAGCCGCAGTACTCGCCCTACCCCGTGGAGGAGCAGGTCGTCTCGATCTGGGCCGGCACCAAGGGCAAGCTCGACTCGATCGCGATCGAGGACGTCCTGCGCTTCGAGCGCGAGATGCTCGACTACCTCGGCCGCAACACGAACGTGCTCACCACGCTCCGCGAGACGAACGTCCTCGACGACGACACCACCGCCGAGATGGAGAAGGCTATCGACGCCTTCGCCCTCGAGTTCCAGGCCGGCGACGGCCACGGGATCGGCGACCCGGGTTCGGAGGACGTCGACTCCCTCGAGGCCGAGAACGTCGGCCAGGAGAAGATCGTGAAGGGTCGCCGCTAGTCCATGGCCGCCACACTCCGGGTCTACACGCAGAAGATCAAGTCTGCGCAGACGACCAAGAAGATCACCAAGGCGATGGAGCTCATCGCCGCCTCGCGCATCCAGAAGGCGCAGGCACGGGTAAAGGCGTCCGCGCCGTACTCGCGGGCGATCACCCGGGCCGTGTCGGCGGTGGCGACGCACTCCAACGTCGATCACCCGCTCACGACGGAGCCGGAGCACATCACGCGCACCGCCGTCGTCGTGTTCTCCTCCGACCGCGGTCTTGCCGGCGCGTTCAACTCGCAGATCCTCCGCGAGGCGGGCGAGCTGACCGAGCTGCTGCGCGATCAGGGCAAGGACGTCGTCCATTACCTCGTGGGACGCAAGGCGGTCGGGTACTTCCAGTTCCGTCGCCGCGCGTTCGTCAAGGACTGGCAGGGCGGTACGGACAACCCGGACTTCGAGACGGCTCGTGAGATCGCCACGACGCTCCTCGAGGCGTTCTCGAGGGACGCCGCTGACGGCGGCGTCGATGAGATCGTCCTCGTGTTCAACCGCTTCGTCAGCATGATCACGCAGACGCCGGAGACCGTTCGTCTCCTGCCTCTCGAGGTCGTCGAGGCGGATGCCAGTGACACGAGTTCGGAGGTCTTGCCTCTGTACGAGTTCGAGCCGGACGCAGAGACGGTCCTCGACCAGCTGCTGCCCGTCTACATCGAGAGCCGCATCTTCAACGCCATGCTGCAGTCGGCCGCCGCTAAGCACGCGGCGACGCAGAAGGCGATGAAGTCGGCGAGCGACAACGCGGACACCCTCATCACCGACTACACCCGACTGCGCAACAACGCACGCCAGGCGGAGATCACCCAGCAGATCGCAGAGATCGTCGGCGGCGCCGACGCCCTTTCGGTCAAGTGACGACAGACCACGAAGAGAGAAGAACAGCAATGACTATCACTGCCGAAGCCACGGGCCCGGCGTCCGAGCAGAAGGCCGGAGTCGGTCGGATCGCGCGAGTGACCGGTCCCGTCGTCGACGTCGAGTTCCCTCACGACGCGATCCCGGAGATCTACAACGCTCTGAAGACGACGATCGCCATCGGCGACGAGTCGACGGTCATCACACTCGAGGTCGCTCAGCACCTCGGTGACGACCTCGTCCGCGCCATCGCGCTGAAGTCGACCGACGGTCTCGTCCGCGGCCAGGAGGTCATCGACACCGGAGAGGCGATCTCCGTCCCCGTCGGTGACATCACCAAGGGCAAGGTCTTCAACGTCATCGGTGAGGTGCTCAACGCTGAGCCCGGCGAGACCATCGAGATCACCGAGCGCTGGCCCATCCACCGGAAGCCCCCGCGCTTCGACCAGCTCGAGTCCAAGACCCAGCTGTTCGAGACCGGCATCAAGGTCATCGACCTCCTCACCCCGTACGTGCAGGGTGGAAAGATCGGTCTCTTCGGTGGTGCGGGTGTCGGCAAGACCGTCCTCATCCAGGAGATGATCCAGCGCGTGGCGCAGGACCACGGTGGTGTGTCGGTGTTCGCCGGTGTCGGCGAGCGCACCCGTGAGGGCAACGACCTCATCGCCGAGATGGAGGAGGCTGGAGTCTTCGACAAGACGGCCCTCGTCTTCGGCCAGATGGACGAGCCCCCGGGAACCCGTCTCCGCGTGGCCCTCTCCGCGCTCACGATGGCGGAGTACTTCCGCGACGTGCAGAAGCAGGACGTGCTGTTGTTCATCGACAACATCTTCCGCTTCACGCAGGCCGGTTCCGAGGTCTCGACGCTGCTCGGCCGTATGCCTTCCGCCGTGGGCTACCAGCCCAACCTGGCGGACGAGATGGGTCAGCTGCAGGAGCGCATCACCTCGACGCGTGGTCACTCGATCACGTCGCTCCAGGCGATCTACGTCCCCGCCGACGACTACACCGACCCGGCTCCGGCCACGACGTTCGCGCACCTCGACGCCACGACCGAGCTCTCGCGTGAGATCGCGTCGAAGGGCCTGTACCCGGCCGTCGACCCGCTCACGTCCACGAGCCGCATCCTCGACCCGCGTTACTTGGGCGAGGACCACTACCGCGTTGCGACGACGGTGAAGCAGATCCTCCAGAAGAACAAGGAACTGCAGGAGATCATCGCCATCCTCGGTGTCGACGAGCTCTCGGAGGAGGACAAGGTCACGGTGTCGCGTGCGCGCCGTATCCAGCAGTTCCTCTCGCAGAACACCTACATGGCGAAGAAGTTCACCGGTGTCGAGGGCTCCACGGTTCCGCTCAAGGACACCATCGAGTCGTTCGACGCGATCGCCAAGGGTGAGTTCGACCACGTGGCCGAGCAGGCGTTCTTCAACGTCGGTTCGATCTCGGACGTCGAAGAGAAGTGGGCCCAGATCCAGAAGGAGAACGGCTGATCATGGCGGGCGCTCCGCTCACCGTCAGCGTCGTCGCCGCGGACCACGAGGTGTGGACCGGCGAGGCGACGATGGTCGTCGCTCGCACCGTCGAGGGCGAGATCGGTATCCTCCCGGGTCACGAGCCCATGCTCGCCATCCTCGCGAAGGGTGAGGTCCGCCTCACCCTGGCCGACGGACGCAAGCTGACGGCGAACGCCGAGGACGGATTCCTCTCCGTGGAGAAGAACGTCGTCTCGATCGTGGCGGGCACCGCGAGCCTCGTCTCGTAGTCCCCTCCGTTCTTCCTCTCCTCCGTACGCCCCGTGCTTCTCCTGCTCCCTCCGTCTGAGACGAAGGTGCAGGGAGGCACGGGGCGTTCGTTGTTGCTCGGTGCTTTGAGCTTCCCCGAGCTCACGCGAGTTCGCTCCCGGGTGCTCTCCGCCCTCGCGGAACTGTCGGCGGACCCGGAAGCCGCGGCTCGGGCCCTGAAACTGGGTCCGAAGGGGCTCGGGGAGATCGCGGTGAACCGTGCGGTGCGCCGGTCGGCCACCGTACCGGCGATCGACCGGTACACCGGAGTGCTGTACGACGCGCTCGACGCCGCCACGCTCTCGACGTCGGCTCGGGCTTTCGCTGCCGAGCATCTCGTCATCCAGTCCGCCCTCTTCGGACCGGTGGGCGCCCTCGATCCCATTCCCGGATACCGGCTGTCGCACTCCACGTCGCTCCCGGGCGTGCGACTCACGCAGACGTGGGCCGGCCCCGCCGGTGCTGCGCTCTCCGCCGCCGGGGGACTCGTCGTCGATCTCCGATCGGAAGGCTACGCGGCGCTCGGCCCGCTCGGCGAACCCTCCCACTCGGTCTATGTGCGCGTGGTGTCGGTGGACGGCGACGGCCGCCGCCGCGCACTCAACCACTTCAACAAGAAGACGAAGGGCCTCTTTGCCCGAGCCCTCGTCGAGAGCGGCGTCGTCCTGGAGAGCGTCGATGAGCTCACGGCGTGGAGCGAAGGCGCCGGCTTCGTGCTCACGCCGGGAGCTGAGCCGGGGGAGTGGGATCTCCTGGTGCCGGAGGCAGCCTCAGCTCCCGCTACCGGCGCCCGCTGAGGTCGCGTCCGTCTCGCGCGCACGCCAGCAGCCGTCGAGGTGGTCGTCGACGAGACCCGCCGACTGCATGAGCGCATGCATGGTCGTCGGTCCGACGAAGCGGAATCCGTGTGCGCGCAACTCGGAGCTGAGGGCATGGGACTCCGGGGTGGTCGTCGCGATGTCGTCCCACGTCCGCGGGCGGGGTCGTCCCTCCCGCGGGGGTGCGAAACTCCAGACGAGTTCGCCGAGCGGGCGATCGAGCCGCAGCATCGCCTGTGCGTTCCGGATCGTCGCCTCGATCTTCATCCGGTTGCGGATGATGCCGGCGTCGCCCATGAGCCGAACGACGTCGTCGTCTCCCATCGCCGCGACGACCTCCGGCTCGAATCCCGCGAACGCTGAGCGAAATGCCGGGCGTCTCTTGAGGATCGTGATCCAGGAGAGTCCGGACTGGAAGCCCTCGAGGCTGATCTTCTCGAACAGCTCGCGGTCGCCGCGGAGCTCTCGGCCCCATTCCTCGTCGTGGTAGCGCTGGTACTCGGGGTCGTCGCCGCACCACGAACACCGGAGACGACCGTCTGCGCCCTCGACGAGAGGCTGACGCGGCGGTCGTACCACCGGTGTCGAGGGCTGATTCTGCTGATCGGGAGTGTCCATGCCCCGAGAATACGGCGAGCCACCGGCGCTCCGACCTGGGCGATGTCAGCCGTGGGACAGGAGAGCGCTCGTCGACCTGTGGACGACGAGTCAAGCCGACGGCGATGCCGCGTCTGCGCGACTAGCCTGGAAGCATGGCAGACATGGAATACCGCCCGCTCGGTCCCTCGGGGCTCATGGTCTCTACCGTCGGAATCGGTTGCAACAATTTCGGCCGCTCCGGCACCGTCACGGAGACGCAGGAGGGAACGGACGCCGTCGTCGACGCCGCGATCGACGCAGGTGTCACTCTCTTCGACACGGCCGACATCTACGGCAAGGAGCCCGGTCTCAGCGAGACGCTCATGGGGAACAGCCTGCGCGGTCGCCGCGACCAGGTGATCGTCGCGACGAAGTTCGGCCACAGCGAGTACGAGGTCGGCATCCCGAGCTGGGGCGCGAAGGGGTCGCGTCGCTACGTGCGCCTCGCCGTCGAGGCGTCGCTGAAGCGACTGCAGACCGATTGGATCGACCTCTACCAGCTGCACACGCCCGACCCGGTCACCCCCATCGAGGAGACCCTCGCGGCTCTCGATGAGCTCGTCGTCGAGGGCAAGGTGCGCTACATCGGCCATTCGAACTTCTCCGGCTGGCAGGCCGTGGAGGCCGACTGGGCCGCCCAGTCGGCGGGTACGACCTCCTTCGTCTCCGCGCAGAACGAGTACAGCCTCATCGTCCGCGATGCGGAGAAGGAGCTCCTCCCCGCCCTCGATGCCTACGGCATCGGCTTCCTTCCCTACTTCCCGTTGTACAACGGGCTGTTCACGGGGAAGTTCAGCCGTTCGGGTGGCCCGAGCGACTCTCGGATCATGCGGCAGCGTCCGCACCTCCTGGAGAACGCGCCGTGGGACGCGATCGAGAAGTTCGAGTCGTTCTGCGCTAAACGCGACATCACGATGCTGCAGGCGACCGTCGGCTGGCTCCTCGCCCAGCCGGCGCTCACGAGCGTGATCGCCGGGGCCACACGGCCCGAGCAGATCGCGCAGAACGCGCAGGCGGCCACGGCGTGGGACGCGAGCGACGAGGACATCGCCGAGATCGGCGCGTTGTTCGCCTGACGTATCCGCGGGCACCCCAGTGGATGGCGTCCGCCCGTCGCGCCGCTAGGATTTCCTGGAAGGCGTCAACCCCAAGCGCCAATCGACCTCGAAGGGTTCACCGGTGACCGAGACCATCGCGTTCGCGTCCTCCCGCGTCGTCGACGCGGGACGCGGACGCCGGATCGATCTCCGGTGGGCTGCGATCAGCGACACCGGTCGTCGACGCGACGTCAATCAGGATTCCCTCATCGTGGAGTTCCCGATCGTCGCGGTCGCCGATGGGATGGGTGGGTACACCGCTGGCGAGGTGGCGAGTGCGGCTGTCACGACGCGACTCCAGGAACTCGCGACCCGGAGCGATTCCGAGGTCTCAGAGGCCCGGATCGAGGAGGCCCTCAGGCGAGCGGTCTCCGATTTGGCCGAGTCCGTCGAGGACGTGTCGCCCGGCACCGGGACGACCGTGACGGGACTCGTCTTCGGCGTGCACGACGGGCTGCCGGGGTGGACCGTCTTCAACATCGGAGACTCCCGGGTGTACCGGCTCGACGGCGACACGCTGTCGCAGGTCACGACGGATCACTCCGTCGTCCAGGAGCTCGTGGCGATCGGTGCGATCACGCCGGACGAGGCCGAGACGCACCCGCACGGCAACGTGATCACGCGCGCCGTCGGCTTCTCCGAGGACCCGGTGCCGGACTATCTCGTCGCTCCCATCGAGGCCGACGTGAGATGGGTGGTCTGCTCGGACGGGCTCACGAAGGAGCTCACCGATTACGGCATCCGGCACTACCTGCTGCTCGGTAGCTCACCGGAGGAGGCCGCGCGTCTCCTCGTCGACGCCGCGGTCGAGAACGGTGGGCGGGACAACATCTCGGTCATCGTCCTCGACGCGCTCGTCGGCGGCGAGGACGTGACCGAATCCGACTGAGCTCGGTCGTCGTCCCCAGGCGACCGCCGATCGAGGCGTCCACACGTCGACGCTTCTGTCGCCGCCGGGTTCCTCTCGCATGATCTGATCGGCGCATGCCGTCCCATCGCTCCGCTGAATCGCCCGCCGTTCGTGTCGTCGTCCCGGCACCGCCCGCCCCACGGGAGCCGCACCCGTTCCCTGTGGTGGCGACGATCGCCCCTGTCGTCGTATCGCTCGCGATGTGGGCGGTGACGAGATCTCCCTTCGCGCTGATGTTCGCGGCGTTCGGGCCCGTGATGGCGATCGCGGGCTACGTCGACGCCGGTCTCGGGGGCCGACGGCGCTACCGGACCGCGTCGAGGAGCTTCGCCACCGCGATGCGCGATGCCGAGGACGACGTCGCCCGGGCGCACGACGATGAACGCCGTCGCCGTTGGACGGAGCATCCCGCGCCGTCGTCGATCGTCGAGGCGGGGAGGACCGATGTGCGATGGAGGATGGCGGCCGATGCGGCGTCCCGCGTGAGCATCGGGGCGGGAGCGGCACCCAGTGCCCTCGTTATCGATGGCGGGGGACCACCCGATGCGAAGGTCTCTCACGACTCCGAGCGGCTCCGTCGGGCCGCCTCGATCGTCGACGACGTCCCGGTTCTCATCGATACACGACGGGGGGTCGGGATCATCGGGCCGCTCGCCATCGGTCGAGCAGTCGCGCGTGGACTTCTCGTGCAGCTCGCGCATGCCTCCGCCCCCGATGTCCTCGAGGTCTCGGCACTCCCCGATACGGGGTGGGAGTCGTTCATCGACCTCCCGCACGCGGTGCGCCGCCCGGGGGCGTCCTCCACCGCGGCGTCGACTGTCAGTGTGGAGGAGCGCAGCGCGAACGCGGGAGGTTCCGTGACCGCGGCAGACCTGCGCATCGTCATCGCTCCGAGCGTCGCCGATCTCCCTGCCACGTGCACCGAGATCGTCGAGTGCCGATCTCCCCGCAGCCTCGTCTGGAGGCGAGCCGATTCCCCCGAGCGGGTCGAGGTCGTCCCCGACCTCGTCTCCGTGCCGGACGCGACACGGTTCTCGGCGGCGATGGTGTCGGACGCCGAGTCCCTCGGTCTCGCCCTTCGAACCACCGAGCCGCCGGAGAGACTCCGGTTCGACGAACTGCCGCGCGCGACCGCGCAGCCCGGAGGTCCCCCCGCCGTCGCCATCGGGGCGACCACGGACGGTCCGTTCATGGTGGATCTCGTGAAGGACGGGCCGCACGCTGTGATCGGTGGGACGACGGGGAGCGGGAAGAGCGAGCTGCTCATCACGTGGGTACTGGCGCTCGCGGCCTCGACTAGCCCGGCTCACCTCTCCCTGCTGCTCTTCGATTTCAAAGGCGGTGCGACATTCGCCGAGGTGGCGGATCTTCCTCACGTCACCGGTCTCGTCACGGATCTCGATGAGGGGACGGCGGATCGTGCGCTCGCGAGCCTGCGGGCCGAGCTCCGGCAGCGCGAACGGATCCTGCACGAGGCGGGGGTGCGAGACGTCAGGGATGCCCGCCCCGGCTCGCCTGCGCGTCTCGTGATCGTCGTCGACGAGTTCGCCGCCATGATCGAGTCGTTCCCCGATCTGCACGCGGTCTTCGTTGACCTCGCCGCGCGCGGTCGTTCCCTCGGGGTGCATCTCGTCCTGTGCACGCAGCGCCCGGCCGCCGCGGTGCGCGACGGCGTGCTGGCGAACTGCGACATCCGGATCAGCCTCCGAGTCAACAACCCCGGTGACAGCATGGCCGTGGTGGGCACGTCCGACGCCGCTTCGCTACCGCCGACGAAACCGGGCCGTGTCGTGGCCTCGCTCGGTGGGCGACCGGCCGTGGTCGCCCAGATCGCGGAGTCCGTGGCGGCGGACGTGCTCGCCACTGCTCGGGCGTCCTCGGGAACGACGGCCCGTCGCCCGTGGCTCGATCCGCTTCCGGCCCGCATCGATCTCGGCGCCCTCGTCGAGCCGGAGGATGGGTTCGTCGTCGGTCTGCTGGACCTCCCCGCTGAGCAGAGCCAGCCCGCGGCCGTCTACCGGCCGCAGGTAGACGGACACCTCCTGGTGCTGGGCTCCGCCGGCCGCGGTTCGTCGACACTGCTCTCGGTGCTTGCGGCCCAGCATCCGTCGGGCTGGTCCGTGCTCCGGGTGCCGTTCGATCTCGAGGAGGCGTGGGACGCCGTGAGCGAGATCGCGACGCGCGCTCGCGCAGGTGCGGAAGCTGCGTCTGACGACCGACTCCTCGTGCTCGTCGACGACCTCGATCTCCTCCTCTCACGATGGGGCGACGACTACGGGCGCGCGGCGCGCGGCGAACTCGTCGAGATCCTGAGGTCGGGGCCGGCGAGTGGGATCCATCTGGTCCTCGCCGCGCATCGAGCGACGGCGGATGTCCTCGCGCTCACGGATCTCGTCGGTTCCACCATCCGCCTCGGCAGTGCCTCGAAACACGAGCATGTGCTCTCGGGAGCCGACAGCTCGAGCTATCGAGCGGATCGTCGGCCAGGAAGCGGGGTGTGGAGAGGATCAGAGCTGCAGGTGGCCTGGGTCGAACCGGACGACGACGGAACGGCGCGGCGCTCGGCGACGACACCGATGGTGCGGCTCGACCACGGCCTGACCATGATCGTGTCGCGGCGCCCGGCCGATCGTGCGCGGTGGGCTCGCGACCAGGGCACGGCTGACGTGATCCTGCTCGGCGCTCCCGGGCATGGGACCCTGCGGATCGACGAGGTGTCCGATCCCGCGCGATCCACAGTGATCGTCGGCGACCTCGACGCGTGGCAGCAGCAGTGGGCATTGCTCACCGCCCTCCGCACCACCGCCACGGTCGTCGTCGAAGACGCGAGCGCTGGAGAGTTCCGCTCGCTCACCCGGCAGAGCGGGCTACCACCGTGGATCACTCCGGCATCCGGCCGGGCGTGGCTCATGCGACCGGGTCAGCCCATCGCTCGCGTGCGATTCGAGGCGATCCGGCGTCCCGAGGGAACGGCCGGCCGTGCGCGCTCGCGACGGGATGCGGCGGTCACCTCAGGCGCGCGCTCATGAGGCCGTCCCGCCTACGCGCCCACCACGGAGCGGATCCGACCGACGGGGGCCCCGCCTCCGAGGACGTCGAGGTGCAGCTCGGGCAGAACGGCGTCGACAGCCGACCGGTCGAGTGCCCCCGCCTCGACGAGCAGCGAGAGAGCGACCACCGTCGCCGCACGCGAACTCCCGTCGAGAGTCTTGGAGGTGACGGTCGTGCCGTTCGGAGCGGTCATCACCATGACACCCTCGGCACCGCCCTTGGCGAAGACACCGAGGCGCTCGATGACGACGGTGTTGTCACGCCCGGGCCCGTCGATCGCCCACGGGTGCCGCTTCACTGCATCGACGATGATCGCAGCGTTCCGGTACAGCGCGAAGGGGGAGGAGACCGATGAGGTGGCGACCTTCTGGATGCCGCGCGCGAGGCCCGTGAGGCTGATCGCGAGGACCGGAGCCCCGCAGCCGTCGGTCGCCGTGGCGGAGGGGCGTTCACCCGTCATGCGCTCGACCGTGTCGCGCACGGCCACCTGCAACGGGTGGGCGCCGTCCAGGTAGGACTCGATCGGCCATCCGTTGGCGACGCACGCGAGCAGCATCCCCGCATGCTTCCCCGAGCAGTTCATGAACAGCCGCGATTGACCGAGGTGCGAGCTCACGAGCTCATCTCGCGCCGAACGATCGAGAGGCCAGTCCATCGGGCACTGCAGCGCGTCCTCGGTGAGGGCGGCAGACGCGAGCATCGAACGCACGACCGAGACGTGCCGGGTCGTGCCCGCGTGGCTCGCGGTGGCGAGTGCGGCCTGCTCCTCGCGCAGCGGCACCCCGGCGTTGAGCACGGCGAGCGCCTGGAACGGCTTCAGGCTCGATCGGGGGAACACCGGAGCCTCCGGAGATCCGTGGGAACGCGACACGGTGCCATCCGGGGCGAGCACGACCACTGAACCGATGTGGCGCGACTCGACGAAGCCCGAGCGCTCCACGACCGCGAGCTCTGCGGCCTCAGCCGGGGTGAACGTTCCCGTCGACGACATGCGACATCCTTCCTCGTCGACCGCGCGCCGACCGTCGTCCAGCCTATCCGCGCGGTGACCCGGAGACCGTCCGCTCGCGGCGGTCCTGTGGCGGTCCGGAGGCGTGTGGCATCCTAAGGGGATGCTCGGTGAACACCACTACTCCGTCGATGTCGACTGGCAGGGCAACCTCGGGACGGGGACGAGCGGCTATCGCGATTACTCCCGTCGACTCGAGCTCCGCAGCTCCGCAGCTGACCCCATCGCCGGTTCGGCCGACAAGCCGTTCCGGGGTGACCCGGAGCGGTGGAACCCCGAACAGCTCCTCCTCGGTGCACTCGCCCAGTGTCACCTGCTCTCCTACCTTCACGTCGCCGTCACCATGGGGGTCGTCGTCACGGCCTATCGGGATTCGGCCGTCGGCACCATGAGGGAGGACGGTCACTCCGGAGGCGCCTTCACCGACGTCCTCCTCCGCCCGGAGGTCACGGTCGCGTCCGTCGACATGGTCGAGGCGGCGACCGCAGCACACGCGCGCGCCAACGAGCTCTGCTTCATCGCGAACTCCGTCAACTTCCCGGTCCGACACGAGCCCACGATCCTCATCGCATCGGCGTGAACTCCGTGGCCGCGAGCGGCGACGGTCTCATCCGCGGGGGAGCCGCTCAGAGCCGCTCGGGGCGCAGCACCGCTCGCTTGATCTTCTCCATCGCGTCGGCCGGCGGCGCCTCATTGTAGGTGCCGGCCAACTCCTGACCACTCAGCGCATGGATCGCCGCCATGATCTCGTCGGTGGCGAGCCGCCTGGCCTTCCCCGACTCGGCCGGTCCGAATCGCGAGACGTCGATCGGTTCGCCGAAGCGCACGGTGATTCGCTTGAACCGCGGGCGTGAGCTGCCCACCGGCATGACCTCGTCGGTACCGACGAGCCCGACCGGCACCACGGGGGACCCCGTCGAGAGCGCGAGCCAGGCGACGCCCGTGCGACCGCGGTAGAGGCGCCCGTCCACGGAGCGCGTGCCCTCCGGATAGATAGCGAAAGCACTCTCCGTCTCGAGGATGCGACGGCCCTGATCGAGGGCCGCCTGCGCAGCCTGGCCGGAGGCGCGGTCCACACCGACCGCCCCGATCGCGCCGAAGAACGTCCGATTCACCCAGCCGCGAGCGCCCGTGCCCTCGAAATAGGTCGACTTCGCGAGGAACTGCACCGGACGGGGGGCAGCGACCGGGATGGCGACGCTGTCGATGAACGACAGGTGGTTGCTCGCGAGGATCACACGACCGTGCTTCGGGACGTTACGACGTCCTTCGATGCGCGGCCTCCACATGATGCGGACGACGGGGCGGAGGATGCTCCTCCCGAGCCAGTACACGAAACCGGGGCGAGACGCGGCGCCCGTGGACACCTCCACTTCGGGCGAATCGATCTCGGGCGGACCGGAGGAAACGGGTTCTGGCACCCGTCGAGAGTACGTCACAGGCCATGCCGCGATGGGAATGGCGAGCCGGGGGCACGGTCGGTAATCCACCACTCCACGGGCTTGTGCAGGGTTCCGTCACCTTAATGGGGCAGGCTGGACCCACACCGTCCCCATCGAAAGTGTTCGTCATGCGCGCTCGCCCCCTGTCCTTCCTCGCTGTCCTCCCCGCCATAGCCCTGCTTCTGGCGGGATGCGCCGGGTCGCCGGCCCCGGGTGCGAGCACCAGCGCGCCGTCGGCCGAGGCCGCCGCCGCGACGTGCGTCGACACGACGTCGGGAGACGCCGTGGAGTCCGTCGAGGTGAGCGACGACTTCGGCGCCGCGCCCACGGTCGACATCCCCACCCCGGTGTCCGTCGACACGACCGAGCGTCGCGTCGTGGTGGAGGGCGACGGGGACGAGACGCAGCCGGGAGACACCGTCAGCGTCGAGCTGTCCGTCTACGGCGCAGCCACCGGCCAGCAGTTCTCCCAGACGGCGTACGGGGAGGGCACGGCCCAGCAGATCACCGTGGACGACTCGCAGTACATCGCCGGCCTCGTCCGCACGATCGAGTGCGCCACCGTGGGGTCGCGCATCGTGTCCGTCGTCGCCGCGGCCGACGCTTTCGGCGACCAGGGCTCGGAGGGCGGAGAGGTCGCTCCCGGCGACTCCATCGTGATCGTCGCCGACATCGTCTCCATCCTGCCCACCCGCGCCATGGGCACGCCGGTCGAACCCACCGACGGCTTCCCCACGGTCGAGCTCGACGACACCGGAGACCCCACGGTCACGATCCCGGCCGACACCGACGCTCCCACCGAGCTGCAGCTCGCCACCCTCATCCAGGGCGACGGCGACACCGTGGCGGAGGGCGACAACGTCACCGTGCAGTACAAGGGCGTCATCTGGCGCACCGGCGAGGTCTTCGACGAGAGCTGGGCGAACGGCGCTCCGGCGTCCTTCAACACCGAGCAGGTCGTCGCGGGCTTCAAGCAGGCGCTCGTGGGCCAGAAGGTCAGCAGCCAGGTGATCGTGATCATCCCGCCGGAACTCGGCTACGGCGAGGCCGGCAACTCGCAGGCGGGTATCGAGGGCACCGACACGCTCGTCTTCGTCGTCGACATCCTCGCCACGAGCACCGTGCCGGCCACCGAGGGCACCGACTGAGCCGTCGGTCCCGGCGACTCCCCGGGGCGGCGCGCTAGCCTGACGGAATGCGTCGCGTCATCCTCCTCGGATCCACCGGTTCCATCGGCACCCAGGCCCTCGACGTCATCCGCGCCAATCCCGAACGGTTCGACGTCGTCGGCCTCGCCGCCGGCTCCGACCAGGAGGGACTCGCCGCCCAGGCCGAGCAGTTCGGTGTGGACGACACGGCACTCGGCGCGGACGACGCCGAGCGACTCGTCCGCGAGGTCGACGCCGATGTCGTCCTCAACGGCATCACCGGGTCGGTCGGGCTCGGCCCCACGATGGCGACCCTCGAGACGGGCAAGACGCTCGCCCTCGCGAACAAGGAATCGCTCATCGTCGGCGGCGAGCTCGTGACGGCCCTCGCCCGTCCCGGCCAGATCGTCCCGGTGGACTCCGAGCACTCCGCGATCGCGCAGGCCCTCCGATCCGGCACTCCCTCTGAGGTCAGGCGACTCGTCCTCACGGCGTCCGGTGGTCCGTTCCGCGGTCGGAACAGGGCGCAGCTCGCCGCCGTGACGCCGGGAGAGGCTCTCGCGCACCCCACGTGGGACATGGGCAGGGTCGTCACGACCAACTCGGCGACCCTCGTCAACAAGGGCCTCGAAGTGATCGAGGCCCACCACCTCTTCGACGTGCCGTACGAGCGCATCGATGTGGTCGTCCACCCGCAATCGATCGTGCACTCGCTCGTCGAGTTCATCGACGGCTCGTCGATCCTGCAGGCCTCGCCCCCCGACATGAGACTGCCCATCTCCCTCGGGCTGGACTGGCCGCACCGTGTGGCCGGGGTCGGCCGTCCGCTCGACTGGACGACCGCGAGCGCATGGACGTTCGAGCCGCTCGACGAGGACGCGTTCCCCGCGGTCGCGCTCGCGAAGACCGTCGGTCGAGCGGGACGGACCTACCCGGCGGTCTTCAACGCCGCGAACGAGGAGGCCGTGGAGGCCTTCCACGAGGGCGCCATCGGCTACCTCGACATCGTGGACACCATCCGACGCGTCGTCGACCGGCACGAGACCGACGGGGAGCTCACGCGCGAGTCGCTCGCTGAGGCGGAGCGCTGGGCGCGGGAGGCCGCGAAGAGGCTCATCGCCGCCTCCTGAGGCCGCAGCGTTTCCGCTCCGAGCCGGTTCCCTGTCTCGGGCTCAGTGCCAGCCGGCGGCGTGCAGCGCCGCGATCGTCTCGTCCGGCACGCTGAACGGCACGGTCGTGCCGTCGAGTTCCCGGTGGTCCTTGCCGGCGAGGCCCATCCAGACGACGATGTCGCCCTCGTTCGCCTCGGCGACCGCCGCCCGGATCGCGGAGGACGGGTCGGCGATGTCGCGGACGTCGGCGCCGGGTCGGGCGGAGGTCGCCCCGTCCACGACGGCACGACGGATCGTCGCCGGGTCCTCACCGCGGGGATGGTGGTCGGTGACGACCACCGTGTCGGCCCCGAGCGCCGCGGCCGCGCCCATGTCGCCGCGTTTGGTCGTGTCGCGATCGCCGTTCGCCCCGATGACGGCGACGAGGCGACCCGTGGTGAGGCGACGGAGAGAGGAGAGCGTCTTCTCGAACGCATCGGGACTGTGGCCGGAGTCGATGAAGACGGCCGGACCGGTCGGGACCGGGATCCGCACGGCGCGCGCCGGCAGGTCCGCGTCGATGAGACCGTTCGGGCCGAGCGTCCGTGCGATCTCGGACAGGGAGTGTCCGGCCTCGACGAGCATCGCGATCGCGAGGCCGCCGTTCGCGGCCATGTGCCGGCCCACCACGGGGACGCGCGCCGACAGCGAGCCGTGCACGGCATGCCGGATCGTGAAGGCGGTGTGGTCGAGCTTCTCCTCGGTGACCTCGACGATCCAGTCGGCGTGCGGCGCCTCGCCGTCGACGGGCACCGTCGCGATCGTCGCGACGGGGACCTCCGACCGTTCGACGACGGTCGCGCCGGCCGGGGTGTCGAGGTTCACGACGGCCCGCTTCGAGCGGGCCGAGGTGAAGAGCTCGACCTTCGCCGCGAGGTATGCGTCCATGTCGGCGTAGTCGTCGAGGTGGTCGTGGCTGAGGTTGGTGAAGGCCGCGACGTCGAACGTGAAACCGTCCACGCGATGCCGCGTGAGCGCGTGGGCGCTCACCTCGATCACGAGACTGCGTGCTCCCAGCTCGGCCATGCGCGCGACGATCGCGTGCAGCTCCGCCGATTCCGGTGTCGTGAGCTTCGAGGGGATCACGGTCGCGCCGATGCGGCGTTCCGCGGTGGAGCTGACCCCGGGCACGAGCCCCATCCCCGTGAGCAGGGCCTCGAGGAAGTGGGTGGTCGACGTCTTCCCGTTCGTCCCTGTGACGGCGAAGACCGGCAGGTCGAGGGACGCCGTGTCGTACACGGAGGCGGCGAGCGCTCCGACGAGGGGGCGCAACGGGCCCGTGCCCACGAGGACCGGAACGCCCATTCCCCGATCGAGGAGGAGCATCCCGGCGTCGTCGGTGAGGATTGCGACCGCGCCGGCCTCGATCGCCTGGCCGGCGAAGGACGCGCCGTGATGCCGTGCCCCCGGGAGCCCGACGTAGAGGTCGCCCTGCACGACGGAGGAACCGTCGATCGTGATGCCCGAGACCGAGGGATCGCCGCCCGCCAGACCGCGGACGCGTCGAAGACCGAAGTCGTGCTCGAGGGAGACGAGAGACACGGGATTGAGTCCCGCCGGACGCATCGCCGCCGGCCCGCTCGAATCCACTGCGCCTCGCTTGATCTCATGACCGGGAGCGGGCGCCCCCGGAGTTCTCCATGGTCTCACAGGGGAGCGAGAGCACCGTCACGGGACGCGGCTGTATCGTGTGCTCGTGGAATCGGTCCTTCTCTACATCCTCGGCGTGCTCATCATCGTCGTGGGCCTCGTCGTGTCCATCGGTCTGCACGAGGTCGGCCACCTGGTTCCCGCCAAGCTCTTCGGCGTCCGCGTCACGCAGTACATGATCGGGTTCGGCAAGACGATCTGGTCGACGCGCAAGGGCGAGACGGAGTACGGCGTCAAGATGATCCCGCTCGGCGGATACATCTCGATGATCGGCATGTTCCCGCCGACGGCGCCGGGGGAGCGCGCGACCGAGTCGACCACGGGATTCATCCAGCAGCTCGCCACGTCGAAGGAGCCCGCGCGACGCGCGCGCTACTTCGACACGCTCGTCCAGGACGCCCGTGAGGCGAGCGCCGAGACGATCGGCGCCGGCGACGAGGACCGCACCTTCTACCGCCTCCCGGTCTGGAAGCGCATCGTCGTGATGCTCGGCGGGCCGTTCATGAACCTGATCCTGTCCGTCGTCCTCTTCGCCGTCCTCCTCATGGGGATCGGGACCGCCCAGTCCACGACGACGATCGGTGCCGTCTCCGAGTGCGCCCTCCCGTCGACCGCCGAGCGGACGACGTGCGAGAGCGGCGACGCGACGGCGCCCGGCGCGGCGGCCGGCATCGAGCCGGGGGACCGTCTCGTGAGCATCGACGGCACCGCGATCTCCTCGTGGGAGGAGTCGACCGCGATCATCCGCGAGTCGGCCGGGAAGACGCTCTCCCTCGTCGTCGAGCGCGACGGCGAGGACGTCACGCTGTCGCTCACGCCGCTCCTCACGGAGCGCTACGTCTACGACGAGAACGGCCAGGAGATCGAGAAGGACGGTGAGCCCGTCGTCGAGGCTGTCGGGTTCGTCGGCATCTCACCCACGTCGGAGCTCGTCCAGCAGCCGGTGACGGCGGTGCTGCCCGCCGTCGGCGAGGCCGTCGGCGGCGTCGTCAACGTCATCCTCAACCTGCCGCAGCGGCTCGTGGACACGGCGGTGGCCGCCTTCGGCCCGGGCGAGCGCGACCCGGACGGGCCCATGAGCGTCGTCGGCGTGGGGCGTATCGCCGGCGAGGTCGCGGCTCTCGACGAGGTGCCCATCGCGAGCAAGGCGTCGGCGATGCTCGGCATCCTCGCCTCGCTCAATGCGATGCTGTTCGTGTTCAACCTCGTGCCGCTCCTGCCGCTCGACGGCGGTCACATCCTCACAGCCCTGTTCGAGGCGGTCCGACGTGGCTTCGCGAAGCTGCGGAGGAAGCCGGACCCCGGGCCCGTGGACTCCGCGAAGCTCATGCCGCTGACCTTCGGCGTCGTGATCGTGCTCGGCGCGATGAGTCTCCTCCTGATCTACGCGGACATCGTGAAGCCGATCAACCTCTTCGGCTGAGCCCCCCGAGTGCGGTCGGGGCGGGTGGGCCGCCCTCCGCAACCCTCGACGGGACTCGGCCGGGTATCAGGGGCCCGAGCGTAGGATGACAGCGTGCCAGCAGTGAATCTCGGGATGCCCAGCGTGCCCGACGTCCTCGCCCCTCGACGGAAGTCCCGACAGATCCGCGTCGGGAGCGTTCTCGTGGGTGGCGATGCGCCGGTGAGCGTGCAGTCGATGACCACCACCCCGACGCCCGACATCAACGCGACGCTCCAGCAGATCGCCGAGCTCACCGCCTCGGGATGCGACATCGTCCGCGTCGCGGTGCCGAGCCGTGACGACGCCGAGGCGCTTCCGATCATCGCGAAGAAGAGCCAGATACCCGTCATCGCCGACATCCACTTCCAGCCGAACTATGTATTCGCGGCGATCGACGCCGGCTGCGCGGCCGTGCGGGTGAACCCCGGCAACATCCGGAAGTTCGACGACCGCGTCGGCGAGATCGCGAAGGCGGCGAAGGACGCCGGGGTGAGCATCCGTATCGGCGTCAACGCGGGGTCGCTCGATCCCCGCCTCCTTCAGAAGTACGGCAAGGCCACGCCGGAGGCGCTCGCCGAGAGCGCGCAGTGGGAGGCGAGCCTCTTCGAGGAGCACGACTTCCACGACTTCAAGATCTCGGTGAAGCACAACGACCCCATCGTGATGGTGAAGGCGTACCGCCTGCTCGCCGAGCGCGGCGACTGGCCCCTGCACCTCGGCGTGACAGAGGCCGGACCGGCCTTCCAGGGCACGATCAAGAGCGCGACCGCGTTCGGCATCCTCCTCGCCGAGGGCATCGGGGACACGATCCGCGTCTCGCTCTCGGCCCCTCCCGTCGAGGAGGTCAAGGTCGGGCTGCAGATCCTCCAGTCGTTGAACCTGCGTGAGCGCAAGCTCGAAATCGTCTCGTGCCCCAGCTGCGGCCGTGCCCAGGTCGACGTGTACTCGCTCGCCGAGGAGGTCACCACCGGGCTGGAGGGTATGTCGGTTCCGCTCCGAGTCGCCGTGATGGGATGCGTCGTGAACGGTCCGGGAGAGGCCAGGGAAGCCGATCTCGGTGTCGCCTCCGGCAACGGCAAGGGCCAGATCTTCGTCAAGGGCGAGGTCATCGCGACCGTTCCGGAGTCCGAGATCGTCGCGACGCTCATCCGCGAGGCGAACCGGCTCGCCGCCGAGATGCCGGCCGACGACACCTCGACCGGCACCCCCACCGTCTCGGTCGGCGCCCGCTGATTCCGCGACGAGGCCGGGCTGTCGGCGGCCGCACGTAGACTGACGGGGCGTCGTGGCCGGTCCCGACGCCATCCAGCGACAACACACCCCGGGGAGCAGTTCCGTGATCGAGCAGCCGACGACCACGACCACCGTGACGCGCGAGGAACTTGAGCGGGCCCGTGGCATCATCGGTGCTATCGCTGCTCGCTTCGACGAGAAGGTCGTCGGACAATCGAGTCTCCGCACGAGCCTGCTCGTGGCGCTCCTCACCGGGGGGCACGTCCTTCTCGAGAGCGTTCCGGGGCTCGCGAAGACCACTGCCGCCGAGTCCATCGCCGACGCCGTCGGCGGGAGCTTCCGTCGCATCCAGTGCACGCCAGACCTCCTCCCGTCCGACATCGTCGGCACGCAGATCTACGACCCGCGGACCGCGGAGTTCACCACACAGCTCGGCCCGGTGCATGCCAACTTCGTCCTGCTCGACGAGGTGAACCGCTCGAGCGCCAAGACGCAGTCGGCGATGCTCGAGGCGATGCAGGAGAAGCAGACGTCCGTCGGCGGCGTCAACTATCCGTTGCCCGAGCCGTTCCTCGTGCTGGCGACGCAGAACCCCATCGAGCAGGAAGGCACGTACCACCTGCCCGAGGCGCAGCTCGACCGCTTCCTCATCAAGGAGGTGCTCGACTACCCGACGATCGCCGAGGAGGCCGAGATCGTCCGGCGCGTGAACGCGGGCGTGTATCGCCACGAGTCCAGCGCCCCGCGTGTGAGTGTCGAGGATGTGCTCTTCCTGCAGTCGCTCGTGCCCCGCATCTACCTCGACCAGGCGATCCTCGCCTACATCGTCCAGACGGTCTACGTGACGCGGAACACCGCCACCTACCTGCCGCCGAAGCTCGCCTCCTACGTGGAGTACGGCGCGAGCCCACGAGCGAGCATCGCCTTCGCGACGGTGGCCCGCGCCCTCGCGCTGCTCGCCGGGCGCGAGCACGTCATCCCGGAGGACGTGAAGGCGTATCGGCACCAGGTGCTCCGCCACCGGATCATCCTCGGGTTCGAGGCGATCGCCGACGACGTGAAGCCCGAGACCGTCATCGACGCGATCTTCGGCGTCGTCCAGGTTCCGTGAGAAGCCCGCGGTGACGGCGCTCCTCACCCGGGTGAAGACGACCCTGTCGATCAGGGCGCATCGTCGCGTGCGCGGCATGCTCGATGGCGAGTACGCGTCGATCTTCCGGGGCAAGAGCCACGAGTTCGACGACATCCGTCCGTACGTCCCCGGCGACGAGATCCGCGACATCGACTGGAAGGCCACGGCGCGCGCCGGCTACCCGCTCGTGAAGCAGTTCATCGCGCACCGGAAGCAGACGGTGACGCTCGTCGTCGACACGGGTCGCGACCTCGCTGCCACGGGCTCCGGCGGGGAGCCGAAGCGGGACGTCGCGATTCTCGTCGCCGGAGTCCTCGGCTACATCGCGGCGCGTCACGGCGATCGCGTCGGTCTCATCGCGGGCGACGCCGACGAGGTGCGTCTCCTCGAGCCCAAGGGTGCGGAATCTCACCTCGAACGGCTGCTCCAGGTTGTCGCGCAGCGTGCTCGCCTCGATGGCGCTCCGAGCGACGTCCGTTCCCTCCTCGAGCGCGTCGTGCGCACCGTGCGCAAGCGAATGCTCCTCGTCGTGGTGGTCGACGACGCCGCGATCGACGACGAGACGGCGCAGCTCGTCCGGCGGCTCGCGGTGCAGCACGAGATCCTCTGGATCACGGTGGGAGACGCCGACGTGATGGCTGCGGACTGGGCGACGACGCCGATGGTCGACGTCGCGGATGACCGCCGCATCCCCGACTACCTCCGCCGCGACCGTCGGCTGCGGACCGCCTTCGCCGAGGCGGAGGCCCGACGCGCGTCCGAGAGCGCCGACCGACTCGACGCGCTCGCCGTGTCCCACATCCGCGTGGCGCGTTCCGCCGATGTGGTCCCCTCCGTCCTCCGGCTCATCGAGGGGCACAACAATGCTCGGCGGTGACGCCGCCTACAACCCACTGGCGCAGTACTGGTGGGGGTGGATGGCGATCGCGATCGGTCTCGTCGTGCTCGTCGTGCTCTGGTACGCGTTCGTGTGGTGGGTCTCGCGGCGCGCGAAGGAGACGGTGACCGTTCCGGATGAGGAGGTGACGCCGGCCCCGTCCCGCGAGGATCTGAGGGCGCGCTACCTCTCGCTCGTCGACGAGGTCGTGCAGTCGTACGATACCGGCGCCCTCACGCGGAGGGCCGCGCACCGCAAGCTCGGTGCCCTCGTGCGGCTCTACGCCCAGGAGGCATCGGGGGTGCGCGCACACGTCATGACTCTCGACGACCTCACCCGCGCCCGCTTGGGCGCGATCGCGCACGCGGTGTCGGTGTACTACCCTGCCGAGTTCGCGAGCGTCGAGTCCGGCGACGTGCACCGCTCCGCCGACGTCGCCCGCCGAGCCGTGGCGTCCTGGTGGTGAGCGCGCGATGATGCTCGTCAACCTGTGGCTCGTGGGTGCGTGGATCGCCCTCGCGATCATCGTCGTCGTCCTCGTGTTCGTGCTGAACCGTCGCCGGCGACGCCGTGAAGGCGTTGCCGTGCACGTGGCGCACAGCGACAGGCTCACGACGCTCCCGGGCTACGCGGCCGCGCTCCGGCGGTACCGGGTGCTGCTCGCGGCCGTGCTGATCGCCGCCACCCTCCTTGCGGCGGCGGCCGTCCTGCTCTCCGGACGTCTCGTGTCGCTCACGACGGTGCAGCCGGAGATGCGGAACCGCGACATCGTCCTGTGCCTCGACGTCTCCGGATCGATGATCGACTACGACGCGCAGATCGTGGAGACGTTCTCCCAGCTCACCGAGGAGTTCGACGGCGAACGGATCGGACTCGTGCTCTTCAACGCATCGGCCGTCACGTCGTTCCCGCTCACGAGCGACTACGCCTACGCGCGGGAGCAGCTCGACACCCTGCACGCCGACCTCGTCGATCCGGACACGGACTGGGCCTTCGCGAACGGCACCCTGCTCGGGAACGGCTCGTCGATGATCGGCGACGGTCTCGCCTCATGCGTCATGCGCTTCGACGACCTCGACACGGAGAGGTCCCGTTCGATCGTGTTCGCGACGGACAACTACGTGGCGGGGGAGCAGATCATGACCCTTCCGGAGGCCGGGGAGTTCGCGCAGTCGAAGGACGTCGTCGTCTTCGGGCTCAACCCCGGAGACGTGGACAGCCTCGACTACATCGGCGAGTTTGCCGACGAGATGCGGGAGGTGGTCGAGGGCACGGGCGGAACGTACTGGGCGCTCGAGGACCCGGCCGCCGTCCCGTCCATCGTCGAGCAGGTGCAGGCTCGACAGGCCGAGAGCTTCACGGGCGAGCCGATCCTCGTCGTCACGGACGAGCCCACGTTCCCGGTGCTCGCCGGTTTCGCTGCCCTTGCCGCCGTCATGTTCGTGGGATGGAGGCTGCGCCGATGATCCTCGACCCTGTCCTCCCTGTATGGGCCCTCGTCATCGTCGGAGGGGCGCTCGCCGTCTTCGCGATCGTTCAGCTCGTGGCGCCCGGCCGTGGCCGCGGACGCGGGCGGTGGATGTGGCTCTCGCGCCTCGTGATGGTCCTCCTCCTCGTCCTCGTCGCGCTGCGACCGACCCTCCCGGCCTCGACCCTTCCTCCCGCCGCTTCCGGTGACGTCGACGTGTACTTCGTCGTCGACACGACGAGCAGCATGGCGGCCGAGGACTGGGGCGACGGCGAGCCGCGGCTGACCGGTGTGCGAGAGGACATCCTCACGATCGCGGAGACACTCATCGGCGCCCGCGTATCGCTCGTGACCTTCGACGCCGTGACGGTGCATCGAGTGCCGCTCACAACGGACGTGTCGGCGCTCGCCCAGGCGACGCGGGCACTCGAGCAGGAGATCACGACCTACTCGGCGGGGAGCAGCATCGACGAGCCCGTCGACTACCTCACCGACATCCTCACGACGGACGCCTCGGAGAACCCGGAGCGCTCGCGCATCCTCTATTACTTGGGAGACGGCGAGCAGACGAGCGGTCAAGCGCCCGGGTCCTTCGCCGAGCTCGCGGCCGCGGTCGACGGGGGAGCGGTGCTCGGCTACGGGACGGACGCCGGCGGTCCGATGAAGCAGTACACCGGGTACGACGACGGCACGGAGCCGGGCTACATCCAGGACTACTCGACCGGCGCCGACGCCATCTCGCGCATCAACGAGCGCGCTCTCGGCACGATCGCCGACGAACTCGGTGTTCCGTACATCCATCGGGATGCCGACTCGTCGGTGGCCGAGGCGACCGAGGGTATCCGGGTCGGAAATGTGGAGACCCCCGACGAGGTCCCGGCGTCGCCCGGCGAGTTCTACTGGATCGCCGCGATACCGCTCGCTGCCCTCGCGCTCCTCGAACTCGCCTGGATGCTGTCGACGGTGCTCCGCTCCGGGGCCGGCGGCCGCATCCGCACCGGACGGAGGGTCTCCCATGGCTGATCGGACCGAGCGGCGCGTCACTCCGACCGCGATTCGTCGGCGTCGGAGACGCCTCCTGTGGTGGTCGCTCCCCGTCGTGCTTCTCGCTCTCGCCTTCTCCGTGAAGCTCGCGAGTCTCTCGCTCACGGCCCAGGACGCGATCACCGCGAGCGAGACGGGTCTCTTCGACGAGAGCATCGAGGCGAGCGATGCCCTCATGACGCTCAACTGGTTCGAGCCGTGGATCGCGTACTACGACCGCGGAACCGCGTCGGCGCGGGCCCAGTCCTACAACGACGCGACGGACGACCTCTCCACGGCACTCGAACTGGCTCCGCAGGATCGGTCGTGCGAGGTGCGGGTCAACCTCGCCCTCGCGTGGGAGGAGCTCGGAGACATCTACACGGAGGCCGGCTACCTCCGCGGTGCCTCCCTCATCTACGACACGGCTCTCGCGGTGATCGCGGGCGGCGAAGAGGACGGGTGCTTCACGAGCGACGAGCAGGAACCGACCGATCCTCCGCAGGATCCGAACGAGAACGAGTCGGAGACCCCGGGGGATCAGCTCGGGGACGCCCAGGACCGTGTCGAGGGCAAGCAGGACGCGCTCGAGCAGCAGCCCGAGCAGCCCGGTGGCGGTGGCGACGAGGAGGATGCCGACGGTGGCTCGTCCCCGGAGGACGATCTCCAGGACCGCGGCGACCAGGCGGAGCAGGACCGGCGCGACCAGGAGGCCGACCAGCGCGGAGGCGGCGAATACGCCGAGAAGCCCTGGTGATCACGTGGACGAAATCCACGCCGGTATCGGTCCGGCCGGCGTCGAGGCAGGATGGGCGCGTCAAATCCGTCTAGCATGGGCGGGTGGTCACGCGCCTTTCGACATACTTCCTCCGTACGCTCCGTGAAGATCCCTCCGACGCGGAGGTGACGAGTCACCGGCTGCTGGTGCGCGCCGGGTACATCCGGCGCCAGGCGCCGGGCGTCTTCGCCTGGCTGCCGATCGGGCTGAAGGTCAAGGCGAAGATCGAGACCATCGTCCGCGAGGAGATGGCGGCGGCCGGAGCCTTCGAGGTGCACTTCCCTGCGCTCCTCCCGCGCGAGCCCTACGAGGCGACCGGGCGGTGGGAGGAGTACGGCGACGCGCTCTTCCGCCTGCAGGACCGCAAGGGCGCCGACTACCTCCTGGCTCCCACGCACGAGGAGGTCTTCACGCTGCTCGTGAAGGACCTCTACTCAAGCTACAAGGACCTGCCCCTCTCGATCTACCAGATCCAGGACAAGTACCGAGACGAGGCGCGTCCCCGTGCCGGTCTGCTGCGTGGCCGCGAGTTCACGATGAAGGACGCCTACTCGTTCGACTACACGGACGAGGGGCTCGACGCGAGCTACCAGAGCCAGCGCGACGCGTACGAGCGGATCTTCACGCGCCTGGGCCTCGAGTACGTCATCGTGAAGGCGGACGCCGGTGCGATGGGCGGCTCGCGCAGCGAGGAGTTCCTGCACCCCACGCCCGTCGGCGAGGACACCTTCGTGCGCTCGGCTGGCGGCTACGCCGCGAACGTCGAGGCGTTCACGACGGTCGTGCCCGAGGCGCGACCCATCGAGGGCCTCGCCCCTGCCGTCGTTCACGACACCCCTGACACGCCCACGATCCAGACCCTCGTCGACGCCGCGAACGCGGAGCACCCGCGCGACGACGGACGCGCCTGGACCGCGGCGGACACCCTCAAGAACGTCGTCCTCGCCCTCGTGGCACTTGACGGCACACGCGAGCTCGTCATCATCGGGCTGCCCGGCGATCGCGACGTCGACCTCAAGCGCGTGGAGGTGGCGTTCGCCCCCGCCGAGGTCGAAGCCGCGACCGACGAGGACTTCGCGAAGCACCCCGGTCTCGTGAAGGGCTACATCGGGCCGTGGTCGACGGCCGGTGCGGTCCTCGGCGAGGAATCCTCGACGAAGATCCGGTACCTCCTCGACCCTCGGGTCGTCGACGGTACCGAGTGGATCACCGGTGCGAACGAGCAGGGCCGCCACGTGTTCGGCCTCGTGGCCGGGCGCGACTTCACCGCAGACGGCGTGGTCGAGTCCTCGACCGTCGTGGCCGGGGACCCGGCTCCCGACGGTTCCGGTCCCGTCGAGCTCGCGCGCGGTATGGAGCTCGGGCACGTCTTCCAGCTCGGGCGCAAGTACGCCGAGGCTCTCGGGCTCAAGGTGCTCGACGAGAACGGCAAGCTCGTCACCGTCACGATGGGCTCATACGGTATCGGCGTCACGCGCATCCTCGCGACGATCGCCGAGCTCAACAACGACGACAAGGGCCTCGTGTGGCCGCTGACCGTCGCGCCCTTCGACGTGCACGTCGTAGCGACGGGTCGTGACGCCGCCGTCTTCGAGACGGCCGACTGGATCTCAGACCAGCTCGAGACGGCGGGGCTCGACGTGCTGTACGACGACCGTCCCAAGGTCTCGCCCGGTGTGAAGTTCGGCGACGCCGAGCTCGTGGGCGTGCCGATCATCGTCATCGCGGGCCGCGGTGTGTCCGAGGGTCTCGTCGAGGTATGGGACCGTCGCACGGGCGAGCGCGAGCAGGTCGCGACCGCCGACGTGCTCGACGCCGTCGCGCGCCTCCGCTCCGTCTGAAGCCTTCCCGGCCTCCGAGCAGGCCCGATCGTCTCGGGGTGCCCGGCCGTGACGCGGTCGGGTAACCTTGCTCAGTAGTCCGGCGCGCGGTTCGCGCCGGCGAGAGCTGAATATGGAGGCGTCGTGGACATCGATCTCACTGTCCTGAAGATGATGGAACGAGAGCGGGAGATCCCGTTCGACGAACTGGTGACCATCATCGAGCAGGCGATCCTGACCGCTTACCAGAAGAACGAGACCCAGGCCGGGGGCGACCCGAGCGAGGCTCGCGTGCACCTCGACCGCAAGACGGGCCACGTCGCCGTGCTCATCCCCGAGAAGGATGACGACGGCAACGTCATCGGCGAGTCGGAGACCCTGCCGGACGACTTCGGCCGCATCGCCGCCTTCGCCGCGAAGCAGGTCATCAACCAGCGCCTCCGCGACATCGCGGACGACGCGGTGCTCGGCGAGTTCAAGGGTCGAGAGGGCGACATCGTCGCCGGCGTCATCCAGCAGGGTCCGAACCCGAAGATGATCCACGTGGATCTCGGCACGATCGAGGCGATCATGCCGCCGGAGGAGCAGGTGCCCGGCGAGGAGTACAAGCACGGCTCCCGCATCCGCGTCTACGTGACGAGTGTCTCGAAGGGCATGAAGGGACCGTCGATCACGGTCTCACGCACGCACCCCTCGCTTGTCCGCAAGCTGTTCGCCCTCGAGGTGCCCGAGATCGCCTCCGGCCTCGTCGAGATCGTCTCCCTCGCCCGTGAGGCCGGTCACCGCACGAAGATCGCGGTTCGAGCCACCGATCCGGCCATCAACGCGAAGGGCGCCTGCATCGGCGAGATGGGACGGCGCGTGCGTGCCGTGACGGAGGAGCTCGGCACCGAGAAGATCGACATCGTCGACTACTCGCCGGATCTCGCGACCTTCGTGGGCAACGCGCTCTCCCCGGCCAAGGTCACGTCGACGTTCGTCCTCGACCAGAGCATCAAGGCCGTGCGAGCCCTCGTGCCCGACTACCAGCTCTCGCTTGCCATCGGCAAGGAGGGCCAGAACGCCCGCCTCGCCGCGAAGTTGACGGGCGCGAAGATCGACATCCAGCCGGACTCGATCCTCGACGAGTAGGAGCGGTCCGGCTGGTCCGCGAGAACTGCCACCAGACGGACTCGACTCTCGACGAGGAGGGCGTCTCACGGCGGACGTCGTTCGCCGTGAGCATGCCGGGAGGGCTGTCGCCGATCGGGTCGCCTGCTGGAGGAGGTGTAGGATGGAACCTGTCAGAACGTGCGTCGGATGCCGTTCGCGCTCAAACAGGTCAGCTCTCATGCGGCTTGTCGTCCAGGAATCGCAGGTCGTCGTAGACGATCGTGCAGCGCTTCCGGGACGCGGAGCGTGGCTGCACCCCGACATCGAGTGCTTCAGGCTCGCCGAGAAGAAACGGGCATTCACCCGGGCCTTCCGTGTGAAGAACGCCCTCGACACGAACTCACTAGAGAACAGGCTGAACGGCTAATGGACAACTGATGAGCGGCTCGAAATGAGACCCGTCCACAACTAACGGTCCCCCCTGCCTGGGGAGACCCAGACAGGAGAGAAGTGGCTGCCAAACCACGCGTACACGAGATCGCATCCGAACTCGGCGTAGACAGCAAGGTCGCTATGGCGAAGCTCAAGGAATTGGGCGAATTCGTCAAGGGACCGTCCTCGAGCATCGAGCCTCCGGTCGCGCGCAAGCTGCGTGCGGCCCTCGAAGCCGCAGGCGCAGCAGCGCCGGCGGCGGAGGCATCCAAGCCGGCGGCATCGTCGTCGGCCCGCCCCGGTTCGTCGTCGACGAGCCGCCCGTCGGCGAACCGTCCCGGACCGGCTCCGGCCCCGAAGGCGACCCCGGCCCCCGCACCGGCGCCGGCACCGGCACCGGCTCCGGCGCCCGCTGCGGAGAAGGCTCCTGCTGCCCCGGCCGCACCGGCTGCTCCCGCCGCGAAGACCGACGCCGCCCCCGCGGCAGAGGCAGCGGCTCCGGCCGAGGCCCCCGCAGCGAGCCCCGGCGGCCCCCGCCCCGGCGCCCCGCGCCCCGGGAACAACCCGTTCTCGAGCTCGCAGGGCATGGGCTCACGCCCCGCCGGACCGCGCCCGGGCAACAACCCGTTCGCGAGCGCGCAGGGCATGGGCCAGCGCCCGGCCGGCACGCCGAACCCCTCGAACATCCCGCGCCCGCAGGCGCCTCGTCCCGGGTCCCCGCGTCCCGGTGGGCCGCGTCCCGCCGGTGCAGGCGGTCGTCCCGGTGGTGGTGGCTTCCAGCGTCCCGGTGGCGCCGGCGGCGGTCGCCCCGGCGGCGGCGGCTTCCAGCGTCCCGGTGGTGCAGGTGGAGCTCCCGGCGCGGCCGGTGGCTTCGCGCAGCGCCCGGCCGGCGGCTTCGCCGGTCGTCCGGGTGGCGGCGGCGGTCGTGGTCGTGGACCCGGTGGTGGAACCGCCGGAGCCTTCGGTCGTGGCGGCGGCAAGAGCAAGTCGCGCAAGTCGAAGCGGACGAAGAGGCAAGAATTCGAGATGCGGGAGGCCCCGTCGATCGGCGGTGTGCAGGTCCCGCGCGGCGACGGCAACACCGTCGTCCGTCTGCGCCGCGGCGCCTCGATCGCCGACTTCGCCGACAAGATCGACGCGAGCCCCGGCAACCTCGTGACCGTGCTGTTCCACCTCGGTGAGATGGCGACGGCCACGGAGTCGCTCGACGAGTCCACCTTCGCGGTGCTCGGCGACGAGCTGGGCTACAAGATCCAGATGGTCTCCCCGGAGGACGAGGATCGCGAGCTGCTCGAGGGCTTCGACATCGACATCGATGCGGAGCTCGAGGCCGAGAACGACGAAGACCTCGTGGCGCGACCCCCCGTGGTCACGGTCATGGGTCACGTCGACCACGGTAAGACGCGACTCCTCGACGCGATCCGCAACGCGAACGTCGTCGCGGGCGAAGCCGGTGGAATCACCCAGCACATCGGTGCGTACCAGGTGCACACCGAGCACGAGGGCATCGACCGCGCCATCACCTTCATCGACACCCCCGGTCACGAGGCGTTCACCGCCATGCGTGCCCGTGGTGCGCAGGTCACGGACATCGCGATCCTCGTGGTCGCGGCGGACGACGGCATCATGCCGCAGACGGTCGAGGCGTTGAACCACGCTCAGGCCGCCAACGTCCCGATCGTGGTCGCGGTGAACAAGATCGACAAGGCCGACGCCAACCCGGCCAAGGTGCGCCAGCAGCTCACCGAGTACGGGCTGGTCGCCGAGGAGTTCGGTGGAGACGTCATGTTCGTCGACGTGTCCGCTCGCCAGAACATCGGCATCGCCGAGCTCCTCGACGCCGTGCTCCTCACGGCCGACGCCGGTCTCGACATGCGTGCGAACCCCGACAAGGACGCTCGCGGTGTCGCGATCGAAGCGAAGCTCGACAAGGGTCGCGGTTCGGTCGCCACGGTGCTCATCCAGTCCGGAACGCTCCGGGTCGGCGACGCGATCGTGGCGGGAACGGCCTACGGCCGCGTCCGTGCGATGGTCGACGAGAACGGCGACACCGTTCTCGAAGCCGGCCCGTCGCGTCCTGTGCAGGTGCAGGGTCTCTCGAGTGTTCCGCGAGCGGGCGACACCTTCCTCGTCACCGAGGAGGACCGCACCGCGCGTCAGATCGCCGAGAAGCGTGAAGCCGCCGAGCGCAACGCCTCGCTGGCCAAGGCCCGCAAGCGCATCAGCCTCGAGGACTTCACCCGCGCTCTCGAAGAGGGCAAGGTCGAGTCGCTCAACCTCATCATCAAGGGTGACGTGTCGGGTGCCGTCGAGGCGCTCGAGGAGTCGCTCCTCAAGATCGAGGTCGATGACTCGGTGCAGCTGCGCATCATCCACCGCGGTGTCGGTGCGGTGACGGAGTCCGACGTGAACCTCGCGACGATCGACAACGCGATCATCATCGGGTTCAACGTGCGCCCCGACCCGAAGGCGCGCGAGCGTGCAGCTCGCGAGGGTGTGGACATCCGGTTCTACTCGGTCATCTACAACGCCCTCGACGACGTCGAGTCGAGCCTCACGGGCATGCTCAAGCCGGAGTACGAAGAGGTCCAGTCGGGAGTCGCGGAGATCCGCGAGATCTTCCGGTCCTCCAAGTTCGGAAACATCGCCGGTGTCATCGTGCGGTCCGGAACGATCACGAGGAACGCCAAGGCGCGCGTCATCCGCGAGGGTGTCGTCGTCGGGGACAACCTCGCCATCGAGTCGCTGCGTCGGTTCAAGGACGACGTCACCGAGGTGCGGACGGACTTCGAGGCCGGTATCGGTCTCGGCAAGTTCAACGACATCCAGCTCGGCGACGAGATCGAGACGATCGAGATGAAGGAGAAGCCGCGCGGCTAGTCCGCGACGGTGTGCCCGCCGGCCTTCGGGTCGGCGGGCATTCTCATCTCTGTCACACCGGTGACGACACGGCGTCGTCGTCGGTCAGGAGGAAGGAAGATCGATGGTTGATCACGCTCGTGCCAAGAAACTCGGCGACCGCATCAGGGAGATCGTGGCCGCACGTCTGCAGAAGGGGCTCCGCGACCCGCGGCTCGGCTTCGTGACGATCACGGATGTCCAGATGACGGGTGACCTCCAGCACGCGACGGTGTTCTACACCGTCTACGGGACCGACGAGGAGCGGGCCGACAGCTCGGCGGCGCTCACGGCGGCCACCGGCTTGCTCCGTTCCGAGGTCGGACGCAACATCACCGCCCGCCTCACGCCGACGCTCGAGTTCCAGCTCGACGCCGTGCCCGAGAACGCCGCAGCGATCGACGACCTCCTTCGGGAGGCGCGCGAGCGCGACGCGGAGACGGAGCGCCAGGCGGCCTCGGCGGCCTACGCCGGTGACGCCGACCCGTACGTCAAGCCCCGCGAGTTCGAGGACGACGACGAGGACGACACGGACGACGACGCGGACGAGGCCCCCGCCTCCCGCTGAGTGTCCGCTCCACACCTGACGATCCCCTCGGGGCACGAAGATCCGTGCCCCGAGGGGATTTTCTGTGGAAAGAGCGAGGTGGGGAGCGGTCAGGGGGAGACGAGCGGAGCGAGCGCCTTGAGGAGTTCGTTGGCTCCGAGGGCGACGAAGAGAGCCGCGATCGCGCCGAGGATCCCGTTGAGCCACCACGTGTTCCTGTGCGGTTTCGGCATGTGGCGCGAGTTCAGCAGGTACAGCAGCGTCACGGCGAGGAACGGCATGAAGAGGGCGCCGAGTGCTCCATAGGCGACGATGAGTCCGATCGGCCGGCCCAGGAACAGCAGCGCGATCGGCGGGATCGTGAGCCAGACGATGTACGCGCGGTAGTAGAGGCCGCCGATCTTGCGGCGCGGGTCGTCCTCGGCGAGACCGCGCACCGTGCCGAGGAAGTCGGCGAACATGAGCGAGACGCCGTTCCACACGCCGAGGATCGACGAGAAGGACGACGCCCAGAACCCGATGAGGAAGAAGTAGCTCATGAAGGTTCCGTATCGCTCGCCGAGCACGCTGGCGAGATCGAGCAGTCCGCCCTCGCCGTCAGCGATCGTGACGCCGGAGGAGTAGAGCAGTTCGGCGCCGACGACGAGCATCGAGATGACGAAGACCCCGGAGACGACGTACGCGACGCTGTTGTCGATGCGCATGACCCGCATCCAGCGGGGTGTCGTCCAGCCCTTCTCCCTCAACCAGTAGCCGTAGGCGGCGAGCGTGATCGTGCCTCCGACCCCGCCGGCGAGGCTCAGCGTGTAGATGAGCGATCCCTCCGGAATGCGCGGCACCAGGCCGGTGACGAGCTCGCCGAGGTTCGGGAGCGTGACGACCGCGGCGCCCACCACCGTGATGAACATGAGTCCGACGAAGAACGCGATGACGTACTCGAAGACCTTGTACCGCCCGAACCAGACGATCAGAGCGCCGATGAGTCCCGAGGCGATCGCGAAGACGTTGAGGTGCACGCCCGGGAAGAGTGCGGCGAGCGGCAGTGCCGTGCTCGACATGGCGGCGGCTCCGTAGACGAATCCCCAGATCACGATGTAGGGGGCGAAGAAGACGACGGTCCAGCGTCCGGCGAGTCGCCACCCCTCGAAGATCGTGCGTCCGCTCGCGAGCGACCAGCGGCCGGCGCCCTCCACGAGGGCGATCTTGATGAGGACGCCGACGATCGCGGCCCACAGCAGCGTGTAGCCGAAACGGCTTCCGGCGACGAGCGTCGCGACGAGATCACCGGCCCCGATTCCGGTCGCCGCGACCACGAGGCCGGGACCGATGATGCGCCAGCGGGGCGGCGGTTCTTCGATCGAGGTCGGACGGAGGTCAGCGGCAGCGTCGTCGTTCACCATCTCCCGACCCTAGCGGCGCCCCTCCCGCTCCTCCACCCCCACTCCCACACCATTAAGTCCGCGATACAGCATGCGGTTTCGGGCTGTATCGCGATCTTTTTGGGGTCAGGGGAGGAGGTAGCCGGGGGCGTCGGGGGAGGGGGAGCGGACCGCGAGGCCGTCGGAGAGGAGGCCCGCGAGGGCGCGGTCGCGTTGGATCGGGTCCGGCCAGAGAGAGGCGATCTCGGCGTCCGTCACGGGGACGTGGGCCGCTCGCAGCTCGCGCATGATGAGCCCGCGCACGTGACGATCACTTCCCTCGTACGCCTTCTGAACGGCCTTCGTCGGCCCGTCGTACGCCGGATAACCGGCGGAGCGCCAGGCGCACACCTCGGCGAGCGGGCACGCGTCGCACCGCGGGGTGCGCGCCACGCACACGACGGCGCCGAGCTCCATCATCGCGGCGTTCACGACGGTCGACTCGACGGTCTCGAGGGGAAGGAGCGCCTCCATGGCGTCGAGATCGCGACGTGCGTGCGGCGGTCCCGGCTGCGCCTGTCCGAGCACGGCCCGCGCGATCACACGACGGGTGTTCGTGTCGACGACGGGGTGGCGGTCGCCGAACGAGAAGACGGCGACGGCGCGCGCCGTGTAGTCGCCGATGCCCGTGAGTGCGAGGAGCGCATCGACGTCCCGAGGGACGACGCCACCGTGCCGCTCGACGATCTGCACGGCGGCCGCGTGCAGCCAGAGAGCCCGGCGCGGATAGCCGAGGTTGTCCCACGCCCGCACCGCTTCTCCGGGAGGCGACGCCGCGAGGTCGGCGGGGGTCGGCCAGCGGTCGAGCCAGGCCTCGAGTCGGGGGATCACGCGAGCGACCGGGGTCTGCTGCAGCATGAACTCGCTCACGAGGGTGCCCCACGCGCTGAAGCCGGGTCGGCGCCACGGGAGGTCGCGGCGGTTCTCGCGGTACCACTCGGCGACGCGGGTCGAGACGCCGGTGGGGCTCCCGAGGGTGACCGGCGCGGAGCGGTCCGCGGGCGATCCGCTCTCCGTCGCAGGCCGATCGTCCGTCACCCTTCGACTCTAAGCTCTCCCGGGACCACGACAGACCCGGCGATCACCGCCTCGACCGCGTCGGGAGAAGCAGCCCGGCGGGCTGCCGCACGCTCGCCCGCGAGTAGGCTCGAACCATGAGCGCCGACACCCCCGCGCGCCTCGCGCTGCTGCGCGAGCTGCGCGACGAGATCCTCCTGCACTACAGCTCCGGCCGGCCGGCCGTCGCCGTCGACGGCCTCGACGGCACGGGCACCGAACGCTTCGCCGACGACCTCGCGGAGACGTTCGCCGAGCGCGGGCACGCCGTCGTCCGAGCGGGGATGAACGGCTTCCGCCCAGCGCGAGGCGAGCGTCGCGCCGAACTCGCCTACGGAGAGTGGTACGACCTCGACGCGTTCCGGGATGCTCTCGTGATGCCGTTCCGACGTGGAGCCGAGGACGGCTTCCGCCTCGCCGTCGTCGATACGGCTGGCGAACCCGTGGTCGCGGGGTCGTCGACGACCGCACCCGATGCTGTGCTCATCGTGGACGGACCGTTCCTCCTCCAACCGTCTCTCGTCGGTCTCTGGAACTACTCGATCGCGCTCGAGGTCCCGCGCGAGATCGCGGCCGAGCGCGCGACGGGGACGGACGGCGCCTCCGCCGACACGCAGCGGCTCTACGTCGCCGAGGTGCGTCCCCGGACGCGAGCCGTCGCGATCGTCGACAACACCGACCTGGACGCCCCCGTCCGCCGCTTCGCGGACAGCTGCTGAGCCGATGCCGAACGGAATCCTCCTCGTCGACAAGCCCGACGGGATGACGAGCCACGGTGTCGTGGCACGCGTGCGCAAACTCGCCGGAACGCGCAAGGTGGGCCACGCCGGAACGCTCGATCCCATGGCGACGGGACTGCTCGTGCTCGGCCTCGGCGCCTCGACGCGCCTGCTCACCTGGATCGTCGGAGCCGACAAGGAGTACCGCGCGACCATCCGCCTCGGGAGCACCACCGTGACGGACGACCGGGAGGGCGACGTGCTCGAGACGGCGGAACCCGCGGCCATCACCGCGGTCGCCGACGCGGCCATCCTCGACGGCATCGCCGAGCTCACCGGGGACATCGAGCAGGTGCCTTCCGCTGTGAGCGCGATCAAGGTCGACGGCGTGCGCTCCTACGCGAAGGTGCGTGCGGGCGAGGACGTGACACTCTCGGCCCGGGCGGTGACGATCTCCGCCTTCGACGTGCTCGACCTCCGCCGGGCGGAGACATGGATCGACGTGGACGTGCGCGTCGAATGCTCGAGCGGCACCTACATCCGCGCTCTCGCGCGCGACCTGGGTGCCGGTCTCGGCATCGGCGGACACCTCACGGCTCTGCGTCGCACGCGCATCGGCGCGTTCGCCGTGACCGAAGCGCACACGCTCGACGGTCTCGCGGCGGCCTCGGACGACACCGCGGCGTCGGTCGAGTCGGCCCTGCTCCCGCCGGCCGCTGCCGCCGGCCGATTCCTCCCGACCCTCCCGCTCACCGCCGACGAGGCTGTGGACCTCGGCCACGGCAAGAAGGTGGCCCCCCACCCGGACGGCCACCCGGTCGGCCCCCTCGCGGCTGTCGCGCCGGACGGTCGACTCGTCGGCATCGCGCACGTCGATCGCGGGGCGCTCCGCACGCTCGTCAACTTCCCGGCGGAGGAGTCCTCGTGATCGACTGGCTGACCGTCGTGCAGGTCGGCGTCGCCGTGATCGCCGGCCTGCTGTGTCTCGTGCTGGGTTTCGCCGGCCGCAAGCCGAGCGACCTCACACTCGGGGCGACGGCCGTCGTGGAGGTCCTGCTCCTCGTCCAGCTCGTCGTGTCGATCGTCTCCCCAGCCGTGGGCAACTCCCCGACAGGCGACGCCCTCGAGTTCGGCCTCTACCTCGGGTCCGCCATCCTGCTGCCGATCGGCGCCGGTTTCTGGGCGCTCGTCGACCGATCGAAGTGGGCGACCGTGATCCTCGGGGTCGCGAACCTCGCGATCGCCGTCATGGTCTACCGCATGCACCAGATCTGGTTCGTGCAGGGCGGGTAGACTGAAGGCTCTATGACCGCGTCAACCTCTCCGTCCGCGCGCACGTCCACGGCCGGTGCCGGACGGGTCCTCGTCGTCGTGTATGCGATCCTCGCCCTCGCGGCCACCGGGCGCTCGTTCTACCAGATCGTCTCGGAGTTCGACGAGGCGCCCGTCGCGTACACGCTGTCCGCCGTCGCCGCGGTCGTCTACATCCTCGCGACGGTCGCCCTCGTGGCACCCGGAGAGACGTGGCGACGCGTGGCGCTCGTGACGATCGGCTTCGAGCTCGTCGGGGTGCTCGTCGTCGGAACCATGAGCCTCGTCGTTCCCGAGCTCTTCGCCCACGCATCGGTGTGGAGCTGGTTCGGCATGGGCTACCTCTTCATCCCCCTCGTGCTTCCGGTCCTCGGACTCCTGTACCTCACGCGGCGCGGCCGCGTGGGTCGGTCGAATCCGGTGGCGGGCGCGACCCCGTCGGCGGGGAGCGGGCGCGAGGCATGATCGTCTTCGACGGACCCGGCGCCGTTCCCGCCGACTTCGGACCATCCGCCGTGACGATCGGCAAGTTCGACGGCGTCCACGCCGGTCATCGCGCGGTCATCGCGGAGCTGCTCGCCGATGCGCGCGCGGCCGGACTCGCGAGCGTCGTGGTCACCTTCGATCGTCATCCTCTCGCGCTCCTGCGCCCCGAGCTGCGCCCGGAGCCCCTCGTGGGCGTCGATCAGAAGCTGCGCCTCCTGGGCGAGACGGGGGTCGACGCGACCCTGCTCCTCACCTTCGACGAGGCGCTCGCGCGCCTGACACCGGAGGAGTTCGTGTCGCACGTCCTCGTCGAGCGGGTTCACGCCCGTTCGGTGCTCGTGGGGGAGGACTTCCGTTTCGGGCGCGGCGGGGCCGGCGACGTCGCGGAGCTCGAGCGCCTCGGCACGCTGTATGGCTTCACCGTTCGAACCGTCGGCGACGTGCTCGTGGGCCAGGCCGGTCGTGTGTCCTCGACGCGCATCCGTGCGCTCCTCGGCGACGGCGACGTCGCGGGGGCCGGCGAACTCCTCGGACATGTCCCCACGGTCCGCGGGGTGGTCGTGCACGGAGCGAAGCGCGGCCGTGAGCTCGGGTTCCCGACCGCCAACCTCTCGCCCGATTCGGACGGACTCATCCCCGCCGACGGCATCTACGCCGGCTGGTTCGAGGTGGACGGCAGCGTCTATCCCGCAGCGATCTCCGTGGGGGACAACCCGACGTTCGAGGGTGTCCCGCAGCGACAGGTCGAGGCCTATCTCCTGGACCAGGACATCGACCTGTACGGGAAGGTCGTCGACGTGCGCTTCGTCGAGCGAATCCGCGGCATGGTCGCGTACGAGGGCATCGAGCCCCTCATCCGGCAGATGACCGACGATGTGCGGCGCGTGCGCGAGGTCCTCGGCTGCGGCTGATCGGAACGGCCGCCTCGATCGGCCTCTGGTCAGACGACGCCGGGGTGCGGAGTGCCCGGTCGTATGGGTGCGAGCACGCGGCTGCGACCGCCGCCCGGTGCCCGTCGACCGGTGAGGTACAGGATCACGCTCTCGGCCGTACCCTCGATGACGGGGCCTCGTCCCACGCTCCAGCCGTCGTCGACGGCGAGCATCGTGCGGCTGCGGAGCGCGACTCGCGTGCGGAGGCCCGCGAGGGCCGACGCCTGTCGACCCACGGAATGCGTCGTGGCGGCGGCGAAGGGCACGTGCAGTCCCGCCGGGTGGGCCGCGTCGTAGCCGTGGACGACGACCTCGAAGAGTTCGCCGGGGTTGATGCGTCCGCGGCCTGAGCGCTTGTCCTCCGCGATCAGGCGCAGTTCGCCGACGAGGTCCCAGCCGGACACGGTCGATGCTCGATTGCGGGCGATGCCGTCCATCGACGACATCGGGTTCAGGTGACGACCCGACACCGTCGCGCGTGCGATGTCGCCCACCAGCTGGGGTGTGGGAGAGCCGACGCGCCAGACGAGGTGGGCGATGGCGTCCTTGGCGGTCCACCCTGCGCAGAGGCTCTCGGTGTTCCACTGTGCATCGCTCGCGGTCGACAGGGTGTCAGCGAGTGTCTCGAGAGCACGTGCGATCGCTGTTCCGCGGTCGTCGTCTGCGGAGGATGATCGTGCCATGCGGCCAGACTAGCCGCGTCAATCGGTCTGCGGGAGCCCTGGACGCCGGGTTCCGAGGCGTGCGTCGGCGAGGGGTCACGGCCTGGGGCGCCGCACGGTGTCGGCGATCGTCGCGATGTGCTCCGGCGCAACGCGGCAGCACCCTCCGATGAGCGCGGCTCCCTCGTTGAGCCACTCCGCGAGGAGGTCGGACGGAAGCGCCGGGCTCCCCATCCACCGGCGATTCTTGGCGTCCCATTCCTCGCCCGAGTTGGGATAGACGACGGCGGGTTTCCGCGTGGCATGAGCGACGGCGCGCAGAGCCGTCGTCACCTCGATGGGTGCGCAGCAGTTCACGCCCGTCGCCGCGATCTCCGGCGTCTCGTCGGCCACCGAGAACACGTCGTGGAGGGAATCGCCCGATCGTGTCACGCCGCCGGCCACGGTCACGCTCAGCCAGGCGACGGCCCCGGTGCCGTCGAGTGCGCGAGCGACGGCCTCGGCCTCGGCGAGAGAGGGGATCGTCTCGATCGCCAGCACGTCGGGACCCGCGGCCCAGAGCCGTTCGATCCGTGGCCGGTGCCATGCCTCGAGCTCGGCGACGGTGCGTCCGTATCGCCCGTGGTACTCCGAGCCGTCGGCGAGGGTCGCCCCGTACGGTCCGACGGAGGCGGCGACGACGTGTCCTGTCCCTGCCCGTTCGGCGGACTCGCGCGCCAGCCGAACGCTCGTGCCGAGAGCCCGAGCCGCCTCGGTCTCCGACAGGCCCGCACGGAGGAAGCCGTCGCTCGACACCTGGTAAGAGGCCGAGGTGGCGATTCGGGCTCCGGCCGCGAAGAAGGCGTCGTGCGCGCTCGCGATGGCGTCCGGTTCCTCCCTCAGGACCCTGGCGCTCCACAGGTGCCCGCTCGCGTCGTATCCGCGCGCGTCGAGGAGCGTCCCGAGCCCGCCGTCGAGCACGACGGGGCTCGCGCCGAGGAGGTCGGTGAAGCTTCCCACCTCGGCAGTGTACGGCGCTCGTCGCCGAGGTGACGGATTCGATGACCCCTCGTGACGGAATACCCCACTGGGGTATATGGTTGAGCGTGTTATGAGCGCAACGGACGAGACCCCGACCCTGGACGCCGGCGACGGCACGGCGACCCTCCTCATCGACGGCATGACGTGCGCGAGCTGCGTCGCCCGCGTGGAGAAGCGCCTCGAGAAGATCGACGGCGTGAGTGCCCGCGTCAACCTCGCCACCGAGAAGGCGCGCGTCACCTTCCCGGCGACCGTCGCCGTCGACGAGCTCGTCGCCGCCGTCGGCGCGGCCGGCTACACCGCGACCGTCGAGAGGCCGGCGGAGAAGCACGCAGTGCAGCAGAAGGGCGACGCCGAGCACGGGCACGACGTCGGGATGAACCACATGGACCACGGTGACGGCTCCACCGGCGCCACCACGCTCCAGACCCGCCTCTGGGTGAGTGCTGCTCTCGCGATCCCCGTGGTCGTCCTCGCGATGGTCCCGGCCTGGCAGTTCACGAACTGGCAGTGGCTGTCGCTCGTCCTCGCGACCCCCGTGGTTTTCTGGGGCGGGTTCCCGTTCCACCGCTCGACCTTCACGACCCTGCGCCACGGCTCCGTCACGATGGACACGCTCATCACGCTCGGCACCTTCGCCGCCTACTTCTGGTCGGTGTGGGCGCTGTTCCTCGGCATGGCAGGGATGCCCGGCATGAGGCACGAGTTCACGTTCCTGCCCACCGGCGAGGATCCCTCGTCGACCATCTATCTCGAGGTCGCTGCCGGCGTCACGACCCTCCTGCTGCTCGGCCGAGTCATCGAGAACCGGTCGAAGCGATCGGCGGGAGAGGCCCTGCGGTCGCTCCTCGAGCTCGGTGCACGTGAGGTCACCGTACTGAGGGAGCGGCCGCGCACTGACGGCGACCTCCTCGCCGTCGCCCGCGACGAGGTCGTCGTCCCGATCGAGGACCTCGCGGTCGGCGACGTCTTCGTCGTGCGCCCGGGCGAGAAGATCGCGACCGACGGCGTCGTCATCGACGGCGCAGCAGCGGTGGACGCCAGCATGATCACGGGCGAGTCCGTCCCCGTCGACGTCGCGGCGGGTGACGACGTCACGGGCGGAACGATCGTCTCCGGCGGGCGACTCTTCGTCCGGGCGACCGCGGTGGGGACCGACACGCGCCTCTCGCACATCGCGCGTCTCGTCGAGGACGCACAGACCGAGAAGGGACGCATCCAGCGGCTGGCCGATCGGATCTCCGCCGTCTTCGTGCCGATCGTCATCGTGCTCGCCGTCGCGACGGTCGTGACCTGGCTCCTCGTCGGCGGATCGACCGCTGCCGCCTTCACCGCCGCCGTCGCCGTGCTGATCATCGCCTGCCCGTGCGCCCTCGGACTCGCCACACCCGTCGCCCTTCTGGTGGGAACGGGGCGCGGCGCACGGCTCGGCGTCCTCATCACCGGTCCCGACGCGCTCGAGGCCGCGAAGGGGATCGACACGATCGTTCTCGACAAGACGGGAACACTCACGACGGGCGAGCTCTCCGTCTCGGGCGTCCGGGTGATGGAGGACGCAGCGGTCGACGACTCTCGGGGCGAGCGGATGTCGCGGGACGACCTGCTCCGCATCGCCGCGTCACTGGAGTCGGCCTCCGAACACCCGATCGCGCGGGCCATCGCGGCGGCCGTCCCCGCGGACGAGCGGGTCGAGGTCTCGGACTTCCGATCCACCGACGGACTCGGTGTGCAGGGCGTCGTCGCAGGCGAGCCCGTGGCGATCGGTCGACCGTCGTTCGTGACGTCCCTCGGTGTGGACCTCGCCTCCGAGGTCGGCACGGCGCTCGCCGAGTCGGCCGAACAGGGTCGTACCGCGGTCGTCCTCGCCGTGGGCGGGCGCGTGGGTGCGGTCATCGAACTGGCCGACACGATTCGCACGGACACCGCTGAGGCCGTCGGCGCGTTCCGTCGTCTCGGGCTCGAGCCGGTGCTCCTCACGGGTGACGCCGAGGCCGTCGCCCGGCGGGTGGCCGGCGATCTCGGTATCGAGCGTGTCGTCGCCGACGTTCTGCCGGAGGGCAAGGTCGACGAGATCCGTCGTCTGCAGGCCGAGGGCCGCTCGGTCGCGATGGTGGGCGACGGCGTCAACGACGCAGCGGCTCTCGCCGCCGCGGACCTCGGCATCGCCATGGGCGGGGGGACGGACGCGGCGATGCACGCCGCCGACATCACCCTCGTCCGCGAGGGACTCTCCGGAGCCGTCGACGCCGTCGCCCTCTCGCGGCGCACGCTCGGGATCATCCGCGGCAACCTGTTCTGGGCCTTCGCCTACAACGTGGCGGCGATCCCGCTCGCGGCCCTCGGTCTGCTCAACCCCATGATCGCGGGAGCCGCGATGGCGTTCTCGAGCGTCTTCGTCGTGCTGAACAGCCTGCGCCTCCGGTCCTTCACCCCGCGCGTCCCGCGCTGACCGCGCCAGGTCGAGCCGAGCGCTGCACGACACCGTGCGGCGCTCGGCTCGACCTGTCGCGTTTCTGTCGGTGGGCGGAGCGTCGGTGGGCGGAGCGTCGGTCAGCGGAGCGTCGGTCAGCGGATGAACTGGAGCGCGAGCCAGGCGACGCCGATCGTCACGGTCACGATGATGGCGAGCCAGGGTGTGCCACGGCGGAGGCGGCGCCCGCCGGAACCCACCACGTAGCGGCGGGGCGCGGGCGACGGCGCCCCGACGCCTGCGGCCGATGACGGTGCGGCCCCCGACAGCGCTCCGAGGGAGGCGTTCGACAGGACGGATGCCGGGTCCTGGCCCGGTACGCGCTCGTCACGGTATCGCCCGGCACTCCGGTGCAGCTTCGCCACGAGCGTGTCGTGGATGCGGAAGAGGCTCCGCCACTCCCGCGCGTCCGTGAACTCGAACGGGATGGTCGAATAGAAGAAGACCCAGTCGTCCACGATCTCAACGTCGAGCCGGCTCGAATCGTCGACGAGGAGCGCCATCACGTCGGGCGTGAACACGTAGAGCGCGTCCCGCTCGTAGCGGTTCGGACAGTAGAGGGTGAAGAAGCGGTCGAAGTCGCCCTCGAGCGAGAGGACCTGGTCGCGGTCGAACGCGAACGGGATGATGCCGGCCCCGAAGAGACCGTTGTTGCCGCGTGCGTCGAGCACCATGTGGGGGAGAGGACGCTCGAGGCGCATGGCGGCGTAGCCGATCCGGTACGTCCGTCGGGACTTTCCGCTTCCGACCGTCCACTGGTACGAGCCGAACTCCACGAGCGGACCGTCGACGGATCGGAAGCACGCGTCGCGCGAGCGGCTCGACCCCACGTCGAAGGCCGCACCGGGGTAGTCGACGCTGTCCGCTGGTTCGTCGTAGCGGAACCCGTTCGCCTCCGCGAACCGGTACAGCCGCAGCCGACGGGTCCAGGAGACCCAGCCGACGTGCCGTGCCAGCAGGACCGCGAGTGTCGCTGCACCGAAGACGACGACGGGGAAGAGCAGAGCGGCCGGTTCGAAGCCCCCGCTCGTGGCCGTGAGGAGGATGCCGAGCAGGGGGACGCCGCCGACGAGCACGCCGATCACGACGATCGCTCCCATGGCGAGCCCCGTCATGTCGTTCCACCGACGACTCGAGGCCTCGCGGCGACGGAACTCCGCCACCTCCGCCCGGGAGACGGTGCCGTCGAGCGCCCGCGTGTCCGGTTCCGATCTCATGTCGCCACCCCCACGGAGGCCAGCGTATCGATCACTTCAGGGGATCATGACCCCAGTTCATGAGCGAGTACCGCCAGTCGGTCTCGCTGATGTCGCCAGACGGGCGTTGCGCTCGGTGACGCGAGACGTAACCGACCACCTTCTTCATGTGGGAGAGGTCGGAGTCGCTCAGGTCATCCTTCTTGGTGCGGAGCAGCTCGACGATCCGCCGTCCGCTTCGATGACCCGTCGACTCGCTTCCACCGTTCTTCTGCCCGACGGCCTTCGACTCGTCGGTGTCGAGCCAGTCGGACAGCTCCGAGGGGGTCATGTTCACGGCGTCGTCGAAGTCGTGACGGATGTCGTCTGCATCGTCGTGTTTATCGCTCATCCGTCGATCGTGCACGACGCCGCTGTCGTTCCCGGGGGGCTTGCGATCATCGGGTCCGGTCGTCGTCACGGGGAGCTCGCCGGGAGTGACGTCGCCTCGGGGCGCGGCGTACACTGACGGAACCGCGACCGATCGACGACGATGGGCGAATTCCGGCTATGCGCAATCCCTGGTTGGCGACTCCCGACTCGCCCCGTGCCGTGAGGGAACTCGTCCGCGCGTCCTGGGCACGATCGGAGCAGGCGTCGCTCGACCCGGAACGGCTGAGCCCTCCGATCGAGTTCTCGGAGGACGAGCTGCGCGACTACCGTCTCGCGCATCCGCTCGCCGGTGTGCTGCCCGTGGTGCGGAAGCTCCTCGTGCGCGACATCGAGGACGACTCCGGACTCGTGGTCGCCGTCGGAGACGCTCGCGGACGGCTGCTCTGGGTGGACGGCGACGCGGGACTGCGGCGACGGGCTGAGGGGATGCTCTTCGTGGAGGGCGCCGGCTGGTCGGAGGCGGCGGTGGGCACGAGCGCCCCGGGCACGGCGCTCGAACTCGACCACGGCATCCAGATCCACGCGGCCGAGCACTTCAACACGATCGTGCACCCCTGGAGCTGCACGGCCGTCCCCGTGCACGACCCCGAGACGCGCGGCATCCTCGGCGTCATCGACATCACGGGCGGCCTCGACGCCGTGGCCCCGCACACCCTCGCCCTCATGGAGGCGACCGCGACCGCGATGGAGTCGGAGCTCCTCGTGCAGCGACTCCGCTCGCGCGGCTCGCGGCCGGCATCGACCCGCGGGACGTCTCCGAGCACACGTCATACGCTCGCCGTCCTCGGGCGCGACGCTGGCCTCCTGAGCGATGCTGCGGGAGCGCCACCGACCACATTGAGCGTCCGCCACACGGAGATCCTCACGCTCCTCGCCTGGCATCGCGACGGTCTCTCGGCGCACGAGCTCGCAAGCCTCCTCTACGGGGATCCCGATGCAGCCGTGACGCTCCGCGCGGAACTCGTCCGTTTGCGCCGTGCCCTCGCGCGCGTCGCCCCGGGACTCGTGCCCGAATCCCGGCCGTACCGTCTGCGGGAGCGGCTCGACGTCGACGCGTCCGGCGTGCTGTCCCTCCTCGATCGCGGGGCGCACCGCGTGGCGCTCTCGGCCTACGCCGGGCCCGTCGTTCCGTCGTCGACGGCTCCAGGGATCGAGGACATCCGGGAGGAGGTCGCTACCCGCCTGCGGGCATCGCTCCTCGACGACGCCTCCGCCGACGTCCTCCTCGACTTCGCGCGACGCGACGACCGCTCCGACGACGTCGAACTGTGGACGGCGTGCCTGCGTCTCCTCCCGCAGCGCTCGCCGAAGCGCGCGGGCGTCGTCGCGCACCTGGAGCAGATCGAGCGCTCCCTCGGCTGACGGGCCTCGCAACTCGTTGCAACCTCCCTCGACGTAGCGTCGTCACGACCCCACCGGGTCGACCAGACCTGAGTCGAAGGAGACACATGTCCATCTACGCGAACCCGGGCGCCGAGGGCGCCGTCATGTCGTACGCCTCGCGGTACGACCACTTCATCGGAGGCGAGTACGTCGCCCCGGCGAATGGTCAGTACTTCGAGAACATCACCCCGGTCACGGGCAAACCGTTCACCGAGATCGCCCGCGGCACCGCCGCCGACGTCGACAGGGCCGTCGACGCCGGATGGAAGGCGTTCGCCACCTGGGGGAAGACGAGCGTCACCGAGCGCAGCGTCATCCTGAACAAGATCGCCGATCGGATGGAGCAGAACCTCGAGCTGCTCGCCGTCGCCGAGACGTGGGAGAACGGGAAGCCTGTGCGCGAGACACTGGCGGCCGACATCCCGCTCGCGATCGACCACTTCCGCTACTTCGCCGGGGCGATCCGGGCACAGGAGGGCTCGATCGGCGAGCTCGACGGTGACACGGTGGCCTATCACTTCCACGAGCCGCTCGGCGTCGTCGGGCAGATTATCCCGTGGAACTTCCCGATCCTCATGGCCATCTGGAAGCTCGCTCCGGCCCTCGCGGCCGGCAACTGCATCGTGCTGAAGCCGGCGGAGCAGACGCCCGCGTCGATCCACGTCCTCATCGACCTCATCAAGGACCTGCTCCCGGACGGCGTGCTCAACGTGGTCAACGGCTTCGGGATCGAGGCCGGTGCGCCCCTCGCCGCACACCCCCGGATCCGGAAGATCGCGTTCACGGGTGAGACGACGACCGGTCGGCTCATCATGCAGTACGCGAGCGAGAACCTCATCCCCGTCACCCTCGAGCTCGGCGGCAAGAGCCCCAACGTGTTCTTCGCCGACGTCGCCCGCCAGAAGGACTCCTACTACGACAAGGCGCTCGAGGGCTTCACCTTCTTCGCCCTCAACCAGGGCGAGGTCTGCACGTGCCCGAGCCGGGCACTCGTCGACCGGAGCATCTACGACGGTTTCGTCGCCGACGGTCTCGAGCGCGTCGCGAAGGTGAGGCAGGGCAACCCGCTCGACACCGAGACGTCGATCGGCGCGCAAGCGTCGAACGATCAACTCGAGAAGATCCTCAGCTACATCGACATCGGCAAGCAGGGCGGCGCCAAGCTGCTCTGCGGAGGCGAGCGGGCGGACCTCGGCGGCGAGCTGTCCGGCGGCTACTACGTCACTCCGACCGTGTTCGAGGGAACGAACGACATGCGGATCTTCCAGGAGGAGATCTTCGGTCCCGTGCTCGCGCTCACGAGTTTCGACGGCTTCGACGAGGCCATCTCGATCGCCAACGACACCCTGTACGGGCTCGGTGCCGGCGTGTGGAGCCGGGAGGTCAACACGCTCTACCGTGCCGGTCGGGCGATCGAGGCCGGCCGTGTGTGGTCGAACACGTACCACCAGTACCCCGCGCACGCGGCGTTCGGCGGCTACAAGCAGTCCGGCATCGGTCGTGAGAACCACAAGATGATGCTCGACCACTACCAGCAGACGAAGAACCTCCTCGTGAGCTACGCGGAGGGGCCCATGGGCTTCTTCTGATCAATCAAGGCCCCCGGGGCGCGGGCGCGCACCCGCCCGCGCCCCGGGAACCATCGGCGACCACAGGCGTATCCTCGACAGGGAGGATGCCCATCTGCAAGGAGGCAGTATGAACCGCGTCGATCTCACTCCCGCAACGGCCGATCTCCTGCGCGAGCTCGCCGCCGTTCACGGTCCGCTGATGTTCCACCAGTCGGGCGGCTGCTGCGACGGGAGCTCGCCCATGTGCTACCCGGTCGGCATGTTCCGGACGGGCGGCGCCGACATCCTGCTGGGGGAGCTCCACGTCGACGGGCTCGACCCCATCGAGTTCTACATGTCGCGGTCGCAGTACGAGTACTGGAAGTACACCCACCTCACGGTCGACGTCGTGCAGGGGCGGGGGAGCGGCTTCTCCGTCGAGGCGCCCACCGGCAAACGATTCCTCATCCGATCCCGCATGCTGGACGACGCCGAGCTCGCGGAGTTCGACCTCCTCCCTGCCTCGACCGTCCCGGTGCCCGGAGCGTGAGCGGTCTCAGCCTCTACCTCTGGTTCCCCGGCACCGCCGCTGAGGCGTTGTCGTTCTACCGCGACGTCTTCGACGGTGAGGTCGAGATGCACACTTTCCGCGACTTCGGCCGCACCGACGGGCCGGGCGACGCGATCGCCCACGGGATCCTGAGCGGACCGGTGAGCCTCTTCGCGACGGACACGGCAGGAGACGAGCCGTCCGTGTCGATGGAGGGGGCGAGTGTCGCGCTGCTCGGCACCGCCGACGGCGAGACCCTGACGCGCTGGTTCGAGCGACTGTCGGTCGGAGGCACGGTCATCGAGCCTCTTCGCGCGCAGCCGTGGGGAGCGACCGACGGCCAGGTCGTCGACCGGTACGGGATCCGGTGGCTGATCGGGTACGAGAACTGACGCGCTGCTCGGCGCACCGTGCCGACGGTGCGAGACTGACGTGATGGACGAGATCAGGTACGTCGCGCTCGGGGACAGCTTCACGGAGGGCGTCGGGGACGACCGGCCCGACGGCACAGTGCGCGGCTGGGCCGACCTCGTCGCCGAGGGGCTCGCCGCGTCGGGAGCGCGCGTGCTGTACGCCAACCTGGCGATCCGCGGTCGCCTCCTCGGTCCGATCATCGACCAGCAGCTCGAACCCGCCATCGCTCTGGGACCCACGCTCGTGACGTTCAACGGCGGAGGGAACGACATGCTGCGCCCGAAGTCCGACCCCACGCTCCTGCTCGCGCGCATCGGGGCCGTGCTTGATCGCGTGGCCGAGTCGGGAGCGCAACTCGTGCTCCTGAGCGGAGCGAACCCCACGGGAGGGCTGCCGATGCGCAAGAGCATCGAGGCCAAGGGAGACGCCCTCAACGCGCGGGTCGCGGCGCTCGCGGAGGAGCGCGGCGTGCTCTTCGCCGACAACTGGAGCGACGGCGAGCTCGCACGCTCGGCCTACTGGTCGCATGACCGCCTGCATCTCGGCCCGGTCGGACATCATCGCGTCGCCGCGCGGGTGCTCGCGACGCTCGGTTACGAGCACCCGGCGAGCTGGACCATCGACGCGCCGGGCGGCGCCTCGGCGAAGAGCTTCCGCGACGAGCTCACGTACTACCGCGAGCACGTCGTCCCGTGGATCCAGCGTCGGCTCACGGGGCGCTCGTCCGGCGACGGACGCATCGCCAAGTACGGGGCCTGGACGGAGATCGCGCCGCCCGCCTGACGCGAGGACGACGGCTCGACGCACCCGCCCACATCGGGTGCGCGAGGGCGCTCGTCGTGCCGTAGAATGGGGGAGTCGCCTTCCACGGGGGTTCGACGATCCGCGAGTGTCATTCGCGTTGATCGTGTGAAACGCGGAAGCGACTCGATCAGGCCGATGCTCGCGCGTCGGTTCCTCGACTGCTCAGGAGGAGCATGCCGTACACCGGTCACCGTCGTTCGTCCGGACGATCGTCCAGCCGCACTGTCGCGCGTCACGACGACGATGCGCCGCTCATCCCGATCCTCGCGCGCAAGGTGCGCGAGGTCGAGGCGAAGGCCCAGAAGGGCAAGGTCGGCCCGACCAATCGGGTCAAGTTCCAGGTCATCGCGTTCCTCGTCCGCGAGGAGCGCGCGCGTGTCAAAGCCGACACGACGCTCGACCCCGCCGCACGCGCCGAACTCCTCAAGCGTCTCGACGGTGTCGCCCAGATCCTCGCGAAGACCGCGGCCCGCGACACGTCGCTCATCGCCCTCCTCGAGGTCGACCAGACGACGAGTCCCGTCGCCCAGCGTCTCCGCCGCGACTGGCTCATCGAGTCGGGCGCGGAACTGAGCCCCGACGAGCTCATCATCTCGACGCAGAAGGTCGAGGTGCCGTCCATGATTCCCGCCGGGCTCGCCGAGCGTCAGGTGCTGCCGCAGTCCGTCGTGTCCCGTCAGCTGGCGAACCCGTTCCTGCCGCCCGACTTCAGCAAGGCGGAACCCGCAACGACCCCGCGTCGACGCCTCGACGGCTGGGAGCTCATGAGCCCCCTCTACAAGGCATTCGAGCAGGGCGCCGGGGGAGGGGCGGCCTCGATGGAGCTTCCGGAGGCTCCGGAGATCGATCGTCTCGCTCCGCGCGGCATGGAGATCATGCGGCACCAGGCGCGTTTCGTCGAAGCCGTGCGTGAGGGGCACCGCAGCTTCCTCCTCGCCGACGAGCCCGGACTCGGCAAGACGGCGCAATCCGTCCTCGCCGCGTCGATCGCCGACGCGTACCCGCTGCTCGTCATCGTGCCCAACGTCGTGAAGATGAACTGGGCGAGGGAAGTGGAGCGCTGGACGCCGCTTCGCCGTGCCACCGTGATCCACGGCGATGGCCGCGACATCGACGCCTTCGCGGATGTCGTCATCGTCAACTACGAGGTCCTCGATCGCCACCTCGGGTGGCTCGGACAGCTCGGGTTCAAGGGCATGGTCGTCGACGAGGCGCACTTCATCAAGAACCTGCACTCGCAGCGCTCCCAGCACGTGCTCTCGCTCGCGCAGCGCATCCGCGAGCGCGCGCCGGGCGGCGACCCTCTCATGCTCGCTCTCACGGGAACGCCGCTCATCAACGACGTCGAGGACTTCAACGCCATCTGGCAGTTCCTCGGCTGGGTGTCGAACGACAAGCCGATGCCGGAACTCATGGAACGCCTCGACGCCACGGGACTGACGCCCGCGGACCACGCGTTCTACCGCGAGGCGCGTAACGCGGTCATCGACATGGGGATCGTGCGTCGTCGCAAGGTCGACGTCGCCGCGGACCTCCCCGCGAAGCGCATCGCCGACCTGCCGGTGGAACTCGACGACGAACTCGGTCGTTCGATCCGCGACGCCGAGCGCGAGCTCGGCGCCCGACTCCTCACGCGCTACCAGCGTGCGGCCGGGGCGCGGGGCGACGACTGGCGCGAGCCGTCGACCGAGCTGCTGCGCATGGTCGCCCAGTCCGAGCTCGACGAGGCGAAGGCCTCGGGCGGCCAGGAGAACGTCTTCACGATGGTGCGGAAGATCGGTCAGGCCAAGGCCGGACTGGCTGCGGACTACACCGCGCAGCTCGCCCGCTCCGTCGGCAAGGTCGTGTTCTTCGCGAAGCACATCGACGTGATGGACCAGGCCGAGCGTGTCTTCCAGGCTCGCGGCATCGGGACGGTGTCCATCCGCGGAGACCAGCAGGCGATCGCGCGCCAGCAGGCCATCGATGCGTTCAACACGGACGATTCCGTCTCGATCGCGGTCTGTTCGCTCACCGCGGCGGGCGTCGGCGTCAACCTGCAGGCCGCATCCAACGTCGTGCTCGCTGAGCTGTCGTGGACCGCGGCGGAGCAGACGCAGGCGATCGACCGCGTGCACCGCATCGGCCAGGACGAGCCGGTCACCGCGTGGCGGATCATCGCAGCTCACACGATCGACACCAAGATCGCCGAGCTCATCGACTCGAAGCAGGGCCTCGCGGCCCGCGCCCTCGACGGCTCCGATCAGGACGCCGGATCGAGCGACTCCGTGCAGCTCAACGCGCTCATCCACCTGCTCACGCAGGCGATCGAGGACGCAGCCTAGGGGGCTCTGCTCCACGCCAACCGTCGAGCGTCGTCACACCGGTCAGCCGGTGGGACGACGCTCGACGGCGTTCTACGGGCGCGACCAGCGGGAACCCGGCCGCGCCGCGCGGAAGCGGTGCTCCGGGCGGCCCGTGCTGCCGTAGCTCAGGCTCACGGTGGCGCTCCCGTCGCGAGCGAGCGCCGCGAGGTAGCGCTGGGCCGTCGCCCGCGAGATGCCGACGCGAGCGGCGACCTCAGGGGCCGAGAGGTCCGCATCCGATGACGTGAGAGCCTCGAGCACGGCCGCCTCGGTCGGAGCCCGTCCGCCCGATGTCGCCGACCCGTCGGCGACGACGAGCGCCCGGCGCGCCCGGCCGATCGTGTCCTGATCGGTGTCCGCACCGGCCGCGAGCAGGTTGCGGTAGCGCGTGTACCCCCGCAGCAGGTCGCCGAGGCGCTCGTCGGGGAAGGGCTTCACGAGGTATCCGAAGGCGCCGCTGCGGAAGGCACGTCGCACGGTGTCGCCGTCTGTCGCGGCCGACAGCACGATCGCATCGACGTCGAGTCGCCGCACGAGGTCGATGCCGTCGCCGTCCGGCAGATACACGTCCGCGAGGACGAGGTCCACGTGGGTTCCCGCGATCAGGCGTTCGGCCTCCGCTCGTGTGCCGGCCGTGCCCACGACCTCGAAGCCCGCGGTCGCCGCGACGATGTCGCCGTGCAGTCCGGCGACACGGAAGTCGTCGTCCACGATCGCGACGGTCAGTCCGGTCATTCGTCCTCCTCGGTTCCGTTCGAGCCGGGAGCCCGACTCGACACCCCGTCGCCATCCGAGTGCACGGCGCCCGGGAGACGCACGCAGAAGACGGCGCCGTGGCGGCCGGCGGCGCCCGTGGAGGCGAGCCAGAGGTCGCCGCCGCTCCGGCGGGCGATATCGCGGGACAGGGGGAGGCCGATGCCGTGTCCGTGCACCGGATCCGACCGCCCGTCCCGCTCCCTGCGCTGGGCGAACGGATCCCCGGAGACCCCGACGCCCGAGTCCATGACGGAGAGGTACAGGTCCTCACCGTCCACGAGCGCCTCGACCTCCACCCAGGCGTCCCCGCCGTCGGCCGCGGGCGATTCGACGGCCGCGTCGATGCCGTTGTCGACGAGGTTGCCGAGGATCGTCGTGACGTCGTCCGGCTGTCGCAGCGAGCCGTGGGCGTCGGTGTCGTTCCCGATCCTCAGACGCACGCCGCGTTCCTCGGCCTCGACGCCCTTCGCGCCGAGGAAGGCCTGCAGGAACGGCTCGCGGATCAGGTCCGCGTTCTCGAGAGGGAAACGGACGGGACCGATCCCGACGACCCCGGCGAGGTAGTCGCTCGCCTCCTCCACGTCGTTGTTGCGGAGCAGACCACTCAGCACGTGCAGGCGGTTGGCGAACTCGTGCCGCTGCGCACGGAGGGCGTTGCCGAGGGTCTCCACGGCGGTGAGGCGCCGACTCAGGGCCTCGACATCGGTGCGGTCCCGCACGATCGCGACCCGTCCGATCCGTCGGCCGTCGCGGTTCACCGGCCTGCTCTCGAGGAAGAGCACCCGATCCCCGTGGACGAGGGGACCGCTCACGCCGTCATCCGCGAGCAGCGCCGCGATGTCCCCTCCCACGACAGCCGCGAGGGGACGCCCGACCGCGTCGGAGATGCCGAGGAGCTCGAGGGCTCGTGGGTTCGCCACGGTCACCCGGCCTCCGACGTCCGTTCCGAGCACACCGTCGCCGACACCGCCGAGCACGGCCTCCTGGTCGAGCGCGAGGCCGAGGAGCTCGTCAGGCTCGAGCCCGAGTGTGTCCCGCCGCAGTCGCCGCGCGATGATCCACGCAGCCAACGCGCCGACGAGCAGGGCGAACACCGCGGCGAGGCCGACGGGAGCGGCGTCGGCCGCGACGGTCGCCCACACGCGCGACGGGGCGAATCCGACGCTCACCTCGCCCACCACCCGGTCGGGGTCGTCGAGTGAGCGGATCGGCACCTTGGCCCGTGCCGAGTCGCCGAGCGTTCCCCGCTCCCATGACACCGTCTCCTCACCCGCGAGCGCCGATTCCGGACTCGTGGAGACGGGGTCGCCGATGCGGTCCTCATCCGGGTGCGCGAGCCGACGACCGGAATCGTCGGTCACCACCACGAAGAGTGCGCCCGTGCGGTCCTCCACGTCCGAGGCGTACTCCGCGACGTCGGAGTCGACGAGCTGCGCGTCGCTGAGCGGGACGGCGCGGTCGGACTCGCGTTCGGCGGCCTCGCGCACGCTCGGGTCGGCCGCGACGGTCTGGGCGATGTGGAGCGCCGATGCCTGCGTCTGCTGCACGAGCCGTTGGAAACCCGTCCACGCGAAGAGCGCGGTCATGACGACGCCGACGAGCGCCATGGCGGCGAGGATCAGCCAGAACATCTGGCGGGTGAACGGTCGGGCGCCCCCGGAGCGCCTCCGCCGCGGGAGGCTCGGGATCGGCTGCGCCTCATCCGTCATTCCTGCTCCCTCCGCCGGACGTCATCCTCGGTCGTCCCGGCCTGGGTCGAGCGTAGTACCGCGGGACCGGGCGTCGTGAGCACAATGCGCAGAACCGTCTTTTCACGCTATTCGCGTCCAATGCGCAGTAGCGAGACGGCGCTGCCCGGTCCGTCCTAACGTGTGCGGACCACTCACCATCGGACGAAGGAGTCCCTCGTGCTCGTGATCCTCGGATTCGGGATGGTCGCCGTCTTCATGGCGCTCATCATGACCAAACGCATGACGCCCGTTCTCGCGCTCATCGTCGTCCCCACCATCTTCGGCCTCTTCGCCGGCGCCGGCCTCGGCATCGGGGAGATGGCCCTCGACGCGATCGGGGGGCTCGCCCCCACGGCCGCGCTCCTCATGTTCGCGATCATCTACTTCGGCGTGATGATCGACGTCGGACTCTTCGACCCGATCGTGCGGCTCATCCTGCGCATCGCGGGAAACGATCCCGTGAAGGTCGTCGTCGGAACGGCGCTCCTCGCCGCGGTGATCTCACTCGACGGCGACGGGTCGACGACGTTCATCGTCACGACGTCCGCTCTGCTCCCCATCTACCTGCGCCTCGGCCTCAGCCCTGTCGTGCTCACGTGCGTCGCGGGACTCGCCAACGGCGTCATGAACATCCTGCCGTGGGGCGGTCCGACGGCCCGAGCCGCCGCCGCGCTCGACCTGCAGGCATCCGACGTGTTCGTGCCCATGATCCCGTCCATGCTCGCGGGCATCGCCGTCGTCTTCCTCTTCGCGTGGCACCTCGGCATCCTCGAGCGTCGACGTCTCGGCGGCGACATCGATGCCTCGGTCGTCGGCGGCGCGAGCGGATCGACCGGATCCGCCGGCTCGGGCGGTCGCTCCGGTGGCCGCGGCTCGCGGTCTGGTGGCCCGCGCGGCGTCGTGATCGCCGATCACCGCATCTCCACGGAGAGCATCCGAACGCTCGTCGACGATCACGACACGGCCATGGCGGACACCGCACTCGACCCCACGCGGGCGACACTCCGGCCGAAGCTGCTGTGGTTCAATGCCGCTCTCACGGTCGCCGTGATGGTGCTGCTCGTACTCGACATCCTGCCGCTCGCCTACATCTTCATGGCCGCGAGTGCGATCGCCATCCTCGTGAACTTCCCGCGGGTGAAGGACCAGGCCGAACGCGTCGTCGCCCACGCTCCCAGCATCGTCGGCGTCGTCTCCATGGTGCTCGCCGCCGGTGTGCTCATCGGTGTGCTCGAGGGCACCGGCATGGTGTCGGCGATGGCCGAGTGGGTATCGGCGAGCATCCCCAGCTCGCTCGGCGCATTCTCCGCGGTCATCACCGGCCTGCTGAGCATGCCGATGACGTTCTTCCTGAGCAACGACGCGTTCTACTTCGGGATCCTTCCGGTGCTCGCCGAGAGCGCGGCGACCTTCGGCGTCGACCCCGTGGACATGGCGCGCGCCTCGATCACCGGTCAGGTCGTGCACATGCAGAGCCCGCTCGTTCCGGCGATCCTCCTGCTCGTCTCGCTCGCGGGGGTCAACCTCGGAGACCACCACAAGAAGGTGCTGTGGCGTGCGGTCGTCGTCTCGCTCGTGATGCTGCTCGTGGCCGTACTCATCGGAGCCGTCGGCATCGGCTGATCCCCTCCCCACCCCCCCTCACACCAAAAAGATCGCGATACACCCCGAAAGCACGGGGTGTATCGCGATCTTTTTGGGGTGAGGTCAGGCGGAGATCCGCTCCTTGACCTCGTGGAGCGAGGGGTTCGTGGCGGTCGTGCCGTCGGGGAACACGACGGTGGGGACGGTCTGGTTGCCGCCGTTCACGCTCGCGACGTATTCGGCGGTGCCGTCGACGTTCTCGATGTCGATCTCCGTATAAGAGATACCCGCTCCGTCGAGCTGCTTCTTCAGTCGTGCGCAGTATCCGCACCACTCGGTGGTGAACATGGTGATGCTCGAGGGTTCCGGCGTGTAGTCCATGACTGTCAGATTACTCCGCTCCCACGCGCTAGGGTCGTGATGGCGGCGATCGCGCCTGCGAGAGGAACGCCGCGTCCTGAGTCGAAAGGCGAAACTCGATGCGAATTGGTGTGCTCACGAGCGGTGGCGACTGTCCCGGACTCAACGCGGTCATCCGCGGGGCCGTCCTCAAGGGGACCAAGATCCACAACCAGTCCTTCGTCGGAATCCGAGACGGATGGAAGGGAGTGGTCGAGGGCCTCACGATGCCCCTCGACCGCCACACGGTCCGTGGACTCGGCAAGCAGGGCGGCACCATCCTCGGAACGAGCCGCACCAACCCGTTCGAGGGCCCGCACGGAGGGCCGGAGAACGTCCAGGCCACGCTCGACCGGATCGGCGTCGACGCGCTCATCGCGATCGGCGGAGAGGGCACCCTCGCCGCGGCGAAGCGTCTCACGGATGCCGGCCTCAAGATCGTCGGCGTGCCGAAGACGATCGACAACGATCTCGACGCCACGGACTACTCCTTCGGGTTCGACACCGCCGTCGAGATCGCGACGGAGGCGATCGACCGCGTGCGCACCACCGCGGAATCGCACAAGCGCTGCATGGTCGTCGAGGTCATGGGTCGCCACGTGGGGTGGATCGCCCTCCACGCCGGCATGGCGGCGGGCGCGCACGCCATCCTCATCCCCGAGCAGCCGCAGTCGATGGAGCAGATCTGCGAGTGGGTGCAGAGCGTCGCCGATCGCGGACGTGCCCCGATCGTCGTCGTGGCGGAGGGGTTCACACTCACCACGATGGAGACGGCTCACTCCGAGAAGGGCCTCGACGCCTTCAACCGTCCCCGTCTCGGCGGTATCGCCGACATGCTCGCTCCCGAGATCGAGGCGCGCACGGGTGTCGAGTCGCGGGCGACCGTGCTCGGCCACCTGCAGCGCGGCGGCGTGCCGAGCGCGTACGACCGTGTGCTCTCCACCCGGCTCGGCATGGCGGCGATCGACTCGATCATGCGCGAGGAGTGGGGCACCATGGTGGCGCTCCGCGGCACCGACGTCGTGAACGTCCCGTTCGAGGAGGCCGTCGGCCGCCTCAAGACCGTCCCGGACGACCGCTACGAGGAAGCCGCGATCCTCTTCGGCTGACCCCCGCCCCGTCCGACCTCCGCGATGTGCGGGCCTTCATCCCCTCCGACGTGAATCGGGAGACGAAAGTCCGCGCGTCGGCGGAGCTGGGAGGAGGCGGGGGTGCGGATCAGTCGTCGGCGAGGCCGAGCGCGTCCAGGATCCAGGCGAGCTCGAAGGCGCGTTCGCGCCACTGCGCGTACCGTCCGCTCACGCCGCCGTGGCCCGCGACCATCTCGGTCTTGAGGAGCGCCGGAGCGCCGACCTCGCGGAGTCGCGCGACCCACTTCGCCGGCTCCACGTAGTACACCCGGGTGTCGTTGAGACTCGTCGTCGCGAGGATCCGGGGGTACGTCACTCCCTCGCGCACATTCTCGTACGGCGAGTACGTCTTCATGTAGGCGTAGACCTCGGGGTCGTGCAGGGGGTCTCCCCACTCGTCCCACTCGATGACGGTGAGCGGGAGGCTCGGGTCGAGGATGGTGGTGAGCGCGTCCACGAACGGAACGGCGGCGTGGACGCCGGCGAACGACTCGGGTGCGAGGTTCGCGACAGCGCCCATGAGCAGCCCGCCCGCGCTGCCGCCCTCCGCGACGAGTGCCTCCGGGCGGGTGATGCCGGCGTCGACGAGGTGCCGGGCGCACGCAACGAAGTCCGTGAAGGTGTTCTTCTTGAGGAGGAGCTTGCCCTCCTCGTACCAGGCGCGCCCCATCTCGCCGCCGCCGCGCACGTGCGCGATCGCGAAACCGGCGCCGCGGTCGAGCATCGAGAGTCGCGCGATCGAGAGAGCCGGATCGATGCTCGACTCGTACGAGCCGTAGCCGTAGAGGAGGAACGGCCGCGGTCCGTCCGTCCCGTCCTTCCGCCACACCAGCGAGATCGGAACCCGCGTGCCGTCTTCGGCCGTCGCCCATTCGCGCGACTGCTCGTAGTCGGCGGGGTCGTATCCGCCGAGGACCTGCTGCTGCTTGAGGAGGACGCGCTCGCCCGTTCGGACGTCGCAGTCGAACACGCTGGACGGCGTCACGAAGGAGCCGAAGCCGATGCGGAGGGTGGGCTGCTCCCACTCGGGATTGCCGCCGAAGCCGACGGAGTAGAGCGGCTCGTCGAACGGGAGCTCGTCGATCGTGATGTCGGCGAGAGTCGTATCGGGGCCGAGGAGGGCCGTCCCCACCTGGGTGAGACCGTCGCGGCGGTACGAGAAGGCGAGGTGGTGGGCGAAGGCGTCGACGGCTTCGAGCCGCCGTTCCTCGCTGTGCGCGACGACGATCGTCGCGTCGGACGGCCCCGTCCCCGGGTCTTCCGGCGACACGGCCACGAGCTCGAAGTTCGGCGCCCCCGCGTTGTGCAGGACGAGCAGGGTGGACTCCCCGCCGATCCGCGCGTGCTCGATCGAGTACTCCACCCCGTCGGTCCGCGGCCACACGACCCGGAACTCGGAGGTCGGCTCCGACGCCGGGGCGATGAGGTACTCGCTCGTGACGGAGGATCCGAGGCCGATGACGAGGTAGTCACCGCTGCGCGTGAGGCCGATGCCTCCCCAGTAGCGCTCGTCCTCCTCCTTGTGGACCACGACGTCGTCGGCGACGGCCGTACCGACCTCGTGCCGCCAGATGGTGTCCGGCCGCCAGGCGTCGTCCACGGTGGAGTAGAAGACGAAGCGGCCGTCCGGCGAGAAGATCGCGCCCGAGAACGTGCCGGGGATCTCGTCGGCGAGTTCTGTCGCCGTCGCGAGGTCACGGATGCGGAGGAGGTATCGCTCGTCGCCCTCCGTGTCGACGCCGTAGAGCAGTCGCGCGCCGTCGCGCGAGACGTCGAAGCTTCCGATCCGGAAGAAGTCGTGGCCAGCGGACTCGACGTTCCCGTCGAGGAGGATCTCCTCGCCCGGCACCTCGGTGTCCGCGTCGAGCCGAGGCGGCGTCCAGTCCTCCGGCGAGGAGATGGGGGCGCGGCAATGCACGCCGTACTCCTTCCCCTCGAAGCTGCGGGAGTAGTACCAGAAGTCGCCCTCGCGGACCGGCACCGACAGGTCGGTCTCGAGCGTGCGCGATTTGATCTCGTCGAAGATGCGCGAGCGCAGTCCCTCGAGGTGAGCGGTGCTCGCGTCGGTGAAGGCGTTCTCCGCCTCCAGATGCGCGATGACCTCGGGCGATTCCTTCTCCCTGAGCCACTCGTACGGGTCCTCGAAGACGTCTCCGTGGTGGGTGCGGGGGGTGGGTCGCTTCGCCGCCACGGGCGGTTCGGGATACGTCATGCACACAACGGTAACGCTCGGCGGCGTAGGGTCGGGACATGACTTCGATTCCCGCCATCCGCCTCGACGACGGCCACGAGTTTCCCCAGATCGGTTTCGGCACCTACCCCCTCAAGGGCGAGGACGGCGTGACGGCGATCCGGTCAGCCCTCGACGCCGGATACCGCCTCCTCGACACCGCCGTGAACTACGACAACGAGGTCGAGGTGGGCGAGGCCCTCCGCGCTTCCGGCCTGCCGCGCGACGAGGTCCAGATCGCCACGAAGGTGCCGGGTCGCGACCACGGCTACGACGAGACGATCGCCTCCCTCACCGGTTCGCTCGAGCGCCTCGGTGTCGACCACGTCGACCTGTACCTCATCCACTGGCCGAACCCCTCGCACGACCGCTACGTCGACACGTGGCGCGCCATGATCGAGCTGCGTTCCCGCGGTCTCGCGCGCTCCATCGGCGTCTCGAACTTCACCGTCGAGTATCTCGAGCGTCTCCGGGACGAGACCGGCGTGGTCCCCGCCGTCAACCAGATCGAGCTGCACCCCTACTTCCCGCAGGAAGAGCTCGTCGCCTACCACCGTGTCAACGGTATCGCCACGGAGGCGTGGAGCCCGCTCGGCAAGGCGGCGAAGCCGCACGAGAACGAGGTCGTCACGTCGATCGCGGAGAAATACGGCGTCACCCCCGGTCAGGTCGTACTGCGCTGGCACGTGGAGCGCGGCGTCATCGCGATCCCGAAGTCGGCGACACCGTCCCGTCAGAAGGAGAACCTCGACATCTTCGGCTTCGAGCTGAGTGAGGACGACGTCGACGCGATCACGGCGCTCGGGCGAACCGACGGCCGCCTCTTCGGCGGTGACCCGACGACGCACGAGGAGATGTGAGCGGGCCGTCGTGACGGGGGAACGACACCCCGACGTCGCCGTCTGCTACCTCATCCGCCGCGGACCGTCGGGTGACGAGGTCCTGGTCGGGCGCAAGCTGACCGGGCTCGGTGCCGGTCGCGCCGTCGGACCCGGCGGGAAGCTCGCGCAGGGGGAGTCCCCATCCGAGGCCGTCGTGCGGGAGGTGCGCGAGGAGACCGGTATCGAGCTCGACGTGTCGTCGCTCGAGGCCCGTGGTGTCCTCCGGTATTCGTTCCCCACGAAACCCGAGTGGTCTCAGCGATCGTTCGTCTTCGTCTGCCGGTCCTTCACCGGCGAGGGCGCCGCGTCCGACGAGCTGCTTCCGGAGTGGTGGCCGGTCGCGGCGCCGCCCTTCGACCGCATGTGGGACGATGCCCGATTCTGGCTCCCCGATGTACTGGCCGGCGGGACCGTCCACGCGTCGTTCGAGTTCGGGCCGGACCTCTCGACCGTCGTGGCGAGCGATCATGAAGCGTTCCCAGCGGGCCGGCCGACGTGAATTGACCTGCGCTCGGTCCGGTGCGAGGATTTCCAGAGCCTGAACAGGCAAGCCCTCGCCGCAGACAAATCCGTGAACTCTTCGTGAACGGCTCGACGTGCCCGGGGTCCCTCGACCAAGAGAGCACGCCCGGTGCAAGAAGTCACTCTCCTCATCGTCCTCGTCATCGCGTTGGCCCTGTTCTTCGACTTCACGAACGGCTTCCACGACACCGCGAATGCGATGGCGACACCGATCGCCACGGGTGCGATGAAGCCGAAGGTGGCCGTCGCCCTCGCCGCGATCCTCAACCTCGTCGGCGCGTTCCTCTCCACGGAGGTCGCCAAGACGATCTCGAGCGGGATCATCAGGGAAGGGGATTCGGGGGTCTTGATATCCCCGGAGCTCATCCTCGCCGGCCTCATCGGCGCGATCGTGTGGAACATGGTCACCTGGCTCTACGGTCTCCCGTCGAGCTCGTCGCACGCCCTGTTCGGCGGACTCATCGGAGCGGCGATCGTCGGCTTCGGACTGAGCGCGATCGACTACGGGGTGCTCCTGTCCAAGGTGATCTTCCCGGCGCTGCTCGCCCCGGTCACGGCCGGTCTCGTGGCCTTCGCAGCGACGAAGCTGGCCTACTCGGTCACACGCCGGTACGACGGCAAGCCCGACGGACGCTCAGGGTTCCGATACGCCCAGATCTTCTCGTCCTCCCTCGTCGCGCTCGCGCACGGAACGAACGACGCGCAGAAGACGATGGGCGTCATCACCCTCGCGCTCGTGACCGTGGGCTTCCAGGACGCCTCGCAGGAGGGGCCGCAGCTGTGGGTCATCGTGGTCTGTGCCCTCGCGATCGCGCTCGGCACCTACATGGGCGGCTGGCGCATCATCAAGACGCTCGGCACGGGGCTCACCGCCGTGAAGCCGGCGCAGGGTTTCGCCGCCGAGACGAGTACCGCCGCCACGATCCTCGCGTCGAGCCACCTCGGCTTCGCGCTCTCGACGACGCAGGTCGCCTCCGGCTCCGTCATCGGGTCGGGACTCGGTCGCCGCGGCTCGAAGGTCCGCTGGGGTACGGCTGGCCGCATCGGCATCGGCTGGCTCCTGACCCTGCCGGCCGCCGCCGTCGTGGGTGCGGTCGCGGCCCTCATCGCGAGCATCGGTTTCGCCGGCGTCATCATCGACGCGGCGCTCGGCCTCGGCTTCATCATCTTCATCTTCCTCCGTTCGCTCCGTGACCAGGTCGGACACGAGACCGTCGTGAACGAGGTGGCCGCTTCGGCCGACGCCGTGAAGATCAAGCGCAACCCCAAGCCGAAGAGGAGTGTCCGATGATCGACTGGGCCGCTTTCGCCGTCGTCTTCGCCGCCGCGCTCATCGGCACGGGAGTCGTCGTCGGCCTCTACTCCCTCGGGCTCCGGCTGCTCGTCGTCGGAGGCCGCGTCCCCGTCGTGGTCCCCGCGGAGTTCACGGACGCCATCACGGTGCTCACCCCTGCCGAGATCGCCTCGGCCGAGAAGAAGGCTGCGAAGGCGCTTCGGAAGAACCCGCTCTCGCCTCTCCAGCGGAAGCTCGCGGGCTACGGCGCCTACGCCTGCTTCGCCCTCTGCGGTCTCGCCGTCCTCTACGGCATCTACCTCATCGTCCCCGCCCTCCACGGCGGCGCCTGACCCCAAAAAGATCGCGATACACCACGTGGTTTCGTGATGTATCGCGATCTTTTTGGTGTGAGAGGGGTGGTGTCAGGGGGCGGGGTGCGCCGGCTCCGGGGTGGGGGAGTCGGTGCCGCGCCAGCGGGAGATCCAAGTCATCACGTGGTAGATCACGATGGCCGCGATCGTTCCGAGAGCGATGCCGTTGAAGCTGACGCCGTTGCCCGCGTCCCAGACGAAGTTGGCGACGCCGATCACAAGAGCCGTCGCAGCCGTGAACTGGTTGGCGGGCTTGTTGAAGTCCACGTGGTTCTCGAGCCAGATCTTCACGCCGATGATGCCGATCAGGCCGTAGAGCGCTGTCGTGACACCACCGAGCACGCCAGCGGGGATCGTGTTGATGACGGCTCCCACCTTCGGTGAGAGGGCGAGCAGCACAGCCACGATGCCCGCGACCCAGTAGGCCGCCGTCGAGTAGATGCGCGTCGCCGCCATGACGCCGATGTTCTCGCCGTAGGTCGTCGTTCCGGAGCCGCCGCCCGAGCCCGCGAGCATCGTCGCGAGGCCGTCGGCGAGCAGGGCGTTGCCCGTCTGCTTGTTGAGCGCCGGGTCCGTCATCTGGGCGACGCCGCGGATGTGCCCGACGTTCTCGGCGATGAGCACGAGCACGACGGGGAGGAACGCGGGGAGGACCGCGAAGAATGACGGCAGGGCGCCCGGGTCGCCGAACACGCCGAACCAGGTCGAGAACTCGGGCAGGCCGATCCAGTCGGCCTGTGCGACCTTGTCGAACTTCACCTCGTCGAGGAGGATCGCGGCGACGTAGCCGACGGCGACGCCGATGAAGATCGACAGGCGTCCGAGGATGCCGCGGAACAGGACGGTCGAGAGGACGACGGCCGCCAGCGTGATCGTCGCGCTGAGCGGTCCCTTCTGGACGTTGCCCCACGCTGCGGGCGCGAGGTTGAAGCCGATGAGCGCGACGATCGTGCCCGCGACCACGGGCGGCATGAGCGCGTCGATCCACCCGGTGCCCGTGACGCGCACGAGGAGGCCGACGAGCGCGAGGAGGAGCCCCACGACGAAGATGCCGAAGAGGGCGCCGGCCATCCCCGGCCCGCCCGGCGCCATCGCCGCCGCGATCGGTGCGAGGAACGCGAACGACGAGCCGAGGTAGCTGGGCAGCTTGTTCCGGGTGACGATGAGGAACAGGATCGTCCCCACGCCCGAGAAGAACAGCGTGGCCGTGGGCGGGAACCCGGTGATGACGGGCACGAGGAACGTGGCTCCGAACATCGCGACGACGTGCTGCGCGCCGAGCCCGATCGTGCGCGGCCAGGAGAGCCGCTCGCCCGGCATCACGATCTCGTGGGCGCCGACGTCCTTTCCATCTCCGTGTACGGTCCAGGGCAGGGGCATCGGGGCGTCCTCTCTCGGTGCGGTCGTCGAATGCTATCGGAATGACGGACGCGGTCCGGGTCCGTTCGGGTGCCGTCCGGGCCCCGATGGCCGCCGACATGGTCGTAGGCTTGTGCGGTCCCGAATGCCGATCGAGGAGGACCATGTCGACCACCACTCGCCCCCGTGGCGGAGCCGCCGCACGACTCGACCGATTCTTCGAGATCGGCGCGCGCGGATCGACCATCGCCACGGAGGTGCGCGGTGGTCTCGTCTCGTTCGTCGCGATGGCGTACATCGTGGTGCTGAACCCGCTCATCATCGGCGGCTTCTCGGCGGATCAGGCGGCCCTCGACGTCGAGGGCGGCTGGCTGCCTGCGACACAGGTCGCGGCCGTCACCTCGCTCACCGCTGGCGTGATGACGATCCTCTTCGGCGTCGTCGCCCGCCTTCCCTTCGCGCTCGCCGCGGGCCTCGGCATCAACTCGTTCCTCGCGGTCAACGTCGTCGGCCAGGTGACGTGGCCCGAGGCGATGGGCCTCGTCGTCATCAACGGCGTCATCATCGTGATCCTCGCGTCCACGGGGCTGCGATCGATGATCTTCGCCGCGGTGCCCGCACAGCTGAAGGCAGCGATCACGGTGGGAATCGGCCTCTTCATCGCGTTCATCGGCCTCGTCGACTCCGGATTCGTGCGGACCTCCGGTGCCTCGTCGCCGCCGTTGCAGCTCGGCGAGTCGGGCTCGATCGCCACTCTGCCGACGGCGGTCTTCGTGCTCGGTCTCGTCATCATGGGCGTCCTGGTGGCGCGGCGGGTGAAGGGTGCGCTCCTGATCGGCATCATCGCCACGACGCTCGTCGCGATCGTGCTCGAGGCGATCTTCAAGGTCGGCGCCTCCATCGACAACCCGGGCGGATGGAACCTCAACACGCCGACGCTCCCGGCGTCGATCGTCTCCCTGCCGGATCTCTCCCTCGTCGGTGCGTTCGACCCCTTCGGGGCGTTCTCGCGCATCGGTGGCCTCGCGGCGATCATGATCGTCTTCACGCTCGTGTTCACGAACTTCTTCGACGCGATGGGCACCATGACGGGCCTCGCCCGCGGCGCGAAGCTCTCGGACGGCGACGGCAACTTCCCCCGCCTGAAGTCGGCGCTCGTCGTGGAGGGTGTCGGCGCGATCGCCGGCGGCGCCACGTCCGGCTCGTCGAACACCGTCTTCGTGGACTCGGCCGCCGGCATCGGTGAGGGTGCCCGTACGGGTCTCGCCTCCGTCGTCACGGGTGCGCTCTTCCTGCTCTCGATGTTCCTCACCCCACTCACGCAAGTGGTGCCGCTCGAGGTGGCGGCTGCCGCCCTCGTCGTGGTGGGCACGCTCATGATGTCGCAGGTGACGGAGATCGACTGGACGGACTTCGGGGCCGCGCTCCCGGCGTTCCTCACGATCACGGTCATGCCGTTCACGTACTCGATCGCCAACGGCATCGGCGTCGGCTTCCTCAGCTGGGTCCTCATCCGATCGCTGTCGGGGAAGGCGCGGACCGTCAGTCCGCTGCTGTGGGTGGTCGCCGTCGGCTTCCTGATCTACTTCGTGCGTGGACCGATCGAGGCGCTCCTCGGTATCGGCTGATTCCTCGTCGCCGTCCGAGGCTCCGACCAGGTCGGATCAGGCCGGCGGCGTCCCGTCTCGGTGCACGTACGCCCAGCCGTCCTGCCCCGACGACAGGCGCACGGCGACACGCACGTAGTCATCCACTTCGTAGGTGTCGGCGGCTGCCAACTCGTCGGAGGTCACCTGGAGTACGGCACCGGCGACCACATCATCGGGAGACCCCGTCCAGACGAGAGCGGGATGAATCGCTGTCCCGCTGACCTCGAGCACATGCGGGTCCGTGATCGTGACACTCGAGACGAGATAGCCGGGGAGTGAGTCGTCGCTCGTGGGCAGCTCCCGTCCGAAGGTCGCGAGCTGCACGGCGGGGAATCGCAGTGTGCCGTACGAGAAGAGGGCGTGGATGTTTGTCACGTGCCGATGCTAGCGGCGGGGCCGGAACGCGAGTGCCCGTCGTCGGGGGCGGCCGTTAGTCTCGTTGCATGCCGAGGATCCAGATGGGACAGTACCCGCCAGCGCGACAGACGATCGTGCACATGAGCGATCCGCACCTCATCGCGGGAGGCGAACCGCTCTACGGAGTCATCCCCGTGGTCGAGAACCTGCGACAGGCGCTCGCTCAGATCGAGCGCATGGGGCTGCGACCGTCCGCCGTCGTCTTCACGGGCGACCTGACCGATCTCGGGGAGCCCGACGCCTATCGTCGATTGCGCGAGATCGTGGAGCCCGCCGTCGAGGCCCTCGGGGCGCGGCTGTGCTGGGTTCCGGGGAACCACGACGAGCGCGACGCGATGCGTGTCGGCCTCCTCGACGAGGCCCCGAGCCTCGAGCCCATCGACCGGGTCTGGGATCTCGACGGGCTCCGGCTCATCGGTCTCGACACGAGCGTGCCCGGTTTCCACCACGGCGAGCTCTCTCATGCTCAGCTCGAGTGGCTCGACGCCCGCCTCAACGAGCCGGCGGAGCACGGCACCGTCCTCGCCCTGCATCACCCGCCGATGCCGACGTCCCAGCCCATGTTCGACATCCTCGAACTCCGCGAGCAGAGCCTGCTCGCCGATGTCGTGAGGGGGCGGAACGTCCGGGCGATCCTGGGCGGCCACCTGCACTACTCCGCACACGCCACGTTCGCGGGCATCCCCGTCTCCGTCGCCGCGGCCACGTGTTACACGATGAACCTCTCGATGCCGCAGCGCGCGGTCAATGGAATGACGGGGGGGCAGTCGTTCCAGGTCCTCGACGTCTACGACGACACGATCGTGCACAGCGTCGTTCCGCTGGGCGATCACACCACCTTCGACACGTTCGACGAGGCGTTCATCACGCGCCTCGAGGAATTGACCCCCGAGCAGCGCGTCGAGGCCTTCTCCCGCAAGCGCTGAGGAACCGACTCCGGGCCGATGTGCGGCCCCGCTCAGCGGTCTTTCACGTAGCGGAAGAGGTGCCGCTCGCGCGTGGCGACGAAGGCCGCAGCCGCTCCGACGACCGCCGCAGCCACCGACGGTGCGAGGACGCGCAGGGTGAGGAGTACCGTCGTCCCGCGATCCGCTGTCGGCCCGATGGCGGCGAAGACCACGGTGGCGCTCACGACGACGATCGCGATCGGGGCGACCCACGAGCAGGTCTCGAGCGCGAGAATCGCGGCGAGCGACCGACGCGGTACTCGGGTGTGCAGAGCCGACGCCAGGGCGACGCGACGGACACGCACCGAGACGTACCCGATGACGAGCGATCCGCAGAGGGCGACGAGCCACGCGTCGGCGGTGAGGCGACCCGAGAACGCAGTGGCCCCGTCGAACGTCGTCCCGAGCGTCGTGTTGACCCGGGAGAGCTGGACGTCGGCGTCCGCGTCGGCGCTCGGCTGCACCGCTGTGAGCAGGAGGGCGTCGATGCGTTCGTGGAGTGGCCACGCGTCCACCCAGCACTCGTCGTAGAGCTCGGAGGCGGCCGACACGTCGAGTGCCGCGTAGCCGAAGCCGACGCGTCGGCCATCTTCCGGGTAGTCGTACACCCCGGCGATGCGGGAGGCGCCCTCCACCGTATCGACGGGGTCGCGCGCCCCGCGCCCGGCGGCAGAGGCGGCGTCGGCGGAGAGCACGAGACCGTTGCCGTCGGACGCGGCCGACAGCACATCGGGGAGGTGCGGCGTGACCGTGTAGAGCGTGAGGGGCGACTGGGGGAGTGCGGACAGTCGCAGTCCGTCGTCCTCCTGCCTGAGCGCACCGGCGGCGCGGACCCCGGGAAGGCGGCCGAGCGCTTCGCACGCATCGCCGCGCACGCGACCTTCCGCCGTGATCGTCACGATGGAGGCTCCCGAGGCGCGGTACTGGTCGGCCTCGTCGACGAGCCGGCGCACCGTCAGCTGGTCGGCCGCGGCGACACCGGTCACGAGGACACCGAACGCGAGTGCGAAGGTCGCGATCCGGGTGGTGCCGGTGACGATGTCCCGCCATGCTTCGCGAAGGATCGCGGCGGCTCTCATGCGGACTCCGGGCGTTCGGCGAGCGGCGCCCGGCGAACAGATGCCGCGAGACCGAGATCGATGTGGCGAGTGCACGCATCGCGGGTTCGGGTGTCGTGGGTGGCGACGACGACGATCGTCGTGGGGCTCGACGCGGCGAGAAGCGCGTCGTTCACGTCCGTCGCCGTCCGGGCGTCCAATTGTGCCGTCGGTTCGTCCACGAGGAGGAGGTCCGGTTCGGCGGCGAGTCCCCGAGCCAGCATGAGGCGCTGCGCCTCGCCGCCCGAGAGCGACCGGAACGGCTTGTCAGCGGACGATCCGAGGCCGAACCGTTCGAGTGCGGCGCGGGCCGCCTCATCCGCCGCCGTCACCGACTCGCCGCGTGCGAGGAAGGCGAGGGCGACGTGGTCGACGGCTGTGCGCCCGGGCACGCCGAACGGATTCTGGAACACCCACCCGACGTCGGTGACGTCGATGCGCCGCACCGTGCCAGACGCCGGACGGATCCACCCGGCGAGGATGGCAAGAAGGGTGCTCTTGCCCGACCCGGAGGGCCCGGTGAGCGAGTAGACCTCGCCGGGCTCGAGAACGTGGGAGACGTGTTCGAAGAGCGGGGGAGCGCCGGGGAACCGGTGGCCGAGGTCGTCGAGCTCTACCCGCACGTCGTCGACTCCGACGGGTGGAGGGTGACGCTCTCCGGCAGGTTCTCGCCGTCGCCGAAACGCACGAGCGTCTGGCCGAGCTGGCTGCCGACGATGTCGACGGGCCGTGCCGATCCGTCGACGACGACGCACCCTGTGGCCCCTGAGATCGCGACGACTGCCGATGGCGGTACGACGGCGATCTCGATGGGGTCGGTGAGCTCCGCGGTCGTCGTGAAGCTCGTGGCCTCGCCCGCGATGGCTTCTCGAACCAGCGATGAGGACGTGAGAGCAGAGAGCGCTGCAGTGTCCGTGACCGCCCCGTCCGTACCGAGCGGGAGGCGCTCGCCGTCGACGACGAGCACGCGCTGGCCGGGCACGAGATCCTCGGGCAGCTCGGCCGACGCCGACGTGAGTCCCGCGGCGAGGACGGCGAGCGGGTCGCCGGCCGTCACCGTCGCCCCGGTCCCAGCATCGCACTCGTCGACCGCGACCGATGCAGCCGGGATCCAGAGGATCCGTGAGGCGGCGACGCCGTCCAGCTCCGCCCGATCCCCGAGATCGCGGAAGCGCCGTTCGAGGGCGTCGAGCGTCTCGCGTCCGAGTACGCCGTCGACCGTGATGGGCTCGCCGAGGCGCGACAGCTCCTGCTGCACCGCGCGGACGTCGTCTCCCGTGTCCTCCTCGACGAGGTCCCGCCAGAGGGGTATGCGCGTCGCGAGGGTGAGGATCGGGGCACCGTCGATCGAGAGCGCGCTGTCGCCCGAGGTGATCGTGCCGCCGGCCGCGCACGTGAAGGAGGTGACTCGTCCGTCGCCGGGAGAGGCGAGCGTGGTCGCGCCACCGAGTGCGAACTCCACGGTGACCGAACGGGCGTCGTCGAACGGCTGCGAACCGACCGGCGCCGAGCTGATCGCGCTCGGCGTCTCGAGAGCCTGCGGCGACGCCGGGCTCAGCACCAGAGCGGCGATCGCGGCACCGGCCGCGACGGCCGCCGCGGTGGCGACGGCGGTGCCCCCGAGCACACGCCAGCTGACACGCGTCATCGATCCTGCATCCCCAAGAGACCGAGCGGGTCGCTCTCGCAGACCTCGACGGCGGCGAGCCCAGTGCGGACATCGACGATGAACGGGGAGCTCTCGAGCTCGATGTCCTGGCTGTATTCCGCGGCCGTGTAACCGCGGTCCACGCCGCCGCTGTCCTGGAGGCACTGGACCACGATGGCGTTGTCGTCGAGGTGCTCGGGGTTTCGGTCGACCCACGAGTACAGGAGTCCGACGCTGTCCTCTCCCGATGTCCGAGAGCAGTCGTTGACCGTCTCGTGAGCGGCGTCCTGGTCGGCGCCCGGCGTGCTGGTGGTCTCGTAGGAGCCGTCCGGCTCGAATCCACCGAACTCGATCCCCGCGTCCGCCAAGCACGCTCGGAATCGTTCCGTCATCTCCGAGTACTCCTGGTCAGTGACGACTCCGTCCTCGAGGATCCGCCGCTCGACGTCCGTCGTCGCGGCTTGCCACTCGGCGGTGAATTCCGCGGCCCACGGCCCCTCGATGCGAGGGGCCGTGGGCGTGGCCGATGCGGCTCGAGAGGTGAAGGCTGTGGCGGTACATCCGGTGAGCGCGAGAGGGGCGGACGCGAGGAACGCGAGGCCCGCGTACGTCTGCTTCATGATCCCCCCCGAATACGAACGTGATGTCGCGAGCGGCCGCCCGCGGCATCGACCGTAACAGAAACAGTATTCGTATAGGTACGCAGGTCGACAACCTGTGGTGAGTACTCGGGGCCGCGACGTCGTCGGCGTTAGACTCGATCCGTCCCGCCACAAGCACCGACATCGGCAATGGAGCCAACCACCGTGACACTTTCACAGAGAGCGCCGCGCCCGCGCGTCGCGACCACCGCAACGACGACGACCGCGACGTACGACACCTTCGGCAGTGAGAACATGACAGACACCGAGACCCACCGTTCCGCCGGCGCTCCGGCCTCCGATGTGCGGACGGAGACGGACTCCCTCGGGTCGCTCGACATCCCGGCCGACGCCTACTGGGGCATCCATACAGCGAGGGCTCTCGAGAACTTCCCGATCACGAAGCGACCGATCTCCGTCTACCCGGATCTCGTGGTCGCGCTCGCCTCGGTGAAGCAGGCGGCGGCGCGCACGAACGCCGACCTCGGCGTGCTCAGCCGTGCGAAGGCCGACCTCATCGACCAGGCGTGTCAGCGGGTCATCGGCGGCGAGTTCCACGACCAGTTCGTCACGGGCGTCATCCAGGGAGGCGCCGGCACGTCCACGAACATGAACGCGAACGAGGTCATCACCAACGTCGCTCTCGAGATCGCGGGCCGGCCAAAGGGCGACTACGCGTTCCTCTCGCCCTACGACCACACCAACCGCAGTCAGAGCACCAACGACGTCTACCCCACGGCCGTCAAGATCTCGCTCGCCTTCGCCCTGCGCCACCTCCTCGACGAGCTCGAGCAGCTGCGCGCCTCGTTCGCCGCCAAGGCCGTCGAGTTCCGACACGTCCTCAAGGTGGGGCGCACGCAGCTGCAGGACGCCGTGCCGATGACCCTCGGCCAGGAGTTCCACGGCTTCGCCACGACTCTGGGAGAGGATCACGCACGGCTCTCCGAGACGGTGTGGCTCCTCGCGGAGATCAACCTCGGAGCGACCGCGATCGGCACGGGAATCACCGCGGACCCGCGCTACGCCGCCGCCGTCGTCGACCACCTCAACAGCATCACCGGACTGCGCCTCGAGACGGCCCCCGACCTCATCGAGTCCACGAGCGATGCCGGCGGATTCATGTCGTTCAGCGGAACCCTCAAGCGTTCGGCGATCAAGCTCTCGAAGATCTGCAACGACCTCCGGCTGCTCTCGAGCGGCCCTCAGGCCGGGTTCGGGGAGATCAACCTGCCGCCGCGTCAGGCGGGCTCGAGCATCATGCCCGGCAAGGTGAACCCGGTGATCCCCGAGGTCGTCAATCAGGTGGCCTTCTCCGTCGTCGGCGCGGACATGACCGTCACGATGGCTGCCGAGGCCGGGCAGCTCCAGTTGAACGCCTTCGAGCCGGTGATCGCGCACTCCCTGCTGCAGTCGATCACGTGGCTCACGCAGGCCTGCTGGACGCTCCGCGTGAACTGCATCGACGGCATCACGGCGAACGAGGAACGACTCGGAACCATGGTGGGCAGCTCCGTCGGCGTCATCACGGCACTCACCCCGTTCATCGGCTACACGGCGGCGGCGGCGCTCGCGAAGACGGCGCTCCTCACGGGCCGGAACGTCGCCGACCTCGTGGTCGAGGCCGATCTCATGTCGCGCGACGAGGTCGACAAGCAGCTGTCACCCGCACGGCTGTCGGGTCTCGAGGCCACGACGATGGCCATCCCGATCATCGACATCGACGAGCAGACCGGCGCCTAGGAGACGAGAAGAGGGATCGTGCACGTCTCGGCGTGCACGATCCCTCTTCTCGTGTCGAGGGACGAGACTCAGACCATGCGGCAGTGGGTCGTGAGCTCGCCGATCCCGTCGATCGAGACGGTGACGGTCGACCCGTCCTGCAGGAAGACCTGCGGGTCGCGCGAGTAGCCGGCCCCTCCGGGGCTTCCGGTGGAGATGAGCGTGCCCGGCAGGAGGGTCGTGCTGCCGGAGATGTGGGAGATGAGTCGGGCGACGCTCCTCACCATGAGAGCCGTCGAGGAGTCCTGGAGCAGGCGGCCGTCGAGCACGGTCTTCACGTGGAGGTCCTGCGGGTCGGCGACCTCGTCCTTCGTGACGGCGACGGGCCCCGTGGGGGTGAAGCCGTCGAACGACTTGCAGCGCGTCCACTGCGTCTCCGAGTACTGGATGTTGCGCGCCGTGATGTCGTTGACGACCGTGTAGCCCCACACGTAGTCGAGCGCGTCCTCCTCGGACACGTTGCGCGCCGGTCGGCCGATGATCACGCCGAGCTCGGCTTCGTAGTCGACCTGCTCGCTCAGTTCGCGCGGCCAGGTCGTGGTGTGGTCGTGGCCCGTGAGCGAGTTCGGCCACAGGGTGAAGAGGGTGGGCGCCTGATCCGTCTTGAGGTTGAGCTCGGAGGAGTGCGCGGAGTAGTTGAGGCCGACGGCGATCACGACGGGCGGCTCGAGGACGGCGGAGGCGTGCTCGAGTCCGGAGAGCGGCACCGGGTCGATGCCCGACGCGGCGGCGTTGCCGACGTAGGCCGTGACGCGCGCGAGCTCGTCGTCGCCTCGGGTGATCAGTTCCTGAAGGGTCGCCGGTGCATCGTCGAGGATCTCGTCGAGGAACACCGCCCCGTCATCGACGACGGCCGCCAGGCGGACACCGGCGTCGGGCTGGGCAGGGGAGCTGAGGTGCGCGAACTTCACACCCCTAGGCTATCCGTTCGACCGGGCCCTCACAGGGGTCGCCGCGCCTGCACGGTCATCTGCCGGACGCGTCGCTCGCCGACCTGCCCCCGACATGATTCATCGCCCGGTGCTGCGGCGATGCCTGCGAGTCGACCGGGCGATGAATGCGTAGCAGCATCATGCTCCTCGGGGCGCGTGGACGCAAGACCCCCGTCGATCGAATCGCGCTCTCTTTGACGTGCGGAGTCGCCCACGGTTGGATGGACACATGACTGAAGCACGCAACAAGCCAGAGATCGACGCCCCCACCGGTCCCGCACCGGAGTCCCTCGAGATCGTCGACCTCATCGTCGGCGACGGAGACGAGGCGAAGGCATCGTCGACCGTCGAGGTGCACTACCTCGGCGTCTCCCACTCCTCGGGCGAGGAGTTCGACTCCTCGTGGAGCCGCGGACAGAGCATCACGTTCCCCCTCGCGCAGCTCATCCAGGGATGGCAGGAGGGCATCCCCGGCATGAAGGTCGGCGGACGTCGTCAGCTCACCGTTCCGCCGCACCAGGCCTACGGCCCGGCCGGATCGGGACACCGCCTCTCGGGCGAGACCCTCATCTTCGTGATCGACCTGCTCGGCGTGCGCTGAGGCCCATCTCCGTAGACGACGAACCCCCGACGGACTCGCTTCCGTCGGGGGTTCGTCGCGTTCGCCGGCGCGGCCTCAGGGAGTCGATGTGATCAGTTCGATGATGACGAGGACCACGGTGACGAGGGGGAAGAGGGCCTGGACGATGGCGCTCTTCCAGCGGCCGGGACCGCTCGAGACGAGGGCGAGAGCCGCGAGCACCATGCTCGAGACCGAGAAGAGACCGATCGCGAGACCGGGACCCACGAGCCCCACGGCATAGAGGATCACGCCGAGGATCGTGCCGATCGCGAGGAAGAGGTTGTAGAAGCCCTGGTTGTAGGCGAGGATCCTGGTCGTCTCGGCATCCTCCTGGCTCGCGAGCCCGAATCGACGCCACACCGTCGGACGGGTCCACGCCACGGACTCCCAGTAGAAGATGAGCACGTGCACGGCCGCAGCGGCGACGGCGGCCGCGGTGATGAGGATGATCATGGCTTGAGACTAGAGCAGTGGGCGCTGTGCGGTAACGCGTTGTTCACCCGCGGGGTACCGCGTTGTGGGGGAGGGCGCATCGTCCAGGCTTCCGTAGACTTCCGGAGGCGGAGGTATCGATCAGCTCCGCCGAGAACCGAAACCCGAAGCAAGGACAGAGTCGTGACGACCTCCAGGAGCGAACAGCTCGACGACATCGATAGGGCGCTTCTGCGTCTGTTGTCGAAGAACGCGCGGTCGTCAGGTTCAGCGCTCGCGGGGGAGCTCGGCATCGCCGAGTCGACCGTGTCGCTGCGGGTGCGGCGGCTTCAGCGTTCGGGCCACATCACGGGTTACCACGCCGATATCGACCTCAACGCCCTCGGTGCTCCCATCCAGGCGATCATCGCCGTCCGGCTCACGAAGCATGCGCGCGCGGAGATCGAACGCTTCCGCGCCGAGGCTCCGACGTGGCCTGGCGTCATGGCCCTGTTCCACATGGGAGGACGCGACGACTACCTCCTCCACCTCGCCGCCCACAACTCGACGGAGCTCCGCGATTTCGTGGTCGATTACCTCACGGGCCACCCGGCCGTCGCGCACACCGAGACGAACCTCGTCTTCGAGTACGCCCGCGGTACGGGCTGGTACGACCTCCTGAGCTGAGAGCCGCGCCTGTCGGCGCGTACCCGCGGGAATTCCGTGGCGGTCGATCTCCTTGTCCTTGAGAGCGGCGAACGACGGCCGCAGGAAAGGTCGGTACCCCGTGGAGTTGTCCGTTCTCGATCTCGTGTCCGTCCGTCGAGGCCAGTCGACGTCGGCGGCTCTGTCCGCCTCCCTCGACCTCGTCGCTGCAGCCGACGGACTCGGATACACCCGCTACTGGTTCGCCGAGCACCACAACATGGCGTCGGTCGCATCGACGAACCCGGCGACGCTCATCGCGCTCGCCGCCTCGCGCACAGAGAGGATCCGGCTCGGATCCGGCGGGGTGATGCTTCCCAACCACGCCGCCCTCGTGATCGCGGAGCAGTTCGCCCTGCTCGAGGCCGCAGCGCCGGGGCGCATCGACCTGGGTCTCGGTCGTGCTCCCGGAAGCGATCCCGTCGTGAGCGCGGTGCTCACCCGCTCCGGTCCGACCACCCGGGTCGACACGTTCCCCGACGCGGTCTCCGATCTGCTCGCGATGCTCTCCGGCGACGGCGCCCACGTGCGTCTCACCTCTGGCGAGGAGTACAGCCTCCGGTCCACACCGTCGGCCGCTTCGACGCCACTCGCGTGGCTGCTCGGATCGAGCGACTACTCGGCCCTGCTCGCGGCACAGCTCGGACTTCCGTACGTGTTCGCCCACCACTTCGCGGGCGCCGGCGGGGGAGCGGAGCGAGCGGTCGAGCTCTACCGATCCCGATTCGAGCCGTCCGAGCTCCTGGCGGCTCCGCGCACCTTCGTGACCGCATCGGTGGTCGCCGCCGACACGGCAGAAGAGGCCGATGCTCTCGCGCTTCCTCAGTTGCAGCTCATGGCACGTCTCCGCACGGGGGCGAAGCTCGGTCCCCTTCCGACCGTCGAGGACGCGGCCGCCGCAGAATTGACCCCGGTGCAGCAGGAGTTCGTCGAGCAGGGGCGTCGTTCGTCGATCATCGGCGATGCCGCCACAGCCGCCGGAGCGCTCCGTGATCTGGCGGCCCGCTTCGAGGTCGACGAGATCATGGTCTCGCCGGTCGCCTCGGAGCACGACGGCGCCGAGACGGGAACGGCCGGCTCTCGCGCCCGAACGCTCGAACTCCTGGCTGGAGAGTTCCTCGGCGCGGAGGCTCGAGCCGCCGTCTCGCCGGCCCTGGCCGGCTGAGCGGCCGGGTCTGCTCAGAAGCCGAAGTCTCCGCCCCCGAAGTCACCGCCACCGAAGTCCCCACCGCCGAAGTCGCCGCCTGAGGCATCCCAGCCTCCAGAATCGGCTCCTGTGCCGCTGGTGTCCGTGGCCGTCTCCCCGCCGGCGTCTGCTGCCGAGTCGGAGGAGAAGTCGCCCATCGGCGGGAGGAACGCGCTGACGATCGCCGATCCGATCACGTAGCCCGCGACGGTTCCGAGGAGCGAGCCTCCGACGATCGAACCGAATCCGGGTCCACGCTGCCCCCCTCCGAAGGAGCGCTCGAGGGTGCCGGGGCTTCGCAGCTCGGAACGGGTGGCGGCCGATGCGAGCGACGACGCCGACGCGTCGCGCGGTGCCTCGCCCTGCGGGGCGTTCGCGCTCAGGTCGTCGAAGACCATCTGTCGCTGCTCGGGCGTGAGCTTCTCGAACGCCTCGGCGTGCACCTGCTCGATCGTCTCCGGCGGGGCGGTTCGGAGGAGGTAGCGGTAACGCTCCACCGCGATCTCGTCCTCCGAACGGGGCGACGCGGCTCCGGGGCCGGTCGTTGCGGTCGGCCGATTCGGTTCCTCGTCGCGCCCGAGGAGTCTGTCGAGGAAGCCCATGATCGTCCTTTCGCCCTGAGAACGGTCCACGAGCGTCTGAACGCGGACATCGCCCTGCTTAGAGCGTAGGAGCGCCGCGTGTACCTGTGCTGTGTCGTGGCTGTGAGAATAAGCGCATGGAAACGGACACCGTCAGCGATCAGGCGCGCGCTGGAGCCTCTCGTCTCGAGCGCCTCGACCGGTTGCCATTCTCCCGCGAACATCGCCGACTCCTCGTCGGCTCCGGTGTCGGATGGGCGCTCGACGCCATGGACGTCGGCCTCGTCTCATTCGTGATCGCGGCCCTCGCCGTCACCTGGCCAAACGACGTCGGGATGCTCGGTTGGGTCGCGTCAGCGGGGTTCATGGGCATGGCGATCGGCGCGAGCGTCGGTGGTCTCCTCGCCGACAGGATCGGCCGGCGGCAGGTCTTCGCGTTCACCCTGCTGCTGTTCGGGCTCGCGACGGGGCTCTCCGCGCTCGCCTGGTCCGTCGGCGTCCTCATCGCTCTGCGCTTCGTGGTCGGCCTCGGCCTCGGCGCCGAGCTCCCCGTGGCGTCGACGCTCGTGAGCGAGTTCGCTCCGCCACGGATCCGCGGCCGCATCATCGTCATCCTCGAGTCGTTCTGGGCCGTCGGCTGGACGGTCGCCGCCCTCATCGGATTCTTCGTCATCCCCGCGAGCGACATCGGATGGCGATGGGCGCTCGCCCTCGGAGCCGTGCCTGCGGTCTACGCCGTCGTGATCCGTCTGGGGATGCCCGAATCGGTCCGCTTCCTCGAGTCGAAGGGGCGCATCGGCGAGGCCGAGGCCACGGTCCGACGTTTCGAGCGTGCGGCCGGAGTCGTGTCGCCGGACGCCATCGTGGCGACACCCGACACCGTGGTGCCCGCGAGGACGGCTCCGGCACGGGTATCGGGTCTGTTCGCCGCACCCGTCCGCCGCCAGACGATCTCTCTATGGATCGTGTGGTTCTGCGTGAACTTCTCGTACTACGGAGCATTCATCTGGCTGCCGACGATCCTCGTCGCATCCGGCTTCGACCTCGTACGTTCGTTCGGCTACACGCTCATCATCACCCTCGCCCAACTCCCCGGCTACGCGGTCTCGGCGATCCTCGTGGAGAAGTGGGGACGCAACAGGACCCTCGCCGCGTTCCTCGTGGGATCCGCTGCATCGGCCGCACTCTTCGGACTCGCCTCCGCTGAGTGGCAGGTCATCGGGGCCGGCATGCTCCTCTCGTTCTTCAACCTCGGTGCGTGGGGTGCGCTCTACGCGGTGACCCCCGAGCTCTACCCGACGCCGCTCCGCGGAACGGGAGCCGGGTGGGCCGCCGGCGTCGGGAGGATCGCGTCGATCATCGCCCCGCTCATCGTGCCGGTGCTGCTGGCGACGACCTCGACGTTGCTCGTGTTCGTCGTCTTCGCTGCCGTCTTCATCGTTGCGGCGACGGCGGCCCTGGGTCTTGCGGACAAGAGGGGCAGATCGCTCGACGAAGCGCTGGCGACCCGCTGATCGCGGGGAGGCCCGGCGGACCTGTCCGCTCAACGGCGAGCCGTCGCTGAGGTCAGCGGCCGCGGTGCACCGGAGTGCCGCACTCCTGGACGCGATCGACGAGTTCCCGCCAGCCACCGGTCAGTGCGCGCTCCGGCAGCTCGGCCTCGTGCTGCGTACCCGCCTCAGGGCTCTGCGGGGCGATGCGGATGATCCACGTGTACCGGTCGGGCTCGCTCGGCTGCGCGGGGACGTCGTCCCACGGCAGATCGTCGATGAGGATGAGCCAGTCGTCCTTGTCCGGCTGCTCGTCCACATCGGCTTGCCAGCCCCGAGAGATACCGGCGAATCCGCCGCTCCGCGTGACCTCGACTCTCATGCGCCGAGTCTACGCTCGGCACCCTCGTGGATGTCCGGAAGACGGTGCGTTGGGGATGACCCTGCGGCTCAGGACGCCGTGTCGATCGGGGCGACGCCCTCCTCTGCGGCCTCCACCGCCACGCCGACCCCGTCCCATGCCGCGACCACCGCGGAGCGCTCCGGCGACTCGACCCCGAACACGGTCTGCGCCGACGTGATCGTCTGCGCGGCGAACTCCGAGAAGGTGGCCGTGGCCGTGAGCGAGCCCTCGGTGAGAGCGTGATACCAGATCCGCCCGGCCCGCTCCCATGCGAAGCCGCCGATGCCTGTGGCTGCGAGGTGGAAGGCCTTATTGGGGATACCCGAGTTCAGGTGGACCCCTCCGTTGTCCTCCACGGTATCGATGTAGTCGCGCATGTGCCCGGGCTGCGGATCCTTCCCGAGGACGTCGTCGTCGTAGGCGGATCCCGGGTCGGACATCGAGCGGATGGCGTCGCCCTCGACCTCGTCGGTGAACAGCCCGACGCCGATCAGCCAGCTCGCCTCGTCGGATGACTGTCGCGATGCATACTGCTCGACGAGGACGCCGAACACATCGGCGACCGACTCGTTCAATGCGCCCGACTGCCCCTCATAGACGAAGTTCGTCGAGTACTGCACGACTCCGTGGCTGAGCTCGTGGCCGATCACACTGAGCGAACGCGTGAAGCGCTCGAACACCTGTCCGTCCCCGTCGCCGAAGACCATGCGTGATCCGTCCCAGAACGCGTTGTCGTACGCGTTGCCGAAGTGCACCGTGGCTTCGAGCGGGAGCCCGGAATCGTCGATGGAATCCCGGTCGAAAGCGTCGAGGAAGAGTGCGTGCGTGGCCCCCAGGCCGTCGTACGCCTCGTCGGCGGCGGGGTCTCCCGTCGAAGGCTCGCCCTCCGCGCGCACCGGTGTGCCGGGGAGGTCCTCCGTGCTGTGGGCATCGAAGACGGCACGGACGAGCTCGCCGCGCGGTCGCCCGTGCCGTGCTGAGCGCGGCAGCCGGGTCGTCCCTGACCCCTTCGGGACGAGAGTGCACCGTGCGACGCACCAGGGAGTGGCGAGCGGCCGCCGCCGCGCGGGTGAACACCGGGTCGTCGAGCGAGGCGAGCCGCTCGAGCAGATAGGGCGGCACGATGGCGCAGCCCCCATGAGGGTCGAGTGTGCTGTGGTGCCGGTCCGCTTCGTGCTGGCGCTGGTCGTTCGTCATGTGTCTTCCCCCGTCGTCCGGTCGATGCGAGCATCCTCACACATGCCACCGACGTCGAGCCGACCGCCGCTCGATCCGGGGGAGAGGCTGGGAAGTGGTCGGTCGTCGGGCTCCCGTACCTGCTAAAGTAGGGAAGTTGCCGTCGAACGGCCGCGGATCAAGAGCGCCCCGACATCAGGTCGCGGGCACCGCGCAACGAACAGGAAGGGGATCCCTCTATGGCACTCGATTCAGACTCCAAGAAGGCGATCATCGAAGAGTACGCGACCCACCCCGGAGACACCGGATCCCCCGAGGTGCAGGTGGCAATCCTCACCACTCGGATCAAGGACCTCACCGAGCACCTGAAGGAGCACAAGCACGACCACCACTCGCGTCGTGGCCTGCTCCTCCTCGTCGGCCAGCGCCGTCGCCTCCTGGGTTACCTCCAGGACGTCGACATCAACCGCTACCGTGCGCTCATCGAGCGTCTCGGGCTGCGTCGCTAGTCAGCGGCACCGCTCGCTGATCGGCTCTCGCTGATACCGCGAACTTCTTGCGCAACGGGCCGTCACCCTCACGGGTGGCGGCCCGTTCTGCATGACATACGCTGGAACGAGCACACCGACGACGGAGGAACACATGCGCAGGAGCCCCTGGTCGTCGCTCGTCGGCATCATCGTCTTCATCATCGCCCTCGTGGTGGCGTGGTGGTTCGTCGGCTTCCTCTTCAACGTCGCGTGGTTCATCGTGAAGGCCGTCTTCGCCGTCGTCGTCGCGCTCATCCTCGCCGGAATCGCTGCCTACCTCGTGAGCCGCGCCCGCTCAGGCGACTGAGGTCATCGTGGCGCAAGACACGGTCGTCAAGTCGAGCCCGGTCTCGGCCGACTCCTACCCAGCGGAAGCCGCCGGTCTCGAGTGGCTGCGGGACGCCGGCGGCGCACGCATCGTCCGCGTGATCGCCGTCTCCACCGAGAGCATCGAACTCGAACGCGTCGAGTCCGGTGTTCCGAGCGCCGAGGCGGCGGCGACTTTCGGGGCCGGACTCGCGGCGACACACGCGGCCGGCGCTGCAGCCTTCGGAGCAGCTCCTCCCGGGTGGTCCGGTCGTCTCTACATCGGACGCCGCGAGATGCCGGCTGCCCAGGAAGACGCCTGGGGCGTCTTCTATGCGCGCGATCGCGTCCTGCCCTTTCTCGAGATCGCCGAGAGTGTCGGAACGGTGACGGCCGATGAGGCGCACACGGTGCGACGGGCATGCAGCGCCGTCTCGGGCGGGGTCTTCGACGACGACGAACCCCCGGCGCGCCTGCATGGCGACCTGTGGTCGGGCAACGTGCTCTGGAGTCCGTCAGGCGTCGTGCTCATCGATCCGGCCGCCCACGGTGGACACCGCGAGACGGACCTCGCGATGCTGGACCTCTTCGGCTGCGCCTTCCTCGGCGACGTCCTGCGCGGCTACGAATCGGTGACGCCGCTGCGCGCGGGCTGGCGCGAACGTATTCCGCTCCACCAGCTCCACCCTCTCGCGGTCCACGCCGCGGGGCACGGCCGTTCCTACGGCACGGCGCTCGTGCGCGCCGCGGAAGACGTCATCACGCTCGCCGAGCACAGCGGTCGCTGAGTCGTCAGCCCCGCTCGCGGGAGCGGTCGTCGGCCGAGCCGCGAGCTCCGTCGGCGCGCGGCCGCGACGGTTCGCGCCTCGACCCCGTCGGGTCGGTGCGGGACTCGCCGCGGCGCCGGTCGGGATCGTCGGTGAAGAGCCAACGCGGCTTCGGCTCGATGAGCGGTCGGAACACCCGTCTGACGGGGCGTGACGACAGGGCCATCGCGAGGAGGAACGACCCGATCAGCATGGCGACGAGCCAGATTCGCGTCGTCGCCTCGTCGCGCAGGATGCCCGTCTCCCTCAGGGGGTAGAGGACGAAGCTGTGCAGGAGGTACGCGTACATCGTGTACTGACCGAATGTGGTGAAGAACGTCTGGCGTCGCGGGACGAGCGAGAAGAACGCGGCGACGAGGAGGAGGGCGATCACGATCAGGCCGAGTCGGACACCACCGGCCCACCACTGGTCCTCACCCAGTCCTTTGTAGGAGTCGTCGTAGAAGAACCAGTACCGCAGATCGATCATGCGCCAGAGGTCGATACCCGACCAGAACACCCAGACCGCGAGGGCGAGGAATCCGACGGCGGCCGCCCGGACGCCGACGATCATGCGGCGATCCGCGCTGAGCCAGGCATCGGCGAGGGGAGTCGTACGCAGTCGCCAGCCGATGACGAAGAACGGCAGGATGCCGAGCGTCCGAGACAGCGAGAACGTGCTGTCGACGTTGTCGAGGTACCCGACTCCGACGGAGATGAGGACGGCCCAGAGGACGGGGAAGCGGAAGAGGGCGAGGTAGGGGAGGATCAGCCGGAAGATCCCGAGGGCGAGGAGGAACCAGAGCGTCCAGGACGGCTGGGTCGGGTTGAGGTTGCCCGATCCCTCGACGGCGAACTGCACGAGGGTCCAGACCGACTCGAAGATGATGTACGGGAGGATGATGTCCGTGATCACGCGCGACATCTGCCGGCGCCCGGGCGGCTCCGACTTGGAGAAGTAACCGCTCACCACGGCGAACGCCGGCATGTGGAAGGCGTAGATGGCCAGGTAGACGGTGAGCGCCCAGTCGGAGTCGTAGGTGAGGCGCTGGATGCCGTGGCCGGCGACGACGAGGACGATGCAGGCGAAGCGGATGTTGTCCCAGTACGGCACCCGGCGACGCGCGGGCTTCTGCGGCGTCTCGGTGTTCGCGGTGTCGACCATGTGCGGCCTTTCTCGTGGTCGTCCCACACTATTGGGGTCGGGAATATCCACCGACCCGTTGCCGTTCTGATATTTATATTCAAATGAATGGAAATGAAGGAGTGGTGCTCTCATGATGCAGTTCGGCATCTTCACCGTCGGTGACGTCACGACCGATCCGACGACGGGTCGTACGCCGACCGAGCACGAGCGGATCAAGGCCATGGTCGCGATCGCGCTCAAAGCGGAAGAGGTCGGTCTCGACGTCTTCGCGAGCGGCGAGCACCACAATCCGCCGTTCGTTCCATCGAGTCCGACGACGATGCTCGGGTACATCGCGGCGCGCACCGAGCGGATCATCCTCTCGACGAGTACGACGCTCATCACGACGAACGACCCCGTGAAGATCGCTGAGGACTTCGCAATGCTCCAGCACCTCGCCGACGGTCGTGTCGACGTCATGATGGGACGAGGGAACACCGGGCCGGTGTACCCCTGGTTCGGCAAGGACATCCGCCAAGGCGTCGAGCTCGCTCTCGAGAACTACAACCTTCTCCACCGCCTGTGGCGCGAGGACTACGTGGACTGGCAGGGACGTTTCCGCACACCGCTGCAGGGCTTCCAGTCCACCCCCCGGCCGCTCGACGATGTCCCGCCGTTCGTCTGGCACGGCAGCATCCGCACGCCCGAGATCGCCGAGCAGGCGGCGTTCTACGGCGACGGCTTCTTCGCGAACAACATCTTCTGGCCGAAGGAGCACTTCATGCGGCTCATCGGCCTCTACCGCCAGCGTTTCGAGCACTACGGCCACGGTCGCGCCGACCAGGCGATCGTCGGTCTCGGGGGCCAGGCGTTCATTCGGAAGAACTCCCAGGATGCGGTGACCGAGTTCCGCCCGTACTTCGACAACGCGCCCGTCTACGGTCACGGTCCGAGCCTCGAGGACTTCACCAGGCAGACGCCACTGACGGTCGGGAGCCCGCAGGAGGTCATCGATCGCTACGCGTCGATGCGCGACTCCTTCGGCGACTACCAGCGCCAGCTCTTCCTCATGGATCACGCCGGACTCCCGCTCAAGACGGTGCTCGAACAGCTCGACATCCTCGGTGAGGAGGTCGTGCCCGTGCTCCGCCGAGAGCTCGCGGTGAACCGTCCGGAGACGGTCCCGGATGCACCGACCCACGCGGCACGCGTGGCCGAGGCTCTGTCCTCCTCCGCCGAGGAGTCCGAGGAGGGTGCGCGTGTCTGAGCGCAGGATCGTCGTGGTGACGGCCGGGCTCAGCACGCCGTCGTCGTCCCGTCTTCTGGCGGACCGATTGTCGTCCGCCGTCGTGGCCGATCTCGCGGCGAGGGATGTGACGGCTGTCGTGACGACCATCGAGCTCCGGGAGTACGCCCGTGACCTCATGGACAACCTGATCACGGGGTTCCCCTCGCTGCGACTCGAGTCGATGCTCGCCGACGTGGCGGCGGCCGACGGACTCGTGGTGGTGTCGCCGATCTTCAGCACGAGCTACAGCGGGTTGTTCAAGACGTTCATCGACGTCCTCGACCCGCAGGCGCTCGCCGGAGTCCCGGTGCTCATCGGCGCCAATGCCGGCACGGCACGTCACTCGCTCGCGATCGACTACGCCATCCGACCGCTCTTCGCCTATCTGCACGCCGATGCCGTGCCGACGGGGGTGTTCGCGGCCTCGTCCGACTGGGGCGACGCCGGTGGTGACGCCGTGCGCCCGTTGCAGGAGCGCATCGACCGCGCAGCGGAGGAACTGGGTGATGCGGTCGCACGCCGCACTCCCCGCCCGACGCCCGTCGATCCCTTCGACCCTGCGTCCTTCGGAGGCGGCTCCTCGATGGGGAACATGATCGGCGGCCTCAGCGGCGTCTGATCTCGTCGGACGGAGACGACAGGAGGGGACGGCGGCCGAAGCCGACGTCCCCTCCCGTCATGCCTGTCGACGTCAGCGCGTCGCGCGCCGGCGTGCGACCAGCGCCGTAGCCAGGCCGATGGCCAGCAGAGCGGCCGCGCCTCCGATGACGATGCTCGGGTCCGCGCTACCCGTGACCGCCAGGTCGTCGCTCGGCGGAGTGGTCGGTGCGGCGGGGCCCGGCGTCGGCTCCGTCGTCGGCTCGACGGTCGGCGCGGGCGGCGTCGGCGACGGCGTCGGTTCGACATCGAAGGTATTGGTCACCGTCAGTTCGATCACCGTGGGTGAGGCTGCGGTGATCTCGACGACGGGCGACGGGGAGAATCGAACGGAATCCGCTCCTCCGCTGCTCGGCTCCGACACCGTGCAGGTGGCACCGACCGGCAGCTTCTCGAACGTGACCTTCTCGCCTGCTCGGATGCTCTTGTCGACGGGGTAGTCCGAGACGGCGGACCCATCGGCCTTGACGCACGAGGCCCGGACGACGAATGAGGTGTCCGGAATCGTGCCGGAACCGGCGACGGCTTTCGTCACCGCGAGGCTGCGCTCGCGGGAGCCGGAGCCGTTTCCGCCGGCGTCCGAGTAGGTGACCGTCGATTCCGCGAGCTTCGTCCCCGACGCTGACACGGAGTTGCCGAAGACATCGCCGGTCTCCGCGTCTGCGGGAAGCGGGGTGGAGTAGGAGACGAGGTACCAGCCGCCGTCGGCGCGCGGGGTGGGGAAGGTGAGGTCGAAGCTGTGCGTCGTCGGGTGGTCCGTGAACGTCCACTCGCCGGAGGCGAGCGGCAACGATTCTGCCGTCCCGTCGGCGATCCACGCATCCCAGCCGTCGGGTGCGACATAGGCGACCGACACGGTCGAGGGGTCGAGCGTGAGACGTTCGTCGTAGGTGTCCGTCAACACGACCCCCTCGCCCAGTGCCTCGAGGTGCTCGATCGGCACCTCGATAGCCCAACGCGCTGACGAGCCGTCGGACGTCATGCCTCCGTACTTCCGGATCTGCTCGGGGCCCGTGCTCGGGCCGGAGTCCACGATGCCTCCGCCGGGGATGGGAGCCGTCACCGTCGTGCCCCCTGAGGTCTCGAATGTGAGCTCCTCGGACTCCGTGGCCTCCACGGCCGTCGCGCGGACATTCAGCGAACCGTGCACGTCGTCGTGGTCGAGCACGTAGTCGCCGAGCGTGCAGTCGATGGACTGACCCGATGCGACGCACGAGCCGATGACGAGGCCGTCGGGGTCGAGAAGGTCGAAGTTCTGCGTCCACGCCACCGAGATGGGCGACGGGAACGTGAGTCCGAACGTGTCGCCCGGCTGAGCGTCGTCTGCGACGCTCCACTCTGCGTCGAGGGTGAACTCGTCGCCGACGGTGAGGGGCGCCGACGGATCGGTGGGATCCGGGGAGACGATCGTCACGGAGTCGATCGCGTCGAGCTCGGCGGCGGACGCCGCTGTCGGAAGGGCGATGGCGGCCAGGCCGATCACGGCGATGCCGATGCCCACCGCCGATCGTGTGAGAGAGATGTGTCGCATAGAGGCAGACTCCTCGAGGTCGGTACAGGGGATACGAGGAGGAGCCGACGGAGCGACGCGGACGTCGCCCCGCCGGACTTTCCCCCCACCTCAGGAGACGCATGAGTCACAGAGTCATGACGCGACTTCCGAAAAAAGATGAGCAATGCTCGTGCGGGAGACTGACGGCGCCTCCGGCGTCCGCGGAGCACCGTCTGCTAGCCTTAACCCGGCCCGACCGTCCGGTCGGACCGATGCAACGCGGAGCAGGCCCGGCAGAAGCTGGTCCTCGGTGGTGGATTTCCGTGCAGGATGCACGGCGATTTTCTACTGGAGATCAGCCACTTCTACGGAAGGTCGATCAGGCTGAGCAGCCTGGGACGAGCTGTCTGTCCATGCCCCGCGTCAGAGGCGCCCGCTCGAGCAGTCGCTCGCGCGCGTCGCGCCCGACGTACGAAGGAGAGAGACCTCAATGGAAGGTCCTGAAATCAAATTCGCCGAAGCCGTTCTCGACAACGGCAAGTTCGGCACCCGCACGGTCCGGTTCGAGACCGGTCGTCTGGCGCAGCAGGCCCAGGGCGCTGTCGCCGCATACCTCGACGAGGACACGATGCTCCTCTCGGCCACGAGCGCCGGCAAGCACCCGCGCGACGGCTTCGACTTCTTCCCCCTCACGGTGGACGTCGAGGAGCGCAGCTACGCGGCCGGCAAGATCCCCGGCTCGTTCTTCCGCCGCGAGGGACGTCCCTCCACGGAGGCGATCCTCGTCTGCCGTCTGATCGACCGGCCCCTGCGTCCGTCGTTCGTCGATGGCCTCCGCAACGAGGTGCAGATCGTCATCACCGTCCTGTCGATCGCTCCGGGCGAGTTCTACGACGCCCTCGCGATCAACGCGGCGTCCGCGTCGACCCAGATCTCCGGTCTGCCGTTCTCCGGCCCGATCGCCGGTGTGCGCCTCGCGCTCATCGGTGACCAGTGGGTCGCGTTCCCGACCGTCTCGCAGCTCGAGGAGGCCGTCTTCGACATCATCGTCGCCGGCCGTGTCGTCACCGACGAGAACGGCAATGAGGACGTCGCGATCATGATGGTCGAGGCTGAGGCCACCGAGCACAGCTGGGGCCTCATCCAGGGCGGCGCCACGAAGCCCAACGAGGCCGTCGTCGCCGAGGGCCTCGAAGCCTCGAAGCCGTTCATCATGTCTCTCGTGAAGGCTCAGGCCGAACTGGCCGCGCAGAGCGCGAAGGAGATCCAGGAGTACCCGGTCTTCCTCCCGTACTCCGACGAGGCGTACACCGCCGTCGACGCTCTCGCCCACGACGAGCTCGCCGCGATCTACCAGATCGCCGGCAAGGTCGAGCGTCAGAACGCCGACGACGCGCTCAAGGACCGCGTCAAGGCGGAGATCCAGGCGAAGGTCGAGGCCGGCGAGCTCGGTTCCGACGTGCTCTCGCAGGTCAGCGGTGCGTACAAGGCCGTCACGAAGAAGATCGTGCGCGGTCGCATCCTCACCGAGGGTGTCCGCATGGACGGACGTGGCCTCGCCGACATCCGTCCGCTCGACGCCGAGGTGCAGGTCATCCCGCGCGTGCACGGTTCCGCCATCTTCCAGCGCGGAGAGACGCAGATCCTCGGCGTCACGACGCTCAACATGCTGAAGATGGAGCAGCAGATCGACTCCCTCTCCCCGGTGAAGTCGAAGCGTTACCTGCACCACTACAACTTCCCGCCCTACTCGACCGGTGAGACCGGCCGCGTCGGCAGCCCGAAGCGTCGCGAGATCGGGCACGGCTTCCTCGCCGAGCGTGCCCTCGTGCCGGTGCTCCCGGCTCGTGACGAGTTCCCCTACGCGATCCGTCAGGTCTCCGAGGCGCTGAGCTCCAACGGTTCCACGTCGATGGGCTCCGTGTGCGCGTCGACCCTGTCGCTTCTCAACGCCGGTGTGCCGCTGCGCGCTCCGGTCGCGGGAATCGCGATGGGTCTCGTCTCCGACACGGTGGACGGTCAGACGCGGTACGCCGCCCTCACCGACATCCTCGGCGCGGAGGACGCGCTCGGCGACATGGACTTCAAGGTCGCCGGAACGAGCGAGTTCGTCACCGCGATCCAGCTCGACACGAAGCTCGACGGCATCCCCGCCTCGGTCCTCGCCGCTGCGCTCACGCAGGCGAAGGAGGCTCGCATGTCGATCCTCGCCGTGCTGAACGCGGCGATCGACGCTCCTGACGAGATGGCGCCCACCGCGCCGCGCGTCATCAGCGTGCAGATCCCCGTCGACAAGATCGGTGAGCTGATCGGCCCGAAGGGCAAGACGATCAACGCCATCCAGGACGAGACCGGTGCAGACATCTCGATCGAGGAGGACGGCACCGTCTACATCGGTGCTGTCGACGGTCCGTCGGCCGAAGCCGCACGCGCACAGGTCAACGCGATCGCCAACCCGACCAACCCCGAGGTGGGCGAGCAGTTCCTCGGCACGGTCGTGAAGATCGCGACGTTCGGTGCGTTCGTCTCGCTCCTCCCGGGCAAGGACGGACTCCTCCACATCTCGGAGGTCCGGAAGCTCGCGGGCGGCAAGCGCGTCGAGAACGTCGAGGACGTCCTCGGAGTCGGCCAGAAGATCCTCGTGGAGATCACGAAGATCGACGACCGCGGCAAGCTGTCGCTCGCTCCGGTCGTCGCGGAGGAGGCAGCGTCTGACGCTGCCCCGGCCGAGACTACCGTCGAGGCCTGATCGCTCGGATCGCATCGGAACGGCCCGTCCCCTGTTGGGGGGCGGGCCGTTCCGCATTGCTGCAGACCCAGGAAAGCGCTGTCGGACGGCCGTTGCGCAATCGTTATGAAAGCGTCATCCGGCGGCCACGCGTCCGCGTCGCTGATGTCATGGGTGTGACATAGCCTTCCCTCACGGGACGTTGGGAATCGGTCCGTGGAAGGGGGAGCGGCATGGTCGACATCGGTCAGTTCGCGCCCCGTCTCCACTCGGGCCCCGGGTTCCTTCCGAGCAGTGCGAACCCCGACGGTGCGACCCCGAGCGGCGGCATTCCGTCTCGCGACGTCGAGGCCTCCCTGGCTGCGGGTGCGCACCCGTCTGCACCCATCGGTGTGATGCCCGGTATCCCCGGAATCGGGGAGAGGCTGCGTCGTCCGTTCGGCGACACGGATCTCCGCGTCTTCCCGGTGGGTCTCGGCGGCAGCGTCTTCGGCTGGACGGCTTCCGCGGACGAGACCCGGGGGATCCTCGACCGCTACGCCGACTACGGCGGCAACTTCATCGATACTGCGGACAGCTACGCCGGAGGGCTCAGCGAGGTTCGCATCGGAGCCTGGATGGCACACCGAGGCAACCGCGATCGCATGGTCGTGTCCACGAAGATCGGCCGACACCCCGATGCTCCCGGACTCGGTCCCGTCAACATGGTGCGCGCGGTCGAAGCCTCCCTCGAGAGGCTTCAGACCGATCACATCGACCTCCTGTTCTTCCACACCGACGACGAGACCGTTCCGCTCGAGGACTCCCTCGGCACGGCTGCCTGGCTCATCGAGAGCGGCAAGGTGCGCTACCTCGCCGCATCCAACTTCACGCCGGCCCGGATCGTCGAGGCACGCATCCTCGCGTCGACGGGACTGCCGCGCTTCGTCGGGCTGCAGCACGAGTACAGCCTTCTCAGTCGCCGCGGATTCGAGGGCGATTCCGAACTCGTCGCACGTGGCCAACGGCTCGGCGTCTTGGCGTACTACGCGCTCGGCAACGGATTCCTCACGGGGAAGTACCGGTCTCGTGCCGACTTCGTGGGAGGCGGTTCCCGGGCGGCCAGAGCGTCCGCGCACTTCGGGCGTCGTGGTTTGCGCATTCTCTCCGTGCTCGATCACGTGGCCGCAGAGCACAACACGTCGCCCACCTCCATCGCCCTCGCCTGGCTGCTCGCGAAGCAGACCGTGACAGCACCGGTGGTGAGCGCTTCGAGGCCCGATCAGGTCGACGATCTCGTCGCGGCCACCGGCGTGCAGCTCACCCGGACGCAGATGGTCGAACTCGACCGCGTCAGTTCCTGAGTCGTTCGGATTCTCCACGCACCGCCCGTCGGACCTCCGCGTTCGCAGTCCTCTGACGTAGGCTGGGAACGACGAATCGCACCGTCGCCTTCCGTCCGGTCACGTCACACGGTTGCCCACGGGACCTCAGTCGGGCCGCGGATCTCCGGAAGGAACGAGGAGGAACGCCACAATGTCCCAATACCTCTACCTCGTGCGCCACGGCGAGCAGCAGGACGCCCAGCACGGCATGGGTGACGGACCGCTCTCGGCCCGCGGACGCCGCCAGGCGCAGCTCCTCGCCGAGAGGCTCGGCGGGCTGCCTCTCACAGCCGCCTACCACTCGCCGCTTCAACGTGCCGCAGAGACCGCGACCATCGTCGCCCAGCGGCTCCCGTCCGTTTCGCCTGAGCCGTCCGCTCTTCTCTTCGACTGCGTTCCCACCGGCCGCACACCGGAGACCCCGTCGGCGTATCTGCCGTTCTTCGGGTCGGTGACCGACGAGGAAGTGGAGGCGGGTACGGCGCAGATGGCCGATGCCGTCGCCGAGTACCTCGCGCCTCGACCGGGCGACCGGCACGACGTGCTCATCACCCACAACTTCGTCATCTCGTGGTTCGTCCGCGAGGTGCTCGCCGCCCCCGCGTGGAAGTGGATGACGATCGATCAGGCGAACTGCGGACTCACGATCCTCCACCGCAAGCCGGGCCGACCGTGGAGCCTGCTCGTGCACAACGACCTCTCCCATCTCCCCGTCGAACTGCGAACCGGCCTCCCCGATCCCCTCCCGGTCTAGGCGCGGGAAGCCGGTGGTCAGTCCGCGAGGACCTTGCGGTACCAGTTCGTCGCATTCGGGTTGTCGTTGTACGGCTCCACGTCCTCGTACCCCGCTGAGCGGTAGAGGGCGGCTGCGGAGGCGAGGCTCGAGTTCGTGTCGAGCACGATGTCGACGGCACCCAGGTCGGCGGCCCGGCGTTCCAGCTCGCGGAGAAGCGATCCGCCCCACCCTCGACCCCTGGTCTCGGGGCGGAGGAACAGGTGCTTCACCTCGAAGCGTGTCGGATCGAGGGAGCGGATGCCGCCGCAGCCGACGGGTCGCCCCTCGTCGTCCTCGACGACGAGGAAGACACCGGCCGGGGGAGTGAAGCGCGCAGGGTCCGGGTGCACGATGCGGTAGGTGCCTCCGGTGAAGCCGAGCTCGCGGCTCGTGAAGTACTCGGTCAGAAGAGCGTGCGCGATCGGGTCGTCCGTCGCGCGTTCGATGAAGGCAACCACGACCTCGATCGTATCGGCGCGCCTGTAGATTGGGAGCATGACCACAACCGTCGCCGTCGCGGGAGCGCGGGGAAAGCTCGGCAGCCTCGTGGCCCGGATCGTCGACGATCTGGACGGCTTCGAGCTCGTCGCGTCCCTCGACTCCTCGAGCCCCCTCTCCGACCTCGACGGCGCCGATCTCGTCGTCGATGTGACGGCTCCGGCCGTGAGCCCGCTCATCGTGGAACACGCGATCGCCGGCGGCTCGAACGTCCTCGTGGGAACCTCCGGCTGGTCGGCCCGCCGGCTCGCCGACCTCCGATCGCGGCTCTCGGGAACCGATCGCGGCATCGTCGTCGTGCCGAACTTCTCGCTCGGATCCGTCGTCGCAACGAGCCTCGCCGCGGTTGCTTCCCGGTTCTTCGACTCCATCGAGATCGTGGAGGCGCACCGGTCGTCGAAAGTGGACTCGCCGAGCGGAACGGCCGTGCGGACGGCGGAACTGATGGCGGCGGCACGCTCTGCGAACGGTCCGGTCGAGGCGCCCCACATCGACCAGCGCGCGCGTGGTCAGCAGGTGTCGAGCATCCCCATCCACAGCATGCGTCTCCGCGGTGTCATCGCGCGCCAGGATGTCGTCTTCGGCGGAGACGGTGAGGCGCTCACGATCACCCACGAGACCATCGAGCCGGGCGAGGCCTATGACGCCGGCATCCGCCTGGCCTTGCCCGCCGCACGGGATGCGCGTGGGTTGGTCGTCGGGCTCGAGCGGCTCATCGACCTCGGCATCGCGCTCCCGGAGGCGGAATGAAGAGTCGGATCGCCGTCGTCGTGATGGCGCTCCTTCTGGCGCTCTACCTCGTCCTGGTGGGGCAGAGGTCCGTCCTCTTCGTCCTCACCGGAGAGCCCGTCGCCGTCGCGATCGGTGTAGCCCTCATCGTGCTGCCGATCATCGGCGCCTGGGCACTGACCCGCGAGTTGCTGTTCGGCTTCGCTGCTGAGCGGCTCGGCCGACAGCTCGAGTCCGAGGGGGGTCTTCCGACGGACGAGTTCCCCGCACGCCCGAGCGGCCGGCTCGACCGAGAGGCGGTCGACGAGGCTTTCCCCGCGTTCCGCACGGCGGTGGAGGAGGCTCCGGAGGACTGGCGCCCCTGGTACCGTCTCGGCCTCGCCTACGACGGCGCGGGCGACCGCCGTCGTGCGCGCGCCGCGATCCGCGAAGCGATCAAGCTCGAGCGCTGAGCGCCGAGTCGAGCGCCTCTCCGACCGTCGGGTGGGCGAAGACGTAGCCGGTCTTCTCGAGGACGGCAGGACGGATGCGCTGGTCGACGAGCAGGAGGTCGTCCCCGGCCGCACCGAGGGCTGCGCGGATGGCGAACGCCGGAACCGGGAGCCAGTACGGCCGCGACAAGCGTGTCGCGAGCCCCCGGATCAGTTCGCCGGCCGTCGCCGGCGTGGGACCGACGAGGTTGACCGGGCCCGAGATATCGCCGCGCAGCGCGTGCACGATGCCTCCGACCTCGTCGGTCAGGGAGACCCACGGCCAGTACTGACGCCCGCTGCCGAGCGGACCGGCGAGACCGAAGCGTGTGATGGGCATGAGGGGCGAGAGGACCCCGTCCGTGGCGACCACGATGCCGGTGCGCGCGTGAACAAGCCGGGTGGTGTCGCCGACGCCCCGGGCGGCCTTCTCCCACGCGGTCGTGACTCCGCTGAGGAAACCGGTGCCCGGTCCGCTCGTCTCGTCGAGATCCTGTCCCGGTCGGTTGCCGTAGAAGCCGGAGGCCGAGGCTCCGACGAACACGCTCGGAGGCGTGGGGGAGTCCGCGATGGCGTGAGCGAGAGTGGTCGTGGTGGTCAGGCGGGATTCGAGGATGGTCCGGCGGTAGCGCGGCGTCCACGGGAGGCGCGAGATCGACGCACCCGAGAGGCACACCACGGCGTCGGCCGAAGCGATGACACGTCGGTCCACGCGCCCGTTGTCCGGATCCCACGTCGACTCGTCCGATCCGTTCGCCGCACGCCGGACCAACCGGACGACCTCGTCGCCGTCCGCCCGGAGCCTCGAGATGAGGGCGCGGCCGATGAGTCCGCCGGCGCCGGCCACCACGACCTTCATCGGGACACCTCGCATCGTCCGGCGGTCATGCGAGGCTCGCCTCGATCGTGATGGGAATACCGGAGAGAGCCTGGGACACCGGGCAGCCGGCCTTGGCCTCGTCGGCGATGCGCTCGAAGTCCTCGGCCGAGATGCCGGGCACGGTCGCACTCACGAGGAGGTGGCTTCCGGTGATGCCCGTCCCTGGCTGGAACGTGACGGCCGCGGTCGTCTGAATGCTGTGGGGCTCGAACCCGGCCTCGGTGAGGGCGTTCGCGAAGGCCATCGAGAAGCACGAGGCGTGGGCGGCGCCGAGCAGCTCCTCCGGCGTCGTCGTGGTGTCGGAGCCCTCCGACCGGGCTTTCCAGTCCACTCCGAGCGTCGCCGTCTTCGACGAGTCGAGGGAGACGGTTCCGGAGCCCTGGAACAGGCTCCCGTTCCAGACGGTGGTCGCTTCACTCGTCACTGCCATGGTGTCCTCCGTGATGTCGTCGACGGAGCTGTCCGTCTCGCGGATTCGCCCATCGACGCCCGCGTGTTCCTGAGCCTAACCGCGGCGAGCGCGGGTGGGCACCCCTCCCGTCGAGCCTGCGAAGGAACCGATAACCTGGAGTCGTGACTCACGTGAAGAATCCCTTCGGCCAGGTCCTCGTCGCGCTGGTGACGCCGTTCACGAACGACGGCGAGGTGGCGTGGGACGACGTGGAGAAGCACATCGACGACGTCATCTCCGCCGGTGCCGACGGCATCGTCGTGACGGGCACGACCGGTGAGACGTCGACTCTCACGGATGCCGAGAAGCTCCGTCTGGTCGAGGTGGGGAAGTCCGTGGCCGACGGCCGCGCGAAGATCATCACGGGGGGCGGCTCGAACGAGACCGCCCACGCGATCGAGCTCTACCGCGCCAGCGAACGCGCAGGCGCCGACGGCGTCATGATCGTCACCCCTTACTACAACAAGCCGACACAGGCCGGCATCCTCACGCACTTCCGGATGATCGCCGACGCCACCGATCTCCCGGTGATCCTCTACGACATCCCCGGGCGGACCGGCGTTCCGATCCGTTACGAGACGATCCTGCGGATCGCCAAGCACCCCAACGTCGTCGCGATCAAAGATGCGAAGGGCGACTTCTCCGAGGTCAGCCGCGTGCTCAATCAGACCGACCTCCTGTACTTCTCGGGCGATGACGCGAACGTGCTGCCGCACCTGTCCATCGGCGCGTCCGGACTCATCGGCGTGACGGCGAACATCGCGGCGACGCCGTACCGCCAGATCGTCGATGCCGTGAATGCGGGCGACCTCGCGGCGGCGACAGCCGCACATCGTCGCCTCGAGCCTCTCGTGCGCGCCGTCATGACCCACGTACCCGGAACGGTCGCCGCGAAGTACATCCTCCACGGGCTCGGGCGCATCGGCAGCCCCCGTGTCCGCCTGCCGCTCGTGGGGCCGGAGGAGTGGGAGGCCGCGCAGATCGAGGACGAGATCGATCTCGTCACGGACATCCCGGGCGTGGACTTCTCGAACTTCCGCCCGGATCGCAACGCCGCCGCGGGCGGTGCGCTGCCCAAGGTGCACGGAACGACACGCTAGGACCCACGACAGGAAGAGGGCCGATGACAAGCCCCATCATCGAACCGCCGGCACTCGAGGCCGGCACGCTGCGCATCATCCCCGTCGGGGGACTCGGTGAGGTCGGTCGCAACATGACCGTCTTCGAGATCGACGGGAAGCTCCTCATCGTCGACTGCGGTGTGCTCTTCCCGGAGGAGAACCAGCCGGGCGTCGACCTCATCCTCCCCGACTTCTCACCGATCCAGGATCGCCTGGACGATGTCGTGGGAGTCGTCCTCACCCACGGTCACGAGGATCACATCGGGGCCGTGCCCTACCTGCTCCGCCTCAAGGGCGATCTCCCCCTGATCGGGTCGGGACTCACCCTCGCGCTCGTGGAGGCGAAGCTCAAGGAACACCGGATCAAGCCGTATACGTTGACGGTGAGGGAGGGCGATGTCGAGCGCCTCGGTCCGTTCGAGCTCGAATTCGTCGCCGTGAACCATTCGATCCCCGACGCCCTCGCCGTGGCGATCCGTACGAGTGCCGGCCTCGTGCTCGCGACCGGCGACTTCAAGATGGACCAGTTGCCCCTCGACGGTCGGCTCACCGACCTGCGCGCCTTCGCGCGCCTGGGGGAGGAGGGCGTCGACCTGTTCCTGTGCGATTCCACGAACGCCGACGTCCCGGGCTTCACACCGCTCGAGCGGGCGATCGGCCCCGTCCTCGATGCCGTGATCGCGAAGGCACCGCGCCGTGTCATCGTCGCCAGTTTCTCGAGCCACGTTCACCGTGTGCAGCAGGTCCTGGACGCGGCGGCGGCGAACGGGCGTCGGGTCGCGCTGCTCGGTCGTTCGATGGTCCGGAACATGGGGATCGCGGCCGATCTCGGCTACCTCCACGTGCCGGACGGCATCCTCGTCGATTACCGCAAGGCGCACGACATCCCCGACGACCGGATCGTCTTCATGTCGACAGGCTCCCAGGGGGAGCCCATGGCCGTCCTCAGCCGGATGGCCAACCTCGACCACGCGATCGAGCCAGGGCCAGGCGACACGGTGATCCTGGCATCGAGCCTCATCCCCGGCAACGAGAACGCGGTGTACCGGGTGATCGACGGTCTCACGAAGCTCGGTGCGAACGTCGTCCACAAGGCCAACGCGAAGGTCCACGTCTCCGGGCACGCCGCGGCCGGCGAACTGCTCTACTGCTACAACATCTTGAAGCCGAAGAACGTGCTGCCCGTCCACGGCGAGTTCCGGCACCTCTCCGCGAACGCGAAGCTCGCGATCGACACGGGCGTGCCCCGCGAGAACACGATCCTCGGAGAGGACGGCACCGTGGTCGACCTCAAGGACGGAATCGCGCGCGTCGTCGGCCAGCTCGAGCTCGGCTACGTCTACGTCGACGGCTCGACGGTCGGCGAGATCACCGACGCCGATCTCAAGGACCGGCGGATCCTCGGTGAGGAGGGGTTCATCTCGATCATCTGCGTCGTGGAGGCCCAGACCGGTCGACTCATCGTCGAGCCGGAAGTGCACGCCCGAGGCTTCGCGGAGGACGATTCCGTCTTCGACGCCGTCAAGCCGAAGATCGCGGCGGCGCTCGCCGAGGCCGCAGCCAACGGGGTGCGCGATACCCACGCGCTCTCGCAGATCGTCCGTCGCACGGTGGGCCGGTGGGTGAACACCTCGTATCGTCGTCGTCCGATGATCGTGCCGCTCGTGATCGAGGCCTGACCGAGGCTCACCCTCCGCCGGACCTCCGGAGTTTCCTCCCACAGGATGATTCCTCCGGGTCGATTGCCCCAATATGCTTTTCGCGGATCGCACAGCCCATGGGGGCCGCGACGAAGGGTGGGCCGATGGGCGTCTGGCGGAAATGGATCTTCCCGATCGCGAGGCTCGTCGTGTTCGCAGCGATCGCGGTGGCACTCGTGAAGGTCGCGTTCTTCCCCGAGAACATGGAGGAGACGAGTTCGATCGATCCGACCGGGACGGTGGCCGAATCCATCATCACGGTCGAACGCGGGTCCATAGCCAATGACGTGGTCCTCGACGGGTCGATCGTCGCCGATGCGGCTGCCGACGCGAAGGCCGCGCTGGACGGCAACATCCTCGAGTTGAAGGTCGGGGTGGGGGCCGCCGTCGCGAAGGACACGGAGCTCGCCGTGGTTCGCAAGGAGGTCATTCCGGAGCCGGTCGTCTCGACGGACGAGGAGGGCAACGAGGTCGTCACCCAGCCGAAGACGCAGTATGTCACGAAGACGGTGACGGCCCCCGTCGCCGGCGTCGTCAGCTCGCTCCCCATGGTCGTGGGGCAGACGGTCGCGATCGGCGACGTCGTCGCCACGGTCGCGCCGCCCACCTTCAGCGTCACGGGACAGATCGCACCCGAGCAGCAGTACCGCCTGCAGGAGAAGCCCACGGAGGCGGCCGTGGAGGTCGTTGGCGGTCCCGGCTCGTTCACCTGCACGAACCTCTCGATCAGTGTGCCGCTCGAGGGCAGCGACGGTTCCGCCCCGGACGATGGCGGAGACGGCGCGTCTGCGTCGGGTGCGACGGTGCGCTGTGCCGTGCCGTCCGATGTCACCGTGTTCGCCGGGCTTACGGGCACCATCACGCTTCCGGGCGGGGCAGCCGATGACGTGCTCGTCCTCCCTGTGACCGCCGTGAAGGGCAACTCCCAGGAGGGTTCCGTGTGGGTCTTGGGCGAGGACGGCGAGCCCGTCGAGACGCCCGTCGGACTCGGATTGAACGACGGGTCCTCCGTCGAGATCACGTCGGGAGTGGACGAGGGCGCAGAGGTCCTCGAGTTCCTGCCCGTCGACGATGCGACCGACGTCCCCGCCGATGACTGCATCGAGCAGCCGGACGGTTCGGTGTTCTGCGACGACGGATCGATGGAGGGATGAGTCTCCTCCAGCTCGAGGACGTCACCAGGACGGTCCCGATCCCGGACGGTGACCCTCTCACGATCCTCTCGGGGGTGGACCTCACGGTCGAGCCCGGAGATCGTGTGTCGATCGTCGGCCGCTCGGGCTCCGGCAAGTCCACCCTCCTCAACATGCTCGGTCTTCTCGACCTGCCGACCACTGGAGCGCTCCGCTTCGACGACGTGGACGTGCGGACCATGCGGTCCGGGCGACGCGACCGCTTGAGGGGCAGCGACATCGGCTTCATCTTCCAGCAGTTCAATCTGCTGGAGGGTCGGACGGCTACCGAGAACGCGGTGGTCCCGCTGATCTACGCAAGCGGGCCGTCGTTCTGGCGCCGAGAGCGACTCGCCAGGGAGATGCTCGAGCGCGTCGGCCTCGCGCATCGCCTCGACGCCCTCCCCGGCAGCCTCTCCGGCGGTGAGCAGCAGCGCGTGGCGATCGCGCGGGCGCTCGTGCGCTCGCCGCGGTTGATCCTCGCGGATGAACCGACGGGTGCGCTCGACCTCGAGACAGGCCAATCCGTGATGGATCTCCTGGACGAGATCGTCAGGGAGCGAGACGCGGCTCTCGTCGTCATCACCCACGACCCGGCCATCGCGGCGAGGGGTGATCGTCACTTCCGCCTCGTGCGCGGGACCCTCACCCCCGAGCTCGACCCGACCGCCGTCTCGTACGAGCTCGTCGGTTCCGGCTCCGACGCAGGCTCCGACACCGACGCCGAGGAGGCGAGCTGATGCGTTTTCTCACATCGTTCGTCGGTGCCGTCGTCGAGGCGTGGCAGGAGGTGCGCGTCCACCGGGGCCGCGTGCTGCTGTCGCTCGTCGGTGTCACCTTGGCCGTCTGCGCCCTCTCCGCCAGTGTCGCCGTCACCGACCTCGCCCAGCAGGCGGTGCTCGAGCAGGCGGAGGCATCGTCCGGGCGCCCGTTCACGATGACGGGCAACGTCTCACCGAACCGCACGGTCGTCCCCGGTGAGGTCGATGAGGCCTGGTTCGAGACGCTCGACCGGTTCGAGATCGCGTACGCGACCCGCGTGGCCTACGACTACGCGCCCGTGCAGTTGCCCGGAGGGGCGATGGACGCGTCGATCGTGTACGTCGATCAGCCTTATGCGACCCTTCACCGGACGCGGATGGTCGAGGGCTCCTGGTTCGCGCCGGGAGACCGTGAGCGGCTCGCACCGGCGGTCGTGGTGAACACGTTCCTGTGGGAACAGTTGGGCTCGCCGGATCTGGCCACGCATCCCGTCATCTCCTCCAACAGATTCGAGGGTGCGGATCTCGTGATCGTCGGGGTCTACGCCACTCCGTCGTGGGACGAGCAGCCCGGCCTCATGATGCTCGCATCGTCCGCGATCGCGGCTCTGCCCGCCGGGACCTTCGAGCAGCTCTACCCGTCCTACGAGATGTGGGTGCCGGAGGACTCGGGGGAGCAGCTCATGTCGCTCGTCTCGAGCGACATGTCGTCGCGGCTCGGTGAGGGGTACTCCGTCGACGTCTACCGGACGGACTACGGCGCCCTCATGGACGATCCGACTGCGGCGTTGCGCATGATGGCGCTCGGGATCGGAGCGGTCATCCTGCTCCTCGGCGCGCTCGGACTGCTCAACATCGCCCTCGTGACGGTGCGGCAGCGCATCCGCGAGATCGGTATCCGTCGCTCGATGGGTGCCACGTCGGGACGCGTGTTCTTCTCGGTGATGATGGAGTCCGTCGTCGCGACAGCGGTGGCCGGTGCGCTCGGCGTGATGCTCGCCGTCCTCCTCGTGAAGCTCCCGATCGTCGAAGAGATCATCACTCAAGGAATGGTCGAGGACCTGCCCCCGTTCCCGATGAGCGCCGCCGTCTTCGGCCTCGTCGCGGCGACGGCCGTCGGAGCGCTGGCCGGCATCATCCCCGCCGTGGTCGCCGTGAGAGTGAAGCCCATCGACGCCATCCGCATCTGACCGTTCGGAAACGGCGACGAAACGTTCGAGCACTATGGTTCGGTCATGACGGCAATCCTGTTGCGACCCGCGATCGGTGAGGATGCGCGATTCCTCGCCGACATGCTCGTCGAGGCGGCCAACTGGTCGCCGTCCTCGCGGCGGCCGCGGGTCCAGGTGCTCGCCGACCCGGCCCTCGCTCCGTACATCTCGGGATGGATGCGCCCGGCGGATGCCGGTCTCGTCGCGGAGTCGGTGTCGGGCGATCCCATCGGGGCGTGCTGGTTCCGTCTGTTCGACCAGTCGAAGCCCGGCCACGGCTTCGTCGCCGGAGGCGTTCCGGAATTGACGCTCGGCGTCAGTCCGTTGTGGCGGGCGCAGGGCGTCGGCCGCGAACTCTTGAGGGGTGTCGCCTCGCTCGCACGGTCGCGCGGCTACGCGCGGCTCTCTCTCAGCGTCGATCGCGGGAACTTCGCGCAGCGCCTGTACGTGAGCGAGGGGTATGTCGTCGTGCGCTCGGACGACCGGGCGGACACGATGGCCAAAGCGCTCGCCTGATCCGCTCAGGTCGGGTGGTTCGGTGCCCACTCGCGCCGAAACCCGCGTCGATCCCGGGCGATGACGGGGGTTCGTCGTACGGTGGTGATCATGGCCACGAGCACCAAGTCGACCGGCAAAGGCCGCGCAACCCCACGATCGACGCCATCGCGCGCCCGCTCGAAGACGGTCAAGCTGCCGGAGCCCGAGCCCGAGAAGGGCGTCAACGTCTTCGTCCGTGCCTGGATGGGTCTCGCGCACCTCGTCGGTGGGGCTGCTCGTGCTCTCGGCGCCGAAACCCTGTCGAAGGAGCAGCGGCGTGACGGCGTGCCGTTCCTCATCGTGCTCCTCGCCGTCGCCGGCATGGCGGTCGAGTGGTTCGGCACGGCTGACGAGGTCGCGCGCACCCTCGACGCCTGGACGTTCGGCGGCCTCTTCGGACGCGTGGCCTTCGCGCTACCCGTCATCATGCTCATTCTGGCGTTCTGGCTCTTCCGTCACCCGTCGTCCGTCCACGACAACGGCCGCATCGGAATCGGACTCGGCCTGTTCTTCCTCGGTGTCACGGGTATCTGCCACATAGCGGGCGGGCAGCCCAGCCCCGGAGAGGGTGGACTCCCGGGCCTCGCTCTCGCGGGCGGCCTTCTCGGCTGGCTCGCTGGCGCGCCGCTCGCAGCGGTCATCACGCCCATCGGCGGAATCGTCGTGCTCTCCCTCCTCACCCTGCTCAGCCTCTTCATCATCACGAAGACCCCTCCCGCCAAGGTCCCGGCACGACTCCGCCAACTGTGGGCGTGGATGTTCGGAGCCGAGCACGAGGAGGGCGCGCCGGACGGGCGTACGAAGGTCCTCGATGAGGCAGACGGTGACGACAGTCCCGACAGCCTCCCGTGGTGGCGCCGCAACAAGAGCGGCCGCGAGGACGCTCCGACCTTCGAGTCGAGCGGTGTCGACGACATGACCGAACTGCTGAGCGGAGGCACGTCCGGCGGATTCGAGTCGCCGGTGGAGCCGGAGATTCCCGTGGCTGCCTCCACGATGCACACCGAGGTCCTGGGCGATCTGTCGGCGGCCGAGCGCGCGGTCGCGGACTACTCGGGGTCGACTGCGGCCGGTGTGGGGCTCCACGACGACACCGTCTCGGGTGACACCGAGATGCTTCCCGGGCTCGGCAGCGTCGCGCTGCGGGGAGACGACGACGGCGCGCTCGCCAAGCCGACGGCGCCGGCCCAGCCCTACCGCCTCCCCTCGACGGCGGCGCTCGGTGCGGGCTCTCCCGCGAAGCAGCGCTCCGCGGCGAACGACGAGGCCGTCCGCTCGATCACCAGCGTGCTCGACCAGTTCGGAGTCGACGCGAAGGTCACCGGATTCTCCCGTGGCCCCACCGTCACCCAGTACGAGATCGAGCTCGGGCCGGGCGTGAAGGTCGAGCGCGTCACCGCGCTGTCCAAGAACCTCGCATACGCCGTCGCCTCGAACGAGGTGCGGATCCTCTCGCCGATCCCGGGCAAGAGCGCGATCGGCATCGAGATTCCGAACACGGACCGCGAGATCGTGACCCTCGGCGACGTCCTGCGGTCGAACGCCGCGACCGCGAGCACGCACCCCATGACCATCGGCGTCGGCAAGGACGTCGGAGGAGGGTTCGTCGTCGCCAACCTCGCGAAGATGCCCCACCTCCTGGTCGCCGGGTCCACCGGCTCCGGAAAGTCGGTCTTCGTCAACTCGATGATCACCAGCCTGCTCATGAGGGCGAAGCCCACCGAGGTGCGCATGGTCCTCATCGACCCGAAGCGAGTAGAGCTGGCCCCCTACGCCGGTGTACCCCACCTCATCACCCCCATCATCACGAACCCGAAGAAAGCCGCAGAGGCGCTGCAGTGGGTCGTCAAGGAGATGGACATGCGGTACGACGACCTCGCGTCGTTCGGGTTCCGCCACATCGATGATTTCAACAAGGCTGTCATCGCCGAGGAGATCGTGCTGCCGCCCGGAAGCGAACGGGTCCTCAAGCCGTATCCCTACCTGCTCGTGGTCGTCGACGAGCTCGCCGACCTCATGATGGTCGCACCGCGAGACGTCGAGGACTCGATCGTCCGCATCACACAGCTGGCGCGGGCGTCCGGTATCCACCTCGTGCTCGCGACGCAGCGACCCTCGGTCGACGTGGTCACGGGTCTCATCAAGGCCAACGTGCCCTCCCGACTGGCGTTCGCCGTGGCGAGCGTCACGGACTCCCGCGTCATCCTCGACCAGCCGGGGGCCGACAAGCTCATCGGTCAGGGCGATGCCCTCTTCCTCCCCATGGGTGCGTCGAAGGCCGTCAGGGTCCAGGGCGCGTGGGTCGCGGAGTCCGAGATCGAGAAGGTCGTCAAGCACGTCACGGCCCAGGCCCGCCCGGACTACCGACCGGACGTCGCTCAGGTCGCCGAGAAGAAAGAGGTCGACGCGGACATCGGCGACGACCTCGAGCTCTTGCTCGCGGCCACCGAGCTCGTCGTGTCGACCCAGTTCGGCTCCACCTCGATGCTGCAGCGCAAGCTGCGGGTGGGCTTCGCCAAGGCAGGCCGCCTCATGGACCTGCTCGAGTCCCGCGAGGTCGTCGGTCCGTCGGAGGGATCGAAGGCCCGAGACGTGCTCGTCACAGCGGAGCAGCTGCCCTCGGTCATGGCGCGCATGCGTGGCGAGGAGCCGGCGGGCGCACCGGCCTCGACCCCGTCGGCTGCACCGGTGACGTCGGCGTCCGCGGCGTCGTCGAGCACGTCTCATGCCGGCGGCGACCCGGTCGATGACCAGTTCGCGGGATATCCTGTGGTGGACGCGGAGTCCGACGAGGACGCCTGGGGATTGACCGGCAGGGAGTGACCGACGTGACCGATGACGCTCAGGTGGTCGGTTCGCGATCCTCGAACCTCAACCTGCCCAACACGATCACGATCGTCCGCATCCTTCTCGCACCCGTCTTCCTCTGGCTGCTCTTCGCAGACGACGGTGCGGGCGGCGGTCTCCGATGGGCCGCCACCGCACTCTTCGTGCTCGCGATCGCGACGGACGGCATCGACGGCCACATCGCGAGGAGTCGTAACCAGGTCACGGATCTCGGAAAGCTCCTCGATCCGATCGCCGACAAGGTCCTCACGGGCGCGGCGCTCGTCGCCCTCTCGATCCTGACAGAGCTCCCGTGGTGGGTCACGGTCGTCATCCTCGTCCGCGAGGTCGGGATCACGGTGCACCGGATGATCGTGCTGTCGGATCACGTCGTGGCCGCCGCATGGATGGGCAAGCTGAAGACCGTGGTGCAGGCGATCGCGATCTCCTTCGCCCTCGCCCCGCTCCCGGAGTTGCTCGGCGACTGGATGTTCGTGGTGAACGGCGTCCTCATGGCCGCTGCTCTCGTCCTCACGGTCGCGAGCGGTGTCGACTACATCGCGGCCGAGGCTCGCGGCGCCCGCGCCGCGCGCCGCACGCGATCGTGACCGTGGACGCTGCCGAGCTGATCTCGTCCCTCGCGGACGCGGGGCAGACGGTGGCCATCGCCGAGTCGCTGACCGGGGGAGCAGTCTCAGCGGCACTCATCGCTCCGGCGGGCGCGTCCGCGGTCGTCCGGGGCGCCGTCGTGGCCTACGACACCGAGTTGAAGGCGTCGCTCCTCGGCGTCGATCGCGACCTGCTCGACAGCGAGGGTCCCGTGCACCCCGAGGTGGCCCGTCAGATGGCGATCGGCGTGCGTGTCGCGCTCGCCACGTCAGGGGGAGCGGCGACCATCGGGATCGCGACCACGGGAGTCGCGGGCCCGGCTTCCCAGGGCGGTCGAGAACCCGGTACCGTCTTCGTCGCGATCAGTCACGGTGACGCCGTGGAGGTGAGAGAGGCGAACCTCGCGGGTGACCGCTCGGCCGTACGTGCTGCGACCGTCGACCTCGCTCTGGAGATGCTCGGGAATATCCCGCGTTAACTCGCCGTTACATCAGCCGTACACACACGAAAAGTCCAGTGATGGGCAGTACAGTTTTCGCAATCGAAGGATGTAGTAGCGTTACTCATCCGCACCGGCGGGGGCCGCAAGGCTGACACGCAGAAGGGGAGGCTCCCATGGTTCTCGTACGTCAAGAAATCGGCGATGTCCTGCGGGACTTCCGGTTGCAGAAGGGGCGCACGCTGCGACAGGTCGCGAGCCGCGCGAGTGTGGCGCTCGGATACCTCAGTGAGGTCGAGCGCGGCCAGAAGGAGGCATCGAGCGAGATCCTCGCATCGGTCGCCGAAGCCCTCGAGACCCCGATCTCCGTCATCATGCGCGAGGTCGGAGACCGGCTCGCTGTGCTCGAGGGCATCGACCCGATCCCCGACACCGTGCCCGACGACTTCGTCGCCGAGCTCGACGCCGACCTGATCGCGGGCTGACCTGATCGCCGGCTGATCTGCTTGCCGGCTGATCTGGCCGTCGACAGAGCCCTGACGAGGCCCCGTGGAGCGAGAAGCTCCGCGGGGCCTCGTCATGCCTGCACTCATCGTCCTCGGGCTCGTCGAGGCGGCGCCCATCGTGTGCGGCACCGTCGCGTGCGGGTATGGTCGTGGCGCGAGCGCGTCACGACAGGGGCCGGACGCCCAGGATCTGGTCTCGCGAAGGGAGTCTCATGAAACGCAGCGAGTTCGACATCGCGGTCGCCGACGAGTTCGGTGAGTCCTACGGCCGGGTGCTCGTGAATGATCTCGCCCTCTCGGCCCTCGGCGGTCGGACGGCGAGGGAGGGCATCAGGGACGGGGTGGAGGTGCGCAGCGTCTGGCTCGCCCTCTGTGACGAGACGGACGTACCGGTGAGCAGGCGTGCCGGGGTCGGTCGGCCGGAACCGCGCAGCTGACGCCGAATCCATCTTCGACACGCCGCGCGTCTCTCTTCGAACATGTGTTCGGTTCCTGCTAGCGTCGTCCACACGGGTACGAAGTGTCGGAACTCCACCGATTCGAGGATGCCATCGGCCGATGTCGGTGGTGCCTTCTAATGTCGGAGACATCAACGCCTCGCGCTCCAGCCTTGCCGTATCGGCAGCCTATAGGCGCTCCGCACTTCATGAGAGAGAAGGATCCCATGCCCTCACCCGCAGACCGCGAGAAGTCCCTCGAGACCGCCCTCGCCCAGATCGACCGCCAGTTCGGCAAGGGCTCCGTCATGCGCCTCGGAAGTGACGAGCGCGCCCCTGTCGAAGTCGTGCCCACCGGCTCGATCGCCCTTGATGTCGCGCTCGGTATCGGGGGCCTTCCGCGCGGACGTATCGTCGAGATCTACGGCCCGGAGTCGTCGGGTAAGACCACGCTCACGCTCCACGCCATCGCCAACGCGCAGCGCGCCGGCGGCATCGCCGCGTTCATCGACGCCGAGCACGCTCTCGACCCGGAGTACGCGAAGAAGCTCGGTGTCGACATCGATGCTCTGCTCGTGTCGCAGCCCGACACGGGTGAGCAGGCCCTCGAGATCGCGGACATGCTGGTGCGCTCCGGCTCGATCGACCTCATCGTCATCGACTCGGTCGCGGCGCTCGTGCCGCGCGCCGAGATCGAGGGAGAGATGGGCGATTCCCACGTCGGCCTCCAGGCTCGACTCATGTCGCAGGCTCTCCGTAAGCTCACCGGTGGGCTCAGCCAGACCAACACCACGATGATCTTCATCAACCAGCTGCGCGAGAAGATCGGCGTGTTCTTCGGAAGTCCGGAGACGACGGCCGGTGGTAAGGCGCTCAAGTTCTACGCGTCGGTCCGTCTCGACATCCGTCGCATCGAGACACTCAAGGACGGCACAGACGCCGTCGGAAACCGCACCCGCGTCAAGGTTGTGAAGAACAAGATGGCTCCGCCGTTCAAGCAGGCGGAGTTCGACATCCTGTACGGCGTGGGCATCTCGCGCGAGGGCAGCCTCATCGACTTCGGCGTCGAGCACACGATCGTCAAGAAGTCGGGTGCGTGGTACACCTACGACGGCGAGCAGCTCGGCCAGGGCAAGGAGAATGCCCGCAACTTCTTGCTCAAGAACCCCGACATCGCCGCCGACATCGAGAGCAAGATCAAGGTCAAGCTCGGCATCGGAGTTCCCAAGGCTGAAGAGACCCCGGACGAGCTGGCGGCGCGCCGCGGTGCGTGATCTGTCCTCCGGCTCGGACGAGGCCGGCCTCGCCCCCGTCAGGTATCTGTCGGAGGCGAGGTCGGCCTCGTCCGGCGTGGAACGATCGTCCGCCCGATCGGCGCGCACGACGGGCCCGCGGTTCCCTCAGGCCGATGAGACACCGCGAGCGGCGGCTCCCCGTTCCCCGGACACAGCTGACGAACCGCGTGAGGCGGAGCCCGTCACCGCCGAAGTGAGCGATGCCACGATCACGTCCTTCTCTGGCATCTCACTCGGAGCGGACGAGCCGGCCAACGAACCGGAGGTCGTCGAGCGCGCGGTCGTCGAGCAGCGCGTGCTTCGAGCGCTGTCTCGCAAGGCTCTGAGCGAGAAGGAGGTGCGTGCGCTGATCGCGGAGAACGGGCTCGAGGGGCCGGAGGTCGAAGAGATCGTCGACCGCCTCACCGACCTGCGATACGTGGACGATCGCACTCTCGCCGAGGAACTCACCCGTCGCCTGTCCGAGGGCAAGGGACAGAGCAAGAGTGCCGTCGGTCGTGCCCTGTCCGCGCGAGGCATTCCTGGCGACATCGTCTCGGAAGCTCTCGACGAGATCGACGACGGCGAGGAACGTCGGGTTGCTTTCGAGATCGCTGAGAAGCGTGCCCGCCAGATGGGATCGCTCGACGCGCAGACGCTCGAGCGCAGGCTGTCAGGATTCCTCGCCCGACGAGGTTATCCCGGCGGGCTCGTCCGAGACATCGTCTCCGATATCGCCAAGCGCAGGCCGTCCGGCGCCGCCGGGCCGCGATTCCGCTAGGTCGACGCGTCGTAGACTGACGGCACCATGAGCACGATCACGCCCTCCCTCGGACCCACCACCTCGTCGGCGACCGAGCCGTCGCAGAGCGGAGCTCGGAACGCTCGAACGTACGAGGTACGGACGTTCGGCTGCCAGATGAACGTGCACGACTCGGAGAGACTGAGCGGGTCCCTCGAGGCGGCCGGCTACGTCCGTGCGCAGGGTGAAGAGCCCGATGTCGTCGTCATCAACACGTGTGCGGTGCGTGAGAACGCGGACAACAAGCTCTACGGCAACCTGGGGCAGCTCGCGAGCATCAAGCGCCATCACGACGGCATGCAGATCGCGGTAGGCGGATGCCTCGCCCAGAAGGACAAGAACGTCATCCTCGAGAAGGCGCCGTGGGTGGACGTCGTCTTCGGCACGCACAACATGGGATCGCTCCCGAGCCTGCTCGAACGCGCCCGTCACAATGGTGAGGCCCAGCTCGAGATCCTGGAGTCCCTCGAGACCTTCCCGTCGACTCTGCCGACGCGACGCGAGTCGACGTCGAGCGGCTGGGTGTCCATCTCCGTCGGGTGCAACAACACGTGCACCTTCTGCATCGTGCCCGCCCTCCGCGGCAAGGAGAAGGACCGACGTCCCGGGGACGTCCTCGCCGAGATCCAGGCGCTCGTGGACGACGGCGCGATCGAGGTCACCCTTCTCGGGCAGAACGTTAACTCGTACGGCGTCGAGTTCGGCGATCGCGCCGCATTCGGGAAGCTCCTGAGGGCCACAGGGTCGATCGACGGCCTGGAGCGTGTCCGATTCACGAGCCCGCACCCGGCGGCATTCACGGACGATGTGATCGACGCCATGGCCGAGACGCCGAACGTCATGCCGCAGCTGCACATGCCGTTGCAATCCGGCTCCGACCGCATCCTCAAGGCGATGCGTCGCTCATACCGGAGCGAGAGGTTCCTCGGCATCCTCGATCGGGTGCGGGCCCGCATTCCGCACGCGGCCATTTCGACGGACATCATCGTCGGATTCCCCGGTGAGACGGAGGAGGACTTCGCAGAGACCCTCCGCGTCGTCGAGGCGTCACGGTTCGCGTCGGCGTTCACCTTCCAGTACTCGATCCGCCCGGGCACGCCGGCGGCGACGATGGACGAACAGGTGCCGAAGGCCGTCGTCCAGGAACGCTACGAACGGCTGACCGCTCTGCAGGATCGCATCAGCCTGGAGGAGAACCAGAAGCAGGTGGGTCGGGAGGTCGCCGTCCTCGTCTCGGCCGGGGAAGGCAAGCGCGACGCGGAGACGGACCGGGTGTCCGGCCGGGCCGAGGACTCCCGGCTCGTCCATGTCGCGATCCCGGAGGGCGTTGCCCGTCCCCGTCCCGGTGACGTCGTCACCGCGACGGTCACCTACGCCGCGCCGTGGCACCTTCTGGCCGAGGCGAACGGGTCGGCGCCTGTGCGGCGCACGCGATCGGGAGATGCCTGGGATCGCTCAGAGGCCGAGTCGTGCGGAGTTCCGGCTTCGCCCTCGGTGGCCGGCGGCCGCGCGGTCTCGCTCGGTCTGCCCACGCTCCGTGTCGCATCCGGGGAGCCGGCCACGTCGAGGTCGATCGCGACGTCGCCGATCTACCACCCCGACGACGACCGGCGGTGAGCGGCCCGCATCCGGCTCGCGTCATCGCAATCGGCGGACCGACGGGCACCGGTAAGAGCGAACTGTCCCTCGACCTGGCCGATCGGCTCGCGGCCGACGGTGTCCGAACGGAAATCCTCAATGCCGACGCGATGCAGCTGTACCGCGGAATGGACGTCGGCACGGCGAAGCTCCCCCTCGACGAGCGCCGAGGAGTGCCGCACCACCTCCTCGACGTTCTCGACGTCACGGAGGAGGCCTCCGTCGCACGGTACCAACGGGAGGCCCGTGAACTCATCACGACCCTGAACAGCCGAGGGGTGATGCCGATCCTCGTGGGCGGATCGGGTCTCTACCTCTCGAGCGTGCTGTTCGACTTCTCCTTTCCAGGAACCGACCCGGAGATCCGAGCTCGACTGGAGGAGGACCTGGACCAGTCCGGGCCGGGTGCTCTCCACCGTCGTCTCGTCGCCATCGACCCGGAGGCGGCACGGCGCATCGGTTCGAGCAATGGCCGCAGACTCGTTCGCGCGCTCGAGGTCGCGGCGATCACGGGAGCGCCGTCGTCCGGCCTCCTACCGGAACAGACCACGACGCCGGCGTCGAGCGTGGTGATCCTGTCCGCTCCGCGAGAGGAACTCGTGGTACGCCTCGATGCCCGCGTCGAGCGGATGTGGCGCGACGGGCTCGTCACCGAGGTCGAGGGCCTCGCCGGCCGGGGTCTGCGCGACGGTGTGACGGCGTCGCGAGCCATCGGCTACGCCCAGGCCCTCGCCCAGCTCGACGGGACCATGGGCGAGGACGAGGCGATCGCCGATACGCAGCGGCTCACGCGGCGCTACGCGCGGCGACAGGTCTCGTGGTTCCGCCGGTACGCGGGTGCCACCGTGCTCCATGCCGGTGCGGACGGTCTGGTCGACGATGCCGTCGAGGCCGTCCGCCCGCTCCTCGAGGCCGACGCCCCCGCCTAGAATCGAGGCATGCCGATCACGATCGACTTCACCAAGGGCCACGGAACCGGCAACGACTTCGTGCTCTACGCCGATCCGGACGGCGATTCGACGCTCACGCCCGCCCAGATCGCCGCGATCTGCGATCGTCACTTCGGCGTGGGCGCCGACGGGGTGATCCGCGCGATACGGACGGCTCACATGCCGGGGGGTGCCACGATCCTCGCGGAGACCCCCGAGGCGGAGTGGTTCATGGACTACAGTAACGCCGACGGCTCCGTCGCCGAGATGTGCGGCAACGGCATCCGTGTCTTCACGCGGTTCCTCCTCGAGACGGGGCTCGCGGTGCTCGAGAGCGGTGACACGCTCGCCATCGCCACACGAGCAGGCGTCAAAGACGTGCAACGCGGTGTGGACGGCTTCCAGGTCGATCTCGGACGCTGGGCTCTGGAGGGCGGCGAGCCGCTCGTGCGGGTGAAGGACGTTCCCGTTCCCCGTCCCGGCCTCGGTATCGACGTGGGCAACCCGCACGTCGTCGTGGCGCTGGCCAATGAGGAAGAGCTCACCGACGCCGATCTCGCGTACGCGCCGCAGATCGATCCCGTGCCGTCGGCCGGGGCCAACGTCGAGCTCGTCGTGCTGCACGAGCCGCTCGTGAGCGAGGGCGTCGGTCGAATCCGGATGCGCGTGCACGAGCGCGGCTCGGGGGAGACCCTCTCCTGCGGCACCGGGGTCGCGGCCGCGGCGCTCGCGATCCGCCACTGGGCAGGTCGAGGCGCCCCGGACCATTGGCGCGTCGATGTCCCGGGTGGACGTCTGGGCGTCAGGATGTTCGCGGCGGAGGACGGCGAACACGTCTCGCTCTCCGGACCGGCGGAACTCGTTTACACCGGCACACTCGACCTCGCCTGACCGTTGATCCGGCTCGCCCGCTGATCGGGCCCGCCGCGAGTCGTCAGTCGGCTGGGGCGGCCTCGGGACGACGCCGCACGCGCAAGACGCGGTACCCCTTGCCCGTCGACGCGCGAATGACGCTGAAGTCGTCGGGAAGCGTCGCGTCGAGCCACCGGTGCAGGCTGTCCGAGCCGAGGTTGCGCTGGACAACCAGGTACCCGTCAGAGGCGGGCTGAAGGCGTGGGATCCAGCGCTCGAGGAGGCCGTGCAGTTCGTCCTTGCCCACCCGGATCGGCGGATTCGACCAGATCGTGCGGAACATGATGTCCTCGGGCACCTCGTCGGGGAGAACCGCTCGAACGTTCTCGAGTCCGAGCGTGGCCGCGTTGCGACGGACGAGATCGAGTGCCCGCTCGTTCACGTCGACGGCCCAGACCGTGGCATGGGGTGACTCCAGCGCCAACGTGAGGGCGATGGGCCCCCAGCCGCATCCGATATCCAGGAAGTCGCCTCCCGGCGGGGGAGAGGGGACGGCCGAGAGGAGCACGGCGGTCCCCACGTCGACGCGGTCGGGACTGAAGATCCCGTTGCCCGTCTGCAGCCGACGCGGGGCGCCTGCGAGAGTGACGGAGAGCGACCGCAGGCCCATCTCGCTGTCGGGCGATGAGCTGAAATAGTGGTCGCCTGCCATAGTCCGTACGGTACAGGACCGCCAGAGAGTATCGTTAACCGGATGAATGAGACCCCTCCGAACACACCAGAAGACGACGCCGTCAAACGTGTGCTCGCGGCCGCGGGGCGCCCGTCGGCCGGGTACTCGATGTTCGGTGCCGGTCGGGCGCAGGCGTTGCAGGACACCGCCACCGTGAATGGCGATGGTTCCGACGGCGAGCAGTTCGACCGCGAGGACCGACAGGCGCTCCGCCGCGTCGGTGGACTCTCGACCGAGCTGGAAGACGTCACCGAGGTCGAGTACCGCCAGCTGCGGCTCGAGAACGTCGTGCTCATCGGGGTCTATTCGCAGGGATCGCTCCAGGACGCCGAGAACTCCCTCCGCGAACTCGCGGCTCTCGCTGAGACCGCCGGCGCTGTCGTCCTCGACGGCCTGCTCCAGCGGCGACCCCACCCCGACCCCAGCACGTACTTCGGTCGGGGCAAGGCCGAGGAGCTGCGAGCCGTCGTCGCGTCGCTCGGGGCTGACACGGTGGTCGCCGACACGGAACTCGCCCCCAGCCAGCGTCGTGCGCTCGAGGACGTCGTGAAGGTCAAGGTCATCGACCGTACGGCCGTCATCCTCGACATCTTCAGCCAGCACGCGAAGAGCCGCGAGGGCAAGGCGCAGGTCGAACTGGCCCAGCTCGAGTACCTCCTTCCGCGACTGCGTGGGTGGGGTGAGTCGATGTCGCGACAGGCCGGTGGCCAGGCCGCCGGTGGCGCGGGAATGGGTTCCCGAGGTCCCGGTGAGACGAAGATCGAGCTCGACCGTCGCCGGATCAACACGCGCATGGCGAAGCTGCGCGCCCAGCTCAAGGGATTCGCCCCGGCTCGCGAGGCCAAGCGAGCGAACCGCAAGCGCAACGAGGTACCGAGCGTGGCGATCGCCGGCTACACGAACGCCGGCAAGTCGAGTCTGCTGAACCGCATCACCCGCGCGGGCGTCCTCGTGGAGAACGCCCTGTTCGCCACCCTCGACGCCACGGTGCGACGCACACGGACGGAGGACGGGCGCACCTACACGCTCGCCGACACCGTCGGTTTCGTGCGCAATCTCCCTCACCAGCTCGTGGAGGCGTTCCGCTCGACCCTCGAGGAGGTGGCCGACTCCGATGTGATCGTGCACGTGGTCGACGCTTCGCACCCGGACCCGGCCTCGCAGATCGCGACGGTGCGCGATGTGATCGGCGACGTCGGCGGTCGGGACATCGCGGAGATCGTCGTCTTCAACAAGAGCGATCTGGTGTCGGAGGACGACCGGCTCGTCCTCCGCGGCCTCGCCCCCGATGCGATCTTCGCGTCCGCTCGCACGGGTGAGGGCGTCCAGGAGATCCTCGATCGGATCGCGGACAGCCTGCCGCGGCCGAGTGTCGTCATCGAGGCCCTGGTGCCGTACGACAGGGGCGAGCTCATCTCTATGCTCCACCGCCGAGCGCAGGTGACCTCTCTCGACTACACCGAGGAGGGTACGCGCGTCGAAGCGCTCGTCGGCGAGGAGATCGCCGCGCAGCTCGGCGACTTCGTCGTCGCCCGACGCGCGAACGCGCGCCCGGACGACGACTGAGGCGGACGACCGCTCAGACCGAGCGGAGGACGGCGACGATCTTGCCGAGGACCTCGGCCTGATCGCCCAGGATGGGCTCGAAGTTGGAGTTGCGCGGCAGGAGCCAGGTGTGTCCGTCGCGCTGCCGGAAGACCTTGACGGTCGCCTCCTCGTCGAGCATCGCGGCGACGATGTCACCGTTCTCGGCGGTGCGCTGCGAGCGCACCACGACCCAGTCGCCGTCGCAGATGGCGGCGTCGATCATCGAGTCGCCCGACACCTTGAGCATGAAGAGATCACCCTTGCCGACGAGCTGGCGGGGGAGGGGGAAGACCTCTTCCACGTGCTGCTCCGCCGTGATGGGCACTCCGGCGGCGATCCGGCCGACGAGGGGCACCATCGCTGCGTCGCCGACGGGCGTGCTGTTCTCGTAGTCGAGGGAGTCGGACGTGGCCGACGGGAGCTCGATGAGGACCTCGAGGGCTCGCGGCCGGTTCGGGTCGCGTCGGATGTAGCCCGACAGCTCGAGCTGATTGAGCTGGTGCGTGACGCTCGAGAGGGACGCGAGGCTGACGGCGTCGCCGATCTCCCGCATGCTCGGCGGGTAGCCGCGCTGGCTGACGGACCGCTGGATCACGTCGAGGATCGAGCGCTGCTTGTCGCTCAGGCTCTTCCTCCGACGTGTTCCCTGGCGCTCGCCTGAGCTCTCCGCGGCCGACGCATCTGCGCCTCGCGTGCCGTTGGTGGCCTTGCCCATGGTGCCCGCCGTTCCGCCCCGACGACCGAATGTCGGTGGCTCATGATCTGCTGTCTCTCGACAATCGAAACTGTATCCGTGCTCGCCGAGTGAACCAAACATTCGTTCGAGTGTGTCGTGGATCGATCTCGATATTCGTCCGAACATCGCGCTTGCGTGTTCGAACATTCGAAGATATATTCGGAACAGAGATTCGCTTCGAGGCCTCCCGGCCGAGGCCCCGAAGCGAACTCGCTTCCTTTCCAGAACAAGGAGAGCACCATGACCGCAATCACCATGAACGCCGTGAGCAGCACCGCCGCCCGCACCATGGGATCGTCGAGCGCGGCTCCGGCTTCCACAAAGGCCCGCCTCCGCATCACTCGTCGCGGGCGTCTCGTTCTCACCTCGCTCGTCGTGGGCCCGCTGGTCGCCGTCGGTGTCATCGCCGGTGTGAGCGCCACGTCGGCCATCGCCACCTCATCGAGCTCGGCCGTCGTCGAATTCGACTACCTCACGATCAACTCGGGGGAGTCGCTGTGGCAGGTCGCGGAGCGCATCGCTCCCGCGTCCGACCCTCGTGACGTGATCGCCGATATCGTCTCGCTCAACCAGATGTCCACGTCGTCGGTCGAGCCCGGACAGCGCATCGCGATTCCCACGGCCTACTCCGCCGGCTGACGCCTCCTGTCTGGCACGTTCCGGTCATTGATGGGCGGGGATGGTCGCGGCGGTTCGACTGTCACACGGGTCGGGGCGATCGGTAGGCTCGTCGGGTGACTTCTCTCGATGATCTTCCTGTCCGCGCCGATCTGCGCGGCAAGTCGCCCTACGGTGCTCCTCAGAAGGCCGTGCCCGTCGCGCTGAACGTGAACGAGAACACGCATCAGATCCCGGAGAATGTGGCGCGAGACATCGTGCAGTCCTTGGCCGTTGCCGTTCTGGGCGTGAACAGGTATCCCGATCGCGAGTTCGGGCAGCTTCGCGCATCCCTCGCCTCCTACCTCGGTCACGGTCTCACGGGGGATAACCTGTGGGCGGCCAACGGTTCCAACGAGGTGCTGCAGCAGGTCCTGCAGGCGTTCGGTGGTCCCGGTCGATCCCTCCTCGGATTCGACCCCACCTATTCGATGTACCCGTTGCTCGCAGACGGCACCGGCACCCGGTGGATCGGCGCACCGCGCGACGCCGACTTCGAGTTGTCGCCGGAGACGGCCGTCGCCGCCATCCGTGAGCACGACCCGGACATCGTGTTCCTGTGCTCGCCGAACAACCCCACCGGCACCCCGCTCTCCATCGACACGATCGAGGCGGTGTACGACGCGGCGCGAGGCATGGTCGTCGTCGACGAGGCCTACGCGGAGTTCGCGCCGGACGGCACACCGAGCGCTCTGACGCTGTTGCCTGGCCGCGATCGACTCATGGTGTCGCGCACCATGAGCAAGGCGTTCGCGTTCGCGGGGGTGCGCCTCGGGTACCTCGCCGCGGCGCCCGCCGTCACCGATGCACTCCGCCTCGTCCGTCTGCCGTACCACCTGTCGGCCCTGACCCAGGCGGCGGCCGTCGCGGCTCTCCGGCACAGCGATGAGATGCTCGCCATGGTCGATGACATCCGTCAACAGCGTGACCGAATCGTCAGCCGGCTCGGCGAGCTCGGATACCGCCCCTACCGCAGCGAGAGCAACTTCGTTCTCTTCGGAGGTGTCCGTGATCCGCACGCCGTGTTCGAGGCTCTGCTCGAGCGGGGGATCCTCGTGAGGGACCTCGCCATCGACGGCTGTCTCCGCGTCTCGGCGGGCACCGAGGCGGAGACCACCGCGTTCCTGGACGCCCTCGCCGACGTAGACTCGACGGCATGAGCACCGGCAACCGCGTCGCCCACATCCAGCGTGCGACCTCGGAATCCTCCATCGACCTGCGCCTCGACCTCGACGGCACGGGTGCGAGCGAGATCCACACGAGTGTTCCGTTCTTCGACCACATGCTCACGGCGTTCGCCAAGCACTCCCTGACCGATCTCACCGTCACGGCGTCGGGCGACACCGACATCGACGTCCACCACACCGTCGAGGACACCGGCATCGTGCTCGGTCAGGCCATCCGCGAGGCGCTCGGCACGAAGGAGGGCATCTCCCGATACGGGGACGCCCACGTTCCACTCGACGATGCGCTTGCGCGCGCTGTGGTGGACATCTCTGGTCGCCCCTATCTCGTGCACGACGGGGAGCCGGCCGGGTTCGAGTTCCACCTCATCGGCGGACACTTCACGGGATCGATGATCCGCCACGTCTTCGAGGCCATCGCCTTCAACGCCGGACTGACGGTACACGTTTCGGTCCTCGCGGGCCGCGACCCCCACCACATCGCCGAGGCGGAGTTCAAGGCGTTCGCTCGCGCGTTCCGCCAGGCCAAGGCCCTCGATCCGCTCGTGCTCGGCATTCCGTCCACGAAGGGCGCGCTGTGAGCGGCAGTCGACCGCGGGTCGTCGTCCTCGACTACGGATCGGGCAACGTCCACTCGGCCGTGAAGGCGCTCGAGCGCGCGGGCGCCGACGTCGAGCTGACGGCGGATCGCAAGGCGGCGCTCGAGGCCGACGGTCTTCTCGTGCCCGGCGTGGGGGCGTTCGCCGCGGTCATGGAGTCGCTCACGTCTGCCCGTGGCGGCGAGGTCGTCGACAAGCGACTGGCGGGAGGCCGCCCGGTGCTCGGGATCTGCGTCGGCATGCAGGTCATGTTCGACCGCGGGGTCGAGCGGGGTCTCGAGGCCGACGGCCTGGGCGAATGGCCGGGTACCGTGACCCAGCTCGACGCTCCCGTCCTGCCGCACATGGGGTGGAACACCGTCGAACCGGACGCAGGAAGCACGCTCTTCGACGGCATCGAGGACGAACGCTTCTATTTCGTGCACTCATACGCGGCGTCGGACTGGACCCTCACCGTCGACCCGCCGTTCCCGCAGCCCCACCTCACCTGGGCGACACACGGCCAGCGATTCCTCGCTGCCGTCGAGAACGGACCGCTCACCGCGACGCAGTTCCACCCGGAGAAGTCCGGCGACGCCGGCATCCGCCTCTTGTCCAATTGGCTCGGGTCGCTCTGATCTGACTAGGATCGTGTGCGGCTTGCGAGCCGCCGTCTCCGACCCGATCGAGGAAACACCATGAGCGAGTTCAACCAGTCCCCTGATCTCGTGCTGCTTCCGGCCGTCGACATCGCGGGCGGCAAGGCCGTGCGTCTGACGCAGGGCGAGGCCGGCACCGAGACCAACTACGGCGACCCCGTCGAAGCGGCCGCCGATTGGGCCGGTCAGGGGGCGGAGTGGATCCACCTCGTGGACCTCGACGCGGCGTTCGGACGGGGACACAACGCCGCGATCATCCGGCGCGTGATCCGGCAGGTCCGTGGCGTGAACATCGAGCTCTCCGGCGGGATCCGCGACGACGCCTCTCTGGAAGCGGCTCTCTCGAGCGGCGCCAAGCGCATCAACCTCGGGACCGCTGCGCTCGAGAACCCCGAGTGGGCGGCGAACGTGATCGGACAGTACGGCGAGGCGATCGCCGTCGGCCTCGACGTGCGCGGCACGACGCTCGCGGCGCGCGGATGGACGCAGGAGGGCGGCGACCTCTGGGGAGTGCTCGACCGCCTGGAGCAGGCCGGCTGCGCACGCTACGTCGTCACCGACGTCACGAAGGACGGAACGTTGCGCGGCCCGAACATCGAGCTGCTCGAGCAGGTCATGGACCGGACCGACCGACCGGTCATCGCGTCGGGCGGAGTCTCGAGCCTCGACGACATCGCCGCTCTGCGGGCCCTCGTCCCGCAGGGCCTCGAAGGCGCGATCGTTGGCAAGGCGCTCTACGCCGGAGCGTTCACGCTCGCGGAGGCCCTGGATGTCGCGTCCGACTGATAAGGCGGACTCGGCCGGTCGGCCCTGGGCCGAGCGGTCCTTCGGCCACCACGACCAGTCTCACGCGGGCGACGACGGCTCGGCGCCCGCGGATCTGATGGACGTGCTCGAACGTTTCCGTCGGGGAGGCGCGTCGCACGGCGATGTCGTCGACGTCTTCCGAACGTCGCGTTTTCTCATCCCTCTCGTCGCCGAGGCCGGGGGAGTGGAGGAGAACGAGCGCGGTCTGCGCGTCGAGAAGACGCAGGAGCTCTCGATCGTCTCCGTAGCGGGACCGGATGGACGGAACGTCCTTCCCGTGTTCACCTCGGTCGATGCGATGGGGCGGTGGAACGCGAAGGCGCGCCCCGTCCCGGCCGACGGCACTCGCGTGGCTCTCGCCGCCGCATCGGAGGGCACGGAACTCGTCGTCATCGACCCGGGAAGCGACACGGAGTTCGCCGTGCGGCGCCCGGCCGTCTGGGCCGTCGCCCAGGGGGAGCCGTGGACGTCGGCCGCAATCGATCCCGCCGTCTACGCGGCCTTCGACGCGTCGATCTCGACTGAGCTCGGAGTGATCGCGGTCCGTGTGCGGCACGGCGATCCCGACGCGCGGCTCCAGGGACCGGAGGTGCAGGTCGTGCTCGAACTGGTGTCCGGGCTCACGCGCACGGAACTCGATCAGATCCTCGAGCGGCTCGCCCGGCGATGGGCCGCCGACGAGATCATCGCGACCCACGTGGATTCGCTGGCCGTGAAGCTCACGGCCAGCGAATGAGCGACGGGTTCCGTCGCCTCAGTTGACCGGACCGGTCCACTTCTCACCGGGACCCTGTCCGATGGGGTCGGGCATGCTCGAGGCCTCGCGGAAGGCGAGCTGCAGCGAGCGGAGGCCGTCGCGCAGGCTGCGGGCGTGCATGTCGCTCACCTCGGGGGCGGCGGCCGTGATGAGTCCGGCGAGGGCGTTGATGAGTTTGCGCGCCTCATCGAGGTCCTGCTGGGTCTCGGGGTCGTCGGCGAGTCCGCACTTGACGGCCGCCGCACTCATGAGGTGCACCGCCGTCGTGGTGATCACCTCGACGGCCGCTACATCCGCGATGTCGCGGGTCACGTCCGCGACGGTCGTCTCGGACGTCTCGTCCTCGAATCGGAACGACTCGCCGCCGTTGGATGCGCTCATGCTCGACGCATTGCCGTTAGTGCTCACTGAATTCCTCTGCTAGACTGCTTCGGGCTCCGGGACCTTCATATCCCGGTACGAAAGTGGATGAATATCCCACCCGCGCTTGACCGATTACAGGTTACCGGGTCGTTGCACTCCGCCGGTTCGGGCGGCTCCTCCGGGAGCAGGATGAACAGGTAGAACACCAGTAGGGAATCCGTGGTTCACATCACGGGGACTGTGCGGTTCGGGTGCGGTGCCGAACACGACGTGTCGTGTTCGTGGTGTGCTTCTCCTCCTTTCGCCTCGCCGGATGACCGTCCGGCTGAGTGGCCGGAAGTCTCTAGAAGAGGAGCCACGCATCAGCGATCCCCGTACCAATGACCGTATCCGCGTCCCCGAAGTCCGTCTCGTTGGCCCGAGCGGAGAGCAGGTGGGCGTCGTGAAGATCGAGGTCGCCCTGCGTCTCGCGCAGGAAGCCGACCTGGATCTCGTCGAGGTCGCACCCAACTCGAAGCCGCCGGTGGCCAAGATCATGGATTACGGCAAGTTCAAGTACGAGGCTGCGCAGAAGGCCAAGGAGGCCCGGCGCAACCAGGCGAACACGATCCTCAAAGAAGTTCGGTTCCGCCTCAAGATCGACAGCCACGACTACGAGACCAAGCGCAAGCGCGCCGAGGGCTTCCTCAAGGACGGCGACAAGGTGAAGGCCATGATCCTGTTCCGAGGCCGTGAGCAGTCGCGCCCGGAGCTGGGTGTGCGTCTCCTCCAGAAGTTCGCGGAAGACGTGGCCGAGCTCGGCACGGTCGAGTCGAACCCCACGATCGACGGACGCAACATGGTGATGATCATCGGTCCGCTCAAGAACAAGTCGGAGGCCAAAGCAGAGGCCAACGCACAACGTGCCGCGATCAAGGCGGCAAAGCAGGAGGAAAAGAATGCCTAAGCAGAAGACTCACTCCGGTGCCAAGAAGCGATTCAAGGTCACCGGCAGCGGCAAGATCATGAAGCAGCAGGCGGGCATGCGCCACAATCTCGAGGTCAAGTCGGGCAAGCGCAAGCGCAGCCTGAACAAGGACGAGGTCGTCGCCCCCCAGGACCGCAAGGTCATCAAGAAGCTCCTCGGCATCTGATCCGCCGACACGAACGCAAGGAATACTGAGAAATGGCAAGAGTAAAGAGGGCGGTCAACGCCCACAAGAAGCGTCGCGTCATCCTCGAGCGCGCCGAGGGTTACCGCGGCCAGCGTTCGCGCCTGTACCGCAAGGCCAAGGAGCAGGTCACCCACTCCCTGGTCTACTCGTACCGTGACCGTCGTGCCCGCAAGGGTGACTTCCGTCGCCTCTGGATCCAGCGCATCAACGCTGCGTCCCGTGCCAACGGCCTGACCTACAACCGGTTCATCCAGGGCCTCGGCCTGGCCGGCATCGAGGTCGACCGTCGCATCCTCGCCGAGCTCGCCGTGAACGAGCCCGCCACCTTCGCCGCTCTCGTGAAGAGCGCCAAGGCCGCGCTGCCCGCCGACACCTCGGCGCCGCGCAGCGAGAACGCCGCGTAAGCAGCGTCTACACGATCGAACAGAACCGGCCGGGGGAGACCCCGGCCGGTTCCGTCGTTTCCGCCTCTGGTTTTCCCGCTCCGACCGGGCCTGTCGCCGTTTGTCGCATGGGCTCCGCGCGTAGACTCGTGATGTGATCGACAACCCGCGTTCTCCGCGCATCCGTGCCGTCGCCAAGCTCTCGAAGCGTGCGGCCCGTCAGGAGACCGGACTCTTCCTGCTCGAGGGTCCGCAGGCCGTCGGAGAAGCCCTCACGTGGCGCCCCGAGCTTCTCCTCGAACTCTTCGCCACCCCGACGGCGCTCGAGCGCTATGCCGATGTGGCGGCCGCTGCCGAGAAGGCGGGCCTCGAGGTGGAGTTCGTGACCGAGGACGTCATCGCCTCCCTCGCCGACACCGTCACACCGCAGGGTGTCATCGCGGTCTGCCGGCAGTTCCCCACAGCGCTCAAGGACGTCTTCGCCGAGCCGCCGCGGCTGCTCGCGATCCTCGAGGAGGTCCGCGACCCGGGCAACCTGGGCACGATCATCCGCGCGGCCGATTCCGCCGGAGCCGACGCCGTCGTGCTCACAGGCCGTTCGGTGGACCTCTACAACCCGAAGGTCGTCCGCTCGACGACCGGTTCGATCTTCCACCTGCCGGTCTCGGTCGACGCCGATCTGTCCGACGTGGTCGGACGCGCGCGCTCGTCCGGGATGCGGGTGCTGGCCGCCGACGTGAAAGGCGAGAGCCTCCTCGACGTCCGACGCGACGGTGTGCTCGGTGACCCGACCGCTTGGGTGTTCGGAAACGAGGCGCGCGGCCTCGAGGACGAGATGCTGGGCCTTGCCGACCGCGCCGTGACGGTGCCGATCTTCGGTCACGCGGAGTCGATGAATCTCGCGACAGCTGCTTCCGTGTGCCTCTACGAGAGCGCCTTCGCGCAGCGCTCCTGACCCGTCGTCCACAGGCCCCCGAGGTGGTCACAAGTGGGTAACGGCGACTCCCCGTCACACGGAGGTAACACTGCCTCACCTACCGTGGAGGCATGGAGCACAACATTCTGCCCGAAACGACGTCTGTTCCGGTGGCCAAGCTGGGTGAACCGCTCGTCGTCATCGAGGGTGTCAACAAGCACTACGGAGAGCTCCACGTCCTGAAGGACATCACCACCACCGTCGCCCGCGGCGAGGTCGTCGTGGTGATCGGGCCGAGTGGTTCCGGCAAGTCGACGCTCTGTCGAGCGATCAACCGCCTCGAGACCATCGACTCCGGCACGATCACGATCGACGGCGACCGCCTCCCGGAAGAAGGCGCCGCGCTCGCGAAGCTGCGGGCCGACGTGGGCATGGTGTTCCAGTCGTTCAACCTCTTCGCGCACAAGACCGTCCTCGAGAACGTCACGCTGGCACCGATCAAGGTGAAGAAGATGTCCAAGAAGGACGCGAACGAGCGGGCGATGGCGCTCCTCGAGCGCGTCGGGGTCGCCAACCAGGCCAACAAGATGCCGGCCCAGCTGTCGGGTGGCCAGCAGCAGCGTGTGGCGATCGCCCGCTCGCTGGCGATGAGTCCCAAGCTCATCCTCATGGACGAGCCCACGAGCGCGCTCGACCCCGAGATGATCAACGAGGTCCTCGACGTCATGGTCGGCCTCGCCAAGGAGGGCATGACGATGATCGTCGTCACCCACGAGATGGGCTTCGCACGCAAGGCCGCCGACCGCGTGCTCTTCATGGCCGAGGGGCAGCTCGTCGAGCAGGCCACGCCCGAGCAGTTCTTCTCCAACCCCCAGTCGGATCGCGCCAAGGACTTCCTCTCGAAGATCCTGAATCACTGACGTTCGACCGGCTCCCGAGACCTCGTCGCGCAAGCGACAGGAAACACAGCAGCAGTACAACGAAGAAGAGGGATATCCAACATATGATGCGCAAAAAGCTCTCCCTGGTCGCCATCGCGGCCGCCGGTGCGCTCGCGCTCGCCGCCTGTGGCGGATCGAGCAGCGACACCGACAACCCCGGCGCCGCCGTCGAGGAGTCGCCCGAGTTCGAGGCCGGCACCACGATGGCCGAGCTCGCTGAGGCCGGCTCCATCACCATCGGAACGAAGTTCGACCAGCCGCTCTTCGGTCTCGTCGGACCGGACGGTACGCCCGTCGGCTTCGACGTCGAGATCGGCAAGATCATCGCCGCGAAGCTCGGCATCTCCGCCGAGAACATCGAGTGGGAGGAGACGGTCTCCGCGAACCGCGAGCCGTTCATCGAGAACGGTCAGGTCGACATCGTCATCGCGACGTACACGATCAACGACGAGCGCAAGGAAGTCATCTCCTTCGCCGGTCCGTACTACGAGGCCGGTCAGTCGATCCTGACGCTCGCGGACAACGAGGACATCGAGAGCGAGGACGACCTCGTCGGCCAGCCGGTGTGCTCGGTCTCCGGTTCCACGCCGGCCGACAACCTCACCGAGCTCGGTGCCGAGGTCGTGCTGACCGACACCTACGCCAACTGCCTCGAGCCGCTGCGCACGGGTCAGGTCGTCGCCGTGAGCACCGACAACGTCATCCTGGCCGGCCTCGCCGCCCAGAACGAGGGCGAGTTCAAGGTCGTCGGCGAGCCCTTCACGCAGGAGCCCTACGGCATCGGCCTCGCGAAGGACGACGTCGAGTTCCGCGACTGGATCAACGACGTGATCGAGGAGTCCTACGAGGACGGCTCGTACGAGCAGGCCTGGGAGGACACCGCCGGAACGGTGCTTCCGTACGTCGACCCGCCCGCGGTCGACCGTTACGAGGACTGACCCGATGACGAGCGTTCCCCCGCGGCATGGTCCGCGGGGGAACGCTCGCTCCCTTCCGCTTCACCCAGAGAGGCCTCGCCCGTGCAGGTGATCTTCGACAACCTCCCCGTCTACTGGACGGGGTTCCTCGTGACGCTCCAACTGACCGTCGTCGGCGGTGTCTTCGCGACCCTGATCGGGATCGTCATCGCGATCTTCCGGATCTCACCGGTCGCGTCCCTCCGGGGCTTCGCGACCGTCTACACCGAGATCGTCCGCTGCACCCCTCTCACACTCGTGTTCTTCTTCTGCGCCATCGTGCTTCCGATCCTGGGAGTCGACTTCCCGTACCTCGCCTTCGCCTTCATCGCGCTGAGCGTCTACACCTCGCCGTTCGTCGCCGAAGCGCTTCGCTCGGGCATCAACGGGGTGGCCCTCGGACAGGCAGAAGCTGCGCGGAGCCTCGGCCTCGGATTCGGACAGACCGTCGGCTTCGTGGTCTTCCCACAGGCGATCCGCATGACCATTCCGCCCCTCATCAACGTCTTCATCGCACTCACGAAGAACACGTCCATCGCGGGGGCCTTCTACGTCACCGAACTCTTCGGAGTGGGACGCGCGCTCGTGAACGCCAACGGCAACGCGGTCATCGCGATCCTGCTCGGCGTCGCATTCTTCTACCTCGTCATCACGGTGCCGCTCGGCCAGATCGCCGCGCACCTCGAGCGAAAGGTCGCGGTGACCCGATGAGCGGCTCGGCTGTCCTCTTCGACGCCCCCGGCCCCAAGGCCCGGCGTCTGTCCCGCATCCTCTCCATCGTCGGTATCGCGCTCATCGCTGGGGGTCTCGCCTGGGTGATCATGACTCTCGCTGCGCCTCGTCAGGCTTCGGGGGGAATCACCCTGTCGGGCATGTTCGCTCCCGAGCGGTGGGACATCTTCTCCGAGCCCATCGTGTGGCAGTCCATTGGCGAGGCCACGGTCCGTACCCTGCAGGCGGCTGGAATCGGCGCTGTCGGCGCCGTGATCGTCGGAGTGATCCTCTCGATCCTCCGCACGGCCGCGAACCCCTGGGTTCGCATCCCCACCACCGTCCTCATCGAGTTCTGCCGCGGCATGCCGGTTCTGCTCATGATGCTCTTCATCCTGCTCGTCTTCTCGACGGGCGCGCTCTGGGCCGTCGTCACGGCACTCATCATCTACAACGGCACGCTCATCGGCGAGGCGCTCCGCGCCGGCATCGCCTCGCTGCCGAAGGGGCAGCGGGAGGCGGGCCTCAGCCTCGGACTCACGCCGCTCCGCACACGACTGCTCATCGAGTTCCCGCAGGCGTTTCGACAGATGCTGCCGATCATCATCGCGCAGCTCGTTGTACTGCTGAAGGACACCTCACTCGGCTACATCGTGGGCTACCCCGAGTTGCTCCGCCAGACGACGAACTATCTCGCGAACTTCTACGGGAACCGCTACATGTTCTCGCTGTTCTTCGTCGCTCTCGCGATCTACCTCACAATCAACCTGCTTCTGTCGTGGTTCGCGCGGTGGCTCGCCCGCAGCGAGGAACGGAAGCGCACGGGCAAGAAGGGGAAGCCGGACAAGACCATCCTCGACTCGACCCCGAACGCGAATGCACAGGCCCTCGCATCCGGGAGCGGCGGACTCGGCGCTGCCTGACGCCGTCGGCGCACACGATCACTCACTAGACTTGGTGATCGTGTCCGAACCCACTGCCATCACGGAAGAAGCCGTCTCCGCAGCGGTCGATGCGGCGCTCGCCGCTGTCGCCGTCGCGACCGATTCCGCTTCGCTCAAGCAGGTCCGCGCCGAGCACGCGGGGGAGCGCTCGACGCTCGCCCGCCTGAACGGCGAGCTGCGCAACGTCGCCCCCGAGCTGAAGGCTCCGCTCGGCAAGCTCATGGGCCAAGCCCGCGGTCGCGTGAACCAGGCGTTCGCCGCTCGCGAGCAGGAACTCGTCGTGGAGGAGGAGAACGCCCGCCTCGCCGCCGAGACCGTCGACGTGACCGCCGTCGCCACCGCCTACCGTCCCGGCGCCCGCCACCCGCTCACGCTGCTGCAGGAGCGCGTCTCCGACGTGTTCGTCGGCATGGGCTGGGAGATCGCGGAGGGACCAGAGGTCGAGAGCGAGTGGTTCAACTTCGACGCCCTCAACTTCGACGCCGACCACCCCGCGCGCGCGATGCAGGACACGTTCTTCGTCGACCCCGTCGACTCGCACCTCGTGCTGCGCACCCACACGTCGCCCGTGCAGATCCGTGCGCTCCTCGAGCGGGATCTGCCCGTGTACGTGCTCGCGCCCGGACGCACGTACCGGACCGATGAGCTCGACGCGACCCACACTCCGGTGTTCAGCCAGTTCGAGGGCCTCGCCGTCGACAAGGGCCTCACGATGGCGCACCTGCGCGGCACACTCGAGCACGCCGCCCGCACGCTCTTCGGCGAGGAGGCGCAGATCCGTCTGCGTCCCAGCTACTTCCCCTTCACCGAGCCGAGCGCCGAGCTCGACCTCTGGCACCCCACCTTCTCGGGCGGCGCGCGCTGGATCGAGTGGGGCGGCTGCGGCATGGTGCACCCCAACCTGCTCCGCGCCGCGGGCATCGACCCCGACGTCTACTCGGGCTTCGCCTTCGGCATGGGGCTCGAGCGCACCCTCATGTTCCGCTCGGACGTGCAGGACATGCGCGACATGGTCGAGGGAGACGTACGTTTCTCCCAGCAGTTCGGGATGGTGGTGTGACGATGCGGGTTCCGCTCAGTTGGCTCGCGGAGTTCGTCGAGCTCACCCCGGGGACGACCCCGGAGGACGTGCACGCCGCGCTCGTGCGCGTCGGACTCGAGGAGGAGGAGATCCACCGGGTCGAGCTCTCCGGTCCTATCGTCGTCGGCGAGGTCCTCGAGTTCGTCGAGGAGCCGCAGAAGAACGGCAAGACCATCCGTTGGTGCCAGGTGCGCGTCGCGCCCGAGGGTGAGACGGCTGCCGATGGCGGCGAGAGCGTGCACGGCATCGTGTGCGGTGCGTCGAACTTCTTCGTGGGCGACAAGGTCCCCGTGACTCTGCCCGGTGCGGTCCTTCCCGGACCGTTCCCGATCGCCGCTCGGAAGACCTACGGTCACGTGTCCGACGGCATGATCGCGTCGTCCCGCGAACTCGGGCTCGGCGACGAGCACGACGGCATCCTCCGTCTAGCCGAGCTCGGGCTCGGCGATGCACCCGTCGGCTCCGACGTGATCGCACTGCTCGGGCTCGACGACTCGGCGGTGGAGATCAACGTCACTCCCGACCGGGGTTACGCCTTCTCCATCCGGGGCGTCGCTCGCGAGTACTCGCACGCCACCGGTGCCGCCTTCACCGATCCCGCCGAGGCGTTCGACCGCCCGGCTGCCCGCGAAGGCGGCTATCCCGTCTCGATCACCGACCAGGCGCCCATCCGCGGTCGCGTCGGCGCGTCCGTGTTCGTCGCGCGCACCGTGCGCGGTGTCGACGTGAGCCGGCCGACACCCACGTGGATGTCGTCTCGTCTGCGCCTCGCGGGGATCCGCTCGATCTCGCTGCCCGTCGACATCACGAACTACGTGATGCTCGAGCTCGGCCAGCCGATCCACGGCTACGACCTCGACCGGTTGAGCGGCGGCATCGTCGTCCGCCGTGCCGAGGCGGGGGAGCGTCTGACGACCCTCGACGGCCAGGACCGCGCGCTCCACACGGAGGACCTCCTCATCACCGATGAGTCTGGCCCCATCGGCCTGGCCGGGGTGATGGGTGGCGCCACCACCGAGATCACGGATGACACGCGGAACATCCTCGTGGAGGCCGCGCGCTTCGACACCGTCTCGATCGCGCGCACGGCCCGTCGTCACAAGCTTCCGAGCGAAGCGTCCAAGCGGTTCGAGCGCGGCGTCGACCCCAACGTGGCGTCGAACGCCGCCGACCGGGTGGCGCAGCTGCTCGTCGAGCTCGCGGGTGGAACGGTCGACGAAGAGACGACGGTGATCGACGAGGCGGAGACGCCTGCCGTCATCGCACTCCCCGACGGCTACGTGTCGCGGCTCGTCGGTTTCGAGGCGGGACGCGACGAGACGATCGCGGCCCTCCGCGAGGTAGGGTGCGTCGTCGACGACTCCGAGTCGGATCTCGCGGTGACGCCGCCCTCATGGAGACCCGACATCACCGAGCGGGCCGATCTCGTGGAAGAGGTCGCGCGCATCCTGGGGTACGACCGTATTCCGGCCGTACTGCCCGTCGCTCCTCCCGGTCGTGGGCTCACGCCGGCACAGATCCAGCGCCGCCGGGTGGCCGACGCGCTCGCCGCCTGGGGTGCGACCGAGGTGCTCGCGTACCCGTTCGTCGCCGCCGAGCAGAATGCGCTCTTCGGGGCCCCCGACGGCGATACGCCGGAGGCCGTCCGCGTCGCCAACCCGCTCGACGCGACGGTGCCGTTCCTCCGAACCTCGCTCCTGCCCGGGCTCCTCGCCGTGGCGGGGCGCAACCTCTCGCGCGGGCTCACGGATCTCACGCTCTTCGAGTCGGGAACGGTGTTCCGTCCTGCTCGTGGTCGTTCGTACGGCCAGCGCGAGCTGCCGTCGGCGGCGCAGCGTCCCACGGCCGAGCACCTCGCCAAGCTGGAGGACGGCATCCCGCCGCAGCCGCGTCACGTGGGCGTGATCTCACTCGGGAACCGCCTACCCAAGCGCGTGGGGGAGTCGGCGGTGCCCGCCGGGCTCGCCGATGTCCTCGCCGCCGTCGAGGTCGTCTCGCTCGCGACGGGTGTGCAGATCGACGTCGCACAGGGGCGCCATCACGCGTTCCACCCCGGCCGCACCGCCGCGCTGAGCGTGGCGGGTGCGCCGATCGGATACGCCGGTGAGCTGCTGCCGTCCGTCGCGCGTGACCTCGATCTGCCGCGCACGGTCGCGGCGCTCGAGCTCGATCTCGATGCGGTGATCGCGGCGTCCCGCGAGACCGTCGACGCCACGCCGATCCGCGTGATGCCGGCCGCGACGCAGGACCTGTCGCTCGTCGTGACCGACCGGGTGCCGGCGTCCGCCGTGCTGTCGGCCGTGCGCGAGGGTGCGGGGGAGCTGCTCGAGGACGTCCGACTCGTAGACGACTACCGCGGACAGGGGCTCGAGGAGGGCACGAAGAGCCTCACCTTCGCGCTGCGGTTCCGCTCTGACGATCACACGCTGACCGCGGCGGAGGCGAGCGACGCGAAGGTCGCCGGAGCGGCCCTCGCCGGGAGTCGTTTCGGAGCGGCGATCCGCGAGTAGCGCCGACCGCGACGACGACGAGAGGACGCGGCCCCGTGGGGTCGTGTCCTCTTCGTGTTCGGGCGCGGCCACGTGGTGCGAGGGCGCCAGATATGAGTCGAGGGCGCCAGGTGTACCTGGCGCCCTCGCTCGGGAGTAGCCCTTTGGGTTAGTCGCGGAAGGACTCGATGGAGGCGCCCAGGGAGATCAGGCGCTCCTGGAGCTGCTCGTAGCCGCGCGCGATGATGTCCACGTTGCGCAGGACGCTCGTGCCCTTCGCCGCGAGCATCGCGAGCAGGATCACGACGGCGGGCCGCAGGGCCGGGGGGCAGCTGACCTCTGCACCCGACCAGTGCGTCGGGCCCGAGATGTCGAGGCGGTGCGGGTCGCGCAGTCGCACGTTCGCCCCGAGGCGCGTGAGGTCCGTGAGGTGGATGGCGCGCCCCTCGTACACCCAGTCGTGGATCAGCGTGTCGCCCGTTGCGCATGCCGCGATGACCGCGAAGAACGGCAGGTTGTCGATGTTGAGGCCGGGGAACGGCATCGGGTGGATCTTGTCGATCGGCGCGCGCAGCTCCGACGGGTGCACCGTGACGTCGACGAGACGCGTGCGCTCGTTCTTCGCGAGGTACTCCGGCGTGATCGTGTACTTCAGGCCCATCTCGCTGAGCGTGGCGAGCTCGATCTCCATGAACTCGATCGGGACACGCATGACGGTGATCTCCGAGTTCGTGACGATGCCGGCGGTGAGGAGGCTCATGGCCTCCACCGGGTCCTCTCCTGGCCAGTAGTCGACGTCCGCGTCGATGTGCGTCTTGCCCGTGATGCGGAGCGTCGTGGAGCCGATGCCCTCCACCTCGATGCCGAGGAGCTGCAGGTAGAAGCAGAGGTCCTGCACCATGTAGTTGGGGCTCGCGTTGCGGATGACGGTGACGCCGTCGCGCACGGCTGCGGCCATGATCGCGTTCTCGGTGACGGTGTCGCCGCGCTCCGTGAGGATGACGGTGATCTGCTCGTCCGACTTCGGCGTCACGGTGGCGTGGTACCAGCCGGCGCCGGCCTCGACCTCGAGCCCGAAGGGGCGGAGCGCGATGAGGTGAGGCTCGACCGTGCGGGTGCCGAGGTCGCAGCCGCCGGCGTACGGGAGCTCGAACTGGGTGAAGCGTCCGAGCAGCGGACCGAGGAACATGAGGACGCTGCGCGTGCGGCGGCCGGCCTCCTCGTCGATCGCGTCGAGCTTGACCTTCTCGGGGACCTTGATCTCGACGTCGTTGCCGTCGGCCGACCACGTGACCTGCACGCCGAGGCTGCGCAGGACGTCGATGATGCGATCGACCTCGACGATGCGTGCGACGCGGTGGAGGCGCGTGGTGCCGCGGTTCATGAGCGCGGCGCACAGCAGCGCGACGGCGCCGTTCTTGCTCGACTTGACCTCGATGCTTCCGTGGAGCTTCGCGCCGCCCTGGACGCGAAGGTGGGAGCCCTTGCGGGTGTCGCCGAAGGTGACGATCTCGCTGTCGAGCGCTGCGCTGATCCGGCTGAGGAGGTCGAGGCTCATGTTCTGCCCGCCCTGCTCGATGCGGTTGATCGCGCTCTGGCTCGTGCCGACGCGTTCCGCGAGCTGGGACTGGGTGAGTCCCTTGCCCTGGCGGGCGCCGCGGATGAGGGCTCCGACTTCGCGGAGCGGGGCTGTGGTCGTGGGTAGCGTGGTTACGTCTGTCACGTGGTTCATCGTATCTCAGATGTGAGATGAAGTGACGTCGATTGTGCATTTTCCGGGCATCGGCGTGTCCGCTGGACGAGCCGGATGCCGTCCCGTGACGTACGAGGGTCCCGGCGGTCTTCAGTCAGGCCGTGGGATGGATGACCCGGATCCCGGTCGGGGGAGCCGAGTCGGTGAGCGGCAAGAGCGCCGCTCCCTCGTCGAGATCGACGCTCCCCGCGACGAGATCCTGGGGGCGCAGCGCCCCCGACGCGACGAGCGCGAGCATCTCGTCGTAGTCGCGCGCGGCCATGCCGTGGCTGCCGAGGATGTCGAGCTCCCATCCGATGACCCGATCGAGCGGGAGGCTCGGCATCTCGGCGGAGGCCAGGAGACCGATCTGGACGTGACGGCCGCGACGGCGCAGGGAACTGACGGCCGACGTACTCGTCTCGGCCGACCCGACGGCGTCGACGGAGACGTGTGCTCCGCCGCCGGTGAGAGACGCGATCTCGTCCGCCGTCGTCGGCGAAGCCACGAGCGTGTGCTCGGCGCCGAGCGACCGCGCGAGCTCGAGGGCGTCGGCGCTGCGGTCCACCGCGACCACGCGGGCCCCGAGCGCGCGGGCGATCATGACGGCGCTGAGCCCGACGCCGCCGGCACCGTAGACCGCGATCCACTCGTCAGCCCGCACGTTGGCGCGCGCGTGAACGGCGCGGAACGCCGTCGCGAACCGGCAGCCGAGGCTCGCGGCCGCATCGTCGTCGAGCGCGTCCGGCACGGAGACGAGGTTCGCGTCCGCCGCGTGGATGGCGACGAGCTCGGCGTGTGAACCCCAGTGCGTGAATCCCGGCTGCGTCTGGTTCGGGCACACCTGCGCGTTGCCGGAGCGACACCATTCGCAGGCGCCGCAGCCGCACACGAAGGGAGCGGTCACGCGCTGCCCGACGTGCCAGCCCGTGACGCCGGTGCCGACATCCTCGATGGTCCCGACGAACTCGTGGCCGGGGACGTGGGGGAGGGTGACCATGTCGTCGCCGTGCGCCCACGCGTGCCAGTCGCTGCGGCAGAGGCCAGAGGCCTGAACGCGCACGAGGACGCCGCCGTCCGGTGCGATCGGCGCGGGGACGTCGCGCACCTCGACGGGGCCGCCGAAGGCGTCGTACACGATGGCTCTCATAGGGTCTCGTCCGTTCCGGGTCGCCCCGTGTCGTTGTGGTCGGTGTGGTGGGTCTGTGTCGTGGTGCCGGTTGTCGTGGCGTCGGTTGACGCGGCGACGGTCGTCGAGGCGATCTGAGGGGCTCAGCCGCGGTGTCGTCGCCCGGAGGCGCTCGTCGTGGACCTCAGGAGGGCGCGACAGGCGAGGTGGACGGCGAGCCGCACCTCGGAGTCCGAGAGGTCGAGGCTGAGGAGCTCGCTCGCCCTCGCGATGCGTGTCGAGACGGTGTTGCGATGAAGTCGGAGGGCGTCGGCCGTCGCGGCGATGCCCGACTCGTGGTCGAGGTAGGAGGTCAGCGTCTCGAGCAGCTCGGGAGCGCGGTCGAGCAGGGGCCCGAGGAGTGAGCGTGCGGCGGGGACGAAGGTGTCGTTCTCGGTCCACGAGAGGAGGAGCTGCTCGAGTCCGAGCGTGTCGATCCGGACGAACCAGCCGGCGGCGGAGCGCGATGCCGCGATGCGTGCGGCGTCGGTCGCTTCGTCGATGGTCGCGACGAGTCCGGCCGAGCCGCTCTGCAGAGACCCGACACCGGTCGCGACGTTGAACGCTCGGCGCACCGAGACATGGAGCTCCCGGATGACGACCGCGAGCTCCTCGACCTGTTCCGGCGACGGAGGCGCTGGAAAGCTCGCCCATGCGGTGATCCCGCGTCCGCTCGTCGCGGCGTGGAACGTGCCAGGACGCGAGGCCAGCTCGCGTGTGACGAGGCGCAGCAATTGGAAGGTGTCGACGCGGGTGCGGCCGATGACACGGAAGGCCACGTGGAAGCCTGTGGTGCGCCAGCCGCGATCGAACATGCGTTGCTCGAGCTCTGGGTCCCGACCGTCGCGCTGCTCCACGAAATCCCGCAGGAGACCCGACGCGACGGCGGCGTCGTTGACGTCGGCGACCTCGTCGATGAGGATGCGCGCGGCCACGGCGGGCATGGCGACCTCGGCGGCCACAGCGAGGGCGCTCAGCTGGGCCGCGCTCAGGCCCACGTCGAAGAACGCGAGCCGCAGCCCGGCACGGCTCGGGCTGTCGATACTCACCGAGGCCGCGGCCCCGTCGGGGGTCGCTACGGTGTCGAGCCACGGGCCGAAATCGATGGCGGCATGCACCGACGCGGCGAGTGATCCGCCGGCCTCGAGCACGACCCCGGTCGAGTCGACGAGCGCGATGCCATGGCCGACACTCGCGGAGAGGTGACGCAGGAGGTCGAGGAGGCCGGACGCGTGGTACTCGATCGACTGGGCGACGTGCCTCACGTAGCCGAGCGTGAGAGCGTCGCGTCCCTCGACGAGTTTCCAACACGCCTTCGCGAGCGCGAGTGGTTCTTCGGTGTCGAAGACGACCAGGCCGAGTCTGTCGGCGAGGGTTCGGGTCCCTTGCCCGAGCACGTCGGCGCGGGGGAGGGCCAGTGCTCGGTAGCCGCGGTCGCGCACGCGGCGCACGAGGGCATCCTGTTGCCAACTCGTCGCCGGCGGCGGTGTGGTGAGGATGGCGAGAGCCGACGTATCCGTCGCGGGGAGGTCGTCGGCACCTGTGGCGACCTCGACCCCCGTCCACTCGTCGGCGGTCGATCCCGCGACGATGCGTAGGCCGCCGTTCCGTGGATGGGCGAGGAGCGCCGCGGCGTCGAGGACGGCGCTCATCTCGCCTCCTCCAGGTCGGGCACACCGTAGGCGGCGGGCGCGACGTGTGCGAGCCGCTCAGGAGTCCGCGTCCACCATGAGGGCGGTCCGAGACTGAAGACAGCGACATGCCGACCGTAGACGATGTCTTCCACCTGGAGGATCTCGCGCGAGATGGAGTCCACGGTGAGGAGGATCTCGGGGGTCGCGGCCTCCACCCGGCCGTCGCGCAGGACCGCGAGCGATTCGGAGCGGGCGACGACACGGAGGATGCTGCCGTCGTCGCCACGGATCTCGATGGTCGAGGCGAACGGATCCGTCGGAGAGGCCTCGACACCTGCGACCCGGCCGCGCCCGAGCAATCGACCGTCGAGGCGCTCGCCGAGGTCCGCGATCGACTGGGCGGCCTCCCGGTCGTCGAACGCGCTGCCGACGGCGGCCGCTCGACGCAGCCCGCCGAGCACCGCGTGCTCGCGCAGGTCGCCCACCGTGAAACCGGCCACGAGCACGGCCGTCATGCCACCGGCCTCGACGATCGCGCTTCGGACGACGCTCTCGACGTCGGCCGCTCGGCGCGAGTCGACGATGGCCACTCCCGCGCCCGTGCTGCAGACCACGACGACTCCGGGAACCCGGTCGACGAGCAGGGTCAGCTGATCGAGTCGGGGGAGGGCCCGTCCCATGAGGTCGGCGTCCACGACGGTCAGGGCCGGCGCGAGGGAGAACGGCGCGAGGCCGTTGAGGCCGGCCCCCTCGATGGCGCACACGGCCGTCGCGCGGACGCCCGTCCATCGTTCGGCAGCGTCGACGAGCTCGGCGAAGGGCGCATCTCCGACGATGCGTTCCTCGAGGAGGAGCGTCGACCCGCCGTGGGCGACGGCGACACACGGGGTGTCGGCCGGGACCTCGTCGACATCCGCGACCTCGATGGGCCAGATCGCCGCTCGGGCGAGGACGAGCTCCCACATGGTCGTCCGTCCGCCGCCGCCCGAGCCGAGGGCGCAGAAGCCGCGACCGAGGGTGCGGAGGTCCTGCTGCGCGACGATCGTCACCATGGGTCCAGGCTAATCGCGAGCCTCCACCGGGACGAACGCTTCCGTGAGTCCGAATGCGCTCGGGCCGAACGTCGCGAGAGCGTCCGGCGTACGCATCATCTCCGGTGTCGAGATGCCGAGGACGCGGACCCTCTGCCCGTAGCGCAGCCCCTCCGTCGTGATGGGCTCGCAGGATTCGGCGTCCACGACGCAGATGAGATCGGGGACGATCGCGACGACCGTCTCACCGCGGCGGGCGATGAGGTTCTCGTTCTGGAACGTGAGCTCGATCGTGTCCTTCGACGCGGGATCGACCGACGCTATCGTCGCTCGGCCCTTCGCGAAGCCCTCCGTCGTGCGGCGTTCGACATCGCTGACCTTCCCGACGAAGAGTTCGCGGACGTGGGGGTAGAGCGTCGTCGAGAGAGTGTCGGCGATCGCCGACACGGGCGATTCGTGCCGTTCCCGCGCGATCCGGATGGCGCGTCCGAGCGCGAGAGCCATCGAGATCGTGCGTGGCACGGCGGTCCGTCTCACGTCGGCGCCTGTCATCGCGTACTCCGCGATGTGCGCGACGCCGCCGAGACGGATGGTGATACCGCGGGCGAGCCACTCCATCTGCCTGTCGTCGTCACCGGTGTCGATGATGACGCGTTCGCCGCGCTCACCCGCGAGGGCGAGGGGCGAACCGTGTACGCCGTAGACGGCGAACGTCTCCATCGAGAGTTCGGGGAACGCCCGCCCCATGCCGTCGGCATCAACGACGGGAAGTCCCGTCTCCGCCGCGACGAGGAGGGGGATCATCGAGTTGATGCCGCCGCATTCGATGGGCATCGTCGCATCCGCCGTGCGGCCGAGGTGCTCCTCGAGGGTGCGCAGCGCGAGCGTCGGCTCCGTCCCGGCGGGGATCTTCTCGATCATCACCGTCGGCGCACCCATCTGGGCCGTCGGAATCACGAAGAGGTCGTCTGCGATCTCGTCGGGGTCGAGGATCTCGATGAAACCCTCCCCGAGGACCTGTTCGACGAGCTGCGTCCCGATGTAGGGATCCCCGCCGCCCCCGGTCCCGAGGAGCGTGGCACCCCGTGCGAGGTCTGGGAGATCGGCCGCGGTGAGTCTCCAGCTCATGCTGCGGCCTCCGCACCGGTCGACACTGTGCCGTCGAAGCGGTGCGCGTCGACGTCGTAGCCGAAGTATCCGGGGCCGACCATCGCGAGAGCGGCGGCGCCGTGCCAGCGCGGGTCGCTCGGTGCGGCGATCACGCGCACACGCTGCCCGTAGCGGAGGCCCTCCGTCGTGATGGGCTCTCCCGACTCGTGATCGAGAACGATGATGAGGTCGGGCGTCGTGACGACGACGGTCCCGTCGATGCGTGCGATGAGGTGCTCGTTCTGAAACGACAGTTCGAGGGACGACCCGGTGCCGTCGACACGCGCGCGACCTCGAGCGAATCCCGTCGTCGTCGCGCGTTCCACATCGGCGACCTTCCCGGCGAAGAGCTCACGCCCACCGAGGACGCCGACGGTACGAGCGACCGGGTCGGTCTTCGACGTCCTGGCCTCCTCGATGCCCACACCGATCTCGACGCTGTGACGGAGCGTTCCGCCCACGAGGGCAGCTCGTGCGGTCGCCCCGTCCATTGGGAAACCCGCGATCATGATCGAGCAGCCCATCTCGACGCAGGCCACGCGGGCGATGCGTTCCGTCCAGTGGTTGTCGACCGTGTTGAGGACCCCGACGTTGCCCTTCTCGTCGCTGAACGCGAGGGGCGACGCGGTGACGTCGTAGAGCGTCGGCAGCACCATCTGCAGTTCCGGGAACGCCCGTCCCATGCCGTCCCCGTCGATGAGGGGCAGCCCGAGGGCGGCGGCGGCCGCCACGGGGATCGTGGAGTTCACTCCGCCGACCTCGGCACACGCGATGTGCGTGACGGGCCGGCCGAGGGATGCGCCGAGGGCGAGAACGGGTGCCACGACCTCGTCGAGGCTCGGCAGCTTCTCCACCATGACCGTCGGCGCGCCCATCATCGCCACGGTCAGGACGAGTGCGTCGTCGGGTACGTCGTCGAGGTCGACGACGGTGACGGGACCGTGCTGGTTCAGCGCCTGTCGCGCGAGGAGGGATCCGATGTAGGGGTCGCCTCCTCCTCCGGTCCCGAGCACGGCGGCTCCACGGGCGAGTCCGGCGATGTCATCGGGGCCGAGCGTCCAGCTCACGAGCCCACCGCCATGTCGAGGTCGCCGACGGCCTTCACGCGGATGCGTGTCGCATTGCCCGGCAGGTAGGGGATCGGGACCTCGTCGAAGTCGACGATCGACACCGAGCCGGGTGTCGCGCCCGCGGCGATCGCCTTGTCGACGGCTTCGGCCCTGACCTCCGCGACGGTCTGCTCGCGCGCGCCGGGGCTGACGGCGTAGACCTTGTCGATCTCGCCTCCGACCTGCGCGATCGACGCACCGATCGCGTTGGCGACCGCGTAGTTCTCCGGACGGTGGACCGTGCCGAAGAGGGGGAGCTCGTCCGGCAGCAGGATGGAGCCGCCGCCGACGGCGACGACCGGAATGGGCTCGGGGGACGTGCGCATACGGTCCACGGCCTCGGCGATGCGTTCGGCGATGCGATCGAGGACCCGGGTGACGAAAGCCCGATCGAGGTGCGCGACGCGCGACGCGTCTCCGACAGAGGCCCGCCCGGCGGCGACGGCGATGTCGGTCGCCGTGAGGACGGTGCCGCCGAAGACGAGGGCGTCCGTCGTGAGCCTGTAACCGACCGATTCGGGTCCGACCTCCCCGGTCTCCTCGTCGACGACGCTGCCGCCGCCGATGCCGATGGAGAGGACGTCCGGCATCCGGAAGTTGGTGCGGATGCCCGCCACCTTGACCTCGTTCGCGGTCTCCCGAGGGAATCCGTTCACGAGGAGACCGATGTCGGCCGTGGTCCCGCCGATGTCGACGACGGCGCACGTCTCCAGGCCACTCGTGAGGGCGGCGCCGCGCATCGAGTTCGTCGGACCCGACGCGAACGTGGCCACGGGGTAGAGGCGGACGTAGTCCTCGTCCATGAGGGTCCCGTCGTTCTGGCTGAGGAAGATGGGCGCGGTGATGCCCTGTGCCCGCACCGCCGACGTGAGCCCATCGACGATCTCGCTCGCGAGTTCGCGGAGCGCCGCATTGATGATGGTCGCGTTCTCCCTCTCGAGCAGTCCGATCCGTCCGATCTCGTGGGAGAGGGAGATCGCGACGTCGTCGCCGAGCACCTCGGAGAGGATGCCCGCCGCGGTCACCTCGAGATCGTGATTGACGGGGCTGAAGACCGACGAGACGGCCACCGAGCGCACGCCGTGCGACGCCATGTCGCGCGCGATCCCGCGGAGCTCGTCGGGATCGAGCGGCGAGATCGGGCGGCCGTCGAACTCGTACCCGCCGTGGGCGAGGTAGCCGCGAGCGTCGATCGCCTCGATGAGCGCCTCCGGCCAGTCGACGAGCGGAGGCAACGCCTTGGTCGCCGGGAGCCCGAGTCGGACGGCCGCGGTGGGAGCGAGCCCCTTCGCCTGCACGAGGGCGTTGATGAAGTGGGTCGTGCCGATCATGACGGCGCTGATGTCGTCGCCGTCGAAGTGGTGCGCCTCGCGGAGGCTCGCGATCGCCTCGACGATGCCCGTCGTGACGTCGGGACTCGTCGAGTTCTTCACGCCGGCGACGGTGCGCCGCCCGTCCATGAGGACTGCGTCGGTGTTGGTTCCGCCGACGTCGATTCCGATGTGCACTGTGTCTCGCTTTCGGGGTGGTGCTGCTGGAGGGTGGAGCGGAGAGGCGGTCAGGGGACCGTGGCCGTCTCCGGTGCGACCAGATCGGCCGACTGCGCAGTCGTCGCCCGCCCGACCCCTGTGACGAGTCCGAGCTTGCCGGCAACGATGTAGAGGACCATCGAGAGCACGAGCGACAGGACGGCCGGGATGCCCCAGGTCACGAGATAGCCCGTGACCGCCGAGACCACCCAGATGACGATCGTCGCGGGGACGATGCGCGGGGCCGTCTCGGGGAGGCGGCCGACGGCGCGGGAGCTGTCGAGCTCCCCGCGCCAGCGCTTCACGACGAAGTACTCGGCGACGATGATGCCGGCGATGGGTGGGAAGGCGACACCGAGGATGGTGAGGAAGCCCGTGAACTGCGACAGGATTCCCGCCGCCGCGAGGATCGAGCCGACGACGCCGAGAACGATCGTCGTGGTGACGCGGTTGAGCTTCTTGGCGAAGGCGGTCGAGATGAAGTTCACGAGGCCGAGTGTCGACGAGTAGAGGTTCCAGTCGTTGATCTTGAGTGTGCCCGTGATGACGATGATGAGACCGACGAACCCGATCGAGGACGTGACGATCGCGACGATGTCGCCAGACGCTGCCGCGTGAGCGAGCAGCACGCCGGCGAGTCCGATGACGAACTCGCCGAGTGTCACTCCCACGACGGTCTGCTTGACGACGTCGGCCTTCGACCGGTTGAAGCGGGTCATGTCGGCGGTGATGATCGCGCCGACGATGAGACCGCCCGCGACGATGCCGGTGCCGGCCCACACGCTCATGGCCGGACCGGGGGCCGGTCCCGTGAGGAGCTCACCGAGGTCGTGGCGGGAGAGTTCGCTGACGACCGACCATCCGACGAGGATGAGGAAGAGGGGAACGGTGACGTTCGCGAGCCACTGCATACCGACGAAGCCGAAGCTGACGATGGCGGTCACGGCGAGACCGAAGATGAGGCTCCAGGCCCAGATGGGCATGACGCCCGGCATGAGGACGTCGAGGGACTGCGCGGAGATCGCCGACTGGATGCCGAACCACCCGATGAGGCTGATGCCGATGGCGAGCCCGACGAGACTGGCGCCGATCTCGCCGAATCCGGTCCAACGCGCGAGGAGGGCTGTGTTCAGGCCCTCTTTCTGACCGATGATGCCGACGATGCACATGATGATCTCGAGGATGATCGAACCGAGGAGCAGCGCGAGCGCGGCGTCGGCGAACGACATGCTGTAGCCGAGCGTGGCTCCGAGGAGGAACTGGGACAGCGCCGACACCTGACCGAAGCGTTGGACGGCGATGCCGAACCAGGGCTTCTGGGCCGAGGGGTCGACGCGGCTCAGGGCGAAGTCGTCTGCAGGGGCTGTACGGGCCATGGGGCTGTCCTTCGAAACGGGAGGTGGGACGCGACGGGGGAGAGGAACGCTGCCACGGTACGACGACCCGCGTATCGACACGATGTGCTGTGTGCACCACATCACGGGTTCGATGTGCACAGTGCACATCTTCGCGAGGTCTCGCTGTCGTCGACCGATCCCCGGTGGATTCGCGCTCGGATCGGGCCGGGTAGTACGCTGTCCCCCATGGCTTTCCTCGCACGCAGCTTCTCCGCACTGGGCTCCGCCCGTGCGCTGCGTCGACGCCTTGTTGACGAGCGACGATAGGCGACGCCGGGAGACCCAGCAGGGGTCCGAGACGCGTCGCCCGACCTCCGACCGTTCGTCTCACTCAATAAGGTAGAACCATGTCATTCTCCGTGGCCGTCGCCGGTGCTTCCGGCTATGCCGGGGGCGAGTTGCTCCGGCTCCTCGATGCCCATCCCGATCTCGACATCCGCACCGTGACGGCGCATTCCAACGCCGGTCAGCGCCTCGGCTCCGTGCAGCCGCACCTGCGTTCGCTCGCCGATCGCGTTCTGGTCGACACGACGCCCGAGACGCTCGCAGGTCACGACGTCGTCTTCCTCGCGCTGCCGCACGGCAAGTCGGGTGAGGTCACCGCGCACCTCGACGCCTCGACCCTCGTCGTCGACTGCGGAGCCGACCACCGCCTCGTGAACGACGAGGACTGGGCGGCCTTCTACGGCGGCGAGTACTACGGCGCCTGGGACTACGGCGTGCCGGAGCTGCCGATCGAGGCCGGTCGGAAGCAGCGCGAGCGCCTCGTCGGAGCGACGCGCATCGCCGCTCCCGGCTGCAACGCCTCGACCGTGGCCCTGTCGCTCGCGCCGGGCGTCGCCGCCGGAGTGATCGAGCCGACCGACATCGTGTCCGTCCTCGCCGTCGGCCCCTCCGGTGCCGGCAAGAGCCTCAAGCTCAACCTCCTCGCGAGCGAGATCCTCGGCAGCGCGAACCCGTACGCCGTAGGCGGTACCCACCGCCACATCCCCGAGATCGCGCAGAGCCTGAAGGCTGCGGGCGCCGGCGACGTGTCCATCTCCTTCACGCCCGTGCTCGTGCCGATGTCGCGGGGCATCCTCGCCACGTCGACGGCACGCATCGTGCCGGGTACGAGCGCGAGCGACGTCCGGCAGGCCTGGGAGTCGGCATATGCCGGCGAACGCTTCGTCGAGCTGCTGCCGGAGGGCGAGTTCCCCCGCACGGCCGACGTCATCGGCGCGAACGTGGCCCTCATGGGACTCGCGATCGACGAGGCCGCCGGCCGCGCCGTCGTCGTGACCGCGGTCGACAACCTCACCAAGGGAACGGCGGGAGCCGCCATCCAGTCGTCGAACATCGCCCTCGGCATCGACGAATCCACCGGACTGAGTGTGAACGGAGTGGCACCGTGAGCGTGACCGCAGCAGCAGGTTTCGATGCGGCCGGAGTGGCCGCCGGACTGAAGTCGTCGGGCAACCCCGACCTCGCGCTCGTCGTGAACCGTGGGCCGCAGCACGACGCAGCGGCCGTCTTCACGAGCAACCGGGCGAAGGCGAACCCGATCATCTGGTCGCAGCAGGTCATCGCCGACGGCACCGTGAGCGCGATCGTGCTCAACTCCGGGGGAGCGAACTGCTTCACGGGAGCGCAGGGCTTCCAGACCACGCACGCGACGGCCGAGGCCGTCGCCGAGGCCCTCTCGGTCTCGGCCGGCGACGTTCTCGTGTGCTCGACCGGCCTCATCGGCGACCAGCTCGATCGCGGCAAGCTCCTCGCCGGTGTGACGGCCGCGAACGCCGCGCTCTCTCCGGAGGGAGGCGCCGACGCCGCGCTCGCGATCATCACGACGGACTCGAAGCCGAAGCAGGCGACGCGCACGGGTGACGGCTGGACGATCGGCGGCATGGCGAAGGGTGCCGGGATGCTCGCCCCCGGGCTCGCGACGATGCTCGTCGTGATCACGACCGACGCCGCCGTGCCGTCGGCCGAACTCGACGCTCACCTGCGCGCCGCGACCCGCGTGAGCTTCGACCGTCTCGACTCCGACGGCTGCATGTCGACGAACGACCAGGTGACGCTCATGGCTTCCGGCGCCTCGGGCGTGACCCCCGACTCCGACGCGTTCCGGGCCGCCCTCACGGAGCTGTGCCTCGACCTCGCGGCCCAGCTGCAGGGCGACGCGGAGGGCGCGAGCCACGACATCGCCATCCGCGTGGTCGGCGCCGAGAACGAGGACGACGCCGTCGAGGTGGGCCGCTCCGTCGCCCGCAACAACCTCTTCAAGGCCGCCGTCTTCGGCAACGACCCCAACTGGGGTCGAGTGCTCGCGGCCATCGGGACCACGGCCGCCGCCTTCGACCCCTACGCCGTCGACGTCTCGATGAACGGCGTCATGGTGTGCTCGAACGGCGGACCGGACCAGCCGCGCGATCTCGTGGACCTCACCGGCCGCGCCGTCGACGTGCTCATCGACCTCAAGGCCGGCGACGCGAGCGCCACGATCCTGACCAACGACCTCACGCACGACTACGTGCACGAGAACAGCGCGTACTCCAGCTGATGTCGACGATCGATCACGCCCCCATCAGCCAGGCCGAGGCCATCAAGAAGGCCGAGGTCCTCGTCGACGCGCTCCCGTGGCTCGTCCACTACTCCGGCGCCACCGTCGTCGTGAAGTTCGGCGGAAACGCCATGGTGACGGAAGAGCTCAAGGCGAGCTTCGCCGAGGACATGGTCTTCCTGCGCCTCGCCGGGCTCCGCCCCGTCGTCGTGCACGGCGGCGGACCGCAGATCTCCGCCCGCCTCAAGGAGCTCGGCATCGAGAGCGAGTTCAAGGGCGGATACCGCGTCACCACGACCGAGGCGATCTCCGTCGTCCGCGACGTGCTGCGCGACGAGGTGAACCGCGACCTCGTGGACCTCATCAACAGCCACGGCGACCTCGCCGTGGGACTGTCCGGGCAGGACAGCGAACTGTTCGGAGGCCGCCGCCGCGGTGCGATGGTCGACGGCGCGATGGTGGACCTTGGTCACGTCGGCGACGTCGTGACCGTGAACACGGCAGCCGTCGTCGCGGCGCTCGACGACGGCAAGATCCCCGTCATCTCCTCGATCGCTCCGGACGAGGACCGTCCGGGCAACGTCCTCAACGTGAACGCCGACGCGGCCGCCTCGGCCCTCGCCGTGGCCCTCGGGGCACGGAAGCTCCTCGTGCTCACCGACGTGGCCGGCCTCTACAGCGATTGGCCGAACCGCGACTCGCTCGTCTCCCGGATCGACTCGGAGGAGTTGCGAGCCCTCCTGCCCCGACTCGAGTCGGGCATGATCCCCAAGATGACGGCGTGCCTCGAGGCCGTCGACGGGGGAGTGGAGAACGCCGCGATCATCGACGGCCGCCTCCCGCATTCGACACTCCTCGAGGTGTTCACCAACAAAGGCATCGGAACCGAAGTCGTGAAGGGCGTGAAATGAGCGAGTGGAAGAAGCGCGTCGAGAACGACATGATGCGCACGTTCGGACCGACGCAGGCGCTCCTCGTGCGCGGCGAGGGATGCTGGGTAGAGGACGAGGACGGCACGCGCTACCTCGACTTCCTCGCCGGCATCGCGGTCAACGCCCTGGGCCACGCCCACCCCGTGATGGTGGAGGCGATCTCCCGCCAGGCCGCGACCCTCATCCACGTGTCGAACTACTTCTCGACCCCGCCGCAGCTCGAGCTCGCCGAACGCCTCAAGCGGCTGACGGGTGCGGGCGACGAGGGGCGCGCGTACTTCGGCAACTCGGGCGCCGAGGCGAACGAAGCCGCATTCAAGCTCGCTCGCCTGAACAAGGGCGAGCACGGTACGAAGTGGAAGATCCTCTCCCTCGAGAACTCGTTCCACGGTCGCACGATGGGCTCGCTCGCCCTCACGGGCAAGCCCGCGCTGCACGCGGGCTTCGAGCCGCTGCCCGGAGGCGTCGAGTACATCGAGTCGACGGTCGAGGCGCTCGAGAACGCGATCGACGATAGCGTGGCCGCGCTCATCGTGGAACCCATCAAGGGTGAGGCCGGCGTGATCGAGCTGCCCGACGGCTTCCTCGAGGCCGCCCGCCGGCTGACGGCCGAACACGGCGCCCTCCTCATCATCGACGAGATCCAGACGGGTGCCGGACGCACCGGCTCGTGGTTCGCCTACCAGCGCGCCGGGATCGTGCCCGACGCCGTGACGCTCGCGAAGGGCATCGGCGGAGGGTTCCCGATCGGGGCGCTCGTGACGTTCGGCCGCGCATCCCAGCTGTTCTCGCCCGGGCAGCACGGCAGCACGTTCGGCGGCAACCCGCTCGCGACCGCGACGGCGAACGCCGTGCTCGGCGAGATCGAGCGGGCCGGACTCGTCGAGAACGCCCGGGTGCGCGGCGAGCAGCTGCGGGCGCTCATCGAGGGAGTCGGCTCGCCGCTCATCATCGAGACGCGCGGAGCCGGACTCCTCGTGGGGGTCGGACTCGCCGAACCGGTCGCTCCGGCGATCGTTCGCGCCGCCCTGGCCGCCGGTCTCATCATCAACGCGCCGAACGACCGCAGCCTCCGCATCGCGCCCCCGCTCATCGTGGGCGACGCGGAACTCGCCGAGTTCGACACCCGCTTCCGTGCCGCCCTCGCGGCCATCTGACCTCCCGATCGAAAGCAGCACCGTGACCCGCCACTTCCTCCGTGACGACGACCTGACGCAGGCCGAGCAGGGCGAGATCCTCGACCTCGCGATCGAGCTCAAGAAGGACCGCTTCTCGCACAAGCCGCTCGCCGGCCCGCAGACGGTCGCCGTGATCTTCGACAAGTCGTCGACGCGCACCCGCGTCTCCTTCGCCGTCGGCATCGCCGATCTCGGGGGAGTGCCGCTCATCATCTCCACCGCGAGCAGCCAGCTCGGCGGCAAGGAGACGGCCGCCGACACGGCTCGCGTGCTCGAGCGCCAGGTGGCCGCGATCGTGTGGCGCACCTACGCCCAGGCCGGTCTCGAGGAGATGGCGCTCGGCACGACGGTGCCCGTCATCAACGCGCTCTCCGACGACTTCCACCCGTGCCAGCTGCTCGCCGACCTGCTCACCATCCGCGAGCACAAGGGCGCCCTCCAGGGGCTCGTGCTCACGTTCATCGGCGACGGCGCGAGCAACATGGCGCAGTCGTACCTCCTCGCGGGAGCGACCGCCGGTATGCACGTGCGGGTCGCGTCGCCCGAGGGCTTCGCCCCCAACGACCGGGTCGTGGCCGACGCCGATGCGCGTGCGACGGAGACCGGCGGATCCGTGACGCTCTACACCGACCCGAACGAGGCCGTCGCCGGCTCCGACGTGGTCGTGACCGACACGTGGGTCTCGATGGGGAAGGAGGAGGAGAAGGCCAAGCGCCTCACCTCACTCGCCGCCTACCGCGTGGACTCCGAGCTCATGGCGCTCGCGAAGCCCGATGCCGTCTTCATGCACTGCCTCCCGGCAGATCGCGGCTTCGAGGTGACGGAGGACGTCATCGACGGTCCGCAGAGCATCATCTGGGACGAGGCGGAGAACCGCCTCCACGCCCAGAAGGCCCTCATGCTCTGGCTGCTCGAACGCGCCTGAGCCCCTCGCCGCCCCGGCGGCCGCGACACGTCACGAACACGAACGAAGGAGCACGACATGGCCGAGAACCGCGCAGCAGAGGCCGGAGCCCTCTGGGGCGGGCGTTTCGCGAGCGGCCCGTCGCCGGAGCTCGCCCGCTTGAGCAAGTCCACGCACTTCGACTTCGCGCTCGCCCCCTACGACATCGCGGGATCGCGGGCGCACGCCCGCGGCCTCGCGTCCGCCGGCTACCTCTCCGCCGTGGAACTCGAGACGATGCTCGAAGCCCTCACCCGCCTTGAGGCGGCCGTGGAATCCGGCGAGTTCACCGCGGACGAGGACGACGAAGACGTGCACTCGGCGCTCGAGCGCGGCCTCATGACCTTCGCGGGCACCGAGCTGGGCGGCAAGCTGCGCGCCGGCCGCAGCCGCAACGACCAGATCGCGACGCTTGTCCGCCTCTACCTGCTCGACCACGGTCGCGCCATCGCGCGGGAGCTCATCCGCCTCGTCGACGCCATCGCGGCGCAGGTGGAGGACCACGCCACGGCCGTGATGCCGGGGCGCACCCACCTCCAGCACGCGCAGCCCGTGCTGCTGTCGCACCACCTGCTCGCTCACGCCTGGCCGATCGTCCGCGACCTCGAGCGGCTCCGCGACTGGACGCACCGCGCCTCCGCCTCGCCCTACGGGGCCGGCGCGCTCGCCGGCAGCTCGCTCGGCCTCGACCCCCAGCTCATCGCCACCGAGCTCGGCCTCGACCGCCCGACCGAGAATTCGATCGACGCCACGTCCGCGCGCGACGTCGTCGCCGAATTCGCGTTCATCACGGCGATGATCGGCATCGACCTCTCCCGGTTCGCCGAGGAGATCATCGTGTGGAACACGCGCGAATTCGGTTTCGTCACCCTCGACGACGGGTACTCGACCGGGTCGAGCATCATGCCGCAGAAGAAGAACCCTGACATCGCCGAGCTCGCGCGCGGCAAGTCCGGTCGCCTCATCGGCAACCTCACCGGACTCCTCGCGACGCTCAAGGGACTGCCGCTCGCCTACAACCGCGACCTGCAGGAGGACAAGGAGCCGGTCTTCGACTCCGTCGAGACCCTCGAGGTGCTCCTGCCCGCCTTCACGGGGATGGTCGCGACGCTGCGCTTCGACACCGACCGCATGGCCGAGCTCGCGCCGCAGGGCTTCTCGCTCGCGACCGACGTGGCCGAGTGGCTCGTGCGCGGCGGCGTCGCCTTCCGCGACGCCCACGAGATCTCCGGAGCGCTCGTGCGTTTCTGCGAGGAGCGCGGCCTCGACCTCGACGAGCCGAGCGACGAGGAGTACGAGGCCATCTCGTCGCACCTCACGCCCGACGTCCGCAAGGTGCTCACCGTGCCGGGGTCGATCGCGTCCCGCAACGGGGCCGGCGGCACCGCGCCGACGCGCGTCGCCGAGCAGCGCGCGCTCCTCACGGAACGCGTCGCCGCGCTCGCGGTGGCGCTGGGGATCAGCTCGGCGCGATGACCTGTCTCTTCGGATGAGAGACATGGTGCGATGACCGACCTGGAGCGGGTCCTCGCTCGCCCGGCGGTCGAGGCTGCCCCGCTCCTGCTCGGTGCTGTCCTGCGGCGATCGAGCGCGGACGGGACCGTCGCGGTGCGCATCACCGAGGTGGAGGCGTACCTCGGTGTGGGCGAGGACCCCGGTTCGCATGCGTTCCGGCGGCAGTCGCCGCGGAATTCGACGATGTTCGGTCCACCCGGGCGGCTGTACGCCTACTTCACGTACGGCATGCACGTGTGCGCGAACGTCGTGTGCTCTCCGGAGGGGACGGCATCGGCCGTGCTCCTGCGCGCCGGGGAGGTCGTGGAGGGCGTCGAACTCGCGCGGGTGCGCCGACCGGCCGCCCGCCTGGACCGTGAGCTCGCGCGCGGACCGGCCCGGCTCGCCTCGGCGTTGGGCATCCCGCTCGCTGAGGATGGCGCGGCACTCGATCAGGAACCGTACGAGTTGGTGCTCGGGGGGCCGGCGCCCGACGTCGCGAGCGGCCCGCGCACGGGCGTGAGCGGACCGGGCGGCGGCGAGTCCTTCCCGTGGCGGTTCTGGTTGCGGGACGAGCCCTCCGTCTCGCCGTACCGTCGGCACCCGAAGGCTTGACCACCGGCGGCGGGATCGGTTGACTGTGGCGATGGCACACGTCGAACATTTCGAGATCCCCGCGGACGACGTCGTCCGCGCCACCGCGTTCTACGAGTCGGTCTTCGGGTGGAAGACCGAGAAGTGGGACGAGGACAACGTGATGATCTCTCCGACCGATGAGGGAATCGGCGGAGACATCCACAAGCGCGAGGCCCTCGCGCACCCCACCGTCGTCGTCACCGTCGACCGGATCGAAGACACGATCGCCGCGATCGAGGCGAACGGTGGCCGCGTCGTCGGCGAGATCCAGCCGCTCGGTGAGACGAGTCGCTGGGTGTACGTGGAGGACTGCGAGGGGAACACCATCGGTCTCTACGACGACTCGGCTCCTGCTTCCTGACGCGACCGCCCAGGAGGCCGCCCACACGTCCGCTCTGAGATTCGAGGGCGGCAGTTCGCTATCGAGGGCGGTAGTTGTAGGTGGCGCCCTCGCTCGGGAGTAGCCCTGTGGATGGGGCGGGCGGCGGGGTGGGGCGGCGGGGTGGGTCAGCGGAGGGCGAAGACGAAGAGGCCGGCGGATGCCGCGGCCCACACGATGCTCGCGAGCGTGCCGATCATGAAGCGCTCGCGCGTCTCCGCCTCGGCCAGCTCGGTGAAGCGCCCGACACCCTTGATCGCCACGACGATCGCGATCGCCTCCGGGAAGCCCGCGATGAGGGCTCCGGCGATCGCCGCGCGCTCGAGGTAGCCGATCGCGAGACCTCCCCTCAGCACCTCGCGCGGGGCGCTCGCCGTGGGCGAGTCGCGGTCCACCATGATGCCGCCGTGGGCGCCGGGGTGCACGCTGCCGTGCGTCGCGAGGTCGAGGGCGAACGAGGCCGCGGGCGACCCGCCGAGGACCGCGAGGGCGAAGGACGCGATGCCGAGCAGCAGCGAGACGATGAGCGGCGGCTCGGGCGAGGGCAGGGCCACCGTGATGAGTCCCACCGCAAGCAGCACCGCGGCCACCGAGATGAACGCGTTCCGCTTGAGCACGATCGTGAGGACGGTGGCGCCGAGCGCCGTGGCGGCGAAGCCCACCGTCGACACCCAGTAGAGGACGCTCGCGAGCGTGCTGTCGAAGATGTCCATCGGGCTCATCCCTTCGCCGTCGTGTCGTCGAGCATCCCGAGCAGCCTAACGAGAGCCTCCGACGCCGCGAGCTCCTCGCGGCTCGACCCTGTGCGCGCCCGCATGCTCACGGCCCCCTGCGTGATGCCGAGGGCGCTCGCCGCCCGCGACTGCGTCGCGCCCGTGGCCAGGAGGTCGTGGACCTCCCAGCCCTTGTCCGTCCGCTTCTCGCGGAGGGCCAGGACGACGGCGACGAGCGCCTCGACGTCCGTCGCGCGGATGCCGGACTCGGTGGGCTCCTCGTCCGTGGCGGGCTCCTGCCGGAGGGCGAAGCGGGACGGCGTGCGCTTGGCCGCATCGATCGCGGCCCGGGCGGCGAAGAACGCCTCGCCCGTGGACGAGCGCGTGGAGTCGCCGAGGGGGAGGCGGACCGGGCCGACGCCGAGGCCCACGCTCCACCGGCCGTCGCGCGTGAGCTCGAGCACGAGCCGGTATGCCGTGTCGGCGCGATCGGTGAGGGCCTGGATCTCGTCGCCGGCCGTGCGCTCGGCGGGGAGGAGCAGCTCGCCGTGCGCAGTCTTCTCGATGCGCGCGAGCGCCTCGGCGACGGCGTCGTCGCGCGATCGGCTGTCGACCTGGTCTGCGGTGATGACGAACACGGTACATCAGCCTCCTGACTAATACTGAGTAGATATTAGTCCTGAACCTGATTCCTGTCGAGTATCAGGGTAGGACCCCGCTGATATCGTGAGGCGGTGATCAATCCCGTTCTCTCCACCCAGCAGAATGACGCCTCGTTCGAGGACATCTGGGACGAACTCGTCTGGCGCGGCCTCGTGCACGTCTCCACCGACGAATCGGCCCTCAAAGAACTCCTCTCGGGAGACCGGATCACCTATTACTGCGGTTTCGACCCCACCGCTCCGAGCCTCCACCTGGGCAACCTCGTGCAGCTGCTCGTCATGCGGCGGCTCCAGCTGGCCGGGCACCGTCCGCTCGGTCTCGTCGGCGGGTCCACCGGACTCATCGGCGACCCGCGTCCCACGGCCGAGCGCACGCTCAACTCCCGCGAGACCGTGGGGGAGTGGGTGGCGAACCTGCGCGCCCAGGTGGAGAACTACCTGAGCTTCGAGGGCGACAACGCGGCCCTCATGGTGAACAACCTCGACTGGACGGCGCCCCTGTCGGCCATCGACTTCCTCCGCGAGATCGGCAAGCACTTCCGTGTGGGCACGATGCTCAAGAAGGACGCCGTGAGCGCGCGCCTCAACTCCGACGAGGGCATCAGCTACACCGAGTTCAGCTACCAGATCCTGCAGGGCATGGACTACCTCGAGCTGTACCGGGCGCACGGCTGCGTTCTGCAGACCGGCGGAAGCGACCAGTGGGGCAACCTCACGAGCGGCATCGACCTGATCCGTCGCGTGGAGCGCGCCGAGGCGCACGCCATCGGCACGCCGCTCATCACGAACTCCGACGGAACGAAGTTCGGAAAGAGCGAGGGCAACGCCGTGTGGCTGAACCCCGAGATGACCTCGCCCTACGCGTTCTACCAGTTCTGGGTGAACACGGACGACGCCGACGTGATCGCGCGCCTCAAGGTGTTCACGTTCCTCGGTCGCGACGAGATCGAGCGCCTCGAGAAGGCCGTGGCCGACGAGCCGTTCCGTCGCGAGGCGCAGAAGCGACTGGCGCTCGAGGTGACGTCGCTCGTGCACGGCGAGGCGGCGGCGCAGGCCGCGATCGACGCCTCCGCCGCGCTCTTCGGCAACGGCGACCTCGGCTCGCTCGACGAGGCGACGCTGCGTTCCGCTCTCGACGAGGTGCCGAACACCACGGCCGAGCCGGGGACGCCGATCCTGCAGCTGCTCGTGCAGACGAGCCTCGTGCAGAGCCTCAGCGAGGCGCGGCGTGCCCTCGGCCAGGGCGGCGTGTACGTGGACAACGTGAAGGTCGCCGACGAGAACGCGGTGTTCGCACCCGTCCTCCCAGGCGGCGTCGCGGTGCTCCGCCGGGGCAAGCGCTCCCTCGCCGGCGTCTTCTCCGCCTGACCCGCAGGGTCCGCTCCTCCTAGGTGAGGCGCTTGTCGCCCGGGCGGACGACGCGCAGCCAGCGGTGGCCGTAGCCGTCGAGCGGCACGTCGAGGCGACCCTTCTCGTCGGGCAGCAGGATGTGGTCGTGGAACAGGTCGACCACGCGGGTGCCGGGCACCACGTCCTCGATCGTCACGGGGACGGTGTGCGGCTCCGGACCCAGGTTGTGCACGGCGAACAGGTGGCCCGTCTCCGTGCGCACCGTGTGCGCGAGTACCTCGTCGAACGGCTGATCGACGATCGCGAAGTCACCCCAGCCGATCTCTGGCGAGTTCCGGTACGTCTGCACGAGCCCGCGGACGAACGTGAACAGCGAGGAGTCCACGTGCCGCTGCTGCGCGACGTTCACGTATTCGGGTGAGAACCCGCCCTCCGGCACGGTCGTGACGAGCTTCCGCTTCGGGGCCGACGAGAAGCCGCCGTTCTCCTCGTCCGACCACTGCATGGGGGAGCGCACGGCCTCGCGACCGGCGAGGTCGAGGTTCTCACCCATCCCGATCTCCTCGCCGTAGTACAGCACCGGGGCGCCGGGGAGCGAGAAGATCAGGCTGTAGACCATCTCGAGTCGGCGCGGATCCCCGTCGATGAGCGGTGGGAGGCGCCGCCGGATGCCGCGGCCGTGGAGCCGCATCGACTCGTCGGGCGCGAACCGCTCGAAGACGAACTGCCGGTCCTCCTCGCTCAGCTGGTTGAGGTTCAGCTCGTCGTGGTTGCGCACGAAGTTGCCCCACTGGTTGCTCGACTCGAGCTGCGGACGCGACCGGAGTGAGTCGCGCAGCGGTCGCGCGTCCTCGCGGGCGAGCGCGAGGTAGAGCGCCTGGTTCGTCACGAAGTCGAACTGCATCGTGAGTCCGTCGCCGTCGGCCTCGCCGAAGAACTCGTACTGCTCGTCGTGCGGCAGGTTCACCTCGCCGAGCAGCATGCCCGTGCCGCTGCGCCGGCCGACGTACCGGCGCAGGGTGCGCAGGAAGTCGTACGGGTCGTCGGGGGTGTCGTCGTCGAGCAGATACGGGACGGCGTCCACGCGGAAGCCGTCGACACCCAGCTGGAACCAGAAGCCGATGATCTTCGCGATCTCGTCGCGCACCTGAGGGTTGGCGGTGTTGAGGTCGGGCTGGTGCCGGTAGAAGGAGTGGCGGTAGTACTGGCCCGACTTCTCGTCGAGGAACCACGTGCCGTCCTCCGTGTCGGGGAACGCGTTCTCCGCCTGGTTCTTCGGGGGCTCGTCGCGCCAGCGGTAGTAGTCGCGGAACGGGTTGTCCTTGCCCTTCAGCGCCTCCTTGAACCACGGGTGCTGGTCGGACGTGTGGTTGACCACGAGGTCGACGATCACGCGGATGCCGCGGTCCTTCGCGGTGCGGAACACCTCCACGACGTCGCCGAGGTGCCCGTAGCGGGGGTCGACGCCGTAGTAGTCGGTGATGTCGTAGCCGTTGTCCTTCTGCGGCGACGGGTAGAACGGGGCGAGCCACAGGCACGTGACGCCGAGCTCCGCGAGGTAGTCGATACGGTGGGCGAGGCCCTGGAAGTCGCCGACGCCGTCGTCGTTCCAGTCGAGGTACGTCTCGACGTCGAGGTTGTAGACGACAGCGGTCTTCCACCACAGGTCGCTCGTGTCGGTCACCTTCATGCGTGCACCTCCGTGTTCAGCTGCGGGAAGACCTCGTTCGCCATGAGGCCGAGGAAGTAGTCGTGTTCGGTGCCGACGTTGTGCAGGTAGACGCGGTCGGCGCCGCAACGCTCGAGCATCGCGACGTGGTCGAGCAGCGGCGGGGCCTCGGCCGTGACGAACACGGAGCCCTCCACGTCCTTCGGCTCCACGTAGCGGGACGCCTCGTCGAACGCCTCGGGTGTCTCGAGGTCCCAGCAGAGGGGCGGGCTGAAGATGTTGGACGCCCACTGGTCGAAGGCCTCGGCGAGGGCAGCCTCGCGCGTCGATGCGACGCTGAGGTGCGTCTGCACGGTGACCTCTCCGGTGCCGCCCGCATCGCGGTACGCACCGATCACCTCGCGCAGCTTCTCCTCCGGCTGGGCGATGGTGGCGAGGCCGTCGGCCCACGACGCGACCCAGCCGGCGGTCTCCTTCGTGACGGCGGCACCGATGAGGAGCGGCTGGACCTCGGGAAGCGAGTAGACGCGCGCCCGGTCGACGGTGACGTGACCGCGGTGCGAGACCTCCTCGCCGTTCAGGAGCGCGCGGATGATCGTGACGCACTCGAGCAGCCGCTCGTTGCGTTCCGGCTTCGACGGCCAACGTTCGCCCGTGATGTGCTCGTTCATCGCCTCGCCGCTGCCGAGCGCCGCCCAGAATCGGCCGGGGTAGAGCTGGCCGAGGGTGGCGATCGCCTGCGCGATGATCACCGGGTGGTAGCGCTGGCCCGGCGCGTTGACCACGCCGAAGGACATGTCGGTGCCTTCGAGGGCGGAGCCGAGCCACGACCAGGCGAAGCCCGATTCCCCCTGCCGGTGGCTCCAGGGGGCGAGGTGGTCGGAGCACATCGCGGCGGTGAACCCCGCCTGCTCCGCCTTCTTGGCCCAGTCGAGGAGGGCGCGCGGCCCGATCTCCTCATGCGAACAGTGGAATCCGTACGTCGTCATGCTCGGCTCTCCAGGGGGTCGGGGACGGCGGTTGCTCCAGCCTCCCCGATCGGCGCTGCGATTGTGAGGGGTTGCGGGAGCCCCGTCCGGCCTGGGAGGTGACCGTCACAGCGCGACATCCGTCATGCGGTGCGGGCGTATCCATGAAAAGCTGAGGGACGATGAATTCCGGTCCTGCAGACACTCCGCCGCGGCGCGGTTCCCCCGACAGCGGCGACGGCTGGGTGGAGGGTCCCGACGGTCGACGGTTCTGGGGCCTCTTCGGTGCGGCCGGCCTGCTCGCCTTCGATCCGAACCGCGGCATCCTCCTGCAGCACCGCGCCGTGTGGTCGCACTTCGGCGGTACCTGGGGTCTCCCGGGCGGCGCCCGCCACAAGGGCGAGTCGGCGCTGCAGGGCGCACTCCGCGAGGCGACCGAGGAGGCCGGCGTGCCGCACGCCTCCGTGCGTGCCCGCCTGTCGAGTGTGCTCGACCTCGGGTTCTGGTCGTACACGACCGTTCTCGTCGACGTGCTCGAGCAGTTCGACGCCGAGGCGACCGACCCGGAGAGCATCGAGCTGCGCTGGGTGCCCGTCGCCGAGGTCGACACGCTGCCCCTCCACCCCGGTTTCGACGAGGCGTGGCCCTCGCTGCGCGATTCGCTCAAACGCCGCGCCGTGGTGATCGTCGACGCTGCCAACGTGGTGGGCTCGCGTCCCGACGGCTGGTGGAAGGACCGCGCCGGAGCGGCCGAGCGTCTGCTGGCGTCTGTGTCGACGCTCGCGCGCGAGGGTGTTCCCGCTCCCGCCTTCGACCTGCCCGAGTCGTGGTGGTGGCCGGAGTTCGTCGTCGTGCTCGAGGGCGATGCGCGGCAGGCGGCCGTCGAGGAGGCGGAGCGCGTCACCGTCGTGTCGGCTCCCGGCAGCGGTGACGACGAGATCCTCGAGCAGGTGCAGCGTTCGTTCGACGGGGGAGCGGAGCACGTGATCGTGGTCACGGCCGACCACGAGTTGCAGCGCCGCGTGGAGCGGATGGGCGCCGGTTTCGCGGGCCCGCGTGTGCTGCTGGAGCTCAGCGGGTACTGACGCTGCGGGGTCCGCGCCGTAGCGCGCGCTGTGCCCTGACGCAAGGAGAGAGGGACCCATCGGGAGTCCTATCGGGGAGCGCGTCGTCGTGCCTACGCTGTCGGCTACGGAAACTCGATCGAAGGAGCTGGATCATCATGACGTCAACGCCTCGAAAGACCCTGGCCGGATTCGCAGCCGCCATCGCCCTCACCGCCGGCGGCCTCGTCGCCACCGCAGCGCCCGCTCAGGCTGCGGGCTACTCGTACCTGTACCCGACGAACTTCGCCACGCAGGAGGAGTGCGACGCGAAGCGCGTGACGATGAACTCCTCCTGGACGCGGGCGAGCCAGTGCTTCATCATGACCGACCGTGGCGTGGTCGACTGGAAGTTCTCCGTCTCCGTCAAGGGCTAGGCCATATCGCGTAGCAGCGCGCGATTGCGCCGTGGTGGGCCGAGAGGCTCACCACGGCGTCGTCGTTTCAGCTGAGCGGCCACCATGCCGGGAGGACCGAGGCGTAGAGGTGGCGGAACGTCTGCACGTCGCGCGGTGGCGGGGTGGCCAGCCACGCGTCGATGGCGCCGACGGTGCCGTCGGCGATGAAGCGCGCCGTGGTCTCGTCCTGCAGGTTCGCGTCGATCCCGTCGATGCGCGGCGGCACGATCGCGCCGCTCTGGAACAGGCGCAGGACGGACTCGCGGAAGTGCGCGCTCAGCATGCCGTGGAGCGCAGTGGACTCCGCGCTTCCGAGTTCCCGCGAGTAGATCGCGGCGTGGGAGTCGACGTGGTGCAGGACGTCGTCCGTCGTCTGCCGCACGGCGGTGCGGATGTCGGGGTGCGCCCCGGCGGTGAGGTGCCGATCCCGGATGGTGTCGAGCTCGGTGCGCAGCACCAGGCGGAGCAGCTCGAGCGGCGAGGCCGCGTGCTCGTACACCGTGGAGCGGTTGACCCCGGCGGCCTCGGCGATGGAGACCATTGAGACCGCCTCGATCCCGTCGCGTTCGGCGAGGTCGAGGACGGCGGCGGAGAGTTTGGTGCGGCTGCGTCGAGCGCGTGCGTCCATCCGCTGAGTCTATGATGGATGCAAACCGACATTTGTCGGATAAGAGCTCCGACGGCCCAGCCGAATCGATTCCTGCAGAGCCGCCGGACGGAGACAGTAAGGATGTACGCACCATGAACCGCTTCGAGAACAAGGTCGCACTGGTCACCGGGGGAGCGAGCGGCATCGGCCGCTCCACGGCGCTGCGCCTCGCGAGCGAGGGAGCCGCCGTCGCGATCGCCGACGTGCAGGACGACAAGGCCGCAGCGGTGGTCGCGGAGATCACGGCGGCCGGCGGTCGCGGCCTGGCCATCCACCTCGACGTGACCGTCGAGTCCGAGTGGGAGTCCGCCGTGGCCGCGGCGCTCGAGGCGTTCGGCCGCCTCGACGTGCTCGTGAACAACGCCGGCATCGGCGACCTTCTGCCGATCGAGGAGACCACCCTCGAGGGCTACGAGAAGGTCATCGCGATCACGTCGACGAGCGTGTTCCTCGGCCAGAAGGCTGCGAGTGCCGCGCTCCACGCCGACGGCGGTGGATCCGTCGTCAACGTCTCCTCGATGTTCGGCATCGTCGGAGGTTTCGGCGGTGGCCCCGGTTACGCGGCCGCGAAGGGCGCCGTACGCACCCTCACGAAGAACACCGCCCTCGGCTGGGCGACCACCGGCGTGCGCGTGAACTCCGTGCACCCGGGCTTCATCGACACCCCGATCCTCGGCGAGACGGACCGCTCGATGCTCGTCGACACCACGCCCATGGGCCGCATCGGCCAGCCCGAGGAGATCGCCTCCGCGATCGCGTTCCTCGCGAGCGACGACGCGTCCTTCGTGACAGGCGCCGAACTCGTGGTCGACGGCGGGTACGTCGCGCGCTGACGGGTGCCCGTCCGGATCGGGCCGCTTGCGCGCTTCCGCGCCCGGTCCGCCGACCGCTACAGCAACAGCCGACCGCGCCACGAACTCGTGGCGCGGTCGGCTGTTGCTGTAGCGGTGCTCGGCGCGCTCGGCCGCGGCGACTCAGTAGGAGCCGGCGGCGAGGGCGATCGAGATGATCGCCAGGCCGATCGATCCGACGATCACGGCGCCGAGGAAGCAGAGGACGCCGATCGTGAGCCCCTTACCTTTCGACGTGGTGGTGCCCGGGGCGCCGATGTCGCCGGCGACCCAGGCGTTCGACGGCACGGTGTACTCGAGGTGGGGATTCTGGTTCGGCTGCAGGGTCGTGGCCGCCTTGCCGTACTCCCACAGGTACGCGACGTGGCACTGCACGTACACCGGGCGGTCTGCCGGCACCTGATACTGCATTCGCGACCAGCCGGCGGAGTAGCGGAAACCGTCGATCGTGACCGTGGGCTGCAGGAACGTCCAGCCGTACCACGGGGCGTTCTTCAGATCGAGCGTGAGTGTTCGGAACGACGTGGGTTGACCCGGCTGCGGCTGCTGCTGGGCGTAGCCGGGCTGCGCCGGCGGCTGCGGGGTCGCGAACTGTGGCTGCTGCGTCGGGTACTGCGGCTGCTGCGGTGCGTATGGCTGCTGGGGGTTGGGGTACTGCTGGCTCGGGTACTGCTGCGGCGGATACGGCTGCTGGGGGTTCGGTTGCTGGCCGAACGGTCCGGGGGAAGTCATGACCGACAGCCTAGGGATCGTGCGCGCGCCAAGGCAGGGGAAGCGCTCCCCATCTTCGGGGGCGATCCGGGACCCGGACGTGTCCGCGGGACGCCGCCGCGTCCGCTACGATGGACGAGTTGTCTTCGCGACAACGGGCTGTGGCGCAGCTTGGTAGCGCACTTGACTGGGGGTCAAGGGGTCGCAGGTTCAAATCCTGTCAGCCCGACAATGAGGCTCGATGAGACTGGTGTCTTATCGGGCCTTCGTCGTCTGCGAGTTGTGGTCGCCGGCCGGTCCACGCGAAGCGGCAGGGGAGGATAGCGCGGCATGCTATCGCCGCTCTCGATGCCTTGAGCCTCCCTGACGAGAGAGTCCCATGGTTCTGCTGCCGCTGCCTAGTGCTTCATCCCCGGCGTGCAGTCTTGTAAGAATGCGTGGTCATCCAGCGATGCCACCCGCGGGAACACGCGGGGCAACCGCGGTCGCGACAGCAAGGCCGAGCTGGCCATACGCCGTCTCGGGTGACGAGTTGCGCTACCAAGTGAAGGCTCGCCCGGAGCCGGACCGCCGCAGGCCAGCGGATCCGCTCTGCATACGAGCGCAAGCCGCCGTACACTTCGACGGCTACTACCGGCACGGCTACCCCGAGCACCTCACCATGCCGCCACCAATCTGAACGCCTGGAGCACGAGTTCCGAAGGAGAAGCGCACAGGCCCGGGAGACTGCGACGCTTCTCCGGGAGGCGGCTGGCTCGCATTGTGTTTCTGGGCGTCCGGCGACGGTTGCGGCGAGCATGGTGGAGCAATTGCAGGATCGTTACGCATTGGTCACCGTATGATCCCATCCCAGTCGTCGGTTGTCGGCTGGAGCCGGGCTTACGTAGGGGACGCGACGTCACGAGAGCAGGCTCGACGGCGCGTGGCAGCCGTAATGTCGGCCCGTCCTTCTATTGTTGTAATGAACTCACGCTGACTAGCGTGAAGCATGCCTCGCTGCTTTGCGGTTTGAAGCCACTTGGCTGGACGCAGAACCAAGTTGGACCTAGGAATCTGAAGGAGAAAACCCCCATAATGGCAGGTCAGCCTCTCAATTTCCGATTCGTCGACCTATTCGCGGGACTTGGTGGTTTTCATGTAGCCCTCCGGGGGCTCGGCGGCGAGGGCGTATTCGCCGCGGAATGGGAGTCGGGGCTAAACGCTCTCTACGCGACTAACTTCGGTATTTCACCGTGGTCCGACGTGAACGAACTCGACACGGACGGGGCGATCGCCGAGCACGTTCCCGACCATGAAGTTCTCACCGCGGGTTTCCCCTGCCAGCCGTTCTCCAAGTCAGGTAAGCAGCAGGGGTTCGAGCACACTCTGCAAGGTCATTTGTTCTTCAAGGTGCACGACATTCTGCGCGTGAAGAGGCCCGGCCGTTTCATTCTGGAGAACGTCCCGAACATCCTCAGCCACGACGGCGGTGAGACCAAGGCGACCATCATCAAGATGCTCGATGATCTTGGTTACGAAGTGGACATCCGGCGGTTGTCGCCACATCAGTTCGGCATCCCGCAGGTGCGCGAGCGGGCTTACTTTGTCGGCGCGCTCATCTCCGAGGGCGGGCTAGTCGGGTTCAAATGGCCAGAGGAGAGCAAGGAAGAGACCACCATCGCCACCGCCCTTGACCCCGAGGCGCCACCCGTTCGCGACGTGCCCCAGAGGACGGAAGACGCGATCGACATGTGGCGGGACTTCCTGCGTCGTGCGCCGAAGGACATCAAGCTCCCATCCTTTCCAATCTGGTCGATGGAGTTCCGCGCGAGTTACCCCTACGAGGGATTGACTCCGCCGAGGGCGTGGTCCGAGCGCCGCCCGGAGAAGCTCGATGAGTTCACGGGATCATTCGGCTCGCCGCTCGACGGACTGAGTATTGCTGACCAGAAGCTGCTGATTCCAAGCCACTCCCGGCGTGACGGGGACATTGAGTTCCCTGCTTGGAAGCGTGCCTTCATTCGGCAGAACCGCGCACTCTACTGCGACAACCGCAAATGGATCGACCCGTGGCTTGATGAGTGGCGGCCATGGGAGTTCCCGTCCAGCTTCCAGAAGTTTGAATGGAACGCGCAGGGTGGCGTGCGGGACATCGACGAGTACGTCATACAGGTCCGAGCCTCGGGGGTCCGTGTGAAGCGGCCCACGACCGCGCCGGCTTTGATCGCGATGACACAGACACAAGTGCCGATTCTAGGAGCGAGGATCTCCGGCACCGGCGCCCGGCGCTACATGACCCCCGCAGAGTGCGCGAAGTTGCAGAGCCTCGGTGGGATCACCCTGCCTGCGCGTGACGTAGCTGCGTACAAGGCGCTCGGTAACGCCGTCAATGCGAAGGTAGTCCGCAAAATCGCAGAGCCCCTCCTCGAGGCGTTGGCCTCAAGTGAGACGCCGTCTGACATCACAAGTCCAAGAATCATGGAAGCTCGGGGTGCTGCCTAGCGGCAGTTCCAGACAACATCGAGAAGAAAGCGCCACTAATGAGTCTTAATGTCGTAGAGGCCGCAGAGGAGAGCCCGCGCCCGCAGGCGCAGGATCGCATCGCGGAAGCGCTTTCGGAACTGTCGGACGTGACTGACACCCCCGAGGGAGTGCCGGCTTGCGCCAGTTTCTCACCTACCGACGTGGACTTCGAATCTGATGCCTGGATATCGCGGCTGACCGACGTGCAAGGCTGGCTGCACTTTGATGACGATCTTTCAGATGCCGATCTCACGGCGTTCGCCCTCAGCCTCGCAGCGAACCTCAGCTTTGCCCCGGCAGCCCAAGGGATTGAGGAGACCGGCGGGGCCATTCGGTTGACTACCGAGGCCCTAGAGCGCCTCGCTGCGCGAGCCGAGGCAGCTAGCCGGCTCAAGGACGAGTTCATAGCAGAGCTCAACTCCGACGGTGGTACCCAATCGTCCGCGACGGCTTCGTGGGCGGATCGCTGGGAAGCTGAAGGGGGTGACGAGGAAGCTATCTCCCCGGAGCCCGTTACGGCTAAGGCTGACGTGTGGCACATCTTTCAGCTGACGAAGAAAAAGCTGAACCTCACACCTTCGTACCAGCGAGGGGACGTGTGGCGCACGGGGGATCGACAGAAGCTGATCGAGTCAATTCTTCGTGGCATTCCCCTGCCCTCGATCATCTTGCTTCGGAAAGGCGGCGCTGCCCCCGACGACGTCGTGGACGGCAAGCAGCGCCTGACCGCGATTCTGCGTTATGTGGGCAAGCACCCTGAAGCGCTAGTGAGGGTGGCTGAGGCCGACAAGGCGAAGCCTGAGGCTGGGTTTCGCGAAAAGTTCGAGAACGACTACCCCAAGTTCCGCTTGGCTTGGAAGACGTATATGGGCGAACCGCTCACTGCAAAACTCGAAGATGACTACTACTTCCCGTTCCGGCTGCGCAACGACAAGAACGGTGTCCTAGTCGGTAAAGACCTAGAGCCTCTACGTGGTAAGTACTACACCCAGATCAAGGGACACACCATCCACGTCGCCGACCAGGAAGTGACGGTCGAGGAACTCTTCGAAGGCGCCCCTGATTACAAGGTGCCCGTCATCGAATACACGAAGGCGAGTCAGCGGCAGATCCACGAGGTCTTCAACTTGTACAACAAACAAGGCATGCACCTGAACGCCGAGGAAATTCGCAACGCAGTATTCCACGATGTCGAGCTCACGCGCGCGATCCTCGTTGCGGCTGGAGACGCAAGTAATCGAGCCAACATCGCAGACATCGCCCCGTCGCTCCTCGACGTTGCCGGGGCGAGCGAACTCGGCAAAACGCTGGCCGACTACGGATTTGGCGAGGCTCGCTACCGCCGAACGAAGGTTCTCGGATGGATCATCGCGGTGCTTGTCAATGACTCGGGAGGAAAGCTGCTCCCCTCTACGTCACGCCACACCGACGACCTCCTCAAGCGGGTGCAGGACGACGGCTCACATGCACTGCGCACCTCCTCTCGTCTCTCCGACCTATTCAGACTCGTAGTTACGGCTGCCAGCCTTCACGCGGCTTATGACGAGCTCTGGCCGGACAAGTTTCGTGGCGACGGGAAGAGCAGTCGGTGGCAAGATTTGCAGCTAGTCGGGTCGCTTGTTGGCGTCGCGATCGCCGCCGTCGACGCGCCGGAAGATATCGAGGAGCGTCTTGAGGCCAACGCCGCGACGATCCGCCAAGCGGCGCTGAACGAGTGGACGCGTCCCGAGAAGACCCAGACCCGCACGCAGTGGGACTTCATCGCTCGCATCGCAGCCGGCATTGTCGAGAAGCTCGGGCTCGACATCGAGTCAGCCTCCGAAGCGATCCGAACCAGGTTCGGCTCATCCGGCGTTGAGTCATTGCTGGCCTCGCGTATACCAACGAAGGGTGCGTGATCGATCATCGTGGAACGGGTGCACTTCGATGCGCCGTCTGACGCAGACGAGACATGGTGGAGCCGGTACGCTCGCGAACTCGGGCAGATGACCTCGACCGCCCGAGGAGTGCTCCAGACCGATTGCCGCTACATCATCGAGAGAGGGATGCTCGGTGCGGGGCCGCCGAATGCCGCAACGTGGCCCGAGAGCCGGACACGTACGGGGCTGGTCATGGGCTCAGTGCAGTCAGGCAAGACAGCCTCAATGTTCGGCGTGACCGCGCTGGCGCTCGACCGAGGCATCGACATCGTGGTGCTCCTCGCGGGGACACGCCTGTCGCTGTGGCGCCAGACCTACGAGCGCATGGTTGAGCAACTCGATGCGGGGGAGGACGGGGTCGCGAAAGTGCGGCGGCGGCTGCTCTGTCCAACTCCGGACGTCGTGCTGTCTGGGGTGCCAACGACATTGGACAGCACGTATCGGCTCCCTTCCGCGCAGGTGAGACGCAAGCTGTCGCAGAGACAGCCGCTGATCGTCGTTGCAATGAAGCAGACCGATCATCTCTACGCGCTCGGGCGCGAATTGCGTCAGAGCGTGTTTAGCGAGGTCGCGCGACTCGATCGTGCCGTGCACATGCTCGTCCTTGATGATGAAGCGGATGACGGCTCTGTGCTCGATGCCGTCGTCGAGCAATCTCGGGGCCCCCTTTCGCCTACCCTCAAACAAGTTCCCCGCGCGATCGCCGATCTATGGGAACCGCGATCGAGTGGAGCGCCGGACAACCTTTTCGCTACCTATGTCGGGTACACCGCAACCCCGCAGGCGAACCTGCTGCAAGAGGACCACAATCCACTCGCTCCACGGGACTTCGTGATCTCGCTTCGGACGCCGCTCGATGTCGGCCAGCCCGCAGACCCCAGCAACCTGGATGCCCTGCGCTCGTCGACATTCCCAGAACCGAACGGAATTGACAGCTACTACACGGGCGGCGAGGTCTACTACGACCGCGGCACTGGCGCCGGCCTCTGCCGCGAGCTATCGGGACAAGCCGACAACGATCTCGCAGATTCCATCCGCGCCTTCCTTGTTGCCGGTGCGATCAGGTTGCACTGGGCCTCGGCAACTGACCCCACCGTGATGGGACCACGCTCGATCAGGGGCGTGGACTTCCTCCTGCGAGACGATGTGAGAGCGGCTTCGCCGCCCACCCACTCGATGCTGCTCCACCCCTCCGCAGACATTGGCGCTCACTTCGCAGCCGCGGAGGACGTACTCGTTTGGGCTGGCGTGCCAGACCGCTCCACGGCACGCAACCTGATCGAATCTGGCAATGCGCTCCTCCCGCACAGCCTCGTCGCGAAGATGCGCGGTGAGGAGCCCCTCTGGGAGGCATGGATCGACCACTACCGGTCATCATCAAGCGCGATCGCTACCGAGTTCAACGTGATGAACCCTCGACCCATCCCCGACTGGCCGACCGTGCTCCACATCCTGGAGACCGAGGTCATTCCGGGCACGCGCGTGTCCGTAGTGAACAGCGACCCCGGCGCGGAAGACCGGCCCGAGTACAAGCCGGTCTTCGACGAGACCACTCGGCGTTGGCGCGCGGCCACGGACCTCTCGACGATCTTCGTCTCCGGCAATGTAATGGCGCGCGGGCTAACACTGGAGGGGATGACGACGGCACTCTTCCGACGCAACTCGGCTAACCCTGTGGCCGACACCCAGATGCAGATGCAGCGATGGTTCGGCTACCGCGGAGAATACATCGAGCTCTGCCGCATGTTCGCCACCCGACAGCAGATCGACTTGTTCGGCGCCTATCACGATGTCGACGAGGCGCTCCGTGAAGGCATCGCGGCGAAGATGGCTGGCGCCGCGCCTTCTCCGGCGGTCCTGCATGGCATGGGTTTTCTGGCCACCGGAAAGATCGCCAGTATCGGCCGCGTGCCACTGTGTCCGAGCGCAAAACCGTTCGTCACGATCATCAACGACGGACAGCAGCCCGACCCGAATGCTCAGCTTGTCGCTGAGGTTTTCTCCGGCCCCTCCTCCGACGTGACGGTGGGGCGCACCGTGCGCGGACGTGCGCTCGACCGCACACTGTCGTTGTCAGAGGCTGCCGACCTGCTCGGCATTCTCTCGTTTGACTCGTATGCCCCTGGCGACGAAAGCCGCCTGGCAGAGCTGTGGCAGCAAGTCCAGGCCCGCGTGGACGCAACCCTGCCGCTTCCCGCGGGAACACAGTTCTATCAAGCCCCAAGCCCCGTCGACGGGACACCCTCGGAGCCCCGCTTCGAGTGCCCGTATGCTATCGCCGCATACCTCCGCTTGTGGGAAGCGTGCCTCACCCGTGCCGTTAGAGGCCTTTTCGTCACGGGAGTCCCGTCCGGCCGATGGGCGATGGCCGACCTGCGCGCCAAGGTGCTGCATCAGCCCCGATTCTCCGTCGGTATCCGATACGGCGACGGAGACAGGATCACCGGCGGACCCCTCGCCGGTCTCGGCTTTGATATCCGGGCCACCCAGAAAGGCCTGAACGCTCAGGGGAACCTTGACACGACCTGGGGCACGAATGACCCGAACGCGGGCCCCCTCGACTACCGCGGCGACGAGTTCTTCGACTACTACCATCGCGGCGAAGCCCTCCCTGCCACGGCTGGGACGACCTCCTGGCGCCCGCAAGGGGCGCACGGGCAGATCCTCTTCTACATCAACAAACGGCCGGGGCAACCGCATCCTGTAGTTGCTGTCGGAGTGTGCATCCCCGCTGGCGGCCCGGAGCAGTTCGCCGCGACGCGAGCCGGCTCGCTGATCGCAGCGTGAGGAAAATCCGATGACCAATTACGAAGACGCTCGGCAGCGGATCGAACGCATTCCGGTCTCCGCGGAAGCCGGGTCGCGGAACGTCGAATGGATCACTCCCGCCGAAGTCATCGGCGTGGCTCGTGACACCGAGGGCAAGGTGGAACTCCTCCTGCGTGGGGACGAGCTCGTGCCGGTCTCCAGAACCGTGAAGGATGCATCCGAACATCGACCTATTTACAAGGACGACGGGACGACGTTCGAAGCCACGCGCCTCGTCTTCCCCGCACTCACACACTTCGATCAGGTAGCGGCGTTCATCTGCGTCGAGCTCCTGCGAAACGGAGCAGATAGCGATCTCCCGCGCGCATTCTCCCTCACCGAACCGATCATCGAACTCGCCATCAAGAACCTCACGATGTCAAACCAGGCGTTCCTCGGACTTGCAGGCGAGTTGCTCCTCTTGGAGGCACTATGCCGCCGAGCCGACGACTCTCGCGTCATAGAGATCATCGCCGGTTGGCGCGGCTGGCAGCGATCCTCACGCGACATCGTCCTTGGCGGCACGGGGATTGAGGTCAAGACCACGACAGGCAACGCTTCATCACACTTCGTTGAGGGCGTACATCAGGTCGAACGCGACGAGGAAGGCGACGAGCACCGGCTGCTCCTACTAAGCATCGGTCTCCAGCGAGCCGAGAGCGACGCCAGCAACAGCTTCACAGTCCCCAGCCTCGTCGAGCGCATCACCATGCGTATGGCCGATACCGGAGCATCGCCTCAGGTCATCGAGCGTTTCGTCGCCCACGTTGCCGAGTATGGCGCGATCTCGTGGATCGGTTACGACCACACCACGCAAGCAGCCGATCCGACTTACTCGATCCCGTTTCTTACGACCTTCTTCCGCGCCTACGACATGGATGACGCCGCCATCGGTGTCCTACGTCGTCACGACGTTGCCGCGTTTCGGCACGTCGCCGACGATTCGGTGAGATTTCGGGTGAACCTCTCCACCAATGGGCCGATCAGCGCCGGGAACCCCGTCGAAGGGGCAAATCAGGTAGCCCAGATGATACTTGGGCTCTGACACGCATGCCTGCGACGAGATACCAGCGCCCCTCTATGTGCTCCGAAGGTGCCCCTTCCCGAGTTCTCCTCACCCCCACAGGTGGCCTTGGTCGCGCCGCTACGGCGTGGGATCTCGGGCTCGCCGAATACCTGGCATTGCCGAGACTGCGGGCCGATGTGCTGGTAGCCGGTGACGAGCGCGTCGCATCGGCCGCTTCCGAGATGGTCGAGCTCGATGGCACCTGACGGCGCGCGTCCGAAGATGAAAGATGGCGCGATACCTCACCCTCAAGACCCGGACGGACCGCGGTCAACACTCCACGCCTCCCACAGCCGCGCGTACGCCCCGTCGGCCGCGACGAGCTCGGCGTGGGTGCCGCGCTCGACGATGCGGCCGCGGTCCATCAGCACGATCCAGTCGGCTGTCGCGGCCTGGGTGAGGCGGTGCGCCACGACGAGGGCGGTGCGGCCCCGGGTCGCCGCCTCCGCTGCGCCTTCCAGGCGGCCGGCGTCGCTGGAGCCTGCCTCGGCGGTCGCCTCGTCGAGTATGACGATCGTGGGGTCGGCCAGCAGCACGCGCGCGAGGGCGATCTGTTGGGCTTCGGCGGGTGTCAGAGCCGCCGCCGCCGCGCCGACGGGTTCGTCGAGCCCGCCCGGCAGGCGCGCGATGAGGCCCTGCGCACCCACCCGGGCCAGCGCATCGAGGAGAGTGGCATCGTCGGTGCCTGGACGGACGAGCGTGAGGTTGTCGCGCAGCGTGCCGTCGAACACGTGCACCTCCTGCGTCGCGAGCATGACGGAGCCGGCCGCCTCGACGCGTCCCCTCTCGGCGGTGTGCACTCCCGCCACCAGGGCGGCGAGGGTGCTCTTGCCCGCGCCCGAGGCGCCGACGATCGCGACGCGCTCGCCGGGGACCAGCGTGAGATCGATGCCGGTGAGCACGGGATGGCCGGCGACGTAGGAGTGATCCACCCGCGAGATGCGCACTCCGCCGGAGGCGAGCGGGTCGGGGGACGATGTCTCGCCGTCGGACGAGAGGGCAGACTCGTGCGTCTCACCAGCCGTGAGCACCCCCACGATCCGCCCGAGCGACGCGAGAGCCGACTGCATCTCGTCGACGACGAACAGCAGCTGATTGATCGGACCGAACAGCCGGAGGAACAGCAGCATCGCGGCCGTCGTGCCTCCGATCGTGCCGTGTCCGCCGGCCACGAGGACGAATCCCACGACGAGGAGCCCGCCCACCCCCAGGAACTCGGCGATGTTCAACCGACCGACGAAGACGTTCTGGATCGTTCGAGCGCGCATGCTCCACCGCGCGACCGCTGGTATGGCGCCAGCGCGACGCCGTGATGTCGGAGGTGTTCGTCAGGCTGTGGTCTCAGGAAGCCACGTAAGGAGACGACATGGAGTGGTTGGCAACCTTGGGAGCTGCGGCGATTCCGGGCTTGATCGCGCTTGCGGGAGCCGCGCTGCAGCAGGCGGTTCCCGAGAACTGAGGCAAGCCCGACAACTGTCGGCTGAGCTCGTGGGGATGGAGGCGGACTCGCCAGCGGCGCGTCTGGTCGCGGCCGCTCGAGACGACTTGGTCACCGCTTCCGTCATCAGGACCACCGTCACACCGTGGTCCGTGTCGCGGGGCATCACCTTCGCCTTGATCGGAGCCGCGCTCATGCTGGCCGTCGTCGCACTGGTACCAATGGTCTACGGGATTCTTGCTACGGCGAGCGGGGCGCCGGACGATGCGGCGACACTTCTCACGCTCGCGCTCACGGGCAGCTCTGCGGCGCTCCTCTTCATCGCACTGATCCCGGCCACCTACTCGGACAGGCGGCTCAAGGCCCTGAGGAGAGACGTCCGCGCAGCGTGGGGACTGCCCGACGAGTTGAAGATGAACAAGTTCTCTGACAGGGTGCCGACTCCTCGCGGGCGACCGACGGAGCACGGCAGACGCCGCCGTCGGAGGAACCGGTGACCCTGGATGCCGGATCAATGCCGCCGAGGAGTTAGTCGTGGCCGGGGTGGTCCATCCCCATCCCCATCCCGTCCATCCCCATGTCGGTCCCTGCGTCGGCCCCGTCGTCGCCCCCATCCGTCGTGAGCACGTATTGCGCCATCATCCCCTGGTCCTCGTGCCACAGCAGGTGGCAGTGGTACATGTACGGCGTCGCGGGGTCGACGTAGGAGCTGAACGGGACGATCAGCTCCATGGCGTCGTCGCGGGCGAGGAAGACGGTGTCCTTCCACCCGCGGTTCTGCGCGGCGGGCTTCTCGCCGTTCACCCTGTGCACGGCGAACTGGGCTCCGTGGATGTGGAAGTTGTGGGCGCGGTCGGACGTGTTCATGATCGTCCACCGTTCGGTGGCGCCGGCGACGATCGTCGTGTCGATGCGGTCCATGTCCATGACCCGGCCGTTGATCGTCGTGTTGCCGAGCATGAACCGCCGCTCCGTCATCGCATCGGCCAGAGCGGGGAGCACGGCTGACGGCAGCGTCGTGGGAACCTCCCGCGCCGTCGTGTCCGACGGAGTGGTGATGCGCAGGATGTCGAGGGTGTTGTCCGCCCCGGACGCGGTGTCGTCGCCGCTGCTCATGCCCAGGTCGTGCGGAACGGACCGGAGCACGAGGTCCGATCCCGGCGGCAGCTGCACGAGCACCTCGGCGCGCTCGGCGGGGGAGAGGAACACCCTCTGAACGGACTGCGGAGACGGCAGCAGCCCGCCGTCGGTGCCCACGAGGAGGAGCGGCTCGCCGGTCGACAGCTCGAGGTTGTAGCAGCGGGCGGCGGAGGCGTTGAGGATGCGCAGTCGCACGAGCCCGCTGCTCGCCCGGAGGTGCGGCCGGTAGGTGCCGTTGACGATCGGGGTGTTGCCGATCCGGCCGATGGGGGACGCTGTGGGCGTTCCCGCCGATTCGCCGCCCGGACGCACCGCGATGTCCTGGATGATCAGCGGGATGTCGTCCACGCCGTACTCGGACGGCAGGTCCGGCGACTCGTCGTCGTCGTCGACGAGGAACAGCCCGGCCATGCCCCGGCCTACCTGCAGCTCGGTCTGCCCATGTGGGTGCGGGTGGTACCAGAGCGTCGCCGCCGGCTGGTCGATCTGCCACGCGGCCGTCCACGTGGCGGCGGGCGCGATGCTCTGGTGGGGAGTGCCGTCCTCCGTGGCCGGGAGGATCATGCCGTGCCAGTGCGCGGTGGTCGGCACGTCGAGCTCGTTGGTCACGTGCATCCGCACGCGCTCGCCGCGCGCGGCCCGGATCGTGGGTCCGAGGTGGACGCCGTTGAACCCCATCGTGGCGAATTGGACGCCGGGAACGAGCTCGGTCTCGCCGGCCCGCGCGGCGAGGCGGAACACGCGCTCGCCGTCGACGACCTCGGATTCGGCGAGGGGAGGGATGCGGAGCGGCGTTGTGAACGAGGTGCCGCCGCCGGACGAGCGGCCCTCGGTGAGCCAGTAGCCGCCGACGCCGATGACGGCGAGCCCGCCGGCGCCGAGGAGGAGGGTACGGCGGCTGATGCGGATCGGCGGCGGACCCTCGCGCCGCGCCGGCGGGACCGGTGCGCTGCCCGAGCTCATCCGGCGGCCGCCGCGGTTCGGCCGACGTGGGATCGGGCGTGCGCGATCGCGGGTTCGAGGTCGACGAAGAGGTGGTTCGGGTGCCGGAGAGAGTCGATGACGCCGAGCCGCTCGAGCAGCGTCCGGTGCTCGGGCCGGATGCCCTTGATGAGCACCGTGACGCCCCGACGCTCCAGAGCGGTCACGAGTTCAGTGAGGGTGTGGGCGCCGGTGGCGTCGATGAGCTGCAGGTGCGAGAGGCGCAGCACCACGACCTCGACGCCGTCGTGCGCTCCGATGCGGTCGAGGATCCGCTCGGCGGCGCCGAAGAACAGCGAGCCGTCGATGCGGAACACGGCGATCCGCTCGTCGCCGGGCTCGGGGGCGCCGGCCAACTCCTCACGGTGCACGCCGCTCGCGGTGCTGAGCGAACGCAACGCGAAGAACGCGGCCACCGCGACACCGATCCCGACGGCGACGATGAGGTCGAAGCTCACTGTGATGATCGCCGTGACCACGAAGACGACAGCATCGGACCGGGTGGATCGCATCACCTGGCCGATCACGGTCGGGGAGACCATGCGCGCCGCCGTCACCATGAGCACCCCGGAGAGCGCGGCCAGCGGGATGACGGAGACGACGTTCGCCGCGAGGTACACCACAGCGAGAAGTGCCAGCGAGTGCACGATCGCGGACACACGGGTGCGAGCGCCCGATCGCACGTTCACGGCGGTGCGGGCGATGGCGCCGGTGGCGGGCATGCCGCCGAAGAAGCCCGAGGCGATCGAGGCGAGTCCCTGGCCGACGAGCTCGCGGTCGGCGTCGACCGGTCCCGTGTCCGACATGGACGCGGCGACGCGAGCAGAGAGCAGCGACTCGATCGCGGCCAGCGCCGCGACGGCGAACGCAGGGCCGATCAGGCCGGACAGGGTCCCCAGATCGATGGAGGGGAAGGTGGGGAGAGGCAGCGAGTGAGGCAGCTCGCCGATCGTCGCGAGCGGCACGCCGAGGAGCGCGGCGCCGATCGTCACGACCACGATCGCGATGAACGACGCGGGCAGCCGGCCGCTGACCCGGCCGAGCAGCAGCATGATCACCGTGACGACGGCGACGGTCGCGAGGGGCAGGAGAGCCTCTGGCCAGTCCGCGCCCATCACGGATTCCACGGCGGCGGCCACGGCGTTGGTGCTGTGGCCCGCGCCGCTGACGCCCACGGCGGAGGGGACCTGCTGCAGGAAGATGATCACGCCGATCCCCACCGTGAAGCCCTCGATCACGGGCCAGGGGATGGTGCTCACCGTCCGACCGAGGCGGAGCGCACCCGCGGCGAGGACGATGACGCCCGCGAGGACGCTGACGATGACGACGGAGCCGACGCCGTGGCTCACCACGATCGGCGCGAGCACCACGACCATGGCGCCGGTGGGCCCGGAGACCTGCACGTCGGAGCCGCCGAACACGGCCGCGACGAGCCCCGCGATGATCGCCGTGATGAGCCCGGCCTCGGCGCCGACACCGGAGCTCACGCCGAACGCGAGGGCCAGGGGAAGGGCGACGATGCCGACGGTGATGCCGGCGACGACGTCACCACGCCAGCTGCGGCGGAGTCCTCGATAATCGTCGCGGCTCGGGAGCAGGGCACGCGGAGACCAGGAGGACGCGCTCATGGCGCGGGCGAGATCGCGGGGAGGGCCAGCGCCGAGGCGTGCTGCCGCTGCGAATCCTGCAGCAGTTCGCCGAGGAGCTGTCGCGCCACGCGGAGGAGGTCGGCGACCTGCGGGAACGCCAGTCGGTAGTAGACGACACTCGCACGCCGCTCGGAGAGCACGAGGCCGTAGCGGCGCAACACCGAGAGGTGCTGCGAGAGATGGGAGGCCTCGAGCCCGGTCTCGGAGATGAGCTCGGACACCGGCGCCTCGTCGACGCCCGCGAGGATCTCGAGAACGCGGATGCGGTACGGATGGGCGAGCCCTTTGAACAGGTTCGCCTTGATCTCGTACAGGGGTCGTTGCTCGTCGCCCAGGCTCATCGGGGCTCCCTACATCACGCGAGTGGGTCACCGAGATAGTGACTTGATGAATCCATCATACTGCTCGAATCGTGACGCCCGGACGAACGGTCGGACGTCCCGGACGCTCGGTCGGGTGCGGACCGGCCGCGCGGACGATTCTCGAAGAATGACGAACACCGCAAACCTGCCAGCGATCGAACCCGAGACGGCCGAACGACCGCCGCGCCTGCCCTACGGGGCGCTCGTGACGATGATGCTCATGAGCTTCCTGCTCGTGACGGCCGAGTTCCTGCCCAACGGAATGCTCATCGAGATGGCCGCCGACCTGGGCATCACGCCGGGCCAGGCGGGGCAGACGGTGACCGTCACGGCCTTCGTCGGCCTCATCGTCGCACCGACGGTCGGCCTCGTGTTCCCGCGGCTTGATCGCCGTCGCCTGCTCGTGTGGACGGCGGCCGCCGCCGGGGTGTCGAGCGTGCTCGTGGCGATCGCGCCGAGCCTCATCCTCATCCTGCTCGCCCGCGTGCTCCTCGGGGCGGCGATCAGCACGTTCTGGACCATGTCGATCACGGTCGCGTCCCGGCTGGCGGGGCCGGAGCGGCTCGGTCGTGCCGTGATGTTCACGACCGCGGGCATGTCGCTCGCCACGGTCGCGGGTGTTCCCCTCGGGGTGATGCTCGGCGAGCTCGTGGACTGGCGCTGGGTGTTCCTGCTCGTCGGCGTCGTCTCCGCCCTCCTCGCCCTCCCGCTCCGACTGCTGCTGCCGACCGTTCCCGCCGCGCAGACGTCGAGCCCGCGGTTCCTCGCCGAGACGCTGCGCCTGCCGGGTGTCGGGTCGGGTCTCGCGGGGCACGTGCTCGTGGTGCTCGGGCACTTCCTCGCCTACACGTACATCCGTGTGGCTCTCGAGCGGATCGAGGGGGCCGACGCGGGAACCGTCGTGCTGCTCCTCGCGCTGTTCGGAGCCGGCGGCTTCCTCGGGAACGTCGTGATCGGCGCGGTGATCGACCGCACGTTCGTCGTCTTCGGCGTGGTCGCACCGCTGACGATCGCCGTCATGTCCGCCGCGGTCATCGCGTTCCCCGGTGCCCTGCTCGGTGTCGCCGCCGCGGTGTTCGTGTGGGGCTTCTTCTTCGCCTCGTGGCTCATCATCGTGAACACGTGGGTCGGCCACCGCATGCCCGACCGCCTCGAGGCCGGCGGCGGACTTGTGGTGGTGGGATTCCAGCTCGGCATCGTGATCGCGGCCGGCTTCGGCGGGCTGATCATCGACGCCGTCGGCGTGACCCTCGACTACGCGCTCGCCGCGGTGCTCCTCGTGCTCGGCGCGGTGCTGTTCGGGCTTGCGAACCGGCGGTCGGCCGGCGACCGGAACGTGATGCGCTGAGTCAGCTCGCGATCTCGTCGCGCTGGTGCGTGCGCCAGAGCGACGGCGCCGTCCCGGTGTGGCGGCGGAACGCGCGGCTGAAGCCCTCATCGGAGCTGTAGCCGAGTTCGCGGGAGGTCTCCGACACCGAATGGCCCGCGCTGAGCATCGTCTTGGCGCGGGCCATCCGCACCTCGGTCACGAAGCTGGCGGGCGACTGCCCGAAGGCCGAGCGGAAGCGTTCGGCGAAGATCGTCCGCGACATCGCTCCCATGCTCGCGAGCGCGTCGACCGTCCACTCGTGTCCTGGCTCGTCCATCACGGCCGCCACGACGCGTTCGAGGAACGGGTCCTGCGCGCGGCGTGGCCAGCCGTGCGGAGCGCACGTGGAGTGGGCCCACGCGCGGATGACGGCGAGCAGCACCGCGGTGACCATCGTGCGGCAGATGACGGAGTCGCCGAGGCGGACCCCGTCCTGACCGTCGAGGCACGGGCCGAGCTCCGCGGCCAGAGCAGCGGCCGCCGGTTCGAGAGCGGCGAACCCGCCCACGAGAACGAGCGAGGGGAGGGGGAGGGCGGCCCGCGGCCAGTCGAGGTCCATCTCCACGGTCACGATGCGAGCGCCGGACTCCGAGTGCAGAACGGACGGCCCGTGACCGGCGCTCAGGATGGCGTCACCCGCGAGGAGCGTGCGGGAGCCGTCGAGTCGAGAGACGGTGCCGGCCTCGACGTCGAGGTCGCAGGCCAGCGTGTCCCTCGGATCGACGCTGATCTCGCCCTCGACGACGTACACGAGCGTGACGTGACCGGGAACGACCGGATGCAGCCCACCCGCGCCGAGCGTGGAGCGCCGAGCGGGCCCGGTGCGGACCACGAGCGACGACAGGACTTCCTCGAGCGCAGCGGGATCGAACGTCATGTCCGCTGCAACGGCGGCCCGTCGGCGGCTATTCCGACGCGACGCTCAGGCGTTGCCGAACGGGTCGAGTCCCGTGGCCGTGACGGACAGATCCCACAACCGATCGGCCGCATCGGTGTCGATCGCCCACTCCTTCACTCCGCCCGTGTTGGTGTCGGCATGGTCGGCGGGCACGACACCCTTGAGGGAGGAGTCCTCGGCGTAGACGCCGCCCCGCGTGCTCAGCTCGGGGGCGGTGGCCGCCCACAGCCCCGTCGCCGCGCCCTGCTCCGGCGTCTTGAAGAGCGGGTTCGGTGTGCCGTCGGCGTCGACCCAGCCGCGCTGCACGAGTTCCTCACGGGGCATGTGGCGCTGCAGATCGGTCATGATGCCGCCCGGGTGCACCGAGTAGGCGTGGATGCCCCGGCCGGCCGCGCGCGCATCGAGGCCCACGGCGAAGAGCGCGTTCGCCGTCTTCGCCTGGCCGTAGGAGACCCACGGGTCGTAGGGCTCCGACTCGAAGTTGATGTCGTCGAAGCGGACGGGGGAGCGGTAGTGCCCCACCGACGAGTAGGACACGACTCGCGCGCCCTCTGAGAGGAGCGGCGCGACACCGCCGATGAGGGCGAAGTGGCCGAGATGGTTGGTGCCGAACTGCGACTCCCACCCCTGGCGCGTTCGGCCTTCGGGGGTCGCCATGATGCCCGCCACGTTGATCACGAGATCGATCGAGGCTTCGGCGTCGCGGACTCCGGCCGTGAACGTGGTGACGGAGTCGAGGTCGCCGAGGTCCATCGCCGCGACCTCCACCCCGGTGACGCCGTCGAGCGCGGTGCGGGCGACGTCGACGCGGCGGGCCGGCACGATCACGCGGACGCCGGCGCCGCTGAGCGCTTTCACCGTCTCGAGACCGAGCCCCGAGTATCCGCCGGTCACAATCGCGGTCTTGCCGTGCAGGTCGTGTCCGGCGATGACCTCCGCCGCCGTCGAGCGGTACCCGAAGGCGGTGGTGAGGGGCTGCTGCCGGGCGATCATGTCCGATGTCGAGGTCATACGACGACGCTACGCCTCCGACATCGACCCGCGTGACGTTTCGCCTCCTGATCGAAATCTCACGGAAACGCCCGCCCCGTAGTGTCGGGCCGACCGGGCGGTTCGCCGCGCGGATCAGGATCCTTCTCACCGTCGCACGAAGGGGCGCCATGCCGCCGATCAGTTCCGCCGTCCGTTCCTCCCGCCCGCGTCTCTCCCGCTGCGCTGCGGGGGTCCTCGCCCTGAGCATCGTGGGAGCCGGAGCGTTCGTCGCTGCGCCCGCTCACGCCGCAGAACCGGGAGGACAGACCACGGGGGATTCGCTCTTCCCGAACGTCGGCAACACCGGATACGACGTGCAGCACTACGACATCGCCGTCGACTACGACCACGACACCGGGTCCATCGACGCGACCACCGAGATCACGGCCACGGCCTCCGTGGAACTGTCGTCCTTCAGCCTCGATCTCGAGGGGCTCACCGTCGATTCGGTGCTCGTGAATGGCGCCCCAGCCGGTTTCACGCGGATCATCGACGCGGACACGACCACCTACAAGCTCGTCATCACCCCCGCGACACCCGTGACCGGAGAGTTCACCACGACCGTCGAGTACTCGGGCGTGCCCACCGAGCACATCGACCCCGACGGAAGCTCCGAGGGCTGGGTCGCCACCCCCGACGGCGCGACCGCCGTGAGCGAACCCGTCGGCGCGATGACGTGGTTCCCGAACAACAACACCCCGCTCGACAAGGCCACGTTCGACATCGACCTCACCATCCCCACCACGATCGGCGGCGGCACCGCCGCGGCGGTCAGCAACGGCGAACTCGTCGGACGGGTCGACGACGCGGTCGCGGGGACGACCACCTGGTCGTGGGAGCAGACCGAGCAGATGACCACCTACCTCTCCCTCGTCTCCATCGGCCGCTACGACATCTACGAGTCGACGGTCACGCTCCCGAGCGGGCGGACGATCCCCGAGTGGAGCTTCATCGACTCGGACCTGAGCACCCAGCGCAAGACCACCTCCCTCGCCTCGCGCGATCAGATCGAGACGGTTCTCGGCTACCTCGAGACCGCCTACGGACCGTACCCCGGCAACAGCACGGGCATCGTCGTGGACAACGTGGGGGTCGGCTACGCCCTGGAGACGCAGGACCGGTCGTTCTTCGACCGATCGGCCAGCCGTGGAACGCTCATCCACGAACTCGTGCACCAGTGGTTCGGCGACGCCGTGACCCTCTCCGACTGGAGCGACATCTGGCTCAACGAGGGACCGGCGGAGCACATCACCTCGGCCGCGACCGCGGCCCTCTACGGCGGCGACGACACCGAGGCCGTCTGGTACTCGGAGTGGGAGGGCGTGCCCGACACGGACTCCGCATGGACGGTACCCGTGGCCGGTTTCGACGACCCCGCTGACCTGTTCGGTTTCCAGTCCTACTCGCGCTCCGGCATGGCGCTGGAGGCGCTGCGCCTCTCGATCGGCGACGAGGCTTTCCAGGAGATCTTCCGCGAGTGGTACGAGCGGCTCAACGGCAGCGACGGCTCCACCGCCGACTTCATCGCTCTCGCTGAGGAGATCTCGGGCGCGGACCTCGACGCGTTCTTCCAGGACTGGCTGTTCGACACCAACAAGCCGGCGTGGCCGAACGTGTGGGGCCTCGACCTCGCGTCGAGCGCCCCGACAGACGCTCCGCTGTCGCGCGGCGACACCGTCGACTACACGCTGACGGCCGCGAACACGGGCCTCGGCGGCCTCACGGGAGCGACGGTCGTCGCCGACCTCTCCGAGGTGCTGCCGTGGGCGAGCATCGACCCGGCGAGCCTGCCGGCCGGGCTCGCGATCGACGGCGACACCCTGACGTGGGCGGTCCCGGACGTGGCCGCGGGCGACGGGCCGGCCACCGTGTCGTTCACGGTGACCGTGTCCGACGAGGCGTCGACCGGTCCGCTGACCCTGTCGGTCGCACCCGAGGGGCTCGGAGCGACGTGCGGCACGTGCGAGATCTCGACCCCGATCGAGGCCTACGCGATCGACCCGGTGGGCGTCGCGACGATCGGCGGCACGCCGGCGGTCGGCGAGACGCTCACCGCCGATCCGGGAGAGTGGGCCGAGGGCACGACGTTCGCCTTCCAGTGGTTCCGGGTCGCCGAGGAGGACCTCGCGGCTTCCCCGGAGGATGACACGGCGCGTCTCGCCATCGCCGCCGTCGATGAGGCGGACCTGGTCGCCATCGACGGGGCGACCGGCGCGACGTACGAGGTGCGGTCGGGCGACGTCGGCTATGCCTTCGTGGTCGCCGTCACCGGAACGCTGCCGGGCTACGTGTCGCCGGCGCCGTCCGTCAGCGAGCCGACGGCCGTCGTGCTCGCGCCCCAGGCGGTTCCCTCCCCGACGGATCCGCCGACCGACACTCCGACCGACGATCCCGACGGGCTCGCCGTGACCGGCACGGACGGCGCGCCGCTCCTGACGGCGGCTCTGCTGCTCTTCGTGGTCGGCGCCGCGTCGACGATCTGGGCGGTGCGACGCCGCCGCGACGCGGAGGTCTGAGCGGTCGACGCCGGTGGTGTCTACGATCGAGGGATGACCGATTCCCTCGTCCTCGTGGCCAACGCCGGCGACGACAGCATCAGCACCTTCCGTCTCGTCGGCGACTCGTTGGAGCGTCTCGCGGTGACCGGTGACCTCGCCGGAACCTCGACGTTCGTCGTCGACACCGAGCGGGACCTCGTCTACGCGGGGGTGAAGGAGGGCGGCGGGCACGCCTCGGCGGGCATCGTGACCCTGCGTCTCGACCGGGCGAGCGGCGCTCTCTCGGCCATCGCGCGGCACGACCTCCCCGACGGCAGCCTGAGCTACCTCGCGCTGGCGCGCGGCGGTACGGTGCTGCTCGGTGTCTCGTACGGAGGCGGCTACGGCTTCAGCGCCCTCGTCGAGGACGGGGTGGTGGGGGAGCCCGTGTCCCGCTTCGAGTACCCCAACCTCCACGCCGTGCTGCCGAGCAACGACGGACGCTTCGTCTACGCGGTCTCGCTCGGCGCCGATCTGATTGCGCAGTACGCGCTCGGAGATGACGCCGCGCTCACTCCTCTCGACCCGCCCACCGTCGACGCCCCGGCCGGAAGCGGTCCGCGCCACCTCGTGCTGAACGCGGCAGGCGACGCGGTCTACGTGCTCACCGAGTTCACCGCGCAGGTGCTGCACTATGCGCGCGATGTGGAGACGGGCGTGCTCGAGCTCCGGGAGGGCGCCGACGTCTTCGACCCCTCAGAGGGACTGTCCGTGAGTCGCTTCGGCGCCGACCCGCGTGACGAGCACCTCATCTGGGGCGCCGACCTGCACCTGGCCGACGGCGGACGCCGCATCTGGGCGTCCGAGCGCACCGTGAGCACGTTGAGCTCGGTCGCCGTCGCGACGGACGGCTCGGTCACGGCGTCGGGGTCGTTCGTTCCGACCGAACCGCAGCCCCGCGGCTTCGCGGTGAGCCCGGACGGACGCCACGTGGTCGTCGCGGGTGAGCTCTCGACGACCGTGTCGCTCTACGCCGCCGACGGAGATCAGCTGCGACTTCTGCAGCAGGTCGAGACCGGTCGCAAGGCGAACTGGGTGCGCTTCGTCTGACGCGTTTCGTCTGACCGATCTGGCCGGACCGCGCCCGAAGGCGTGCGTGCGAGGATGACCGAGTGCCACACACCTCGACCGACCTGCTGAGCCCCGCCGACCAGGAGCGCCGCCGGGGGCTGCGAGTGATGAAGGGGGTCGCTCTCGGCGCGCTGCTCCTCATGGCGGTGCTGTTCGTGGTCGCGTTCACGCTGCAGGAGCGGTACCCCGCGCTCGGCTACGTGCGTGCGTTCGCCGAGGGCGGCATGGTCGGCGCCCTCGCCGACTGGTTCGCGGTGACCGCGCTGTTCCGGCACCCGCTCGGCATCCCGATCCCGCACACCGCGATCATCCCGAACCGGAAGGACGAGATCGGCCGCAACCTCGGCGAGTTCGTGGAGACCCAGTTCCTGCAGGGGGACGTCGTGCGGACCAAGCTCGAGAGCGCCGGGGTCGCCGGTCGGATCGGGGAGTGGCTGAGCGTCCCCAAGCACGCCGAGAGGGTCGGCGCCGAGGGAGCGCTCCTGGCGGCGAGCGTCCTGCGCGCCCTGAGCGACGACGACGTGAACGACGTCATCGAAGACCTCGCGCGCCGGCACCTGATCGCGCCGGAGTCGGGTCCACCGCTGGGTCGCTCGCTCGGCACCGTCGTGGAGTCCGGTGCCCATCACGGCGCCGTCGACCTCGCCTTCGACAGCATCGGCGCCTGGCTCGACGCCAACCACGCCGCGTTCACGGGCCTGCTGTCGCGGCGACTCCCGTCCTGGGTGCCCTCGATCGCCTCCCGCCTGGTCGACGACACCGCCTACAACGAGGCCGTGAAGTTCGTCGCCGCAGCCCAGGCCGACCCGCAGCATCCGGCCCGCCTCGCGATCGACGGGTACCTGAGCCGACTGGCCGACGACCTGCAGCACGACCCGGCGACGATGGCCCGGCTGGACGGCGCCAAGGAACGGTTGTTCGACAGCCCCCGGGTGCGCGGGCTCGCCTCCGACGCCTGGAACACCGCCAAGGCCGGGCTGCTCGACTCGCTCGCCGACCCGCAGAGCGGCCTGCGGCGGCGGGCCGTGCAGGTGCTCACCGACATCGGCGGGCGGCTCAGCACGGATGACGCGCTGCAGCGCCGCGTCGACGGCCGGGTCGTCGACGCCGCCGTCTTCCTCGTCGACCGGTACCGGCACGACATCGCGTCTATCATCACCGACACGGTCGAGCGCTGGGACGCGGAGGAGACCACCGAGAAGATCGAGCTCATGGTGGGGCGCGACCTGCAGTACATCCGACTGAACGGCACGGTGGTCGGGGCACTCGCCGGGCTGCTGATCTTCACGATCGCGCACGCCGTTCTGGGCTGAACCGCAGACCCCAGCGCCATGCATGCCGAAGAGGAGATCCGCAGATGATGTCTCGCTACCCGAACCGATTCGAGACGTACCGCCTCGAGCCGATCGGCGAGCCGGCGTACCTCGACCTCGACGACGCGCGTGGGCGTTACGAGAGAGGTGCGGGATTGAGCGTGGTCGAGGACACCGATCCGCCCGGGTGGTACCTCGAGGTCTCGCCGCGGGGGCATCGCTTCACGGTCACCTTCTACACGTCGACGAAGACGCCGCTGCGGGTGGTCACGTGGGAGAGGGACGAGGACGAGCTGCGGTGCCGGCGCATCCTCGATATCTACTACCCGGACGGCGACCCCGGACACCGCGTTCCCTACGTCCAGCTGACGACCGTCACCCAGCAGATCTTCTCCGACGGGGTGGTCGTCATCACTCTCTCGTCATCGTCCGCGCCTGACGAGCTCCGCGAGGTGACGAACGCCCCGCTGACGCTCTTCCGCACCGACGTGCCGGCCTTCGGGGAGTGGGCGCCGCTGTTGCTGTCCGCCGTCACCGACACGCGCCGGCGATTCGGCCCCGACGCGTTCGCGACCGCCGCATCGGACCTGCAGGACGTGGTCCCCTTCGGGCTCCCGAGTACCGATCGGGAGGCCCTGGTCGCGGGTTCCCGGGGGATGTCGATCCTCACCGCACTGGCCGACCCGGCCGGACGGGCCGCACGGACGTGGGCGGACATCGGTTCGCCGGTGGTCGACCGGGGTGCGTCTGCGATCTTCCCCTTAGCGTCGGCCCAGGCTGAGGCGCGGGGAGCGATGGAGCGGCTGCACGCGGTCCGCGATCGGCTGCAGATGGACGCCATCCACTTTTACGGCGGCGACCACTTCCACGCCGAGACCGACCTCCGAGGGGAGGACGGGTACGCGCGGAACATCGCACGGTCCGGGATCGAGACGGTCGGCCCGGTGTACGCGTGGCGGGTCGGCGGTCACGCCGCCGTCCTCGTCCACGGACGCGATTCAGCTGAAGGCACGGAGACGCTCGCGCTCCATGTCGTTCCCGCCGACTGGGTCTGGGAGCCCCCGGGTGCCGGGAACACCAAGCGCGGGCAATCCCGTCGGCGCCGCGCGGCGGCAGAACGCGATGCCGCCGACGCGAGCTGGACCTGGCCGGAACGACGCGACCACGCCTGAGCGGCTGTCGGTGACCTCGTGTCGTCAGCGCGCGGTGATCGTCACGTCGACAGGATCGCCGATGTCCTTGTTCAGGGCCTTCCGCACCTTCGCGCTGAGAGACACCATGTGGCCGCCGGTGCCCGTCACCATCGCGCCGACGTTCTCGAGCATGACGTCGTCGACGCGCGCGTCCACCCGCACCGTCTTGCCGGTTCCGAAGAATGCTCGCGAGTCGGGGATCTCGACGCAGCTCCAGGTGTCGCCCTTGACCTCGACGCCGATGGTGGCCTGAAATGACAACTGTTCCGCACCCATACGATCAGCGTACGTGGACGGGTCGAGGTCGTCAGGCCGAGGTCCTCGGAGCGTTGGAATGGCAGCTTCATCCTGCCGTCGCGTCGACCGGTCCGACGAAATCGAGGATCACGCTCGCGAGCTCGTCGGGTGCCTCCTGCGCCACCAGATGGCCGACGTTCTCGATCCTCCTGCTCAGCGGCTCCCCGGCACTGACCTGGCTGAGGCTGTTCGCCGTGAACGGGAAGTTCGGGCCGTCGACGGCGAGCACCGGCATCCGAAGCGGCCTCGACTCGGCGAGTGCCTTCGTCCGTCCGGCGTCGGTGAAGAGGGAACGGTACAGTCCTGAGCTGCCGTGCCAGGCATCTGGGCCTGTATATGCAGCGACGAATTCATCCAGATCCGCTGGCGTCACGCGCCCGGACGTCGCGCCCATCGCCGTGTACGCCCATTCCACCAGGTCGCGTTCGTGACCGCCGATCATCAGCTGCGGAATGCCAGGGGTGCCGAGGAAGCCGAGGTGCCAGGAGCCGCCGTTGTTGACGTCGGCGAGCCTCTCGAGACCGAACCCGGCGAAGGTCGTCTCGACACCGATGAAGCTCCGGACCGCGTCGGGATGCGTCGCTGCGAAGGTGAAAGCCAGTCCGCCGCTGATGTCCTGGGCGAGCAGGTGGACCGGCCCGACGTCGAGGTGGTCGGTGAGCGCGCGGAGGTCCTCGACGAACGCCTGCTCTCTGTAGTCGTGTCGCGCGTCGTGGCTCGAGTCTCCGAAGCCCCGCAGGTCGACCGCGTATACGCGATGCGTCCGGGCGAGAAGGGGGATCACACGACGGAAGGCCCACCAGGTCTCCGGCCAGCCGTGGATGAGCAGAATCGGAGATCCGACGCTCCCGGCCGAGACGTAATGGAGGTCGACTCCGTCGACATCGAGGCGGTGATGGGTCACTCCGGGCAGCGTGGCGGCGGGTGACTGTGCAGGCATGGGAACATCCTTCGGTGATTGACAACGTGGTTGCCTTTCAAGATAGGCAACCAGGATGTCAAAGTCAACGAGGATCATATGATGGGCTCATGACACGTGCCGGAGCCGACCTCGCGCTGCTTCTGCTCGCCGGGTTCCGGACCTTCGCCGACCGCGGCTCGGAGGCGCTCGCTCGACGTGGTTTCGACGACGTCCGTCCCGCGCACGACTTCGCCCTGCGCGCGATCGCCGCCGGCGCGGACACCCCCTCCGAGCTCGCCCGTCGGCTCACGGTCACGCGCCAGGCGGCCGCGAAGACCATCGCCGTGCTGGAAGAACGGCGATACATCGAACGACGTCCGGACCCGAGGGACGGACGCCGCCTTCGACTGACCATCACCACGAGGGGGGATGAACTCATGGAGGCAGGGGATGCCGTCTTCGCCGAACTCCGGGCGGACTGGGAGACCCAGGTCGGGAGTGAGCGCATCGCTGAGGCCGAGGACGCGTTGAGAGTCCTCGTCGGAGACGGCGTGATCTCGGTGGACTCGACGGACTGGTCGACCAGGGACCTCGATTCCTGACGGCGTCTCGCCACATCCGGGCGCTCCGCATCCCGGCGTAGAATCTCGTGTGCCCTCCGACCTCCCCGACCCCAGCGGTATCTCCCCGGACGACCTCGCCGTCACGTTGCGGGTCCTCGAGCAGCTGCCGGAGATCGACGAGTCGCACCCGGACTTCGTCGCGGTGCGGCAGGCGACGGCGAAGATGTTCAAGGCCGTGAAGCGCGCACACCGGCTCGAGAAGCGGGCGGTGATCGCCGAGGCGGATCGTCAGGTGATCGCCGCGACGGCGACGGGCGCGGCCGACCGCATCGACGACGAGACCCGCGGCATCCCGATCGGCGCCTCGACGACGGCCCCCACCGCCGGCACGCTGTTGAAGTCGCGTCCCTGTTACATGTGCAAGCAGCACTACACGGTGGTCGACGCGTTCTACCACCAGCTGTGCCCGGCGTGCGCGGCGATGAGCCACGCCAAGCGCGACGCCCGCACCGACCTCACCGGGAAGCGCGCGCTCCTCACTGGGGGCCGCGCGAAGATCGGCATGTACATCGCGCTGCGGCTGCTGCGCGACGGTGCCCACACCACCATCACCACGCGCTTCCCGCGCGACGCGGTGCGGCGGTTCACGAGCCTGCCCGACTCGGCCGACTGGATCGGCCGGCTCAAGGTCGTGGGCATCGACCTGCGCGACCCCGCCCAGGTGATCGGCCTCGCTGAGGACGTGGCCGCGGCCGGCCCCCTCGACATCCTCATCAACAACGCCACGCAGACCGTTCGCCGTTCGCCCGGCGCGTACCAGCCGCTCGTCGACGCCGAGCTCGCCCCGCTCCCCGACGGACCGTTGCCCGAGCTCGTCACCTTCGGCCACACGAACGACGAGCACCCGCAGGCGCTCGCGAGGTCCGTGACGGCGCACCCCATCCTCGCGGCAGCCGCCGCTCGCGCCGACGAGCTCACGGAGCAGGCGATGGCCGCCGGGTCGAGCTCCATCGAACGCCACGCAGCCGGTACGGCGATCGATGCCGGCGGCCTCCTGCCCGACCTCCACGACGTCAACTCGTGGACGCAGCATGTGAACGAGGTCGACCCGCTCGAGATGCTCGAGGTGCAGCTCGCGAACACGACGGCGCCGTTCATCCTCATCTCCAAGCTCCGGCCGTCGATGGCGGCGAGCGAGGCGCGACGCACCTACGTGGTGAACGTGAGCGCGATGGAGGGCGTCTTCGGCCGCGCGTACAAGGGGCCGGGGCACCCGCACACGAACATGGCGAAGGCCGCCGTCAACATGCTCACGCGCACGAGCGCGCAGGAGATGTTCGAAACGGACGGCATCCTCATGACGAGCGTCGACACCGGCTGGATCACCGACGAGCGCCCGCACCCCACGAAGATCCGGCTCGCGGAGGAGGGCTTCCACGCGCCGCTCGACCTCGTCGATGGCGCCGCCCGCGTCTACGACCCTGTCGTGCGCGGCGAGGCGGGCGAGGACGTCTTCGGCGTCTTCCTCAAGGACTACAAGCCGAGCGCATGGTGATCATCCCGACGCCGGGAACCCGCGTCGTCGTGCGCTACCTGCTGCCGAGCGGTCAGGCGACGGACGCTCTCGGCGTGCTCGTGAGTGCTGACGAGACGACGCTCGTCGTCGACGGGAAGCGCGGCCTCGAGACCATCGCCGTGGACACGGTGATCGCCGCGAAGCCGGTGCCGCCGCCGCCCGCGCCGCGACCACGTCGGTTCTGAGCTCGCGCCGGAGGAGTCAGTCGGCCGTCGGAGTGTCGGCGGGTTCCTGCAGTGCGCTGTAGAGAGCGGGCCGACGATCCGACAGCACGTCGTTGTAGGGACCGATGCGCGTGCGGGTGGGGGAGATCGAGAGGGTCGCGTCGACGCGGCCCCGGTCGTCCTTCGATCCGGCGGGCCAGCCGTCGCTCGGGATCACCGAGGTGCCCTCCGTCCACACGTGGCCGCGTTCCTCTCCCGAGCGGTCGCAGCACACGATCGCGACCGCGGAAGCGCGTGCCGCCGCCATGGCCTGCACGACCTCGGGTGCCCGCTCGCCGTCCGGCCGCGGGACGAGCGGCCAGTTCGTCGGGACGGCGATGATCTCGGCGCCGGAGACGGCGAGCCCGCGGGGCATCTCGGGGAACTCCAGGTCGTAGCAGATCACGGTACCGAGGCGCCCGACGGGCGTCTCCACCACGCGGGGCGGCTCGTCGCCGGGGGTGAAGATCTCGGCCTCCGCGTCCCACAGGTGCGTCTTCCGATAAACGGCGAGGAGGCCCGTCGCGGCGAGCATGGCTGCACTGTTGAAGATCCGGTCTCCGTCCGACTCGGAGAAGCCGACGACGACCACCGACCCGGCGGGGAGCAGCGCCGCCCAGCGCTCGAAGACCGCATCGTCGGCGTCGATCGACACTCGACGGGCCTCGTCGCGATCCTCGAGGTAGTAACCGCTCGTCGCGAGCTCGGGCAGCACGAGCAGCTCGATCCCGTCGTCGACCGCCGAGCGGATCGCCGCATCGATGAGGCCGACGTTGTGGGCGAGGTCGCCCACGCGCGGCGCGAGCTCGTGAGCGCGGACGCGGACGTCGCGCCCGTCCTGCGGGGCGATCGTGCCGGAGTCGGTCATGGCCAGAGCTTATCCGCGAGTCCTACTGAACCCAGGTGTCGAGGCGCATGGTGGCGGTGGCGCTGTGCGCCGCCATCCCCTCGGAGTCGGAGATGACCTGCACGGCCGGGGCGAGCGACGGTGTCGCTTCGCGCGAGATGCGCTGGTACGTGAGCGGCTTGAGGAAGCGGGACACGGACAGGCCGGCACTGTGCTTCGCTCCGCCGGCGGTCGGCAGCACGTGGTTCGTGCCGGCCATTCCCTTGTCGGAGTAGGCGACGGTGCTCCACGGGCCGATGAAGATCGAGCCGTAGTTGCGGAGCTCGCGGTGGTAGAACTCGTCGTCGGCGGTCTGGATCTCGAGGTGCTCCGGGGCGAGGTCGTCCATGAGGGTGACCGCCGTGGCCTTATCGGCCGCGACGGTGATCGAGCCGTAGTCGCGCCAGGCCGGCCCGGCGATGGGCTCCGTGGCGAGCGTCTCGAGCTGGCGGTCGACGGCGGCGGCGACCGCCCGGCCGAACGCGTCGGAGGTCGTGACGAGGGCGGCGGGGGAGTTGGGGCCATGCTCGGCCTGGCCGAGAAGGTCGGCCGCCACGATCTCGGGATCGGCGGTCTCGTCGGCGATCACGGCCACCTCGGACGGGCCCGCGAGCAGGTCGATCGCGGCGACGCCGAAGAGCTGCCGCTTCGCCTCGGCGACGTAGGCGTTGCCGGCTCCGACGAGCATGTCGACGGGGAGCTCGCCGAGCAGACCGAACGCCATCGCGGCGAGCGCCTGCACCCCGCCGAGCACGAACACGCGATCGACGCCGGACAGGTGTGCGGCGTAGACGACGGCGTCGTTCGCGCCGCCGCCGGGCTGCGGGGGAGTGCACGCGATCACGGTGGGCACGCCCGCGGCCTTCGCGACGCCGACGGTCATGAAGGCGCTGGCCGTGAGCGGGAAGCGGCCGGCGGGGAGGTACGCGCCGACCCGCCCGACGGGGATGTAGCGCGCCCCGGTGACAAGCCCGGGGACGAGCTCGACCTCGAAGTCGTTCAGGTGCGCGCGCTGCTCGGCGGCGAATGCGAGAGTGCGCTCGGAGCCGAGCTCGATGGCCTCGCGCAGGGCCGGGTCGAGGCGGTCGCCGCTCGACGCGATCTCCGCGGCGGTGAGCTCGAATCGGCCGCCGTCCGAACCGTCGAGGGTGCGAGCGTACTCGGCCACGGCATCCATTCCGCGGGTCTCGATAGCGCGCAGCATCGTCGACACCGTCTCGATGACCGCGGGATCGCGTTGCGCGGCCGGAGCGGTGACGCCCGGCTCCTTGAGGTGGTGAAAGGAGCCGTCGAGGGATGCGAGAACGGAGGGCGTGAAGATCATGGGGCGAGCCTACGGAGGACACTCGTGGGCGACAAGGCCGATGCTTCCGATCGCAACCATAGGATGAGGCTATGACGATCACGCAGCTCCGGGCGTTCCTCCTCGCCGCGACGCTCGGCACGTTCACCGCAGCAGCGACGGCGCTCGGCACCACTCAGCCGACCGTCTCGGAGCTCGTGCGCAAGCTCGAACTCGAGGCGGGGCTCGACCTCTTCGTGAGGACGGGCCGTCGGCTCGTGCTCACCGCCGCCGGCCGAGAGCTGCTCGCTTGGGCGCAACGCGTCGTCGACGGCGTGGACGGGGCGGCCCAATCGCTCGGCGCGCTCAAGGGCCTCACCGGCGGCGTCGCGTCGTTCGGCGTTCTGCGGAACGCGTCCTACTACTTCCTCTCGGACCTGGCCGAGCGGTTCCACCACGAGCACCCGGGTGTGCGACTCCGCCTCGTCGGCCAGAACTCGTTCGAGGTCGCCGAGGGTGTGCGATCCGGCGAGCTCGAGGCCGGTCTCGCCATGCTCCCCATCCCGGACGAGGGGTTGGCGGTGACCCCGCTGCTCCGCGACGAGGTCCTCTGGGTGAGCGCCGACCCGGCACGGACATCGGAGCCGATGCAGATCGAGGCGATCCCGGCGGCCCCGCTCATCCTCTACGACGCCCACTACGGGTCCCACGACCCCACGAGGCGCCAGCTGGCCGACCGCGCCCAACTGCAGGGGGTGCGCCTCGATCCGCTCATCGAGGTGGAGAACGTGGACGCGGCGCTCGCGCTCGTCGCCCGCGGCATCGGGGACACCCTGGTCTCGCGGTCGATCGTGTCGAGCGACGCGTTCCCGGACGGGCTCCACGTGGCGCCGTTCGCCGAACCGCTCTTCGACACGATGGCGCTCCTCGTCCGGGAGAACGCCGCTCTCTCGCCCGTCACCGCCGAACTGGTGCGGATGGCGACGGCGATGGTGCTCGTTCCGCGGGAGGGTGTCGAGCTCATCTGAGCGGCGTCCGTCGGGTGGTATCGGCGAAGGCTATGGCAAGCAATGGAAAACATAGTCTTGTGCGATATGGACGGGCCGCAATAACGTCGGGCAACCGACCTGTCGCTCCCGAGGAGAACAATGAACCCGACCCCGACGGCCACCTCCGAGCCGGGAATCACCCCGACGGAGACCATCGAAACGCGCTCGATCAACTGGGTCCCACTCGACGAGCGCAGCGGCAAGCCGTGGTCGCTCTTCCCCCTGTGGTTCATGTCGAACGCCAACGTCACGACGCTCGCGACGGGTATGCTCGGCGCCGCCCTCGGGGCGTCGCTCCTCACCTCGCTCCTCGCGATCGTGCTCGGTGTCGCCGTCGGAACGATCTTCACCGCGTTCCACTCGGCGCAAGGCCCCCAGCTCGGCCTGCCGCAGATGATCCAGTCGCGCGCCCAGTTCGGTTACCGCGGCGTCATCCTCATCTGCGCGATCGTCGTCTTCAGCCTCGTCGGCTTCAACATGTTCAACCAGATGCTCGCCGCCGACGTCCTCACGATGACGACCGGCCTCGACGCGAATCCACTCTGGTACGTCCTCGTCTCGGGACTCGCCGTTCTCCTCGCGATCTTCGGCTACCACTGGATCCACAAGACGCAGAAGTGGCTCACGCTGCTCTTCCTCGTGACGTTCGGCGTGTTCACCGTCGCCGCGCTGGTCGTGGTACCTCTCGACCCGTCGCAGTTCACGTTCGAGGGCTTCACGTGGGTCGCGTTCCTGGTGCAGTTCGGCGGCGCGGCGGCCTACGCCCTCGGCTGGGCTCCCTACGTCTCCGACTACTCGCGCTATCTGCCGCCGCAGACGAGCCCGGCACGGGCGCTCTGGTACACATACGGCGGCGTCTTCGTCGGCGCCGTGTGGCTCATGGCACTCGGCGCCCTCGTGGCCGCGGCCTTCTCCGGCGCCTCCCCGCTCGAGGGCGTGCGTGACGCCGCCGACCTGATCCTCCCGGGTGCCGGCCTCTGGCTGCTCGTCGCCGCGCTCCCCGGCCTGATCAGCGTCATCACGATCAACATCTATGCGGCATCGCTCGAGCTCATCACGATCCTCGATTCGATCAAGGCCGTGCGCCCCACCCGGGCACTGCGCGTGGTCGGCTGCCTCGTGATCGCCACGGCCGCCGTGATCGGCTCGCTCGTGAGCACAGGCGAGTTCCTCGCCAACTTCGGCAGCTTCCTCGTGATCCTGCTCTACGTGCTCGTACCGTGGACCTCCGTGAACCTCGTGGACTACTACCTCGTTCGTCGCGGCCGCTACGCGGTGAAGGAGATCTTCAACCCGTCAGGCGTGTACGGCGCGTGGGGTTGGCGCGGGCTCGTGGCCTACGGGATCGGCATCGTCGCGATGATCCCCTTCGTCGTGACCGTGTGGTTCACCGGGCCGGTCGCCACCGCTCTCGGCGGTGCGGACATCGCCCTGTTCGTCGGCCTCATCGTGTCGGGTGTCGCCTACGTGATCCTCGGGCGCGGAATCGACGTCGCCGCGGAGGAGCGGGCTGCCGCGGCCGACCGCGAGTCGTCCGGCGAGCACGCCGTGCGCTTCGGACGTTAGCTCCGGTCGATCGCCTGCTGGGAGCTGAACAGCAGTCCGTTCACGAGCAGATCGATCCCGAAGGAGAACTCGGTCGTCGGTGTCGAGGCATCCGCCTCGATGCCGTCGGCCGGCTCCGGGCGCGCGCCGAGGCTGTCGTACTGCATCCGCTGCTGCTCGTGGAAGACGTGGCCGAGCACGAAGTGCAGCATCGCGGTCGCAGCCTGATCGACGGTGCTGTCGTCGAAGTCGCCGCCCGCGATCGCCGAGGCGAGGCGGTCGTGGGCCACGGTGGAGCCGAGACCCATCGCGAGGGTGCTCGACACCACCTCGGCGCCGTCGCGGTAGGTCAGGAGGGCGTCGCGCAGGGCCGCGGCCTCCGTCGCGACCCGCGCCGTCCACTCCTCGTCGGTCCGATCGGGGGAGCGGCGCGACACGATCCGGTCGGACAGCTCGGCGAGCATGCTCTGCTTGTTGGGGAAGTGCCAGTAGAGGGCGCTCGGCTGCACGCCGAGCGCCGAGGCGAGGCGCCGCATCGTGAGGTCGGGGAGGCCGTGCTCGTCCAGGATGTGGAGAGCTGCCCGCACGACGTCGTCTCGCGAGTGACCTCGGCTGCGTGCGGGTGTCGTCATGTGCACCACTATAGTGAACGGTGTTCTAGTGAACACTGTTCAGGTACCTGCTCATGAGGAGATCTCCGTGACCGAAACCGCACTCGGATCGTCGACCACACCGTCCCGCTTCCGTACACCCGACGCGACGGATCTCGCCCGCGTCGCCGTGTTCGCGGCCATCGTCGTCGTGCTCGGCCTGCCGGGAGGCTTCACGGTGTTCGGCGGCGTTCCGATCACGGCTCAGACCCTCGGCGTCATGCTCGCCGGCGCCGTCCTGGGCCCGTGGCTCGGCGCGCTCTCGATGGGCGTCGTGCTCATCCTCACCGCGGCGGGCCTGCCGCTCCTGGCCGGAGGCCGCGGCGGCATCGGGGTGTTCCTCGGGCCCTCCGCCGGTTACGCGCTCGGCTTCGTGCTCGGGGCGATCGTGATCGGACTCATCGTGCACGCCGGCGGACGGAAGCCCGTGATCTGGAGGACCGCCATCGGCATGGTGGTGGGCGGCATCGTCGCGATCTACGCTCTCGGCATCCCCATCCAGAGCCTCGTGACGGGGCTGCCTCTCGGGGAGACCGCCCTGACGAGCCTGGTCTTCGTCCCGGGCGACCTCATCAAGGCCGCGATCGCGACCATCGTCGTCTCGACGCTCCTGCGCGCCTACCCGCGGGCGTTCCGCCGGGTCTGGGCGCCGAAGCGTGCCGAGAGCGACACCCTGCCTCTGCCGTGATCGTCCTCGTCCGCGACGACACGGAGGACCTGCTGGGCCGGCTCCGCGCGATCCGGGAGGCGGGAGACGTGCCGCTCGTGGACGACTCCCGCTGGTCGCCGGATCACCGCACCGCCATTGCCGCCCTGGCGACGGAGTCGGAGGTGCCGGGGGACGTCGCTTGGGCGTCCGTGACGTCGGGGAGCAGCGGACGTCCCCGCGTCGTGCTGCGCACCGCGGCGTCGTGGGAGGACTCGTTCGAGACCGTAGCCGAGTTGCTCGGCGCCGGGGCGGGCGGCCGTGTGGCGCTCCCCGCGCCACCGACGGCGTCGCTGACCCTGTTCTCCCTCGCCCACGCGTTGGGCGGTGGCCCGGCCCCGATCCTCGGAGCGGTCGCCGACTCGACCGCGACGAGCGTGCACGGCACCCCGCAGGCGTTGCGAGCCGTGCTCGACGCGGGCGTGCCGGATTCGTTGCGAGCAGCCCTCGTCGGCGGCTCGCACCTCGACCCCGGTCTACGGGATCGGGCCGAGGCGGCGGGGATCCGGGTGACCGCGTACTACGGCGCGGCCGAGCTGTCCTTCGTCGCGATCGACGCGGGCGACGGACTGACGGCGTTCCCCGGCGTGGAGCTCGACATCCGTGACGGCGTGCTCTGGGTGCGCTCACCGTTCGTCGCGACCGGGTATCTGGGCGCTCCCGGTCCGTTGCGCCAGGAGCACGGCTGGGCGACCGTGGGCGATCGGGCCGAGCTCGTCGACGGCCGACTGCGGCTCCTCGGGCGTGGGGACGACGCGATCCTGAGCGCGTCCGCCACGATCGTGCCGGAGGAGGTCGAGGCGGTCCTGCGCGGGATCCCCGGCGTCCGCGACGCCGTCGTGTTCGGGCTGCCCCGCGAGCCGGTGGGTGCGCTCGTGGCGGCGTTCCTCGAGCTCGACGGCGATGTGCCCGGCGACCTCCGCCGGCGTGTGGAGGCGCAGCTCGCGCCCGCGCACCGGCCGCGGCAGTGGTTCACTGGGGTGGTACCGCGTTCCGCGTCCGGAAAGCCGGCGCGCGCCGAAGCGGTACGCCGAGTGCTTGCAGGGGAGGTCCGCCGCGTTGCCATCTGATCGAGATCCCGTGATCGTCGCCGCGCGGCGCACGCCGATCGGCACCCGCGGACGCGCCCTCGCCGGGCTCGACGTCGGACGGCTGAGTGCGGCCGTCATCCGGGCGGCGCTCGGCGACGCCGAATCCGTCACCGGATCAGGGATCGATGTCGCCGACGTGCTGCTCGGGAACTGCATGGGGCCCGGCGGCAATCCGGCGCGGATCGCGGCGCTGGCCGCCGGGCTCGGCACCCACGTTCCGGGCGCCACCGTCGATCGGCAGTGCGGAAGCGGGCTCGCCGCCGTGCTCGACGCCGTCGCCGCGATCCGCGCCGGCGACGAGCGGATCCGCGTGGCGGGCGGAGTCGAGAGCGCCTCCACGGCGCCCGTGCGGAGCGTCGACGGCGTGCCGTACGAGCGCGCCCCGTTCGCTCCCGACGGGTTCCCCGACCCCGACATGACCAGGGCAGCGGAGGATCTCGCCGCCCACGACGGTATCGGCCGAGACCGGCAGGACGCGCACGCCGCACGCAGTCACGTGCGTGCCCGCGCCGCGCTCGAGGCCGGACGATTCGATGCCGAGCTCGTTCCCGTGGCGGGACTCCGGTCGGACGATGCGATCGGTGGTGCGGAGGGGCTGCTCCACCGCCTCCCGCCGCTGTTCCCGGGCGGCACGCTCACCGCGGGCACCTCGACGCGTATCGGGGACGGGGCCGCGGCTCTCGTCGTCGGCCCGGCCGGGACGGGACCGGGACTCGCCGTGCGTGCATCGGCCGTCGTCGGCTGCGATCCCGCCCTCCCCGGCATCGGCGCCGCTCCCGCGATCGAGGCGGCCCTGCGGTCGGCGGGTGTGACGACCACCGACGTGGCCGCGTTCGAGATCGTCGAAGCCTTCGCCGCACAGAGCCTCGCCGTGCTCGACCGGATCGGAGTCGACGACGACGACCCGCGCGTGTGCGCCGACGGCGGTGCCCTCGCGATCGGGCACCCGTGGGGCGCGAGCGGTGCGGTGGCCGTGGTGCGTCTGTTCAGTCGGCTCGTGCGAGCCGACGCTCCCGCGGGAACCCTCGGAGTCGCCGCCGCCTCGGTCGGCGGCGGCATGGGGATCGCCGCCGTCGTGGAGGTGGTGAGTTGACGATCCGGCTCGAATCCGTGAACGTGCGCCTCGGCGACGTCGACGTGCTGCGCGAGGTCTCCACGGACCTCGACGCCCGCACGGTGGCCGTCATCGGGGAGAACGGATCCGGGAAGTCCACCTTCGCGCGTCTCCTCGGAGGGCTCGTGAAGCGCACCTCCGGTTCCCTCAGCGTGCTCGGCCTGGACCCCGACCGGCGGGCGGCGGAGCTGCGGCGTCGCGTCGCCATCGTGTTCAGCAACCCCGACGCGCAGATCATCATGCCCACCGTGGCCGAGGACGTGGCCTTCTCCCTGCGCGGCGAGAAGCTCTCGCGCGCCGAACGCGCCGAGCGTGTGGACGCCGCCCTCGTCCGATTCGGGCTCTCCGAGCTCGCGGCGCGGTCGTCGCACGACCTCTCCGGGGGTCAGAAGCAGCTCCTCGCCCTGTGCGGGGCGTTCGTGCGGCGGCCCGAGCTCGTCATCGCGGACGAGCCGACCGCCTACCTGGATGCGCGGAACGCGCGCCGCATCGCCGACCACCTCTTCGAGGAATCCGGACACCGGCTGGTCCTCGTGACGCACGATCTCGGCCTCGCCGCGCGGTGCGACGCCGCCGTGCTCTTCGACGCTGGGCGGATCGCAGTGGTCGGCGAGCCCGCCGCCGTCATCGCCGAGTACGAGACGCTCTTGCGATGCTGACCCTCTACCGCCCCGGCACGGGGTGGCTCCACCGCATGCCGGCCGGCCCCAAAGCGGTGATGCTGCTCGCGCTCACGCTCGGCGTCTTCCTGCTTCCGCCGGTGTGGTGGTCGGCGGTCGTGGCCGCGGCTGTGGCCGTCGTCGCCTACGCCGTCGCCCAGCTGCGGGACGGAGCGCTCGGCATGCGCGACCTCGGCCGGCAGCTCTTCGGGTTGCGCTGGATCCTCGTCGTCATGCTCGCGAGTCAGCTGCTCTTCCTCGGACCCGAACCGGCCGTGGCGAATGCGACGCGGGTGACCTCAGGCCTCCTGCTCGCCGCGCTCCTCACCCTCACGACTCCGACGACGGCGTTGCTCGATGCCGTCGAACGGGGACTCGCCCCGCTCCGGCACCTCCGCATCGACCCGCAGCGCATCGCGCTGCTGCTGACGATCACGCTCGGCACCGTTCCCGTCCTCGCCCGGATCGCGAACGAGGTGCGCGCGGCCCAGAAGGCCCGCGGCGCCCGCGCGAACCTCCGCACGTTCGTCGTGCCGTTCCTCGTCATCTCGCTCAAGCACGCCGACGAGCTCGGCGAGGCTCTCGCGTCCCGCGGCGTCCGCTGAGTCGCCTCGTCAGCGCCCGTGCGCCCGGCTTGGGATCTGCGTCGCGAGCTTGCCTCCCGACACGTCGAGCAGCGTCCCGGTGATGTAGCCCGCCTGGTCGCTCGCGAGGAAGAGGAGCAGGTTCGCGACGTCGTCCGGCGTCTCCCAGCGGCGCAGCGAGAGGGTGTCGAGGAGCCGGTCCTGCGCGTCCTCCGGCATCTCGGCGAAGCCGTTCATCGCGGTGGGCACCATGCCGGGTGCGTAGGCGTTCACGGTGATGTCCCACGGGCCCAGCTCGGAGGCGAGGACGCGCGTGAACTGCACGACGGCGGCCTTCGATGCGGCGTAGGCGGCGCTGCCCACGCTCGGGACGATCGCGGCGAACGACGCTGCGTTGAGGATGCGCCCGCGCCCCGCCCTCTGCATCACGGGCGCGACGGCCCGGCTCATGAGGAAGACGCCGCCCACGTTGACGTCCATGCATTTCCGCCAGCCGTCCCACGTGAGATCGGCGACCGAGCCCTCGACGTTGATGCCGGCGTTGTTGACGAGCACATCGATCGTGCCGTGACGTTCCACGATCGTCTCGACGGCGTGCGCGACGGAGGCGGGCTCGGTCACATCGCACGCGATCGCGTCGATGTCCGCGCGGTCGCCCTCGGAGGGTTCGGGCGTGGTGAGGTCGAGGGAGACGACACGGGCGCCGTCATCGGCGAACCGCTCGGCGATCCGCCGGCCGATCCCGCGGCCCGCTCCGGTGACGACGACCACGCGGTCGGTCAGGTCGAGATGCATCGCTGGCTCCTCTGCTCCGGCCGCCGATCGTGGGCGACGACGTCTCCTGCGCATACTAGTCAGGAGCCGTCGGAGCGCAGTCGGCATGGACGGTCGAGGAGGACTGAATGGGCGAGCGCGTGCTGTGGATCACGGGTGGCGGAAGCGGCATGGGGGCGGCGTCGGCCCGCGCCGCCGCGGGCTCGGGCTGGACGGTCGTCGTGAGCGGACGGCGCGAGGCCGAGCTCGAGACAGTGGTCGCGGGGATCCGTGATGCGGGTGGACGGGCGACCGCGCTGCCTCTCGACGTGCGCGACGGTGGCGCCGTGCGGACCGCGGTCGACACGATCGTGGCGACGCGCGGGCGGCTCGACGGCGTCGTGCTGTCCGCCGGACTCAACGCGCCGAAGCGGCGATGGGACGACCAGAGCATGGACGACTTCCGGGCGATCGTCGACACGAACCTGACCGCGGCCGTGAGCGTCGTGGACGCGGCGCTGCCCGCGTTGCGGCGGGACGGGGGAGTCGCCGTCGCGATCTCGTCGTACGCCGGGTGGTCGTACCAGCCGCGCGCTGGCGTGGCCTACTCGGCGAGCAAGACGGCGCTCGGTTCCGTGGTCCGCGCCCTCAACGACCAGGAGGAGGCGCACGGCGTGCGGGCGTGCCACCTGTGCCCGGGCGACGTGGCCACGGATTTCCTCGACCAGCGGCCCGAGGTGCCGGATGCGGAGGCCCGCGCGGCGATGCTCACGCCGGCCGACATCGGCGAGGCGGTGCGCTTCGTGCTCGACTCGCCGCCCCACGTGCGGATCGACGAACTCGTCATCTCCCCCGTGCGCCGCGGCTGAACGGCCGCCGCCCCGCTAGGACCGGAGGGTCGCGAGGGACTCGCGTTCGATCAGGGGCATCGGCACGAGCTCGTGGCCGAGGGCGTGCTCGCCGAGGATCATGGACGCGCCGAGGGCGCCGATCTCCGAGTAGGGGAGTCGTGCCGTCGTCAGGCCCGGGCGCTGGAAGCCCGCGAGGATCTCGTCGTCGAAGGAGATGACGGATACGTCGTCAGGGATGCGTCGACCGAGCTCCCCGAGCACCTGGTAGGCGCCGAGGGCGACGCCGTCGTTCGCCGTGAGGATCGCCGTGACATCCGGGTGCCGCGCCATGAGCTGCTTCGTGGCCTCGTAGCCGGGCCCCGGCTCCCACTCGGGGATGTCGACGCGCGCAGGCTCGATCCCCGCCTCGGCGAAGGCCTCGGCGATCCCGGCGAATCGCAGCCCGATCGTGGCGCTGCGGCGCAGGTCGGAGACGGCTTCGGGAGGCAGATCGCCGACGAGGCCGATGTGCCGATGGCCGGCATCGACGAGCCGCTTCGCGACCGCATACCCGGCGGCGTGCTCGTCGGGGAGGACGCTGGGATGGTCGGACGACGACCGGCCGTTGAGCACCACGACGGGCACGTTCGTGGACGACCCCGGCAGGTCGATGAGGCGCGCACCCAGGAGGCCGATGAGGATGCCGTCCACCCGGTGATCGATCATCGTCTCGAAGGCCTTCGCGAGTTCGCCCTCTCCGCCCCCGGTCTCGCTGATGAGCACCGTGTGGTCGTGAGCCTTCGCGACCTCGAGTGCCCCTCCGATGAGGCCTGACGCGTGGCGGGTGAGTGTGACCTCGTCCGAGATGAAGCCGATCGTGCGCGTCGTCCCGCGGAAGAGGGTGCGTGCCGCGGGATTGGGGCGGTAGTCGAGCTCCACGGCTGCGGCGCGGACCCGTTCGACGGCATCGGCCGACAACCGTGATCCCGGCCGGTCGTTCATGATCATGCTGGCGGCCGACTTGGAGACCCCCGCGCGCTGCGCCACGTCGGCGAGCGTCGTGCGTCGGCTCTGCTTCGACATGTCGCCCCTCGATCGGTCTGCGTCGACGTTCTCAGAAAAAGTCTGCTGAACCTGTTCAGCATATCGGCTTCCGTGTGTTACCGTTCGTGTGCTGAACCCGTTCAGCACACTTTCATTCACGGGACAGCGGCGTTCTCCAACATCGCTCTCCTCGACACTTCAGGAGCAACGACGTGGTTGAACTGAATCGCCGGGCGGCCATCGCCCTGCTGGGCCTCGGGATCGCGGGCACCGCCTTCTCGTGGCCGCGTCTCACCGGAGGGGATATCCCCGGTCGGGGAGACGACGCCCTCACGGTGGCCCTCTTCGGCACGGCGCAGGACGCCGCCGCCCGGCAGTCCCTCGTGGACGGCTTCCAGAAGCTGCACCCCGACATCCCCGTGCGGATCATCGCCGTGCAGGGCCAGGACTGGGGCAACTTCTTCGCGAAGATCCTCACGATGGTGGCCGCGGGCACACCTCCGGACATCGTCTCGGTCGCGACCGAGGGCACGCAGCTGTTCGCCGAGCGGCTCGCCCACCCCATCGACGAGTACGTCCGTCGCGACGCCGCCGAACTGCAGGAGTACTTCGATGACGTGAACCCCTCGCTCATCGAGTCGTTCATGTACAAGGGGAGCCTCTTCCAGCTGCCCGACAACTTCAACGCGGCGAACGTCTTCTACAACGCGTCGGCCCTCGAGCGCGCGGGCCTCGAACGGCCACGCGACGACTGGTCGGTCGACGACTTCTTCACCGTCGCGCGCACGATGCAGACCAGCGCGCCCGGCTCCTTCCTGCCGTACTACTGGAACAACCGCCTGTGGGGCGGCGTCGTGCCGTGGCTGTACATCAACGACACGAGCTTCCTCACCGAGGAGAAGGCGTCGGGCGGCGACTGGCTGTGGTCGCAGTTCTACCCGAACGAGACCCCGCGCGGTGGCGGCTACCTGTGGCAGAACGCCGACGCGCTCAGCGAGCGCACCATCGAGAGCTTCGAGGTGCTGCAGAGCATGGTGGGCGAGGGCATCGCGGCCAACCCGGCGCAGGGCGGCGGCAACGAACTCGTCTCCCTCTTCTCCCGAGGGTCCGTCGGCATGACGGCGGCCGGCGGCTACTGGGTGAAGGGACTGAACGACGCGGGCATGGCGAACGACGAGTACGACGTCACCTTCTTCCCGAAGATGCGCGGCCAGCGCCACCAGTTCGGCGCTGGAGGCTACGCGATGATGCAGACCTCCGAGCGCAAGGACGAGGCGTGGGAGTGGATGAAGTACTGCATCTCCGTCGAGGGGATGTCGATCGCGCACCAGCAGCCCGACTCGTCCCTGCCGAGGCGTTCCCTCAACGCCGAGCTCTACGGCGCGGGCGTGGGACCGGCCCACTGGGAGGTCTTCTACGACACCCTCGACCGCTTCCCGGACACCGGCCCCATGCCGGCCCCGCCGCAACAGGCCGCCGTGGAGTCGGCACTCATCAAGAACGTCGTCTCGACCATCACGAACGGTCCGTCCGGCGTCCGCCGCGGGCTCGAGACGATGCAGCGGGACCTCGAGATCGCATTGAAGGGACGATGATGACCGTTCAGACCGCACTCCCCGCACCGACTACTCGCTCGGTCGTCGTCCCCGACGGCGCACCGACCCGCGGCCGCGCCCCCAGGGGCAACCGGCTGCTCGTCTGGGTGTTCCTCGCCCCCACCGTGATCGGGTTGGGACTGTTCAGCTTCGTGCCGATCATCGGGTCCTTCGTGCTCGCGTTCTTCCGCTGGGACATCATCTCGGCGCCCGAGTTCATCGGCGTGGGGAACTTCGTGGAGCTCGCCTCCAACCCCACCGTGCGGGTGTCCTTCCTCAACACGATCTCGTTCGTCGCGGTCGCGGTGACGCTGCAGCTGGGCGTGGCCCTCCTGCTCGCGATCCTCGTGCAGTCGCGGATGCCCGAGTGGTTGCGCACGTTCTTCCGCTCGGCGCTGTTCTTCCCGCTCGTGCTCTCGGCCGCATCGGTGTCGCTCGTGATGTCGTACCTGTTCAACCAGGAGTTCGGTCTCGTGAACCAGATCCTCGGAGTGTTCGGGATCGGCGACATCGGGTGGCTGACCACCGGCTTCGGAGCCAAGGTCGTGGTGCTGCTCGTGTACGTGTGGCAGAACTTCGGGTTCACCTTCCTCCTCTTCATCGGAGGGCTCGCCGCGATCCCGCGTGAGGTGTACGAGGCGTCGAGCCTCGACGGCGCCCACGGATGGTCGCAGTTCCGCCACGTGACACTGCCGCTCGTGAGTCCCACGATGCTCGTCGCCTCGGTCATGGCGATCATCGGTGCGCTGCAGATCTTCGATCAGCCCTACGTGCTCACCAGGGGAGGTCCGGGCGACGAGACCCGCACGGCCGTCATGGTCATCTACGAGTCGGCGTTCCAGCAGCTCGACTTCGGCCTCGCGTCGGCGATCGGCATCGTGCTGACCGTTCTGATCATCGTGGTCACCGCCATCCAGTTCCAGCTCAGCAAGCGTTTCGTCTTCTACGGGTGAGGCCCACAATGTCCATCACATCCCCCTCCATCGCACCCGTCTCCGAGACGCGGGCCATCACCGCTCCGCATTCCACCCCACCGGCTCCGGTGCGGGGCTCGCGCCGCGGCCTGGCCACGGCCGGGAAGTATGCGGTGCTGACCGTCGCCGCCTTCCTCACCCTCGCCCCCGTGGTGTGGACCCTCATCACGGCGCTCACACCGGCCGACGTCGAGACCGGGCAGGCGAACGTCGGCCTCGGAGCGTTCGTCGACGTGTTCCAGAAGATCCCCGTGCTGCTCTACGTGTGGAACAGTGCGCTCGTGACGCTCCTCATCGCCGCCGGTCAGATGCTGAGCGCCGCGATGGCCGGGTACGTCTTCGCTCGGTTCGACTTCCGCGGGAAGCGGCTCCTGTTCGGCCTCATCCTCGCGACGATGATGGTGCCGATGCAGGTGACGATCGTGCCGGTCTTCATGCTGATCCGCGGCATGGGTCTCGCCGACACCCTCCTCGCGCTCATCGTGCCGATGATCCCGACGGCGTTCGGAACCTTCCTCATGCGGCAGTACTTCATCGGGCTGCCGCCGGAGCTCGCCGAAGCCGCCCAGATCGACGGCGCCGGACCGTGGAAGACGTTCTTCGGCATCTACCTTCCGCTCGCGGCGCCGGGGCTCGCGATCGTCGGCATCCTCGCGTTCAACTACCACTGGAACGAGTTCTTCCGACCGCTCATCCTCACGATCAGCGAGCAGAACTTCACCCTTCCGCTCGGCCTCGTGACGCTGCAGGGCAACCTCGGCACCGGCTCGGTGTCCACCGTGCTCGCCGGCGTCGTGCTCTCGATGATCCCCGCCGCTCTGGTCTTCGTCTTCGGGCAGAAGCCTCTGCGCGAGGGCCTCACCGCCGGCGTCAGCAAGTAGCCCATCCTCCCGTCCCTCCGATCGAAAGACCGTCATGACCGGCCTCCTCGCCCCCACCCACATCGACCGCAGCTTTCCCCGTCTCCACCCCCGACCGGAGCGGGGATGGGTCAACGACCCGAACGGCATCCTCTACGCCGACGGGCGCTGGCACCTCTTCTTCCAGTTCAACCCCGACTCGGCCCGGCACGAGAGCATCTGCTGGGGGCACGTCAGTTCCGCCGACCTGCTGTCGTGGGAGGAGCACCCGGTCGCGTTGCGCCCCCGGGCGTCGGGGCCGGACGCCTACGGCTGCTGGAGCGGCGTCGGCGTCGTCGACGAGGGGGTTCCGACTCTCGTCTATTCCGGTGCCCCGGACGGCGACGGCTTCTCCGAGGCGCTCGTGGTGCGCGGCTCGGCCGACGCCCTCGACTGGAGCGGCGAGCGCGTCGTGGCCGCCGGTCTGCCGGAGGATCCGCTCGTCGCGATGGTGCGCGACCCGTTCCTCTTCGAGCTCGAAGGACGGCGCTGGGCGATTCAGGGCGCCGGCCGCACCGACGTGGGCGGCGCGCTGCTGCTCTACGGGGCCGACGACCTCGAGCGGTGGGAGGAGCACGGGTATCTCCTGACCGCCCAGGATGCGGTCGCCTCGGAACTGCCGCCCTGCGACGGGTGGGAGTGCCCGCAGCTGGTCCGCATCGGGGACGACTGGGTGCTGCTCGTCTCCCTGTGGATGCCGGGCGAACCGCACCGCGGCGTCGCGTTCATCGTGGGCTCGCTCGACATCGACCCGGAGACGGGACTCCCGGCCTTCGCCGGGCGTGGCACCGGCATCGTGGACAGCGGATCGAGTTTCTACGCGCCGCAGGCCGTCCAGGCCGGGGGAGCGGACGGCGGCCCGGAGCGTGTGCTCCTGTGGGGCTGGGCGCAGGAGACCACGGACGACGGATCGGGTCGGACGCAAGACGTGAACGACGACCACGGGTGGTCTGGCCTCCTCACGTTCCCTCGCGAACTCGCGGTGCGCGACGACACGGTCGAACTCGTGCCCGCCCGCGAACTCGCGGCGCTCCGCTCGGATCCCGTCGACGTCGATGCGCTGCCCGATCAGGCGGAGGTGCGCCTCGTCGGGACGGGGCCGGTGGAGCTGCGGATCGACGGCGACGCCGAGCGCGTCCTGTGGGCTGCGGAGCTCGATTCCGATGAAGAAGTGCGCATCCTCGTCGACGCCTCCCTCGTGGAGATCCACCGTTCGGGGCACCCGTCGCGCACGCTGCGCGCGCACCCGGGCGCGGGTGACCGCTACGCAGTGCGGCACGGCGACGCCGTATCAGCCGAGGCGTGGGCGCTGCGGCTCCCGGAACGACAGGGCTGACCGGCTCAGGGAGCGCCGCGCTCCGCCTCCCACGTCCGGAACTGAGAGGCGATGTCCTGTGCGTGGGTGTGGTGGAGGTAGTGCTCGCCGTCCATCGGGATCACGGTGGCGTCGTCGATCTCCGCCGCCTGCCGCTCATGCAGGCCGAGCCAGTCGGAGTTCGCCGCGTTGTCCGCCTCCACGAACATCAGTACCGGCAGGTCGGCGGGGAAGGTCGTGCCGCGAGCGTTCTGGAAGTTGGTGGGGAGGCGCTTCATCTCGTCGAGGTAGGTGGGGTTGAGCGAGTACACGTTGGTGATCATCCCGATCTGCTCCTGCGCCTGCTCGGAGTAGGTCGGCGCCTCGTAGTCATCACCGCTGAACGCTGCGACGAGGCGCACGATCCCGAGGGTCTTCAGCGCTGAGAACGCGTCGACGGGGAGCTCCTCGTCCATACCCGGCTGCTCGGGCACGGACGTGTCGATGCCGACGAACGCCGTCACCTCGTCGGGGTAGCGCTCCGCGAACTCGATGCCGTAGAGACCGGCGACGGAGTGCCCCATGAGCACGTACTCGTCCACGTCGAGTGCCGCGAGGGCCTCGTGGATCTCGGAGACGACGTTCTCCGTGGTGCGCGGTCGGTCGGTGCCGTCGCTGAGTCCGTAGCCGAACGGTTCCACGACGATCACACGATGGTCCTCGGCGAGATCGGAGGTGAGCGGCTCGAAGTCGAGCACGGGGGAGGCGGTGCCGGAGCCGGGGAGGAGGACGATCGTCTCGGGGCCTTCTCCCGTGTCGAGGACGTTCATCTTCCTGCCGTCGACGGCGACCTTCTCCCCATAGGACTCGATCCTCCCGCGCTCGACATCCGTCGCGACCGCGTTGACCACGGTCGTCGCGACCAGACCGAGCACGGTCACGGTTACGACCGCCGTCACCGCCAGGAGCATTCTCTTCAGTACCTTCTTCATCCCATGCCTTTCAGAGGGGCGCACGCGCACCCCTCCCACCAGCGTCGCGCCAGTGCCCGTCGGGCACATCACCCGTGCGGGGACACCCGTCTACTGCGGTGGGGTGAGATGCGTCTCCATCTCGCGGAGGGGAGCCCAGCTCCCAGACGGGAGACCGGCCGATGCGCGGATTATGGTTAGGGTAGGCTTGCCTTGCCCAAAATCACCGCGTGTGTGCAGGGCTCCCTCGCCACCGAACAGAAAGTCGATGCCGTGCGCCCATCCACCTCCCGTCGCCCCAGCATCTCCCGAGCGGGAGCAGTGCTTCTGGCCGCTCTCCTCCTCACCGGATGCTCCACGACGGCAGCGACGGGGGAGGGGGACGGCGAGGGTTCCGGCACGCGATCCGTCGAGCACGCGCGGGGCACCGCGACGGTTCCCGACGCGCCGCAGCGTGTCGTCGTGCTGGAGCCGCTCGAACTCGACACCGCTGTAGCCCTCGGGGTGACACCCGTCGGCGCGGCCGTCGCGAGCAACACCGCCGGCATCCCCGCGTACCTCGGTGTCGACGGCGTCGAGCCGGTCGGAACCGTTCCCGAGCCCGACATCGAGGCGATCGCCGCCCTCGAACCCGACCTCATCCTCGGCACCGAGTCGCGGCACTCGAAGCTCTACGAGCAGCTGGACTCGATCGCGCCGACCGTCTTCATGGCGTCGCAGTCGGACCCCTGGCAGGAGAACGCGGAGCTCATCGGAGAGGCGCTCGGGAAGTCGGACGAGCTCGACGATCTCCTCGACGCCTACAACGATCGGTGCGGGGAGCTCGCGTCCGCATACGACGTCGCCGGCCAGACCGCCCAGCTCGTCCGTCCGCGCGACGAGACCACTCTGAGCCTCTACGGCCCCACGTCGTTCGCGGGCAGCGCGCTCGAATGCGTGGGCTTCTCGATCCCCGAGCAGGACTGGGTGGACGGGCTGCAGGCCGACATCTCGCCGGAGAACGTGCTCGACGCTCAGGCCGATCACGTCTTCGTCACCACGGCCGACGTGTCGGACGAGGCGTCGATCCCCGAGGCGATCCGCGCGAACGCCGACGCCTTCCCCGACGTGACCCTCGTGGACACGTCGTACTGGGTCTCCGGGGTGGGCCCGCTCGGCGGGCAGAAGGTCCTCGACGACATCGAGGCCTACCTGACGGATCTGACCTGACCGGAACGGTCGTGACGACGTCGGATGCGACGCCGCGAGCACGGAGCAGGCGTCGCCGCGGGCTCGGGCTCCTGACGCTCGTGTGCCTCCTCGTCCTGGCGGTGCTCCTCTCCCTCGCCGTCGGGGCCAACCCGCTCCCGCCCGGGCTCGTCGTCGACACTCTGAGCGGGGGCGGCACCGATGAGGCGCGGTACGTGCTGAACGACCTGCGCATCCCCCGGACGATCGCGGGCGTCGTCGCGGGTGTCGCCCTCGGGGTCGCTGGTGCCCTCATCCAGGCGTTCACCCGCAACCCGCTCGCGGACCCGGGGATCCTCGGTGTGAACGCCGGCGCGGCCTTCGCCGTGGCGATCGGAGTGGCCGTCCTGGGGCTGCGCGACGTGTCGTCCTTCGTCTGGCTCGCGTTCCTCGGGGCGCTCGTGGTGACCGTCGGCGTCTACGTGATCGGATCGGCCGGCCGCGGTGTCGCGGATCCGATCCGGCTCACCCTCGCCGGCGTGGCGGTGGGGGCCGTGCTCTCGGGGGTGACGACCGGCATGACCCTGTCGAACCCGGATGCGTTCGATGCGATGCGTTCCTGGAATGCGGGGTCCCTCCTCGGTCGAGGCATCGATGTGCTCCTTCCGGTGCTGCCCTTCGTGGCGATCGGTCTGCTCGTTGCTGCGCTCGTGGCCCCCGGGCTCAACGCCGTCGCCCTGGGGGAGGACGTGGCGCGAGCACAGGGCGCGAACATCGCGGCCATCCGGGTCGGCGTCATCGTCGCCGTGACGCTCCTCGCCGGATCCGCGACGGCCGTGGCCGGCCCGATCTCTTTCGTCGGGCTCATGGTCCCGCACGTCGTCCGCTGGGTGTTCGGTGTCGACCAGCGCGTGATCCTCGCCACCTCCGTCGTCGTCGCCCCCGTCATCATCCTGCTGTCCGATGTGCTCGGTCGGGTGGTCATCGCGCCGGCAGAGGTGCCGGTCGGCATCGTGACCGCCGTGATCGGGGCACCGGTGCTCATCGTGTTGGCGCGACGACGGAATGCCCGGGGTCTGCGATGACGTCGACGCGGGCAGGCTCCCGCTCCCTCGTTCCCGTCGGCTACGGCCGGTACACGGTCTCGATCGGCGACGGGAGCTGGTTCGTCCGACGACGGAGCGTGCACGTCGCCATCGCGGCACTCGGCGCCATCCTCGTCCTGGGGGTCCTCTCGCTCGGGCTCGGCACGTACGCCCTGACTCCCGCCGAGGTGCTGCGCGTCCTCGCGGGCGGCGGCGAGGGGATCGACCGGACCGTCGTGCTCGAATGGCGGCTTCCGCGCACCGTCGCCGCGATCGTTCTCGGAGGATTCCTGGCCGTGGCCGGCGCCCTCTTCCAGACCGTGACGCGCAATCCGCTCGCGAGTCCTGACGTCATCGGTCTGTCCAACGGCGCCTTCACGGGCATGCTCGTGACGGTCGTCTTCGTCTCGGGGAGTTGGCCGGCACTGACTCTCGGCGCCGTGCTCGGGGGCCTCGCCGCCGCCGCGGCGATCTGGCTCCTCGCCTCCCGCGACGGGGTGCAGGGATTCCGACTCATCGTGGTCGGGATCGGGGTCTCCGCCCTGCTCGCGTCGGTGAACACGTGGCTCCTCCTCCAGGTGGAGCTCGAGACCGCCATGTTCGCGTCGGCGTGGGGAGCCGGCACGCTCAACGGGCTGACGGCCACGCCCGTCCTCGCTGCGATCCTCACCGGTCTGCCGCTGCTCGCCGTGCTCATCGTCCTCGCCGCACGCCTCAGGATCCTGGATCTCGGAGACGACGCGGCAACGGCCGTGGGCGTGAACGCCGGCCGGGTGCGCACGTGGGCGCTTCTCATCGGCGTGCTTCTCGTGTCGATCTCGACGGCTGTGATCGGGCCCGTGGCTTTCATCGCACTGGCGGCGCCGCAGATCGCCAGACGGGCCGCACGGAGCCCATCGCTGTCCGTGACGCTCTCAGCGCTGTTCGGAGGGGGCCTCCTGCTCGCGTCGGACCTCGTCGCCCAGCATGCACTCCCGGTCTCGCTCCCCACCGGTGTCGTCACCGTCTCCGTCGGTGGGCTCTACCTCGTGACCGTCATCGTCCTCGAGATCCGACGCCGTGCGTAGCCCGACGACCGACCAACCGCCCCACACGACCATCACCGGAGAGGACCGATGAGCCACCTCGAGAACAACGGGCGACCCTGGGCCTACAGTGCCTTCCGCGCGCGGGTCTCGCGCCGACGGGTACTCAGTCCCGGCTTCGTCCGCATGACCCTCGCCGGGCCCGACCTCAGGAACTTCGCGCCGTGGGGCCTCGACCAGCGGATCAAGCTCGTGCTTCCGATGGCCGACGGGTCCCTGGCCGATTTCGGTCTCCTCGCCGATCCGACGCCACACCCGTCCGACTGGTACGCCCGCTGGCGCGCTCTGCCGGAGGGCGATCGGAACGTTCTGCGCACCTACACGCCCGCGGCGATCCGTCCGGAGGCCGGAGAGATCGACGTGGACGTCGTCATCCACGAGCCGCCCGGCCCGGCATCGCGCTGGGCGCTCGGTGCGAGGATCGGGGAGGAGATCGTTCTCACCGGACCGGACATCCGGGCCGGTGTGACCGGATACGGGATCGCGTGGCAGCCGGGGGATGCGCGGCGCGTGCTCATCGTCGGAGACGAGACCGCCTTCCCGGCGATCCGGAACATCCTCGATGCGCTGGGCGAGGATGTGCGCGCACACGTCCTCGCTGAGGTCGGCGGGACGGAGGACGACCTCCTCTCGTCTCGGCGCAGCGACAGCGTGACGGTCGATGTGCGTCGTCGGAACGGCATCCCGGGGAGCGGTCTCGACGACGCGGTGAGGGACTGGGCGGCTGCGGCCTCCGAGACGACCTCGGGCGAGCAGGAGCCGACCGCGGTCGCGGACGACCTCTACGTCTGGATCGCGGGCGAGGCCGGCTCGGTGACGCGGATCCGCCGTCATCTCGCCGACGACCTCGGTGTCCCGAAGGAACGCATCTCCTTCCTCGGCTATTGGCGACACGGGGGTCCTCTCACGTCGTGACGACCCACCGTCCGGACGCGGCCGTCGACGATCACCCCTTCTGCCACCCCCGACCGGGGGAGTAGGGTCTCCCAGCAAGTACTCATCAGCGGGGCAGAGGGAGACAGCATGAGTGATCCGTCCTGGACGCAGGTCGTCAAGGTGGCAGAGCCGGAGCAGCCGGAGTTGAAGCGGGCCCTCGGTCCCGGGCTCCTCCTCCTCTTCATCGTCGGGGACATCCTCGGCACGGGAATCTACGCCCTCACGGGTCAGGTGGCGGCCGAGGTGGGCGGGGCTGCGTGGGTGCCGTTCCTCCTCGCGTTCGCCGTGGCGACGGTGACGGCGTTCTCCTACCTGGAGCTCGTGACGAAGTACCCGCAGGCGGCCGGTGCAGCCCTCTACACGCACAAGGCGTTCGGGGTGCACTTCCTCACGTTCATCGTGTGCTTCATCGTGATGACGTCGGGCATCACGTCGGCGTCGACGGCGTCGCGCGCGTTCGCGGTCAACCTCACCGTGGGCTTCGGCCTCCCGGACAGCGTGGGCATCACCCTCGTCATCGCGCTCGCGTTCATCGTGCTCATCATGCTCGTGAACCTGCGCGGCGTGACCGAGAGCGTGTGGCTCAACGTGGTGCTGACGCTCATCGAGCTCTCGGGCCTCCTGCTCGTGATCTTCATCGGCATGTGGGCGATCTTCGGCGGAAACGCCGACTGGGGCCGCGTCGTCGCATTCGAGACGGCGGAGGACAAGAACGTAATCCTCGCGGTGAGCACGGCCACGTCGCTCGCCTTCTTCGCGATGGTGGGCTTCGAGGACTCCGTCAACATGGCGGAGGAGACCAAGAACCCCAGCAAGATCTTCCCCAAGATGATGCTCACCGGGCTCGGGATCGCCGCGGTCGTCTACGTGCTCGTGTCCATCACCGTCGTCGCGCTCGTCCCCATCGGTGAGCTCGTCGGCAGCGAGACCCCGCTCGTCACCGCGGTGGAGAAGGCGGCCCCCGGATTCCCGATCAACTCGCTGCTGCCCTTCATCTCGATGTTCGCCGTGGCGAACACGGCGCTCATCAACATGATGATGGCGAGCCGGCTGCTGTACGGCATGAGCCGGCAGCGGGTGCTGCCGTCGTTCCTGTCGAAGGTGTCGCACACGCGCCGTACCCCGTGGGCCGCGATCCTCTTCACGACGGTGCTCGCCCTGGGTCTCATCGCCTACGTGTCGATCGACGCGGAGGGCTCGGTCGTCGCTCTCCTCGGCGGCACGACCTCGCTCCTCCTGCTCTCCGTGTTCGCGGTCGTGAACGTCGTGGTGCTCGTGCTGCGGAAGCAGCCCGTGGACCACGAGCACTTCAAGACTCCCACCGTGATGCCCATCATCGGTGCGATCACGTGTCTGTACCTCGTGTTCCCGTTCAGCTCCGGCCGTCCGGCCGGCCAGTACGGCATCGCCCTCGTGCTCCTCGCGATCGGAGTGGTCCTCTGGGGTGTCGAGCGCCTCTTCCGACGAGCGGGCAAGAACACGGAGACGGTCGCGGAGAAGGAGAACACGAAGGCCGAGTGAGCCGTGCGGATTCACATCCGACACACGGGGACGGCACTATATCGTTGAGTATCGTTCACGTCGTTCTGAGGAGAACATCATGGCCAACTCGTTCCCGACCGCCGGCTTCGGCTCCGGCATCAACTCCGAGGCCATCTGGCAGGCCATGGAGGACTTCCGTTCCCGCTTCGAGAAGAGCGCCGGCAGCCGCGTGGGCCGAGGAGACGTCCGCGCGGCCGTCATCGCTCTGCTCGCCGAGCAGCCCATGCACGGCTACCAGATCATCCGCGAGATCGAGGAGCGCAGTGGCGGAAGCTGGAAGCCGAGTCCCGGCTCCGTCTACCCGACGCTCCAGCTGCTCTCGGACGAGGGACTCATCAGCGCCGAGGAGTCGAACGGTCGGAAGACCTACTCCCTGACCGATGCCGGCCGCGTCCAGGCGGAGTCCGCCGATTCGTCGGCGCCCTGGAACCCGACGGCGGCGGAGGACGGCCCGGCGTTCGCCGCATTGCCCAAGGCCGGAGTGGAGCTCGCCCGCGCGGCCGCGCAGGTGGGGCGCACCGGGTCGCCCGAGCAGATCCAGCAGGCCGTCGCCGCGCTCGACGAGACGCGTCGTCGGCTGTACGCCATCCTCGCCCAGGACTGACGGGTGCCACCTGCGCCTCGGCGCCTCGAGACACCGGCGATACCGCGCACGGGGAGCGCCCGTGCCCGGTATCGCCGGATCCTGCGCTTCGCCGCGTGGAACCTCGCGGTGACGTGGTGGTTCGAACTGTTCCTTCCCCGCATCGGACTGCTGCGGATCGCCGAACGTACGCGCACGCGCCGGATGCAGCGCTTCGCGCGCCGCTTCCATGTGCTCGCCGTCGATCTCGGCGGGCTCATGATCAAGGTCGGCCAGTTCATGTCGTCGCGCCTCGACGTGCTCCCTCCCGAGATCACGAAGGAGCTCGAGGGACTGCAGGACGAGGTCCCGGCCGTGCCGTTCCCCGCGATCCGTGCTCTCGCAGAGGCGGAGCTCGGGGTGCCGCTGCACGAGGTGTTCCCACGGATCGACGAGGTGCCGGTCGCGGCGGCCTCGCTCGGGCAGGCGCACCGCGCCGTCCTCGGTCCGCTCGACGCTGACGACACGGGCCTCCATGCGGTCATGCTCAAGGTGCAGCGGCCGGGGATCGACACGATCGTGGAGGTCGACCTCGCCGCGCTGCGCAAGGTGGGCGGGTGGCTCAGTCACGTGCGTCTCGTGTCCGACCGCGTCGACGCTCCGGCCCTCGTCGAGGAGTTCGCCGTGACGAGCCTCGAGGAGATCGACTACCTCCACGAGGCGGTGTCCTCCGAGCGCTTCGCGGCGGACTTCGCCGCCGATGATCGTGTGGCCGTTCCGGCGGTGGTGTGGGAGCGGACCACCCGTCGGGTCCTCACGCTCGAGGACGTCACGGCGATCAAGATCACGGACCTCGACGGTCTCGCGGCCGCGGGCATCGACCCGGACGAGGTCGCGCGCGAGTTCGCCTCCGTGATGTTCGACCAGCTGTTCGGCACCGGCTTCTTCCACGCCGACCCGCACCCGGGCAACGTGTTCGTCACGCCGATCCCGCCGGGGGAGGGGACACGTCCCTGGAAGCTCACCTTCATCGACTTCGGGATGATGGGCGAGGTCTCGCGGAACACGCGGACGGGCCTGCGGAAGCTGCTCATCGCGGCTGCATCGCGCGACGGGGCCGGTCTCGTCGACGCCGCGCGCGATGTGGGCGTCCTGCTGCCGTCCTCCGACACCACGGAGCTCGAGCGTGCGATGACGCAGCTCTTCGCCCGTTTCGGCGGCATGGGGTTCGCCGAGCTGCGGGAGGTCGATCCGCGCGAGTTCCGCGAGTTCGCCGAGCAGTTCGGCGACGTGGTGCGTTCGCTGCCGTTCCAGCTGCCCGAGAACTTCCTCCTCGTCATCCGGGCGATGTCGCTCACATCGGGGGTGTGCAGCGCGCTGAATCCCGCCTTCAACCTGTGGGACTCCATCGAGCCGTACGCGCAGCGAATCATCCGTGACGAGCGGGGCAATCTCGTGCAGGACGTCGCGAAGCAGGCGATCGACATCGCCACGCTCGCGCTCCGTCTGCCCCGACGACTCGACGATCTCGTCACGCGCTTCGAGAACGGAACCGTGCAGGTCGCGACACCCGAGGTGGAGCGACGTCTCACCCGCCTCGAGCGCTCGGCGCGACGGGTCGTGTCCGCGCTCGTGTTCGGGGCGCTCCTCGTCGCCGGGGCGGTGCTCCGCCCCGACGACACGGTGCTCGGCACGGTGTTCATGGTCGGCTCCATCGTCCCGCTGCTGCACGCGCTCCTCTCGAACCGCGCGCGTCGCTGACCCGCGCCGAGTGGGACGCCGCTTCGTCCTCCCTCGGCACGACGTGAGCCGCTCGATGATGAGCTGAGACGAGCGGGGCCAGGTCTCAGGCTCGCCCGCCCGTACCTGACCCCGCGTCTCTCACTCGATCGACCTCAGGGACCCGGACTCGTGTCGGGGTCGAACACTTCAGTCGTCGAGGAGCACCGGGGCCCGGTCGTCGCGATGAGGGCGTTGACGCGGTGCACGCCTGTGTCCTCTCGCCGATCGACCGTCGCCCGACCGGTCGCCTTTCGGCGCTACGATCGGATCAGTCATTAACATAAGCGGTTCGCCCCGGTTTATGCGAACTCCGTCCGGGAAGTCGGCGGAAATCGTGTGCCGGGGCGCGTGACATCGCGAGCCCTGAGGAGGACGTGTGCCGGCATTCCGTCCGCGCGTGGCCCTGGTCGGCGCCACGGGCTTCATCGGTTCACGTGTCGCCGAGGCGTTCGTCGAGGAGCGGGTGGAGGTCGCCGCTCTCATACGGGACCCCAGTCGTCCGTTCCCGACCGGGGTGATCCCCGTGGCCGCCGACCTCGAATCGGGAGACGGGCTTCTCGACGGGCTCGCGGGGTGCGAGTCCCTCGTCCATGCCGCCAGCTACGTCGGCTCGGACGAGCGAATGCAGCACCGCGTGAACGTCCGGGGAACGGAGCGGCTCCTGGCCGCGGCACGGGAGGCGGGCATCTCGCGGATCGTCTACGTGAGCACAGCGGGCGTGTACGGCGGAGCCCTCCGCGCTGGAGGAGACGAGACGCAGTTGCGACCGTCGCCGCGGTCGCCGCTCAGTCGCTCGCGCCGCGAGGCGGAGATCCGCGTCGAGGCGGCGGGCGGCACCGTCGTCCGTCCGAACATGGTGGTGGGGGCAGGCGACACCTGGTTCCTGCTTCCGCTCCTGAAGCTCCTCCTGACTCTCGACGCGTGGATCGAGGAGGGCGCTGTGCGCGTCTCGACGATCAATGTCGCCTCGCTCGGCCGAGTGGTCTCTCGGCTCGCGCTGACTCCGCACGAGGCGGGCGTCTTCCACGCGGCAGGCCTCGAGCCCGTCGCGGTTCGGGACCTCGTGGAGCCGGTGCTGATGGCCGCGGGAGTCGAGATTCCCGCGCGGAGCCTGTCGCTCGACGAGGCGCGTCGTCTTCTCGTCCCGCGTGGAGTGAGCGAGAATCAGCTGGACATCGTCGCACGGGACAACATCCTGGATGCTCGGCGACTGTCGGGCGTCGTGCCCAAGGAGAGACAGGTACCCGGACTCCTCCCATACGATGTCGCATGGTACACAGAACGGTTGTGACGGAGCGGCATGCTCCGTCGGCGGAGGCGGCATGTCCTCCGCCTTGACATGATGGGTGATGGGACGACCGCTCACGGTCGCGAAGGAGGTTGGGATGTCGATGCGTCGTACGCCGCAGCAGGAGCGCTCACACGAGACGCAGCGCAACGTCGTGGAGGGTGCAGCGGTCGTCTTCGATCGTGTGGGGTACGGCAGCGCGAGCCTCTCGATGATCGCCGAGCAGTCCGGCATCTCCCAGGGGGCGATGTACTTCCACTTCAAGTCGAAGGAGCAGATCGCGCTCGCCGTGGTGCACGAACAGCACAACCGCTCCATCCCGCTCATGGAGTCGATCGCGCAGCAGAGCACCTCCGTCTTCGAACAGCTCGTGCGCGTCTCCCGTGGAGTGGCCGATCAGCTCCTGAGCGACGCTGTGGTGCGGGCGGGGATCCGACTGGCCATCGAGGAGGGGACGCTCGGTGAACCGGCGGGTGGTTTCTACACCGTGTGGGTGGAGTCGACGGCGTCGCTCCTCGAGACGGCTCTCACGGACGGCGTGCTCGTCTCGCGGCTAAACTCCGCCGATCTCGCGCGCGCCCTCATCGGCAACTTCACCGGCGTTCAGCTGATGTCGCAGGCCATCTCGGGTCGCAAGGATCTCCTCGCCTCGCTGGCCAACATGTGGCTCGTGCTCGTTGACACGATCGTCCCTGCGGACGAGCGCGACGCGGCCGTCGCGCTCGTCCACAGCGTGTTCGACGCCGCCTAGAGCGCCGAGGCCAGGTAGGCGAGCGAGGCGGAGGCCTCCGACCCGTTGCCGTCCGTCGCGGTCACGTCGAAGAGGCGCCAGGTCACTCCGCCACGGGCGAGTGTCTGGTCCCGAACGATGCCGAGGTGGAGGGCGACGGGGGCCCCGGCCGGCACGTCTCGGCGACCGACGGCGAAGTGCGCCTGCCGCATCCAGAGCGAGTTCGCCGACCCCCGCTCGAGGCCGTCACGCAGGTAGATGAGCGCTTGTGCCTGCTGCGCCGACAGGCGCAGGAGGTCGAGGACGGAGACGGTCGCAGCGTCTGCTCCGCCTGTTGCCGTGGGGGAATGCACGCCGTCGATCAGATGGCCGTCTTCCGAGATCCGAAGAACCTGTGACGCCCATTGCGCGCCCAGGTGCGACGGTTCGATCTCACCGGCGATGACGAGGGACGTCCGCGTGAGGACGGCGTCGGTGGGGAAGACCGCCGGTGTGCCGTCATGCCTCCGCACATCCAGCGTGGCCGTGACCCGCATGTCTCCGAAGCGCGCCGTGATCGTCGCGTGTGCGTCGCCGTCCGGTGCGCCGATCTCGCATTCCACGGGGATGTCGGCGAGGTGGGTCTCGGCTCGTACCCCGGCGCGGAGTCGGACATGTCGGAGGGTGACGGTCTCATCCGTCGGCGGCCGTGTCGCGGCGAGGGCGCGCGCCGCGATCCTCTCGGTGAGGAGGACGGCGTCCACCGAGCTGAAGTGAGGAGGCGAGATCGCGCGGGAGCCTCCGACCGACCAGTCCGCTGGGTAGGACAGTGACGTGGTGCCGGCGATCCGGAGGTGCGTCGCGGCCCCATCGAGCGCGTCGACGGTGCAACGGTAATGCCGCTGCACACGACGGTAGCTTTCGGCGAGATACCGGTGAGCCGACGGGCCCAGGAGATCGTCGAACGTCTTGCCGACGGCTCCGGGGAGCAACAGGTTGAGGGGGGTCATCGCGTGGAGGTAAGTCATGCGGTCAGCTTAATTACGCCGAGGTGTGTGACGGCGCGGGTTTCGGCCCCTCTTCGAGGCGGGCCCGGTCCTCGACCCACGGCTGCGCGACGTCGCCTGCGGCGGGAATCGCGGAATCCGTCACAATTGCTAGAAGATATATTTACCAATATATTTAGCTAATAAGGCAACAGATCTGCGAGGAGCCATCATGACCGCCACACCCACCCGTTCGGATCGGACGCGCCAGACTGTCGTCGTCGTCAGCGCGATCGTAGCCATCATCGGGTCTTTCATCGGCTCCGGTGCGGTCATCGGCACGCCCATCCAGGAGCAGGTCGGCGGAGCGTTGAGCGCGGATGCGACGCTCATCGCCCCCGCCGGTCCGGCGTTCTCGATCTGGTCGGTGATCTACGCCGGCCTCATCGCGTACGCGATCTGGCAGCTGCTGCCGTCCCAGGCGACGCGCGAACGGCACCGACGCCTCGGCTATCCGATCGTCGCGACGCTGCTGCTCAATGCCGCATGGATCCTCAGTGTGCAGGCCGGATCGCTCTGGCTCAGCTGGATCGTCATCGTCGTCCTCCTTCTCGCCCTCCTGCTCACCTTCTCCCGCGTGCTCGTCACCCGGACCGCGGGTCAGGGTGTCGTGGAGTCGATCGTGATCGACGGTACGGTCGGCCTCTACCTCGGGTGGGTGTCCATCGCGACGGCGGCGAACATCACGGCCGTCCTGCAGGCGGCCGGCTTCGACGGCTTCGGGCTCGACCCGAATCTATGGGGGGTCGTCGTCGTGATCGTCGCCGGTCTCGCCGGCCTGGCGCTCGCCCTCTACGGTCGTGGACGGCTGTCGCCCACCGCGTCTCTCGCGTGGGGACTCGGTTGGGTCGCGGTCTCGCGTACGACGGGCGAGTTGGTGTCGCAGCCTGTCGCCGTGACCGCCGTCGTGGTGGCCGTGGCCCTCGTCCTCGCCACCGTCGCGATCCGTGTCGCGCGCGGCGGTCGGGGGAGTGCGCAGCTCACGAGTGACGCACGTCCGTGACCGCTCCCGTCGCGCAGTCGTCGAGAGCCCGCTGGGTCGGGCTCGTCTTCATCAGCGTCGCCGTCGCGCTCATCATCGTCGACTCCACGATCGTCAACGTGGCGATCCCCTCGATCATCGACGACCTCGGCATCACCTCGACGCAGGTGCAGTGGGTCCAGGAGTCCTACACGCTCGTCTTCGCCGCACTCCTCCTCGTCTTCGGAACGCTTGCAGACCGGTTCGGGCGCCGGCGCGTCCTCGTGATCGGTGTGTCCGTCTTCGCTGCCTCGAGCATCCTGGCGGCGACGGCGCAGACGGGTGATCTGCTCATCGCCGCCCGCGTCGTTCAGGGCGTCGGCGGCGCGATGGTGCTGCCGACCACTCTCTCCCTCATCAACGCGACGTTCCGGGGCACGGAGCGCGCCATCGCCTTCGCCGTCTGGGGATCCACGATCGGCGGAATGACGGCCGTGGGGCCGCTCCTCGGCGGCTGGCTCACCACGTACTTCTCCTGGCGATGGGCGTTCGGCATCAACATCCCTCTCGGCGTCGTCATCATCGTCGGCGTGCTGCTCTTCGTGCGGGAGTCGCGCCAGCCGGTGGGGCCGGGAGGAGCTCCCGTGCGAGTGGACGGCGTGGGTGCGCTGCTGTCGGTCGTGGCGAGCGCGAGTCTGGTGTTCGGTCTCATCGAGGGGCGGGCGTACGGCTGGTGGTCGACGGAGGAGCGGCTCACGATCGGTGCCTGGAGCTGGCCGTTCGACCTCTCTCCGGTGCCCGTCGCCTTCGCCGTCGCGATCGCCGCCGGGGTGGCGTTCGTGGCGTGGGGCCGTGCGCGCGAGCGCGCCGGTCGGAGCGCGATGCTCTCGTTCGCTCTCTTCCGCATCCCGAGCTTCCGCAACGGCAACCTCGCCGCCATGATCGTCTCCCTCGGTGAGTTCGGGATCATCCTCTCCCTCCCGCTCTGGCTGCAGAACGTGCTGGGCTTCGACGCGCTCCAGACGGGTCTCGTGCTCGTAGCGCTCGCGGTGGGGGCGTTCGTCGCCTCGGGGTTCGCCGGCGCGTTCGGGAACCGGATCCGCGCCGTCGTCGTCGTGCGCGTCGGCCTGGCTGCCGAGGTGGCGGGTGTGGCGGGCCTCGGACTCGTCATCGGCCCGGACACCGAGTGGGGCGCGCTCATCCCGTTCCTCTTCGTCTACGGCTTCGGCGTGGGGCTCGCCACGGCGCAGCTCACCGGGGTGGTGCTGCGCGACGTGCCCGTGGAGCAGAGCGGTCAGGGCTCCGGAACGCAGAGTACGGCCCGACAGATCGGCTCGGCGCTCGGTATCGCCGTGCTGGGAACCGTCCTGTACACGTCGGCCGGCCTGCAGCTCGACGCGAGCCTCGCCGACAGGGGAGTACCGGAGTCTCAGCGCTCCGAGATCGTCGACCAGGTGGTCGACAGCTCGGGCGCCGCGATCGCGGGACTCGAGCAGGACCCCTCGATGGCCGACGTCGTCACCGATGCGAAGCAGGCGTTCTCCGACGGAACGCGCTACTCGGCCTTCGCGGCGGCCGGATTCCTCTGCGTGGGATTCGCCGCGACGTTCCGCCTGGGCACCAAGCGCGACGAGGAGCGCGCGGCGGCCGAGCAGCGCGCGGCGGACGCTGTACGGGAGGCGGACGCGGGATAGCATCGAGCGAGCACAATGACTGTCGAGGGGGCGCGTGTGAGGACGGCTGAAGAGATCACACGTCGCTCGGCGATCGACGCCTACGAGGTCGTGGGTGCTCCGCCGCGCGCGGACCTCGAGAGTCTCGTGCAGCTCGCTGCCACGCTGTGCGGGGTGTCGAAGGCCGTCATCAACATCATCGACGACCGGTTCCAGCATCAGGTCGCCGCCGTCGGCATGGAGCCGGCTTCGTGCACGCGCGAGGACTCGATGTGCGCCCGGGTGTTCCAGCGACCGGGCCACGTGACCGTCCGCGACGCGAGACTCGACGAACGCTTCGCCGACAACCCCTTCGTGACGGGAGAGGTCGCGAACGTGCGCTTCTACGCGTCAAGCCCCCTCATCACGCCGGCGGGCATCCCCATCGGCACGCTGTGCGTGTTCGACGAGGATGCGAAGGACCTCGACCCGCACACGAGCGAGGCGCTGAAGATGCTCGCCCACCAGGTGGTCGACGTTCTCGAACTGCACCGGATCTCGACCGAACTCGAGAAGTCGAACGAGCAGCTCGCGCAGTTCGCCGGCCAGGTCAGTCACGACCTCCGGAACCCGCTCATGGCCGTGTCGGGATTCCTCGAACTCGCGACGGACAGCCCCGAGATGGTCAATGCGCCCGAGGCGGCGAAAGCCCTCGCCCGGGCCGAGTCGGCGGCCGACCGGATGGCCCGCATGATCACCGATCTGCTGCACTTCGCGCGCGTGGGAGGCACGCAGCCCCGTCGCGTGCCGATCGATCTCGAGGACCTCGTGAGCTCGGTGCTCGAGGACCTCCACGCGCCGATCGAGCAGACGGGTGCGACCGTCGTCGTCGATGCACCGTTCACGATCGTGGGCGACGAGACGCTCCTCGGTGCTGTCGTGCAGAACCTCGTCGCGAACGCCCTCAAGTTCAGCGCCGTGTCCGGAGCCATGCCCCGCATCGAGGTCCACGCGCACGAGGTGTCGGCCGGATGGCGAGTCTCCGTCGACGACAACGGTCCCGGTGTGCCGCGGGCGCAGCGCGAACGCGTCTTCGACCTCATGGAGCGAGCGGTCGGTGACGAGGTCGCCGGACTCGGCATCGGTCTCTCCACCTGCCGCCTCATCGTCCAGGCTCACGGCGGCAGCATCGGCATCGACGACTCCGCGCTCGGCGGCGCGAGCGTGTGGATGGTGCTTCCGAGCGTCGCGTGAGCGTTCGGTCGCCGTGGTCTCCTCAGCTCGTCGACGCTGCGTCCGCGACGATCTCGGCCTTGAAACCGTCCGTGTTCTCGAGCCAACCGGCGTAGTGTGCGTCACCGCCCGCGTGCGGGTAGCGCTCCGCGTACAGGGGCGTCCATCCGTGGCCGGGAGCGTCGGCCATCAGCGCATCGACGACGGTTCGGGAGCCGCCGTGGAACGCGAGGTGGTTGAGGCCGACGCGTCGCCGGTCGTGCTCATCGTTCGTGAGATTCGGCGACGTCGTGAGGGTGAGATACGCGCCGCCGGCCTCCCACGACTGCCCGCTCGGCCACTCCGAGGCGAGGGCGAATCCGACCCGCTGGAGCAGCCAGCCCCACTCGCGTGACGCGCGCTCGATATCGGCGACCCAGATCTCGACGTGATGGAATCCCGGCATCCACCGAGTGTCGCACGGCGGGAACCGCCTCAGCTCAGCCGGCGATGCTCGTGACCAGGTTGATCGTGGTCGCGAGCACTCCCACGCCGAAGACGAAGGAGAGGAGGGAGTGCTTCAGGACCTCCGCGCGCATGACGCTGCTCGTGAGGTCGGTGTCGGACACCTGGTACGTCATGCCGAGGGTGAAGGCGAGGTAGGCGAAGTCGGCGTAGCGGGGCGGCTCGCTCTGATTGAAGTCGATGCCCGTGCCGCCCGCCCGGTAGTACAGCGCCGCGTAGCGCAGGGTGAAGAGCACCTGGATGAGGAGCCACGACGCGGTCACCGTGGCGAGTGCGGCGGCGGCGAAGACGAGTGTCGTGTCGCCGGACGCCGACCGGGCCTCGAAGAGCAGGAGGCCGATGGCTCCGAAGCTCGCGATGCTCGCGAGGACGAGAAGTGCCTGGGCGACAGGCTGCGTGGGGTCCTCGCGGGTCGCGTGCAGCGGGGTCTCATCGGCGCCGAGCCGGGAGACCACGATCCCGGCCCAGAGCGAGAAGGTCGCGGCCGCCGCGATCCACCCGGCCGAGGGGGCCAGGAGCCACGACCAGGAGACGCCGACGATCGCGCCCACCACGATGAAGACCACGAACATGGCGGCGACGCGGACCCCGGCCCGGTGCCAGAAGCCCCCGAAGTCCTTCGGCGGTGCTGTCGTCACGATGCCTCCCGGGTCGGCTGAGGACACCGACGATACGCGTCCGGTCAGGGGAGCGGTCGAGGCTCGCGCTCCGAGACGAACAACGTGTCTCCGTCGATTACCCCGTCGAAGCTGTACTCGCCCCAGCGGATCCCGTCCGATTCCTCCACCCCCGCCAGGGAGTCCCACTGCCAGCCGACGACGTCGGGGGACAGGCTGCCGCACTGCGGCGGGTACGACTCCATGATCGTGTCGCAGAAGACGGGGCCGTCGCCCTGGTCGAGCACCATGCCTCGGAACTCGTGCGAGACGGGGCCGGTGAGGGCGACGACGAAGGCGAGCAGAGCGAGCACGGCGGCGAGGGGCGTCATGACGACGCGCTCCGGCCTCGATCGCGACACCGCGTTCATGACGACACCGATGCACAGGTAGCCGAAGACGACCCACGCGGCGACGCGCGACACCGCGTTCGGCACGATGTCGATGATGCCCGCGAGATCGAGCGCCGGAAGCGCGAGCACGATGCAGACGAGCACCGAGACAGCGGACGCGATCCGCAGACGTCTCGGCAGCGCTTCCCGATGCCGGCCGCCCCACGCGAACCGGCCCCAGGGGGCGCCGCTCGCGAGTGCGATCTGGAACACCGCGAGGAGACCCAGGAGGACGGTGAAGGCGATCGCTGTGGCCACGAGGCGAAGCCTATCGACGCGGGGAGCGCGCCGACAGTGCGCGATGACGGCGAGCGGGGACGCCAGCCGTGGTCATCGACGGGTCCGGGCCACGAGCCAGAACAGGTAGGCGCCGCCGATCGCGCCGGTCACGAGTCCGACCGGGATCTGCAGGGGCGCGAGTAGACGCTGCGCGGCGACATCCGCGAGGAGAAGGAGGACCGCTCCGATCGCGGCGGAGGCGGCGACGGGGATACCCGCCGAACCACTGGCGCGGCGGGCGATCTGCGGCGCGGCCAGCGCGACGAACCCGATCGGCCCCGCCACGGCCGTCGCCGTCCCGGTGAGGGCGGCGGCGACGAGGAGGAGGACGAGCTGCGAGCGAGCGACGCGCATGCCGAGGCTGCGCGCCACATCGTCGCCGAGTTCGAGAGTGCGGAGATCGCGTCGGTAGAGGGCGATGACGATGCCGAGGCAGGAGACCGCCACGGCGAGGAACGCGACATCGCCGGCGTCCGTCGCGGTGAGGCTGCCGTACAGCCAGAGGGTGGCCGATCGTGCGACCTCGGTGGGGGCGCGCGTCAGCAGGTAGTCGTTGACCGCCGCGAGGAGGGCGGCGAAGGCGACACCGGCCAGGATCGTACGTTCCCGGGCGAGCCCGGTGCTCCGCGAGATGAGCAGCACCACGAGCAGCGCTCCGATGCCTCCGGCCCACGCTCCGAGCGCCGGATCGAGCGACGGGGTGACGAGGACGAGACAGACGAGCGCGCCCGTCGCGGACCCCGTACTGAAGCCGATGATGTCCGGACTGCCGAGCGGGTTCCGCGAGAGGGTCTGGAAGACGGCTCCCGCGATACCGAGCGCGGCGCCGACGAGGAGTGCGGCGACGATCCGGGGGAGCCTCATGTCGATCACGATGAGATGGGTGCGCTCGGTGGTGGAGCCGAGAAGCGCGCCGATCACGTCGCCGGGGCTCGTCGCGTACGAGCCGGTGCCGATCGCGACCGTGCCTGCGCTCACGGCGATGACGATCGTCACGACCAGGACGAGGAGTCGGCGCCTCCTCACTCGAGCGCGGGGCCGGGTGACGTCCGGATCGGACGTCGTCGCGCTCACCTCATCCTCCGCATGACGAGCCAGAGCAGGACGGGAGCGCCGAGGAACGCGGCCACGATCCCTGCTTCGACCTCTCCCGGGTAGGTGATGAAGCGGCCGACGACGTCGCTCGACACGGTGAGCACGGCGCCCGCGAGTACAGAGAGCGGCAGGGTCAATCGCAGGTCGGGGCCTGCGACGCGTCGGACGGCGTGGGCGACGAGCAGCCCGATGAACGACAGGGGGCCGGCCGCGGCCGTGGCGGCTCCGCACAGGAGGGTCACGGCGACACCCGTGCCGAGCGTCACCGCGACGGGCCGCACGCCGAGCGCTCGGGCGGTGTCGTCTCCGAGGGCGAGCTGGTTGAGGCCTGGCGCGACGAGCGCGGCGACCACGAGCCCGGCGATCACGAAGGGCATGAGCTGTCCGGTGACGTCGAGGTCGCGTCGCTCGAACGACCCGACCACCCAGAAGCGGTACGACTCGAACGTGTCCTCATCGAGGAGCGTGACGATGCCCACGAATGCGCCGAGGCACGCCGTGAGCGCGATCCCGGCGAGGACGACGCCGACCGCGTCGTCGCGGCTGCGCGCCCGACCCACGAGGTGCACGAGTGCGGCGGCGCCGGCCGCCCCGAGGAACGCGAACCACACGTAGCCGCTCGCCGTGCCGATGCCGAGGAATGCGATCGCCACGACGACCGCCGCCGACGCCCCGGCGTTCACCCCGAGGAGACCCGGATCGGCGAGCGGGTTGCGCGTCGACGCCTGCATGAGGAGGCCCGCGACGCCGAGCGCCGCGCCGACCATCACGGCCGTCGCGGTGCGCGGGATCCGCAGCTCGCGCACGATGATCGCGGCCGGTCCATCACCGCCCGTGGTGAGGGCGCTCCACACCTCCTCGATGGGGACGAGCCGCGACCCCACGGCGAGGCTGAGCAGCACGACCGCCACGAGCGACGCGCTCAGAACCACGGCCAGAAGGGTCGCCGAAGCGAGCGGCCGTCGGGGCGTGGAGGGGAGGAGGTCGGTGCCCGCCCGGGACGAAGTGAGCATCGGTTTTAGGTTAGCCTAACCTCGTGTTCTTCAACGACTTCGCCTCCTCGTCCCGTCCGTCCTCTCGATCGCGTCTCCGGCGCGGCGGCCTGATCCTGGCCGTCGCGGCCCTCGCCCTGACCGGGTGCTCCGCCTCCCCGGCCCCCGCCGAGACCGCGCCCGATGCGGAAGCCGGGTCCACCGGCGAGTACACCGTGTCGCGCGAGATGGCAGACGGAATGGGTTCGGACGAGGCCGACGGCGTCTTCCCCCGGACCGTCACCCACTACGCCGGAGACACGGAGCTCGATGTGGCCCCCGAGCGGATCGCCGTGGTGTCGACCGGCCAGCTCGATGCCCTCCTGTCCCTCGACGTCGTGCCCACCGCGGCGACGCGGGCCGAGTACAGCGGACTCGTGCCGCCATACCTGCTGGACGCGTTCCCGGACGACGCCGACGCGCTCGATGCGATGGCGGACATCGGCGAGCGGACGGAACCCGACTTCGAGGCCATCGCCGAGTCGGACCCCGACCTCATCCTCATCAACTCCGTGCGCGGTGCGGACCTGTACGACTCCCTCTCCGCCATCGCGCCCACCGTCGTGACGCTCGGCAACGGTGTGAACTGGAAGAGCGACTTCCTCCTGATCGCCGACGCACTCGGGCGGGAGGGCGACGCGCAGGCCGACCTCGACGGGCTGCACGCCGACGCGGACGCGTTCCGCGAGACTCTCCCCGATGAGGTGCCTACCGTGTCGTTCCTGCAGTCGACGGGGGACCGGACGCGGATCATGGGCGTGCCGTCCTTCACGGGCGGCCTCGCGGAGGACCTCGGGCTCGCGCGCCCCGAGTCGCAGCGGTTCGACGACACGTCGGAGGAGATCAGCGCCGAGCAGCTCGAGCTCGCCGACGCCGACTGGATCTTCTACGCCGGCAACGGCGACGGGCTCTCCCTCATCGAGGACTCGGCGCTGTGGCCGAGTCTCACCGCTGTCGGCGCTGGTCACGTCGCGTCCGTCGACCTCGACCCGTACTTCATGAACGCCGGTCCCGTGGCCGCTCGCCTCGTCCTCGACGAGATCACCGCCACGATCGGCTGACGGGGGAGCGGCTCCGTCACGCGAGGGAGAGGAAGAGCTTCTCCAGTTCGTCCGGGCGCGGCTTGGAGTCGTCGTCCGGGCTCGTCAGGCAGTCCTTCAGAGCTGTCGAGATCACCAGGAAACCGGCGCGGTCGAGGGCCTTCGATACGGCGGAAAGCTGCTGGACCACGTCTCGGCAGTCGGCGTCGGACTCGACGGCAGCGATGACGGCGTTCAGCTGACCTTGCGCGCGCCGGAGCCGGTTGGACACCTTCCGCTTCGCCTCGTGCTCCTCCAGGGATGGTTCGCCGTGCGTCGTCGCGCCCATGTGTGGTCCTCTCGGTTGCCGTCCCGTGGACGGGTTTGACGACAACTATACCCCTGGGGGTATAGTCTCGCATACACCCGGGGGTATCCGGCGAGGACGAGCGAATGGAGAGACGATGTGCAGGGAGACGACCTGTCGGACGTGCGGCAAGACCACCTGGGCGGGATGCGGACAGCACGTGGATGCGGTGAAGGCCGGTGTGCCGGCGCGGGAATGGTGCGGTGGTCAGCACACTCAGGCTCAGATCGATGAGGCTGCCGGACGCCGTGGTGGCTTCCTCTCGCGGTTGCTGGGGCGCTGATGCTGATCGAGCGCCTCTATGACGACGACCTCGCCCAGGCGAGCTACCTGATCGGATGCCAGGCGTCGGGGGAGGCGATCGTCGTCGATCCGCGGCGCGACATCGGAGACTACCTGCGCCTCGCGGAGTCGAACGGACTCCGGCTCGTCGCCGTCACCGAGACCCACATCCAGGCCGACTATCTCTCGGGTACACGCGAGCTCGCGGCGCGGACGGGTGCGTGGATGTACGTCTCCGGTGAAGGGGGGCCGGACGGGCAGTACGGTCCGGGCTTCGACGACGCCGAGAGGCTCGTCGACGGGGATGAGATCCGGATCGGCAAGATCGTCGTGACGGCAAGGCACACGCCGGGGCACACGCCGGAGCATCTCTCGTTCCTCGTCACCGATGGCGCGCGCACGAGCTCTCCTGGATACCTGTTGAGCGGCGACTTCGTGTTCGTCGGCGATGTCGGGCGGCCCGACCTCCTTGATGAGGCCGCCGGCGGAGTCGATACCCGCTTCGTCGGCGCCCATGACCTGTTCGAGAGCCTTCGACGCGTCTTCCTCACTCTTCCCGACTACGTGCAGGTGCTTCCGGCTCACGGATCGGGCAGCGCGTGTGGGAAGTCCCTCGGCGCCATCGCCGCCACGACGGTCGGCTACGAGCGAGCCTTCGCGTGGTGGGCGCCGTATCTCGAATCGGGAGACGAGGACGGCTTCGTCCGCGAGATCCTCGACGGTCAGCCCGACGCCCACGCCTACTTCGCGCGCATGAAGCGCGAGAACCAGGAGGGTCCTAACCTCCTCGGTTCCCTGCCCGCGCTCGAGGAGTACACGGCTGACGCATTGCGCCCGCTGATCGAGCGGGGAGACGTGGTCTTCGTCGACACGCGCCACCACGATCTCGTCCACCGCGGCACCGTCAGCGGCTCTCTCAACGTTCCCGGCCCCGGCACGGCGGCGCGCTATGGCGGATGGGCCTATGACCCGGAGGCGGAGAGCACCCCGCTCGTCGTTCTCGCGGCCTCGAGCGCTGAAGCCGAGGAGGGACGTGATCACCTCGTGCGCGTGGGCATCGACCACGTCGTCGGGTTCATTCGCTCACTCGACGGTCTCGACCTCGTCTGTCCCCCGCTCGTGCGGGTGGAGAGTCTCGAGACGGCGGACCGCGGGATGCTCCTGGATGTCCGGAACGCCACGGAGTTCGCAGCCGGCCACATCCCGGGGGCGACGCGCGTCAGCGCAGGCCGTGCCCTGTGGGCCCGCGGTGAACTCCCCGCCGACGAACCGATCGTGAGCTATTGCCGGAGCGGCACGCGGAACAGCGTCGTCGCGAGCGCACTCCGCCGTGCGGGGCTCGACGTCGTCGAGCTCGAGGGGAGCTACCTCGCCTGGGTGGCCGTCCCGGGCAACGTGCCGGCGGTCACGGCCGCCGCGCCGATCTGATCCCGGGCCGTGAGGAGGAGCCCCGCAGCCTCGCTGGGGGCGACACGCGCCAGGGCGAACGCCGCGACCACGAGGCCCGTCGTCGCATCGGCGAGTCGCGCAGCCTCGACGGGCGGCACGGCGCCGACGTGCGCGGTGATGCCGGCACCGATCGCGACCCGCAGCTCGTCGCGGTAGTCGGAGACGACGCGTGCGACCTCGGCGTCGTCGGCGATGGGGGAGCCTGCCGTGTTGATGAGGAGGCAACCGCTCGTCGCGGGCAGCGAGTCGAGGGTGTCGAATGCGCCGCGGAGCCCGTCGAGGTAGACGAGGATCGCGTCCGTCGCGATGGGGTCCGTCTGGAGGGGGCGGAGCCGTGGACGGACGATCTCGTCGAGGTAGCTGCGCACGGCCGCGTCGAAGAGGCCGCGCTTCGAACCGAACGTGTTGTAGAGGCTCGAGCGGTTGAGGCCGGTCGCCGCCTCGAGGTCGGGAACGGAGGCGGCGTCGAAGCCCGTGCGCCAGAAGACGGTCCGCGCGGCGCGGACCACGTCGTCGGCGTCGAACGCTCGCGTGCGTGCCATCGTGGTCTCCCTGTCGTCCGTCTCAGCCTATACTGAAACGACCGTTACAGAAACAGATCCCGAAAGCGAGTCGCGACATGACCGAAATCGTCAGCACACAGATCCAGCTCCAGTCCCGCCCGGACGGCTGGCCGACGCCCGACGATTTCCGGACCGCGTCCTTCACCTACGGCGACCTCGAGCCCGGCCAGGTGCGGGTACGCAACGAGTTCGTCTCCGTCGACCCCTACATGCGCGGCCGCATGAACGACGTGCGCAGCTACGTCGCCCCCTATGCGCTCGGTGAGACCATCACGGGCGGGGCCATCGGCCGCGTCGTCGAGTCCGCGGCGGACGACGTGCCCGTCGGGGCCGCGGCCCTCCACCAGCACGGGTGGGCCGACGTCGTGCAGGCGGACGCCTCCACGTTCCGCTTCGTCCCCGAGACGCCGGGCCTCCCGCTGTCGTTGCGTCTCCACATCCTCGGCATGACGGGGCTCACCGCCTACGTCGGCCTCACCGAGATCGCCCACCTGAAGGAGGGCGACACCGTCTTCGTGTCCGGCGCGGCCGGCGCGGTCGGCACCGCCGTGGGCCAGATCGCCCGCCTGCTCGGCGCGAAGCGCGTCATCGGATCGGCGGGCTCGGCGGAGAAGGTCGCGCTCCTCACGGAGAAGTACGGCTACGACGCCGCCTTCGACTACAAGGACGGCGACGTCCGGGGGCAGCTGGCGGACGCCGCCCCCGAGGGCATCGACGTGTTCTTCGACAACGTGGGAGGCGACCACCTCGAGGCCGCGCTCGACGCGTTCAACGACGGCGGACGGGCCGCACTCTGCGGCGCGATCGCCGGCTACAACACCACCGAGAAGGCCGCTGGCCCCGACAACATGGCCAACATCATCACGCGCGGCCTCACCCTGAAGGGCTTCACGCTCGCCGCCTACCTGCACCTCGCGCCCGAGTTCCAGGAGAAGATGACCGGCTGGTTCGCCGCCGGCGAGATCGCCTACGACGAGACGATCGTCGACGGCATCGAGAACACGGTCGATGCGTTCCTCCAGATGATGAAGGGCGCCAACACCGGCAAGATGCTCGTGCGCGTGTGAGCTCCCGGGGGTCGCGACGTCCCCGTCCTAGGCTGGGCGCATGACGACGGCTGAGCAGGCGCATCTCGAGTCCCTCCTGGCCGCGGCGGCCAACGAGCCCACCCGCGCACCGGAGTTCGTCTCGGAGCTGCTCCAGGCGACGGTGATCGTGCCGGGCTTGGTCTCGGAGGCCGCCGACGGCGGACGGACGGCGAGCTTCGCGCCCCTCGTCGGGCCCGGGGGTGCACCCGTCCAGCCGTTCTACACCTCGGTGGAGCGGCTCCAGGAAACGATCGCGGCCATCCCGGGGTTCGAGGCGCGCTACGTCGGAATCCCCTGCCGCGCATTCTGGGAGACGACGCGGGGTGCGACGCTCGTCCTCAATCCCCACTCCGCGCACGGCAAGGAGTTCCTGCCCGGTGAAGTTGCGCACCTCCTCGACGGTGCGGCGTCGGTGACCTCGCGCGTCGTCGAGAGGGGCACCGAAGTGATGGTGGGCCGGCCAGCCCATGTGCCGCCGGGCATGGAGGACGCGCTCTCCGCGCTGTTCGCCCGGCACGACGCCGTGGACGAGGCCGTGCTCGGCTGGAAGGTCACCCCGTCGGCGAACGACCAGAGCTACCTCCTTGTCGTGATCGGCGCCGGGGACGTGCGCGAGCGCGTCGGTGACGATCTGGCGCGGTCGCTCGTGATGTTCTCCCAGGCGCACCCCGTTGACGTGATGTACACGACGCCGGGCGCGGGGCACCTCCTCTCGGGGTTGGCGCCGTTCTACCGGAAAGCCGCTCAGCGACGATCGCTCTTCGGGCGTCGTCGTACCTGAGCCGTATCGCCCCGAACAGGTCTGCGCGAACCTGTACCCACCCCCGATTTCCGGGCGTAACATCGCCCGTGTGAACCGACCTGACGACACCACGGTGGGCGCCCTCCGGGCCTCCGGACACGTGCAGAAGACCGTCCGTACCGAGATCCGAGACAACCTCCTCGCCGCGCTGCGCGAGGGACGCGACCCGTGGCCGGGGCTCCACGGCTTCGAGCAGACCGTCATCCCGCAACTGGAGCGCGCCCTCATCGCCGGGCACGACATCGTGCTGCTGGGCGAGCGCGGGCAGGGCAAGACGCGGATCCTGCGCACGCTCGCCGGCCTCCTCGACGAGTGGTCCCCGGTGATCGCAGGATCGGAGCTCGGTGAGCACCCGTTCGAACCCATCACGACGCAGACGATCCGCCGTGCGCAGGAACTCGGCGACGACCTGCCGGTGACGTGGCGGAGCCGCGAGGAGCGCTACGTCGAGAAGCTCGCGACCCCCGACACGTCGGTCGCCGACCTCATCGGAGACGTCGACCCCATGAAGGTCGCGGAAGGCCGCAGCCTCGGCGACCCGGAGACGATCCACTTCGGGCTCATCCCGCGCAGCCACCGCGGGATCGTGGCGATCAACGAGCTGCCGGACCTCGCGGAGCGGATCCAGGTGGCGATGCTCAACGTGATGGAGGAGCGCGACATCCAGATCCGCGGCTACGTGCTGCGCCTGCCGCTCGACGTGCTCGTGGTCGCGAGCGCGAACCCCGAGGACTACACGAACCGCGGCCGGATCATCACGCCGCTCAAGGACCGCTTCGGCGCCGAGATCCGCACGCACTACCCCACGGAGCTCGCAGACGAGGTGGCCGTGATCCGCCAGGAGGCCGAGCTCACCGCCGAGGTTCCCGATCACCTCGTGGAGATCCTGGCGCGCTTCACCCGCAACCTGCGGGAGTCCTCGGCCGTGGACCAGCGCAGCGGCGTGAGCGCGCGCTTCGCCATCGCGGGTGCCGAGACGATCGCCGCCGCCGCGATCCACCGCGCGACCCGCCAGGGCGAGGAGGACGCGGTCGCGCGTCCCGTCGACCTCGAGACGGCGGTCGACGTGCTCGGCGGCAAGATCGAGTTCGAATCCGGCGAGGAGGGGCGGGAGGACGAGATCCTCGACCACCTGCTCCGTACCGCGACGGCCGAGACGGTGCGGGCCCATTTCCGCGGCCTCGACTTCACCCTCCTCGTCGACGCCCTCGAGTCCGGCGCCCTCGTCACCACGGGGGAGCAGGTCGCGGCTCGCGACTTCCTCGCGGGGCTCCCGTCGCTCGGCGAATCCGAGCTGTACGACGACATCAGCGAACGGCTCGGCGCCACGAGCGACGGCCAGCGCGCCGGGGCCATCGAGCTCGCCCTCGAGGGGCTGTACCTCGCGCGCCGGGTGAGCAAGGAGTCGGGCGGCGGCGAGACCATCTATGGCTAGAGCCAACCGTCGACTCACACGCGACGCCCGCTACGGGAAGTACGTCGACGGACCCGACCCGCTCGCTCCGCCCGTCGACGTCTCCGAGGCTCTCGACGCGATCGGCCAGGACGTCATGGCCGGCTCGTCACCGGAGCAGGCGCTGCGCGAGTTCCTGCGCCGCGGACCGCGCGACGGCTTCGGGCTCGACGACATCGCCCGCCAGGTGGCGGAGCGTCGCCGGGACCTGGCGCGCGAGCACAACCTCGACGGCACCCTGCAGGAGATCCGCGAGCTGCTCGACAAGGCCGTGCTCGCGGAGCGGAAGCAGCTCGCTCGAGACGCCCTCATGGACGACGGCGACCGTGCGCTCGCCGAGATGCAGCTCGACAATCTCCCGCCGTCGGCCGCCGCGGCCGTGAAAGAGCTCGGCGACTACCGCTGGCAGAGTTCCGAGGCGCGCGCCGACTTCGAGAAGATCAAGGACCTCCTCGGCCGGGAGATGCTCGACCAGCGCTTCGCCGGAATGAAGAACGCCCTCGAGAACGCGACGGACGCCGACCGCGCGGCGATCTCGGAGATGCTCTCCGACCTCAACGAGCTCCTCGACGCCCACCGCCGCGGCGAGGACACCCCCGAGATGTTCGACGACTTCATGGCGAAGCACGGCGAGCACTTCCCCGAGAACCCGGAGACGATCGACGACCTCCTCGACGCTCTCGCCGCGCGATCGGCGGCGGCCCAGCGGATGCGCAACTCGATGACGCAGGAGCAGCGCGACGAGCTGGACGCGCTCGCGCAGGAGGCGTTCGGCTCACCCGACCTCATGAGCGAGCTCGGCCGCCTCGACGAGAGCCTGCGCTCCCTCCGCCCCGGCGAGGACTGGACGGGCGGCGAACGCATGGACGGCGGACAGGGGCTCGGCCTCGGCGACGGCACGGGCGTGTTCCAGGACCTCGCCGACCTCGACGAGTTGTGGGAGCAGCTCTCCCAGTCGTACAACGGGTCGCAGCTCGACGACCTCGACCTCGACAAGCTCTCGAAGCAGCTCGGGTCCGAGGCGGTCGTGGACGCGCAGACCCTTCAGCGGCTCGAGAAGGCGCTCCGCGATTCCGGTTCGATGAAGCGCGGCACCGACGGGCAGTTGAAGCTGACGCCGAAGGCGATGCGCCACCTCGGCAAGGCGCTGCTGCGCGACATCGCCGAACGGATGTCCGGCCGCCGCGGGGCGCGCGATCTGCGCGGTGCCGGCGCGGCGGGCGAGCTGTCGGGCGCCACGCGCGAGTGGGCGTTCGGCGACACCGAGCCGTGGGACGTCACCCGCACGGTGACGAACGCCATCACGCGCACCGCGGGCGAGGGCGCCGGAACGGGCGCGGGCGTGCGGATCGAGATCGGCGACGTGGAGGTGCAGGAGACCGAGGAGCGCACCCAGGCGTGCGTCGCGCTGCTCGTCGACACGTCGTTCTCGATGGCGATGGACGGGCGGTGGGTGCCCATGAAGCGCACGGCGCTCGCTCTCCACACGCTCATCTCGAGCCGCTTCCGCGGCGACCAGCTGCAGCTCATCGGCTTCGGGCGCGAGGCCGCGGTGATGGAGATCGAGCAGCTCGTGGGCCTCGACGCGATGTGGGAGAAGGGCACCAACCTGCACCACGCGCTCCTGCTCGCGAACCGGCACTTCCGGAAGCACCCGAATGCCCAACCCGTGCTGCTCATCGTGACCGATGGCGAGCCGACGTCGCACCTCGAGGCGAGTGGAGAGGTGTTCTTCGACTACCCGCCGCACCCCGTGACGATCGCCCATGCCGTTCGCGAGCTCGACAACTCGATGCGGCTCGGTGCGCACACCACCTTCTTCCGCCTGGGGGAGGACCCGGGCCTCGCGCGCTTCATCGACGCGATGGCGAAGCGCGTGGGCGGAAGCGTCACGGCTCCGGAGGCCGACGACCTCGGCGCGGCCGTCGTCGACTCCTACCTCGGCTCGCGGCGCGGCGACGGCGGCGCGGCGGGTCTCTTCTCCCGCTGGGGGTAGGCGCCCGTCAGGCGGAGCCGCGGACGACGATCGTGGAGGGGGACGAGCGGCGGGGCCCCGGATCGAGTCCGATCGCGAGGCGAGCCGTGCGTCTGCCCGACTCGGCGGCGTCGATCCTCACGGTCGTGAGCGGGGGAGACCAGAACGCCCCGACGGCGGACTCGTCGAAGCCGATGACCGCCATGTCCGTTGGGACCCTCACGCCGAGCCGAGCCGCCGCCGAGAGCACCGCGATCGCCGACTCGTCGTCGAAGGCCGCGACGGCGGTGACCTCCGGGTTCTCCTCGCGGAACGTCACGAGGGCGGCCGGAATGTCGAGAGGGTCGGCCGGGAGGTCGAGGAGCGCGAGGGGGTGGAGTCCGAGCCGGACGGCTGCCTCCTCGGCGTGCCGACGGCGCCGCGCGACCAGAGCGCCGAGCTCGTCCTCTCGACGCGCGGCGAAGCCGATGACCCGGTGACCCTGCTCGTGCAGGTAGGCGATCTGCAGGGACGAGTGCAGCGCGAGGCCGTCCGTCCAGCCCCCATCCTCGGTCTCGTCGGCCTCGTCCGAGTAGAGCGCGGCGATGTCGATGACCGAGCGCGGCGCGAGCTCCCGCGCGAGGTCGACGGGAGCCGCTCCGTTCCCGCGATCGTGGTGGACCACGAGAGCGAAGTCGTACCGGCGGAGCTCGGCGTCCATGCCGTCGATGAAACTGTCGAGCACCGCCGTGCGGGGGAGTGCGCCCGCTTCGAGCAGGACGACGCGCGATGAGCCGGAGCGGAGCGCGCGAGCGATCCGGTGGGGCGAGTAGCCCAGGGCGTCCGCGGCCCGGTGGACCCGGTCGGCGGTCTCCGGCCGGATCGTCTGACCGGCGGTGGCGTTGAGGACGAAGCTGACCGTCGCGGGGGACACGCCGGCCGCCCGCGCGACGTCCTTGATGCGCACCCGCTCGGGCGGCGACGTCTCGGCCGGACTCATCTTCTCAGCATTGCACTAATTCGATTTAGTGAATAGCGTCCTTCGCGTCGGCCGCGTGGTCGGCGCAAAGATCAGGAGAGCGAGCCACCATGAGATCCGTCCACGTCACCGGTCCCGGAACCACCGGATGGGTCGACATCGACACTCCCGTCGCCGGACCGCGTGACGTCCTCCTCCGCATCCGCGCGTGCGGGATCTGCGGCTCGGACGCGCTCTACACGCAGGTGGGCGGCATTCCGCCGAGGCAGGGCGCGACGCCGCTCGGGCACGAGCCCGCGGCCGAGATCGTCGACATCGGTGCGGAGGTCTCCGGGTTCTCCGTCGGCGACCATGTCGTCGTCGACACGATGGCGTTCACCGACGGGCTGCTCGGCTCCGGCGGCGAGCAGGGAGCCCTGTCCGAGTTCGTGGTCGTGCGCGACGCGGAGCCGGGCAAGCAGCTGCGGGTGATCCCGAGCGAGATCCCGTGGGAGGTCGCCGCGCTCAACGAGCCGATGGCCGTCGCCTTCCACGCGGTGAATCGCACGGATCCGAAACAGGGCGACAAGGTCGTCGTCTTCGGTGCCGGACCGATCGGCCTCGGTGCGCTCCTCGGCTACCGCCGCAGAGGCGCCTCGCACATCGTGGTCGTCGATCTCGTGCCGGAACGGCTCGAGAAGGCTCTGCAGATCGGGGCCGACGCCGTCATCGACTCCGGCTCGGAGGACGTGGCCGCCCGGCTCGTCGAGCTCCACGGCGACGGCGCCTCCGCCCACGTGCGCGGTGTTCGGGCGGGGACGGACGTCTATCTCGACGCCGCCGGGGTGGCCGTCGTCCCGCGCACGGTCGCCGCTATCGCGAAGCACGGGGCCACGCTCGGGATCGTCGCGGTGCACAAGAAGCCGGTCGAGTTCGACTTCGGGGGCGTCCTCTCGGCGGAGCTCACGATCGTGTGGTCGATGGGCTACCCGACGGAGATCTTCGAGGTGACCGACGACATCATCGCCAACTGGGAGAAGTACGCCCTCATCATCAGCCATCGGCTGCCCTTCGAGCAGTCGCTCGACGCGCTCGCCCTCGCGGCGACGCCCGGTGCCGCTGACAAGGTGACGGTCGTCTTCGACGACTGATCCCTAGAACAGCGGCCAGGGGAAGGCGGGCATGTGGCCCGTCGGGGCGGGGAAGACCGCCGTCGAGCGGAGCGCCTCGATGCGGGCGGCGAGGGCGTCGGTCTCCGCGATCGTGAGGAGGCCGGCAAGCTCGTCTCCCAGGGCGCCGTAGAGATCCTCGAGCACACGATCGAGTCCCGCGAGCTCGTCGGCGGTGAGCGACTCGCCGAGCCAACCCCACAGCACGGTGCGGAGCTTCGGCTCCTCGTGGAACGTGAGCCCGTGGTCCACGCCGTGCCGGTGACCGCCCGGCATCGCGAGGATGTGCGCACCCTTCCGGTCGGCGTTGTTCACGACCGTGTCGAACACGGCCATGCGCCGGAGCGGCGCTGTGTCCTCGTGGATGAGGGACACGACGCGGTCCTCCTCGTCGTGCCCGTCGAAGACGTGGCACCAGCCGTCGTCCGGCATCTCCTCCGCGAGCACCAGGTCGACGGCGTCCTGCTCGGGATCCGCCTCCTGCCACAACTGCACCATGCCCATGCCGAGGGGGCCCGAGCGCAGCCACGTGCGGGGCACGACGTTCCACCCGAACGACTCGGAAACGAGGTACGCGGCCACCTCACGCATCGCGAGGGTCTCGTCGGGGAAGTCCCACAGCGGTTTCTCGCCCGCGATCGGCTTGTAGACGACGGACGTGTCGCCGATCGTTCCGAGGAACGTGGCGTTCGAGGCCGTCGTGATGCGACCCGTGAGCTCGAGCGGCTCGTCGTCGAGCGCCGCGTCGTCGCGATGGGCCTCGGTGGTCATGGGCGCGGGGCGGCGATCACATGAGCCCCGGGAGCACGCACGTGTGCCCGCTCGGGTCGATGGGCTGGGCGCAGAACGGGCAGAGCGGGCGGCCGGCGCCCACGATCTCCCGCGTGCGGTGGGCGAAGGCCCGCGAGGTGCCGACGGGCATCTTGAGGAGGAGGACCGCCTCGGGCTCGTTCTCTGGCGACAGCGGGTCGTCGTCATCGTCGAGCCCCTCGACGACCGAGAAGGCCTGCAGCGTGATCTGCGAGGTCGTCGGGTCCCAGCCGAGGGCCATCGTTCCCGTGCGGAACTCACCGTCGACCGGCTCGTCGAGCGGGTCGTTGTCGACGAGTTCGACGGGTGTGTCGGCCGGGATGCTCAGGCTGTCGTCGCCCGAAGCCATGAGCCCGTCGAGGATCTCGTCGATCTTCTCGGCGAGCACCGCGGCCTGCTCCTTCTCGAGCACGATGCTGACGAGCCGCGAGCTCGCGCGCACCTGCAGGTAGAACGTGCGGTCACCGGGGCGGCCGACCGTGCCCACGACGACGCGGTCCGGCCATTCGAACTCGTGGACGATGGAAGGCATGACTCCATGTTAGGAGGCTGCGGAGGCCTCGGGTCCCGCTCCGCCGCCGACCGGTGCATCCCCGGCGGGGGCTGTGGAACGCAACCACGACAGGTCGCCGGCATCCGTGTTCGTGGAGACCACGTCGGGCCGGTCCTGCCCGTAGCGCACGATCGAGACCGACGCGGGGCCCACGCTGATGCGCTGGAAGAGGTCGAGGTGCATTCCGAGCGCGTCGGCGAGCACCGACTTGATGATGTCGCCGTGGCTCACGGCCACCCACACGGCGTTCGCGCCGTGCAGCGCCTCCATCTCGGCGTCGAGGCGGCGGATGGCGGAGACCGATCGCGCCTGCATCGTGGTCATCGATTCTCCGCCGGGGAAGACGACGGCCGACGGCTGGCGCTGCACCGTGCCCCACAGCTTCTCGGCGCCGAGCTCCTTCAGGGTGCGGCCCTGCCAATCGCCGTAGTCGCACTCCGTGATCGCGTCCTCGATCGACAGCGCCGGCACCGGGTCCTGTCGTCCGAGGATGATGTCGGCGGTCTGCCGGCAGCGTTCGAGCGGGCTCGACACGACGCCGACGAGCGGAACGGCCGCGAGCCGTTCAGCGGTGCGTTCGGCCTGCGACCGGCCGACGTCGTCGAGGCGCACCCCCTCCGTCCGTCCGGCGAGCAGACCGCTCGCGTTTGCGGTGGTGCGTCCGTGCCGGACGAGGATGACGGTAGCCATCCATCCAGCCTATGTCGCGGGTGAGAGACTCACCCCTTGCCCTTCCCGCCGATTCCGCCGTTCTCCGTCCGTGACGGCAGCTCCGGCGGGTCTTCGACGCGGAACGGCGCGACACCGGGAGCTAGGGGGCTGACGCCCGACGCCAGTCTGATGTCCTCCGGCCCGTCGCCCCCTCCGTATGCCGGTGGGGTGTTCTTGACGACCATGGCGTGCTCCTCTCTGTTGGCGCGCTACGCTGCAGCGCTGTATTTCCTCGTCCACATCACGACGTCGTCGTCGGCGATCCGGAGGTATACCCCGGTTCCCGTGACCTCGCCGGTGAAATTGCCGTCCTCGGTCATCGCGAACTGGCGGTCGAGGTAGAGACTCGGGGGTTCCGGGTAGGTCGAGGCGAACGATCCTCCGCTGTACCAACCGCCGACCCAGATCCCGTCTGCTCGACGGATCTTCACGAGCGAATGGACGTTCCGGAGCACCGCGTGGTCCCAGGCGGTCGGCGTTCCCTCGTAGCCGTGGATCGACCTCGGCCACCGGAGGCGCCGCCGCCCGTCGGCGTCGGTCTCCCGCCAGTGGATGTCCTTGCGGTGGAGGAGGAGGGCGATCACGAGCGGCACCAGGATGTAGAGCACGAGCACCACGCCGCCGACAGTGCGGGCATCCGCGAGGGCGAGCGTCTCCTCCTTCGGGCCGGCCGTGAGGCCGGAGAAGAGGGCCCCGCCGGCGAGAACGAGGTAGACCGACGTGAGAACGACGGAGAAGATCGCTCCGCGAGCGATCGAGAGGGCGGTATCGCGATCACCGGCGCGCTCACCGCGGGCCCATCGACGAACAGCGCCGTAGACGAAGCCGGGGAAGGCGAAGACGATGAGCGCCGCGACGGCGAAACTACCCTCCGGAATGCCCATGCCACGGCCTCGCCTTCCGCACGGCTGCGCTCGACGGCGGGCGACAGCGCCTGAATGCGACCAGGATAGCGAGGGTCGCTCACGACCGGTAGAGCCCGAGCGTGATTCCTCGGGGCGGTGACGTGGACGGCGTATACACCAGGCACCCGCAGCCGCGTCGACCCCCTCGCCAGGGGGCCCGAACTCCAGTAGGGTCCGCGCATGTCGAGCAGAACAGCGGACGAGCAGACCGGCGCCCCGAGCAGCGAACTGAAACGCTCCATCACGGGGAGGCTGCTGTTCTTCTACGTGCTCGGCGACGTCCTCGGTTCCGGTATCTACGTGCTCATCGGCGCGGTCGCCGGGGAAGTGGGCGGAGCATTCTGGATCGCCTTCGCCGTGGGGGTCACGGTGGCGACGATCACCGGCCTCGCCTACGCAGAGCTCGTGACGAAGTACCCGCAGGCGGCCGGAGCCGCCCTCTACGTGAACAAGGCGTTCAAGCTTCCCGTGCTGACGTTCCTTGTGACCATCTCGATGCTCTCGGCGAGCTTCGCCGCCACGGCGTCGCTCGCGAACGGCTTCGCCCGCTACTTCGGCACGATCGTGCCGTATTCGCCGGCGCTGCTCATCACGCTCGTCTTCGTGGTGCTTCTCGCGGTCGTGAACTTCGTGGGCATCACCGAGTCGGTCGTCGCGAACCTCATCATGACGATCATCGAGATCTCCGGTCTCGCGATCGTGCTCGTCGTCGGCATCATCCACGTGTCGCAGGGCGCCGCCGACTTCGGCGTGCTCGTGCAGTTCGACACGGGGGAGACGTTCCCGATCTTCGCCATCGTGGCCGGCGTCGCGCTCGCCTTCTTCGCCATGACGGGGTTCGAGAACGCCGCGAACGTGGCGGAGGAGACGGTGAACCCGTCGAAGACGTTCCCCCGCGCTCTCGTCGGCGGCATGGTGGCGGCCGGCGTCATCTACGTCCTCGTGGCCATGACGGCCGCCCTCGTGGTGCCCGTGGACACCCTCGCCGAGTCGGACGCGGCGCTCCTCGAGGTGATCAAGGCCGGCATCCTTCCGGTGTCCGTCGCCGTCATGATCGTGATCTTCGCCATCATCGCGATGGTCGCCATCACCAACACGACCCTCGTGGCCGTGGTCACCCAGTCGCGCATCCTCTACGGCATGGCGCGCGAGGACATCGTGCCGAGCATGTTCGGGAAGATCCACCGCACGCGTCGCAGCCCGTGGGTCGCGCTGCTGTTCGCCGCCGTCATCGTGATGTCGCTCCTCGTGGTGGGGGCGATGCTCAACGATGCGATCGGGATCGACGTCGTCACGACGCTCGCCAACGTCACCGTGGTGTTCCTCCTCTTCATCTACGGGCTCGTGATCGTGGCCGCCCTCAAGCTACGCGGAAAGGACGAGCACGGCGAGAGCTTCCGCGCGAACACGCCGCTGCTCTACGTCGGGCTGCTCGGCAACGCCGTGCTGCTCGTGTACGTGGTGGTCGACGACCCCAGCTCGCTCCTCTGGGTGGCCGGTCTCCTCGCGGTGGGAGTGGCCCTCTACGTGGCCGAGAAGGTGTTCGGCCATAAGAAGTCGCCGAGCACGGCGACCGACTCGATCGGTACGGATTCGATCAGCTCCGATTCGAACAGCACCAAGGAGGGATGACCATGCGCGTGATCGTGGCGACCGACGGGTCGAAGCAGTCTCTGGCGGCGGCGCGGCAACTCATGTCGTTCGCCGACCCGACGAAGGTGACGGAGGTCGTCGTCATCGCGGTCGTGAGCCCGCGCGCGGCGGTCCCGTTCGCGAACGAGCTGTCGCGGTCGAGGGGCTCGTCCGGCGACATGAGCTTCCGTGAGGAGGCCGGCAACGCGCTCGACGTCGTCGCGGCGGAGTTCGAGGGCTGGGGGCCGAAGGTCGTCAAGAAGATCCGCAGCGGCTCGCCCGCCGCCGAGATCGTGAGGGCCGCCGAGCAGCTGGAAGCCGACCTCGTCGTGGTGGCGAGCGGAGGCAAGGGCCTCAGCGAGACGATCCTCCTCGGTTCCACGGCCCAGCGCATCCAGCACTCCGCACCGTGCCCCGTGCTCGTGTCGCGCCCCACGCCGCGCACGCCGCCGGTGCCGCGCCGGCGCGCCTCGACCTCCGCCTGACGGGGCGCGGCGGCCGTCGCGCGCCGGGTGGGGGAGACTGGACTCGGCTCCCGACGCGCGGGGGCGTCCCGCCACCGCGGGAGGAGAGGGTCCCCCCGATGAGCCTGGTCCGGCTGAACGACGTCCACGTCCGCCTCGAGAACACGCAGATCCTGCGGGAGGCGTTCCTGCGGCTCGAGCGGAAGGACCGTGTGGGGCTCATCGGCCGCAACGGTTCGGGAAAGACCACGCTCCTGAAGCTCGTGCTCGAGCAGGTGCACCCCGACTCCGGGACCGTCGTCGTGGACCCCGGGACCCGCATCGGTTACTTCTCGCAGTTCTCCGAGCTCGACGGCACGGCGACGATCCTCGAGGTGCTCGACGGGCTCTTCGACGAGGTGCACGCCGCGGAGGACGAGCTCGCCGCAATTGAGGCGTCGATCGCGGCCGGACCCGACGCCGGCGAGCTCGACGACCTCATCGGTCGCCAGTCGGAGCTCTTCGGGGAGATGGACCGGCTCGAGGGCTGGGACTACCAGCGGAAGATCGACCAGGCGCTCACGACCCTCGGGTTCCGGGAGGAGCACCGCACGCGCCCCATCGACGAGCTCTCCGGCGGCTGGCGCAACCGCGCGGCTCTCGCGAAGATCCTGCTCGAGGAGCCCGATGTGCTGCTGCTCGACGAGCCCACCAACTTCCTCGACGTCGCGGGCGTGGAGTGGCTCGAGTCGTGGTTCCGCTCCTTCGACGGCGCCGCGATCATCGTGTCGCACGACCGCACGTTCCTCGACGCCGTCGCGACCCGCATCGTCGAGGTGGAGAACTTCCACCTGCACGAGTACCCCGGGAACTTCGCGGAGTACGTGGTGCAGAAGCAGTTCCGGTTGAAGACGCTGCAGCAGCAGTTCCAGCACGAGTCGGAGCTGCTCGCGTTCGAGGCCGAGGGGATCTCCGACCGCCGTGAGGCCGCGAAGAACAAGGGCAAGGACCTCGGCAAGCAACTCGCCGGCATCAAGAAGTCGCGAGCGCCGCGGCCGGTGGACGAGATCATCACCGAGATCTATCGGGGACTCCACATCAAGGACGTGCTGTGCCGCGTGGAGGGCATCTCCAAGTCGTACGGGGAGCAGCAGCTGTTCGACGGGGTGAGCTTCGAGATCCGGCGCGGGAACCGCATCGTCGTGATCGGGGCGAACGGCAGCGGCAAGAGCACGATGCTTCGCGTGCTCACGGGGGAGGAGCGGGCGGACGCCGGCTCGGCCACGTGGGCGGCCGGCGTGAAGGTCGTGTCCTACAACCAGGTGCTCGAAGAGCTCGACCTCGACGACACCGTGACGCACGCGGTCAACGCGATGCCCGACAGCCTCGCGCTCACGGCCACACGGAAGTCGGTGGGGCGGTTCCTCGCGATGTTCCAGTTCTCGGAGGCCGACCTCAAGAAGCGCATCCGGGAGCTGTCCGGTGGGCAGAAGGCGCGTGTCGCGATGGCGCAGTGCCTGCTGTCGGGCGCCTCGGTGCTGCTGCTCGACGAACCGACGAACCACCTCGACCTCCCGAGCACCCAGGTGATGGAGCGCGCGCTCGTCCACTTCCCCGGAGCCGTCGTCGTGGTGAGCCACGACCGCTTCTTCACCGACAAGGTCGCCACGCGCTCGCTCGTCTTCGCGGGCGACGGCGAGGTCGAGGTGCGCGTGGTCTGACCGCGGCTCAGGCGATCGCGATTCAGGCGATGCGGCGGAATCGCGGGCCGGTGTAGCCGTCGCGGTCCACGTGCTCCGCGAACATCGCGAGGGGGCGCACCCAGAACGAGTAGTCGCCGTAGAGCGTGCGGTAGAACACGAGGGCCTCGCCCGTCTCCGTGTGCGTTCCGACCCCCACCACCTCGTAGCGGGATCCCTTGAAGTGCTCGTAGATGCCGGGTTCGATCATGTCGCTCACCGCGTCATCGTACCGAGGGATCAGGCGGTCGTCTGGCTATCGAGGAACGCACGAACGTCGGCGAGCTCGTCGGCGTGGATGCCGTGCGCGAGGCCCGGGTAGACGCGCTCGGTGAGCGACGAGTGCCCGGGAAGCCACTCGGAGGTGTGAGCGACGGCGTGCTCCGCGATGACCCGGTCCTCCGTGCCGCGACCCCAGAACACGGGCGGGCGGGACGACGCGATCACGTCGTCCGCCGGCTGCGGTGCGGCCAGCACGAAGCCGCCGAGGATCACCGTCGCGGCGACGCGCTCGGGACGCGTGCGCAGCAGCTGGCTCGCCATCACGCCGCCCTGGGAGAAGCCGATCGGTACGATCGACGATCCGTCGTCCACGTTCTCCTCGACCCACGCCCAGATCGCGTCCGTCGCCTGGGCGACGGCGTCCGGGTCGGGGCGGCCGGGAGTCGTGATCGGCATCCACGCGGCACCGCCGCCGGGCATGTCGAGGGGAGCGCGGAGCGACGCCCACCGTCCCTCGATCGCGAGTGCCGGTGCGAGCACGGCGAGGTCGTGCTCGTGCGAGCCGTAGCCGTGGAGGAGCAGGACCACCGGCGCACCGGTCGTCGAGGCAGCGGCCCAGGCGGGCGACCGCACGTCGTGGAGCGTCGTCATCGGGCGAGCAGTTCGTCGGTGGAGAGGTCGGGGAGGCTCACAGTGACGACGGTACCCCAGGGGTCCGAGACCGTCACGGAGCGGCCATCGCTCGCGAAGGGGAGCGCCTGAGCGGTGAGTCGCGCCTGCAGGGCGGTGAGCTCCTCGGACGTCGGCACCGTCACGGACACCTCGCCGAGGCCGAGGCTCGCCGCCCGCGGACCGGCCCCCGCACTGTTCCACGTGTTCATGGCGACGTGGTGGTGGTAGCCGCCGGCGGAGGCGAAGAGAGCTCCCGGGTACTCGTTCGTGGTGATGCCGAAGCCGAGGGCGTCGACGTAGAAGCGCTGCGCGGTCTCGATGTCGCCCACCTGGAGGTGCACGTGGCCGACACGGCCAGCGGCGGACGGTCCCGCGTCGAGTGACTCTTGGGAGAGGAACTGCTGGAGGTAGGCGTTCGGGTCGAGGTAGGTGGTGGTCATGTGGATGCGGCCGTTGTTCCGGATCCAGTCCTCACGCGGGCGGTCGCGGTAGAGCTCCACGCCGTTGCCCTCGGGGTCGGAGAAGTAGAACGCCTCGCTCACGTGGTGGTCGCTCGACCCGGCGAAGCGGCTGCGCGGGTCCTGCGCCGCCCGGTAGACGGTGGCGGCGAGGGCGGGCTCGTCGTCGAAGAGGAACGCCGTGTGGAAGAGACCGGGCTGGCGCGGATCCACCGCGGGCAGGTCGGGAGTGTGGATGAGGCGGACGAGGGGAGTCGTGCCGCGGCCGAGCACGCGGTGCACCTCGCGTCCGCGGCTGCGCTCCTCGAGGGGCTGCATCGCGAAGGCGTTCGCGTAGTAGGCGCTCATGTTCTCGAGGTCGCCGACACGCAGGGTCACCGCTCCCATCGACGTGTCGTCGGCCAGGAGGCGTTCATCGGTGGCGGTCATGGTGTCCTCGCGATTCTCAATTGCTTGTAGCTTCAACTATACGGTGCAACGGGCGCGGGGGCGATCCCATTCCCGCAGACGCAGATGTCGCCGGCTCGTGTCAGGATCACGTATGGCCGATCGACTGATGCTGCTCGACACCGCGTCCCTGTACTTCCGCGCCTTCCACGGGCTGCCCGATTCGATCACGCGGAAGGACGGCACGCCCGTCAACGCGATCCGCGGTCTGCTCGACATGATCGCGCGGCTCAGCACCGACTTCGAGGCGACGCATCTCGTCGCCTGCTGGGACGACGCGTGGCGGCCGCGGTGGCGCGTCGACCTCGTGCCGAGCTACAAGGAGCAGCGGCTCGACGAGAAGTCCACGGCGTCGCGGTTCGTCGAGGTGGTCCCCGAGGGCCTCACCGCTCAGATCCCGATGATCCGGGAGGTGCTGGAACTCGCCGGCGTCGCGATCGTCGGCGTCGAGGACCATGAGGCCGACGACGTGATCGGCACCTATGCGAGCACGGCCGCGATGCCGGTGGATGTGGTGACAGGGGACCGCGACCTCTTCCAGGTGGTGGACGACGACCGCGACGTGCGTGTGATCTACACGGCGCGCGGCATGAAGAACCTCAACGTGCTCGACGAGAAGGCCGTCGTCGCGAAGTATCGTGTGCTGCCCGAGCAGTACGCTGACTTCGCGACCCTGCGCGGCGACGCGTCAGACGGTCTGCCCGGGGTGGCGGGCATCGGCGAGAAAACGGCGGCGTCGCTCCTCGGCGAGTACGGCACGCTCGCGGCGCTGCGCGAAGCTGCGGCCGACGACGACGCCGACCTCTCCGCGTCCGTGCGGGGCAAGCTCGTCGCGGCGTCCGACTACCTCGAGGTGGCCCCGCGGGTCGTCGCCGTGGTGCGCGACCTCGACGTGCCGTCGCTCGACGACGCGGGCGCGCGACTCCGTCCGGTGACGGGTGACGATCGTGCCGCGCTCGAGAAGCTCGGCGACGACTGGAACCTCGGCGGCTCGCTCACGCGTTTCCTCGCGGCCCTCGACGGCCGCTGACGTCTCTCCTCGGAACGAGGGGATCGGTACCGACGCCGCGAGGGTGTGATGGGATGTAAGGGTCACCTAAGGAGATCCATGTCGACCGCAACGCCTCCCGCCCGTCCGTCCAAGCCGGCTCGACCGCAGGTCACCCTCGAGGTGCTGCGGCGGGAGCAGCTGAGCCCGCACCTCGTGCGGATCGTGCTCACGGGCGAGCAGTACGAGCTCTTCGAGCCGAACGGGAAGACCGACGCCTACGTGAAGATCTTCTTCGCGAAGCCGGAGCTGGGGCTCGAGCCGCCGTACGACGTCGCAGCGCTTCGTGAGACGCTCGCTCCCGAGGATCTGCCGGTGACGCGCACCTATACGATCCGCTCGGTCGATCCCAGGGCTCGCACGCTCACGATCGACTTCGTCGTGCACGGTGACGAGGGCCTCGCGGGGCCGTGGGCCGACCGGGCGCAGCCGGGCGATCGCCTGACGTTCGCCGGTCCCGGCGGCGCCTACGCTCCGGACCCGGAGGCCGACTGGCATCTCTTCGCCGCCGATCAGTCGGCGTTGCCGGCGACGGCCGCGGCCCTCGAGGCCCTGCCGGGCGGGGCACGCGGGCTCGCGTTCATCCAGGTGGCCGACGCCGCGGAGGAGATCCCGCTGACCGCGCCAGACGGCGTGGAGGTGCGGTGGCTTCACGGAGAGGAGCCCTCGATCCTCGTCGACGCCGTCGCAGGTGCTTCGTGGTTCGACGGTCGGCCGCGGATCTTCGCCCACGGCGAGCGTGAGGCCATGAAGGGTCTGCGGAACCTGTTCCGCGAGCGGGGTGTGGTGCGCTCCGAGCTGTCGCTCTCGGGCTACTGGGCGCAGGGCCGCACGGAGGACCGCTTCCAAGCGGAGAAGCGCGAGCCGATCGGTGTGATCGAGCCCGTCTCCGACTGACGGTTCGACGACCTCGCGGCCGTCAGCCCGCAGCCGGCTTGCGGGCGAGGAGTGTGGCGTCCGCGATCTCCACCTCGACGCCGTCCCGCACGGCGATGCGAGGACGCTCCTCCACCACGAGCACCTCCGCGTCGTCCGGCAGCGCTGGCAGGAGATCCGCCGCGAGGAACATCGCCTGCCGGTGGCTCTCGGACAGGTGCGTGAACAGCGGCGACGGCGCGTGGCCCACGACGAGGAGGTGCCCGCCGGGCGCCACCGCGTCCCACAGCCGCCGCGTCACCTCCACCATGCCGCCGTCCGGCGGATGCAGGAAGTGTGTCGTCACCAGGTCGAACGATCGTCCGTCCGCCTCGAACTCGCGGGCGTCGACCTGCCACCACGTGACGTTCTCCGCCACATCCGCGTCCTCCGCATGTCGGGCGGCGCGCGCGAGACCGTTCGCCGAGAAGTCGGCGCCGGTCACCGTCCAGCCTCGCGCGGCGAGCCAGATGACGTCGCCGCCCTCACCGCACCCCACGTCGAGAGCGGTTCCGGGCGTGAGGGCCGACGCCTCGGCCACGAGCTGCGCGTTGGCGTTGCCGCTCCAGATCGATCCGTCGCCCGCGTACCGCTCCTCCCATGCTGGCGGCTCGAACATCTCGGTGGCGGGGGCTGGCGTGCCGTGCTCATGGCTCATGCTCGTCACGCTACGACCGACGTGCCGGAACCGCGAGCTTCGTTGCCGATCCGGCAAGCAGCCGTGCGCTCGACCGACGTCACGGTGCGGGGGAGAGGGGGAGGCGGAGGATGCGGTCGTCGCCGTCCGTCGGTTCGCCGCGACCGTCGGTGTTGTTCGTGACCACCCAGAGGCTGCCGTCGGGTGCCTCGACCACGTCGCGGAGACGGCCGAACTCACCCGAGAGGTAGTCGGTCGACGACGTGGTGTCGGCGAGCGGCACGGAGCGCAGCACCTCCCCGCGGAGGTTCGCGACGAAGAGGGTGCCGCCCACGACCGCGAGCCCGCTCGGGCTCGCATCATCCGGGTTCCATTGCTGCAGCGGATCGGTGAACTCGGCCCGGCCCACGACGCCCTCCACGACGGGCCAGCCGTAGTTGGCTCCGGGGGTGATGAGGTTGAGCTCGTCCCACGTGTCCTGCCCGAACTCCGTCGCGAACATCGTGCCGTCCTCTGCCCAGGCGAGGCCCTGCACGTTGCGGTGGCCGAGGCTGTAGACGAGGGAGCCCTCGATGGGGTTGTCGTCGGGAACGCCACCGTCGAGTGTCATCCGAAGGATCTTGCCACCGAGCGCATCGGGGTCCTGCGGGGCGTCGCGGTTCCCGGCGTCGCCGACGGACGCATAGAGGAGGCCGTCCGGACCGATCGCGAGGCGTCCGCCGTTGTGGGTGCGGGCGGACGGGATTCCGTCGAGGATCGTCTCCGGGTCGTCGACACCGAGCGCTCCGGGTTCCCCCGTGAGCGAGTATCGCTCGATGCGGTTCCCGTCCGACCCCGTCGAGTAGACGTAGAGGCGCTCGTCGTCGTCGACGGTGAGGCCGAGCAGACCGCCCTCGCCGCCGGTCACGACGCCCTCGACGGTTGTGACCTCTCGCGTGGATCCGTCGTCGGCGAGCTCGAGGATGCGTCCGCTGTCGCGCTCGCTCACGATGGCGGTCTCTCCGACGAAGGCGACAGACCACGGGGCCTCGAGCCCCGTCGTGACATCAACGGGATCGCCTGAGGGAGCGACCGGTTCCAAGGCGTCCGCCGTCGGGCTCGGCGCCGGGGCAGCCGAGGGTGACAGCGCCGGCGACGTGATGGTCTCCGGCTGCGCGGCGCACGCGGACAGGAGCAGGCTGGCGGCGACGACGGCCGCTCCTCCGGATGCTCGTCTGCGGTTGGGGCGTGAGCTCGCGGTTCGGTGATCCATGCATCCACGCTACGCAGAGCGAGGCGATCCAGACAGGCCCTGGCGGGGCACGCCCACGACCATCACCATCGAGGGCGCCACGTCCGTGTCGAGGGCGCCAGGTGGAGCTGTAGCCCTCGCTCGGGAGTAGCCCCTTGGGTAGGGGGAGGGGGGGGGGGGGGGGGGGGGGGGGGGGGGGGGGGGGGGGGGGGGGGGGGGGGGGGGGGGGGGGGGGGGGGGGGGGGGGGGGGGAGAGAGGGGGTCAGCGGGCGGAGACGAGGCGGAGGCGGCAGGCGAGTTCGAGGGCGAAGCGGGTGTCGGGGTCGTCGAGGTTCAGCGCGAGGGTCTGCTCGATGCGGCGCACGCGGTAGTTCACGGCGTTGGGGTGCAGCGTGAGGAGTTCCGCTGCCCGCACGAGGGAGTTCCGTGTGCTCAGGTAGGCGAGAAGCGTGCGCACCGACGTGTCGGCCCGCTCGGACCCGAGGGCGTCGAGGGGAGACAGGATGTCGTCGAGCAGCGTGCGGCTGAGCGGGGACGCGTAGAAGTCGAGGAGCACGCGCCGGAGCCCGGTCACATCGGTGGACTCGATCGCGCCGAGGCGGCCGGACGCCACGGCCGACTCCGCGGCGATGCGCGCCTCCGTGGCCGACTGGCGCAGTCCCGCCGCACCGCTCTGCGGAGTTCCGAGACCCACGGTGAACGTCCAGTCCTCGCCCGCGAGCACGGCGGCCTGCCGAACGAAGCGCTCGACGACCTCGCGCAGTCTCCGCTGGTGGTCTGGCGCCCCGAGCTCCTCCGACGCCACCACGAGGAGGTCGTCGTGGAACGCCGCGACGTGCCACACCTCGTCCCTGTCGTCCACGAGCTGCAGGGCCCGCAGCTCGAGAGCCGCCACGAGCGAGACGGGCAGTCGCCGCTGGTCCTCGCCCGGTACGCGCGGCGTCAGCCACGCGACAGAGTGGGAGAGCTGGACGGGGAGACCGGCACGCGCCGCGTCGACCGCGAGCCCGTCGATGCGCGACGACTCCGCGAACAGGAGCTCGACGATGAGGTCGGCGCGCGATCGGACGGGACCGAAGCGGTCCTGCGACTCGCGCGACGCCGCCCGCGACAGGACGGACGCGATCACCGGGCGGGCGATCGACACCGCCGGGTCGTCGCGGTCGGCCACCAGACGGCCGATCGGCACCTCCCCGATGCAGACGGCGTCCGCCTCCGTCCACCGCACCCCCGGCACCTCCTCGATCCGCAGGCCGACGCCCAGAGCGGCGCTCGCCGCCTCGAGGATGGCTGCACGGATGTCCGGCGCCCCTGCGTCGGCGACGCGGCTCACCGCCTCGATCGCGTGCTCGGCGCGCGAGAGCGCACCGGCGGCGCCGCGCCGCACGAGGCGATCGACGAACACGGCGAGTTCGCTCGGGGCGGCGTCGGCTCCGAGCACGATGAGGGAGCCGCGTCCCGCGAGGGTGCGCGAGGTCTCGGAGAGGGTGACGTCGCCCGTGAGGACGAGAGCGACGGCGCGCGCCGAGATGGCGCGGCACACGGCGATGTCGATCTGGTAGGCCCGCGGCGCCTCGGCGGTGGGAAGCGTCGCCACGACGAGGCTGCCGGCGGCCGCGCGGGCGAGGTCGTCGAGCGCGAGCATCTCCACGCTCAGCACCTCGACACCGTCCGGATCGCCCGCGAGCACACGCGTGCCGAAGCGATCGGCCTGCTCGACGACCTCGCGGAGGTCGACCCGTTCACGCAGCGTTTGTTCCATGAGCACAGTCTCCCGCGATTCTCGGTCCTCCCGCCACATTGTCGCGCGTCCGATCTGTTCCTACTCTCGAATCATGAGCACCACGAGCGAGCCCTTGCGGCTCATCACACGCGACGACGTCGCGCCCCTCGCCGCGGGCGCAGCCGTCTTCGGGACGGGTGGAGGCGGCGCCGTCCACACGGTCCAGCTGTCCGTCGAGACCTCCATCGAGACCTACGGTCCCGTCCGCCTCATGCAGGTGGAGGAGCTCGGTCCGGACGATGCGGTCATCCTGCTCTCCGGCATCGGCGCTCCCTCGGTGGGCATCGAGATGCTCGGGGCGAGCGCCCAGGTGCACACGCTCATCGCCGAGGTCGAGCGCATCATCGGCCGTCCGGTCACCGCCGTCATGGCTGCCGAGATCGGCGGCAGCAACGGGGTCGCTCCCGTGGGCTGGGCGGCCTCGCTCGGCGTCGCGGTGCTCGACGCCGACGGCATGGGACGCGCCTTCCCGAAGTCCACGATGATCTCGATGAACGTCGCAGGGCTCGCGAGCGAGTTCGCCGTGATGGGAGACGTCATCGGCAACGTGAGTGTGCTCCGCACCCTCGACATGGAGTGGCTCGAACGTCACGCGCGCGCCTTCACGATCGCCGCGGGCGGCATCGCGATCGGCGCCCACTACCTCCTCACCTCCGAGACCGCGCCGGGCGCCGTCATCGAGGGCACCGTGAGCCGTGCGATCCACGTGGGCCGCCGCCTCCTCGGTTCGCCCGATCCCGTCGTCGACATCGCGGACGAGCTCGGCGCCGACGTGCTCGCGGGCGGCAAGGTCATCGACATCGAGCGTCTCACGGAGGGCGGCTTCACCCGCGGGTCCGTGACGATCCAGGGCATCGGGGCGGATCGCGACCGCCTCCTGCGCGTCGAGATCCAGAACGAGAACCTCGTCGTGATCGAGGACGGCGAGATCGTCGTGAGCGTGCCAGACCTCATCACGATCGTCGACACCGAGACGGGCGAGGCGATCTCCACCGAGATGCTCCGCTTCGGACAGCGCGTGAGCGTGCTCGCGTGGCCGTGCGATCCGCTGTGGCGCACCGAGCGCGGCCTCGAACTCACGGGTCCCGCCGCATTCGGATACGACCTCGCGTACGTGCCGTTCGCCGCGCGATCGGCGGTCGCCCGATGAGCGCCCGCGACCTCAGTGTTCGTGACCTCAGCGTCGGCATCGACGTCGGCGGGACCAACACCGACGCCGTCGCGCTCGACGACGCCGGAACCGTGATCGCGTGGACGAAGCAGGCCACGACCGTCGACGTCACGGGCGGCATCCGCGCGGCCCTCGCGGCCGTGCTCGCCGACATCGGATCCCGCCGCGACGACGTGTCCCGCGTGATGCTCGGCACGACCCACGCGACGAACGCGATCGTGCGCCGTCGCGACCTCGGCCGCGTCGCCGTGATCCGCCTGGGCGCGCCCGCGTCCACCGACTTCCCGCCGCTCGCCGGATGGCCGGCGGACCTCCGCGACACCGTGCTCGCCGGCTCGCTCCTGGCCGGCGGCGGCCACCTCGTGGACGGCTACCCGATCTCGCGCCTCGACCTCGATGAGGTGCGCCGCTTCCTCGACGGGCTCGGCGGTCGCGTGGACGCCGTCGCCGTGTGCGGCATCTTCAGCCCTTCCTTCCCCGACCAGGAGCTCGAGGTCGCCGCCGTGGCGCGCGAGCTTCTCGGTCCCGACATCCCCATCTCGCTCAGCCACGAAGTGGGCGAGCTCGGGCTCCTCGAGCGCGAGAACGCGACGGTGCTGAACGCCGCGCTCTACCGGGTGGCCCGCGAGGTGACGCACGCGCTCCTCGTCGCCGTGGCCGACGAGCGGCTCGACGCCGAGACCTTCTTCGCCCAGAACGACGGCACCCTCATGGCCGTGGACTACGCGGCGCGATACCCCGTGCTCACGATCGGCTCGGGACCGGCGAACTCCATCCGCGGGGCCGCCCGGCTCTCCGGTGCCGAGAACGCGATCGTGGTGGACGTCGGTGGCACCACGAGCGACCTCGGCGTGCTCGTCGACCGTTTCCCCCGGGAGTCGACGCTCCCGCGCGAGATCGGCGGAGTGCGCACCAACTTCCGCATGCCCGACATCCTGAGCCTCGGCGTCGGCGGCGGCACGATCGTGGACCTCGCGAACGGCGTCCCGCTCTCCGACTCGGTCGGTCACCGCATCACCGAGGAGGCCCTCCTCTTCGGCGGCGACACCGCGACCCTCACGGACGCGGCCTCCGTCGAGGCCCCCGGCACGATCGCGGCGCACGACCTGCCCCCGCTCGACCGCGCCACGCGTGCGGCCCTCGTCGCGGCCCTCGCCGTCGCTCGCGACCGCGTCGAGTCCGCCGTGGAGCGGATGTCGCTCGGCCGCACGAACCTCCCGCTCGTCGTGGTGGGAGGCGGCGGCTTCCTCGTGCCCGACTCCGTCTCGGGCGCGAGCGACGTGCTCCGCCCCGAGCGCGGCAACGTCGCCAACGCCGTGGGCGCCGCGATCGCCCTCGCGGGCGGTCGGGCCGACCAGATGTGCGACTACGCCGATCGTGTCGCCGCGATCGACGCGGCCAGCCGGCAGGCGATCGACCGGGCCATCCAGGCCGGGGCCGACCCGCGCTCCGTCGAGGTGGTGGACGTGCTCGAGACGCCCGTCTCGTACTCCACCCGACCGACCCTCAAAGTGTCCGTGAAGGCAGCGGGTCCCCTCGCCCGGATCGAACAACGCACCGACACCCCTGCACCACCCGTTTCGTACTCGACGAAGGGCACATCATGACCAGGACCGTCCGGGGGGTCGTCGTGACGACGACCGCCATCGCCACAGCACTCGCGCTCAGCGCGTGCGGCACCAGTACCGGGGGAGACCCGAGCGCCGATCCGACGAACTTCGTCTCCGGCGGCACCTTCACCATGGCCATCAACGACGACCCGGGCAACCTGTCGCCGCTGACGGGCGTCAACCTCGTGCAGCGCGCCCTCGTGCCCTTCGGCTACGAGTCCCTCGCGTACACGACGGAGGAGGGCGAGATGGTGCCCTCCATGGCCGAGAGCTGGGAGGTGTCGGGCACGTCCATCAGCTACACGCTGAAGGACGGCATCACGTGTGCCGACGGCACCGAGTTCACCGCCGAGACGGCCGCGAACAACTTCGCCTACCAGGCGAGCCCCGACAACGGCACGTTCTGGTTCGGTTCCAACGTCACGGAGGACATGACGGCCTCGGCCGACGGCAACGTCCTCACGATCGAGAGCGCCACGAACAACCCGTTCCTCCTCGAGAGCACCGGCACCGTCGAGATGGTCTGCCAGGCCGGCCTCGACGACCCCGACACCCTCGCCGACACCACGAACGGCACGGCGCTCTACGAACTGACCACGGCAGAGGCCGGATCGGCCTACACGTACACGAAGCGCGACGGCTACACGTGGGGTCCCCAGGACGTCACGAGCGACACCGAGGGCCTCCCGGACGAGATCGTGGCCCGCGTGGTCGCCGACGAGGCGACCGCGGCAAACCTCCTCATCTCGGGCGAGCTCAACGCCGCCTCCGTGATCGGTGCCGACCGCGAGCGCATCGAGGCCGCCGGCCTCGACTCCGTGGGTACGCTCAACCCGATCGGCCAGATGCTCTTCAACGAGCGAGAGGACCGTCCCACCGCGGACGTCCGCGTCCGCGAGGCCCTCACGCTCGCCCTCGACCAGGACGCGGTCGGCGAGCTCGTGACCGACGGCAGCTACCAGCCGTCCGTCTCGCTCGTGAACAAGACGCCCCTCACGTGCGTCGCCGACGGCCCCCTGTGGGAGCTGCCCAGCCAGGACGTCGACAAGGCCGCCGAGCTCCTCGACGAGGCCGGCTACGAGGCGGACGCCGACGGCGACCGCGGCCTCACGATCCGCTTCCTCTACGACGCCGGAACGCCGACCCACGGCGCCGCGGCCGAAGAGGTGCAGGCGGAGTGGAACGAGCTCGGCATCACGACCGAGCTCGTGGCCGAGGACCCCACCGGCTGGTCGACCGACCTCTACCAGACGTACGACTGGGACACCGGCTTCATCCAGCTCGCCCCGTCGAGCCCCGTGGTGCTGAGCCTCTTCTTCCTCGGTGAGACGAGCGAGAACGGCGGCTACAACTTCATGGCCGTGGAGAACGAGGACTACAACACGCTCGCGGAGCAGGCCTTCCAGGCCGAGGACTCCGACAGCGCGTGCGACCTCTGGCTGGAGGCCGAGAAGGAGCTCATCGACCGCGTCGACACGTTCCCGCTCGCCGACACCGTCTCGCCGACGTGGCTCGAGGGCGTGACGCTCGAGATGCCGGGCAGCATCGCACCGACCACCATCCGGATGCTGGGCTGACCCCATGACGCTCCCCTCGACCACCGTCACGACGGGCACGACCACGGGCGCGGACGCCCCGACTCCGTCGACCGCCGCGCCCGGTGGTCGGGGGGAGCGGCTCCGCGTCCTGGCGGGGTCGCCGCGGCTCGCCTTCGTGCTGCGGCGGCTCCTCCGGGCCGTCGTCTCCCTCGCCATCGTTTTGATGGCGTCGTTCTTCCTTGTCCACCTCGTTCCCGGGGACCCGGTGCGAGCGGCTCTCGGCCCCACGGTGTCGCCAGAGGCCGTCGAGGCGCTCCGGCGCTCGCTCGGCCTCGACCTCCCGCTCTGGCAGCAGTTCACGAACTACGTCGGCGGGCTCTTCACCGGCGACCTCGGGGTGTCGGTCACCTCGCAGCGACCGGTCGCGACGACGATCGCCGAGCGGCTTCCGACGACGCTGCTCCTCTCCGTGATCTCGTTCCTCATCGCCGCCCTCGGGGCGTTCCCCATCGGCGTCGCGACCGCGGTCTCGGCCCGGAGCGGTCGTCGTCGCGCCGCAGACCTCGGTGTCTCCGGACTGCTCGGCATCCTCATCGCCATCCCGAACTTCCTGCTCGCCGTGCTGCTCATCTCGCTCTTCAGCGTGGGACTCCAGTGGTTCCCCCCGGCGGGCTGGGGACAGCCGTCGCAGGTCGTGCTGCCGGTGGTCGCCCTCGCGATCGGTCCGCTCGCGTACCTCGCCCGCATCGTGCACGTCGAGATGCTGCGCGTGCTCGACGAGCCGTACATCACCACGGCTCGCAGCAAGCGGCTGCCCGCGCAGATCCTCTACCTGCGCCACGCCCTGCCGAACATCGTCGCGGCATCGCTCACGGCCGGGGGCGTCGTGCTCGTGGGCCTCGTCGCCGGAACCGTGCTCATCGAGACGGTCTTCGTCATCCCCGGCATCGGGTCGACGATCGTCTCCTCCATCACCACGAAGGACTACCCGCTCATCCAGGGCGTCGTCCTCGTCTACGCGGTCCTCGTCCTCGCGGCCAACCTCGTCATCGACCTGGCGCTCGCAGTGCTCGACCCGCGCTCCACGATCGCGGAGGCCTGACATGCGCACCCGACTCGCCCGCACCCTCTTCACGCCGCAAGGCATCGCCGTCTCGATCGGTGTTCTCGCCGTGCTGTTCGCGACGGTCCTCGGTCCGATCCTCTTCGGCGACGCGGCGAGCGCCCGCGACATCGCGTCCCGTCAGCAGGGCGCGAGCCTCGCCCACCCGTTCGGCACCGACGAGCTCGGGCGAGACCTGCTCGCCCGGGTGATCGTCGCGACACGCGTCTCCGTGCTCCTCACCCTGGGGGCGACGGGCATCTCGGTGGCGGGAGGCGTGCTCGTCGGCGTCATCGCCGCCGTGCTTCCCTCCCTCGCGCGCCGTGCCGTGAACGCGTTCATCGACATCCTGCTGTCGTTCCCGTGGCTGCTGCTCGCCCTCTTCTTCTCCGTCATCTGGGGCACCACGGCGACGGGCGCGATGCTCGCCGTGGGTTTCGCGGGCATCCCGGTGTTCGGTCGTCTCATCTCGACGCTCGCGTCGTCGGTCGCGGGAAGCGACTTCGTGCACGCCGCCCGCATCCTCGGCAGCGGACCGCTGCGCACGGCCGCGCGCCACGTGCTTCCGAACATCCTGCCGCCGCTCCTCGTCAACATGGCCGTGCACGCCTCGGTGACCCTGTTGTCGTTCGCCGCCCTGTCCTTCCTCGGTCTCGGGGTCCAGGCCCCGGAGTACGACTGGGGCCGACTGCTCAACGAGGGCTCCCGGCGTATCTACGTCGACCCGATGGCCGCAATCGGTCCCGGCATCGCGATCGTCCTCACGGGTGTGGTGTTCGCGCTGCTCGGCGAGTTGTTCAGCGAGCGGCGCCGCAACGCGCCGCTCCGGGCGATCCGGCGCCGCACGCGCGCCGAGACGCGGGCGATCCCCGTGGTGTCGGACACCGAGCCCGTCGTGCGGGCGTCCGATCTCCGCGTCTCGTTCCGCACGGAGGACGGCGGGATCGTCGAGCGCGTGCACGGCGTGAGCCTGTCGATCGATCCCGGTGAGATCGTGGGGATCGTGGGGGAGTCCGGGTCGGGCAAGTCCGTCACGGCGATGGCGATCGCCGGCCTCCTCGGTCCCGATTCGCTCGTCGAGAGCGACGACCTCCACTTCCGCGGCATCGACATGACCGTGGAGCCGACGGCGGCAGAGCGCCGGCGACTCGGTCTCGAGCAGGCGATGATCTTCCAGGACCCGCTCAGCTCGCTCAACCCGTCGCTCTCCGTCGGTCGCCAGCTGCGCGAGGTGAGCGAGATCCATGGTCGCGTGCCGCGCGCGGCCGCCATCCGACGGGCCGTCGACGCCCTCGGCCTCGTTCGCATCCCCGAGCCGGAGCGACGCCTCCGCCAGCTTCCGCACGAGTTCTCGGGCGGCATGCGGCAACGAGCGATGATCGCGATGGGGCTCATGGGCTCGCCTCGGCTCATCATCGCCGACGAGCCGACCACGGCCCTCGACGTGACGGTGCAGCGGCAGGTGCTGCGGGCGCTCCGCGACGCCCAGCGATCGACGGGGGCGGCGATCCTGCTCATCTCGCACGACATCGCCCTCGTGAGCGGCTTCTGCGACCGGGTGATCGTGATGCGCGACGGTCGCGTCGTGGAGGAACTCGCGGCGGACCGCCTCGACCAGGCCCGTCACCCCTACACGCGCGGCCTCATCGCGTGTGTGCCCGACATGGCGACGGACCGATCCACACCGTTGCCCGTCATACCCGCCGACACCGCCGCGGTCGCCGTGGCCGACACCCCGGAGGTGCGCGCATGAGCGAGCTCGAGTTCCGCGACGTGAGCGTGCGCTACGGGCACGGTCGCGCGTCCCAGCTCGCCGTCGATTCCGCCGACCTCGTCGTGCGCGACGGCACCACCCACGGCCTCGTCGGGGAGTCGGGGTCCGGAAAGAGCACGATGGCGCGCATCGCCGTGGGGCTCACCCCGGTGAGCGGTGGAGCGATCCTGCTCGACGGCGTGGACATCACCGATCGCAAGCCCGCGTCGCGGCTCGCCCGGCGCCGCGTGCAGATGGTGTTCCAGGACCCCTTCAGCGCTCTCGATCCGCGCATGCCCGTCGGCGTCTCGATCGCCGAGGGACTCCTCGCGACGGGACGTCGGTACTCGCGGCTCGACCGCGAGGCGCGCGTGCACGAACTGCTCGAGCGCGTGCACATCGACCCGCGCAGGGCCGGGGAGTCGCCCTCGGCGTTCTCCGGCGGGCAGCGACAGCGCATCACGATCGCTCGCGCGCTCGCGGCCGAGCCGTCCGTGCTCATCGCCGACGAGATCACGTCGGCACTCGACGTGTCGGTGCAGGGTGTCGTCTTGAATCTGCTGCGGGAGCTGCAGGAGGAACTGCAGCTCACGATGCTCTTCATCTCGCACAACCTCGCGGTCGTGCGGTACGTGAGCGACGAGGTGAGCGTCATGCGCGCCGGACGGATCGTGGAGCACGGCGACACCGAGACCGTCCTCGCCCACCCAGCCGATCCGTACACGCGCGAGCTCTTGCGCTCCGTGCCCGTGATGGGCGAGCCCCTCGAACTGGAGGACGCATGAGTACCACCCCCTCGGCCGGTCGTGGACGGACCGGCGGTCTCCTCCTGCGCGATGCGCGCCTCCTCGGCGTCGCCGAACCGCGTGACGTGCTGCTCTCCGGTGGTCGGATCGCGCGTGTCGCACCGTCGGGACTCGCGGCCCCCGGCCTTCCCGAGCTGCGCCTCGACGGGCGGCACCTCGCGCCGGGACTCTGGGACGGTCACGTGCACTTCACGCAGTGGGTCGTGCGCCGTGAGCGTATCGACCTCTCTCCCGCGGACAGCGCGGCGGCGGCCGTCGCGATCATGCGCGCGGCGCTCCCCGTCTCGGACGCCGACGTGGTCGTCGGCTACGGCTTCCGCGACGCGCTCTGGTCGGATGCCCCCACCCGTGCGGCCCTCGACGCGATCGCCCCCGATCGACCGGTCATGCTCATCAGCGGCGACCTCCACTGCGGATGGCTCAACTCGGCCGCCGGTCGCCGATACGGTCTCGACCTGCCGGATGACGGGGTGCTCCGCGAGACCGAGTGGATCGGCGCGCTCGGCGTGCACGACCGCGGGACGCAGCCGAGCCTCGACGCCTACGCCGCGGCCGCGCGGGCCGCGGCCTCCCGCGGTGTGGTGGGCGTCGTCGAGTTCGAGAACCAGGACAACGCGACGATCTGGCCGGACCGCGTCGCCGCGGGAGTCGACTCCCTGCGGGTGGAGGGGTCCGTGTGGCCTGACCGCCTCGATGAGGCGATCGCGCGGGGTCTGCGGACCGGCGACGTGCTCGACGACGCTGGGCTCGTGACCTTCGGGCGGCTCAAGATCGTCGTCGACGGCTCCCTCAACACCCGCACCGCGTACTGCTGGGCACCGTACCCGGGCCTCGACCCCGCCGACCCGCACTCCTACGGGGTGCAGAGCGTCACACCCGAGCGACTCGTGGAGCTCCTCGCCACGGCCCACGCGCACGGCATCGCGCCGGCCGTGCACGCCATCGGCGACCAGGCCAACACCCAGGTGATCGACGCGTTCGAGTCCCTGGGGATCGCGGGCGTCGTGGAGCACGCGCAGCTCGTCTCGGACGACGACTTCGCGCGCTTCGGTCGCCTCGGGCTCACGGCGAGCGTGCAACCGGAGCATGCGATGGACGACCGCGACGTGGCCGACCGGCACTGGCACGGCCGCACCGACCGGGCGTTCGCGTTCCGCTCCCTCCACAACGCTGGAGCCACGGTCCATCTCGGCTCCGACGCACCCGTCGCCCCGCTCGACCCCTGGCTCGCGATCTCCGCCGCCGTGTCACGCTCCCGCGACGGCCGTGATCCGTGGCATCCCGAGCAGAACCTCCCCGTCGACCTCGCGCTCGCCGCGAGCGCCCGTGGCCGCTTCACGATCACGGAGGGAGAGGTCGCCGACCTCGTCGTGCTCGACGCGGATCCGCTCGCCGCCACGCCCGACGCGCTCCGAAAGATGCCCGTCGCGGCGACGCTCCTCGGCGGTCGCTTCACCTGGAACGATCTGGAGGACCCGCGCTGATGCCCGACACCACGGTGGACGATGTCCGCATCCACTTCGAGGCGCTCGGTGAGGAGTCCGCCGAGCCTCTCGTGCTCATCGGCGGGGGAGCCACCCAGCTCATCGACTGGCGGGACGAGTTCTGCGCGCTCCTCGTGGCCGAGGGCTTCCGGGTGATCCGCTTCGACCACCGCGACACCGGGCTGTCCCAGCGCTTCGGCGGCGGGGTCGACGCCGTGGACGGCGGCTACTCCGTGGCCGAGGCGGCGGAGGACGTGCTGCGCGTGCTCGACACCCTCGGCATCGAGAGCGCCCACCTCGCGGGCCACTCGATGGGCGGGATCATGGCGCAGTACCTCGCGATCGACCACCCGGGCCGTGTCCGGAGCATGGCGATCCTGTCCGCGATCCCGGGGCTCGATCCCGCGTACCTCGCGCCGTCGGAGATCGCAGCGGGAGAGGCCGACCCCGTGCCGTTCCCGGCGCTCCCGCGGGAGGAGGCGATCGAGCAGTTCGTGGCCTACCAGCGGTCGATGCACGTGACCGCCTACGAGTTCGACGAGGACGACGAGCGGGAGCACGCCGCGCGCCAGATCGATCGGGGATACGAGCCGAACGGCTTCCAGCGGCACGGCGCTGCGCTCCGGCGCGCCGACGACCGGCTCGAACGGCTCCGCTCCGTGACCGTTCCGACCACGGTGATCCACGGTCGGCTCGATCCCCAGCTGCGCCCGCTCGCCGCCGAGCTCACGGCCGAGGCGATCCCGGGCGCCGACCTCCATATCATCGAGGGCATGGGGCACCGCCTCGAACGGGACCTCTGGCCCGACTACGTGGCGATGATCGCCGGCAACGCCCGGCGGGCGAAGGGACACGACCATGCGTGAGAACCCCGACTACGCCCTCACTCGAGTCGAGGACGCGAAAGCGCTCATCCGCGCCGCTCCCTGGGCCACGATGATGAGCGCCACGAGCACAGGACCCGTCGCGTCGCACTACCCGTTCATCCTCGACGAGACCGAGTCGGACGACGAGGCGATCACGCTCGTCTCCCACGTGGGCCGACCGGACGAGCGCCTGCACGAGCTCGGCTCGCGCGAACTCCTCGTGGTGTTCTACGGCCCCTCCGGCTACATCTCGCCGTCCTGGTACGAGGTGGACCCCGCCGTCCCCACGTGGGACTTCGCCACCGTGCACGCGTACGGCGTGCCCGAGATCCTGAGCGACGAGGAGAACCTCGCCGTCCTCGAACGACTCGTCGACCACTTCGAGGACCCACTGCCGAACCCGTTCCGGATGCGCGGGACCATCGCGACCTCGGCCTATGCCGAGCGCATCGTCGCGGGAACCGTGGGCTTCCGGCTCCGCGTCACGCGATTCGTCGGCAAGGAGAAGATGAGCCAGGACAAGCCCGTCGAGGTCCTCGAACGGGTCGTCGCCGCACTCGACCGGCCCGGGCCGTACGAGAACCCGGAACTCGCGGCGCGCATCCGTCTTGTGAACGGACTGCGGTCCTCGTGACCGGGGCCTTCGACGCCTCCGCCCTGCTCGACGACCTCGTCGCGGTGCGCCGGCGTCTGCACGGGGTCGCCGAGGTGGGCCTCGAGCTGCCCGACACGCAGCGCGTGCTCCTCGAACATCTGGACGGGCTCGGCCTCGAGATCACGACGGGCGACGGGCTCTCCTCCGTCACCGCGGTGCTCCGCGGCGGACGATCCGGCCCCGTCGTCCTGCTGCGCGCCGACATGGACGCGCTCCCGATCGTCGAGGCGACGGGCCTGCCGTTCGCGAGCACGAGCGGCGCGATGCACGCGTGCGGGCACGACCTCCACATGGCGGGGCTGCTCGGGGCCGTGCGGCTCCTCCACGCTCATCGGTCCGAGCTGCCGGGCACCGTCGTCTTCATGTTCCAGCCGGGGGAGGAGGGCTTCGCCGGCGGACGGATGATGATCGAGGAGGGCGTGCTCGACGCGGCGGGGGAGCGCCCCGTCGCGGCTTTCGCGGCTCACGTCGATTGCGTCACCCCGGCTGGCGCCTTCGTGACGCGATCGGGCCCGATCATGGCGAGCGCGAGCGGCCTGCGTGTGCGCGTCGTCGGCACAGGCGGTCACGCCGCGTGGCCGCAGCACGCCGTCGACCCGGTGCCGATCGCGGCGGAGATCGTGCTCGCGTTCCAGTCGTTCGTCGCGCGCCGTGTTCCCGCCACGGACCCGGCCGTCGTCTCCGTGACGCGCATCGAGAGCGAGTCCACCGCGGTCAACGTCCTCGCGACCGGCGTCGTGCTCGAGGCCAACATCCGCACGCTGTCCCGGGAGACGTTCGCGCTCGTGCGGGAGCGCCTCACCGCGCTCGCGGAGGGCGTCGCCGCGGCCCACGGCGCGACGGTCGAGATCGAGTACATCGACTCGTACCCTGTCACGATCAACGATCCGGCCGAGACGGCGTTCGTCTTCGAGGTGCTCGACGAGCTGTACGGAGCGGACCGTGTGGTGCGGCTCCCGTCCGCGTCGATGGCATCGGAGGACTTCGCCTACGTGCTCGAGCAGGTGCCCGGCACGCTCCTCTTCCTGGGCGCGCAGCCGGCCGGTGCTCCCGCGGAGGGGGCGCCAGGCATGCACTCGGAGCACGCCGTCTTCGACGACTCCGTGCTCGGTGTCCAGGCCGAGGCCCTCGCGGAGCTCGCCTGGCGTCGCCTCGACCGCACCCCGTCGCGCTGAACGCCCGCCGCGACACCGGTTCGTCAAGCGATCGCCGAGAGGTGAGCGCTGGCGGGCCAGAACCGTCGACGCCCCTCTTGGGCCATCCGCTCAGGATGCCGGATGCTCAGAGGGCGAGCGACGCCCTGCGAAGGATGACGTCGACGACCTCGGAAAGTGGGGCCTCTGCGTCGATCAGGGTGGCATTCGTCGGCAGGCCCGCGCCGGTCGCGTGCAGTCGCTGGATGAGAGCCCGTTCGTCCACTCGCCCCCGCCCGCCCCACTCGTCGGGCGGTCGGGCGTCGAGCCGTCTGTTCAGTTCTGCGGCTCCGACGACGAGGACGAAGACCTCGTCGAAGAGATGCACGAACGTGGCGACATTGCGCGACCCGCCACAGAAGAAGGTGGCGGGCTGGCTCCGGTCGGCGGCGATCGCCGCGACCTCCTCCGTCCGCCAGAGGTGGTGATCGTGCACTGCCAGCCCGACGATGTCGTTGCGCTCCTCACCGGTGCTCGGATCGCCCTGGTAGGCGAGTTCGCGATCACCGTTGATCGCCTGGACGCCGCGGCGACGCAACTCATGACAGACCGCGGTCTTGCCTGACCCGGAAACGCCCTCGATCAGATAGTTGCGTCGACCCACACCAGAAGGGTAGCGCCACGCCCGTCTCGGTTCGGGCAGGAGAGCGCGAACGTCCGTGCCGCCGTGGAACGCGCCGGTGACAGGATGGACACGTGCCCGTCGTCGAGTCCCGCCTCACCGTCCCCGTCGACCCCGCGACGGCCTTCGCGGTCTCGCAGACCACCGGCGAGATCCGGCTCCGTTGGGACCCGTTCATCCGCCGCCAGCGCTTCCTCGACGGGGCGACGACCGCGGCGAAGGACGTGCGGACGGAGACCGTCCAGCGGTTCGGGCTCCGCATGGTCACGCGGTACGTGTCGTACAACCCGCCGACGAACGTGGGGATGACGATGACGGAGGGGTCCTGGTTCTTCGAGAAGTTCGGCGCCGGGTGGAGGTTCAGCCCCGACCCGATCGACTCCGCGCGCACACTCGTCGTCTGGCGCTACAACTTCACCTGCACGCCGCGGTGGCTCGCGCCGATGGCCGAGCGCATCGGTGCCCTCATCCTGCAGCGCGACATCGACAGGCGGATCGAAGGCTTCGCGCGCGGCTGCGCCGACCCGGTCGTGCTCGAGGCGATCAGGAGGCCGTGAACCGTGCGTGGACGCGCGCCGCGATGGTGATGTCGTCCGGCTTGAGGTCGAGCCCACCCGTGTCGGCGCCGGCCTTCATCGACCGCGACATCGCGACGGCGTCGTTCGACGTCGACGGACGGCTCTCGTCCCCGAGCATGCCCGGGTCGGCGAGGGCGACCGGGTGCACGGAGGAGAGCCCGAGGCTCCGGGCGTAACCGGTGGCCTTGTCGGTCGCGTCGAGCACTGCGCGGTGCCGCGCATCCGCCGTGAGGCGCGCCCGTGTGACCTCGGTGAGCGCCCAGTCGACGCCCCCGATCGTGACGCCCTCGAGCGTCGCGAGCCGCTCGGCCCAGTCGGCGAGCCGCGAGAAGTCGCGGAACTTCGCCTCCATCGTCACGGCGGCGTGGTGCACGAGGGGGAGCTGCTTCCCCTCGTTGTTCCACGGACGCTCGCTCCACACCCGCAGGCGGTTCGCCGACCACCACGTCACGGGTCCGCTCGCTGGATCGTGGAGCTGCTGCAACTCGCCCGCGATGGCCGTCTGCAGCTGTGTCGTGCGGGCGATCACGGCCGAGCGGTCCCCGCCCTGGAATCCGGCCGTCAGCCGGATGGTCCCGCGCTCGGCGGGGTGGTGGTGGTCGAAGCCGCCCTCGATGGTGATGGTCGTCTCGCTCATGACCGCCAGGCTAGTCGGTCCCGCCGGGGGAGGAGGGGAATCAGGGGAGCAAGGGGAGGCTGCCGACGAGCCGGTCGACGCGGTTGCGGGGGCCGACGATGCTGACGGCGAGCGGCTCGAGCTGCTCGGCGGATGTCTGCGCCATCGCGGCGACGTACTCGTCGTATACGCGTGTGGCCTGGCCGAGCGCCGGCATGTCGGCGACGAACACGTCGGCCGCGGCTGACGCCTTCCGCGCGATGGTCTCGAGCTGCTCGTGCGTCGCCGCGAGCACCGTGCAGCCGGTCCATGGGAGCCCGGGATGCGAGCGTCCCTCGGCGTCCTCCACGTCCGGCCCGAGCAGGCCGGCGACCGCGCCGATCGTCGTGGCGGCGACGCACACGGCCGCGTTCGTCGCCCGTCCGGAGGGAAGGTCCGCGCTCACGGCGATGACCCACTTGAGGCGTGCCGCGCGGGTGGAGAGGGAGAGGTCGATCTCGTCGGGTGAATAGCCGATCGTGTCACTGTTCATGCGTCGAGCACCTCATGTATCCGGCTGTGATGCAAGTCGGCCGTAGATCATCCGGATAAAGTGGCTGTATGGCTGATATCGACGAACTCGACGCGGCGATTCTGGCCGTTCTCCAGCGTGATGCACGGACGTCCAATCGCGACGTCGCGGCAGCGGTCGGCGTCTCGCCGACGACCGCACTCGACCGCACCCGTGCGCTCCGCGACGCCGGCGTGATCCGCGGGGCCTCCCTCGACGTCGACCTCGCGGCCATCGGTCGTCCCGTCCAGGCGCTCGTCGCCGTGCGCATCCGTCCGCCGTCGCGACCCGTGATCGAGGAGTTCCGCGACTGGGTGGGTGCACTCCCCGAGACTCTCGGCGTCTTCGTGACGACGGGCGACCAGGACTTCATCGTGCACGTCGCGGTGCCCGACAACGACGCGCTCTACGCGTTCGTCATCGACCGGCTCACGAGTCGCGAGGAGATCGCCGACGTGAAGACGTCGGTGGTCTACAAGCACCTGCGCCGCTCGGTGGTCGCGCCCGATCCCTCCGCCGTCGTCCCCGTCCGTCGTCGCGGCTGAGGCGATCAGTAGCGGGGCCACCAGGGTGGCATCTGGTCGCGCACGGCGAGAGCGAAGTCGTCGGTGTCCGTCCGGTCCGAGAGAGCCCACGTCTCCACCGACGCGGTGAGGGCCCCGGCGGCGAACGGAACGACGACCTCGCGGTCGACGCCGCGGGCGACGCCGAGCCCGTTCCAGATGTCGAGGGCGATGTGCAGCCGACGCGTCATGAGGTCGGTGATGCTGCGCCGCAGGGGAGCGGACGCCTTCGCGTCGAGGGCCGCGCGGAAGAGCGCGCGGTCCCGGGCGACCACGGCGAGCCCGGCGGCCAGGGTCGCCTGGAAGGCACGCGCCACCTCGGTCACGCTGGCGTCCGCGCCCGGGTGCACGTCGAGCTGCTCGTCGATCTCCTCGGTGAGGAGACCGGCGAGCAGCTCCGCCACGCTCGCGGCGTGCGTGTAGAACGTGGTGCGCTGCACCCCCGCGGCTCGGCACAGCGAGGCCACGCTCACCTCGTCGAGCGGATGGGACGCGAGCGACTCCCGCAGCGCTTCGCGCAGGGCGGCGACGGTTCGGGCGCTGCGGGGGTCGGCTGCTCGCATGCTCTCCAGGTTAGGCGGGCATCGTGAGGACGGCCTTCACGGCCGCTCCCGACTGGGTGTCGGCGATCGCCCTGTCGATGTCGGCGAACGGGTAGGTCGTGACGAGACGGTCGAAGGGGAACGTCCCGGCCGCGTACATCGACAGCAGTCGCGGGATGAAGATCTGGGGCACGGAATCGCCCTCGATCGCGCCGATGAACGTCTTGCCGCCTCCCGAGACGAGGCCGAGCGGGATCGTCGCGTCCGGCTTCCCGACGCCGAGCAGCGCGATGGACGCTCCGAAGCTCGTGGCGGCGGTGAGCTGGCCGATGACGGCCGGGACGGCCGTGGTGTCGACGCCGTACGACGCACCGGCGCCTCCCGTGATCTCGAGGATGCGCGCGACGACGTCCTCGGTCCGGCCGTTGAGGGTGTGGGTCGCGCCGAGCTCGGTCGCGAACGCGAGCCGCTCGTCGAGCACGTCGACGGCGATGATCGTCGTCGCGCCGGCCGCTTTCGCGGCCATGATCGCGGACAGGCCGACAGCCCCTGTGCCCGAGACGACGATGCTCGCGCCCGCCGGAACGGCGAGGGTGTTGAGGACGGTGCCCGCGCCCGTCTGGACGCCGCAGCCGAGCGGGCCGACGAGCTCGAGGGGGACGTCGTCGGAGATCTTCACGGCGTTCCGCGCGGCGACGATCGCGTGCGAGGCGAACGAGGACTGCCCGAAGAACGATCCGTGCGTCGTCCCGCCGTCGGCGGCCGTCATCGTTCCGGAGCCGTCTTCGCGGACCCCGGCGATGTTGAGGAGCATGAAGTTGAGGCAGTAGGCCTCGCGTCCTGAGAGACAGTTGGCGCAGTGCCCGCACGAGGCGAAGGAGACGGCTACGTGGTCGCCGACGGCGAGGCCGGTGACGGAGGACCCGATCTCCTCGACGACGCCGGCTCCCTCGTGTCCGAGCACCATCGGCAGCGGGCCGGGGATGTCGCCGTGAACGACGGCGAGATCGGTGTGACAGAGACCCGTCGCGACGATGCGGACGAGGATCTCGTCCGGGCGGATGTCGTCGAGGACGACGTCCTCGAAGACGAAGGGGCCGTCCACCTGGTGGATGACGGCTGCGTGTGCTGTCGTGGTCATGACTGATGCCTTTCTCGGGTTGCGATGGTCGCTCGGCGGCGCCCGGATCGGCGTCACATCGGCGGGACCGCTGCCGATGCTACGCCTACTTTCCGACACCTGTCGATATATCCTCGCGACCGTCCCGAGATGCGTGGACGTCGCTCCCCTCGTGGGCTCCCGCGGCCGCCGACGTCCGTACGTCGCGGAGGTGGGCGGGAGAGGGGCAGATCGGGTCGATGCGCGGGAATGTAAAAGAGCGTCACGGAGTTACCGGACAGCGTCTGGTTTCTGATGGAGTGGAGCACGTGGGCATGAGTTCAGCGGTCGAGAGCACGACGCATGACGACGCGATCGTCGACTACGAGGCGTGGAAGACGCAGCGCCGCGCCGCGGTGACGGCTCCGCTCGGCAACCTCGCGCTCGTCCTCACGCACTGGAGCCCCGCCGGCGTCCCGGCCGTCTCCGACGCCGAGGCCCGCGCCGGCCAGCCAGAGGACGCCGTGCTCACGCGCCTCCAGCGCACCGACATCGACTCGGGTGAGCCGCAGGAGGGGTACCGCATCTGGCGGCAGGATTCCCCGGCCAATCAGGCGTTCGAGCAGATCGAGTCGTACGAGTACGACCCCGCCTGGGTGATCCCCGGCCGGTTCGAGCTCGTGGACGAGCAGCGCGTCGTCCCCTTCGAGCACATCAGGGACGCCGGAGCCACGCGCTCGCTCCCCGTCTCCGGCGACCTCGTCTTCGAGCTCGACGGCACCGAGTACCGCTTCGCGGCCTTCGACACGAACCACGACGGCCACGCGAGCCTGCAGCTCGTCTTCGGCGACACGACGAACGGCCGCGAGAGCTACGGCGCCGGCCGCTTCCTCTTCCTCGACCACCCCGGTGCCTCCGGCGACCTCGCACCGGGCGACAGCATCCCCATCACGATCGACTTCAACCGCGCGATCGTTCCGCCCTGCGGCTTCTCGAACCAGATGAACTGTCCGCTCCCTCCGCTGCAGAACCGGCTGCCCGTCCCGCTCCGTGCGGGGGAGAAGCGCGTGCGCTTCGCCGACGGCTTCTCGATCTGACGGAGCCCTTCCGGTTCCGACCCGCACCACCGCACCGCACCCCAGCACCTGCATCAGCACCCACTCGCGCGGCTCCCCGCCGCCCGGAGACGCTCACTGGCGGCTCCGACACCCCAGCAAAGGACCTGACGTGATCGCACGCCACCGCCGAACCCGCCTCGCGGCCACCATCGCCGCAGCCACCGCCAGCCTCCTCGTGCTCGCGGGCTGCGCCGGCGGCACCGGAGCCCCCGACTCGGCTCCCGACGCCAACGCCGAGATCATCGTGGGATCGCAGAACGAGCCCACGAACCTCGACCAGATCTTCGGCGGCAGCTCGGGCGTCACCGAGGTCTTCACCGGGAACGTCTACGAGGGCCTCTTCAAGATCACGGACGACGCCCAGGTCGAACCGCTGCTCGCGGCCGAGACCGAGGTGTCGGACGACGGCCTCACCTATACGTTCACGCTCCAGGACGCCACGTTCCACTCGGGGGCGCCGCTCACCGCCGAGGCCGTGAAGTACAGCCTCGAACGCTTCATCAGCGACGACTCGATCGCGGCCCGCAAGAGCCAGCTGAGCGTCATCGACACAGTGACGGCCGTCGACGAGAAGACCGTCGAGGTCCAGCTCTCCTCCAAGTCCATCAGCTTCACCTACAACCTCGGCTACGTCTGGATCGTGAACCCCGAGGCCGGCGACCTCACGGCGACGGCCGACGGCACGGGCCCGTACTCGCTCGGCGACTACCGCAAGGGCGACTCGATCACGCTCGACGTGAACGAGGACTACTGGGGCGACGCCACGGCGAACGGCGGCGTGGTCTACCAGTACTACGCCGACCCGACGGCCCTCAACAACGCGCTCCTCACGGGCGCGGTCGACCTCGTCACGAGCCAGTCGAACCCCGACAGCCTCTCCGAGTTCGAGGCGGGCGACTACCAGATCATCGAGGGCGCCTCGACGACGAAGGAGCTGCTCGCGTTCAACGACCGCGTCGCACCCTTCGACGACGTGAACGTGCGTAAGGCCGTCTACTCGGCGATCAACCGCGAGCAGCTGCTCGACGCGATCTGGGACGGCCGCGGCCAGCTCATCGGTTCGATGGTGCCGCCGTCGGAGCCCTGGTACCTCGACCTCGCGGACAACAACCCGTACGACCCGGACCTCGCCGCCGACCTCCTCACCGAGGCCGGCTACCCCGACGGCTTCGAGTTCACGATCGACACCCCGGAGTCCGGCGTGCACTCGACGGTCGCCGAGTTCCTCCAGACCGAGCTCGCGAAGGTCGGCGTCACGGTGGACATCAACATCATCACCGACGACGAGTGGTACCAGAAGGTGTACACGGACCACGACTTCGAGGCGACCCTGCAGGGCCACGTGAACGACCGTGACATCAACTTCTACGGAAACCCCGACTTCTACTGGGGTTACGACGACGCCGACGTCCAGACGTGGCTCACCGAGGCCGAGCAGGCCGACTCGGTCGAGCAGCAGACGGAGCTCATCACGCAGGTCAACCAGAAGATCTCGGACGACGCCGCGAGCGTGTGGCTCTACCTCAACCCGCAGCTCCGCATCGCGCGCGACGGCCTCACCGGGATCCCCGAGAATGGGTTGAACTCGCTCTTCTACGTGTACGACATCCAGGAGGCATAGGCCATCGGCCGGTACCTGCTCCGACGGACAGGATTGCTGCTGCTCGCGTTCGCGCTGGCCGTGGTGATCCTGTTCGTCGTGCTGCGGCTGCTCGGCAATCCCGTCTATGCGCTCATCAGCGTGGGGGCGACGGATCAGGAGATCGCGGCTGCGGCGGCGCGTCTCGGGGTCGACCGTCCGATCCCCGAACAGTTCCTCGACTACCTCCTGCAGCTCGCGCGCGGAGACCTCGGGCAGTCGTTCACGAACAACCTGCCCGTGGCCGACGAGATCGCCCGGCGGCTCAACGTGACACTGCCGCTCACGCTGCTCGCCTTCGTCCTGTCCGTGCTCATCGCCGTGCCGGTCGGCTTCATCGCCGCGTGGCGGTCGCGCACCTGGTACGGCACGGCGTTCTCCGCCGTCTCGCAGCTCGGCGGCGCGATCCCCGTCTTCTGGGTCGGCATCCTGCTCGTCACGGCCCTCGCGCTCAACGCCCGGATCTTCCCCGCCGGGGGCTTCCCCCGCACGGATTGGGAGGATCCGGGAGCAGCGCTCTTCTCCCTCACTCTCCCCGTGCTCACGATCGCCATCGTCTCGGGGAGCGACCTCGCGCGTTATGTGCGCAGTGCGACGCTCGACGTCCTCGGCCAGCAGTACATGCGCGCCGCGCGGGCGACGGGCCAGAGCTTCGCCGGCGCCTTCGTGCGGCACGGCATCCGCAACGGCGTCGTGCCCGTGATCTCGATCCTCGCCATCCAGCTCTCCACGACCTTCGTGGGAGCCGTGATCGTCGAGCGCGTGTTCGCGCTCCCGGGGCTCGGTGACATGCTGCTCGTGGGCATCCAGGAGCAGGACTTCCCGAGCGTGCAGGGTGTGCTCCTCTTCTCCACGACCCTCGTGCTGCTGCTCGGATTCGTCGCGGACGTCATCCAGCGGATCATCGACCCGCGGCTGCGCGCGTCCGTGTCGGGCAACCGCCGAGCGAGGGCCGTCGCATGACCGTCACCGTGCCCACCACCGCCGAGCAGCGGCCGCCCCGTCGCCGGCGGCGCTCACGGACGTCCCTCAACCTCGTCGCGGGCGGCGTACTCTTCGGGATCATCGTCGTGATCGCCGTCCTGTCGCTCGTCGCCCTGCCGTTCGACCCGAGCGACACGACGGGTGGCCGCCTCCAGCCGCCGTCGCCCGAGCACTGGGCGGGTACCGACCGCCTCGGGCGCGACCTCTTCACGCAGCTCATGATCGGCGCGCGGCTCGCCGTCCTCACGGGCTTCGGTTCCGTCGCGATCGCGGCGGTCATCGGCGTCGTCGTCGGTCTCGTCGCTGCGATGGCGGGACGATGGGTCGACGACGCCCTGTCGAGCCTCCTCGACATCGCGATCGCGTTCCCCACCCTCCTCCTCGCGATGCTCGTCGTCGCCTGGCGCGGCGCCTCCCTCGACTCGGCGATCCTCGCGATCGGCCTCGCGGGCTCCGCCGTGATCGCGAGACTCACGCGCGTCACGGCGACCCGCGTCCTCGCCCAGGACTTCGTCACGGCCTCGCGCACCTCCGGAACGGGCACGGTGCGGCTCATCGGTCTGCACGTGCTCCCGAACGTCTGGCCGACGCTCATCGTGCCGCTCGCCCTGCAGTTCGGGGGAGCGGTCGTCGCTGAGGCGTCCCTGTCGTACGTGGGCCTCGGTTCGCCGCCGCCCAACGCGTCGTGGGGGCGCATGCTGCAGGAGGCGCAGAGCACCGTGCTCGTCGCCCCGTCGGCCGCGATCCTGCCAGGGCTCCTCCTCGTGATGACGATCGTGGGCGTCAACCTGCTCGCCGACGGGCTGCGCGACGTCGCCGATCCGAGCGGACGGAGCGTCCGATGAGCGACATCCTCGCCGTGAGTCACCTGGGCGTGCACCTCGACGGTCCCGACGGCCGCCGTCTCGTCGACGACGTCTCGTTCGACCTGGCGGACGGCCAGAGGCTCGGCGTCATCGGAGAGTCCGGCTCGGGGAAGTCGCTCACGGCGCTCGCGATCCTGGGGCTCCTCGGCCACCCGCTGCGCGCCACCGGCTCGATCCGTCTCGCCGTCGGCGACGACACGGTCGACACCGTCTCCGCCCGTCAGCGCCGCCTCGACGCCGTGCGCGGGTCCGTCGTGGGCGCCGTGTTCCAGGAGCCGCTCGCCTCGCTCGACCCCCTCATGCGGATCGGCGCCCAGCTCGCGTGGCCGCTGCGGCACCACAGGGGACTCCGGGGCGACACGCTCCGCGCGGCCGTGCTCGACGCTCTCGCGGAGGTGCAGCTCGCCGAGCCGGAGCGGATCGCGCGCTCGCTCATCCACGAGGTCTCGGGAGGTCAGCGGCAGCGTGTGGCGATCGCGCTGGCCCTCGCGGCCCGCCCCCGGCTCCTCATCGCGGACGAGCCGACGACGGCCCTCGACGTCACGGTGCAGGCCGGAGTGCTCGAGCTGTTGCAGTCGGCGGTCCGCGAACGCGGGATGTCGCTCGTCTTCATCAGCCACGACCTGCCGGTCGTCGCGGGCATCGCCGACCGGGTCCTCGTGATGCGGAACGGTCGCGTGGTCGAAGTGGGGGAGACGCGTCAGATCCTCGGCGCGCCCCGGGAGGACTACACGCGCACGCTCGTCGGCGCCTCGCGTGCGCTCGACGATCTGCTCCCGAGCGATCCGCTGGAAGGTGATCGAGCATGAGCGCCGACCGGAACACCCCCGTGCTCGCCGCCGAGCACGTGCGCTTCTCCTACGGGCGGGGCGCCGAGGTGCTGCACGACGTGACGCTCGCCCTCGCCCCCGGCGAGACGGTGGGACTCGTGGGCGAGTCGGGCGCCGGGAAGACCTCCCTGCTGCGCCTGTTCCTCGGTCTCGAGACCCCGACCTCCGGCGCGGTCCGCTTCGACGGCCATCCGCTCGATCGTCGCGACGCCCGCGGGATGCGGGCGTTCCGGCGGGCGGTGCAGCCCGTGTACCAGGACCCGTTCTCCTCGCTCGATCCGCGCATGCGCGTGGGCGACTCGATCGCCGAGCCGCTGCGTTCCCTCGGGCTGCCCGGAGATCGGGACACGCGGACGGCGCGCGTCGCCGAACTGCTCGCGGCCGTCGACCTGCCGGAGGATGCGGCCGAGCGGTTCCCCGACGCGTTCTCGGGCGGTCAGCGGCAGCGCATCGCGATCGCGCGGGCGCTCGCGCCCGAGCCGCGCGTGATCCTCGCCGACGAGCCCGTGAGCGCCCTCGACACGTCCGTACGCATGCAGGTCATCGAGCTGTTCCAGCGCCTCGCACGCGAGCGCGGGATCGGCATGCTCCTCGTCTCGCACGACCTCACGATCGTCTCGGCGCTCTGCCGACGCATCGCGGTGCTCGAGGGCGGCGTGCTCGTGGAGGAGGGGGAGACGCGGCGCGTGCTCACGGAGCCGGAGCACGACTACACCCGCCGACTCCTCGCGTCCGTCCCGCGGCTCCCCGCGGTGTGACCCGTCAGGAGCCGTCGGCGCACTCCTCCGACAGCTCGTTGATGACCCAGCGGGTTCCCGCGTCGCGTTCGAGCACCGCGGTGCCGCAATCGCCGCCATCGGTGTAGACGACGAACAGGGTCGCCGAGTCGGCCGCCTCCTCCTGCACGGTGATGTCCACGTCTGCACCGATCCCGAGGCCCGCGTAGAGTGCCGCCGTGCTCGAGATCATCTCGTCGCAGTCGGACACGGCGACGCCACTGGCCGCGAGCTCCGCGATCATCCGGTCGACGAGGGCGTCCGTCATGAGCGCGCACGCTGCCTCTGTGTCGGGCTCGCGGGAGGCGGTCAGCCACGCGCGGAACGCGTCGGCCGGACCGTCCGCCTCGGTTGCTTCGGGACTCGGCTCCGTCGACGGGTCCGGCGAGGATTCCGCGGCGCTCGAACTCACTGTCGGCTCGGTCGGGGAGGTCGATGTGCAGCCCGTGATGAGGAGGACGGTCGAGGCGAGAAGGGCTGTGACCACGGCCGGTCCGAGCGTCGTTTTCCGCATGACGTCACGCTACCAAGCGGGATCCGCCGACGCGATGCACGCGTCGATCAGGGCGTGAGCACCTGCACGCCGGCGGCGGCGAGAGCGTCCTCGAGGTCGGCCGGTGGGCGGGCGTCGGTGACGAAGTAGTCGGCGCGTCCGAGCTCCGACACCTGCGCGAAGAGCCGTCGACCGAGCTTCGACGAGTCGGCGAGCACCGCGACCTTCGACGACCGCGACATCATCTCGGCCATCATCGCGGCGTCGCCGAGGTTGCTCGTGGAGAAACCGCTCGTCGCCGAGACGGCGCCGACGGAGATGAGGGCCAGGTCGCAGTGAAGGTCGACCTCCCCGCCGTTGGGGGAGGCGCCGAGTGTGACCGGCCCCGTGGTGGCCTGCGTGATCGAGCGCACGGAGCCGCCGAACACGTAGAGGTCGCGGAACACCTTGGGGGAGATCTCCGCGGGCAGCCGCAGGTTGTTCGTCGCGATCGTGAGGTCGCGGTGGTCGCGCAGATTGCGGGCGACGGCGAGGGCAGTCGTGCCGGCGTTGATGATGATGACGGAGCCGTCCTCGACGAGCCCGGCTGCTCGTTCGGCGATCGCCTCCTTCTCCTCCGGCTGCATGCGCAGACGCACGTCGAGGCCGCGATCGATCGGTGGTCGGGACGTGCCGCTGACCGCGCCTCCGTGCGTGCGCACGAGGACGCCGTCGGCGTCCAGCTGATCGAGGTCGCGTCGGATGGTGTCGATCGACACCCCGTAGCGCTCGGCCAGGATGGCGACGGTGACCTGGCCGTTCTCGGCGACGAAGTGGGCGAGGTCCGAACGGCGGCCGGCCGGGAGATGCCGGACGCGATCTCCCGAACCCTCGGCGGGGATTGTGTCCATAGGCATTGTCTAGCACACCAGGTGCTGTTTCGTGCGTCTTTTCGCGGGGCGGGTCCGTTCGGCAACGGTGGCCCGGATTCGCCGGGATAACAGCGAAGTAACGATGGCGACGACGGACGAAAGGCCTCCATTTCCCTCTTGACGAGGAGATATCGACGGGCGTACTCTCCAGAAAGCCGCATAAATCAGCAAAGAACAGCGCAATGCGGCAGATGACAGAATCCAGAATGGAGAATCATGAGCAACGGAGCTCACGGTCGCAGGCGTACCCTCAGGGTCGTCGGCATGACGGCCGCAGCTGTGACCGTCTTCACGGTCGCCGGGTGTAGCGCAGGCGGCGACGGCGGAGACGCGGGTGGCGACGTCACCCTGGAATTCGCGCAGTGGTGGGAGCCGGAGCTCCCGGACGGCGCCTTCCGCGAACTGATGGACCAGTTCGAGGAGGAGAACCCCGGCATCACGGTGGAGCTCCTCAGCGGACCGTACGCGTCCACGAAGGAGCAGCTCTTCGCCGGGGCCGCGGCCGGAACGATGTCCGACGTCGTCGGTCTCGACGGAGCATGGGTGAGCGACTTCGCCGACCAGGGCGCGATCACCGACCTCACCGCCCTCATGGACGAGGAGGGCTACGACGACAGCCAGCTCGCCAGCCAGATCCAGGTCGACGGCTCCACCTACATGATCCCGGTCGTGAACTTCGTCTACCCGATGTTCACGAACGACTCGATCCTCGCGGACGCCGGCGTCGACGCTCCGCCGACGACGCGCGACGAGTTCGCCGACGCGGCCGCCGCGATCTCGGACCTCGGTGACGACACGAGCGGCTGGGTGCTCCCTCTGTCGCTCGAGGCGCCGAACGGCATCCAGAACGACGTCATGTCGTGGGTGTGGGCGAGCGGCGGCAGCATGCTCGACGGCGGCCAGCCGGACGTCACGAACAGCGACGTCACCGAGGCCGTCGAGTACATCAAGGGCATGTGGGACGACGGAAGCATCGCTCCCGGTTCCTTCACGATGAAGGAGCAGGACAAGGTCGAGGAGTTCACGAACGGTCGCGTCGGAATGATGATCGACTCGCTCGCGCACATCAACCTCATCCGCGAGTCCAACCCGGACCTCGACTTCAGCATCTCGGCGATCCCCGCCGAGGAGGGCTACGAGGGCGAGCGCGGCATCCCTTACGCCTCGTGGGGCATCGGCGTCTCCGACGCGTCGGAGCACAAGGCCGAGGCTCTCAAGCTCGTCGAGTTCCTCATGAGCGAGGAGACGAACAGCGAACTGTCCACGATCGCGAACGCCTTCCCCGGCAACACGGAGTCGGTGCCCGAGTTCGTGAAGGACGACGACCTCTACGCGGAGGCGTTCGAGATCTACCAGGCCGGTTACCCGGCCAACGAGTTCACCGGACTCCCCGTCGCCGAGCAGCTCATGCGCACGTTCGACGAGCAGATGCAGTTGATGCTCAACGGCGATCAGACGGTCGACGAGATGCTCGAGACGACCCAGGAGACCTGGCTCTCCGAGTTCTGATCCGACCGTTTTCCAACCAGGTGCCGCCCCTTCCCGCCCCCCTCACGGGGAGGGGCGGCACCGCCTCTCCAGAGGAGTCCGCGTGATCAACGCGATCGTCGAGCCTCTCGACGCCCCGCCGCGCAAGAAGCGGCGCTCGAGCTCTCAGGGCCGGCTCGAACCCTACGGCTTCATCGCCCCCACGGTGGCCCTCCTGTTCGTCCTGATGGTCGTGCCGATCGTCCTCGTCGTCGGCTACTCCTTCATGGACAACGTCATCATGAAGAGGAACCCCGAGTTCGTCGGGCTCGACAACTTCGTCGAGATCCTCACGGACGGCGTCTTCCTCACCGCCATCGGCAACACCCTCTTCTTCACGATCGTGAGCGTCGTCGCCCACCTCGTGATCGGTCTCGCCTTCGCGATGCTGCTCAACAGCACCGTCATCAGCCGGGCGACCCGCGGCATCTTCCGCGTGATCTACATCCTGCCGTGGCTCTTCACGGCCGCCGTGATCGCGGTCCTCTGGCGGATGCTGCTCAACCCGAACGGCGTCGTCAACTACCTGCTCCAGTCCGACGTCGAATGGCTCTCGTCGCCCGACCTCGCTCTCGGCGCCGTCACCTTCATCAACATCTGGGCCGGCTACCCCTTCTTCATGATCAGCCTGCTCGCGGGACTCCAGGGGATCCCCGGAGACCTGTACGAGGCCGCGACCGTCGACGGTGCGAGCCCGTGGCAGCGATTCGTGAGCGTCACGCTCCCGCAGCTCAAGCCGATCATCATCAGCATGTCGCTGCTCGACCTCATCTGGACGTCGCAGCAGTTCGCCCTCATCTGGATGACGACGGGCGGAGGCCCGATCAACGTCACCGAGATGCTCAGCACCTACACATACAAGCTCGCCTTCAGCCGGTACGAGTTCTCGCTCGCCTCCACGAGCGCCGTGCTCATCCTGCTGCTGTCGATGGTGCTCGCCTTCTTCTACGTCCGACACCAGCGCGCGAGGGACTGACCCATGACCACCATGCTGCACCAGACGGTCGAACCCGAGACCGCACCGCGGAACGACTTCGGCGGAACCGAGCGCAAGCGCGCGAAGGCCCGTCGCCGACTCCTCGTCAAGATCGGCGTGCTCGCCGCCCTCATCACGGGCGCCTTCTTCGCCGGAGCCCCCGTGCTCTGGATGCTCGCGAGCTCGTTCAAGTCGAACACCGAGATCTTCGCGTCGCCTCCCGTGCTCGTCACCGAGAACTTCTCGTTCGACGCGTACGTGACGATCCTCACCGACCCGGAGAAGGTGCGCTTCTTCATCAACAGCTACGTCATCTCGCTCGCGGTGACGGCGCTCACCCTCGTGGTGGCGATCCTCGCGGCCTACGCCTTCAGCCGGTTCGAGTTCCGGTTCAAGCGCCCGCTCAACATCCTCATCGTGAGCGTGCAGGCCGTGCCGCCCATCACGCTCCTCATCCCGTACTTCGGGCTCATGGTGACGCTCGGGCTCTACAACACCTACCCGGGGCTCATCCTCACCTACATGGTGTTCACGCTGCCGTACGCGATCATCATGATGACCGGGTACTTCAACACGCTGCCCCGTGAGCTCGACGAGGCCGTGCGCGTGGACGGAGCCGGCTCCATGACCGCCCTCTGGCGGATCCTCGTCCCGATCTCGGTGCCCGGCATCGTGTCCGTCGGCGTCTACACGTTCATGATCGCGTGGAACGAGTACCTCTTCGCCCTCACCCTCACGAAGACGCAGGACATGCGCACGGTGCCCATCGGCATCCAGCTGCTCATGGGCCAGCACTCGTACGAGTGGAACGAAATGATGGCGATGAGCATCCTCGGGTCGATCCCCGTCCTCGTCCTCTTCCTCTTCTTCCAGCGCTACTTCATCGGCGGGCTGACCTCCGGGTCGGTCAAGAGCTGACGCGCGCCCAGACCACGACCATCCCAATAACAAGGAGAACCCCGAAAGTGCTCATCACCGGCAAAGAACTGCTGTCCGTCGCGAACGACAACGACTTCGCGGTCCCCGCCTTCAACATCAGCGACTACGCGATGTTCAACGGCATCATCGACATCAGCGAGAAGAAGAACGCGCCGCTCATCGTCGCGATCCACCCGGACGAGGTGAGCCACATCGGCGCGGAGTCGGTCCTCGCGATGCGTGCCAGAGCGCACCGTTCGAGCGTGCCCGTCGTCATCCACTGGGACCACGGTGGAACGTACGAGCAGATCCTCTCCGCGATCCAGTTCGGTTTCACCTCGGTGATGATCGACGCATCGATGCTTCCCTTCGACGACAACGTGGCGATCACGAAGCGCGTCGTGGACGCGGCCCACGCCGTCGGCCTCTCCGTCGAGGGCGAGCTCGGCACCATCGGCAAGACCGACAACGAGGCGGAGGACGGGGCTGCGGACATCATCTACACCGTGCCGGAGGACGCCGTTCGCTTCGTCGAGCAGACGGGCGTCGACAGCCTCGCGATCGCCATCGGAACCTCGCACGGCCTCTATCCGGCGAGCATGAAGCCGGAGCTGCGCCTCGACCTCCTCAAGGAGATCAAGGCAGCCGTCCCGATCCCGCTCGTGCTGCACGGCGGATCGAACAACCCGGACGACGAGATCGGCCGCTCGGTGAAGCTCGGCGTCAACAAGATCAACATCTCGAGCGACATCAAGGCCGCCTACCATCAGAAGATGCGCGAGGTCCTCGCGGACTCCTCGCTGCGCGAGCCGAACTCGATCCAGCCCCCCTGCATCGAGGCCATGCAGGTCGTGGCGGCGCACAAGATCGACCTGTTCGACGCCGCCGGCAAAGCGTCGGTGTACTAGATCGACCACTCAAGGGAGAGGGGCGCGACGTGGCGCACCGTTTGGTTCTCGGCCTCGGCGGCACCGTCGACTACGAGATCGACTGGGACGGACGGGTCGTCGGGGCCCTGGCCGAGCAGTACGGCATCACGCCTGACGAGCTCGACCGGACGATCCCCGTCGTCGACGAGCGGTCCCTGCTCGTGACCCTTCTCGCGTTCGTCCGCGACGGTGCCGGGGGAGAGCGGTTCGTCGCATCCCCCGACATCGTCGCGGCCTACGCCGATCGCTTCGCCACCCGGGTCACCCTGGGCGGCACGTGCGTGCGCGCGGCGATCGCCCTTCGCTCGCTCGGTCACGACAGCCTCGTGCACCTCGTGAGCATCGACGACCACGTGCGCCGCCTGCTGCCGGAGGGCGTCGACTACATCTGCAGTGCGACGTCCGACTCGACGGATCCGCACCTCATCGTGCAGTTCCCCTCGGGTCCGGCGGTCATCGGCGGCCCCGTGCCCCTCGACGCGCCGTTCCCGAACCGTGTGATCTACACGAACGACGAGCCGAACAGGAACCTCTTCATCAGCGACGAACTCGACGGGGTGCTGGCAGGAGCCGACGTCTTCCTCGTGTCCGGCTTCAACACCATCCAGGACCCGTCGCTGCTGCGGCAGCGTGTGGACCGCGTCCGTTCGGCGATCCGGTCGGCGGCCGACGACACGATCGTCGTCTACGAGGACGCCGGCTACCACGAACCCGCGTTCAGCCACGTGGTCCGCGACGCGATCGCGCCGGACGTGACCGTGTACAGCCTCAACGAGGAGGAGTTCCTCGCGTACGTGGGGCGCGACGTCGACCTGCTCGACGCGACGGATGTCCTCGCGGCGCTCGACGGTCTCCTCGATCTCATCCCGTCCCCGTGCCTCGTCGTGCACACGAAGCACTGGGCCCTCTCGGCCGGTCCGCGCGCCGCGCGTTTCGCCGACGCCGTGCTCGGTGGAGTCGTCATGGCGAGCACGCGCTACCTCGTGGGCGACGGTCAGACCGCCGACGACTACGCGGCCACCGCTGCGCTGCCGCGCACCGAGGCGGGCTCCCGCTTCGCCGCCGAGATCGAGAGCCTCTCCCGCGGAGCCATCCACTGCCACGCGGCGTTCGTCCTCGAGGTCGACCGACCGACGACGATCGGATTGGGCGATACCTTCATCGGAGGCATCATCGCGGTGCTCGCGGATGAGCGGGGGATCCCCTCCGTCACCGCACCCGAGACCCGATCCCAACCCGTGGAGACCATGTGAACCCCGTCGTCCTGCCGTCGAACCGACCGCCCGAGCGCTTCTATCGCGGCGGTCGACGCATCACCGACCTCCGTGGGGAGGACCCGGCGGGTGAACGCGAGCCCGAGGACTGGGTGGCGTCGGTCACGACGGTCGCGGGCGAGGAACGCACGGGTCTGACCACGCTCCCCGACGGAAGGCTGCTGCGGGACGCGATAGCCGACGACCCGTTCGCCTGGCTCGGCGCCGAGCACGTCGCGCGCTTCGGCGTGGATCCGATGCTGCTCGTGAAGCTCCTCGACGCGGGGGAGCGCCTCCCGGTGCACGCGCACCCGCACGGCACGTTCGCCCACAAGCACCTCGGGCGCGCGCACGGGAAGGCGGAGGCCTGGGTGATCCTCGACGGCGGGGAGGTGCACCTCGGCCTCCGCCGGGACCTGACCACGGGCGAGCTCGACGATCTCCTGCGGCGACAGGACAGCGCGGCCCTCCTCGACGCGATGCACCGGATCGACGTGCGGAGGGGCGATGTCGTCTACGTGCCGCCCGGTGTGCTCCACGCGATCGGCGGCGGCGTCTTCCTCGCCGAGCTGCAGGAGCCGGAGGACCTGTCGATCCTCGTGGAGTGGCAGGGATTCGCCCTCGACGGCGAGAGCGACGGGCACCTGGGGCTCGGCTTCGAGCTCGCCCTGAGCGCCGTCGAACGCCGGGCGCGTTCCGCCGAGGAGATCGGTGCCCTCGTGCACCGTGCGCTCGGGGACACTCCGCTGCTCGCCGCGGAGGCCGACGAGTACTTCCGGCTCGAGTGGGTGGTGGCCGACGACGGCGCGCCGATCTCGGTCGCCGCAGGCTTCGCCGTGGTCCTCGTGCTCGAAGGGGCGCTCGAGCTCGCCGTCACCGGGGGTGTGCTCGGCGTGACCGGGGGACGGACGCTCGTCGTGCCGCACGCGGCCGGTCCCCTCGCCGTCCGAGGCGCCGGCGAGCTGCTCGTGTGCCGCCCGCCGACAGCGGGATCTCCCGCGTGACGGTCGGCTGAGACGGGCGCGGGTCGCGGTCAGGCCACGGGAACGGGCTGGCGGCGCATCACCCGGACCCCCGCCACCGCGGCGAGCAGGATGACCGCGGGAATGAGGAACGCGAGTCCGCCGACACCGTCGATGAGGGCACCGATCCCCACCGCACCGAGGAGGGCCCCGCCGTAATTGAAGAGGTTGACCCGCGCGATGACCTCGTCGCTGCGTGCCGGCAGCACGTCTCCGGCCGCTCCGAAGGCGACCGGCACGAGCACACCGACGGCGAGGCCGCTCAGGGCGAACCCCACGAGGGCCGCGGCGGAACCCGGGACGAGCGCCACGACGAGGCCCCCGAGGACACCGACGGCGACGCCGGCCACGGCCGTCCCCGATCGACCGATCCGCCGGGTGAGGGGGTCCGTCCCGAGACGGGAGGCGAGCACCGCGGCCTGGTAGAGCGCGTAGCCGAGCGGCGCGACGGCCGCGCCCACGCCGAGGGCCGTGAGGTGGACGGAACTCCACGTGCTGACTCCCGCGTCGACGGTGAAGGCGGCCAGGACGACGAGACCGAGAGCGACGATCGGCGCGCGGGGGAGTGCCGCCGTCGGTGCCGAACGTTCGTCTCGCGGAGGACGGGCGGCTCTCGTGCCGTCGAGCCGGGGGACCACGACGAGCACGAGGACCACCTGCAGGGCCGCGGCGACGAGGAGAGCCGCGACCGCGCCGAGGGTGAGTGCGAGCGCGAGCGACATCGCGACGGCACCGACGATGGCGCCGACCGTGTATGCCGCGAAGAAACGGCCGAGGGCTGGTCGGTCGATTCGGCGCTCGACGAGCACTCCCTGCATGTTCGACGAGGCGTCGATGGCTCCGAGCCCGATGCCGTAGACCGCGATGGCCGCGATGAACAGGACGACGGACGGCGACAGTGCGGCGACGGCGAGCCCTGCGACCTGGAGGAGGAATCCGACCCGGACGGCGCTCCGGCTTCCCGCGCGCACCGCGACGAGGTCCGCGAGGATCGACCCGAGCGAGGCGGCGACACACACGCCGAGGAGGATGACGGCCACCATCGTGGCGTCGAGAGCGTGTCGCGACTGGAACGACGGGAGGGCCGTGACCACGACGGCGTAGCCGAGCCCCTGGAGTGCGTAGGACGCCGCGACGGGTGCGAACGTCGATCGTTCCGGGGACGGTTCCACGATTCTCCTCTGGCGATGTCGTCTCCCGCACCGTAGCGGCGGTACCCGGAGGCGCACAAGAGCGACATCCGCAACGCCCGTCCCGGTGGGTGCCCCGATGCGAGACTGGGGGAATGACCGGGCTCGACGACCTCCGCGCCGAGATCGCGGCCCATCCCTCGAACGACTGGGCGACCGAGCAGGGCTGGGCGCCCCTCGTCGTCGGTTCTCCCGCTTCGCGCGTGCTCCTCATCAGCCAGGCCCCGGGGCGTCGGGCGCAGGAGAGCGGCATCCCGTGGAACGACGCGAGCGGCGTGCGGTTGCGGTCGTGGCTCGGGGTGACCGATGAGGAGTTCTACGATGCGTCGCGCTTCGCGATCGTGCCGATGGACTTCTACTACCCGGGCAAGGCCGCGAGCGGAGACAAGCCGCCGCGACCGGGAGTCGCGCCCCTCTGGCATCCGCGGGTCCTCGAGCAGCTCACGGGTGTACGCGCCACGATCCTCGTGGGCTCCTACGCTCAGCGCTACTACCTCGGCAGCGCCCGCTCGGCGACGCTCACGGAGACCGTCCGACGCGCGACCGACTTCGCCCCGTCGTTCCCGATCGTGCACCCGTCGCCGCTCACCCTCGGCTGGCAGCGCCGCAACCCCTGGTACGACACCGAGACGCTTCCCGCCCTGCGCGCGTTCGTGCGCAGAGCCCTGGATTGACGGGACGTCCCAGGGAGCAAGAACCTCGGGGCGACTACTTCAACAGCCTCGACAGCACACGATCGGCGAGCGGTTTGCCCTTCGTCTGGCACGTGGGGCAGTACTGCAGGGTCGAGTCCGAGAAGCGCACCTGGCGCACGGTGTCGCCGCACACGGGGCACGCCTCGCCCGTGCGGCCGTGGACGCGCATCCCTGCGCGCTTCTCGCGTTTGAGTTCGGTGGCGTCGAGGCCGTCTGAACGCTCCACAGCCTCCTGGAGCGTCGTCCGCATGGCCTCGTAGAGGCGCGAGACGAGCTCGGGCGACATCGACGCCGGCGCGAACGGCGACATCTTCGCGACGTGCAGGATCTCGTCGGAGTAGGCGTTGCCGATGCCGGCGATCACCGACTGGTTCCTCAGGACGCCCTTGATCTGGGAGCGACCGGAGTGCGCGAGGATGTCGGCGAACACCTCCTCCGTGAACTCCTCCGCGAGAGGGTCGGGCCCGAGACGCGAGACGCCCGGGACCTCGAGCGGATCCGGGACGACGGAGAGCGAGAGCCGCTTGGTCGTGCCGGCCTCCGTGATGTCGATCCCGCCGCCGCCCACGAGACGGAGCCGGGCGGCGAGCGGACCTTTGCCCGGCCGCCCGGTCGGGGTCTGCGGCACCTCGTCCCTCCACCGGATCCAACCACCCCGCGCGAGGTGGATGAGCAGGTGCAGCTCGCCGATGCCGAGGTCGAGGAACTTCCCGTGGCGTGCGACGACGCCGATCGTCTCGCCCTCGAGTGCGGAGGCCGGCGGATCGAAGGTCTTGAGCGCCGCGAACGCGAACACCTGGAACCGTTCGACGACACGGCCGGAGAGACGCGACTCGAGCGCCCTCGCGAGCGCGTGGACCTCGGGAAGCTCTGGCATGGCCCCATCTTCCGCCACACCACCGACATCCGCCACACCACCGACATCCGCGACGGGTCGACGGTGGAAACGACCGTGGGGCGGCCGGTCCGGCCACCCCACGGTCGTTCACTCGATGAGAGAGGGTCAGCTAGGCGAGGAGTCCCGCCGGCGCGATCCACACGGTGCTCTCGCGCGGCAGTGCCGAACCCTCCACGGCGCCGAGGACGACGCCCGCCGCATCCGCCCCGAGGTCGAACGGTTCCGTACCGAAGTTCGTCACCACGTGCCAGCCGTTGGGACGGGCGAAGCGCAGCACGTCCGGCCGTCCGGTCTCGATCCACTCGAGCGACTCGTCGGACTGCAGCACGTGCCGCACGCGCAGGGCCTCGCGGTACAGCGACAGCGTGGATGTCGGGTCGCCGGCCTCGACGTCCACGGCGAAGTCCGCGAACCAGGCCGGTTGCGGCAGATGAGCGTCCCCGGTGCCGAACCCGAAGGACGAACCGGACGCCGTCCACGGCAGGGGCACGCGGCACCCGTCGCGGCCGAGGCCGTCGAACTCGCCGCCGCGGAAGAATGCGGGGTCCTGTCTCTGCTCTGGCGTGATCTCCGCGACCTCCTGCAGGCCGAGCTCCTCGCCCTGGTAGAGGTAGGCGCTGCCCGGAAGCCCGAGAAGCAGGAGGGTGGCGGCCCGAGCCCGACGCAGACCCTGTTCGCGATCGTTCCCCTCCGCCGGTCCGCCCGCGGCGACCCACTCGGTGCCCTGCTTGACGGGTCGCCCGTCGAGCGCCGGGAGTCCGTACCGCGTGGCGTGCCGGGTGACGTCGTGGTTCGACAGCACCCACGTCGTCGACGACCCGGAGGCCTCCGACTGCGCGAGGTTGTCGGCGATGATCGTGCGGAACTGGGTCGCGTCGAAGTCGGCGACGAGCAGGTCGAAGTTGAACGCCTGCCCGAGCCCCTCGGCCGACGCGTACTTCGCGCGACGCTCCGGTGTGCTGACCCACGCCTCGGCGACCGCGGTGCGGGGCGGGTCGTACTCGTTGAAGACCCGACGCCACTCGGCGTAGACCTCGTGCACGTCGTCGCGGTCGAGGATCGGGTGCTTGCCGTCCTGGGGGATCAGGTCGAGCTCGGCGCGGCTCGGTAGGGGCTCGGTGAGGTCCTTCGTGAGCATGTGCGCGACGTCGATGCGGAAGCCGTCGACGCCCCGGTCCGACCAGAACCGGAGGGTCGTGAGGAAGTCCTCGCGCACCTCCGGGTGGTCCCAGTTGAGGTCGGGCTGCTCCGTGGCGAAGTTGTGGAAGTACCACTGACCGTCCGCCACGCGCTCCCATGCGGGCCCGCCGAACACCGACTCCCAGTCGGTCGGCGGCTGCTCGCCGTTCTCGCCCGTGCCCTCGCGGAAGATGTACCGCTCGCGCGCGGCCGAACCGCGCCCGGCGGCCAGCGCCTCCTGGAACCACGCGTGAAGGTTCGACGTGTGGTTCGGCACGATGTCGACGACCACGCGGATGCCGCGGCCGTGGAGGGCCTCGACCATGCGGTCGAAATCCTCGAGTGTGCCGAGGCGCGGGTCGACGTTCCGGTAGTCGGCGACGTCGTAGCCGCCGTCGGCGAGGGCGGACGGGTAGAACGGGCTGAGCCACACGGCGTCGATCCCGAGATCGGCGAGGTAGTCGACGCGGGAGACGATGCCGGGCACGTCGCCGATCCCGTCGCCGTTCGCGTCCGCGAAGCTGCGCGGGTAGATCTGGTAGACCGCGGCCTGGCGCCACCATGCGGCGTCGGTGGTGCTGCGGGTCTCCGTGAGGAGTGCGTCGGTCATGGAGGAGGAACCCTTTCTGTGGTGCGGGAGGTGTGGGGCGGGTGGTCGACGGTGTCGTGGGGAGGTGCCAGGGGTCATGGTGACGGCCGCCGCGGGAGCCGCGGCGGCCGTCGAATCGCGGTGGTGGTGCGGCTCAGCCCTTGAGGGCGCCCTGCGTGACACCCTCCATCACCCAGCGCTGCGCGAACAGGTAGGCGATGATGGCCGGCGCCATCGCCATCAGGTACGAGGCGAAGGCGACGTTGTAGTCGCTCGAGAACTGCGTCTGGAACAGGTTCTGTCTCACGGGGAGCGTCTGCATGTCGGCGTCGGAGATGATCAGCGACGGCATCATGAAGTCGTTCCACGCGTAGAGGAACGCGAAGATTCCGACCGTGGCGCTCATCGGGGCGAGGAGCGGGAAGATGAGCTTCCAGAACGTCTGCCACGTGCTCGCGCCGTCGATGCGCGCGCTCTCCTCGAGCTCCATGGGGATGGAGCGCAGGAAGGCCGTGAAGAGGAGCACGCTGAAGCTGAGCTGGAACATCGTGGCCAGGATGATCACGCCGAGCGGGTTGTCGAGCCCGAAGCGGCCGGTCAGCTGGATCTGCGGCAGCGCCACGACGGGGAACGGGATGAACATCGCGCCGAGCAGGTAGAAGAACGAGTAGCGGAAGAGCCGTCGGTCCCAGTTCCGCACGATCGCGTAGGACGCGAACGACGCGAGGACGATCGTGGCCAGCACCGTTCCGGCGGTCACGATGAACGACATCGCGAAGCCGACGGGGAACTTCGTGAGCTCCCACGCCTGCACGAAGCCGTCGATGCTGAACGGGGCCGGCAGTGAGAACGCGTTGCCGTCGACGGCCTGTCCACTCGTCTTGAACGCCATCGAGATGGTCACGTAGAGCGGCAGGATCACGGTGACGGCGCACAGCAGCAGGATGACCGTGGTCGACCAGCTGCCCGACTTCCGTCCCTTGATCGGGCGGGAGGATCCGCCCGTCGTGATGGAGCGGGTGGATCCGGTGTCCGCACCGGACGTCGACTGCTTGGCGGTGGTCTTCGGGTCGAGAGGGATCGTGGACATCAGATGTTGTTCCTTCCGCGCGTCACCGAGAGCTGCAGGACGGCGATGATGATCGTGATGATGAAGAACAGCGTCGCCGTCGCCATCTGGTAGGCGTAGTCGCCCGTCTGGAAGCCGCGGATGATGGTCATCGAGATGCTTCGAGTGGAGGTGCCGGGGCCGCCGCCGGTGAGGCCGACGATGATGTCGTAGGCGTTCAGGTAGTTCTTGAACCCCAGGATCACGTTGATGACCACGTAGCCGGCGACGAGCGGGAGCGTGATGCGCGCCAGCTGCTGCCTCTTGTTCGCCCCGTCGATCGATGCCGCCTCGTAGACGTCACCGGGGATCGAGAGGAGCCCGGCGATGTAGATGAGGAGTGTTCCCGGGATCGACTGCCAGGCGGTGACGATCACGATGCCGAGCCAGGCGAGGTCGGGGTTCGCGAGGATGCTCGTCTCGAGGAACGGGATGCCGAGCGCCCCGCCCGCGGCGGGCAGCGAGTTCTGGAACAGGAACTGGAAGACGTAGGCGATGATGATGCCCGAGACGACCATGGGGATCACGAAGATCGCCCGCAGGCCCATCTTGAAGCGGATCTTCGCCGTGAGTCCCACCGCGAGGAGGAACGCCAGGACGTTCACGAGGATCACCGTCACGAGGGCGAAGCCGAACGTGAAGAGGAAGCTCGTGAGGATCGCCGGATCGCTGAACGCCGCGATGTAGTTCGTGAAGCCGGTGAACTCCCACACGCCGATCCCGATGGAGTCGGTGAAGCTGAAGAAGATCCCGATGATCCCGGGAACCGTGATCGCCAGCGTGAACAGGATCACCGCGGGGAAGAGGAAGAGGTAGTAGATCGGCTCGACGCGCTTCATGCTGCGGCTCTTGCGGGCGGCGGGGGCTCCGCCGGTGACGATGTTCTGTGTCGCGCTCATCAGTTCCCCTCCTCGCTCGAGACGGCCGGCTGGCGGAACGCGATGCGCGCCCAGTCGGCGTCCATGGTGCGCAGCAGGTTCTCGGCGTTCGTGCCGAGGACGAGCGACTGCGCGTAGTTCTCCGTGGGGATGGCCCGCGGGTTCAGGATGCCGGGACCCTGGTAGAACGCGCCGGCGTCGTAGTAGGGGATCATCCCCTCGACGCGGGGGTCGCTCGGAGCCTTGCCGTCCTTCGTCGGCACGAAACCGAGCTGGGACTCGTTGTACGCCTGGATGATGTCGGGCTGGAAGAGGTAGTCCATGAAGTCGAAGGCGCCCTCCTTGTTGCTGGCGTCCTCCGGGATCATCGTGACGAGGTCCATGTTGACGCGGACCTTGAGGTCGTCCGGGTCCTCGGTCATCGGGAGCGGGAACGTGCCGAGTTCGGCGTCGGGGTTGGTCAGCTCGATCTGGCTGAGAGCCCACGGTCCCTGCATGTACATCGCTGCCTCACCGTTGGCGAAGGCGACGTTGCCCACGTCGTAGGCGCGGCTTCCGGCGTTCGGCTGCGTGTACTCGCTCGCGAGCAGCTGCATCTTCTCGACAGGCTCGAGGAAGTCCTTCTCGAAGCTCACCGGGGAGTCGGGGCCCACCTCGGTGCCCTGCTCCGCCATCTGGTCGTAGAACGACTGGACGTCCATCGAGCTGCCGATGGCGTAGTCGAACCAGCCCTGGTTGACCGTCCACGCGTCGGCGAACGTGCCGTAGAACGGGGCGATGTCGGCGGCCTTGAGGGTGTCTCCCACCTCGAGGAGTTCACTCCACGTCGTGGGGACCTCGAGGTCGTTCTCCTCGAAGATCGTCTTGTTGTAGATGACGGACGCGGCCATCACCGAGTACGGGAGGGCCGTGGTGCGACCGGGGCACGTGCCGAACTGGTCGAGGAGCGGCTGGAACTCGTCGCGGATTGTCGACGCGGCATCCGTCTCGGAGAGGTCCTCGAGCACGCAGCGCTGCACGAAGCGGGAGACCTCGTGGTTGTAGTTGGCGAGCATGAGGTCCGGCGGATTGCCTCGCACGAAGCTCGCGGAGATCGGGTCGACCCCCGACGTGTCCATCACCACGTTGTACTCGTCCTGCGACGCGTTGTAGTCGGCGACCGTCTGCTCCATGAACGTGATCGCCTCACGCTTGTTGAACGTGAAGTGGACGGTCTCGCGACCGTCCGCGGAGCAGCCGGTCAACACCGCCCCGACCAGGATCACGCCGAGAGCTCCGGCTGTCGCGCGCAGGGCGCGCCTCAATCGTCTAGACATCGTTGTCCTTCCGCCGGGGAGGCCCCTCAGGCGGTTCCCCGTAATAAATATTGCGAGCGAATAAACTCGTTCGGGCCACTCTGCCAAAGGAGCGCCCCCGGGTCAAGGGGGTCGCGGTTTCCCCGCCTCCGGTCGTGCCGCCCGGGGGAGTCCACGGCGGCGGGCGGCCGCTAGTCTTGTCCGTCATGGACAGGACGACGAGCTCGGCGCCGACGGGGGCGCCGCGAACGGCCAACGTCGCCGCCGTCCTCGACCACGCCTGGGCCACTCAGGCCTTCACGGCGACCGACGTCATCGAGGCCACGGGGCTCTCCCGATCCACGGCGATCGCGCTGTGCGACGAGCTCATCGAGCTCGGCTGGCTGACCGAGCTCGACGATTCTCGCCAGGCGGGAGCCGAATACCGCAAGGGCCGCCCTGCGCGCCGGTACGAGTTGCACGTCGATGCCGGGGTCGTCGTCGGCGTCGACGCCGGCGCCCACTCGATCACGGCCGTCGTCACCGATCTGCGGGGACGCGAGCTCTCGAGATCCCATCGCCCCGTGGATCCGGCGGCGGATGCGGACGACCGGATCGCCGCGATCGACGCGGCGATCGACGACGCGCTCGCCGTCGGAGGGCACAAGAGACCCCTGTGCGTCGCGATCGGAGTCCCGACGCCCGTCGATGTCCGGGGACTCGCGCCGGATCACGACTACTTCTGGCAGCGCATGAACCCGCGCGTCGTCGAGCGTGTCCGGGATCGCGGGTGCGCCGTCCTCGTCGACAACGATGCGAACCTCGCGACCCTCGCCGAGGGGTCGATCGGCGCGGGTCTCGGCATCGACTCGTACATCACGATCGTCACGGGGGAGCGGCTGGGTGCCGGCTACGTCGTGGACGGGCGGCTCGTGCGCGGCCGTGGCCAGGCGGGAGAGCTGCATCTCCTGGGCCTCGTCGACGGAGTGGGCTCCGCCCGCGGCATCGTCGCGCTGCTGCGCGACTGGGGTCGGGAGCACCGCGAGAGCGGCGGGCTGCCCGAGGGCAGCCCGCTCGCATCGTTGCCCGTCGACCAGGTTGATGCCCAAGCCGTCTTCGACGCCGCCGAGGATGGAGACGTCGTGGCGGTCCACCTGCTCGAGCGCATGGCCGACCGCATCGCCCGCATGAGCGCGGTGCTCGCGGGGGTGCTCGACGTCGAGCGCATCGTGTTCGCGGGAGCGCTCGTCTCGTCGATGGGCCGTCTGCTCGACCTCACGACCGCTCTCCTGCCCTCCTACATGAACGCCGAGCCACCGGAGCTCGTCGCCTCCACGCTGGGTGGGGACATCGTCGCGCAGGGCGCTGTGGCTTCCGCGATCGACCGCGTGCGGCGCAATGCCCTGCGGATCGAGCTGTCCGCGCGCTGAGGGCCGAGGGCTCAGTGCAGAGGCTCGGTCGCGACGGGCACATCGCGTCCGTCGGCGTCCACGATGCGGAGGCCCTCGACACTTCCGGCGGCCGCCGACAGGGCCGCGATCCACGCGAGTTCGAGCGGGACGGGGTCGGGCGACTCGAATTCGAACCCGACGGCGGTGCTGGGGCTCAGCCAGAGCGACCGCTCGATCCCACCGTTCGCGCCGCCGTCCACCCAGGTGAGGACGAACCCCTCGCCGCGGCGGAACTGCTGGATGACGACGTACTCGAGATGGGTCAGCACGCGATCGTCCATGCGCAGCGCCCAGTCCGCGCTGATGAAGGAGCCCATCCCGGCCTTTCCATTGTCTCGCAGGATCCTATCCGAATTACGCAAAGCGACGTGCCCCGTTGCGGGGCCGACTCCTGCCTACAATCGGATCATGCCGACGGTTCATCGACGAGACGCGGTCACGACGGATCGTGACGTCGCCGCCGTCGCCATGCGCTCGGTGTTCGGCGGCATCTCGCTCGATTCGTCCGACGATGGTCGTCCTTTCGGCTTCCGGTACCTCGTGGTCGGCGACGCGCGACTCTCCGTCCACGCGCTGTCTCTCACCGGCTCGGCGCGAGCCACGGGCAGTGTCCCCGAGATCGTCGCTGTCGGACGCGTCCGCAACGGACGGTTCGGGCTGCGCTACGGGCGGCACGAGGTGGACACGACGCAGCCGTACCTCCGCCCGCCCGGCGAGTCCGAGATGCGCATGGAAGGCGCGTGCCTCGAACTCGTCTCCCTCGACAGGGCGGCGTTCGGCGACGCCGCTCTCCGCTACGGGGTCGACGGACTCTCGTCGATCGGCGCGCGTGCGAGCCTCACGGGACCGCGTTCGCGGGCGCTCGGCGCCGCCTGGCGGTCGGCGTCTGACCGTGTGATGGCGATCACGTCCGACGCTGCGGCGTTCTCCTCCGACCTGGTCCGCGATCAGCTCTTCGATCGGACGGTACGCGCAATCCTCGGCGCCTTCCCCCTCGGCGACCTCCACGAGACGGACGAGGGCGCCTCGACCCCGCAGGCCGTCGCGCGCGCGACCGCGTACATCGACGACCACATCCGCGAACACGTCTCGCTCCCCGACATCGCCGATGCGGCGCGGTTGTCCGCGCGTGGGGTGCAGTACGCGTTCCGTCGTCACCTCGGGATGACCCCCCTCGCGTATCTGCGGGACCGCCGTCTGGACGCCGCGCGCATCGACCTCATCGCGTCGGATCCCGCGGTCGTCTCGGTCGGGGACGTGGCGAGGACGTGGGGTTTCGCGCACCTCTCGCGTTTCGCGCAGGCGTACCGCGACCGCTTCGGGGAGTACCCGAGCGCGACGATCCGCGCGTGAGCCGCGGTTGCCCGACACGCCACCCGTTGGATAGGTTAGCCTCACCTAACCGATCCGACCGACCGGAGCGCCGTGAGCAACATCGCCGTCACCCATGCCTCGTCTGGACTCGTCCACGCGAGCGTCGTGCGCACCGAGCGGGTGACCCCGCACATGGTGCGGGTCACTCTCGGAGGAGACGAGCTCGAACGCTTCGAGCCTCGGGGATTCGACCAGTGGTTCCGACTCGCGGTTCCGGTGGGCGACGGTGCCCGGCTCGACAACCTGCCTGACCGCTTCGGGATCGCCGGCTATGTGCGTTTCCTCACGCTGCCGAAGGGGACGCGTCCGGTCATCCGCAACTACACCGTCCGGGCATTCCGGACGGACCCGGCCGAGCTCGACATCGACTTCGTCGTGCACGGGACGGAGGGCGTCGCCGGTCCGTGGGCGGGGGCCGCGCAGCCCGGGGCGGAGGTCGCACTCATCGACCAGGGCTGTGGATTCCAGCCCGTGCCGAGCGACTGGACCCTGCTCGTCGCCGATGAGACCGGTCTGCCGGCGGTCGCCGCCATCCTCCGCGATCTCCCGCGCGACGCGACGGGCCATGCGATCATCGAGCTCTTCGACGCGCGCGACCGGCAGGACGTCGACGCTCCAGCGGGGATCACGGTGCACTGGCTCGAGCGGTCGCCCGATGAGGCGCCGGGAACCGCGGCGCTTCCCGCTCTGCGCGGGCTCGACTTCCCGGACGGCTCCGTGTACGCGTTCGCTGTGGGGGAGTCGGCCGTGGCCACCGGGGCTCGGCGCCACCTCGTGGCCGAACGCGGGATCCCCAAGGGGAACGTCACGTTCTGCGGTTATTGGAAGCGCGGCCGTTCCGCGTGAGCCCTGCCGTTCCTGACGGCCACGCGACCCCAGGCCGTCAGGCCAGGGCGGGCCGGGCGGCGATCGCCGGATCGACGTCGGCGCTCCGGCGGGCCATCACGACGGCGAGCGTCGTCACGAGGAGTGCCCCGGCGAGCCACGCCGCCATCACCCCGATACCCGGCGTGACGCCGATGGAGCCGCCGGCGATGAGCGAGCGGAAGGCCTCGACGGCGTACGTCAGCGGGAACCAGCCGTGGATGGTCTGGAAGAACGGCGACGCCGTCTGGATCGGGTAGGTGCCTCCGGCCGAGGAGAGCTGCAGCACCACGAGCATGAGGCCGAGGAAACGCCCAGGGGCTCCGAGCAGGGAGACGAGGGCCTGATTGATGGCGACGAACGTGAGGCTCGCGAGGGCCGCGATCAGGTACAGCCGTCCCAGGTCGGCCGGCTCGATCCCGAGGGCGAGGTGCACGACGGTGACCATCACGGCGCTCTGCACGAGCGCCATCACGGCACCGGGCACGTAGCTTCCGAGGGCGACGAGCCATGCGGGACGCCGGGTGGCGACGAGGCGCTCCGAGAGCGGCTTCATCATGAGGTAGAAGGCGAGCGCGCCCACCCAGAGGGCCAGCGACATGAAGTACGGGGCGAGGCCGTAGCCGTACGCCGGCACCTCGTTGGAGCGGGTCGCATCGAGTCCGACAGGGGTCGACGCGACGTCGCTCAGGTGCTCGGCGTCGGCGTCGGAGTAGCTGGGGATGTCGTCGACGCCGCTCGACAGGCCGTCGGAGAGTTCCGTCGACCCGTCGCTGAGCGTCACGAGTCCGTCGTCGAGCGACTGGGCGCCGTCTTTCGCTGTCGTCGCTCCGTCCGAGAGGGCCGAACCGCCGTTCGCGAGGGCGTCGGCGCCGTCTGCGACGCGCGTGGTCCCGTCGGCGAGGGAGTCCGCTCCCGAGGCGAGTCGATCGACCGCCGAGACGAGCTCGCCGAGCTTCGCGGAGACGGAGTCGACCCCGGTGGCGACCTGGGCGGCGCCGTCGTCGAGGGAGGCTGCGCCAGCGGCGAGGGTTCCCGCGCCCGTTGCGAGCTCCGACGTCTTGTCGGACAGGGTGGTCGCGCCCGCTGCGACGGTGGTCGCGCCGGCGGAGAGCGTCGAGAGGCCCGTCCCGTCGTCCGTGGATCCGACGAGGGCGTCGGCGCCGCTGCTGACCTGCTGCGCACCGTCATCGACGGAGGCGGCGCCCTGGCTCACCTGTTCTGCGCCAGCCGCCAATCGGGTGATCGCGGCCAGTCGCTGGGCGTCTGTGAGGTTCGCGTAGTTCGCGAGGAGAGCGTCGAGTCCGTCCGACACGTCGCCTGCCCCGGTCGCGAGGGGGCCCGTACCGGCCGCGAGCTGGTGCGCGCCGCCTTGGAGGCTCTGCGCTCCGGCGAGGGCCGAGTCCGTCCCGTCGGAGAGGCTCGACGCACCCGTCGCGAGGTCGGATGCGCCCGAGGCGAGCGCCGAGGAACCCGTGGCGAGGGTCGCTGCGCCCGTCGAGACGTCGTGGGCTCCCGATGCGACCTTCTCGGCACCGGCGTCGAGCGTCGCGGCGCTGTCGGGCACCCCGGCGAGCCGGCCCTGCAGCTCCGTGAGGCCCCCGTCGATCTGCTGCGCTCCGTCGTCGGCTGCGTGAGCGCCGGCCGCGAGGGTCGAGGCGCCGGAGGAGAGATCGACCGCGCCGCTCTCGAGGTCTCCGAGGCCCACGACGAGATCGCCGGCTCCGTCCTCGGCCTTCGTGGCGCCGTCGGCGACCTCGTCGGCCCCGTCTGCGGCGTCCGCGATCTGATCGTGGATGGTGGAGAAGCCCAGGTACACGTTGTCGAGGTACTCGGCAGAGACCTGCGACGCCACCGATTCCGTCACGGCGGTCCCGACGCTCTTCGCGACCGATCCGATGATGACGTTGGCGCCGTCGTTCGTCTCGATCGAGAGGGTGGCGCTCTGTGCGGAGAGCGGATCGTCGTTGCCGGCCGAGACCGCGGCCGCCGAGAAGTCCTTGGGAATCGTGAGGACGACGAGGACGTCGCCCGACGCGAGTTTCTTCTCGGCCGCCGAGGCCGACATCGTCGACCAGTCGAAGTTGGTGTTCTCGTCGTTCGAGAGGAGCTCGTCCGTGAGGTCGTCCCCGAGGGAGACCGTCGCGTCGGAATCGGTCGAGCTGCTCGCCGCTGCGTCGTCCGAGCCGGGGGCCGCGGGCTTCTCCGCTCCGGCGTCCTCGTTCACGATCGCGGCCGGCACGCTGTCGAGGTTGTGCGTGGGGTCCTCGTTCGACCAGATGAGGAGGCCGGCGTAGATCAGTGGGATGAGCGCGATGGCGAAGAGGACGACGGCCATGCGGGGTGAGGGATGCAGTCGAGACACGACGGTGGGGGTGGTGCGAGTGCTCATTCGGAGGCCTTCGATGCGGGGAAGAGGGGGGAGTGGTCGGCCGCATCGTCGGGGCCTGTCGTGTGATCGGTGAGGGAGGGCGAAGACGCCAGGATCGCGTCGATCTGGGCGGGGGACTGGCCGGCAGAGGAGAGCAGGAGGAGGTCGACGCGATGGGCCATCTCGTCGACGTCGGCCCTGTCGTCGGTGTCGACGGCGAGCCACGACGTGATCGTCCACACCACGCCGGCGGCGAGGAAGTCGGCACGTTCCTCGGGACGTGGAGTCGCGCCGATCGCCGCCGCGAGCGGCGACACGGTGCGGAGGCGCTCGGAGAGGAACCGGATGACGCTCGCCGCGAAGTGCTGACCACCCGGACCGGAGATCGCCCGCAGGTAGAACGCGGAGTGGTGGTCGAAGTGGGCGATGAGCTCGCGGACCGTCAGGTGCGCGAAGGTCGACCACGAGTCGCCGATGGCGTCGGGCGTCGCGATGCTCTCGAAGGCCGAGCGCATACGGGTGAGGGCCGCAGCGTGCACGAGCGTCGGCAGGTCGCCGAAGTGCTGATAGAACGAGGGCCGGCTGACGCCGGCGGCGGCCACGAGCTCCGTGATGTTGAGCGTCTCGGGGTCGCGCTCGTCGAGTGCGGCGGTGGCCGCGCGGATGAGCGCGTCGCGCGTGCGGGCCAGGCGCGGGTCTTCGATCGTCATACTGCCTCTTTCTTACGAACGTAAGAATATTACGACTGTAAAGAATCTACGTCAACCGCACGTGCCCGCGAATCGGGCACCCAGAATGAAGAGGTGAAGACAATTGCACTGCCGCAAACGAATCTGACCGCCTCCGACGTGATCCTCGGCCTCATGCGCATCAGCCCGCTGAGCGACGAGGAGATCCGCACCCTCGTATCGACCGCCCGCGATGCCGGGATCACGGTCTTCGACCACGCCGACGTCTACGGGGACGAGCGTCACGGCGCCGAGAGGCGCTTCGGGAACGCCGTGTCCTTCTCGCCGTCCGAGCGCGAGTCCGTGATCATCCAGAGCAAGGTCGGCATCCGCGACGGATCGTTCGACTTCTCCCGCGAGCACATCCTGCGCACGGTCGACGAGTCGCTCGAGGCCCTGCGCCTCGACCACCTCGACGTCCTCCTCCTGCACCGTCCCGACACCCTCGTGGAGCCTGACGAGGTCGCCGACGCGTTCGACGAGCTCCATGCCGCCGGCAAGGTGCGCACCTTCGGGGTGTCGAACCACACCCCGGCGCAGCTCGAACTGCTCCGCCGCTCCGTCCGCCAGCCTCTCGCCTTCAACCAGGTGCAGCTGAGCATCACGCACGCGCCGATGATCGCCTCGACGGTCGCGAGCAACATGGCGGGCCTCGACCAGTCGATCGACCGCGACAACGGCATCCTGGACTATTCGCGGCTCCACGGGATCACGCTCCAGGCCTGGTCGCCGTTCCAGAAGGGGTTCTTCGACGGCGTGTTCCTCGGTGATCGTGAGAACTACGCGGACCTCAACGACGTGCTCGACGAGCTCGCCGCGCAGTACGGCGTGACGCCGACGGGCATCGCGACCGCGTGGATCACGCGTCACCCGGCGAAGATGCAGGTCGTGCTCGGCACGACGAACCCCGGCCGCGTCCAGGAGGCCGCCGCCGGCTCGGACGTGACCCTCACGCGCGCCGAGTGGTACCGCCTCTTCACCGCCGCCGGCCACATCCTCCCCTGACCCCGCCCCTCCTCACCCCTTCCCAATACCCCAAAAAGATCGCGATACAGCACGAAACCCCGTGCTGTATCGCGATCTTTTTGGTGTGAGGCGGGCGGGGCGGGGTGGGGAGGGAGGGAGGGAGGGAGGGAGGGGTCAGGCGGCGGACCAGCCGCCGTCCGACGCCAGGACCACGCCGTTGACGTTCACGCCGTCGTCGCTCAGGAGGAACGTGATGGACGCGGCGAGGGCTTCGCTCTCGGCGGCCTCGGGCATGACGGCCATGCCGGCGCGCACCCGCTCGGCCCCGAGGGGAGAGGCGAACGAGGCCTCGATGTTCGTGATCGTCGGGCCCGGTGCCACGGCGTTCACACGGATGCCGCTCGGACCGTACATGAAGGCGCTGCTCTTCGTGAGTCCCACGACGGCGTGCTTCGACGCCGTGTACGCGGCACCGGCCGCCGAGCCGCGGAGGGCCGCCTCAGACGCCACGTTGACGATCGATCCCGCTCCGTTCGCGAGCATCCCGGGCACGACCGCCCGCATGACCTTCATCGTTCCGTCGACGTTGATGCGGAACACGCGTGACCAGACGGCGTCGCTCACTTCCCCCACCGGCGTCATGTCGTCCATGATCCCCGCGACGTTCGCGAGCCCATCGATGCGCTCCCCGGCGGCCTCGACGATCGCCGCGATGGACGCGTCGTCGGTGATGTCACCCGCGACCGGCACGACGTCGGCTCCCGCATGCGAGGCGACCAGGTCGTCGAGGCGCTCCTGCGAGATGTCGACGGCGACGACCCGCCCGCCCTCTCGCGCGACGCGGGATGCCGTCGCGCGGCCGATGCCGGACCCGGCGCCGGTCACGACGACCGTCTTGCCGGCGAAGCGCCCGCCGTCGATCCGTTCGGTCCACTCGGGTCTCTCGATGGGTGCGTCATCCCGTGCGGTCTGGGTCGGTCCCGTCGCCGCCGGTGCGGAGTCTTCGGGGGCAGCTGCGGTCTCGGAGGGGGCGTGGCCGGCCTCGACTCGACGCACGAGCTCGTCGATGAGTTCGGGAGGGAAGGACCCCTTGCTGAGCTTCACGAGTCGCGAGATCGCGAGTCGGCGCACCGGTCTCAGGACGTCGGCGCTCTGGCCGGACTGCGCGAGGAGATCCCGGAGGATCGGTCCACCGACCGGGTGGTCGAGCCAGGTGCCGACCGATGAACTCGCCGACAGGGGAGCGGCGGTGGATGCGGACATGATCTTCTTCTTCCTCTCGGCGGCGGGCCCACGATGAGCACATACCGGACAATGCTGTCCGGTATAGGCTACACGCGTGCCCTCCGAACGGAAAGCGAACAGGGGCCCGAGTGCCGGGCCCGAGAATCGTCGCGCTCTCGTGGCGGCGGCACGTGAGGTCTTCGCGGAGGACGGCGTCTCCGCGCCGCTGAGCGCCGTCGCGCGTCGAGCCGGTGTCGGCCAGGGCAGTCTCTACCGTCATTTCCCCGATCGCGTAGCCCTCGTGGTCGCCGTCATCGAGGAGAACATCACGGAGCTGGAGCAGCTCGCCGGCGCCGACGGCAGCACTCTCGACGATCTCCTCACCCTCGTGTCCGCGCAGGCGTCCGTATCGACGGCGCTCTCGGACCTGCTCGTGGCCGAACGGGACGACTCTCGCGTCCGCCATATCGGGGAGAGGTTCGCGGAGGTCGCCGCGACCGTCGCCGCGAATGAGTATCGAGCGGGCCGGCTCGACGACCGTGTGACCGCTGCCGACGTGATGCTCGGCGTCGAGATGCTCGCCGGGCTCCTGTCGCGGACGCCGTCGTCGGAGCGCGTCGATGTGGCCGCCCGCGCGAGGGCACTCCTCAGCGGCGCGTTCTCACGCCGGTAGGCCGCGAGCCTCTAGGAGCCGATGTCGAGTTCCGCCGCCGCCTCCGAAATGCGTCGCGCAAGTTCGACGTCGCGCCGGCTGAGGCCGCCGACGTCGTGGGACGTGAGGCGCACGGTGACGGTCGGGTAGCGCAGGTCGACGTCGGGATGGTGGTCCGCCTCGTCGGCGAGTTCACCGATTGCGTCCACGAACTCCACGCCCACCGCGAACGATCCCGTGCGGAACGTCCGCGAGGCGACACCGGCGGCTACCTCCCACCCCTCTGTACCGCTCGACGTGGAGAAGTCCTCTGCCGTGATCGCATCCGTCATGGCGGACAGGCTACGCCCGGTATTCGGAGGACACAACGACCCACACCATCGCTCGGACCCCGGGGCGCCGGCTGACAGTCGGACGTCAGGACAGGACGTCGCGCGTGACGAAGCGTCCCATCGCGAGGGAGCCGAACACCACCGCGTAACCGAGCTGGAGGAGCAGGTTGTCCCCGAAGCTCGTCCATGAGATCGGGTCGCGCAGAAGGTCGGCGAACCCGAACCAGTGGGTCGTGAACAGGTAGGGGTGGATGGCGGAGAGCTGGTCGAGCGAGCCGAGGATCTGCGACGTGATCGACAGAACGACGGTCGCGGCCATCGCTCCGACGGGCACGTCGGTGAGCGTGGAGATGAAGAGTCCGATGGCCGACAGGCCGATGAGGGAGACGGCCACGTAGAGAGCGATCAGGAGCGCGCGTCCGATTCCCTCGATCAGGGGGATCTGCGTTCCGGACAGAAGAGTGACGTCTCCGACCGGGAAGAGGGCGAATCCGATCAGGAGTCCCACGACCATCACGGTAAGCGCGGCTGCGACGCAGAACACCAGGCTGGTGACGAACTTGACGACGAGGAGCCGGATGCGGCCGACGGGTGTGATGAGCAGGTAGCGGAGGGTGCCGAGGGAGGACTCACCGGCGATCGTGTCACCGGCGACCACTCCGACCGTGAGCGGGAGGAACAGGGGGACGGCCACGGTGATGGCGGCGAAACCGGTGAACAGGCCGTTGCCCGCGATGTCCCCGACGAAGGCCGGACCGCCTCCCGAGCTCGAGATGCGCACGGCCACGGCCAGGAGGATCGGGATCAGCGCGAGGGCTCCGAGGAGCGCCCACGTACGGCGTCGCCGGAAGAGCAGCGCGAGTTCGGAGAGGACGAATGCGCCGAGGCTGGGGAGGGCGCCGGCACGTGTCCCGGCGGTCGGTGTCTCCACTGCGGGCCGCTCGGCCACGCCGGCGTTCGAGTCACCGTTCTCGCCGGGGACGTCAGCGTTCGACATCGAATCCCTCCCCGGTGAGCTCGACGAAACGCTCCTCGAGCGATGGACGCCGCACGGCCACGCCTCGGACGCGGACGTCCGCGGCGACGAGTTCGGTGACGAGCTCCTCTGGCAGCATGCCCTTCGGCAGGGTCGCGTCGATACGCGGAAGGTCCGAACCCGGTGCCGGTTCGCTCGTCGAGGCCTCGAGGCCGACACGGGCGAGCACCTCGAGGGCCTCGCGGGTATCCGGTGTGAGGAGTTCGAAGGATGCGGAACCTCCGCGCAGCTCGTCCAGCCCACCCTGGGCCACGAGTCGGCCCGTGCGCATGATCGCGGCGTGCGTGCAGAGCTGCTCGATCTCGGCGAGGAGGTGGCTCGAGACGAGGACGGTCGTGCCGTCGGCATTCAGCCCGCGGATGAGGGCGCGCACCTCGCGAGTGCCCTGCGGGTCGAGGCCGTTGGTCGGCTCGTCGAGCACGATGAGGTCGCGCGGCGAGAGCAGCGCGACGGCGATCCCGAGGCGCTGCTTCATACCGAGCGAGTACGAACCCACCTTCTTGCGCGCCGCCGCAGAGAGGCCGACGCGCGCGAGCGCCTCGGCGACGCGTGCCTTCCGGGTTCGGGAGGACGTCCCCGGCTCGGCGGCGTCGAACCGGGTGAGGTTGGCGGAACCGGAGAGGAACGGGTAGAAACCGGGACCCTCCACGAGGGCGCCGACGCGGGGGAGGACCGAGGCAGACCGCCGGGGCATCTCCGAGCCGAACATCGTGATGGTGCCGGCGCTCGGCGCTGCAAGCGCGAGAAGCATGCGGATCGTGGTGGTCTTCCCGGATCCGTTCGGCCCCAGGAACCCGAAGACGGATCCGCTCGGGACGTCGAGGTCGAGGTCGGAGACGGCCTCGTGGTGCCCGAATCGCTTGGTGAGGCCGCGCGTCTCCACGGCGAGCTCACTCACGCTCATCCGGCGGCCGTCTCCAGGGCCTCGACGGACACCGCTCCGGCGAACACCCGACCGTCGTCCGTGAAGAGCACGTTCACGAGCGAGGACGAGATCACACGTCCGCCGTCGACGGGCGTCGTGATGGTGTCGAGTCCGTCGAGTGCAGAGGTGGCGTCGCCCGCGGCGAGTTCGACGATCGTGCTCCAGCCGCTCCCGGTCGTGGTGACGTCGGGTTCACCCTCCGCCCCGGATCCGTCGGGCAGCGTTCCGTCCGAGTGACCGTCGGCGGGGATGGCCTTCTCGGTGACGTCGGTCCCGGCAGGCGGGGTGAAGCTGAAGAGCGAGGCGTCGGGAGTCGAGAGGTCGAGGCTCGTGTACGCCACGCTGAAGGCGGGCGTGGACGCTCCGTCGGCCGTGACGTCGATGCCGAGCGGCATGCCCGTCTCACCGTCGATGGAGATCGTGACGTCACCGACGAGCGAGTCGTCCGCTCGCGGGGTGAGGACGAGCTCATAGGCGCTGCGGCCGGCGACGGTACCGTTCGATCCGACGGCGACGGTGGTGGTGTCGTCGAGCGAGTCGAGGAGCTTCTCGGCCACCGACGACGGCGTGGGAATCTCGGACGGTGTCGTGGAGTCGGGATCGTCGGACCCACCCGTCGACGTGACATGAGTGGCGCTCTTCGCGCCGGAGTCGTAGATCCACAGTCCGTCATCCGCCGTCGCGATGACATCGCGTTCGTCGAGCCGGTCGAGGACCTGCAGGCGCGCCCCCGCATCGGCATCGACATAGACGCGTGCGTCGTGCGACGCGGTGGCCAGCTCGACGAGCGCACTCATGATCGAGTCACCGTCGACTCCGGTGGTGGAGCCGGAACCGAGGGACGAGAGGTCGGGCAGGCCGAGGTCGGAGGTCTGCGTGAACTCACCGGAGAACGCGGTGACGTCGCTGTCGGCCACGAACTCGAGGAGCTGCTGCGGAGTCTTCTCCGGCAGGTCCTGCGCGGCGTTCGTCGTCATCGGGATGGCGATGGCCGCGGCGACGGCGATCAGGGGCACGGACGCGAACGGGACCCAGCGCTTCACTGACGTGTTCATGTATCCAGAGTCGCACTCGAACCTGGGTTCCGCATCCGACCAGGGGTGTATTCGTGGATGGATCGGACGCCTGTGGAGAGCGGGCAGAATCGATCCATGACCGCTTCCGTTTCCGCAGCCACCGTCGTCTCCGTCAACCTCGATCGGGGGCACCATTTCAGCAAGAACGTGGTTCCGGAGGTGGTCCTCGTCGAGGGGCTCGGCATCGAGGGCGACGCGCACGCCGGCGCGACGGTGCAGCATCTCTCCCGGAAGCGCTGGCACAAGGACGAACCGAACCTCCGGCAGGTGCATCTCATCCACCGCGAGCTCTTCGACGAGCTCGCCGAGGAGGGCTACTCGGTCGAGGCCGGGAACCTCGGGGAGAACGTGACGACCGAGGGGATCGATCTCCTCGGCCTTCCCCGCGGGACGGTCCTCCATCTGGGCGACGAGGCTGCCGTCGAGATCACGGGACTCCGCAACCCGTGCATCCAGATCGATCGCTTCCAGCAGGGGCTGCTCAAAGCCGTCGTCCGTACGGACGACGACGGGTCGGTCGAGCGACGCACCGGCGTGATGTCGGTCGTGGTGGCGGGTGGGACCGTGCGCGCGGGCGACTCCGTGCGGGTGGAGCTCCCGGCCGAGCCGCACGAGCCGCTCCGGACCGTCTGACGCGCAAACCCTGGAGGGAGCCGGGGCGTGCGCGACAATGACCCCGTGCCCTTCACCGTGAGCCATGCCGTTGTCGCCCTCCCGTTCGTCCGTTCACCGCTGCCTCACGGAGCCGTCGCGGTGGGGGCGATGACGCCTGACCTGCCTCTGTTCTTCCCCGGGGTCGCCGGTTACGGGGCCACGCACGGTTTCCCCGGTGTCGTCCTCGTCTCGCTCTCGATCGCCGTCGTTCTCTACGCCGTGTGGCGGCTCCTGCTCCGGCCGGCGGCGCCCCGCGTCCTCCCGCGCGCATTCGCGTCGAGGCTGCCGGCGGCATGGGCGGAGGCGCGGGTCCCGGCTCCCCGCGAGGTGCTCCCGATCGTCGTCGCGCTCGCCATCGGCATCGCCACCCATGTGCTGTGGGACGCGTTCACCCACCCCGGACGGTTCGGTTCCGTCCTGATACCGAGCCTCGCCGAGACGTGGGGACCGCTGCCGGGCACGCAGTGGCTGCAGTACGCGTCGTCCGTCGTCGGACTCGTCATCATCGCGATCGTCGGGCTACGCCACCTCGCCGGCGCACCTCGATCGACGGTCGCGGTGTTCCCCCGACTGCGCGTCGCGTTCGGTCTCGCCGTGCTCCTCTCAGGAGCGATCGCCGTGGTCGTCTCTGTCGTCGAGACCGGGATTCCGACGGATTTCGGGGCGTTCCGATCGTTCGCGTTCACGGCGGGGACGCGCGCGGGAGCCGCGATCCTCGTCGTCACGGCCGGCACGGCGGTCGCATCGCTCCTCATCGCGCGTCGGCTCCCCGTAGGCGGGGAGCCGACGCGCGACCAAGGAGGTGCGACCGTCTCGTAGCGGCGCGTGCGCTCCGCCTAGTAGCGCGGCTTGCGCTCCGGGCGGTCGTCGCGGTCGCGGAATCCGCCACCACGCGGACCGTCGGTGCGCGGGCGCTTGCCGGGCGCCCCGCGGTCGGGCCGCAGCTCGATGAGCTTGCCGCTGATGCGCGTCTCGGCGAGCTTCGCGAGCTTCTCCTCCGACATGTTCGCCGGCAGCTCCACGAGCGAGAAGTCGGGGCGGATGTCGATCATGCCGAAGTCCTCGCGGCTGAGCCCACCCTCGTTCGCGAGCGCCCCGACGATCTGGCGCGGTTCGACGCGCTGACGGCGACCCACCGCGATGCGGTACGTGGCCATCGGCCCACTCGACGGGCGCTGACGACGCTCCGGACGGTCTCCACCACGGTCGCCGAAGCGGTCGCCGCCGCGGCTGTCGCGGTCGCCGCGGTCCGGGCGCTCCCGCTGCTCGACGAAGGACTCCGACCGGTCGCGGTTCGGGTCGAGCAGCAACGGCTCATCGCCCTGCGCGACGACGGCAAGAGCGGCGGCCACGTCGGCCTCCGGCACGTCGTGGTGGGAGACGTAGTGCCCGATGATGTCGCGGAAGCGATCGATGCGCTCCGTCTGGCCGAGTGCCGCGGTGATCTGGTCGTCGAAGCGCGACAGGCGGGTCGCGTTGACGTCTTCCGCGGTGGGGAGGCGCATCTGCGTGAGCGGCTGGCGCGTGGCCTTCTCGATCGACGTGAGCATGCGGCGCTCGCGCGGCGTGACGAAGCTGATCGCGTCACCCGTGCGGCCCGCGCGACCCGTGCGGCCGATGCGGTGCACGTACGACTCGGTGTCGATCGGGAGGTCGTAGTTCACGACGTGGCTGATGCGGTCGACGTCGAGGCCGCGGGCCGCGACGTCGGTCGCCACGAGGATGTCGAGCTTCCCGGACTTGAGCTGGTTGACCGTGCGCTCGCGCTGCGCCTGCGCCACGTCGCCGCTGATCGCGGCTGCGGTGTAGCCGCGGGCGCGCAGCTTCTCGGCGAGCGTCTCCGTCTCGCTCTTCGTGCGGACGAAGACGATCATGCCCTCGAAGTTCTCCACCTCGAGGATGCGCGTGAGGGCGTCGACCTTCTGCGGATACGACACCACGAGGTAGCGCTGGGTGGTGTTGGAGGAGGTCGTCGTCTTGTTCTTGACGGTGATCTCTTCGGGGTCGTTCAGGTACTTCTGCGAGATGCGTCGGATCTGAGACGGCATCGTGGCGGAGAAGAGCGCGACCTGCTTGTCGGTGGGGGTGTCGGCGAGGATCGTCTCGACGTCCTCGGCGAAGCCCATCCGGAGCATCTCGTCGGCCTCGTCGAGCACGAGGTACTTGAGCTCGGAGAGGTCGAGCGTGCCCTTCTCGAGGTGGTCCATGATGCGACCGGGGGTGCCGACGACCACGTGCACGCCGCGACGGAGCGCGGAGAGCTGCACGCCGTACGCCTGGCCGCCGTAGACGGGGAGGACGTGCACGCCGCGGAGGTGGGTCGCGTAGCGCTCGAACGCCTCGCACACCTGCAGCGCGAGCTCGCGCGTGGGGGCGAGCACGAGGGCCTGCGGCTTCTTCTGCGACGTGTCGAGGCGCGAGAGGATCGGCAGCGCGAACGCGGCCGTCTTGCCGGTTCCGGTCTGGGCGAGGCCCACCACGTCGCGGCCCGCGAGGAGCGGCGGGATGGTGGCGGCCTGGATGGCTGAGGGGGTCTCGTAGCCGAGGTCCTTCACCGCCTTGAGGACGGGTTCGGCGAGACCGAGGTCGGTGAACGTCTGGGTGTCTGCAGCCTGCTCCGTGGGAGCGGAAGCCTGCTCCGTGGAAGCGTCGGGGGATTCGGTCGTGGTCGATCCCGAGGTGCCCGCCTCGGTCGTGCCCGAATCCGCGTCGCTCGGATCCGTCGTGCTGTGGGGGGAAGTCATCCTTTCAGGGTACCGGGTGCTTGCGAAATCTGAGACCGGGCCGGAGAATGACCGGTTCCGTCCACGACGGCTGTGGCCGCGGCCTCCGCCAGGAGGTGGTCGCGGGACTCCTCGTGAGCTGTCACCGTGACGACGGCGTGGCGGGCCTCGTCGACGACGACGTACTGCCCGTACCGCCCGTCGAGGCGCCAGGTGTCTCCCGGGCCGTCCCAGACGGCGAGACCGTATCGCGCTGTGGTTCCGTCGGAGCCCGTGGCGACCCATTCCGTGTGCATCCGATCGATCCACGCCGCATCGACGAGCTGCCGCCCCTGCCACTGCCCGCGATCTCGCAGCACACGGCCGATGCGGGCGAGCTCCTCCGTGCGGAGCTCCAAACCGCTGCCGCCGACGATGAAACCGAGCGGACAGCGGTGCCACTGCGGATTGTCGATGCGCAAGGGTTCGAAGAGTCGGGGGAGCAGCCAGTCGCGCACGTCGCCCACCGCGGCGGCGAGCATCCGCATCGCCACGTAGGGGCTCGCGTCGCTGTACCGGAACACGGAGCCGGGCCCGGCCGTGGGCCGCCCGAGCATCTCCTGCGCGAGATCGGGGCCGGGCACCGGCTGGTCGCCGAACCACTGGAAGTCGATGCCGCTCGTCATCGTGAGCAGGTGCCTCACCGTGACACCGTCCACACCGTCTCCGAGCTCGAGCTCCGGAAGCAGCTCCGGAACGCGCGTCTCGAGGGTGAGCACGCCCTCATCGACCGCGATTCCGATCGCGAGCGCGCACACGCCCTTCGACACGGAGTAGACGTTCTCGCGATCGTCGCTACGCCATCGGTGTCCCGCCTCGTCGTCGCCGACGAGCACGTGGACACCGTATGCGCCGAGCGACTCCCGTTCGACGGCGGAGACGAAGTGATCGAGGACGGACTGTGCGGCGGTCATGTCCCTGAGTATCGCAGCGGCCACCGACATCCGAAGGGGGTGTCCGAATCTCGACCCCCGCTGTCCGCTGTCGTCGCTACCATCGGACCATGTCGACGACGCCCGAAGTCTCCGCTCCCGCCGCAGCCTCCGTCGGCGCTCCGCACCCCGCCGACACCCACGACCTCATCCGCGTCGTCGGTGCTCGCGAGAACAACCTCAAGAACGTCTCGATCGACCTGCCGAAGCGGCGCCTCACGGTGTTCACGGGCGTGTCCGGATCGGGCAAGAGCTCGCTCGTGTTCGCGACCATCGCCGCAGAGTCTCAGCGCATGATCAACGAGACCTACAGCTCGTTCGTGCAGAACTTCATGCCCAGCCAGTCGCGTCCGGATGTGGACGTGCTCGAGGGGCTCACGACCGCGATCATCGTCGACCAGGAGCGCATGGGCGCGAACGTGCGCTCGACCGTGGGCACCGCGACCGACACGGGGGCGCTTCTGCGCATCCTCTTCAGCCGGCTCGGGCAGCCGCACGTCGGCGCTCCGCAGGCGTTCTCCTTCAACGTCGCGTCCGTCTCGGGCGCCGGCGCCGTCACGTTCGAGAAGGGCGGCGTCACCACGAAGGAGCGGCGCGAGTTCTCCATCACGGGCGGCATGTGCCAGCGCTGCGAGGGCATGGGCAGGGTCAACGACATCGACCTCACCCAGCTCTACGACGACAGCAAGTCCCTGAGCGAGGGAGCGCTCACGATCCCCGGCTACACCGTGGACGGCTGGTACGTGAAGATCTTCACGGGCTCTGGCTTCCTCGACGCCGACAAGCCCATCCGTGACTACACGAAGAAGGAGCTGCACGACTTCCTCTACAAGGAGCCCGTCAAGGTCAAGGTGGGCGACATCAACATGACGTACGAGGGCCTCGTGCCCAAAGTGCAGAAGTCGATGCTCTCGAAGGACCGCGAGGCGATGCAGCCGCACATCCGCGCGTTCGTCGATCGCGCCGTCACCTTCACCACCTGCCCGGAGTGCAACGGGACGCGCCTCAACGAGGGCGCCCGCTCATCGCGCATCGACGGCGTCAACATCGCGGAGGCGAGCGCGATGCAGATCAGCGACCTCGCCGCGTGGGTGCGCGGCCTCGACGAACCGTCGGTCACGCCGCTGCTCACGGCACTCGGCGACACACTCGACTCCTTCGTCTCCATCGGCCTCGGCTACCTCTCGCTCGATCGCCCGGCCGGCACCCTGTCGGGTGGCGAGGCGCAGCGAACCAAGATGATCCGGCACCTCGGCTCGTCGCTCACCGACGTGACCTACGTGTTCGACGAGCCCACGATCGGACTGCATCCGCACGACATCCAGCGCATGAACGAGCTGCTGCTGCGCCTCCGCGACAAGGGAAACACGGTGCTCGTCGTGGAGCACAAGCCGGAGGCGATCGCGATCGCCGACCACGTGGTAGACCTCGGCCCGCGTGCCGGGACCGCGGGTGGCGAGATCCAGTTCGAGGGCACCGTCGACGGACTGCGCGCGAGCGACACCCTCACCGGTCGCCACCTCGACGATCGCGCCGCGCTCAAGGACGCCGTACGAGCACGCTCTGGCGTGATCGAGGTGCGCGGGGCGTCGGCCAACAACCTGCACGACGTCGACGTCGATGTGCCGCTCGGCGTCCTGACCGTGGTCACCGGAGTGGCGGGCTCGGGGAAGAGCTCGCTCGTGCACGGCTCGATCTCGGGCCGCGAGGGCGTCGTCTCGATCGACCAGGGCGCCATCAAGGGCTCTCGCCGCAGCAATCCCGCCACCTACACGGGACTGCTCGAGCCGATCCGGAAGGCGTTCGCGAAGGCCAACGGCGTGAAGCCCGCGCTCTTCAGCGCCAACTCCGAGGGCGCGTGCCCCAACTGCAACGGCAACGGCGTGATCTACACGGACCTCGGCGTCATGGCGAGCGTGTCGTCCACGTGCGAGGTGTGCGAAGGCAAGCGCTTCCAGGCCTCCGTTCTCGAATTCACGCTCGGAGGCAAGGACATCAGCGAGGTGCTCGCTATGCCCGTGTCGGAGGCACTCCCGTTCTTCGCCGACGGCGAGGCGAAGACCCCGGCGGCGCACGCGATCCTCGATCGCCTCGCGGATGTCGGCCTCGGCTACGTGAGCCTCGGCCAGCCGCTCACGACCCTGTCCGGGGGCGAGCGTCAACGGCTCAAGCTCGCGACGCACATGGGGGAGAAGGGCGGGGTCTATATCCTCGACGAGCCGACGACGGGCCTGCACCTCGCCGATGTGGAGAACCTCCTCGGGCTCCTCGACCGCCTCGTCGACTCGGGCAAGTCCGTCATCGTCATCGAGCACCACCAGGCGGTGATGGCGCACGCCGACTGGATCATCGACGTGGGACCGGGGGCCGGACACGACGGCGGCTCGATCGTCTTCGAGGGGACCCCGGCCGATCTCGTCGCCGCGCGCTCCACCCTCACGGGGGAGCACCTCGCGGCCTACGTCGGCGCCTGACCGGCTCCTAGTGGCTGCCTCTAACCTTCAGGTCGAATTCCTCTGAAGCTTCCGCCTGACTTCTTGGCGGCGAGAAACTGCCCCGAGGAGGTGTCCCGCTTAACCCATGTTCCCGAGGAGTTCTTCACCTGACTGCGTCCTGTGACGCTGCCCTGCCGAGTTCCCCTGCCGGTGTTCTTTGCCATGGTGTCCTCCTGGTGGAACTTTACTTGGTGCTACTGACAAAAAGGCCGAACCCATATAGGTAAGTTGCCGACCCAAGAAGCGCGAGGAGGCTCAGCGTCACGACGGTCGTACTTGCGGTGCGGAGCCGGGATCCCAGCGTCGAGGGCTCTCGAGCAAGCAGCACTGACGCTGCGAGAGCCGATGGCCCTACGACGAGTGCAAAGCCTTCGAGAGTTTCTGGAGTGTCTAGCCATAGAGCCAGCGTCAGCAGTCCGAGAAGCGCGGCTACCGAGTATGGGACGAGTTGAAGGCGTCTCAGCAGAGCCAATCGAAACCGGAGAACTATCCGATAATCCCGATCCGGATTATGAGCGTAGAACGCCCGGTTTTGGGCGTCTTGCCGAGACTGAAAGAGGCCGTAAGCAAAATCATCGTTTGACGACGAGTAAGCGGAGAAAGAGCTAATGCGCACGTTTGGGTCTTCCACCTTGAACGTGACGTGGTTTGTTCTAGCGTCTGCGACCACTAGTTCCTGAGTTCCGGGACCGATGCCAATGCCTCGACCAATGTCCCTGCGTTCAGTGATCTTTACCAGAAAGGGCTCATCCAGTGGAACCTTAAGGGCAACTATGAGGTCGTAGTAGTTGGCGTAGTCCGCAAGCGAGATTAGGAAATCGTCGGCAACGTTGGGATTGTCTGGATCACTGAGGCTGTCCATTCGTTGCAGGAGGCTTTGATACTCCGCGAGGGATCTAGTAGCTTCCTGTTCGTCCGCAATGTCCCCATCGATTAGGAGACCCGGCATCACGAGTTGGGGGGATTCGGCAGCCGAATAACGTTGGAACTTGTCGAGACGACGTCGCAGAATCTCGCGGCATTTTCCTTCGGTTGCGTCCCAGCGAAGCCGAGTCTCCTCGGAGAGGGTTCGGCCGAGTCCTGCGTTGACGAACTCGTCGACCGTACCTCGCTTGTGAGTGGAGAACCATTCGCCTACGAAGCCAAGAATTCGCTCGAGGACCATCCGAGCTTGTTTGCTGACCTGCACGCCCGCCTCATCAGCCAAATTGACAAGGTAAAGAGTTTGTCGCGACGCGATTTCCGATCGAGGCAAGAGCCAACCGTCCCCGTCGGGCCCCGACACATCGAAATCAAGCAGCGGTCCGCGTGGCATCGCAGCGACGTTCAGAGCTACTAGGGCATGAGTAGCTCCAACTGGAGCCTGAAGGAAGTCGCGAAGCGGTGCCACCTGTAGGGAGCGCTTGCGACTACAGGATGTGGCGGAGTCGATAACGACTTCTTCGACGGAACGCACTCGCCACGCCAGTGGACTTGCGATGAACCTAGCTGTGACTTCACGATCGTCGATGTAATTGGCAACCGAGGACGCGGTCGAACCTGTCAGCCAACTCGGGATTTTCAACTGCATACAACGAATGATGACAGGGACCCCCGACAGTCAATATTCTCCCTCACTTTGTGCGTCTGGTCCGCGCTCCACGCTCATCGAGGACACGCCAGGGAAGCTCAACACGACGCGGTCGGGCGTCTCGACGAGGGTGATGAGAACGTCGTCGCAGGAGCGGCAGCGCACCACGATGCCGTGGGTTCCGTAGACCATCTCGCTCGCGAGCGTCGTGGTTTCGCCGCAGCCGTCGCAGCAGCAGACGGCGGTGGTCATGTCGGTGCGGAACACCTCCGAGAGAGTCCCGGCGAGAGCGTTCCCGTCCACGTGGCTCGACATCAGGATCCTCCGAACCGTTCGGTCTTCACGTTCTGCGGCTCGTGACCGAGGTCCACGAGGGATCGGGCGACGGCTTCGACGAAGCCCGTCGGCCCGCACACGAAGACGCCAGGAGCGTCGGACGCGGGAAGAGTGAGTGCCTCGATCACGTCACGGGTCACCCGCCCGGCGGGCGTCGGCCAGCCCTCCGGGGTCGAACGCGTGTAGACGAGGTCCACTCGGAAGGTCTCCGATTCGAGTGCCGCGATCTCGTCCGCGAAGAAGCGGTCCTGGGGTGAGCGGACGGAGTACAGCAGTCGGAAGGGAACGGCGCTTCCGGACGCCGCGTGCGCTCGCGCCATCGCGACGAGCGGGACGATCCCGGAACCTCCGGCGATGAGCTGGATCGGTCGGGTGTCCTCCGGCGTCCACACGAACCACCGCCCCAGAGGACCGCGCACCTCCAACTGGTCTCCGGGCAGGACATCGTCCACGAGGTACGGCGAGACCTCGCCCGTCGGGATCTTGTCGACAGCCAGTTGCACGGAGGGATCGGCGCCGACGCTCGCGATCGAATAGGAACGCACCGCCTGATAGCCGTCGGGCGCGGTGAGACGCAGGTCGAGGTGCTGTCCGGCGAGGTTCCCCGGCCAGCCGTCGACGGCGATCGTGAGGCTGCGCCCCGTCGGCGTCTCCGTGCGCACGTGCGTGATCGTCCCGACCAACCAGTCCGTCACTGTGTGATGCTCGTTCGTGCGGGGCTCACCAGTACCGCTGTTCCTGCCACGGATCCCCATAGGTGTGGTAGCCGTTCTGCTCCCAGAAGCCGGGCTCGTCGTCCTTCATCATGACGAGGCCGCGCACCCACTTCGCGCTCTTCCAGAAGTAGAGGTGCGGCACGAGCAGACGCGCGGGGCCTCCGTGCTCGGGGTCGAGGTCCTCCCCGTCGAACTCGTAGGCGATCCACGCCTTGCCGTCGAGCAGGTCCTCGAGCGGCAGGTTCGTCGTGTAGCCGCCGTAGGAGTGCGCCATGACGTAGTCGTAGCTCGAATCGACCTCCTCGAAGAGGGTGTCGAGGGAGACGCCGCGCCACGACGTGCCGAGCTTCGACCAGCGCGTCACGCAGTGGATGTCCGTCGCGACGAGCTCGGACGGCAGCGCGCGGAACTGATCCCAGTCCCAGCGATGGGTCGCGCCGGTCTCCGTGCGGATGGTGAACTCCCACTCCGCGGTGTCGATCTCGGGGGTGGGGCCGGCGGAGAGGACGGGGAAGTCCTCGGTGAGGAACTGGCCGGGCGGGAGGTCCGGAGTGCTCTCGCGGGCGCGCCCTCCGAAACCACGACTGAACACGGCCATGTGGACCCCTTTCCTCGTGCGCTCATCGTACTGAGGGCATGCACCCGAGGGCTAGGAGGTCAGACCCGACTACGACACGGAGACGTCGATCGTGTGCCAGCCCTCGGCGCCGTTCGGCACCACGGCCACCTCGCGCTCGCCCTGGGTCTCGCCGTCGGCGTCCGTCGCGCGCACCTGCAGGGTGTGGTCGCCCGCGGTGGCCTCCCACTCGAACACCCACTGCACCCACGTGTCGGCGGAGATGGCCGTCGCGAGGCGGGCTTCGACCCAACCGCCGTCGTCCACCCGGACCTCCACCCGGTCGATTCCCGTGTGCTGGGCCCACGCGACGCCGGCTACGGCGACGGTGCCCGCACTCACCCGTGCCCGGTTCGTCGGCACGTCGATGCGCGACTGCGTCTTCACGGGCCCCTCCGCCGACCAGCCGCGGTCCGTCCAGTAGGCGCTCGCCTCCGAGAATCGCGTGACCTCGAGGGACGTGACCCACTTGGTCGCGGACACATACCCGTACAGGCCGGGCACCACGAGGCGAGCGGGGAAGCCGTGCTCGACGGGGAGCGGCTCGCCGTTCATGCCCACGGCGAGGAGGCTGTCCCTGTCCTCCTCCTGGAGCACGGAGAGCGGGGTGCCGGCGGTGAACCCGTCGATGCTCCTCGACATCACCATGTCGGCACCCTCGCGGGGTTTCGCTCGGGCGAGCAGCTCGCGGATCGGGTAGCCGAGCCAGAGGGCGTTGCCGATGAGGTCGCCGCCGACCTCGTTCGACACACACGCGAGCGTCACGGTGGCCTCCTGCATCGGCAGGGCGAGGAGTTCGTCCCACGTGAGCTCGAACTCCTCCTCGACCTCGCCGAACACCCGGAGGCTCCACGACGCGGGATCGACTCCGGGCACCTGCAGGGCCGTGTCGATGCGGTAGAAGTCGGCGTTGGGCGTGACGACGGGGGAGAGGCCGTCGATGCCGAGGTCTGCACCCGTCGGGACGGCCGGCGCGGGCGTCGCCGCGGTCGGCAGCTTGAGCGCGCGTCTCGCGGTGTCGGCGGCGGCGGCTGCGGCGTTCGCGACGCGCGCACCGACACCGACGAGGAGCGCGCCGACAGCTGTGGCCCCCGTGAAGACGAGGAAGCGTCGGCGCGAGACGGCGGTGTCGGCGAGGGACGGGTCTGGAGTCTCGGGCGATCGACCCGCGCCGCCCGAGATCGGGCTGGAGCCGATCCACGCGCGCAGCCGCTCCGAACCGAAACGCAACACCAGCACGCCCACGACCACACCCGCCACGGTGGGGCTCGCCCACATGCCGGTCGCACCCGACCGGGTCGTGGCGGCCACCACAGCGACAGCGCCGACAACACCCAGGATCACCGTCCCCCACGGCGGTCGGCGCCACTCGAGCACACCGCTCAGGACGGCGAGGGCCGCAACGAGCACCGCCAGACAGAGCAGGAGCACCACCTTGTCGTTCGTCCCGAACAGCGCGATCACGACGTCCTTGACCCATCCGGGCACGAGGTCGATCACGAGCGAGCCGACGGCGAGGAGGGGGCTCGCGGCCGGCGCGACGACCAGGGCCACGAGCTCCGCGATCGCGAGCGTCGCGAGGGCACTCACGACGCCGACGGCGCCGGCTGCGATGACGGGCCGCGACCGACGAGGCGCGGGGCGGCCGGTGGCGACGGGGCCGGGGGCTGCGGGCACGCCCGTCGAGTCGGTGTGGGGCGCGCGCGTCGACATGCGGGTCATGCTAGCCCCGCCCGCTGGGTACTCACCCGCGGGTTGCGCGCCCGTTCCGCACCCGTCCGTCTCCGAGCGAACTAGGGTGAAGCCATGACGAGTATCGCCCTCGGGATCCCGGGAATCCGCCGCGCTCCCGACGCGCGACCGGACACCACGGGCCGCCCGGAGACGGATGCTCTCGTCGACCGCTTCGGCCGCATCGCTCGCGACCTGCGCGTCTCCATCACGGAGAAGTGCTCGCTGCGCTGCACCTATTGCATGCCGGAGCAGGGACTGCCGGCGATCGCTCGGAAGGACCTCCTCACACCGGATGAGATCGCCCGCCTCGTCGAGATCGGCGCACGTGACCTCGGCGTCACCGATGTGCGCTTCACCGGGGGCGAACCGCTCATGCGGGCGGACCTCGCGGAGATCCTCGCGAAGAGCTCGGCCGTCGCCCGCGGGGCGTCCATCTCGCTCACGACGAACGGCATCGGTCTCGACAAGCGGATCGATGAACTCATCGCCGCCGGGCTCACCCGCATCAACGTCTCTCTCGACACCGTCGATCGCGACCACTTCGCCCGGCTGACCCGCCGCGACCGGCTCCCGGCCGTGTTCGCCGGCATCGATGCGGCGAAGCGCGCGGGACTCACACCTCTCAAGATCAATGCGGTGCTCATGCGCGACACCCTCGCGGGATCGGCCGACCTGCTCGCGTGGTCGCTCGCGAACGGCGTCAAGCTGCGCTTCATCGAGCAGATGCCCCTCGACGCCGATGAGGCGTGGGCACGCGACAACATGGTCGACGCGGCTGAGCTCCTCGACGTCCTCGGATCCCGCTTCACGCTCACCGAGCCGCACCGCGACGACCCCTCGTCCCCGGCCGAGGAGTGGCTCGTGGACGGCGGTCCGGCCACTGTCGGCATCATCGCCTCCGTGACGCGCGCGTTCTGCGCCGCGTGCGACCGCACGCGCCTGACCGCCGAGGGCACGGTGCGCTCCTGCCTCTTCGGCGACGACGAGACGGATCTCCGCGGGATGCTGCGCGGCGGGGCGGACGACAGCGAGATCGCCGATCGCTGGCGGGCCGCCATGTGGGGCAAGCAAGCCGGACACGGCATGGCCTCGGCGGACTTCGTCCGTCCGACCCGCAGCATGGGAGCGATCGGTGGCTGAGCAGGACATCGCGACCGTGACCGTGCGCTACTTCGCTGCGGCGGCCGAGGCTGCGGGTGTCGAGGAGGAACCGATCCACGGGCCGCGCACTGTCGGCGAACTCCGGGCGCTCCTCGTGGAACGGTACGGCGACGCGATGGCACGCGTGCTCGCCTCCGGTTCGTTCCTCGTCGACGGGGTCGTGCGCCGCGACGATGCGCGTCCCCTCGGGGCACGCGTCGACGTGCTCCCGCCCTTCGCCGGCGGCTGACACCGCCTGCTGAGGTCGGCTGTTGACACCGACCGGCGCCTAGAGCCCGACCCACTCCGTCGTGCCCTCGGCGAGGTGCTGGCGCTTCCAGATGGGCACGCTCGTCTTGATGAGGTCGACGAGGCGCTCGCATGCGTCGAACGCCTCGTGGCGGTGCGCGGCGGCGGCGGCCGCGACGAGGGCCGTATCGCCCACGACGAGTGCACCGACCCGATGGACGGCGACGACACGGACGCCCGTCTCGCGCGCGATCGTCTCGCAGCACTCGGCCATGAAGCGGGCGGCGTCGGGGTGCGCCTGGTAGTCGAGCGCCGAGACGGACTCGCCGTGATCGTGGTTGCGCACGATGCCGCGGAACGTGACGAGGGCGCCGTCGTGGTCGGTGAGCACGGCGGCCTCGACCGCCGAAGCGTCGATGTCTCGCTCGCTGATGAGGTCGAGGCCCGCGAAGGGGGCCGCCGCGTCACTCATGCGCGCCACCACCGGCGATCTGTGCCACGAGGTGGTCGAGGAGGCCGTCGAGAACGGCGAGGCCGTCCTTCACCCCGCCCCGCGAACCCGGGAGGTTCACCACGACGGTGCCACCCGAGGTGCCCGCGAGCCCGCGGCTGAGGGCCGCGGTCGGTGTCTTCGCCAGTCCTGCGGCCCGGATCGCCTCGGCGATGCCGGGCAGCTCACGATCGAGGATGCGTCGTGTGGCCTCCGGTGTGCGGTCGCTCGGCGACATGCCGGTACCCCCCGTCGTGATGATCACGGCCGGGGAGGTGGCGACGAGCGACGCGAGCACCTCCGCGACGTCGGCGTCCGCGGCGATCGTCACCCCGTCGACCGCGTAGCCGTGCTCCTCGAGCCAGGCCGAGATCGCAGGACCGGTCGTGTCCTCCCGTGTGCCCGCGGCGCCGGCCGTCGAGGCGACGAGGACGGCCGCCGTACCCGGACGCAGCGCGTCGCGGGTCCAGTGCCCGCGCTTGCCGCCGGTCTTCTCGACGAGCTTGAGGTCGTCGAGGATCGCCTCGGGGTCCACGGCCTTCACCATGTCGTGCAGCGTGAGCCCCGCGATGGCGACGGCGGTGAGCGCCTCCATCTCGACGCCCGTGCGGCCCGTGGTCTTGGCCGTGGCCGTGACGACGATCGCGGCCTCGTCGAAATCGAAGTCGACCGAGACCGAGGTGAGCGGGAGCGGGTGGCACAGCGGGATGAGGTCGCTCGTGCGCTTCGCGCCCTGGATGCCGGCGATGCGCGCGGTCGCGAGGACATCGGCCTTCGGGAGGTCGTCGGCGCGGACGAGGGCGACGACGTCCGGGCGGGTGAGGAATCGCGCCGTGGCGGTGGCCGTTCGATCGGTCACGTCCTTGCCGCCCACGTCGACCATGCGCGCGCGCCCGTCCGCGTCGAGGTGGGAGAGGGTGGTGGGGGATCCGGCCGTCATGCTGCCCATGCTGTCACAGCGCCCTGACCTAGAGAGCCCAGACGGTGACGGTGTCGCCAGCTCGCAACTCGACGGCCTCCTCCGGAACGATCACGAGGGCGTCGGAGGCCGCGAGACCGGCCACGAGATGCGAGCCGGGGCCCGAGACGAGGGTCACACCGTCGCCGTCGAACCGCGCCCGCAGGAACTGGCGCTTGCCCGACACCGAGCGCAGATCCTCGGTGAGGGGTCTCGTCGACGCGGTGCGCTCCGGCAGCCCGGCTGCGCGACGGAGGAGCGGCGCGACGAAGACCTCGAAGGACAGCTGCGTGCTCACGGGGTTGCCGGGGAAGCAGACCACGGGCGTGCCGTCCACCGTCGCCGTCGCCTGGGGACCACCCGGCTGCATCGCGACGGAGCCGACCTCGGCGCCGAGGGGTTCGAGACTCTCGCGGACGACCTCGTAGTCGCCCATCGAGATGCCGCCGGAGGTGAGGACGACGTCGGCCTGCGCGGTCGCCGTGGCGAGCGCCCGACGGAAGTCGTCCACGTCGTCCGCGACGCGCTCGCGCACGACGACCTCGGCCCCGGTCGCTCGTGTCGCCGCCGCGAGCGCTGTGCCGTTGGAGTCGAACACCTGACCGCGGACGGGATCCGTGCCAGGGGCGACGAGTTCGGCGCCCGTCGTCACGATCGCCACCCGCACGCGCCGCCGCACCGAGACCGTCGTCATGCCGGACGCCGCGAGGACGGCGAGGTGTCGAGAGGCCAGGCGGAGTCCGGCCGGGAGCAGTTCGTCGCCTGCGCGGACGTCGCTCCCGCGTTCGCGCACGTATTCGCCCACGGCGCGCGGACGCCCGATCCGGACGGTCTCCGCATCCTCGGAATCATCCCCGGGCGTCGTGTCCTCGACCGGCACCACGGCGTCCGCTCCCTCGGGAACGATAGCGCCCGTCATGATGCGCACCGTCGTCCCGGGCTGCAGGACACCGGGATCGACGGGTCGAGCGGCGATCTCACCGACCACGGGCAGCGACACGGGGGCGTCGGCGATGTCGGCAGCGATCACCGCGAAGCCGTCCATCTGCGAATTCCGGAAGAGGGGGAGGTCGACGGGCGAGACGACGCGTGCGGCGGTCACGCGACCGGCCGCCTCATCGATGGGCATCGTCTCCTCACCCGTGTCGAGCGCTCCGGCGAGAAGACGCTCGATGTGGTCGGCGTGCTGCTCGACCGAGCGGCGGGGGAAGGTCGGCATGGGTCAGTACCTCACGATGGTCGGGTCGACGGCACGGGACCAGGCGTCGATCCCGCCGTCCAGATGGCGGGCCGCCACACCGGCGTCCCGCAGGATTCGGAGCGCCGATGCCGAGCGGATGCCGTGGTGGCAGTACAGGACCACGGGACGGGAGTCGTCGATCTCGCCGATCCGCTCGGGCAGCTCTCCGAGCGGCAGGAGAACGGACCCGGTGATCGCGGCGATCTCCGCCTCCCACGGCTCGCGCACGTCGATGAGCGTCACGTCGGGGAGGAGGCCCGCGAGGTCGTCGGCGCTCAGGGTGTCCGCATCCGCGTCGTCGGCCGACGCGGAGTCATCGGCGACGACCCCGCAGAAGGCGTCGTAGTCGATGAGGCCCGTGACCGGTTCAGCCTCCGGGTCCTCTGCATAGGCGAGCTCACGGAACGTGCCCGCGAGGCCGTCGAAGACGGTGACGCGACCGACCAGGGGGTCGCCGAGCCCCGTGATGATCTTGATCGCCTCGCTCGCCATGAGGGACCCGACGACGCCGACGGTGGTCGGCAGCACGCCCCCGACGGCGCACGACAGCACCGAGCCCGGTGGAGGGGGCGTGGGGAAGAGGTCGCGGTACTGCGGTCCTCGACTCGCCCACGCGACGCCCACCTGACCGCCGTACTGCGAGACGGCGCCCCAGACGAGCGGCAGATCGGACAGCGCGGCTGCATCGTTGGCGAGGTAGCGGGTGGGGAAGTTGTCGCTGCCGTCGAGCACGAGGTCGTAGTCGGCGAAGAGGTGGAGCGCGTTGTCGGCGGAGAGCCGTTCGGTGTGGCGGACGACGACGGCATCCGGAGCGATCGCCGCGACGCGGTCGGCGGCCGAGTCGACCTTCGCCCGTCCGACGTCGGCGGTGCCGTGCACGAGCTGTCGGTGGAGGTTGCTCGTCTCCACCCGGTCGTCGTCGATGATGCCGATGGTGCCGACACCGGCTCCCGCGAGCGTGGGGATCACGGTGCTGCCGAGTCCACCGGCGCCGATGACGAGGACGCGAGCCGCTCCGAGGCGCTCCTGACCCTCGAGCCCGAACCCCGGGAGCGCGATCTGGCGGGCGAAGCGGGCCGAGCGAACGGAATCGGGCATGCGGCGATTATCGCACCGGCCACTGACACCGGGTCCGTGCTCAGCGCGGCCGGACGGGGGCGCGGACCGCCGTGTCGGTGGCGGATGCGAGGATCGAGCCATGACGAGTTCGCCGGAGTCCTGGAGGGACGCCCTCGCGACCTTCCGGCACGACGCGCCCGAACCGTCCGTCGGCGCGAGCCGCCGACCGCGCACCGGGCTCGCACTGCAGTTCGAACTGCGCGAGATGATCCCGCGCACGGCGCATCGGTGGAACGGGCCGACCTCCCGCTCTGTCGCGATCCCTCGTGCGAACGGCCGCGGTGCCGCGCGTTCCGCCTCCGCGGAGGACGAGGTGCCCGGAACGGGTGAGTTCCGCCTCGCCGCGCGCCCCACCGCCGAGACCTCCAAGGGGTGGGCGCGCGGCACGATGACGTGGACCAACCTGCCGCACCTCCTCAACCGCATGAACCTCGACCCCGAGCAGCACCGGTGGTTCTGCGAACTCGGCGCGCTCCACCGGGCCGCCGGCGCGATGGCGCTCGATCCCGACGCGAGCCTCCTCTTCCTCGACGAATTCGCGAACCCTGTTCTGTGGGCGATGCTCGGGCAGGCCGCCGATCTCCGGATCCCCCTCATCGGCACGGGTTCCGGGTCGAGCGTGGCTGTCGGTTCCCGCGCCCGTCTCCTCGTCGATCTGCGCCGCGAGTCGCAAGGCGTCCGGCTCGAGCCGTCGCTCCTCTTCGATCTCCCGACCACGGGTCGGACCGCCGATGTGCGCCTCGCCCGCCCGATCGGTGCCCACGGCGTATCGATCGTCGACCCGCGCGACCCGCGCGACATCGTCATCGCGGCCACCGCTGCGCCCCTCGGCTCCGACGAACTCGCCATCCTGCGAGGCCGCGGCCCTCTCGCGGACGGTCTCGTGGTGCCCGCGGACGCGGTGGACGAGTTCCTGTCCACCTACGTGCCCGGGCTGCGCGAGCGGCTCGAGGTCGTCAGCGCCGACGACTCCGTGGTCCTCCCGGACGTGGTCCCGCCCGTCCTCGTCCTCCGCGTGGCGTTCGCCACAGGTCACCGCACGGAGCTCACCTGGCGCTGGCGGGTGTCCAGGGGTGGTGCACCCTTCACGCCCGTCTCGGAGTTGATCCCTCCCGGTGTGCTGCCGGACGCCTGGCTCCCGGATGCGGCGTCCGAGCCCGACGGCGCGACGCGAGTGAGCGGCGCCGGCTCCGAGGCCCCTCCTCCTCCTCTCGACGTGACGCTCGAGGGCGTCGAGTCCGCGCACTTCGTCACCGAACTCCTGCCGCGGCTCCGCACGCTCGATGGCGTACGTGTCGAGACCACCGGCACGAAACCGTCCTACCGCGAGCTCACGGGCGATCCCGAGCTCGTGGTGTCGACGATGCCGAGCGACAAGCGCGACTGGTTCGACCTCGGTGTCACCGTCACGGTCGACGGACGCACGATCCCGTTCCTCCCGCTCTTCACGGCTCTCGCGAAGGGGCGGAAGCGGCTGCTCCTCGTCGACGGCACGTACCTCTCGCTCAAGCACCCGGCGTTCGCGCGACTCGCGGAGCTGATCGAGGAGGCCAAGGACCTCGCCGAGTGGGAGACGACGCCCGTCATCAGTCGCCGCCATGTGAGCCTGTGGTCCGACTTCGAGGACCTCGCGGACGAATCCCGCCCGGCGCTCGAATGGCGGGCGCTCGTCGAGGACATCGCCGGGGAGGCGACGCGTCCGGTGAGTGTGCCCTCCGGCCTCACGGCGCAGCTCCGCCCGTATCAGGCCGAGGGGTTCTCGTGGCTCGCGCATCTGTGGCGGCATGGTCTCGGCGGCATCCTCGCCGACGACATGGGGCTCGGGAAGACGCTGCAATGCCTCGCGCTCGTGCAGCACGCGGTGGAGAGCGTGGCGGCATCGGCGCGGGATCGACCAGCGCCCTTCCTCGTGGTCGCCCCCACGTCCGTCGCGCCCGGCTGGGTCACGGAGGCCACGCGGTTCGCCCCCGGGCTCGTCGTGCGGCGGGCCGTGGGGACCGAAGCCGCCGGTCGGGCCCGCGTCGACGAACTCGCGCGTGGCGCCGACATCGTCGTGACGACGTACGCTCTCCTTCGTCTCGATGCCGACGCGTATCGGGACGTCGACGGCGGGTGGTCCGGCGTCATCCTCGACGAGGCGCAGTTCGTGAAGAACTCCGCGTCGCAGGCGCACGAGGCGGTGCGTGATCTGGGGGTGTCCTTCGTCCTCGCCGTCACCGGCACCCCGCTCGAGAACTCGCTCAGCGAGCTGCACGCCATCCTCGCCCTCACGTCACCGGGCCTCTTCCCGTCCGCTCGTCGCTTCGCCCAGGAGTTCGTGCGCGTCATCGAGCAGCCGGTCGGTGGCATCACGTCGGGGCGGGGCGCCGGCGACGCACCCGCCGTCACGGCCGAGCTGCGCTCGGCGAGGCTCGAGCGTCTCCGCCGCCGCATCGCGCCGTTCCTGCTGAGACGCACCAAGGACGTCGTGGCCCCGGAGCTGCCGGAGAAGAGCGAGCAGGTGCTCTCCGTGGAGCTCGCACCGGAGCATCGCGAGCTCTACGACGTGTACCTGCAGCGTGAGCGTCAGAAGCTCTTCGGCCTCATCGACGACCTCGATCGGAACCGCTTCATCGTGTTCCGCTCGCTCACCCTCCTCCGCATGCTCGCGCTCGACGCCGGCCTGGTCTCGGACGACTACGCCCACATCCCCTCGACGCGACTCGATTCCCTCGTGGACCACCTGCGGGAGATCGTGGACGAGGGCCACCGCACCCTCGTGTTCAGCCAGTTCACGACCTACCTCGATCGCGTGCGTTCCCGGCTCGACGCCGAGGGCATCGCCTCCGTGACCCTCCAGGGCTCGACGCGCGACCGCGAGGGCGTGGTGCGGGAGTTCCGCGAGGGCGACGCCCCCGTCTTCCTGATCAGCCTCAAAGCCGGTGGATTCGGCCTCACCCTCACGGAGGCCGACTACGTGTTCCTGCTCGACCCGTGGTGGAACCCGGCGAGCGAGGAGCAGGCCATCGACCGGACCCACCGTATCGGCCAGGACAAGAACGTCCTCGTGTACCGGATGGTGGCCGCCGACACGATCGAGGAGAAGGTCATGGCGCTCAAGGAGCGGAAGTCGGAGCTCGTCGCCGGGGTGCTCGACGACGACGGCGAGCTCTTCGGGCCGTCACTCGACGCCGGGGACATCCGGGAGCTCCTCAGCTGATCCCTGCTGCGTCGGAGGGACGGGACTGAACCCGGAGACGGACGGACGCGAATAGAGTTGGAGGACACGATTCACCGGGAGGCACCCACATGACCGATCAGCATTTCGACGTCGTCGTTCTCGGCGCAGGACCGGGCGGATACGTCGCGGCCATCCGCGCCGCACAGCTCGGCAAGTCCGTCGCGATCGTCGAGGAGAAGTACTGGGGAGGCGTCTGTCTCAACGTCGGGTGCATCCCGTCCAAGGCGCTGCTGCGCAACGCGGAGCTCGCCCACATCTTCACCCACCAGGCGAAGACCTTCGGCATGAGCGGCGACGTCTCGTTCGACTACGGCGTCGCGTACGACCGCAGTCGCACCGTGGCCGACGGCCGCGTCAAGGGCGTCCACTTCCTCATGCGGAAGAACAAGATCACCGAGTTCGACGGTCGCGGCACGTTCACCGACGACCACACCCTCTCCGTCGCACTGTCGAGTGGTGAGACGCAGACGGTGTCGTTCGACAACATCATCATCGCCACGGGCTCCGTCGTGCGCCTGCTGCCCGGCGTCGAGCTGAGCGACAACGTGGTGACGTACGAGTCGCAGATCATGGAGCGCGACCTGCCGTCGTCGATCGTCATCGTGGGCGCCGGCGCGATCGGCATGGAGTTCGCCTACGTCATGCGCAACTACGGCGTCGAGGTCACGATCGTCGAGTTCCTCGATCGTGCGCTCCCCAACGAGGACGTCGACGTCTCGAAGGAGATCACGAAGCAGTACAAGGGCTACGGGATCCCGATCATGACCTCGACGAAGGTCGAGAAGGTCGTGGACGAGGGGTCGCAGGTCACCGTGACCTACACGGCCAAGGACGGCTCGACCGGCACCCTCACGGCCGACAAGGTCCTCATGTCGGTCGGCTTCGCCCCGCGCGTGGACGGCTACGGCCTCGACAAGGCCGGCGTGAAGCTCACCGAGCGCGGCGCGATCGATATCGACGCTCGCATGCGCACCAACGTCCCGCACATCTACGCGATCGGCGACGTCACCGCGAAGCTGCAGCTCGCGCACGTGGCTGAGGCCCAGGGTGTCGTGGCGGCGGAGACCATCGCCGACGCGGAGACGCAGGAGCTCGGCGACTACCGGATGATGCCGCGTGCCACGTTCTGCCAGCCGCAGGTGGCGAGCTTCGGTCTCACCGAGCAGCAGGCGCGCGACGAGGGACACGACGTGAAGGTCGTCTCGTTCCCGTTCATGGCCAACGGCAAGGCGCACGGCCTCGGTGAGCCCACCGGGTTCGTGAAGCTCGTCGCCGACGCCGAGTACGGCGAGCTCCTCGGTGGTCACCTCATCGGACCGGACGTCTCCGAGCTCCTCCCGGAGCTCACGCTCGCGCAGAAGTGGGACCTCACGGCCACGGAGCTCGCGCGGAACGTGCACACGCACCCGACGCTGAGCGAGGCCCTGCAGGAGGGCTTCCACGGTCTCACGGGGCACATGATCAACTTCTGATCGACGTCGTCGAACCGCACAGGGCGGGTGATCTCGGATCACCCGCCCTGTGCGGTTCCCGGCAGGGACCTGTCCGATGGGCGTATCGGACTAGCCTCGGATCACGGATCGGACGGACGGGAGGGCAGCCATGGAGATCCTGGTCGTCGGTGTCGCCGCGCTCATCGTGATCGCCGGCGCCACGGCTCTCGGTCCACGCCTGCGCGTCGCCGCCCCGCTCATCCTCGTGGTCCTCGGCATCGTGGTGAGCTTCCTTCCCGTGCTGCCCGACTTCGAGGTCGACCCCGAGTGGATCCTCGCGGGCATCCTGCCGCCGCTGCTGTATTCGGCGGCCGTGTCCATGCCCGCCATGAACTTCCGTCGGGAGCTCAATGCGATCGGCGGGCTGTCGATCGTGCTCGTCGTGCTCTCGGCCGTCGTCCTCGGATTCTTCTTCTCCCTCGTGATCCCGGGTCTCGGGATCTGGTGGGGAATCGCTCTCGGTGCCATCGTGAGCCCGACGGACGCGGTCGCGACGTCCATCGTCCGACGGTTGGGTGTCGGCGGGCGAATCGTCTCCGTCCTCGAGGGCGAGAGTCTGCTCAACGACGCGACGGCACTCGTCCTGCTGCGATCCGCCATCGCGGCGACGGCCGCCGCGGTCTCCTTCTGGGATGTGGCCGGCGACTTCGCATTCGCCGTCGCCATCGCGGCTGTGCTCGGAGTCGTCGTCGGGTTCGCGAACCTGTGGGTGCGTCAGCGCGTCACCGATTCGACGGTGAACACCGTGCTGTCGTTCACCGTGCCGTTTCTCGCTTCGATCCCGGCAGAGCTCCTGGGGGCGTCGGGCCTCGTGGCCGCCGTCGTCGCGGGACTCATCACGGGTCACGGCGCGGCCAGGCGGCTGTCTCCGCAGCACCGTGCATCGGATGCGCAGAACTGGCGCACCGTCGAGCTCGTGCTCGAGGGAGGGATCTTCCTCATCATGGGCCTCGAGCTCTCCGCCCTGATGGCGGATGTCGAGGCCGCTCACGAGGGCGTACACAATGCGGTCATCATCGCGCTCGGGGCGCTCCTGCTCACCGTGCTCGTGCGGGCCGCGTACCTGACGCCGCTTCTGACGATCCTCCGCGGTCGACGGCTTCGCCGGGAGCAGGCGAAGCCGCGGATCGAGGCGCTCAACGAGCGCTTGGGCGAGAGCGGAGAACCCGCCGAGTGGCCGTTCGGTCGTCGAGCGCCGATGACGGACCAGCGCGTCCGCCAGACGAGGACGCGACTTCGGCGCCTCCTCGCGGACATGGATTATTACGTCGCGGAGCCGCTCGGGTGGCGCGAGGGCGGCGTGCTCGTCTGGGCGGGAATGCGTGGCGCCGTCACGCTCGCTGCCGCGCAGACCCTCCCGTCTGACACCCCGAACCGTTCGCTGCTCGTCCTGATCGCGTTCTTCGTCGCGGCTGCGTCGCTCATGCTGCAGGGCGGAACGCTGTCCCGGGTCGTCCGGTGGCTGAAACCTGCTGGGGTCGACGAGGATGCTCAGCGCGCGGAGCGTGCCGCTTTGCTCGAGCTCCTGTCGGACGTCTCGCGCCGCGTGCGTGAGGAGCAGGGGCTTCCGCCGGTAGGCGGCCCGGCGTCCGCTGTCGTCGTCGATACCGATGCCGATGCGCGAAACGCGCACAGTGTTCGTTCGGAGACCAGCCCCGATAGCGATGCCGATGGCGATGCTTACGGCGAGCTGACACCGGAGGAGCAGGAGCGGGACGCATTGGACGGCGGGTCTCGGCACGCGCCGGGAGCGTCTGGTTCGAGCGGCGGCAGCGGTCCGGGCGGTGACGGGCCGGGTGGTGACGGGCCGGGTCGTGACGCAAGCACGGACGAGGACGATGAGCGTGTTGCTCTTCATGCCCGGATGCGTGCTGTGACGCTCGCGGTCATCCTCGCCCAGCGGGAGGCGCTTCTCGACGCCAGAGACGACGGAACGTTCGACGCCGAGTCGCTCGACATGGCCCTCGCGACGCTCGATGCGGCCCAGATCAGCCTCGAACTCCAGGGTGCGCCGCCCGAACGTTGAGCAGGCTGCGCCCGCGCCATCGTGTCCTCGTTCCTGGCCGCGGTGTTCACGACGGCGTGCCGCAAGCCCCGCGGAGCCATCGACGGAGTGACCCCGTGTTGTCATCCGGTGCGGGTGAGGGGTGGTCCGGTGCGGGCCTTGGTGGTGTGGGTCCAATCGGGGTGGCCCGGTCCACGGACGTGGGGGATTCCGTCCGGCATGGTGAGTCGCCAGGGTCCGTTGTCGATGTTCTGGTGGTGTCCCCAGCACAACAGGACTCCGTTGTCGGTGTGGGTCTGCCCGCCGCCACGCCACGGGATGACGTGGTGGACGTCGCACCACCCCGCGGGCGTGGTGCACCCGGGGATGACGCACCCGCCATCCCGAGCCGTGATGGCCCGGCGTTGCGACGAGGTGAAGCAGCGTTGCACGGACCCGAGGGACAGGATGCGTCGGTTCGGGTTCATCGTGACGGTCTGGATGCCGCGGGAGTCGATCATCTTCTCGATGCTGTCAACGGAGATGGGGGTGTCGACGCCATCGATCGTGCCGACACCATGTCCCTCGTCGAGTGCCGTCTGTGTCACGGTGACCGTGATCGCAGGTGCCGACCCGGCCTGTTCGGGGGCGTCCTTCACGCGCGATGCTGCGCTGATGATGTCGGCCAATGTGTCGTGGCGACGTTGCGCCGGGGTGCGGTCATCGGTGTGCGGGACGGACGTGTCCGGGTCGCCGAATGGCCGGGACGGGTCGGTGAAGCTCACCTTCCGCACGTGAGCGTCGATGAGTCGCTTCAACGACGCCCCGATCTCCAACGTCAACAACCCATGCACCGGGATGAGCCCATCCCTCGTCTCCGGTCCGATCGTGAAGCGTCGTCTCCGCCGTGCCGCTTCTTCCCGGGGGCGGACCCCGTCGGGGTCGATCGCTTCGACGAACAGCTGGGCTTGCCCTCGGACGAGATCCGCGCGGAGGGGCGGGTGATTCGCGGAACCCGCAGCCAACTGCACCAATGCCTCTTCCGCCTCCGACACGACGACCGGATCGACCCGCGGCGAAACCCCATCGAGAGCGTCGGTGAGGATCGTGGCCGCGTCGACGCCCAGAGTTCCGGCGGACACTGCCTCGGCGATCAGGGGATGCGCTGACCCCGTCTCCGCGCCGGTCAGCGACACTCCGGCGTTGAGCTTCCCACCCAGCCGGATTCTCCGTTTTGCGTCCCGGTCCGGCAACCCGGTGAGCGTCGCGACGGCGTCGACCGCGGACGCATACCCGAGGGCGGCGAGAGCGTCGAGGGGCCCGCCGGTACGGTTCTCCGCGTCCCCGGCGAGCGCGACACGGGCGGCGTCCACGAGGCGGCCGAGTCGCTCCACATCACGGAGCAACGTCACCCACTCGGAGGTCGACAACCGGCCCGGAACCAGGCCCGCGACGGACACGCCGAGGATCGCGGTCGCGTGTGCGACCGCGTCCTGGAAAGGCGCGCCGTGGGTGGTCATGTACCCAGTGAACACGACACCACCGACACTGAAGGCGGTATCTGGAAAAGGAGTCAGAAACTCGGACGGATACTCGTTGTGGACGACAGGTTACGGCCTCGAGGTGGTGCCCTTCGGCGGGCTCAGGGACCGTGGGAAAAGGAAACCGGGAGCGGCGACGCAACCCCGATCCAGGGCTCACCTGCCAGGGTCGACGTGCCTGGGCTCATACGCCGACGCGGGACTCCGCTCGGCGCTCCGCCCGGGACGTCAGACTCAGCATGAGGACGCCTGCCACATAGAGCACCCCACCGCCGGCGAGCGCCGCCGCTCCGGACATCCATCCGATGAGGGCAGCTCCCAGCGCCGCGCCGCCGCCCATCGCGACCACGGCCAGCAGTCGCTGCACCCACTTCTCGCCGCGTCCACCGCCGAGTCGACTGTCCCTGGCGAGGTTCGCGAGGGTGTTGGTGACCACGATGGTGGTGATGTCGCTGTTGCCGATGGGCTTTACCGCCGATACCTGGGCGCCCATCACGATCGCGAGGAGCGCCGTCACGATGAGCAGGCCGCGGTCGTCGAGCTCTCCGAGTACAGCCCATACCGCAGCGAGCCCCGCGATGATCAGGGCGCCCGTGACGAGTGTCCACACCGAGCGTCGGGGGAGCAGACGGGTGTGTCCCCTGCCGACGATCCGTCCGCTCACGATGGAGCCGAGGACGAAACCGGCGAGCGCGACCACGTTGTTGAGGAACGGGATGCCGGCGACACCCACGAGCGCGAAACCGATGAACAGCACGTTCCCCGTCATGTTGCCGGTGAAGACGCGATCGAGAGCCAGATAGCTCACGGCGTCGATCGATCCGGTCGCGGCGGTGAGCAGGATCAGGCCGGCGGCGTAACGGCGGATGTGAGACGACACGGTGGGGACCTCCACCGACCAGCCTACGATCGGGCGATCCCCCTCGCTTCACGGGGGACAGCCCCCTGGGCCGGCGGCGCGAGGTCTGCCATGCTCGACGCATGAACCTCGTACGTCCTCGCCGCGGCCGCGTCTTCGCGGGCGTCTGCGCCGCCATCGCCAACCGTTACCAGTGGAACCCGACGACGGTGAGGGTCCTCACGGTCCTCAGCCTCCTGCTTCCGGGCCCTCAGATCATCCTGTACGTCATCCTCTGGATCATCATCCCCAAGGAGGCGTGACCCCGCGTCACGCGGCGTCTCCGTCGCCCCCTCGGGGCCGACGCCGGAAACCCGAACGTGCAACCCCTCAGCAGTGTCGGTGGTGCGGGGTAGCGTCAGCCACATGAGCCAAGAGAACATCAACCCGGTCAACACCAACCCCACGTCGAACGACGAGCACATCGCCGACGCCGGCAACACCAACCCCGGCCCCAACGACGGCGCCGACGCCCCCAACGGGGCCACGGGAACCGAGGGCGACACCCTCGGCGGGAACAGTGGCGATACCGCCGTCAAGGACCCCGACGACTGGGTCACGGGCGACGAGCCGATGACGGGCGCGCAGCGCAGCTACCTCGACACGCTCGCGCGCGAGGCGGGCGAGGAACTGTCCGCCGACCTCACCAAGGCCGAGGCGTCCGAGCACATCGAGCGCCTCCAGGAGAAGACAGGACGAGGGAAGTAGTCATCCGTCGTCTCGCTCCCTCTCCCTCGCTCACATGAGCGCGGGAGAGGGGTGGTCCGACGTCGCCGAATTGTGGGCGGAGTCGTGGGGTCCCGCCGCGCGGCCCGTGCATCTCCGTCTCGTCGAGAGTGCCAACATCGAGCCGGGTGCAAGGGTCCTCGACGTCGGTTGTGGGACAGGTGAGTTCCTGGCCGTGCTCGCGAGCCGTGGTGCCCTCGTCGCCGGCATCGATGCGGCCTCAGGGATGGTCGAGCGCTCGCGCCTCGCGGTGCCCGGCGCCGACATCCGGCAGGCGTCGTGGGAGCGCATTCCCTGGCCGGACGCAACATTCGACGTGGTCACGGCCGTGAACGCTCTCCAATTCGCGGATGACTCTCTCGCCGCGCTCGATGAGGCCGTGCGGGTGACGCGGCCGGGAGGACTCATCGTCATCGCGAACTGGGCCGATCGCGCACTCAACGATCTCGACACGATCGATGCCGCCCTCGCGGTGGCCGACGGGGAGGAACCGACGCCCGACGGGGATCTGCGCCTACCCGGCGGACTCGAAGCGGTCCTCCGGGACTCGGGTGTGCATGTCGTGGAGGCCGGCACGATCGACATCCGCTGGGAACTGCCCGGATCGACAGCGCTCCTCCGCGCCGTCCTCCTCGATGACGAGACGTCGGACGACGCGGAACCCTACCGCGCCACCGTGCTCCGGTCGGCGCAGCCTTACGTGCGCGAGGATGGGCGGTACGTGCTGGACAACACGTTCCGGTACGCCGTCGGTCGCGTGGCCGGCGACGCCCTCGACGGACAGGACGACGCATGAGCACCTCGACACGCGGTGGCCGCTTCGAACTGGTCCTCGTGCGTCCCCGCCTGTCGATCAACCCGGGCGTCCGGCCGACCGTCGTGCTCGATGGCCGTGGGCAGCCCGCGCAGTGGGGGACAGGAACCTGGCAGAGACCGATCGGTGACACCACCATCGGCGTCTTCCTCTACAACAGAGCGTGGCGCTACGGCGAGGCGGAGGCGGTGCTGCCGGAGGGCACCACGCGTGTCGTCTATCGAGCACCCCGCCTGCCTTTCGGTCGCGGGCGCCTGACGGTGGAACACCCAGGCTGGTCGGACTGAGCCCCACCCTCGCGGGCCGGGGCCCGCGCGACGGCTGGATCAGATGAGGCCGCGCAGGTAGTCCTCTGGACGGAGACCGGCGCTTCGCGCACGTTCGGCGAGTCGCGCGTGCTCGGTCTCCGACAGTGCGACGGTGATCGTCCGGCTCGGTGCGTCTGCCGGCTCGTCGTCGAAGGAGAACAGGCTCGGCGTCTCGGGCTGTGTCGTCACTCGTCGGCCCGATACGGGCTGCGCACCGACGGGATCGGTCGTCGCGGCGCTTGCGGCCGCCCCGCCCGCTGCCGCCCGGCCCGCGTCCGCCCGGCCAATCCCAGCGCGGCTCTCCGCCGCTCCGCCGCCGCCCGCCGTCGTGAGGCCGGGTCCCTCCGGCACCGCCGCCCCCCGTTGGAAAGCCTCAGCAACGGCTCGAGCCCGGGAGTCGGCCGCCTCGTTGAGGACGTGCCCCACGTGACCCTTGACCCACTCGAAGCGGTATCGTCTGCCGACGATCGCATCGTCGATCTGCTTCAGCAGGTCGACGTTCATGACCGGTTTGCCGTCGCCCTTGCGCCAGCCCTTCTTCTTCCAGCCCAGCATCCACTTCGTGACGCAGTTGATGACGTACTGGCTGTCGCACAGGATGTGGAGGTCGTCGTCGAGATGCGCCGTCGCGAGGAAAAGATCGAGGACCGCCATGAGCTCGCCCTGGTTGTTCGTGGCGTGCTTCCAGCCGCCGGCCGCCCAGTTCTCGTCGTCGATGTACCAGGCCCATCCGGCTGGTCCGGGGTTCCCGAGGGCGGATCCGTCCGCAGCGGCCGTGATGGTCATTCGTGCCCTTCGTCGATGGTGCCGTCCCATCGTAATCGCCCGTAGGATGTCGCTTCGCGTCGCCCTTCGGGGCCGGAGGACGACTGGAAGCGACACCCCACGGGCGCCGGAGACGAGGGCGAACGGCTACTCGAGGAGCTTGCCGGCCGCCGACACCTCGCGCATGAGCGCGGCGATCTCCTCGGGGATCTCGGGGATCTCCTCGCGCGTCACGCCGTCTCGCGGCGACCAGACGAGGTTCACCTGCAGCTCGGGATCGAGATCGGGGAAGTCGGAGCGGTTGTGGCAGCCACGTGTCTCACGGCGTTCGAGCGCGGCCTCGAGGGTGGCCCGGGCGGCGAGCGCCGCCGACCGGAGGTCGAAGGCGTGCGCGAGATCCTGGAACCCGGCGATGTCGGGGTGCACACCGATGTCCGCCATCCGCGCCTCGATCGCGTCGAGCTCCGCGAGGCCGGCCCGCAGGCCGTCCTCGTCGCGCACGACCCCGGCGTGTTCGGTCATCGTGTTGCGGATCGCTCGCTGCAGGGCGCGCACGTTCTCGGTGCCGTCGGACGCGAGCAGCTCGGCGATCTCGTTCCGCGCGGTCCGCACGGCCGCGGCCGACCGCTTCTGCGCCTCGAGCCCCGCCGCGTAGTCGGCGGCCGCCTGGCCCACGATGCGCCCGAAGACGAGCAGCTCGATGAGCGAGTTGCCGCCCAGGCGGTTGGCGCCGTGCAGCCCACTCGAGGCCTCGCCGATCGCATACAGCCCCGGTACGTCGGTGCCGTGGTCCTCGGAGCGCACCCAGACGCCGCCCATCGAGTAGTGCGCGGTGGGCGCGATCTCGATGGGGTCCGTGGTGATGTCGAGCATCTGCAGCTCGAGCATCGTCTGGTACACGCGGGGAAGCCGGGTCATGATGGTCTCGCGCGGGAGGTGCGAGACATCGAGCCACACGCCGCCGTTCGGCGTGCCGCGACCCTCCTTGATCTCGGTGTAGCACGCGAGCGCGACGCGGTCGCGGGTGGAGAGTTCGAGTCGCTCGGGGTCGTAGTTCTGCATGAAGCGCTCTCCGAGCCCGTTGCGCAGGATGCCGCCCTCCCCGCGCGCGGCCTCGCTGATGAGCGTGCCGGCCGCGTTCTCCGGCTCGATGATGCCGGACGGGTGGAACTGGACGAGTTCCGGGTCGCGCAGGCGTCCGCCGGCCTCGACGGCGAGGCGGAACGAGTCGCCCGTGTTCTCGTCGCGTCGCGACGAGGTCCGGCGCCAGATGCGGTTGTGACCGCCGGCGGCGAGGATGACGGAGTCGGCGTGGATGAGGTAGCGCGTGCCGTTCTCGAGGTCGAAGCCGTACGCGCCGAAGACCGCGCCGTCGTCGTTCACGAGGATCCGCGTCACATACACGGTGTCGAGGATCGGGATGTCCAGCTGCGCCGCCCGGTTCACGAGGGTGCGCTGGATCTCGAGCCCCGTGTAGTCGCCGGCGAAGGCCGTGCGGCGGTACGTGTGGGCGCCGAAGAAGCGCTGGGAGATGCGGCCGTCGTCCTCGCGCGCGAACGGCATCCCGTAGCGCTCCAGGTCGTCGATGCCGCGGGCCGCTCCCGACGTGACGATCTCGACGGTGTGCGGGTTGGCGAGCAGGTAGCTCTCCTTGAGGGTGTCGGCCGCGTGCTGCTGCCAGCTGTCGTCGGCGTCCATCGTGCCGAGGGCTGCATTGATGCCGCCGGCGGCGAGGGAGGTGTGCGCATCGGACTTCGCGCGCTTGCCGAGCGCGAGGACGTCGACCCCGGCTTCGGCGAGTTCGATCGCGGCGCGGAGGCCGGACCCGCCCGTGCCGATGACGAGGACGGTGGTGGAGATCTGGCGTTCGTTCGGGCTCATCCCTCCACGGTAGGTTCGCGCTATCCATTACTCCAATGAATAATGCTGCTCGAAGCGATGCGGATATGCTATGGACATGAACCTCGAGCAGCTGAGGAGTTTCGCCGAGGTCGCGAAGCTCGGCAACTTCACCCGCGCCGCTGAGAGCCTCCACCTCGCGCAGCCGTCGCTGAGTCGGCAGATCTCCGCCCTCGAGCAGGACCTGGGGGCCGAGCTCTTCCATCGAGCGCGGGCGGGCAGCTCCCTCACCACCGCGGGGGAGTCCCTGCTCCCTCTCGCGCGACGCATGCTCGCCGACGCCGACACGGTTCGTCGTGAGCTCGACGAGCTCGCGGGACTCCGGCGCGGACGGGTGAGGCTCGGCGCCACGCCGACCCTGTGCATCAGCCTCGTCGCCGAGGTGCTGAACGCCTTCCACGCCGCCCACCCGGCGATCGAGCTCCATCTGTCCGAGCACGGTTCCCGTCGTCTGCTCGATGAGCTCGCCGCGGGTGAGCTCGACATCGCTCTCGTGACCACGTCGGACGTCGCCTCCGCCGCGCACGCGACGCTCACCCCGCTCCTCGTCGAGGAGCTCGTCGTCATCTCATCAGCCGGTTCGCCTCCCGTCACCTCGAGCGGCTCCGTGACGCTCGACGAGGTGGCCGGGCTGCCCCAGATCGTCTTCAGCAGCTCCTACGACCTCCGCGGTGCCACGGACGCGGCGTTCCGGGAGGCGCAGCTCATGCCGGACGTCGTGCTGGAGGGAGCGGAGATGGATGCCGTCCTGCGTTTCGTCGAGCGGGGTCTCGGCGTGGCGATCGTGCCGGCGATGGTGCTGATCGACCGACCGGGACTGCGCGGCGCTCGACTGAACGGATCCGCGCTCACCCGCACGATCAGCCTCGCGCGCCCGTCGGACGTCGCGCCGACCGCAGCGGTCTCCGTCATGCGGCGCACCATCAGCCACACGGCGACGGCCTTCGCCGCGCGCGCTGGCGAGACGATGCGCCCGGCCGCGGTCTGACCGGATCGGAAGGGACACGACGGCGAGTGATCTGCTGTGAGCGGAAACGAGCCACCGGGGGAGGCGGACGCCGCCGTGTCGCGCTTATCGTCAGGTATGCGCGACATCGCCAGACTCGATGACTACAGGCTCGACGACTACAGACCCGACGACCATCGGAGCCGCCCAGAGGGCAATCCGGACGCCCCTTCCGCAGTGCCGCCCCGTGACGCATCGGAGCGGAAGCCGACCCCGGCACCGGAACCGCTCTGGCGGGAGGCACTCGGCGAGCGTCTCCGGGCCCACCGCACCGATCGTGGCGAGACCCTCACCCAGACGGCCGATCGCGCGGGCGTCTCGCCCCAGTACCTCTCCGAGATGGAGCGAGGACTCAAGGAACCGTCGAGCGAGATGATCGCGGCCGTCGCCGGCGCGCTCGGGCTCTCCCTGCTCGACCTGGTCGGTGACGTCGCCCGGCACCTCGTCGCATCGACGGGCCGGGCGACATCGTCCGCCCCTCAGCTCCTCGCGACGGCAGCCTGATCCTCCGCGCGGCCGACCCGACCTGCGCGGGTCAGGACGTGGTCGGCCAGCCCGTACGCAACGGCCGCCTCCGGCGTGAACACCCGATCACGATCGGTGTCGGCTCGAAGCGTCTCCACGGAACGACCCGTGTGCGACGCGAGCACCGTCTCGAGTTCCGATCTGATCCGGACGAGCTCGTCGGCCTGCAGGATCAGGTCCGGGATCGTGCCCTGGCTGCGCACCGCCGGCTGGTGCAGCACGACGCGCGTGTGAGGGAGCAGGGAACGGCGGCCCGGCGCTCCGGCGGCGAGGAGCACGGCGCCGGCCGCGATGGCCTGCCCGACGCACGTCGTGGCCACGGGGGCCTCGATGTACTGCATCGTGTCGTAGACGGCGAGCATCGACGTCATGTCCCCGCCCTCGCAATTGATGTACATGTTGATCTCGCGCCCGGGGGCATCCGCCTCGAGGTGCAGGAGCTGGGCGATGAGCACGTTCGCGACGCCCGCATCGATACCCGTGCCGAGGTAGACGATCCTCTCGGTGAGCAGGTGTGAGTAGACGTCCATGATGCGCTCGCCGCGCGGGTGCTGCGCGATGACGTTCGGGATCGTGTAGCCGCTCACGTCACGCCCCCAGTCCGACGGGCTGGCGGTGGTCGGGCATCACCTGCGAGAAGTCGCCGACGATCTCGTCGATGAAGCCGTAGGTGCGCGCCTCCGCCGCGGTGTACCAGCGGTCGTGGAGCGAGTCGTCGAAGATGCGCTCCACCGGCTGGTCGGTGTCGGAGGCGATGAGGCCGAGCACGGTGTCGCGCATGTGCCGCAGATCGTCGGCCTGCACTTCCACCTCCACGGCGGAACCTCCGATGCCCGCCGAGCCCTGGTGCATGAGGACACGGGCGTGGGGGAGGGCGAAACGCTTGCCGGGCTCTCCGGCGGAGAGGAGGAACTGGCCGGCACTGCATGCGAGCCCGAGCGCGAGGGTGGACACGTCGCACGGGACGAGCCTCATCACGTCGCGGATCGCGAGCATCGACGGAACGGACCCGCCGGGCGAGTGGATCCACAGCGCGATGTCGCTCCGGGGGTCGTCGGCCGCGAGGGTGAGGAGCCCGGCCGCGAGGGCCGTGCCGTTGTCGTCGGTGAGGGCGCCGTCGAGCACGAGGACGCGGCGGTGACGCAACTGCTCCCGCAGCTGCGGGGTGAACACGGGGATGCTGTCGGAATCGGTCATGCGCCCAGCGTGCGCCGGCGAGGCACAGAGATGCGAGCGAATCCGCTCCCGGCGGTGCTGCCGTGGGCGGATCCGCTTCCGGCAGCGGAAGATGGACTCATGGCCGACGCGACACCCGAACCCGTGGCGTCCGGCGCGGATCGTGCCGGGGCGCTCATCCGCGCCGCGTCCGAGCGGCTCGCTGCGGCCGGGGCCCGCGACGAGGCGCTCGCCGAGTACGTGGGCCGCCGCCGGGTGCTCCTCATCCCGCGCGAGCCCGTGATGCGGCCGCTCGGCCGGGTGTGGCGGATCGGAGTGCTTCTCGTCGACGCCGACGGCGCCGCCTACGCCACGGGATCGACGACGCGCGCGATCGACCCGGGGCGGCGTGGTTACACGTCCGAATCGGCGCGGGACCGGGCGGAGGAGCGGGCCGCCGCCCGGCGGGGTCGGTTCCCCGAGGGCGAGACCGTGAACTTCGGTTGGCGGCGCCTCGATCTCGACGACGACGCTCTGCGTCGGTCCGACGGCCCCCTCGTGCTCGTCGACGACGTGCCGACGGTGCGCTGGAGCGTCGGGCGCGGAGGCACGAGCACGACGGAACTCGGCGCGTACCTCGACGACCGTGTCTCGCTCCTGATCGACCCGCCGCGCGGCGCCTGAGAAGCAACCCCCGCCGCCCGGACGGGCCGCGGCGTAGCGTGGACGGCGACCATCCGCCCCGAGAAGCAGGAGCACCCCATGACGGATTCGACCAGTCCCACCGGTTCGGCCGACGCGGAATACGATCCCGTGCTCGACAAGCCATCGCAGGCCGAGGGTGAGGACACGGGCGTCGACGTGCCGGAACCTCAGGCGCCGGGCGTCGAGGACATCGGCAAGCCGTCGCAGGCCGAGGGCGAGGACGACGCGAGCGCCACGGCGTGACCCGCGTTCCCAGCCGACTCCGGTCGCCCGTCGTCGCCTTTCGGCGCTGGCGGAACCTCCCACGATGGGTCCGTTCGATCGATCGGTCCGTCGGGCGCCGGGTCAATCGGCGTGACGTGCATCCCGTGGTCGACTCCGCCTTCATGCGTGTGACGCGCGCCGCCGACCGCGGCGTCCTCTGGTTCGCGATCGCGGCAGTGCTCACCGTCGTGGGCAGTCGCCGGGCCGCGATCCGCGGCGTCGCCTCGCTCACGGTGGCCAGCATGCTCGCGAACCTCGTCGGAAAACGGGTGTTCGGTGGCGACAGGCCGATCCTGAAGGACATCCCCGTTGGCCGCCGGCTCGCGGCGCAACCGACGTCACCGTCGTTCCCGTCGGGTCACGCCGCGAGCGCGGCAGCCTTCGCCACGGGGGTCGCCCTCGAGTCGCCGCGGACGGCGGCCGTCGTCGCGCCGCTCGCGGCAGGGGTCGCGTACTCGCGCGTGCACGTCGGCGCCCACTGGGTGTCCGACGTGATCGGCGGTGCCGCCCTCGGCGCCGGAGTGGCCCTACTCGGTAGGCTCCTCCTCCCGGTGCGTCCGCACGACGAGCGCGGAGGACCGGTCGACGCGATCCGCGTCGACCTCCCCGCACTGGAGACCGGTGCAGGCGCCGTCATCTTCCTGAACCCGGGATCGGGGAAGAGCGTCGTGCGCGCCGACCCGGAGCAGATCATCCGCCGGCGACTGCCCGACGCCGACCTCCGCGTCCTGAGTGGCGACGACGACCTCGCGGCACTCGTCGACGAGGTCGCGACACGGCCGCAGCCGCCGCTCGTGATCGGGGTGTGCGGAGGCGACGGCACTGTGGCGACGGTCGCGCATCGTGCTCGGGCTCACGGGATCCCGCTCCTCGGTCTGCCCGGTGGAACCTTCAACCACTTCGTCCGGGCCACGCGCATCGAGTCGATCGACGACGCGATCGACGCCCTGCAGGCCGGCTCGGGCGTCCGAGCGGACGTCGCCGAGGTGTCCTTCGACGACGCCGAGCCCATCACGGTCATGAATGCGGGCTCCGTCGGCATCTACCCTGACCTCGTCGTGGAACGCGAGAAGCTCGAATCCGGTCTCGGCAAGTGGGCGGCAGGGATCGTCGCGACGTGGCGCGTACTCCGCTCCTCCGAGCCGCACGACGTGGTCGTGAACGGGGAGGCGATGCGGGTCTGGAGCGTCTTCGTGGGCGTCGACCCGAACTTCTCCCACACGGTCGCGCCGATGCGGCGGCTCCGTCTCGAGGGCGGGGTGCTCGACGTGCGCGTGCTGCATGCGAAGTCGCGGCTGCATGCGATCGGCTCGATCGCGTTCGGCCGGAAGACGAGCGCGATCCTCCGCACCCTGCGGATCCTGCCGCTCCGCGAGGCGTCCACGATGTTCGAGAGCGACGAGGTCGAGCTTCGGGTCGTGTCGACGGCGTCCCGCCCGGCACCGTTCGGTCGCGACGGCGAGGCGGAGGAGGACCTCGCGCACCGCGACTACACGGCGCGCCTGCGCATCGTCCCCGGAGGTCTCACGGTCTACGCCCGCCCGCGCTGACGCCGACCCGACAACCCGCGACGTGCGGACATCGGTCGCCGGTTCGGGTATCGAGGCGACCGATGTCCGCACATCGCGGAGAGGGGACGAGGGGACGAGAGGACGTCAGTCGGAGGGGGACGTGCGGACGACGCCGAAGTCGGCGTCGAGGTCCACCTCGACCTCGCTGCCGTCGGTCAGTCGCACCTCCACCTCGAAGGCGTGGTCGCGGTCGTCGCTCCGGTCGATGTCCACGACCTCGCCCTCGCCGGTCTCCGCGAGCGCAGCCTCGGTGGCCGCGGTCGTCTCGTCAGCTGTGAGCGGGGTGTCGTCGTCGACACGAGCGTCGTCACCCGTGCCGGCCGTCGGCGCGGTCGAGGCACCGGAGCCGGAGCCCGTGCCCTGGTCGTCGGAGACGTCATCGCCGTCGTCGCCGTTCCGGTCCCCGTCATCGTCCGTCCGGTCGGTGTCGCTCGAGATGACCGCGAGGTTCTCGTCGAGGTCGAGGTCGACCTCCGTCCCGTTCTCGAAGCGCACCTCGGCGTCGTAGCCGCCGTCGTCGTCGCGCTCGGCGTCGATGAGCTCGCCGCCACCCGTGTAGGCGGTGGCGGCCGCCGCGACGCGGTCGCGCGTGGCGTCGTCGAGGGTGTCGGAGCCGTCGTTCAACTCGTCGGCGATCGCGAAGCCGGCGCCGCCGAGGACGAGCAAGCCGGCGACGGCGCCACCGATGATCCAGGTGCGCTTGCCGATGCGGCGACGAGGCTTCGTCGCAGCCGTGGTCTCCGTCGCCGTGGACGCTGCGGGGGCGACCTGCTCGGTCGGCGCCGTGGCGGCAGTGGGGGCCGGCTGGCCGACGGGAGTGTTGTGGTCGGCCGGTGCGGCGGGGGAGGACGCCGCCTCGGCGGAGGAGTCCTGCGGGCGGTTCTCGGGGAGGTCGGGGTTCGTGTTCATGACCTGATCGTCTCCCGGGGGTGCTGAAGCACTGCTGAAGCATCCTGAACGCTCTTTCAGCGGGTATAGCGTTCGATGCATGAACGCCCCAGCCGCCCCCGGTACGCCAGCGTCGCCCGACAGTCCCGCCGCGACGGAGCGCCCGTCGTCCTCCCTCGCCGTCGTCGTCGCGTTCGTCGCCAACGTCCTCGTCGCGATCGCGAAATCCGCGGCCGCGGCGCTCACGGGATCGGCGTCGATGCTCGCCGAGGCCGCGCACTCGTGGGCCGACGCCGGGAACGAGATCTTCCTCATCGTGGCCGACCGCAAAGCCGCGAGGCCGAGGGACGCGGCCCACCCGCTCGGCTACGGCCGGGAGTCCTACGTCTGGTCGCTGTTCGCCGCCGTCGGACTGTTCACGGCTGGAGCCGTCGTGTCCGTGACCCACGGCGTGCAGGAACTGCTGGAGCCGGAGCCCGCGAGCGACTTCGCCATCGCCTACGTCGTGCTCGCCGTGGCTTTCGTCCTCGAGGGGGCCTCCTTCGCGCAGTCGCTCGTTCAGATACGCCGCGACGCGCGGCGTCTCGGCCGGCCGGCCGTCGACCTCGCGCTCAACGGCTCCAACTCCACGCTGCGGGCGGTGCTCGCCGAGGACGCCGCAGCCCTCATCGGCCTCGTGCTCGCCGCTACGGGCATCCTCCTCCACCAGGTGACGGGCAGTGCCGTCTACGACGCCATCGGCTCGATCCTCATCGGGGTGCTCCTCGGCGTCGTCGCCATCGTGCTGATCGGTCGGAACCGACGCTTCCTCGTCGGCGTTGTGCCGCCGTCGGACGTGCGGCAGCGCGCCGGCCGCGCGCTCCTCGCTCTCCCCGACGTCGACCGGGTCACCTACCTGCACCTCGAGTTCATCGGGCCCGAGCGGCTGTCGCTCGTGGCCGCGGTCGACCTCGCCGGCGACGACCCCGAGAGCGGCGTCGCCCTCCGGCTGCGCACTCTCGAGCGGTCGATCGAGGAGATCCCGGCCATCGGCTCGGCCGTGCTCACCCTCAGCGTGCGCGACGAACCCTCCCTCGACTTCTGACGGGCCTCTTCTCGGCAGCGTTCTTCGGCCGGGATGTCGAGAAACGGCAAGCGGTTACGTCTCCCTCCTGAACGCGGTCAGAATGGGCCGCGGCGCACCGATTCGACGACGATTCCGATGAAGGAGAAACCGATGACGAAATACCTGATGCTCAAGCACTACCGCGGACCGAAGGACTATGTCGAGAACCTGCCGCCGTCGGAGTGGGCACCGGGTGCGTGGGACGCCCACGTGCAGTACATGGACGACTTCGCCGACCGCTTGCGCGAGACCGGCGAGTTCGTGTCGAGCACCGCGCTGGCCGAGGACGGCGTCTGGGTGCGTTTCGACGGGCAGGGGAGACCGCCCGTCACCGACGGCCCGTTCGCCGAGACGAAGGACCTCGTCGCCGGCTGGATGATGATCGACGTGGACTCCTACGAGCGCGCGCTCGAGCTCGCCGGCGAGCTGTCCGCTGCGCCAGGAGCAGGAGGGGAACCCCTGCGCGAATGGCTCGAGCTGCGGCCCGTCATGGAGCCGGCACCGACCGTCGCGGACTGACGGTCAGGGCATGGACGTCGTCGGTCTGCGCGAGCGGATCCCGCTCGTCGTCGCGGTGCTCGTGCGCCGCGGCGCCGACTTCGCCTCGGCGGAGGACGCCGTGCAGTCGGCTCTGCTGCGTGCCCTCGAGGTGTGGCCACAGGATCCGCCGCGCGACCCGACCGGGTGGCTCGTCACCGTGGCGTGGCGGGCGTTCGTCGACATCGTGCGCAGCGACACCGCTCGCGCGGCCCGCGAGGAGCGGGTGGCCGCGGAACCGCTTCCCGGTGACGTGCCGTCGCACGACGAGACGCTGCGCCTGTACTTCCTCTGCTCCCACCCCTCCCTGACCCCGAGCTCGGCGATCGCCCTCACCCTGCGGGCGGTCGCCGGGCTCACGACGAGGCAGATCGCCGAGGCGTATCTCGTGCCCGAGACGACGATGGCGCAGCGGATCAGCCGCGCCAAGCAGCGGATCGCCGCGGTGCGGCTCGACCAGCCGGGGGACGTGGGCACCGTGCTCGGTGTGCTCTACCTGCTCTTCAACGAGGGGTACTCGGGCGACGTCGATCTCGCCGCCGAGGCCATCCGCGTGAGCCGTCAGCTCGTCGCCCTCGCGGACGAGCCGGAGGTGCGTGGGCTCCTGGCGCTCATGCTCCTGCACCATGCCCGTCGGGCGGCGCGACTCACCCCATCGGGTCGGCTCGTGCCGCTCGCGGAGCAGGACCGCTCCACGTGGGACACCGCGATGATCGCGGAGGGTGTCGCGATCCTCCAGTCAGCGCTCGCCCGCGACCGGCTCGGTCCGTATCAGGCGCAAGCGGCGATCGCGGCCTTGCACGCCGACGCCCGCACCGCGGGCGAGACCGACTGGACGCAGATCGTGGAGTGGTACGACGAGCTCCTCACGCTCACCCCCACCGCCGTGGTGCGTCTCAACCGCGCCGTGGCCGTGGGGGAGGCGGACGGACCGCGCGCGGGGCTGGCCGCGCTCTCCCAGGTCGATCCGATGGTGCCGCGTTTCGCGGCCGTGTCCGCGTACCTGCACGAGCGGGCCGGGGATCGGGAGACCGCCGCCGTCGAGTACGCCGAGGCTGCGCGCCGCGCGACGTCGGAGGCCGAGCGTGACCACCTGAGCCGCGCCGCCGCCCGGTTACGCGACCGGTGACGCCGAGCGCAGGTCGAGCTCCATGAAGACGCTGAGCGGGTCGTCCACATAGGAGCCGAACGGCCCCCGCTCGACGAAGCCGGCACGAACGTAGAGGCGCCGGGCCGGCGCGAAGAAGTCCTCAGAGCCCGTCTCGAGCCGCAGGTGGGAGTAGCCCCGCGAGCGGGCTTCCGCGACGATTCGTGCGACGAGGGTCGCGGCGACGCCTCGACCCCGCGCTGCGGCCGTCGTGCGCATCGACTTCACCTCGCCCGTCCCGTCGTCGAGGTCCGCGAGGGCGCCGCAGCCCAGGAGGACTCCGTCCGCGTCTCGCGCGGACCAGAACGTGACGGACGGGTCGGCGAGCGCGGTGTGGTCGAGCGCGTGCACGCTCTCCGCCGGGGACGTCGCGAACATGTCCGCGAGGTGCTCGTCGAGCAGCACGCGCACGTCCTGGGCTGCGGGACTGTCGAGCTGGACCGAGACGTCAGGGCTGTGCATCCGACCAGGATATTCGTGACGGCGGGTCCGGTCCGAGTCGTTCAGTCGGAGGAGGCCGGCAGCACGATCGTGAGCCGTGCTCCGCCGAGGGGCGATTCCTCCGCGCCGGCGGTGCCGCCCGAGACCGTCGCGATGTGGCGCACGATCGCGAGACCGAGCCCGCTCCCGCCCGCATCGCGGCTGCGGCCCTCGTCGAGCCGCACGAAGCGCTCGAACACGCGCTCGCGCTCCTCCGGTGGGATGCCCGTCCCGTCGTCGTCCACGGAGACGATGCACCACGCGCCCTCGGTCCGGACGGAGAGGGCGATGCGCCCCTGGGCGTGACGCACGGCGTTGTCGACGACGTTGCGCACGGCCCTGCCGAGAAGCGCCGGATCGCCCGAGACGCGTGCCGGGGCGATGCCGGACGCGTCCACGTCGACCGAGCCGGTGGCTCGCACGCGGCGTACCTCCTGCAGGAGGACGTCGTCGAGGTCGACGGGCTCGGCGCGCTCGGAGCGGCCGCGCTCGTCGAGCCGGGTGAGGAGCAGCAGCGACTCGACGATGTCCTGCATCCGCGCCCCCTCGGAGCGGACGGTCGAGGCGAGGGCCGCCGTCGGCACCCGGTCGGGGTGGGCTTCGGCCACCTCGGCGTACTGGCGGAGCACGGCGAGCGGGGAGCGCAGCTCGTGGGAGGCGTCGGACACGAACCGACGTTGCGAGCGTTGGGACGCGTCGAGACGGTCGAGCATCGCGTTCATCGTCTGGGCGAGCGCCTGGATCTCGTCGGCCGTGGCCGGCTCGGGGACCCGCTGGGAGAGGTCGGACGCGCCGATGCCCTCGACGCGGCGCCGGATGCGCTCGACGGGGCGCAGCGCACGGCCCACGACGACCGAGGTCACGACGGCGACGAACACCACGAGGAGCGGCACGGCCACGGCGAGCAGGGCTCCGGCCGTCGCGACGGCGTCGTCCGCTTCGTCGAGGGGCAGCGCGACCACGAGGACGGCGTCGTCCGACGCGTCGTCGTCGGAGTCCCCATCATCGTCATCATCGTCGTCACCGCGGCCGGTCGTGCTCACGACCGAGTCGACGGACACGTCGTCGTCCGCCGCCGCCACGTATCGATCGCCGAGGATCGTCACGGCGATGGCGTCCGAGTCCGGTTCGAGTGCGACGTCCAGAAGAATGGCGGCGGTCCGCGGGGCGCCGCAGGACGCGTCGCCGTCGATGTACGCACCGTCGGCCGAGAGCAGACACACGACGCGGTCGTCGTCGTCATCGGAGAGATCGGTCGCGTCGCCGGCTTCGAGGAGGCGCGTGTATTCCGCGACGTCCTGCTCGGCGACGGCGGCGACGTTGTCGACGACGGATCGGCTGAGCAGCCCGACGAACACGATCGAGCCGATCACGAGCGCGACAGCGACGACGGCCGTGGCGGCGATCGTCGCCCGAGCGCGGACCGACGAGAAGCGGGCAGCGGAGAGGAAGCGGCGGCGCACGCGATCAGCCCCCGTGGGCGTCGAGCCGATAGCCGGACCCCCGAACGGTCTCGATGGCGGCGCGGTCGAAGGGCCGGTCGACCTTGTTGCGGAGGTGCCGCACGTACACCTCGACGATGTTCGGGTCGCCCTCGAAGTCGTCGTCCCACACGTTCCCGAGGACGTCGCGCTTCGTCACGACCTCGCCGCGCCGGCGCATGAGGTACTCGAACACGGCGAACTCGCGGCTCGTCAGCTCGATCTCCGTGTCTCCACGCCACGTCCGACGGGAGGCCGGGTCGAGGCGCAGGTCTCCGGCCTCGAGCACGGTGGGCCGGTCGCGAACTCCTCGGCGCACGAGGGCGCGGATGCGCGCCACGAGGACCGCGAAGGAGAACGGCTTCGTGAGGTAGTCGTCCGCACCGGTGTCGAGCGCCTCGATCTGGTCCCAGTCGCCGTCCTTCGCGGTGAGCATGATGACGGGCGTCCAGTTCTCCTCCTCGCGGAGGGTCTGGCACACGCGGTAGCCGGACATGCCGGGCATCATGATGTCGAGCACGATCGCGTCGTAGCTGTTCTCGCGGGCGAACCAGAGCCCGTCGATGCCGTTGTCGGCGGTGTCGACGGCGAAGCCCTCGGCCTCGAGACCCAGCCGGAGCCCCTCGGCGAGCCGTCGTTCGTCGTCCACGACGAGTACGCGCACGCGCTCACCGCCTCTCTACCGGACCGGGTCCGGCCGCCGATTCGTCCCCCCATCATGTCGGACCCGCGCTGAAGCGCACCTGAAGCGCGCGCACTCTCTCTCGCGCACTCCCGACATGCTGCGTTCGAGCGTGAATGCACCGCTGTGCGGGTGCGAATACGCTCAAACGCAGCATCTCGCGGAGAGGGCCCGCGGAAAGGGCCCGCAGCGACGTCGGCAGAGTCAGGCGGCGGCGAGGCGCGCGAGGCGGGAACGCGCGGCCTGCTCGGACGTGGAGGAGGCGCCGAGGATCCGGGCGACGAGCCACAGCACCACGCGCGTCGCGGTGACGACGGGCAGGGGAGTGCGCCGAAGCCCGAGGAGCCGCCGGTACTCGACCGGCAACGAGGCGACCGCGCCCGCGAACAGGATGCGGTACGCGGGCATCATCGAGCGACGCAGCGGCGGCCGGCGTATGAAACGGACGGCCTCGGCCACACGCTCGTCCGTCTTCATCACGGGCCGGAACGCCGTGAGAGCGTCGCGCAGCTCCCGCTCCGATCGCGGGGGATGCACGACGCCCACGAGCTCGCCGGCCGTCGCCCACTCGGCGACGTACGCGTCGGCCCCGCCGGGGATCGGCCCGCCCCACAGCTCGTGGCAGGAGAGGAACGCGTCGGTGAAGACGACGTGCACCCAGGAGAGCAGCTCGGGGTCGCCAGCGGAGTACGGGCGCTCCGTCCCGTCGGCGGCGATGTAGGTGCCGGCGACGCGCGTATGGAACCGGCTCACGCGCGCCGACTCCCGCTGTGCGACGGTCGTGTCGGCGAAGGTCACGGTGATGAGCCACTGGATGGTGCCGGAGAGTCGACCGAGCGGGTCCTCGCGGTAGCGCGACCAGTCGTGCACTCCCGCCATCGCACCGGGGTGGAGCGTCTGGACGAGCAGCGCGCGGATCCCCGCGACGAGCGTCGCGATGCCGCCGTGAACGGCCCAGCTGGCCGATCCGGGTCCGAAGTAGCCGGCATCGTCGCCCTCGGCGATCGCGTCGACCCACGCCGGCTTGCCGTCACTCTGCCCGGAGAACGTGGTGAGGAGGTGCGACCGCCACGTCGCCGCGGTGCGGGAGAAGCGGCCGGTCGTCATGGACCGACCGTACGTCGGCCGCCTGGGAGCGGGGGAGTCGGCACTCAGGAGAGCCCGGGTCCGTCGCCGCGCCAACCGGACGGACCGTCCGATCCCGCCTCATACTCGTCGAGGGGAGTGTCGTCGCGGCGCCAGGCATCGATCACCGGCTGCACGATGTGCCAGCAGCGTTCGGCGACGTCGGCCCGGATCGACAGCATCGGGTCACCGTCGAGGATCCCGCGCAGCACCTCGCCGTATGGCAGGAGGTCGCCGGAGTCCTGGTGGGCCACGAGTTCCGACTGCTCCAGGCGGAACGGGTCGCCCCCGCCGTTCATCGTGAGCTGCATCTGAACGTCGCCCGTCATGAGGTCGAGGACGATCGTCTGCTCACGCGGGGTCCCCTCGATTCCGGGGATGGGCGAGACGGGACGCAGAACGAGCCGCGCCTGCGACCGCTTCGCGCCGAGAGCCTTGCCGGACCGGAGGACGAACGGGACGTCGTGCCACCGCCTGGTCTTCACGCGCACCGTCACCTCCGCGAGCGTCTCGGTCTTCCGGGACGGGTCGACGCCCTTCTCCTCGGCATAGGAGGGCAGGGTGCGGTCCCCGATCGTGCCGGCGGTGTAGCGGGCCCGTCGAGCGTCGGCGACCGGGTCGCCGCTCCACAGCTCGGTGTTGCGGAGGACCTGGGCCACGTTGTCGCGGAGTTCGACCTCGTCGACGCGGGGCGGCGGCTCCATCGCGATGATCGCGAGCACCTCGAGCACGTGGCTCTGGATCATGTCGACGAGGGCGCCGCTCGAGTCGTAGTAGCCGGCCCGGCCCTCGAGGCCGAGCGTCTCGTCGAAGACGATCTCCACGCGCTCGATGGAGCCCGCGTCCCACACCGGTTCGAGGATGCGGTTCGCGAGGCGCAGCCCCAGGATGTTGAGCACCGTGGACTTCCCGAGGAAGTGGTCGATGCGGAACACCTGCTTCTCGGGCACGATCGCCGCGATGCGTTCATTGAGCGCGCGGGCGCTCTCCTCGTCCACTCCGAAGGGCTTCTCGAGAGCCAACCGCGTCCCCTCAGGGACGTCGACCTTCTGGAGCGCCGCGCACACCTTCGCCGTCACGGCCGGGGGCAGCGCGAAGTAGATGACGGGGGTTCCGGTGCAGGCGGCGAGCAGCTCGGTGAGGGCGTCGGGGTCCGTCGCGTCGGCCGTGATGTAGCGGGTGGACGCGATGAGGCGCTCGGTCGGGGTCGACTCGTCGGCGACGCTGTCGGTCTCCTCCGCGTCGCTCCGGCGCTCGTCCACGGGGTGTTCGTCGGCCGCGTGGTGCATCGCCTCGGCCACGAGGTCCGTCCAGCCGTCACGGACGGTGTCGTCGAGGCCCGCGCCGATCACGGTCACGTCGTGATCGTGATGGGCGAGCAGGCTCGCGAGACCGGGCAGCAGGAGCCGCTTCGTGAGGTCGCCGCCGGCGCCGAGGATGAGGAGGGTCACGGGTGCGCTCATACCGCGAGCCTAGGGCCGGCGTCCTCGACGCGAGCGGGGTGTCTCCCCACCCGGCGCCGATGCTAGGCTCACGCGGCGCGGAGAGGTGGCCCGCTACTCGGCCGCTCGGCCGTTCAGTTCTCCAGCCGCTCGATGATGGTGGCGTTGGCGAGGCCGCCAGCCTCGCACATCGTCTGCAGTCCGAACCGTCCACCGCGTTGCTCCAGCACGTTCAGCAGCGTCGCCATGAGCCGCCCGCCGCTCGCACCGAGAGGGTGCCCGATCGCCGTCGCCCCGCCGTTCACGTTGACCAGCGCCGGGTCGGCGCCCGTCTCGGCGAGCCACGCGAGAACGACCGGTGCGAACGCCTCGTTGACCTCGAACGCGTCGATGTCGTCGATCGAGAGGCCGGCCCGGTCGAGCACCTTGCGCGTCGCGGGCAGGATGCCCATGAGCATCGTGACGGGGTCGTCGCCGGCGACGGCGACGCTGTGGACGCGAGCGCGGGCGGTCAGTCCGAGGCGCTCGACGGCGTCCTCGCTCGCGAGGAGCACGGCCGAGGCGCCGTCGGACAGCGGCGAGGAGTTCCCCGCGGTGATGCTCCAGTCGATCTGCGGGAATCGCGCCGTCCACGACTCCTGGGCGAAGGCGGGACGCAATGCGGCGAGGCCCTCGATCGTGGTGCCCTCACGGATCGTCTCGTCACGATCGACGGTGCGTTCGCTCGTGGACACGGCGACGATCTCGCGGGCGAAGCGCCCGTTCCGCGTCGCGGCGGAAGCACGCGCGTGGCTCTCCGCGGCGAACGCGTCGAGGCTCTCGCGGGACAGGGTCCAGCGTGCGGCGATGAGCTCGGCACTCACTCCCTGCGGGACGAGACCTCCGGGGTACCGTTCGGCGACGCCCGATCCGAACGGGTCCGCTCCGGCCGTCTGGCTCCCGATCGGTACGCGGCTCATGGACTCGACGCCCGACGCGATCACGAGGTCGTACGCCCCGCTCTGGATGCCCTGCGCCGCGAAGTGCAGTGCCTGCTGACTGCTTCCGCACTGGCGATCGATCGTGACGGCCGGCACCGACTCCGGGAATCCAGCGGCGAGCACCGCCCAACGCGCCGTGTTACCGCTCTGCTCGCCCACCTGTCCGACGGCGCCCGAGATGACGTCGTCGAGTTCCGCCGCATCGATGCCCGACCTGTCGACGAGCGCACGCAGCACGTGCGCGTGCAGGTCCACGGGGTGGATCCCGCTCAACGCGCCACCGGGCTTGCCCCGTCCGCTCGGTGTCCGCACCGCATCGACGATGAATGCCTCGCGCATCGACTGCGCCTCCTCACGCGCCGCACGCGCGGCGTCCCCCCAGGCTACGCCGGGCGGCTTCACTAGGCTCTCGTGCGGACGGCTCCCGACGGGCCGCTCACCAGCCGATCGAAGGAGACCGCCGTGACCGATGTCCCCGCTTCCGCCGAGCGCCGAACGATCCCGTGGGCCGACGGACGATGGACGACTCCGCCGGTCGCGACGGAGGAGACCGACGACGGTCTCGTCGTGACCGCCGCCGAGGGCAGCGACGCCTGGCGCGTCACGAGCTACGGCTTCGTCCATGACACCGAGCACGCCCTCGTCGCGCCGCTCGCACCGGGCCGAGCGGTCGAGGTGACCTTCTCGGCCGACTTCAGCGAGCAGTTCGATCAGGCCGGTGTGTTCGTGCGCGCGTCCGGCGACACCTGGATCAAGACGGGGGTGGAGTTCGCCGACGGTGTGCTCGGCCTCGGCGCCGTCGTCACCGACGGGGTCTCCGACTGGTCGACCGCGCCCGTCCCGGAGTGGACGGGGCACCGGATCGTCGTGCGGGTGAGTCGATCCGGTGACGCCGTCACGGTGCGGGCGCGGCGTGAGGACGAGGCCTTCCGGCTGGTGCGGGTCGCCCCGTTCCCCGAGGACGTGCCCGTCGAGGTGGGACCGTTCCTCTGCGCGCCGACCCGATCAGGCCTCCGCGTGGTCTTCCGCTCGTGGATCGAGACCGACGCCGACGCCGCTCTGCACTAGGCGCTTCGTGCTCAGTCGCCCGACGCGCGCTCCGGTACGAGGCGCACGAGCCGGGCGCTCTCGCTCTGCTCCTGCTCGGCCACGTCGCTCCGCGATTCGAGGAAGTCGGTGAACGTGCGGAAACCGAGGGCCTTCTCGCTGAACGACGGGTCCATGCGCTTCATCTGCGTCTTCACCGTGGAGGTGTGCAGCCAATCCGCGTCGTCGTCCTTCTCGTGCCCCAGGCGCAGGGCGCGCTCGAGCAGACTCGTGGCTACCTCCTGCGGGTTCTCGGGTTCGGGCTCCACGTCCTCCTCCGCGGGGCGGACCGCTTTCGCCCGCCGACGCTTGGGAGGGGTGGTCTCGATGGGCGGCTGCTGGAACGTGATGGTGGGGACGCCAGCGGCGATCGCGGTACCCTCCGTGGCGACGGGGGGCACGTCCTGCTCGGGAGCCGGCGTGATCCGGGGAGCGGCGGGCGCCGTGACGGCGGGCTTCACGCCGGGGAGGGCGTCGTACGTGGCGAACTCGTCGCACGCGGCGGCGAGTGAGCGGCTCGTCGAGCCGGCCACGCCGATCCCCACGACATAGCGGCCGAGCCTCTTGCAGCGCTGCGCGAGCGCGATGTAGTCCGAGTCGCCCGCGACGATGATCACGTGCGTGAGGTCGGGAAGGCGGAACATGTCCTCGACGGCGTCGACGGCGAGGCGGATGTCCGCCCCGTTCTTCGCGTACGCGGCGGCGGGGAACAGCTGCACGAGGTCCACGGCGCGGCTCACGAGCTGCCCGCGGTAGTCCGCGTTGACCGGAGCCGACCAGTCGGCGTAGGCGCGCGTGAGCACCAGTGTGCCGAACGACGAGGCGAAATCGATGATGGCGCCCACATCGACCGTGGCCTCCGTGAGCTTCGCGGCCATGTCGGTGTCGGACGCCTTCGCCGACGAACTGTAGGCGCGGGCCTTGTCGCGCATGAACTGACTCCGACCGTGCACCTGGTCGTATCGCGAGATCACGATGTTGTCGAAATCGATGTAGACGGCCACTCGCGCGTCGACCGGTTCGGTCATGGGTGCTCTTTCCGTTCGGTGGGACTCCTAGTCTCTCGCGAATCCGGGTCGCCCGCTGCGCCCTGCCTCATCCGCGACCACCGACGGGCCCAGCGCTACCGCAGCGGCGAGCCGACCACGTCGAAGCGGAAGCCGCCGAACTCGCCGGAGAGCAACGGCATCGCCGCCGCGATCGACTCCTTCACGCTCTCGAGCTGGAGTGACGCCGCATGAGCGTCGGCCGAGACCCACAGCTCGGAGACGAAGACCGTGTCGGGGTACTCGTCGCTCACCCCCACCTCGTAGCTCAGGCAGCCGTTCTCCGCCAGAACCGATGAGGGACGGGTGAGGATCTCCACCACCTCGTCCCGTCTGCCTGGCTGGACTCCGAGTGTTCCCACGTTCGCGAATGTCATGCAGACAGTGTGCCGACAACCCCCGACATCAGCCCGTCCCGCCCTGTCGGCGCGGGGACGACACGCCTACCCTGGGAGCATGGATGCAGCGCAGCACGGGGACGGATCGAGCGGCGGCCGGCGGCACGCGCCCGGACAGTGGAGCACCGTGTGGGTCGCGCCGCTCGAGGGTGAGCCGTTCGTCGTGACGGAGAGCACCGACCTGCTCGTCGAGGCGCCCAACTGGACGGACGACGGCCGCCTGATCGTGAACGGCGGAGGCCGGCTCTGGTCGCTCCCACCGACCCATGGCGCGGGTCTCAGCCCCATCGACATCCAGGGCGTCGCGCGGCTCAACAACGACCACGTCCTCGCACCGAACGGCGACGACGTCTACGTGACCTCGGACGACGGCCACCTCTACGTCGCGCCGCTCTCGGGAGGCCCGGCCCGCCGGATCACCGCCGACCGCCCCGTGCGGCAATATCTCCACGGCGTGAGTCCCGACGGCGCGACGCTCGCCTTCGTGGAGATCCCGTGCGACCACGACGGACGCGACCCGCAGGGCCGGCTCGGACTGGTCCCGGCCGCCGGGGGAGAGGTGACGCACCTCGACACGGGGGACGGCCACCTCGACGGACCCGAGTTCACGCCAGACGGCGAGTGGATCGTCTTCAACTCGGACGCGTTCACGACGGAGCCCGGGCACGCGCAGCTCGGCCGGATCCGCGTCGATGGAACGGGGCTCGAGCGCCTCGTCGAGAGCGACACCGTCGATTGGTTCCCGCACGTCTCACCCGACGGCCGCTTCGCGTCGTACGTGACGTTCCCGCCCGGCACGATCGGTCACCCGGCCGACGTCCCGGTCGTGGTCACCGTCGTCTCGACCGACGACTGGTCGACGCCCATCCAGACCTATTCGGTCTTCGGCGGTCAGGGCACGCTCAACGTGAACAGCTGGTCGCCGGACTCCGACGCCCTCGCCTTCGTGGAGTACCCGACGCGCGAGTAGGGCGCTGGGCCGTTCTCGGTCAGGGTGTTCGCGACGCCGCCACGCAGTCGTCGAGGAGGTCCAGGGCGCTCGCCGCGTCTGCGACGGTGAACGTGTCGTCCCCGCCGTGCCGCGACGACACGACCCGCGCGAGGAGGTCCCGGTACCGCGGCCATCGTTCGCTCGCGAAGCCCGCCGCCGCCGACTTCGAGAGGATCTCCCCGGTCTCCATCGTCGCCACGAGTCGTGCGGGGCCGAGAGCGATCCACCGGACGGTCCGCGCATCGACGGGGTCGCCGGCCGGGCGGTCGGCGATCGAGAGTCGTGCCTGGCGTCCGAGGTGTTCCCAGTACGTCGAGAGGTTCGCGCGCGAGAACGCTCGGGCTCCATCGTCGGCCTGCGGGAACCGCCACGACGACCACGCCCATTCGCCGACGCCGTCATCGCCCGCGACCGCCTCCCAGCCGCTCTCGATCTCGCGCCACGTGACCCAGCTGATCTGGCCTCCGGTCGCGTCCGGGTCGAGGATGCCCTCGACGACCTGAACGGCGGACCCCAGCCGATCCGGACCCTCCTCGATCTGCTCCCGCGTCACGTAGATCCCGTCGATCGGACCATCGGCGATGGAGCGGGAATGGAGCGCCGCGCACGCCTCGAGCTCGGTCGGCGTCGGCACGCGGGAGACGACGAGGACCAGGTCGACGTCGCTCGTCCCCGGCCACCAGTCGCCCGCGATGGCCGAACCCGTCACGATGAGCCCCTCGAGCAGCCCGGGGGCCGCCTGCCGGTGCTCGCGCACGAAGCCGTCGAGTCGGTCTTCAAGCGCGCTGGGTACGACAGGGGCGGACGTGGGCAGGGCTCAGCCCTCGGACTGTCGCTTGCTGTCGAGGTCGGCCTCGAGGCGGCGGATGCGCGCCTGCTTCTCGTAGTACTCGGCCTCACGATCGAGCGCGGCCAGCTGTTCCTCGGTCGAGAGCTCGCGCTGCATCCTCGCGGGCGGCGCCGCTTCGGTGGGCGCCGTCGAGCGGTCCCAGCGCCGCGGGTCCCCGAAGCTGACACTCTCGCGCGCGTCTCCCCATTCGCGTCCCACCGTGAACCACAGGATGCTCCCGAGGAATGGCAGCAGGATCACGAGGACGATCCAGAAGAGCTTCGGCAGGTGCTTCACCTGGTCGTCGGTGCGGGTGATGATGTCGATGAGGGCGGCCAGGAGCACGAGGAACGTGACGGCCGAGATCAACAGATACATGACGCACAGTGTATTCACAGTGAGGCGCTCGGCGCCCCACCCCGTCCACGGGGGCGCTCGGAGCGGACTCGGACGGGCTGCCCGGCCCGTTCATAGGGTCGTGCGGCGCAGCGCATAGGCGCGTGGGATGGAGTCGGACCATGACTCGACGCATCCGATTCGCCCGAAGCACGCACTCCACGCGCCGCGCCGCAGCCGTCCTCGCCGTGGCACTCACGGCCGGTGGTCTGGCCGCCTGCTCCACGACGTCCGCGACGGAATCATCCTCGAGTGTGAGCTCGGCCGCGAGCATCCTGTGGGACTCGTCGTTCGTGCACGACATCGAGGTTGACGTATCCGACGAGGACTACGACTCTCTCATCGCCGCCTACGTGGACGACGGCGAGAAGATCTGGGTATCCGCCACCGTGACGATCGACGGCACGGTGTTCGAGAACGTCGGGCTCAAGCTCAAGGGCAACTCGAGCCTCATGGGGACGAACGCCGACAGCGACCCCACGGAGCTCCCCTGGATCATCCGCCTCGACAAGTACGTGGAGGGCCAGAACCTCGACGGCGAGACCGAGCTCGTGGTGCGCGGCAACAGTTCGGAGACCTCGCTCAACGAGGCCGTGGCGCTCGAACTGCTGGGGGAGTCCGGCCTCGCGACGCAGGAGGCGGTGAGCTCGAGCTTCAGCGTCAACGGCGCGGATGCGGCTCTCCGCCTCGTCATCCAGAACCCGAACGACGACTGGGACGAGCAGGAGTTCGGCGACGAGGGCCTGCTGTACAAGGCCGAATCGGGCGGCGACTACTCCTACCGCGGCGACGACGCATCGGCGTACGACGGGGTCTTCGACCAGGAGGCCGGGGAGGACGACCTCACGCCGCTCATCGACTTCCTCCAGTTCATCAACGAGTCCGACGACGAGACGTTCGCAGCGGAGCTCTCGGACCACCTCGACGTGGAGGCGTTCGCGACGTACCTCGCTTTCCAAGACCTCGTCCAGAACACCGACGACATCGACGGTCCCGGCAACAACTCGTACCTGCGCTACGACCCTGAGACGCAGCTCATGACGGTGGTGTCGTGGGACCTCAACCTCGCGTTCGGCGCGAGCCCCGGCGGAGGCGCTGGCGGTGAGGGCGGCGGGTTCCCCGGGGGCGGCGAGGGCATGCCGGAACTCCCCGACGGCGCCGAGGTTCCGGAGGGCATGCCGACGGATATCCCCACGGACATCCCCACCGATATGCCGACCGACATGCCCGACCGCGCTGACGGCGGGGGAGGTGCGGGTGGCGGCGGCATGATGGGCGGTTCCAACGTGCTCGTCGAGAGGTTCCTCGAGAACGAGGACTTCGCCGCCCTCGTGGATACCGCCACGGAGGACCTCCAGGCCTCCCTCATCGACAGCGGCCGGGCGCAGGAGATCCTCGACGAGTGGACCGCGACCCTGCTCGACGACGCGACGGATCTCGTCGACGAGGCGACGATCGAGGAGGAATCGGAGGACCTCTCCGCCTCGCTCTCCTGAGCCGTGTCGTCGGCGCTGACCGTCGAGCGCTACACCTTCCGCCGAGCGCCACACGATCTCGTGTGGCGCTCGGCTCGTCGTGGAGCGGTCGACGGACCTGTCACCAGCGCACGGGGCGAGAATGGAGCATGACCTCCAACAGAACCCGTCGCCCCGTCGCCCTTCCCGTAGGCCCCGGCCAGGAGTCCGTGTGGGACTACCCGCGGCCGCCGCGCGTCGAGCCGGTGTCGAAGCGCGTCGTCGTGCGCTTCGGGGGAGAGGTCATCGCCGACACGACGGCGGCCGCCCGCGTGCTCGAGACGAGCCACCCTCCCGTGTTCTACGTGCCCCGCGAGGCCTTCGTGGCCGGATCCCTGCGGCCCGCTGCCGGCACCACGTATTGCGAGTTCAAGGGCGAGGCGTCCTACCTCGACGTCGTCTCGGGCGACGCCGTCGCCCCCTCCGCCGGCTGGTTCTACGCCACGCCGCGGAAGGGCTTCGAGCAGCTCCGCGACATGGTCGCCCTCTACCCGGGCCGCATGGACAGCTGCGAGGTGGGAGGCGAGGTCGTGCAGGCGCAGGACGGCGACTTCTACGGCGGCTGGATCACCTCGGAGATCGTCGGCCCGTTCAAAGGGGCCCCGGGCACCTGGGGCTGGTGACGCCGCTACGGAACATCGCATCTCGATTGTTTCGAACATATTTAGGTTTCATTACTTTGTGAAACTTCTGACCGTCTCGTATTGACGGGCCCCTCGTCGGGGGAGTTTGCTGGCTCCACCCCTGCGACTCAGCAGCGCGGTCGGCGCACATCCCGCGCCCGCAGCGCTTCTCGCACCCCTGCTCCACTCGCACCCCGCACCATTCAGGTTCCCCACCCCTGTTCTGCACCCCGACGAGGAGAAACGATGAGAAGGACACAGCGCACGGTCGCTGCCGGCGTACTGCTGGTGGCGGCACTTGGCCTCACGGCCTGTGCCTCCGGCGGTACCGACACCGCCGACGGCGGCACTCGCGCCATCAGCATGGGCGTCACCGACCCCGGAACGCTCACCCCCGGCCGCCAGCTCGTGGCCTACGACTTCAACATGGCCGTCTGGGCTCCGCTCAGCTTCCTCGAGTCCGACGGCACCCTGAACTACGTCCAGGCCGAGTCGATCGAGTCCGACGACAACACCACCTGGACCATCACGCTCAAGGACGGCTGGACCTTCCACGACGGCACGCCCGTCACGGCGCAGAGCTACGTGGACTCCTGGAACACCGTCGCCTATGGGCCGAACGCGTTCGAGAACTCCGGCCAGGTCGCCAACATCGTCGGCTACTCCGACCTCAACCCGGCTGAGGGCGAGCCGAGCACCACCGAGATGTCCGGCCTCACGGTCGTGGACGACCTCACGTTCACCGTCGAGCTCATCGGACCCGACAGCCAGTTCCCGCTCCAGGTGAGCCAGGCGCAGACGGCCATGTACCCGATGCCCGAATCCGCCTTCGACGACCTCGACGCCTACAACACGCACCCGATCGGCAACGGCCCGTTCGAGCTGAAGGACGACTACGTCGAGAACGAGCCCCTCGTGGTCACCGCATACGAGGACTACCAGGGCGACGAGCCGACGACCGACCAGATCACGTTCGTTCCCTATACGGACGACACCACGGCCTACACGGACGTGCAGGCGGGCAACCTCGACATCGCGTCGGTTCCCGCGAGCCGTCTGCCGCAGGCCGGCGACGACTTCGGCGACGCGTTCTACTCCTTCGAGGCTCCCGGCATCTCGTACCTGGGCCTGCCGCTGTGGGACGAGCGCTACCAGGACGTCCGCGTCCGCCAGGCCATCTCCATGGCGATCGACCGCGAGACGATCAACGAGGTGATCTACGGAGGCGCCTACACGCCCGCCACCGCCTTCACCCCCGCGATCGAGCCCGGAACGCCCGAGGGCATCTGCGGCGAGTACTGCGAGTACGACCCGGAGGCCGCGAAGGCCCTGCTCGACGAGGCCGGCGGCTTCGAGGGAAGCATGGAGATCTACTTCCCGGGCGGCGGCGGTCTCGACGACTTCTACAACGCCATCGCGAACAACCTGCGCCAGAACCTCGGCGTCGACGCCACGGCCGTGCCGAGCGCCGACTGGGCGGAGTTCTCGGACAACCGCACCGCCGGCAACATCGACGGCCCGTTCTTCTCGCGCTGGGGTGCCCTGTACCCGAGCCAGCAGGCGACGCTGCGTCCGTTCTACGTGGAGGGCGGCGGCTGCGCCAACTGCATCCCGTGGTACGACGCCGACGTGAAGGCCGCGATCGACGCCGCCGACGCCGCCGACACGGGCGACGGAACCGCCTACGCCGAGGTGCAGGAACTGATCCTCGAGGAGTTCCCCGCTCCTCCGCTGTTCTTCGAGACGTACTCCTACGTCACGTCGGACAAGATCAGCGACCTCGTCACCTCTCCCGTCGGTAACCCGCGCCTCACCAACGTGGTGCTCGCGGGCGAGTAGGGCGAGTAAGACGAGCAAGACCGGTCCCGCCGGGCGCGCGACAGCCGCCCGGCGGGACCCCCACCCTGTACCGCACTCGATCCATCTGAGGGGACCGATGACCTCGACGCCGTCCGCCGACGCAGCGCCCGCCACCACTCCACTCCGCGCGGGTGGCGCTCCGTCGCTGCCCGAGATCCTCGAGCGCGCCGCGCGCATCGAGCCGCTCACGACCTTCCCCCCGATCGACGAGCTCGTCGCGGGTTTCGACGCCCTCGCGAACGGCTCGGACGGACGTCTCGTGAAGCGACGCATCGGCACCTCGCGACTCGGCGAGCCGATCCACGAGTACGTCGTGGGCTCGGGCTCCCGACACGCCCTCATCGTGGGCGGCGTCCACCCGAACGAACCGATCGGCTTCCACACGGCCCGTGTCCTCGCGGAGCACATCCTCGCCGAACCCGACTTCTTCGACCGTTTCGACGCGACGTGGCACATCATCCCGTCGATCGATCCCGACGGCGCCCGCCTCAACGAGGGCTGGTTCGCGAACCCCGGGGACCGCTCCCACTACGCCAGGAACTTCTACCGCCCCGCCCCGCAGGAGCAGGTCGAGTGGTCGTTCCCCCTCTCGTACAAGGATGCGTACTTCGACCGTCCCATGCCCGAGACGCAGGCGCTCATGCAGCTCATGGTCGAGACGCACCCCGCGCTGCTCGTCGGCCTGCACAACGCCGAGCTCGGCGGCGTCTACTACTACGTGAGCCGCGAACTGTCCGGCGGCGTCGACGCCCTGCACGCGATCCCCGCGGCCCTCGACCTGCCGCTCGACGCGGGAGAGCCCGAGTCCGCCGACCTCACGGCCCTCGCCCAGGCGGTGTACCTCTCCCCGCTCGCGACGGACCACTACGACTACCTCGAGGCCCTCGGCGTCGACCCCACGCGCGAGGTCGGCGGAGCGGGTTCCGCCGACTACGCCGCGCAGTTCGGCACTCTCGTCCTCATCGCGGAGCTGCCGTACTGGTCGCACCCCGATGCTCTCGACACGCGACCGTCGGACCTCTCGTACGACGAGGTGCTGCGGCGGAAGGCCGACGGCCTCCGCGAGACGGGCAGGATCCTCAACGCGGCGCTGACCCGGGCGGAGCCCCACCTCACGATCGAGTCGCCGTTCCTCCGCGCCTCGCGGGCGTTCGTCCCGATGATGAGCGCCGCCGGCGACGCCGAGGCCGCCAGGGCCGAGCTGCCGGAGTCGCACCGGGCCGCGACGATCGCCGAGGCGTTCACGAACGCCGACCTCGTGCGCTGCTTCCGGCTGCGCTTCGGCGGCATGCTCGTCCGCGCCCTGGAGGGCGAGGTGGCAGCGGGCATCGCGCCCGTGCCCGTCCGTCGGGCCGCCGCCGAGCTGCGGACCGCGTACGACGAGTGGATCGCCGAATCGGACGACGTCACGGGACTCGAGGTCCTCCCCGTCGAGAAGCTCGTGGGTGTGCAGTACGCCTCCACGCTCGTGATGGCGGCGCTCCTCGCGGGGGACGACTCGTGATCCGGTTCGTCGGTCGCCGCGCCGTCGAGCTCGCGATCGTCTTCGTCGGCGTCACCTTCATCATCTACCTCATGGTCTTCACGCTCCCGGGCGACCCGATCGCGGCCCTCGGCGGCGACCGTCCTCTGCCGGAGGCCGTGCAAGCCCAACTGCGCGCCCAGTACCACCTCGACGAACCCGTCTGGTTGCAGTACCTGCGCTACGTCGGCGGGCTGTTCACGGGAGACCTCGGCACGGGCTTCGACGGCCGGCCGGTGGGCGATCGGATGGCCGCGCGCTGGCCCGTCACGATCACACTCGCTCTCACGGCGTGGGCGATCGAGGTCGTCATCGGCGTCGTGCTCGGCCTCGTCGCCGGGCTCCGCAGCGGCGGCCTCGTCGACCGCACGGTGCTCGTCGGAACGGTGCTCGCGACCTCGATCCCGGTCTTCGTCCTCGGCGTCACGGCGCAGCTCGTGTTCGGGTTGCAACTCGGCTGGTTCCCCATCGCGGGGACGAGCGCCGGATGGCCGACGGCGTACCTCCTCCCGGCTATCGTCATCGCGCTCTTCGGACTCGCGAGCGTCACGAGGCTCATGCGCGGCAGCGTGGTCGACACGATGCGCTCCGACTTCGTGCGCACCCTCACCGCGAAGGGCATGCCGCGCCGCAACATCGTGGGCGTGCACGTCATGCGGAACTCCGTGGCCCCCGTGCTCACGTTCCTCGCGATCGACCTCGGGTACCTCCTCGGCGGTACCGTCGTGATCGAGGCGATCTTCAACCTCCCGGGGATCGGTGCGCTGCTGTTCGACGCGATCAAGACGCACGAGGGGCCGACGGTCGTCGGCGTCGCGACCGCGCTCATCCTGATCTTCCTGGCGACGAGCGTCGTCGTCGACCTCATCAACTCCGTGCTCGACCCGAGGATCCGCCATGAGTGAGCAGCTCGCGCCCCAGCAGGCGCCCCTCGTCGCCCCGCCCGACCGCAGCATGTGGCGGACCCTCCGGGCCCGGCCCCTCTTCTGGCTCTGCTCCGTCGTGCTCGGCCTCCTCGCGGTCATCGCGATCATCCCCGGGCCGATCGCGGGGCTTTTCGGTCAGCCGGATCCGCGGGCGTGCGACCTCTCGAAGAGCGCGCTCGAGCCGGGCGGCGAGCACGTGTTCGGCACGGACCTCCAGGGCTGCGACATCTTCGCGAACGTGATCTACGGAACGCAGACGTCGCTGTTCATCGGGCTCCTCACGACCATCCTGTGCCTCGTGATCGCCATGGTGCTCGGAACGATCGCCGGCTACTACGGCGGATTCGCCGACCGCGTCGTCGCGCGCCTCACCGACGTGTTCCTCGGCTTCCCGTTCCTGCTCGGCGCGATCGTGGTGCTCAACGGTCTCGGCACACGCTCGGCGGTGACCGTCTCGCTCGTGATCGCGTTCTTCTCGTGGCCGACGCTCGCGCGCCTCGTGCGGAGCTCCGTGCGCACCGTGCGGGGGACGGAGTACGTGCAGGCCGCGCAGGCGATGGGTCTCCGTGACCGGCGCATCCTGCTCGACCACGTCGTTCCGAACTCGCTCGGCCCGGTGCTCGCCATCGCGACCACCATGGTTGGCTCCGTGATCGTGGCAGAGTCCACGCTCACCTTCCTCGGCGTCGGGCTCCGCGCCCCGTCGATCTCGTGGGGGCTGCAGCTGTCCACGGCGCAGTCCTACTTCCAGAGCGAACCCCACCTGCTCGTCTTCCCGAGTATCTTCCTCACCGTGACCGTGCTCAGCCTCATCACCCTCGGCGACATCCTGCGTGACGCCCTCGATCCGAAGGGACGATCATGACGATCGACCGCATCTCCGTTCTCCGCTCGCTCGCCCCCTACCTCGAGGAGTGGCTCGCCTTCCAGGGCGCGTACCGCCGCACCCCGGGCATCCAGGCCGCCATCCGCGCCGACGACGAGATCGTGCTCGACGTCGCCTGGGGGCACGCCGACCTCACGACGGGCGAGAAGCTGACGACCGCGCACCTCTTCCGCATCGCGTCGCACTCGAAGACGATGACCGCGACGGCCGTCCTGCAGCTCGTCGAGGCCGGCTCGCTGCGGCTCGACGACACCGCAGGGCACTGGATCCCCGAGCTCGAGGGTACGCCCCTCGCCCCGGTCACCGTCCGCGAGCTGCTCGGCCACCAGGGCGGCGTCATCCGCGACGGCGTCGAGAACAACTTCTGGCAGCGCGGCGGGGAATTCCTCGATCGCGATTCCCTCATCGCCGGAGCCCGGACCGACGGCGCCGTCTTCGCCCCCAACGAGTACTTCAAGTACTCCAACATCGGATACTCGCTCCTCGGCCTCATCGTGGAGGCGGCGAGCGGCACGCCGTACAACGACTACGTCGCCGAGAACATCGCCGACCGGCTCGGGCTCGCGGACTCCGGCCCCGAGTACGACGCGTCGCGTGCGAGCGAGTACGCCGCTGGCCACACCGGTCTCACGGCCGGCGACGACTCCCGCCACCGGATCGAGCACGTCGACACGCGAGCGATGGCCGCCGCGACGGGATGGTTCTCCACCGCTCGCGACCTCACCACCTACGGCGCGGCCCACTGGTTCGGCGACGACACCCTCGTGACGGACGCGAGCAAGCGCCTCCTGCAGCGCGAGGAGTCGCGCGTGGAGGCGCACGGCACCGAGCTCGGTCGATACGGGCTCGGCTTCGAGCAGCGCACCATCGGCGACCGCGATCTCGTGGGTCACAGCGGCGGCTACCCCGGGCACATCACGAGGACGTGGATCGACCCGACCGACAAGCTCGTGCTCTCGGTGCTCACGAACGCCGTCGACGGACCGGCCGATTCCCTCATGACGGGCGTCGTGCAGCTCGTCGACCTCGCCCTCGACGCCGCGCGCGACGTCGACGGTGACGAGGACGGGTCTGGACCCGACCTGTCGCGCTTCACCGGTCGCTTCGCGAACATGTGGGGAGTGGTCGACATCGTCGACCTCGGCGGCAAGCTCGCGAGCATCTCGCCGCGTTCTCCCGAGCCGAAGAACGCCCACCAGTTCCTGGACGTCTCGGGCGATGAGGTGCGCACCGAGAGCGTCCCCGGCTTCGGAGCCACCGGCGAGCGCGTGATCTTCGAGCGCGACGACGCCGGCGCGATCACCGCCGTGACGATGGGCGGCATGACGATGTGGCCGATCGACACGTACCGACGCGCCCTCGCCTCCGGGCGTCCCGTCGACACCCTTGCCAGGATGTCCCTATGAGCCAGAACGCGACCCAGCCGCACCCCCTCTCCGAGACGCCGGTGCCGAGCGACGATGCCTCCCACCTCACGGAACTCGACGACGCGACCCGCACCTTCGTGGAGGACTTCGCCTCCTCGTGGGAGTCGGCGAACAACGCGCGCATGGACGGGCGGGTCCTCGGGCTGCTCATCATCGTGGACGAGCCGTACCTGTCGTCGGCGCAGATCGCCCACCTGCTCCAGGCGAGCACAGGAGCGGTGTCGATGGCGACCCGCGCGCTCGTGACGGTCGGCTTCCTCAAGAGGCACGCACTGCCCGGTGACCGCGCCCACTATTTCCGCGTCGAGGACGACGTGTGGGGAACGTTCCTGAGCGGCGAGCGGGAGTACCTCCGCCGCATGAAGGGCACCGTCATCGGCGGGCTCGACCTCGTGCCCGCAGACGCCGCCGGACCCCGCACGCGTCTCCGCAACGCGCAGCGGTACATGACATGGCTCGAGGGCTACCACCGCAAGATGCTCGCCGATTGGGAGGCCTACCGCGATGCGGCCGAGGCCGCCGAGGCGGGGGATGCGCGACTGGACGACCACGCACCCGACGAGCAGGAGAAGGACGACACCCCATGACGACGCCGGTTCTCTCCGTCCGCGACCTCGCCATCCGCTTCTCCGTGGGGGGCGAGCGGGTCGACGCCGTCCACGCCGTGGACTTCGACCTCCATGCCGGGGAGGTCCTCGCGATCGTCGGCGAGTCGGGCTCCGGCAAGAGCGTCACCTCGCTCGCCGTGCTCGGCCTGCTGCCGCCCAACGCGACCGTCACGGGGGAGATCCTCGTGGACGGCACGAACGTCGTCGGGGCGTCCGAGCGCGAGTTCTCCGCCGTGCGCGGCAACACGGTCTCCATGATCTTCCAGGACCCGTCGAACGCCCTCGACCCGGTCTTCACCGTCGGGTACCAGATCATCGAGATGCTGAAGCGCCACGGCCGCGGGATGTCCTCCGCCGAGCGCCGCGCCCGGGCCGTCGAGCTCCTGCGCATGGTCGAGCTGCCCGATCCCGAGGACCGCCTCGGCTACTACCCGCACCAGCTGTCGGGCGGACAGGCGCAGCGCGTCATGATCGCGATGGCGCTCGCGTGCGACCCCGCTGTGCTCATCGCCGACGAGCCGACGACCGCGCTCGACGTGACGGTGCAGCGCGAGATCCTCGACGTCCTGCGACGGCTGCAGGCGCGGACCAACGCCGCCATCCTCCTCATCACCCACGACATGGGCGTCGTCGCCGACCTCGCCGATCGCGTCGTCGTGATGCGGGCAGGACGCGTCGAGGAGACGGCGGACGTCCGTTCCCTCTTCGCCGCCCCGCGCGCGGAGTACACGCGACAGCTCCTCGCGGCGGTTCCCCGCATCGGGGCGGAGGACCGCATGACGGCCGCCCTCGCGGAAGAACGTCCTGTCCTCGAGGTCGAGGGCCTCGTCGTCGAGTACCGCAACCGGCGCGGGCGTCACGTCCGTGCCGTCGACGGTGTGTCGCTCCACATTCGTGCGGGCGAGATGCTCGCGCTCGTGGGGGAGTCGGGTTCGGGCAAGTCCACCATCGGCAAGAGCGTGCTCGGTCTCGCGCCGGTCGCCGAGGGTCGTGTCGTCGTGGACGGTGTCGATCTCCGGACGGCGTCGCGCTCGGCGGTGCGGACGGTCAAGAAGAGGATCGGCGTGGTGTTCCAGAACCCCACGGCGGCTCTCGACCCACGGCGGACGATCGGCCAGTCGATCGGCGAGCCGATGCGCGTCCACCTCGGGTTGAAGGGAACGGAGCTCACCGCCCGCGTCGCGGCGCTGCTCGAGGCCGTCGAACTTCCCGCCACATGGGCCGGCCGCTACCCGCACGAGCTCTCCGGCGGGCAGCGCCAGCGCGTCGCCATCGCACGGGCCGTCGCGCTCGACCCGCTCCTGCTCATCGCCGACGAACCCACGTCTGCCCTCGACGTGTCCGTGCAGGCCACGGTGCTCGACCTCCTGCGGCGGTTGCAGCAGCAGTTCCGGTTCGCGTGCCTCTTCATCAGCCACGACCTCGCCGTCGTCGACGCCCTGTGCGATCGTGTGGTCGTGCTGCACCGCGGCGGCATCGTGGAGGAGGGCGAGCGACGTCGCGTGCTCACGGCCCCGGAGCACGACTACACGCGGAGGCTCCTCGCCGCCGCTCCCGTCCCCGATCCCGACGAGCAGGCCCGGCGCCGGGGCGAGCCGCTCGCCGGCTGACATCGCGGGACAGCGACGATCGGCGATTGTGCCACCGCTCGACCCCGCGGACAACGGGATTCGTGCGACGATCCTCGGCGGCAGACTGGGGTCGTCACACGAGAACGAGGAGACGTCCATGCCGGCCGACGAGGAACTGCCGTCCACCCTCGAGCGCAGCGACAAGCACGCTCAGGCGCTGTGGTCGAAGACGCACGACTCCGCCGTGGAGAGCTACGGCGAGGGTGAGAGGGCTCACCGCACCGCGTTCGCCGCGCTCAAGCACGAGTACGAGAAGATCGGCGACCACTGGGAGCGGAAGGCGGAGAACGGTCCGTCCGACGAGAAGTCGGAGCGCGGCGGGCTCGCACCCGGGAAGACAGCCGGCGGCGTGGACGCGAACGCGACGAAGGAGCACCTGCTCGACGTCGCGAAGCGCCTCGAGATCTCCGGGCGCTCGCGCATGAGGAAGGACGAGCTCGTCGAGGCGATCCAGAAGGAGAACGACCGCCGCACGCGCGAGGCGCGCTGAGGCGCATCGACCCACCGGGTCGAGCGCAAGCTCTCGCGGTCGGGTGACTCCGACGCGTAGGGTGCGAGCATGGCAAGCAACGCCGTCACCATCCCCGTTCCCGGTCCGTCTGGCGAGCGCGAGGTGCGCATCTCGAGCCCCGATCGCGTCCTCTGGTCGGAGGCGGGCATCACGAAACTCGACCTCGCCACCTACATGGTGGAGGTGTCGAACGCGTTCCTCGCCGCGAACGGCGACAGGCCCGTCTCGCTCCAACGGTTCCCCGCGGGTGTCGACGGCGAGTGGTTCTTCTCCAAGAACCCGCCGAAGGGCGCCCCCGACTACGTGGACGCCGTGACGGTGACCTACCCGAGCGCGCGATCGCACCCCCAGGTGGTGCTCCACGAGGCCGCCGCGACCGTGTGGGCCGTGCAGATGAACACGGTCGTGTTCCACCCGTGGGCGTCGCGCGCCGGCGACACGGACCACCCCGACCAGTTGCGCATCGATCTCGACCCGCAGCCGGGGACCGACTTCGACGACGCCATCCCGGCCGCGATCGCTCTGCGCGATCTGCTCGCGGAGGTCGGTCTCACGGCCTTCGTGAAGACGTCGGGCAACCGCGGACTGCACGTCTTCGCGCCGATCGAGCCGACGGTCGAGTTCCTCGAGGTGCGGCACGCGGTCATCGCAGCGGCGCGCGAGCTCGAGCGCCGCATGCCCGACGCGGTCACGACCAACTGGTGGAAGGAGGAGCGCGGCGAGAGGATCTTCGTCGACTTCAACCAGGCGAATCGCGACCGGACGATGGCCGGCGCGTACAGCCCGCGTGCGCTGCCCGAGGCGACGGTGTCGTGTCCGCTCGAGTGGGACGAGCTCGGCAGCATCGATCCCCACTCGCTCACCGTTCGCACCATCCCGGAGCGACTGCGCACGGTCGGGGACCCGTGGGCGCGCATGCACGAGAAGCCCGGTCGTCTCGACGTTCTGCTGGAGTGGTGGGCTCGTGACCTCGAGAACGGCCTCGGCGAGCTCCCGTTCCCTCCCGATTTTCCGAAGATGCCGGGCGAGCCGCCGCGCGTGCAGCCGTCCCGTGCCCGTACGCCAGACGCCGAGTGACCCACTCCTGACCCCCTGAGGGTCTCGCATGTGCGTGATGATTTGTGCATAGTCGCGATTCCTGGCTCTTGAGGGGGCAGGGCTGCGGGGTTACGGTGTCGGCATGTGCCGGAACATCCACACCCTCCACAACTTCGAGCCCGCGGCGACGGACGACGAGGTCCACGCCGCCGCCCTCCAGTACGTCCGCAAGATCAGCGGCTTCACGAAGCCCTCGCAGGCGAACCAGGAGGCGTTCGACCGCGCCGTCGCGGAGATCGCCCACATCTCGCGTCACCTGCTCGAGGATCTCGTGACGACGGCCCCTCCGAAGAACCGCGAGGTGGAGGCCCAGAAGCACCGCGAGCGCTCCGCGAAGCGCTTCGCCACCGCCTGACCCCGCCCCGCACCCCTCCGCCCTACCCCAAAAAGATCGCGATACAGCATCGGGTTTCGTGCTGTATCGCGATCTTTTTGGGGTATGAGGAGGGGGAAAGGAGGGGTGGGGTCAGGAGAGGATGGTGCCGAGGTCGTAGCGGGCGGGGACTTCGAGCTGGTCGAACGTGCACGAGCGGGCGTCGCGGTCCGGACGCCACCGCGCGAACTGAACCGTGTGCCGGAAACGGCTGCCCTCCATCTGGTCGTAGCGCACCTCGACGACACGGCGCGGGTGCAGGCGCACGTACGAGACGTCCTTCCCGGAGGAGAAGCGCGAGCGATCCGTCTCTCCGCGCACGATCTCGCCGTCCTCGTCGCGGACGACATCGGGTTCGAGCTCCTCGACGAGCTCGAGCCGCCGCGCGGCCGTGAAGGCCGACGCCCCACCGACGTTCCGCAGCTCGCCGTCGCCGTCGTACAGACCGAGGAGGAGGGAACCGACACCCGCTCCGCTCGTGTGGACCCTGTAGCCCAGCACGACGGCGTCGGCCGTACGGTGGTGCTTAGCCTTCAGCATCACGCGCTTACCGGGCGCGTAGGCCGCGGCGAGCGGCTTCGCGACGACACCGTCGAGTCCGGCTCCCTCGAACTCCTCGAGCCAGCGCCTGGCCACCTCGACGTCCGTGGACGTCTGCGTGAGGTGCACCGGCGCATCGACGTCCGCGAGCATCGTCTCGAGCGCGGCGCGACGCTCGGAGAAGGGAGCGTCGAGGATCTCCTCGCCGTCGACCTGGAGGAGGTCAAACGCCACGAACGACGCCGGGGTCTGCTCGGCGAGCAGCGTCACCCGGCTCGCTGCGGGGTGGATGCGCTGCGAGAGCGCCTCCCAATCGAGGGTCTCGTGCCCGGGCTCTCCCACGCGCACGACGATCTCGCCGTCGAGCACACAGCCGCGGGGGAGCCGCTCCGCGAGCGCGGCGACGAGCTCGGGGAAGTACCGTGTGAGCGGCTTCGATCCGCGGCTGCCGAGCTCGACGTTCCCCTCGGCGTCGACGTACACGATGCTCCGGAACCCGTCCCACTTCGGTTCGTACGAGAGCCCGCCCTCCACGCGGTCTGGCTCCGGGACGGCATCGACCGCCTTCGCGAGCATGGGGGAGACGGGGTCGTCGATCGTGAGCGGCATGCGACCATCCTGTCCCCGCCGGACCGCGCCCGCCAGGGGGTCGGGTCGGTGCGAGGCAAGGCCCCGGGTGTTGTCGGGGGCCGGCCGTAGACTGGCGCACCGCCGGCTCGTCGTAACCGGACGCCCACCTGAGAACCGGAGGTCCCGTGCCGCTCGATCCCTTCTTCGCCGACCGACTCCGCACCCACCGCGCCTATCTCGTGCGTTCGACCCTCCAGGGCTTCGCGAAGCGCCGCGGGTGGCCGTGGCTATCGCGGCTTGCGCTGCGTATCGCCCCACCTCCCGCCGCGTCGAGTGCCGGGACGGTAGCCCCATCGGGAGCCGCCGCGGAGAAGGGCGGTGTCGGCGCGGCTGTCACGCAGGGGAGCACGCCAGCCGCCGCCAAGCCAGCCGCCGCGAAGAAGTCGGCCCCGAAGAAGACGACGCGGAAGAAGCCGAAGAAGAAGCCCACGCGCGCCTCGCACCGGAAGGCCGCCATCGCGTGGGACGCGACGGAGCTCGACGCCGTGGGCCAGGCCGGGCCCGACGTGCGCATCGAGGAGCACACGGTCTCGGTGCCGGGTCGACCCGACGTGCGTGTCCGCATCTACTACCCGGACCTCGGGAGCGCCCCGAACGACGACGACCGCGCGGCGGTCCCCGCGACCCTCGCCTTCTACGGTGGCGGGTTCCGCATCGGCGGCATCGACTACCCCACGACGGACGCGGGGTTCCGGCTGCGGGCGTTCGACGCCGGCGTCGCCGTGGTCGCGGTCGACTATGCCCTCGCGCCCGAGCACAAGTTCCCGGCGGCTGTCGAGCAAGGGGGCGCCGCGCTCGGCTGGCTCGCCGACAACGCGTCTCGTCTCGGCATCGACGGGAAGCGGCTCGCGATCTCCGGGATCTCCGCCGGCGGAAACATCGCCGCCTCTGTCGCCCTCGCCAACCGCGACGGCCGGAACGTGCCCCTGCGGCTCCAGCTCCTCGAGGTGCCCGTCGTGGACCTCACGGGGCGGCACATCGACTTCGCGCCCGTGCGGGCCATGGGGGTGCCCACGATCTTCGCGATTCGCGAGATGCGTTCCGTGGCGCGCACGTATCTGCCGAACCCGTCGGATGCCCGCAACCCGCTCGCCTCCCCGCTGCTCGCGCCGTCGCACGCCGGCCTGCCGCCTGCCCACATCCTCACCGCCGAGTTCGACGCGCTGCGCGGTGAGGGAGCCGCGTACGGCGCGAAGATCCGCGCCGACGGCGGGGACGCCACGGTGGTCCGGTACCTCGGCATGACGCACGACACACCGATCTTCCTCGGCGCGGTGCCCGCCGCCCGTCGGTGGCACCGCGACGTCGTCACGGCCCTCCGCACCCTGCACGACGACTGATCACACACCGAGCGCCCCGCGCTCCGAGCACCCGCTGCACGGCGGCGGGTGGAGGATGGATGAATGGCACACACCTGGATCGCCCGTGACTTCGGCGGGCTCGACGTCTTCGACTTCGTGGAGGAGGAGGTCGCTCCTCCCGGACCCGGCGAGGTGACGATCGACGTCTTCGCGGCCGGCATGAACCCCGCCGACTACAAGCACATCGCGATGGGCGGCGACCCGTCCGATCTGCCGATCCATGTCGGCTACGAGGTCGCGGGCATCCTCTCGGCCGTCGGTCCGGACACCGAGATCGCCTCGGGCGGCGGCGCCGACGGCGACGAGGTGCTCGCGTTCCGTATCCGAGGCGGATACTCCGACTCGGTCACGGTGCCGGCGAAGGACGTCTTCGCGAAGCCGGAATCGCTCGACTTCCCGGAAGCGGCCAACCTGCTGCTCGCGGGGACGACCGCGGCCGAGATGCTCGACGTGACAGGGGCGAAGGCGGGCGAGACGATCCTCGTCCACGGAGCCTCCGGCGCCGTCGGCGTGAGCGTCCTGCAGCAGGCGCGACTGTTCGGGATCCGGGTGATCGGTACGGCGAGCGACGCGAACATGGGCGTCGTGATGCGCTACGGCGGCGAGCACGTCGTCTATGGCGACGGGCTCGAGGAGCGCGTGCGCGACCTGGCCGCTGGTCCCATCGCCGCATCGCTCGATTGCGTCGGCACGGACGAAGCGATCGACGTCTCCCTCGCGCTCGTCCCCGACCGCTCGCGCATCGTGTCGATCGCGAACTTCGAGCGTGCCGAGCGCGACGGGTACCGCGTGATCATGGGCCGCTTCCCCGCGAGCGCGGTCTTCCGCGACCGTGTTCGGGCGCACCTCATCGAACTCGCGGGTCGCGGCGACCTCGTGGTGCCGATCGCGCGCACCTTCCCGCTCGCCGAGGCGCGCGAGGCGATGCGCTTCCTCGCCGACCAGCACCCCGGGGGAAAGCTCGCGCTGCTGCCGTAGCCGGCGGGCATGAGCGTCAGGCGAGCGGCGGAACGCGCTCGCCCTCGGGCGGCGGTGGCGGCGGTGTTCCGTCGCCGAACGGGCGACCGCCGAGCTCCTCGCGGCCGTGCGGCGTGAGCCAGCCGCGCGGGTCCGGTCCCTTCGGGATGATGCCCGTCGGGTTGATGTCCGAGTGGACGACGTAGTAGTGCGCCTTGATCTGCGCGAAGTCGATCGTGTCGCCGAAACCGGACGTCTGGAAGAGGTCGCGAGCGTACGCCCACAGCACGGGCATCTCGTCGAGCTTCGAGCGGTTGCACTTGAAATGGCCGTGGTACACGGCGTCGAACCGCGCGAGGGTCGTGAAGAGGCGCACGTCGGCCTCCGTGATGGTGTCTCCGACCAGGAAGCGCTGAGTCGCGAGACGCTCCTCGAGCCAGTCGAGGCGGGCGAAGAGCGTGTCGTAAGCCCGCTCGTAGGCCTTCTGGGAGCCGGCGAAGCCTGCCTTGTACACACCGTTGTTGACGTCGTGGAAGATCTTCTCGGCGACGTCGTCGATCTCGGCGCGCAGATGCTCCGGATAGAGGTCGGGGGCGCCCTCGCGGTGGAACTCGGTCCACTCGGTCGAGAAGTCGAGCGTGATCTGGGGGTAGTTGTTCGTGACGACCTGGCCGGTCGGCACGTCGACGATCGCCGGGACGGTGATGCCGCGCGGATAGTCGGGGAAGCGTGCGAAGAACGCCTGCTGCAGTCGCTCGATGCCGAGCACCGGGTCGACGCCGCCGAGATCGAGGTCGAACGTCCAACTGCGCTCGTCGTGGGTGGGACCCGGGAGCCCGAGCGAGATCGCGGATTCGAGACCCAGCAGGCGCCGGACGATGACGGTGCGGTTGGCCCACGGGCAGGCGCGCGCCGCGACGAGGCGGTAGCGCCCGGCCTCGACCGGCCATCCGTCACGGGCGTCGCGCGTGATGCGGTCCTCGATGTAGTTCGTGTCGCGCGTGAATTCGCGACCGGGCTCGACGTACTTCCCCTGGGGGGACTGCTTCTCCGTGGCGGACATACTTCCAGGGTAGGGGTGCATACATGTGAATGGACCCAGGTTGCGTCCGTGGCGGCAGCCGCCTAGTCCGTCGCGGAGAGGGCCTTCCGCAGAGGATCGAGCCCCATCGGTCCGAGCGCGAGTGCATCGGCGTGGAACCGGCGCGCGTCGAATCCGTCGCCTCGCTGGGACCGCGCCGCATCGCGGGTGTCGGTCCAGAGCTTCGCACCCACCTTGAAGGCGAGGGCTTGCCCCGGCCACCCCAGATACCGGTCAACCTCGAACCGGGCCGTCACGGGATCGACGAGGGCGACGTCCGTGAGGAGATCGCGCGCGAGAGACGGCGTCCACCGCGCCTCATCGGTGAGCGGTGTCGCCGGGATCGGCCGACCGGTGTGGAGCCCGATGTCCGCGACGATCCTTACCGACCGCCAGATCTGCCCGAGGAGGAGCCCGAGCCGTTCGGCGTCGTCGCGCACGAGGCCCACGTCGCCCGCGAGCTGCTCGGCGTAGTGCGCCCATCCCTCCGCGTAGCCGTGCACGTGGCAGAGGTAGCGCTGCCACGGGTGCAGTGCGACGTTCGCGTGGGCGACCGCATGCTCGTAGTGGTGACCGGGCACGCCCTCGTGGTGGAGACTCGTGACGTCGCGCCACGTCGAGACGGTGTCGGTCCCACCGGGGAGTGTCCAGACCACCCGCGGTCTCCGCGAGCCGTCCGGTGCGCCGGGGGAGTAGAAGAAGACTCCGGACGCGGCCTCGGAGACGATGCAGTCGACGTCGCGGACGTGGGGCGGCATGTCGAGCGCATCACCGTCGAGCGCATCGATGGTCGCGCCCATCCGCTCGGCGAGCCAGGCCCTGATGACCGGGACGCCCCGGAGCAGGCGCGACTCGTCGGCATCCAGCCGTCGGGCGGCGTCCCGTATCCCCTCCGCGCCGAGCCGCCGAGAGACGACCGTCGCCTCGGCGACCAGGCGGTGCAGTTCGTCCCAGCCGTACGCGGAGATCTCGTCGAGGTCGAGCCGGGCGCCGAGGAAGCTCGACGCCGTCGCGGCGTACACGTCCTCTCCCACGGCATCGGCCGAGGGGGCCGAGGGGAGGAGGTCGTCGACGAGGAAGCGGCGGAACCGCTCGGACGCCTCCGTCATCGCGGCGGCGGCGGCCTCGAGGCGGCGAGCCCGGGCGGGCGACAGCGCGTCGGCATGCGCGATCGAGCGGTAGACGTCGAGGCCCGACGGGTCGATCCAGGACGCGACCTGCTCGGCGACGCCGCGCACCTGGCGAGCGGCCGCGACGCCGCTTCCGGTGAACTCACCGCGATCGCCGGCCGACCGCGATTCCCTCAACGTGCGCTCATAGTCTGCGAGCACCGACGGCGCGGCCTCGAGCCGCACCAGCCCCTCATCACCCGCCTCGTCATCGGTGACGACCACGGAATCGAACGCCTCGCGCACCCGGTGGACAGGGGTGGCCAGCGGCGCGAGCAGCCGCGTGGTGAAGCCGGTGTGATCGAGGGATCGCGTGCTCTCGAGCCGTTCGATCATGGCCGCCCGGAGAGCGCGTTCCGTGGACGACAGGCCCGCCTCGTCGACAGCCACGAGCTCGTCTCGCACGGCGCCGTCGAGGGTGTGGCGCTCGGCGTACCACTCAGGGCTCGCATCGGGGAACGGCGCGACCGGCCCTCGTCCGATCGCCTGGGCCGCCGCCGGCTCGTGGGCGGCCAACCGCTCGACGTAGCGATCGGCGATCCCGGCCACGGGCGTTCGCTGCGGTCCGTTCTCGGCGTCAGAGCTCATCCCACGATTCTTCCGGCCGTCTCTGGCTCACGGCCGTCCCGTCGTCGGCGGTTCGCCCGATGTGCCCTCTGCGGGCCGACGGCATGAACCCCGGGTGAATCCATCGCCAATTCGGCGAGAACGCCCTCCGGATCGGCGTCGTCCATTCGCCTCGCGCTCATACGATGGCGGCGAAGACGGTCCTCGAGCGGGTCGGATCCCGGTCGGTCGTCTCCGAGGAGAGGCGATCCCATGAAGGTCCTGAGCTACAACCTCCGACACCACCGCGCCGCTGGCGAGATCGCGCAGCTCGCGACCGAGCACGGGACGGACGTCCTCTGCCTCCAGGAGGCGTACGCGGCCCAGCTGCCCTCCCGCGCCGGCGCCCTCGAACTCGCCGCGACGACGTCGACGGGTCTCCTCGGGCTCGCGATCTACGTGGACGCGTCGCGCTTCGCGGTGGTCGCGAGTCGTGCGTTCCGCCTCAAGCCGGGCGTGCACGATGTCGTCTTCCTCCCCGAGACGGAGCGCCTGCTCGCCGTGCGACTCGTCGACCGACGTACCGGAGCGGCGACCACCGTGGCCTCCTTCCACGCCGCGCCTCTCACCGCCACCAACATCCTGCGACGGCACCAGGTGTCCGCAGCCCACATGCTGCTCGACGACCTCGGAGAGGGCGAGCCGGTGCTCATGATGGGGGACTTCAACTACCCGCTCTTCCGGACGGGGCTCGCCCGTCTCGCGTCACGCGACGGCTACGCCCTCTCGGTGAGCGATCGACCGACCTACCGCCACGTGGGTTCGTTCGCCACCCACTTCGACCTCGTCACGTCGCGCGGCCTGCGCGTCGAGTCGGTGCGCACCCTGCCGGAGGGCGCGTCCGATCACCGGCCGATCCTCGCCGTCGCCGGCCTCGCGGAGACCTCGACCCGCGTGGCGACACGGCAAACCGTGGGGACGGTGGCGCCGAACCCGTAACATGAGCGGGACCCATCGACGCACCCGAGGCGGAACACCCTGAGAATCGCGAGCTACAACCTCAAACGCCACCGCGCCGTCGACGACCTCACCCGTCTCGCGGCCGCGAACGATGTCGACGTCTTCTGCATCCAGGAGGCTGAGACGTCGAAGCTCCCCGACTCCGTCGGCCGACTCGCGCTCACCGCCCGCACGGCGACGGGGGACATGGGCCTCGCCGTCTACGCGGACCCCGAGCGCTTCCACGTGCTGGACTCCCGCGTCTTCACGGTACGGAAGGCCCTGCACGACAGGTTCCTCCTGCCCGGCATCGAGCGGCTCCTCGCTGTGCGACTTGAGGACCGCGACAGCGGCATCGTGTCGACGATCGCGTCGTTCCACGCGTCGCCGCTGTCGGCTGTGAACGCCACGCGTCGGCGACAGATCGACGAGGCCCACCGCCACCTCCGGGAGTTCAGCCTCGGCTCTCCCACCCTCATGGTGGGCGACTTCAACTACCCGCTGTTCCGCAAGGGGCTGGTGAAGCGCGTCGAACGGGACGGGTTCTCCCTCACGATCAGCGACGGCCCCACCTACTACTACACGCCGCGCATCGCCTACCATTTCGACTTCCTGACGTCGTCGCGGATGCACGTGCGCTCGGTGAAGACGCTGCCGATCGGTCTGTCCGATCACCGCCCGATCCTCGTCGAGGCGACCCCCGTCGGGCCGGACCCTCATCCGCCGAGCGACCTCCCCGGCGCCGTCGCCGTCGACGACGCTGCGCAGGAAGCCGACGGGGTCAAACCGAACGAGTGACGTCTCCGTCGGACTCGTCCCGGTCGTCCGCGGACGGCCGCAGCAGGAGCAGGAGCATCCTCACGACGCGGTCCGTCCACTCGTCGGATGCGGTCCCGGCTCGGATGAACTCGCCGAGGGACGCGCCGAGGATGAAGTTGAGCGCCACGTCGACGTCGACGTCTCGGCGGAAACGGCCGCTCGTGATGCCCCGGACGAGGATGTCGCGCACGAGCGCGATCCACGGAACAAGCATCGATCGGATCGTCGCCGAGAAGTGCGGATCCTGATCCACGAGGACACCCGTGACACCACCGAGACCCAGGACGTGTTCCACACCGTCCCGGCAGCGCCGCACGGCCCATCGCAGCTCGTCCTCGATGTCGAGGCCCGGCGGCACGACGGGGGCTGCCGTGACGGAGTCGACGGCCGAGGCGATCAGCTCGTCCCGGTTGGAGAACCGGCGGTAGATCGTCGACTTCGCGATGCCCGAGGCCGCCGACACCGACTCGATGTTGACGGCCGCGGGACCGCGATCACGCAGGATGTCCAGCGCGGCGGCGACGATCTGCTGCTCCTTCGCGGATCGTCTGAGCGGGACGTGCTCGCCTTCGCTCCCCGTGCCGGTCGCCATGGCCGGCCTACTCCGAGGAGATGATTTTCCCGGGGTTGAGGTTCTTCCCGGGGTCGATCGCATCGAACATGCCCTGGATGAGGCCGACGCCGGGAGCGGAGATGTCCGCCTCCAGCCACGGCGCGTGCTCCGTGCCCACGGCGTGATGGTGGGAGAGCGTGCCGCCCGATTCGATGAAGGCGCTCTGGATCGCCGACTTCACGACGTCGTACTGGGCGATCGGGTCGACGCCGTCGTGGACGAACGCGAAGGTGAAGTACAGGCACGCTCCCGAGTGCGCCGAGTGCGAGAGGTGACACATGATCCACCCCTCCGTGCCGAGCTGGGCGTACGCCCCGTCGGCCGCCGCGCGGACGTTGCGGTAGAGCGGGAGCAGCTTCGACCAGGGCGCGGCCGTCTCCGACACGTCGGCGGCCGCTCCGCGGTCGAGGAGGAAGTCGCGCAGGTAGGGCGTGTCGAACTTCTTCTGGTCGTAGAGCGCGCCTGGCCCCTTGCCGACGGTGACCGCACCGTGCTTGCGGATGACCGAGCCGACCATCGACTTCTGGCGCGCGACGTGGGAGGGCGATCCCTCGTAGCCGATGAAGGACAGGCAGATCTCGTCGAGGTCCCACCCGCGCTTCTCGAGAACGGTCATGAGACCGGCCGTCACCTTGGAGGAGATCCCGGTGGACGCCTTGCGCGTCGCGAAGGAGAAGCCCGTCTCGCGCGCGTCGGAGACGCGCGTGATGGACGGCGCGGCGTCGCTCGTGGAGATGTCGTGCATCGCGACGAGTGCGCTCTCCCAGTCCTTGAAGAGGTAGCCGATGACCTCGCGGCGCTCGGGCAGGCGGTGCACCTGAACGGTGGCCTCGGTGATGATGCCGAGGCGTCCCTCGCTGCCGAGGATCGCCTCGCGCACGCTCGGACCCGTCGAGGCGTTGGGGATCGGCCGGATGACGAGGGTGCCGCCGGGCTGGACCACCCGCAGGCCCTTCGTGATCTCGGCGATGTCGCCGTACTTGTCCGACTGCATGCCGGACGAGCGCGTCGCGATCCACCCGCCGAGGGACGAGTGCGTGAAGCTGTCGGGGTAGTGGCCCATCGTCCAGCCGCGTGCCCCGAGCTGCTCCTCGAGGTCCGGGCCGAGCACGCCGGCCTGGAAGGTCGCGAGCCCCGAGTACTCGTCGATCTCGATGAGCTTCCGGAGTCGACCCATGTCGATGGAGGCGATCACGCGCTCCTCGGCGACGGGCGGCTCGAGGCTGCCGGAGATGTTGCTTCCGCCGCCGAACGGGATGAGGACGGCGTCGTTCTCGACGGCCCACGACACGATGAGCTCGACCTGCGCCTCGTCGGCGGGATAGAGGACCACGTCGGGGACGCGGGGGAGCAGGTGTGCGCGGAGCCGCAGGAGGTCTCGGATGCTCTTGCCGTAGGTGTGCACGACGCGCTCGAGGTCGTCGGTGAGGGCGTAGCCGGCCCCGACGATCGCGGTGAGGGCGGTGTGGGCGTCGTCGGAGAGCCGTGAAGCGGGGACCTCGACGGAGGAGAAGTCGTCGACGGGCGCCGGCGGCGTCGAGACGTCGAGACCCACGGCCTTCCGCACGAACGGCGCGAACGCCGGCTTGTCCTCGTGGTGGAAGCCGACTCCCTCGACTCCCCACCCCCACCACTTCATGTGCGCGACGTCGGTCATGCTGCCCCTTCGTTCCGTGACGCGCCTGACGACGGGTCGATCCTGCGTTGTCCATCGACGCCGGGTTCGGCGAGCGAGAGGTAGAGGTCGCGCACGCTCGACTCGATGCGGCGGTTGAAAGCCGTCACGGTCTCGCCCGCGCGATGCACGAGGGGCGCGCCGAAGGCGACGGCCACGGGAGGCCGGCCGCGGACGGGCCAGTTGCGGGTCCGCGGCATCGCGGCCTGGGCACCGAAGACAGCTACGGGTACGCACGGCACCTGCGCCTTGATGGAGAGCGCGGCAGCCCCGGCCTTGAAGGGAGCGATCGTCGTGTCCCGGGACCGCGTCCCCTCGGGGAAGATCAGCACGGGCACGCCGGCCTCGAGGAGCGTCGTCGCGAGTCCCTTGGACCGCAGCTCCCCGACACGGTCGACGGGGAAGGCGTTGAAGAACAGGGCGGTGAGCCCCTTCCTCCACCAGACGTCGAAGAAGTAGTCGGCCGCGGCCGCCGCCGCGAGGTAGCGGCTGTGGCGGTGGGGGAGCGCGCCCATGACGAGCGGTGCGTCGAGGTGACTGGAGTGGTTCGCCACGATGACGAACGTCTTCGGGAGATCGTCGAGACGGTGCGTGCCGTGCGTGGAGACGTGCACGAGGGACCAGACGAGCGGCTTCAGGAGGAGTCGCTGAGCGACGAAGCGGGCACCGGCGTGCAGGGATGAGGTGTAGCGGGTGCGGCGTCGCGATCGCCCTGGTCGTTCCACTCGCTCAGAGTAGTGCGAATCCGACGCGAATCGAAACGGTCACCGTAGCGATACACTCGCAACGGCGTTATCCGCTCAGTGTCGGCGGCTCGACGAGATCCGGCCGGACACCCAGCGGATGGCGCCACGGGGAGCGTGCCGCGCGAGCCACATCAGCACACGGAACCGCACCGAAGGGATCGAGATGACGCGTCCTCTCGCGACGTCCCGCAGGCACTCGGCGACGAGCGCATCCGCGTCGATCCACAGGAACGACGGGATGGACGATGCCCGGATCCCGGCGCGTTCGTGGAACTCGGTGCGGACCCAGCCGGGGCAGAGCGCTGTGACGCCGACGCCCGTCCCCGCGAGTTCCACCGCGAGCCCCTCCGAGTACGTGGTCACCCACGCTTTGACGGCAGAGTAGGCGCCCATGGTGATGAACCCGGCTGTGCTCGACGTGTTGACGATGTACCCGCTCCCACGCGCCGACATCGCCCGTCCTGCGGCCCCTCCGAGGACGAGGACGGCGCGGACCATGACGTCGAGCGCCCGCTCGTGCAGCGTCGTGTCCTCCGCGAGGAGTGCGTCGTGCACGCCGAAGCCGGCGTTGTTCACGAGCATGTCGATCGGCCGTTCGGCGCGTTCGAGCACGGCGGCGACACGACCGACGTCCTCGCGATCGGCGAGATCCGCGGCAACCGTTTCGACTTCGACTCCGAACCTGCTCGAGAGGTCGGCGGCCGCGGTGGCCAGCCGGTCGGCGTCGCGGGCGACGAGCACGAGATCGGTTCCGCGGGAGGCGAGGGCGCTCGCGAAGGCTGCGCCGATGCCGGAGGTTCCGCCGGTGATGAGGGCTATGGGCATGGGCATCACGATACGACAGGCTCGTGACGGCGGCCCTCACGCCGCCAGGGCTCGAGACGACGCCGGTCGAGCCCGAGATCGCAGAGACACGATGACGACGAACACGACGAGCACCCCACCGGAGGAACACGAATGACCGAGACCGCCGACGCCCAGCGCGGCTTCGACATCCGGGCCTTCACGCGCACGGCCGTCGGGAGCCACGCCGACACGCTTCCCCTCGAGGAGTTCGCCGAGCGCCCGCTGACGGCTCGGACCGTGCGCACGCTCGCCTACCTGCGCGACGTCGAGCGCTCCACGATGCACCACATGCGCGACGTCCTCGTGACGCCGTCGCACAAAGACGCTCGTCTCACGGCGTTCCTCGCCACGTGGGCCTTCGAGAAGTACTGGATCGCCGATGCCTTCGACCGCATCGTCGGTGCTCACCCGGCGCCCGTGCGCGCCGAGCGCGGAGTGATCGGGCGGGCGCTCCACCGCGTCGACGAGACCCGCGACCGCCTCGCGCCGATCGGCACGGCGATCGCCGCGAACCTCATCGGAGAGGACGTGATCGCGACGCACGTCACCCGCGGGACCATCGACGAGTACTGGACCCAGGAGGTGTACAGGGCCATCGCCGACGCCGAGGCGCGGCCGGAGCTCACGGAGCTCCTGGCGACGTTCGCCGACGTGCGCTCCCGCCACCGCGTCTTCTTCGAGGACGAGGCCGTGCGTCGCCTGGCGGAGACCGAGGGGGCGCGACGCCTCACTCGGGCGATGCTCTCCCACCGTTTCCTCCCCACCGGGATGCGGGACGAGCCGTCGGCCGAGACGCGGCACGTCTTCCGTTCGCTCTTCCCCGACGCGCGATCGCGCGGCCGGATCGCCCGGATCGATCGCCGCATCGACGCGCTTCCCGGCGTCGGCGGACTGCGTGTGATGCAACGCGCCGCACAGCGATTCGGAGCGGCGGCATGACCGGCGCCGAGATGTCCGACGGCGAGCAGGCCGCGATCCGCGCGCTCGAGGACGCCCTCGGCGAGGGCGCTCTCGCGAACCAGCACATCCTCCTCACGGGTGCGACGGGATTCGTCGGCCAGGCCCTCCTCGAGAAGCTCCTCGCCGAGTATCCGAGCACGCGCATCAGCGTCCTCATCCGGCCGCGCGGCTCCCTCACGGGCACGAAGCGCCTCACGAGCCTCATGCGGAAGCCCGTCTTCAAGCCGTGGCGCGAGCGCGTGGGGGCCGAGGAGGCCGACCGCCAGGTCGCCGAGCGCGTCACCGTCATCGAGTCGAGCATGGGCGACGTCGCCGAGCTGCCCGGCGACCTCGACGTCCTCATCCACAGCGCGTCGACGGTGTCGTTCGACCCGCCGATCGACGAGGCGTTCCGCACGAACGTCCAGGGCGCCGTCGGACTCTACGAGGCGCTCCTGCGCACGGGATCCGACCCGCACGTCGTGCACGTCTCCACCGCCTACGTCGGCGGCATCCGCAAGGGCACGGCCGTCGAGGCCTCGCTCGAGCACGCCGTCGACTGGCGGACGGAGCTCGACGCGGCGATCGCCGCCCGAGCGGCCGTGGAGGCGTCGTCACGCCGACCCGAGGTGCTCCGCTCCCTCATCGCCACGGCGCGCGCCGAGTCCGGCAAGGTCGGGCCGCAGGCCGTCGCGGCCGCAGCCGAAGAGGGCCGGCGGGAGTGGGTGCACAAGCGCCTCGTCGAGTACGGCCGTTCGCGCGCGCAGAGCCTCGGCTGGGCCGACGTCTACGCCCTCACGAAGTCGCTCAGCGAGCGCGTCGCCGAGGACCTCTGGGCGGGCAACGGGCACCGGTTGTCCGTCGTGCGTCCCGCGATCATCGAGAGCGCCCTCGCGCACCCGTTCCCCGGCTGGATCGACGGCTTCAAGGTCGCCGATCCGCTCATCATCGCGTACGGTCGCGGGCTGCTCCCCGAATTCCCCGGACTGCCCGACTCGATCCTCGACATCATCCCCGTCGACATCGTCGTGAACGCGACGCTCGCCGTGGCCGCGACGCCCCCTCCAGTCGATGCTCCGCGGTACTTCCACCTGAGCTCGGGCGGCCGTAATCCGCTGACGTTCCGCGACATGTACGAGAACGTCCTGCGGTACTTCAGCGCCAACCCCATCCCGGACGACCAGCGCGGACACATCCGTGTCCCCGCCTGGGCGTTCCCGGGAAGCAAGGCGATCGAGCGCGCCCTCGCGATCAACGAGAGGGCCAACGTGGCCGCCCGTCGCCTCCTCCTGCGCCTGCCGTCGTCCGCGACGACGCGCGGCTGGATGCGCGGGGTGTCGTCTCGCGCGCAAGACCTCGAACTCCTCCGCAGCTACGCCGACCTGTACCAGTCGTACACGCAGGCGGAGATCGTCTACGACGACAGCCGGACGGCCGAGCTCGGCCGCGCCGTCGCCCCCGACCGCCAGGCCGTGCACGGGTTCGACGCCGCGTCGATCGACTGGGACGACTACATGCAGCGCGTCCACCTCCCGGCGGTCACGACCCTCATGAAGACGTTCTCGTCGCGTCCGCGTGCGAAGGCGATGGGGGAGAAGGCACTGCCGACGAACCCGCGCGCCGTCGCCGTCTTCGACCTCGAGGGCACGATCCTCGCCTCCAACATCGTCGAGCAGTACCTGTGGGTGCGCCTCGCGAGCCTGCCCACGTCGCACTGGCCGAGCGAGCTCGCCGACCTGCTCGCCTCGTTGCCGCGCTACCTCCAGGCGGAGCGCCGCGATCGCGGCGAATTCATCCGCACGTTCCTGCGTCGCTACGAGGGTGTCGACGACGCTCGCATCCGCGCTCTCGTGCGTGAGAGCGTGAGCGATGCGCTCCTCGCCCGCATGAAACCCGAGGCGATCCGTCGCATCCGCGCCCACCGCGCGGCCGGACACCGCACGGTGCTCGTGACCGGGGCTGTCGACGTCCTCGTCGAGCCGTTCGCGAGCCTCTTCGACGAGGTCGTCGCGAGCTCGATGCACGTGCGCGACGGGCGCTGGACCGGCTACCTGTCTGGCCCGCCCCTCGTCGACGAGGCCCGCGCCGCCTGGCTGCGGCTCTACGCCGAACGGCACGACCTCGACCTCTCGGCGTCGTACGCCTACGGGGACAGCCACGCCGACCGCGCGTGGATGGAGCTCGTCGGGCACCCCCAGGCGGTCAATCCCGACGCGGCCCTCTACGAGCACGCCGTCCAGAAGCACTGGAAGATCCGGTTGTGGCACGACCTCCGCCACCGCCGACTCGACTCCCTCGTGAGCGTCCTGCGCTCGGAATCGGCCCTCCAGCCTCCCGCCATCCCCACATCGGCCCACCCCGACCCGACGCGCGATCGTCCCGCCGTCGACGACACCCCCCACCCCGTCGAGGAGACCAGCGCATGACCAGACCCGGCTACGTCCTGACCGTGGACGCCGACACCCCTCCTCTCGTCGTCTTCCGCGGAGGGAGCGTTCGCCTCGAGCGACTTCCCTCCGGCGCCGAGGTCGTCTATCCGGCCGACGCGGAACCCGCGCTCCGTTCCCTCTCCGCCGAGCTCGACCGGGTGCTGTCGTCGCCGGAAGGCTCCGAGCCTCTCGATTCGCTCCTCGTCGCCGGGACGGTCCTGACGGTCGTCGTCGACGACCTGTCCCAGCCCGTGACCGCGACGAGCGGTGCCGACGTGCGGCAGCGCATCGTCGAGCGCGTCCTCGAGATGGCCGCGCGAGCGGGGGTCGACGACGTCCGCGTGCTCGCGGCGACGGGACTGCGGCGTCGTCTGACATCCCACGAACTGCTCTCCACCCTCGGCGAGCGGGTGTTCCGTTCCTTCGACGCCGGATCGCTCACGAGCCACGACGCCGAGGACGCCGAGGGCATGACGACCGTCGGCGAGCTGCCCGACGGCTCGCCGCTCGAGATCGCCTCGCGCCTCGTGGAGAGCGACCTCGTGGTCGCCGTGCGCCTCGCCACGGCCGTCGGCGACGAGGGCTCGCCCTCGATCGTCCCGTCCTTCGCGAGCGCCGCGACGGCGCGCGCGCTGACCCCGGTGCCGGGGACCGACCGCATCACGGCGGAGCAGCGCGACGACGCCCTCGCCCCGTTCGTCGACACTCTCGGCGACCGCACACGGGTCTTCACGATCGCGGCGACTCTCGCCGACGCCCCCATCAAGAGCGTGAGCGCCTTCCTCGGGAAGCGCGAGCGCGAGTGGACCCTCCTCGACCGTGTGCGCTCGCGTGCCGTGCGCACCGCTGCCGCCGTGCTCCCCGAGGCCGTGCGTCCCGTCCGTTTCCCGGGCATCGGCCACGTCGTCACGTCCGTTCGAGCCGGCGCTCCCTCTGCCGTGCACGCCTCGATGGACGCCTTCCTCCGCACGGCGCGCCTCGCGAACCGTCCGGTCGGAGCCGACATCGCCCTCTTCGGCCTGCCGGACACGGGCTACGGAACGAGCGGGGCCCCGCTCGATCCGGTGAGCGTCGCCACGCTCGGACTCGGTCAGGTCTTCGACGGCGTCTCGGCGGAACCCGTCGTCAAGCGCGGCGGCGTCCTGATCCTGTCCCACCCGCTCACGCCCACGTTCCACCCCATCCACCACGCGGGCTACGTCGACTTCTTCGCCGACGTGCTCCGGTCGTCCACGGACGCATCGGTCATCGCCGAGGAGTTCGAGGAGGGCTTCGCACGCGACGACTGGTACCGGCACCTCTACAGGACCAGCTCGGCCCACCACGCCCTCCACCCGTTCCACGCGTGGTACGCGACGGCCGCGGCCCGCGACCATCTGTCCGACGTCATCGTCGTGGGCGGCGACCGCGAGACGGCCTCCCGTCTCGGTTTCCGCGCCGCGACGACCCTCGACGACGCGCTCGACATGGCCGGGTACCGGCAGGACGGCGAGACGTCCCTCACCTTCGTGCACGGCACGCCCGTCCGCCCGGCGGCGCTCGCATGACCGCGCGCGGCACGGCGTCGACCCTCGCGCCGCTCGTCGCCCTCGCCGTCGTCGCGCGTCGGCCGCTCCGTCGCGCCGCGGTGCGTGCAGCGGTCGATGTCTCGACGTGGGGACTCGACGACGTGGCGGAGGCGTCCGGTCCGTTCGTGTTCGCCGCGAACCACCCGAGCTCGCTCGACGGGCCCCTCCTCCGATCCGTCCTGGAGCCCGTCGTCGGCCCCGTCGTCGTGACGTCGGCACCGCGCTCCGGTCAGGGTGTCGCCGGTGCGGTGACCCTCGGGGCCGCTCGGCTCGCGATTCGGGCCGGCCGCAGCGTCGTGGTGTTCGCCGAGTCGGAGCGCGCGGACGACGGCGACCTGCGCTCGTTCGACGACACCGCGGCCCGTCTCGCCGTGGAGTCGGGAGCGGCGCTCGTTCCCGTCGCGATCGCCGGCACCTTCGCGGCCCTCCCTCCGTGGCGCACTCTCCCGCGAGCGGGTCGACGACGCGTGTCGGTCACGTTCGCCCGACCAATCCCCACGAGCGCGCGTGACGAACCAGCGGAGCTCGCCCACCGGGCCGAGCAGGCCGTTCAGACGGCCATCGACGGGACGCGCGGACCGTGGTTCGCCGCGCACCTCGCACATGCCGATTCCGCGCAGGCGGATGGTGCAGACTCAGGGGTGCAGCGAGCGCGTTGGCGGCGCATCTGGGACAGTTCAAGCAGGGACGCACGGTCGGCACGACGCCGGACGTGGAGTTAAGGAGCGACATGGCATTCGACATCGACAAGTACACGAAGACGTCGACCAACGTGAACTGGTCGGACCTCGACTTCGAGGAGTTCCGCACCAATCCGCTGCCACCCGACACGCTGCGCAGCATCCGCTACATGGCCGACGTCGAGTACCACACCGTCTGCTATCTGCGGGACATGCTCGTGACGCCGTCGCACCGCGATGCCGACGTCACCGGGTTCATGACCATGTGGAACCGCGAGGAGTTCTGGCACGGCGAGGCCCTGTCAGCCGTCCTCGCCGCGCACGACATCACCCTCGAGTTCGACGAGCTCAAGTCCAAGCGCCTCAAGCTCGGGTGGAAGGACCGCCTCGACCCCGTGAAGCAGTCCGTGCTCTCGAACCTCGTCGGCAAGGACTTCGTCGCCGTCCACATGATCTGGGGCGCCGCCAACGAGTGGTCGGCGGTCGCCGCGTACAACCGCATGGCGGACCTCGAGGGTCACCCGATCCTCGCCGAGCTCCTCCGCCGGATCGCCAAGCAGGAGGCCCGCCACGTCGCGTTCTACGCGACGCAGGCGCGCGAGCGGCTCGGCAAGAGCGTCGTGGCGCAGAAGTTCGCGCGCTTCGCCCTCAGCTCGTTCTGGGGCCCCGTGGGCTCGACGATCATGGACGAGGCCGAGGTCAAGCACGTCATGAGCCACCTCATGGGTGGACCGGACGGACGCAAGGCCGCGAGCCAGATCGACGCGCACATCGCGAAGATGCCCGGCATGGAGGGGCTCACGATCGTGAACGACTCGCTCGACAAGCGCGGGATCGCGGCCTGACCGAGCGGATCCCCGGCCTGCGACGGGCCGTCGTGGTGTACCACCCGCTCCGGGTCGACCTCGCGCGGCTGCGTCGCGAAGTCGCGCGTGAAGCGCGGCACGCGGGGTGGGGACCGACCGTATGGGTCGCCACGGAAGCGCACGACGGCGGCGCGTCCGCGCTCAGCGACGCGCTCGGGGCGACCCGTCCGGACCTCGTGATCGCGGCCGGGGGAGACGGCACGGTGAGCATGGCCGCCGGAGCCCTCTCCGGTCGAAGCCTGCCCCTCGCCGTCGTTCCCGTCGGCACCACGAACCTCTTCGCCCGATCGGTCGGTGCCACAGGGAGTGTCGATCGTGCCGTCGCGCACGCGTTCGCGGCGATCGGGACGGGCACCCCTGACGAGAGCCGCGTGGACCTCGGGCGATTCCGGGCGACGCTCGCCGACGGCTCGGTCGTCGAGAGGCCTTTCACCGTGATGGTGGGCGCGGGCATCGATGCGGCGATGGTCGCCGACACGCACCCCCGCGGCAAGGAGCGCTTCGGCTGGCTCGGCTACATCCAGGGCATCTCGGCGTCGATCTGGCGGAACGAGCGTTTCGCCGTTCGTGTCTCGCTCGACGAGGGTTCCGCGGTGTCCGAGACGGCTCACACGGTCGTGGTCGCCAACGGCGGCCTCCTGCCGGCGGGTCTCGTGTTCGTGCCGGGGGCCGTGGTGGAAGACGGCGAGCTCGACGTCATGGTGCTGCGCCCGCGCAGCGTTCTGTCCTGGGCGCGCCTCGCGGCGTGGTTCGTCGCGAGCGCCGTCCGGGCGCCGTCGTCGGTCGGCCGGGGTCTCGCCGGATCCGCGGTGCGCGTCACGCGGGCGGGCAGCGTCGATGTCTCCTTCGAGGTGCCGGAGCGCGCCGAGGCCGACGGCGAGGAACTCGGCCACGTCTCGCGTCTCGAGGCCTGGATCGAGCCGGGCGCACTCCGAATCGTCCGCTGACCTCGGGCCGATGACTCACCGCGCCGGGTGGTCTGCTTCAATCGACGGATGAGGCGACAGACGACCGCGACCCCGAAGGCACGACCGGGCGACAGGGTGGCCGTCCTGTCGCCCGCGCTGGCGGCTCCCGCCGTGTCCGCGGCCGTCCACGAGCAGGCCATGCGGCGACTCGGGGAGGTTACGGGACTCATCCCGGTGGAGTACCCGACGACCCGGCTCCTGAACGCGAGCGCGGAGGCGCGTGCGGCCGACGTCACGGCGGCCTTCGCCGACCCGACGATCCGCGCCGTGCTCGCCACCGTCGGGGGCGACGACCAGATCACGGTCGTCCCGCACATCGATACCGACGTCCTCGCCGCGAACCCGAAGCCGTTCCTCGGATACAGCGACAACACGCACCTTCACAACCTCCTGTGGGGTCTCGGGGTCCCGAGCTTCTACGGCGGGTCCACGCAAGTGCACCTCGGGGCGGGTCCGGGCGTCGACGAGGTCCACCGCGTGTCGCTGCGGGCGGCCCTCCTCGACGGAGGAGAGATCGAGCTGACCGACCCGGGGGAGTCGGAGGACCACGGCCTGCTCTGGACGGATCCGCGTGCGCTCCATGAGGACGGCGATCGCGAGCCCACCGGGCCGTGGGCCTGGGCGGGCCCCGCGCGTTCCGTGTCGGGGCGGACGTGGGGCGGGTGCATCGAGGTGATCTATCAGATCGCCCTCGCGGGGCGGATGCCCGCCGTCTCGGATCTCGAGGGCGCCGTCCTCCTCATCGAGACGAGCGAGGAGACCCCGCCGGCCGCGCAGGTCAGGCGCTGGGTGCGTTCGCTCGGGGAGGGCGGCATCCTCGGGGCCGTCGCGGGTGTACTCGTCGCCCGCCCGCCCGTGACCTCCTTCGAGAAGCTCGTCCCGGAGAAGCGGGAACGCGACGCGCTGCGCGCGGCCCAGAGGGACGTCGTCGTCACGGAGGTGGCCCGCTACAACCCCGATGCCGTCGTGTGCGTCGGAGTACCGTTCGGACACACCCGGCCGCAGTGGATCGTTCCCCACGGCGGTGTCGTCCGTCTCGACGGGGTGACCCGTACGGTGACCGCCGACTACAGCTGAGCGGCGGGCGTCTCCGTCTCGGGAACGAGAGACACCCGCCCCGACGCCTAGCTGTCAGCCGAGCGGCGGCGACGGAGCACGCGTGACCCGATGCCGAGGACACCGATGGCGAGCAGGGCCGCGGCGATGAGGGAGAGGAGCGCAGCGCCGCTCGCCCCCGTCACCGCGAGGCCGTCAGGCGCGGACGCGTCGTCCGGGGCGGACACCGACGGGTCGTCGGAGCCGTCGGGATCCGACGGTGCGGTGCCGATCGCCGCGGGAACGGCCACGGTCGACTCCGTCACGTTCCCGGCTCGGTCCGTCGCCGACGCGGTGATCGTCCCGCCACCCGCCGCGGCGAGCGCGGAGACGTCGATCGGGCCCGTGTAGGAGGCTGCTGCACCTCCGTCGACGGCGTACTCGACCGTGGCGATCCCGGACAGGCCGTCGTCGGCGCCGACGGTCACACGGGCTCCCTCGGCGTCGAGCGTCGCGGTGACGCTCGGTGCCGTTCGGTCGACCCCGAACGTCGTCGTCGAGGCCGCGAGGGCGGCGACGTCCGCCGCCGGCCCGGCTGGGACGGCTTCGCCGAGCGACGGTGCGGGAGCGAGCGGCGCGCCCGCGCTGGCCGCGTCGCGCGTCACGGCGACGAGCCCCGGAGCGGCGACGCCGGCGTCCGCCGAGTGCTCGCCGTCCTCGTCCACGACGGTCGCATCCGATGCGGGCACGGCGGGACCACCATCGATGCTCAGCTCGAGCGGCGCATCCACCGCGAGACCGGGGAGGGAGATCGCGGCCGAGACGGAGACCGCGCTGCGGAACCACCCGTCCACCCCCGCTTCGCCTACGAGGGACACGGACGGCGCGGCGGAGACGGTGTACGCGGTCTCGCCGAACTGTGCGGCCGCCGGCAGCATCCGACCGTCGTGATCGAACACGGCCTGGTTCTCCCACGCGTTGCCGGATGCCGGGTCCTCGGGGTCCCAGCCGTTGCCCTCGACGGCCGTCCACGCCGGCTCCCAGTACACGACGCCGAGGCCGCGTCCGCCGGGTGCCGACGCGACGACGTCCTGAACGGCGCGCAGATTCGCCGCCTGGCCCTCGGGCGTCGCGGGGTAGCCCGCGACGAGCTCGGACTCGAGGTCGATGACGTTCTCCCACCCGAGGCCGGGCTGGTCGTCGAGCGTCCACGGGTAAGCCGTCTCCACGACGAGCACGTCACGGTCGTAGCGCTCCGAGAGCGTCGACACGGCGCCCTGCAGGTCGGCGAGGGACCCGTGCCAGTATCCGTAGTACGAGAGGCCGATGAGGTCGAACGGCACGTCGCGAGCCACGACCTCGTCGAACCACCAGGTGAGCCCGTCGATGCCGTTGTTGATGTTGGTGAGGTGCAGGATCACCTGCGTGTCGGGATCGACGGCCTTCACGGCCTCGGCTCCGGCGGTGAGGAACCCGGCGAGGGCGTCCCACTGCGGCTCGGACACGTCGTCGGTGGGGTCGACGTCCCACGTCTGACCGAGCGGCCAGAGCATGCCGGGGTTGATCTCGTTGCCCACCTGCACGTAGTCGGCCGTGATGCCGACAGCCGCGAGCGACTCGAGCACCTCCGTGGTGTGCTCCGACACCCGCTCGGTCACGGCGGCGGCGTCGAGTCCGACCCACGCGGAGGGCATGCCCTGGGCGCCCGGGTCCGTCCAGCGATCCGAGTAGTGGAAGTCGACGAGCAGTTCCATCCCGGCGTCGACGATGCGACGGGCCGAGGCGACGACGTCGTCCGTGTCGTTGTAACCGTCGGCGGGGTCGACCCACACCTTCAGTCGTCCGACGTTCGCGCCCGCCCCGGCGAGGGCGTCGATCGGGTCGACGGCGTTCCCGTCGGCGTCGGCGTAGGTCGCGCCGCGGTCCTCGTTCTTGGCCACGTTCGACAGGTCGGCCCCGCGGAGGGTGCGCTCGCTGCGACCCGCTTCGAGGGTCGCGCCGTCGATGCTCGCCCACGAGCCCGCCGGTCCGGCGGTCCGGAGTCCGACCGTGCACGACCCGCCCGAGACGTACGCGGACACCTCGAGGCGCAGCCACGCTCCGTCGGACTCCGTGGACGGCACGGTCGTCTCGCCGTCGAGCCCGCATCCGCTCGTCGTGATGGCGCTCGACGCGAGTCCTCCGCCCGACGTGACGTCGACCCCGAAGGTCCACCAGCCGTCGGCGAGGCCAGAGACGGTCTGCGTCGTGGCGACGGACCCCTCGCTCTCGAGCCAGTGCGTGAGGCGCAGGCCCGACGTACCGCCGGTCTCGGTCTTCGCGGCACCCTCGGGCCCGTCTGACGTCCACCCGTCGAGTCCCGACTCGAAGCCGGGGTTCGCGAGAACGCCGGTGGCCGCGGCGGCCGGCGACGCCGTCAGCGGACCCAAGGCCAGGAGAGCGACACCCGCCGCGGAGAAGACCGCCACCGTGCGCCGCCTTCCCGATGCTCTGACCCGGGCCGCAGCGGTGTGGCCCCGAGGTGCGATGAGGGGTTCGGTCATGATGTCGTCCTCCTTGACGAATGCGGTTCTGTCGTGCGTGAAGCGAGTGCCGGCCATCGCGTGGTCGGCGGGTATCGGTGGAGCGGGGTCAGTCGAGTTCTGAGCGGATCACGCGCGTGGCGGCGCCGGGGACGACGAGTCCCGACACGGACTCACCCGTCGCGACGTCGATGCCGGAGACGTCGGCGACCTCCACGTCCGTGTCACCGTGATTCGCGAGGAATACGAAGAGTGCCTCGTCGGTGCGCCGTTCGACGCGTTCGAGCCCCGCGACCGGGTGGGCGGCGGCGGATTCGACGCCCGCCTCGGCGAGGACCCGCTCGAGGAGCATCCCGAGGTCGTCGCCGTCGAGCTTCGTCGAGACGTACCAGGCCGATCCGGTGCCGTAGACGTTGCGGGTGACTCCCGGGCGACCCGCGGCGGGGCCGTCCTCGAAGGTCGCGACGGCCTCTGCGCCGTCGAGCACGATGTCGTCGGCCCAGACGGTGCCCGTCGATCCGTCGTCGAGCCGTGCGCTCTCATCGGCGCGGAACGGGAGGAACTCGTCGATCCGCAGTCCGAGCACCTCTCGGAGCCCCGCGGGGTACGGGCCGTCGGGCACGGCGTCGTGCTCGTCGACGATCCCCGAGAAGTAGGAGGAGACGAGGCGCCCGCCCTCGGAGACGAATCCGCGCAGGTTCGCGGCGGAGGCCGCGTCGAGGAGGTAGGAAGCCGGGGCGAGCACGACGTCGTACGCGGAGAGGTCGTCGTGGGGGTGCGCGAAGTCGACGGCGACATCCCGCCGCCAGAGCTCCGTGTAGAAGGCGACGATCCGCTCGCGGTGGCCGAGGTCGACCGACGGCCGCCACTCGAGGTCCTGCGCCCAGAAGGATTCCACGTCCCACAGGATCGCGACCCGGGCGGGAACGCTGCCGCCCATGACATCGTCGAGCCCGCCGAGCGTGGCGCCGAGGGCCTCCACCTCGCGCCAGATGCGTGTCGGCGTCCCGCCGTGGGGGAGCATCGCCGAGTGGAACTTCTCCGCGCCCGATCGCGAGGCCCGGAACTGGAAGAACAGGACGGCGTCGGCGCCGCGCGCGACGCTCACGAGGGAGTTGCGCGCCATCTCTCCCGGCCGCTTCGCGATGTTCCGCGGCTGCCAGTTCACGGCGCCGGTGGAGTGCTCCATGAGGATCCACGGGCGGCCCCCGGCGAGGGAACGGGTGAGGTCGGCGTCCATCGCGAGCAGCACGTGGTTGTCGGCGCGCTCGGCGACGAGGTAGTAGTCGTTCGCGACGATGTCGACCTCGCGGCTCCACGCCCAGTAGTCGATCGACGGGCAGTTCGTCGCCATGAAGTTCGTCGTGACGGGGATGTGCGGAGTGTGCGCCTTGAGGGCGTCGCGCTCGGCGACGAAGCACTCGAGGAGCGCGTTCGAGGTGTAGCGGGCGAAGTCGAGGCGCTGAGCGGGGTTCACGATCGACGGCGACGTGCGGGGGGCGTCGATCTCGTCCCAGTCGCCGTACCGCTGACCCCAGAAATTCGTCCCCCACGCGGCGTTGAGCGCGTCGAGCGAGCCGTACCGGTTCTGAAGCCAGACGCGGAAGGCGGCGGCGGATGCGGGGGAGTAGCACTCGCTGACGGGAGCGCCGAACTCGTTGTGGACGTGCCACAGCACGAGCGCCGGGTGCGTCGCGTACCGCGCGCCGAGCGCGTCGGCGATGCCCCGGGCGGCCGCCCGGTAGGCGGTCGAGCTCGGGCTCGCCATGCCGCGGGAGCCGTGGCCGAGGCGGAGTCCGTCCCGCGTCACGGGGTGGGCTTCGGGATACGTGCGCCAGAACCACGCGGGGGGAGCGGCGGTGGGCGTGCCGAGGTCGACGCTGATGCCGGCTCCGTGGAGGAGATCCATGACCTCGTCGAGGAAGCCGAACTCGTACTCGCCCTCGCGGGGCTCGAGGAGCGCCCACGAGAAGATGCCGATGCTCACGAGCGAGATGCCGGCGCGCTTCATGAGGGCGATGTCCTCGACCCAGACGTCGCGGTCCCACTGCTCCGGGTTGTAGTCGCCGCCGAACGCGATCCGGTCGGTGCCGGGGATCCAGCCGGACCGGGCGGGGCGCGCCTCCGCGTTCCGATCGGCGGCGTCCCGGGGGGTCGCTGCGGTCTCTCCGAGAGTGGGCGCGTTCGTCATCGTTCTCCTCGTTACTGTGCTCGGTCACAGTTCTAGCACAGCGAAGCCTCCACGAGTAGCTCTCGAAAGCCCGTATTGACAGTCTCACGACTGTGTGGATTACTAGAACCGCTCACAGTACGGGCGGGCTCCGGCGATCGCCGAGCACCCCGGGAGCTTTCGACAAGGAGGACGAAATGCACAGCATCAGGCGCGGAATCGCCGCAACGGTCGCGGTGGCCGCACTGGCTCTCACCGGGTGTTCGGCCACGGGCGGGGGCGACGACGGACCCGTCGCGCTCGACTACTGGGCGTGGGCACCGAACATCGACAAGGTCGTCGACATCTGGAACGAGCAGAACCCCGACATCCAGGTCACCGTCCAGAAGCAGGACGGCGGAGACCCCGTGATCACGAAGCTCCTCACCGCGCTCAAGGCCGGCAGCGGCGCCCCCGACCTCATCCAGGCCGAGTACCAGAAGATCCCGACGCTCGTCTCCTCCGATGCCCTCGCCGACATCTCGGGCGATCTCGACGACAGCGTCGAGGGGACCTTCGCCGAGGGCCTCTGGTCGAGCGTCACACTCGGGGGCGACGCGGTCTACGCGATCCCGCAGGACAGCGGACCCATGATGTTCTACTACCGCGAGGACATCTTCGCGGAGCTCGGCCTCGAGGTCCCCACGACGTGGGACGAGTACGCCGAGGTCGCCGCCGCCGTGCACGACTCCGACCCGTCGCGCTACCTCGGCACGTTCTCCGCGAACGATGCCGGATGGTTCACGGGCCTCGCGCAGCAGGCCGGCGCGTCCTGGTGGTCGATCGACGGCGACGCGTGGGGCGTCGACATCGACGAGTCGCCGACGCAGAAGGTCGCAGAGTACTGGGGCGGCCTCGTCGAGGAGGGCGTCATCGACAACAAGCCGATGTACACGCCCGAGTGGAACGCCGGACTCAACGACGGCTCCCAGGTGGGCTGGCTGAGCGCCGTGTGGGCCCCGGGAGTCCTCTCCGGGAACGCCGCAGACACCGCGGGACTCTGGCGTGCAGCGCCGATGCCGCAGTGGGACGCCGACGCCCCGGCCACGGGAGCATGGGGCGGATCGACAACGGCCGTGACGACGCAGACGGACCAGCAGGCCGCCGCCGTGGAGTTCGCCACGTGGCTCAACACCGACCCGGAGGCCGTCGCCGCGATGGCCGACACGATGGGCATCTACCCGGCCGCGACGGAGGTCGCGTCCGACGCCCTCTCGACGTCGCCCGACTTCTTCTCGAACCAGGACGACTTCTACGACGTGGCAGCGGAGGCCGCCGCATCGATCGCCCCGTTCACCTACGGACCGAACGTCAACGTGACGTTCAGCGCCTACAACGACGAGTTCGCGAAGGCCGCAGAGGCGAAGACGACGAGCGCGTTCCTCGACGCCCTCGCCGCGATGCAGACCATCACGGTCGACGACCTCGAGAAGACCGGGTTCACGGTCGAATGACGACCGCGACCACTCCGTCCGGGAGCTCCGGCTCCCGGACGGGCGTCCCCGAGACGCCGGAGGAACCCATCGACACCGCCGTGCTCGGGCCGGCGCCCCGACGCCGGCCCGTCGGGCACGGATTCCGCGCCCGCGTCCTGACGCCGTACGGCATGCTCGCTCCCGCGATCATCCTCTTCCTCGCGTTCATGGCCGCTCCGATCCTCTACACGGTCGTCCTCAGCTTCCAGCGCGTGCAGGTGCAGGGCCTCGGGCTCGGATCCGGCGCGCGGACGACGGTCTTCGCCGGGTTCGCGAACTACGTGGCAGCCCTCGACGCCGAATTCCTCGCGAGCGTCGGCCGGGTCCTGCTCTACGGCCTCATCCTCGTGCCGACGATGCTCGGACTCGCGCTGCTCTTCGCGCTCCTGCTCGACTCGAAGCGCTCTCGTGCGACGCGGTTCTCGCGTCTTGTGATCTTCCTGCCGTACGCGGTGCCCGGCGTGATCGCCTCGCTCCTCTGGGGGTTCCTCTACCTTCCGGCCGTCAGCCCGTTCTACTTCATCACGGAGGCGCTCGGGATCGACGCCCCCACGATCCTGTCGTCCGGGCTCATCGTCTTCGGTCTCGCGAACATCGGGCTGTGGGGAGGCGTCGGCTTCAACATGGTCGTCATCTACACCTCCCTCAAGGCCGTCCCCAGCGACATCTACGAGGCGGCGCGCCTCGACGGATGCTCGGAGATCCAGATCGCGTTGCGCATCAAGGTGCCGATCGTGTTCCCCGCGCTCGTCATGACAGGACTCTTCTCCCTCATCGCGACCCTGCAGGTGTTCGCCGAGCCGACGACGCTCCGCCCGCTCACGAACGCCCTGTCGACCACGTGGAGCCCTCTCATGAAGGTCTACCGTGACGCGTTCACGCGCGACGACCTCGGGTCGGCGGCCGCGACGAGCGTCGTGATCGCCGTCGTGAGCCTCGCCCTCTCGTTCGTTTTCCTGCGCATCGTCCAGAAGCGCGCCTTCGGCCAGGAGGACTGACCATGACCACCACAACGGCTTCGACCCCCCGGTCGACGATGCGTCCGTCACCCATCGCGACGGGCATCCTCATCCTCGGTGCGCTCTACTGCCTCGTCCCCGTGATCTGGGTCGTCGCGGCGTCCACGAAGAGCGCGAGCGAGCTCTTCACGACGTTCACCCTCTTCCCGAGCACGCACCTCTTCGAGAACCTCGCGCAGTTGAGCGCCTACCGCGACGGCCTGTTCTGGCGGTGGATGCTGAACTCCGCGCTCTACGCGGGCGTCGGCGCCGTCGCCTCCACGTGGGTGTCGGCCCTCGCCGGCTACGTGCTCGCGAAGTTCCGCTTCCCCGGCAAGTCCGCGGTCTTCTCGATCCTGCTGACGGGGGTGCTCGTGCCCGGTGTGATCCTCGCGATCCCGCAGTACCTGCTCCTCGCGCAGTTCGAGCTGACGAACACGTACTGGGCCGTGCTGCTCCCGCAGATCATCTCGCCGTACGCGATCTACCTGGCGCGCATCTACGCGGCCGCGGCGGTGCCGACCGACGTCGTCGAGGCCGCCCGCACCGACGGCGCCAGGGAATTCGCGATCTTCAACCGGATCGCACTGCCGATGATGCTCCCGGGACTCGTCACGATCCTGCTCTTCCAGTTCGTGGCGGTCTGGAACAACTTCATGCTCCCGTACATCATGCTCGGAGACGACCAGCTCTTCCCCGTGACGGTCGGCCTCAGCGGCCTGCTCAACCAGGGAGCGTCGGCACCGTCGATGTACACGCTCGTGATCGCCGGGGCCCTCGTCTCCGTCATCCCGCTCGTGCTGCTCTTCCTGATCCTGCAGCGCTTCTGGCGGGTGGACCTGGCGGCGGGTGCCGTCAAGGCGTGACCACGACGCCGTCGGGGCGGCGGCGCTACCGGGCTCGTCTCGGCGGGTCCCCTAGGCTCGCACCATGAGTACAGGGGACCGGCCGCGGCGGCCGACCGTCAGCCACGTGGCAGCCGAGGCCGGGGTCTCGCGGGGGACGGTGTCCCGCTACCTCAACGGTGGCCACTGGGTCAGCCCGGAGGCCGAGGCCGCGGTCGCCGCGGCCATCCGGAAGACCGGGTACCGCATCAACCCGCACGCGCGGAGCCTCGCGACCCAGCGCACGAACTCCGTCGCGTTCCTCCTCACCGAGACCTTCGAGCGTCTCTTCGAGGACCCGAACTTCGCACGCCTCATGCGAGCGACGTCCGCGGCTCTCGCCGAGCGCGACGTCTCGCTCGTGTTCATCCTCGCGGGCAGCCCCGCCGAGCGGCGTCGCGCGCGCGACTTCATCACGCAGGGGCACGTCGACGGCGTCCTCCTCGTCTCGAGCCATCAGGGCGAACCGGGGCTCATCGAGGAGATCCACCGAGCCGGCGTCCCGATCATCGCGTGCGGCGTCCCGCTGGGCTTCGAACGGAAGCTCGGGTGGGTCGCCGCCGACGACGAGGCCGGCGCGCGGGAGATGACGGCGTACCTGCGGTCGCTCGGGCGCTCGCGGATCGCGACGATCGCCGGTCCGCGCGACACCTCGGGCGGCGTCCAGCGTCTCGTCGGGTTCCGCTCGGAGCTCGGAGACGACTTCGACGCGGACCTCGTGGAGCACGGCGACTACAGCGAGGCGAGCGGACGGGCGGCGATGTCCGCGCTGCTCGACCGCGATCCCACGATCGACGCGGTCTTCGCCGCCAACGACCTCATGGCCGCCGGCGCGCTCGCGGTCCTCGCGGAACGCGGAATCTCCGTCCCCGAGCGCATCGCGGTCGGCGGGTTCGACGACGCGGCCGTCGCGACGGAGACACGCCCGGCACTCACCACGATGCGGCAGCCGTTCGATCGGATCAGTCAGGAGATGGTCCGGCTGCTCCTCCAGGTGATCGGTGGAGAGAAGCCCGCGGCCATCACCCTCCCGACGGAGCTCGTCGTCCGCGACTCGGCCTGAGCCGGATCCTCGCGTCGGGTGTGGACGGCACCTTCTGCGCGAGCGGGATCCGGGCCACACTGGAGTCCATCGATCCGACCCGAAGACGTGGAGGAACACCATGACCAGTCGTCTCAACCCGTACCTCAACTTCCGTGACGCGACGCGCGACGCCATGACCTTCTATCAGGAGGTCTTCGGCGGGGAGCTCACGCTCAGCACCTACGGCGAGTTCGGCATGACGCAGTACCCGGACGAGCTCGACAAGATCATGCACTCCCAGCTCGAGACGCCGGCCGGCTTCGTGCTGATGTGCGCAGATGTCCCGAACGAGATACCACTCGCTGAGGGCGGTCCCATCTCGATCTCGCTGAGCGGCGACGACGTGGACGAGCTCACGGGGTACTGGGAGAAGCTGTCGGCGAGCGGCACCATCGGGCAGCCGCTCACGGAGGCGCCGTGGGGCGACAGCTTCGGCGAGTGCACCGACCGGTTCGGCGTCATGTGGCTCGTCAACATCGCCGGTCGAGCGGCCTGACCTCACCCGATCCGTCGGGTGGCGGCCTTCAGTCGAAGAAGCCGACGAGGGCGTCGGTGATCGCGGCGCGCGCGTCGTCGCGCGGGATGGTCGACTCCCCGTCGCCCGGTTGAACGCCGTAGTCGCCGAAGTCCGCGTGGTTGCCGCCCTCGATCTCGACGAAGGTCGTGTCGGCCGGCAGCAGGGGGGCGGCCGACTCGACGTCCTCAGGTGTGGTGAGCCCGTCGGCCGTGCCCGAGATGCTGAGCACGTCGATCGCCGACGCGGAGATGTCGTTCGCGCAGTAGCTGCCGAAGAACACGAGGCCCGTCACGTCGACGCTCGGGTCGCCGTCGGCGAGCTGACACGCTCGCACACCGCCCAGTGAGTGTCCTCCGACCGCCCAGGCGTCCACATCGGGTGCGTCCGCCGTGAAGGTCGAGAGGGGCCGGGTGTCGAAGAAGGCGAGATTGAGGGTGGGCTTCGTGATGACGACGGTGACACCTGCGTCCTCGACCACGCCCGCGAGAGTGCGGGCGTAGGCGAAGGGGTCCACCTTGGCGCCCGGGATGAAGACGAGGCCCTCTCCGCTCCGATCCCCGGTCGGTGCGAGGACGAACGAGTGCTCGGTCTCCGCGACCTCGATCGCGTCGTTCGTCCACACCTCGAGAGCCGCCTCGCGATCGCCGCCCATGACGGTGTTCGCCCACGCGAGGAACACCACGACCACGAGGACGATCACGAGGACGACCGCGAGGAGGGTGCGGACGATCCGGCGACGGATGCGGTGCGGCGCGGGCTGGACCGTCGTCATGCTGCTCCTCCAGGGGATGATGGGCGCGTCCCTCGATCCTGTCACGCGCGCTAGCGTTGAGGTATGCCGACACCGCTCCACCCCGCGCGCGCCGCCGCGTGACGGGCGTCCCGTTCCTCTCCCGGCTCGGCCGGAGGGGAGACCGCGAACCCCTGCCGCGCGACGTCCGTGTCCTCGGAATCGTCGCCTTCTTCGTCATGCTCGGTTTCGGGGTCGTCATCCCGGTCCTCCCCGTCTACGTGCGCGGCTTCGGCGTCGGTTATGTGGAGGTCGGGGCGGTCGTGTCCGCGTTCGCCGTGATGCGGCTCGTGGTCGCTCCCGTCGTGGGCCGGATCGTCGACCGCTTCGGCGAGAGGCTCGTTCTCTCGACGGGCATCGGGATCGTCGCGGTCTCGAGCGGTCTCGTGGGCGTGGCGACGTCCTACCCGCAGTTGCTGATCCTGCGCGGGCTCGGCGGGATCGGCTCGGCGATGTTCTCGGTCGCCGCGATGACCCTCATCCTCGGCGTCACGTCCGCGACGCAGCGGGGCCGGGCCGTCGGCTTCTGGCAAGGCGGGTTCCTCATCGGCGGCATGGCGGGGCCGGCGCTCGGTGGACTCCTCACGACCATCTCGCTCACCGCTCCGTTCTTCTTCTACGCCGCGACGCTCGCCGTGGCCGGGACCGTCGGTCTCCTGCTGCTGCGCGGACGCACGGAGGGCGAGGAGACGGCGGGGGGCGACACCGGGGGATTCCGCGCCGTGCTCCGCGACCGCCGATTCCAGGTGGCGAGCGTGGCGAATCTCGCGTCCGGTTGGGCGGCGATGGGGGTGCGGTCGACGCTCGTGCCGGTCCTCGTCGTCGAGGTGCTGCACGAGGAACCCGCGTGGACGGGCATCGCGTTCGCGATCTCCGCCGTCGTGCAGACGATCGCCCTCGGTCCGGCCGGACGCTTCGTCGACTCGGTCGGTCGACGCCCAGCCATCGTGTGGTCGTTCCTCCTCGGCGGCGCCGCCCTCATGGCGATCCCGTTCGTGACCGAGCTGTGGATGCTCGTCGCGCTCCTCGTCGTCTACGCGGTCGCGGCGGCGTTCATCGGCACGGCGCCGTCCGCGCTCATGAGCGACGCCGCCGGTGGCCGTCGTGGAACCCCCGTCGCGGTGTTCCAGGCCTCGGCCGACGTCGGGGCGATCGTCGGGCCGCTCGCGGCCGGCGCGCTCCTCGATGCGTTCTCCTATCCGGCGGCCTTCGGCTCCGCTGCCGTGCTCATGCTCGCGGCGTCCCTCTTCGCCGCCACCCTCCCGCGTCCCTCCCGCACTCCCCACCCACAGGGCTAGTCCCGAGCGAGGGCGCCAGCTCCACGTGGCGCCCTCGGAGTGGATGTGGCGCCCTCGCCCGGAGTCCGCCTCGTGTCGGGGGGTTGCCTCAGCGCGACGAGACCGATGGACTGACCGTGCACCGACCGGAAGGAACACCATGGTGACCACTCGTGACCTCCTCATCGACGCATTCGATCGCATCCGAGACAACACGGCGCGTGTCGTCGGCGGACTGACGGAGGCCGAACTGACATTCCGGGCAGCTCCGGATGCGAACTCGATCGCCTGGCTCGTGTGGCACCTCACGCGCGTGCAGGACGACCACATCGCGGATGCGTCGGGCGGTGCACAGGTGTGGACGACGGCGGGATTCGCGACGGCCTTCGGTCTACCGTTCAGCGACGAGGCGACCGGGTACGGGATGTCCGCCGACGAGGTGGGCGCCGTCGCCGGCGTGTCTGCTGACGAACTCGTCGCCTATCACGCGGCTGTGCACGACCGAACCGTCGCGTACGTCGGGGGATTGTCCGGCGCCGACCTCGACCGCGTCGTCGACGAGGAGTGGGATCCGCCCGTAACCCTCGCCGTCCGGCTCGTCAGCGTAGTCGCTGACGACTTGCAGCACGTGGGCCAGGCCGCCTTCATCCGAGGGCTGCTCCCGGACTGAGCGGCGCGACGAGTTTGGGTTTCAGCGCCGAGGGCGGCACTTCCACACCGAGGGCTGCAGCTGCACGTGGCGCCCTCGCTCGGGAGTAGCCCTCTCAGGGGGCGGTGGGGGCGGCGAGGTGGGCCGTGAAGCTGATCGGGCGGTGGTCGGATGCGCCGAACGGCAGCACGTCGACGCGTTCGATCGCGTAGCCGTTGCTCGTCACGAAGTCGAAGTAGCCCGAGAAGTACTTGTACCGGAGGTAGGTGGGTTCCGTGCTGCGTGTCAGCTCGAATCCCGAGTCGGTGAGATGGCGTTCGAGCTTGTCGACGAACCACGGGTAGTTGAAATCCCCGACCATGAGCGCAGGGGCGCCGGGCGCGAGGGCGCGCATCCCGGCATGGGCGCCGGCGATCTGCTTCCGCCGAAGGGCGTTCGACGCCGTGAGCGGAGCCGCGTGGAAGTCGCCGACGAGGACGTCCTTCCCGATCTTCTTGTCGAACAGGTGAGCGGCGAGCAGTCGTTCGTGCGCCGGACGCAGGACCCGGTCGTGCAGCGACTTCCGTACGGCGAAGACCCGCGTGTCGAGGATGTCGAACCGCTCGTCGCTCGCGTACATCGCGAGACCGAGGCGGTTCTTCTCCGTCGCGCCGATGAGCCGGAGTCCACCGACCATGGGCGCGAGGTCCGTCGTGTCGCCCTCCTGGACGCAGAGCACGTCGATGGCGTGGGAATCGACGAGCTCGACGAGCTCTCCGACGGCGGCGTGCTTTCGCAGGTTGTAGCTGACGATCTTCAGGGGACTGCCCTCCTCGAACGGCACCATCCGGCGCTCGGGTGTGCGACGGCATCGCAACGTTACCCGCGTCCGCGCGGCCGCACGACCCGGTTGTGGCGGACATGCAGCCGCTTCCCTGCTGACACGCGGCAGGCTGAGGTGCGGGCAACGTAACATGTGCCGAGATGAATACCGTCGTGGATATCGTCCTCCTCCTGATCATGGTCGGCGCCGTCATCGGCGGCTGGCGTCGTGGCGCGCTCGTGACCGCGGCGTCGCTCGTCGGGATACTCGGAGGAGTGGTCCTCGCGACGAACATCACTCCGATCGTCGTCGCGTTCGCCGCCCGGTTCGGCTGGGTCACGTCGCTCGAGCGAACGCTCGTGGCCGTGGTGGTCCTCATCGTCTCGATAGCCCTCGTCGTCGCCGTGTTGTCGCTCGTCGCCCGCGCGCTGAAGGGGGCGCTCTCGAAGCTCAAGATCACGAAGGGTCTCGACACGCTGGGCGGCGCGGCCCTCGGATTCCTCACCTGGGCCGCCACGGTGTGGCTCCTGGCCGGATTCCTCGCGTCGACGGGCGTCGTGCCGCTCACCCAGCTCGCGAGTTCGTCGCGGGTCGTGGCCGCACTCGACTCCGTGGCACCCGTGCCGTCGTCGACGGCGCTGGGCGCACTCGACCGAGCCCTCGGCAATTCCGGCTTCCCCCAGGTGTTCGCCGACGGAGTCGAGAGCATCGTCGGCGTCACGGAGCCCGATCCGGCGGTCTCCGGCGCCGTCGACGCCTCGGCGGGGGCGATCGTGCGCGTCCTGTCATCGGCCCCGTCGTGCGCCTCTGATGCGACGGGGAGCGGCTGGGTCGTCGGAACCGATCGGGTCGTGACGAACGCGCACGTCGTCGGCGGATCCGACGACCTCTTCGTCCAGATCGGGGGGACGGGCAACCCGGTGCCGGCGACCCTCGTGGTCTTCGACCCGGAGCGGGACCTCGCGGTCCTCGCCGTGCCAGGCCTCGGCGTGAGCCCCCTCGCGCTCGGCGACGACCTCGCGGCGTCCGAGCAGGCGTATGTCGCCGGATACCCGGAGAACGGTCCGTACGACGTGCAGCCCGCGCGCGTCCGGCAGACCCTCGACGCGACGGGTCTCGACATCTACGAGCGAGACACCGTGACGCGGGAGATCTACGCGCTGCGCGGGCTCGTCCGCCCCGGCAATTCGGGAGGCCCCCTCCTCGACACGGACGGCGACGTCGTCGGTGTGGTGTTCGCCCGCTCGACGACCGACGCCGACACGGGATACGCCCTCACTCTCGACGAGCTCGCTCCCGTGCTCGACCGGGTGGCGTCGAGCGCCGAGGTCGACTCGGGTGCGTGCGTGGCCTGAGCCGACGGGCGTCTCGGCGGGTCGATCATCGCGCGGATCCTCCGCCCGCGCCAGCCCTTCGCGCCATCGGTCGGTCCTCGGCAGACTGTCGGGATGACTGGAACCGGAACGCCTGCAGCCGTCCTCCTCGACATCGACGGGACGCTCGTCGATTCGAACTACCTCCACGTCGACAGTTGGGCGCGGACGTTCGGTGATCTCGGCGTCGACGTCGACACCTGGCGTATCCACCGGGGCATCGGGCTCGACTCGACGATGCTGCTCGACGAGCTTCTCGGCGACCGCGTGGACGAGCTGAGGGATCGGGCCACGGAACGACACGCCGTCCACTACGCCGACTCGATCGAACGGCTGCGCGCCATCCACGGCGGACGGCAGCTCCTCGACGCCCTCACGGACGCCGGCCTCCGCGTCGTCCTCGCGACCTCGGCGCCGGGGGACGAGCTCGAGCAGCTCCGCCGTGTGCTCGACGTGGAGGACAGCCTCTACGCGGTGACGTCCTCCGAGGACGTCGAGACGGCGAAGCCCGAGCCCGATGTCATCCGCAGCGCCCTCGACAAGGCGCACGTCCCCGCCGACCGGGCCGTGATGATCGGCGACGCGCGCTGGGACGGGATCGCCGCTGAGCGTGCGGGGGTGACCTTCGTCGGTGTGCTCACCGGCGGGATCTCGGCGGCCGAACTCCGCGAGGTCGGAGCCGTCGCCGTGTACGACAGCGTGGCGGAGGTCATCGAGCACCTCGATGACGCCCCATTCGGTGAGCTCATCGCCACGCTCGGCTGAACCGGACGGCGTGCCGCTCGTCAACGGGGGGAGGCGAGCGTACGCTGCGGCCCTCCGGAGGATTTATCCTGAATCTCCGGCCTCCCCAGCGTGAGCGGCCGAGCACCCCGAAACGCACGAAGGACCGCAACGATTCTCGACACACCCGCAGCCCAGTCCCGCCTCGACACCATCCGTCAGACCGTCGCAGACCTCGTCGTCTCAGAACGCGATCGACTCGCGTCCGTCCTCCGAGAGACGGGCGATGCCGTCGAGCTGTGGGATCGCGACGCCCGCGCGGATCATCACCGCAAGCAGTTGAGCCGGTTCGAGAACGCCGGTGGCGGTCTGCTGTTCGGTCATCTCTCCATGGACGACGACGCCGAATGGTTCATCGGGCGGATGGGGCTCTTCGACCCCGAATCGCGTGACCCGCTGCTCGTCGACTGGCGGGCGCCGCTATCCCGTGCGTTCTACACGGCGACACCGCTCCACCCGGACGGCGTGGAGGTGCGGTCGACCATCGGCACGCGCGGGTGGCGGGTCTCGAGCGTGGTCGGGGAGGAGCTCTCGCTCAGCGCCGCGGGGGACACGGGTTCGATGGGCCCGTCTGCTCTCATGGCCGCGGTCTCGCAGCATCGCACCGATCGGATGTCCGACATCGTCGCGACGATCCAGGGGGAGCAGGACCGCATCATCCGTGCCGAGTTGCGAGGCACCCTCGTGGTGCAGGGCGGCCCGGGCACGGGCAAGACGGCCGTCGCCCTGCACCGCGCCGCGTACGTCCTGTACGAACACCGTGACCGCTTGAGCCGCGAGGGAGTGCTCATCGTGGGGCCGAACCCGGACTTCCTCCGATACATCAGCGAGGTCCTCCCGTCGCTCGGGGAGGACAGCGTCGTACTCACCTCGCTGCACACCCTCCTGCCCGGCGTCGTGGCGCAGCGGGAGGACGAGCGCGATGTCGCCGAGGTGAAGGGGCGGCTCGACCTCGCGAAGGCCGTGGAGAACGCCGTCGCCCGTCGCGAGATCCCCGTGCGCGCTCCGTTCACGATCACCCTCGAATCCGACCAGACCGTCGTCCTCGACAGCCGCGATCTCGCAGGGCTCCGCACGAGGATGCGTCGGACGCGCAAGCCGCACAACGAGTCGCGGCCGACGTTCGAGCGCGTCTTCCGCGAGCTCGTCGCGCGGCGGCTGCTGTCCATAGCCGGACGGAGCGTCGAGGTCGACGTCGATCCGGACGACGTCACGGACTTCGCCGAGGAGCTCGCGCTCGACGACCGTCTCGCGGATGCGATCGACACTCTGTGGCCGATCGTGAGTCCGGAGGAGCTCATTTCGGGCCTCCTCGGCGACGAGAAGCTCTTGGCCGCGTGCGCCCCCATGTTGGACGACCGCGATCGCGTCCTCCTCGTCCGCACAGCCGACACCGGGTGGTCGGTGTCCGACGTGCCGCTCCTCGACGAGGCGGCCGCGCTCCTCGGGGAGGATCCCCGTCCTGCGATGCGCGCTCGGGCGCGGGAGCGGGCGGAGCGGGAGCGCGAGCTCGAGTACGCGCAGGGCGTGCTCGACCTCTACACCGACACGACGACGGACGACGACGGATCGGAGGGGACCGGCGTGACGGCGGAGCAGCTGGCGGCCCGGCAGCGGCACGACGACCGTGCGACCGTCGCGGAACGCGCCGAGGGCGAGTCCGGGTGGACCTACGGCCACGTCATCGTCGACGAGGCGCAGGAGCTCACGCCGCTCGCGCTCCGGGCTCTCCTCCGGCGATGCCCGTCACGATCGTTCACGCTCGTGGGGGACATCAACCAGAGTTCGGCAGCCCATGGCTCCGACTGGGACACCCTCCTCCGTCCGCAATTGCGCAGCTACAGGCGCGAGGAGCTCACGGTGAACTACCGCACCCCGTCGGAGATCATGGACCTCGCCGCGCGGGTCCTCGCGCACATCGATCCGCGCCAGTCGGCCCCCACCTCGATCCGGTCGGCGGGCGTCGGACCGGAGATCCGTCGCGTCGCGTACGACACCACGGTGCACGAGATCCGCGAGCGGGCCGGACGGTTCCTCGACGAATCCGATGGCACCTTCGCGATCATCGCCGACGCCGAGCTCCTCCCTCGCCTCCGCACCGCGACCGAGGGGTTCCCGCCCTCCGCCCTCGACCGCGTCTGGTTCGGCTCGCCGCGCGATGCGAAGGGTCTCGAGTTCGACGAGGTCGTGCTCGTGGAGCCCGGCTGGCGGTCGGAGCGCGGCGTGGCCGAGTCGCGAGAGCTCTACGTCGCCCTCACCCGTGCGACGCAGCGCCTCACGATCCTGCATTCCACCCCGCTGCCTCCCGAACTCGCCGGGGTCTGAGCTCGGCGGCTCAGGCCGTGGGCACGAAGGACAGCTCCGACGGCTGGACGATGACCCAGCCGGGACCGTGGAAGGCGTACTGGAACGCCTCTCCGCTGCCGCGACCGATGAGGGCCCCGGCCGACATCGACGACTTGATGGTCGGACGGATGTTGGCCGACCAGGCGATCGTCGCCTGCATGTCCGTGAAGGTCGGCTGCTGCGAGCAGTCGAGGATCACGGGAGGGCCCTGCGTGACGACGGCGGCCGTGCCCATGCCGTGGATCGTCGTGTTCCACATCCCGCCCGTCAGCATGCCGGCTCCCTGCACACGGTTGAGGTCGTACTGGAGGCTCGACTGGAAGGCCAGGAGGTTGCGCCCGTTGATCGTGATGGCGTCGTTCTCCAGCTGGACGAGGTGCACATTGGCCTTGTAGCTCGCGAGGAAGACCTCGCCGTCGCCCGAGAGGCGCATGAGGGGCTGGTCGTCCGACGACATCATCTTCTTGAGGAACTGCCCGACGTCGCGGGAGCCTTCGTGGGCGAACGTGACATCGCCCTGGTACGCCACCATCGCGCCCTTCTGGGCGATGAGGTCGTACTGCGGGTAGATGCGAGCCTTGAGCATGTACTCGTTCTGCAGCGACATCCACTCGTTCGTGGTGATCTCGTTGTTGCTCGGCTCGAACAGGCTGGACTTCATGGCGCTCCCGGGGTCGATGGTCCTCCGCAGCGGTCACGCGCGACCGCGACATCGAGAGCGACTGTAGCAGCCGAGCCCAACGGGTCAGTGGGTGCCGCGGGCCGTGATCTCGGCGGCGTCGAGCATCACGGCGGAGAGGGATCCCTCCCGGGAGAGAACCGATCGCTGCCGGTCGGCCCCGGTCCCGCGCCGGAGGATCCCGTCCACGCCGGAGGCGACCCTCTCGCGATCTCCCGACTCGTCGAGCGCATCGCCGACGTGCTCCAGGAGCGCATCGATCACGAGCCGCGCGGGCGACGGCTCGCCGGTTCCCGGATCGACGAGTGATCCGCCGATCCCTTCGGCCGACGCCCGCCACGACGCGAGTCGCAGCGCCGCGGCCGGGAGGGGAGAGGGGATGTCGCCCGAACGCCACCCCGCGGCTGCCGTCTGGACGAGCGCACGGGTGAGCGCCGCGATCGTCACCGTGTCCTCGACGTCCATGCACACGTCGGCGACGCGCACTTCGATGGTGGGGTAGCGGCTCGACAGCCGGGTATCGAAGTAGAGCATCCCTCGATCCAGGAGGACGCCTGTCGACAGGAGGGACCGTTCGAACGCGTCGAGCGCCTCGACGCTGCCGAACACGGGGAGGGGACCGGCCGAGGGCCAGCGGCTCCAGATCTGCGACCGATAGCTCGCGTAGCCGGTGTCGGCACCCTCGTGGAACGGCGAATCGGCGCTGAGTGCCGTCAGCACGGGAAGCCACCCCCTGATGCGGTCGAGCACCGCGACGCCCTCCTCGCGGCTCTCCACGTCCACGTGGACGTGGCAGCCGCACACCATCGTGCGGCGCGCCGTCACCCCGAAGTGCGCGGCCATCCAGTCGTAGCGCTCGTCCCTTGTGAGGTGCGGCTCGATGGGGAGCGGTGACGACGCGATCGCGACCGTCCGGGCTCCGACGGCTCGCGCCCGATCGTCGGCCATCCTCCGATGCCGGAGGAGCGACGCCCGAAGCGCCCCCAGGTCCTCTTCCGGTTCGGAGCCGATCTCGATCATCTCCTGCTGCAGTTCGGCCTGCAGATGATGGGAGTGGCCGTCTGCCAGGACGCGACCGGACAGCGCCAACGGGCGTCCGTCGTCCGGGTGAACGAGGAGCAGCTCCTCCTCGACACCGATCTTCCTCATGCGATCGTCCTCACACCGAGGATTATGCTCGCTCGGCGTCCCGCCGTCGAAGGGTTCTGATCCGCTTCGTCACCCACCACACCACGGCAACCACCACCACGACGACGACGATCGTCTGGAAGATGCCCGCGTACTCCTCGACCACGTGCCAGTTCTCGCCGAGGAGGAACCCCGCGCCGACGAAGAGGGAGTTCCAGAGCAGGCTGCCACCGAGCGTCAGGAGGGTGAAGAGACCGAGGTGCATGCGTTCGATTCCCGCGGGGATCGAGATGAGGCTGCGGAAGATCGGGACCATCCGTCCGAAGAAGACGGCCTTGCTTCCGTGCCTCTCGAACCACGCCTCGGTGCGGTCCACGTCCTCCACCTGGATGAGGGGGAGCTTCGCGGCGATCCTCCGCATGCGATCGCGGCCGAGTGCCGCACCGATCCCGTACAGCGCGAGGGCGCCGACGACCGATCCGAGAGTCGTCCAGAAAATCGCCTCGGCGATCGTGAAGCTCCCACGACTCGCCGTGAACCCCGCGAGCGGGAGGATGAGCTCACTCGGGAGCGGCGGGAAGAGGTTCTCGAGCGCGACGGCGATTCCAGCACCCGGGGCGCCGATCGTCTCCATGAGTCCGACGGCCCAGTCGGAGAATCCGCTGAGAAGGGAGCCGGATTCGCCGGAGCTCGAGGTGGTCAAGAGGGTCATGTGTCGTCGGCTCCGGGGGTCGCAGATGGTCGGCGGCTCCACCGAGCCTAGCGACGGCACCTGTGCGTCTCGTTCGAGCCTCACTGCCGGCTCCCGGTCGCGCTCGAACCGACCGGTGGCGGCAGATACCCAGGGTCGGAGCGCCGACGTTCCTAGACTGGGGTCCACCGACCGCCGAGGAGGACCATGTCCGGCTGGAACCCCTGGCTTCAGTACGCCATCGCCGTGATCGTCGCGCTCGTCGTGGCGCTCGCCGTCATCGTCGTCACCTCTCTCGTGGTGCGCGTCGTCTCCCGTCGTCGACCGGCGGCGCTCGGACTGCTGACGAGCGCCAGAGCGCCGTTCCGCGCCCTCGTCGTGGTGGCGCTGCTGTGGATCGCTTCAGCCGTCTCCGTCCTCGCCACCTTCGACGGGTGGCCCCTCGTCTCGCACGCGCTCCTCATCGCCGTGATCGTGCTCGCCTCATGGCTCGTCGGTTCGCTCGCCTCGTTCGGACTCTCCCAGGCCGCAGGGCGGTACCGGGTGGACGTCGCGGACAACCGTGTGGCACGCCGGGTCCGCACGCAGATCCAGATGGTGCGGCGACTCGTCCTCGTGGTCGTCGTGATCGTGGGAGCGTCGGCCGTGCTCATGACCTTCCCCGAGGTGCGGACGGTGGGGGCGAGTCTGCTCGCCTCGGCGGGAGTCGTCTCGATCATCGCGGGCCTCGCGGCCCAGTCGACCCTCGGGAACGTCTTCGCGGGTGTCCAACTCGCGTTCAGCGACGCCATCCGTGTCGACGACGTGGTGATCGTCGAGGGGGAGTGGGGCCTCATCGAGGAGATCACCCTCACGTACGTCGTCGTCAAGATCTGGGACGACCGTCGTCTCGTCGTGCCGTCCACCTATTTCACGACGACCCCGTTCCAGAACTGGACCAGGCGCACGAGCGACCTCCTCGGCGCCATCGAGCTCGATCTCGACTGGCGCATCGAGCCGCGGGCGATGCGCCTCGAACTCGACGCGATCCTCGAACGCAGCGATCTGTGGGACGGCCGCGTCAAGGTGCTGCAGGTCACCGACGCCGTCGGCGGATTCGTCCGGGTACGGGTGCTCGTATCGGCGCGCGACGCCCCGACGCTCTTCGATCTGCGGTGCGAGGTGCGCGAGGACCTCGTGGAGTGGGTCCACCGGCACGGCGCCGACGGTATTCCGAAGACGCGTGTCGTCATGGGCGAGGACGCGCCGCCGCCGCAGGTGCGCACGCCGGAGGACACGTCGACCGGTGCGCATCGCGGGCTCTTCAGCGGGAGCCCGGAAGCCGAGGAGCGCGGGCTCGAGTTCACGCAGTCGATCCAGGTGATCGAGTCGGACGACGAACCGCGGCACTGACCTCCGACCCGCTCAGGCCGACGCGCGCTCCTCTGTCAGGAGGTCGATCGCCGCCCGTCGGAACACCCTCGAGGTCGGCGCGGAGAAGTGGTCGCGATCGGGGAGCTCCACGAAGCGGCCGTGCGGCGCGGCCTCGGCGAGCGACCGCGAGTCGTCGCGCACCGGGTCGCGATCGCCTGCGGCGACGAGGAGCGGTACGGCCGGAGGGTCGGACGGATCGGGCTGCACGCCTCCCCGCATGCCCTCCACGAGTGCGATGAGCGACTCGAGGTCGTTCCCAGGGATCCCCGACGCCATCTCCACGTAGGCGCGGGTGAGACGGTCCGTCACGGGCGCTCCGCTCGAGGCGAAGGCTCGAGCGGCCTCCAGATCGAAGGCCGAGAGAGGGTCGCCGGAGGGCAGACCGCCGAGGACGGCAGCCGGAAAGCGGTGGGGCGTCGTGCGCGCGAGCTGCCAGCCCACGCGCGCACCCAGCGAGTATCCGAGCAGGACGGCCTCGTCGATCAGGTGGGCGTCCATGACGCTGAGGACGTCGGCGGCGAGACCCTCCGTACTGAACCGGGACGGGTCGTGCGGTTTGCCGCTCCGTCCGTGTCCGCGCTGATCGAGGGAGAGGACCCGGAATCCGGCGCGCGTGAGATCGCGGGTCCATCCCGCGTTGTGCCAGTTGAGGACGGCGCTCGACGCGAACCCGTGCACGGCCATGACCACCGGTGCCGTGGTGTCGCCGACGTCGTAGACGGCGAGCCGGGTGCCGTCCTCCGCCATCACGAACACCGGCTCCGGGGGCTGCGGGAGGATGCTCACCCATCCACTGTATTCGGCCGTCGGACGGGGGATGCGCGGCGGTCACGGCGGCGGCGGCTCGTCCCGTTGCCTAGAGTGGTGTCTCGTGACGACCGAAAACGCCCGACCGTGGCTCGCGAGCTACGCTCCCGGCGTCCCCACCATCCTGGACATCCCCGACGGCTCCCTCGTCGACATCATCGAGCAGTCCGCACGGGAGTTCCCCTCCGCCGTGGCGCTCGAGTTCTTCGGGGCCACGACGACCTATCGTGAGCTCGCGGAGCGCATCGAGCGCGCGGCGGCCGGCCTCGTGCGGCTCGGGGTCTCGCACGGCGACCCCGTCGCGATCGTTCTCCCGAACTGCCCGGAGCACGTCATCGCCTTCTACGCCGTCCTCCGCGTCGGCGGAGTCGTCGTCGAGCACAATCCGCTCTACACCCCGCGCGAGCTCCGCCACCAGTTCGAGGACCACGGCGCGCGCGTCGCGATCGCGTGGGACAAGGTCGTCGGGACCATCCAGGAGTTCCCGCGCGACGTCGCCGTCGACCATATCGTCTCGATCGACATCACCGAGAGCATGCCGTTCGTGAAGCGCGCGGCGCTGCGGCTCCCGATCCCGGCGCTCCGCCGTACGCGCGCGACTCTCACGACGCGCGTCCGCGGGACGGTCACGTGGGAGCGCCTCACCGGAGGTGGACGCGTCGGAGACGACGTGCCGCGTCCGGCCGCCGACGACATCGCCGTCATTCAATACACGAGCGGCACCACCGGCACACCGAAGGGCGCCGTTCTCACCCACCGCAACCTCAGCGCGAACGCCGCGCAGTCGCGGGCCTGGGTCCCCACCATCACGCGAGGCGACGGTTGCGTGGTCTACGCCGTCCTGCCGATGTTCCACGCCTACGGCCTCACCCTCTGCCTCACGTTCGCGATGAGCATGGGCGCGCGTCTCGTGCTCTTCCCCAAGTTCGAACCGGATCTCGTCCTCGCTGTGATGAGGAAGCGTCCACCCACGTTCCTCCCGGCCGTCCCGCCGATCGCCGATCGCCTCATGCGTGCGGCGGAGGAGAAGGGCGTCTCTCTCGCCGGTGTCCAGGTGGCGATCTCCGGTGCCATGCCACTCGACGAGGCGATCGTACGGCCGTGGGAGGAGCGCAGCGGGGGCTTCCTCGTGGAGGGATACGGGCTGAGCGAGTGCTCCCCGGTGCTCATGGCCAATCCCGTGGCGGACAACCGGAAGGCCGGCACCGTCGGTCTCCCGCTGCCCGGCACCGACGTGAGGATCGTGGACCCCGAGGACCCGAGTACCGTGCTCGGCGTCGGGGCCGAGGGCGAGCTCGTCGTCCGCGGGCCGCAGGTGTTCTCCGGCTACTGGCGCAAGCCGGAGGAGAGCGCAGCGGTGTTCGCCGACGGGTGGTTCCGCACGGGAGACATCGCCACGATCGACTCCGACGGGTTCGTCCGCATCGTCGACCGCATCAAGGAACTCATCATCACCGGCGGCTTCAACGTCGCTCCGAGCGAGGTGGAGGAGGCGCTGCGCGGACTCCCGGGCATCGCCGATGCCGCCGTCGTCGGTCTGGTGAGCCCGCACTCGGGCGAGGACGTCGTCGCAGCGGTGGTCCTCGAGCCCGGCGCGGCGTTCTCGGCCGACGAGGCGCGGTCGGCGCTCCGGTCGTCGCTCACGCCGTACAAGGTGCCGAAGAGGATCGTCGTCGTCGACGAGCTGCCGAAGTCGCTCATCGGCAAGGTGCAGCGGCGCCTCGTGCGCGACAGCCTCGCCGCAGCGGAATAGGGCGGCGTCCGACTCGCCGCGGTGTCGCCGCCTCAGTCCGTCGACTGGTCGAGGTGCTCGCGTGCGGCGGCTGCGAGGGCACGAGCTGTGTCGGCGAGCGCGTTCGTGACGATCTCCCACTGCTGCCAGTACAGCAAGACGTCGACGGAGCGACCGGGGTCGAGGTCGACGAGAGCTCCAGAGGCCTCGGCCTCGGCGCTCTGACCGTCGGGCAGCATCGCCCACCCGATCCCGAGGGTCACGGCGTTGGCGAAGTCCGCGGACGACGGCAGGTAGTGCCGCGGGGGAGCGGCAGAGGGCGCCGTCGTGCGCAGGTAGCGGTCCTGGAGGTCGTCGCGGCGGTCGAACACGAGCATCGGTGCGACGCCGAGCGCCTCGGGTGTCGGCCCGTCGGAGAAGAACTGTCGGGCGAACGCCGTCGACGCCATCGCGCGATAGCGCATCGTCCCGAGGCGTGCGACGGAGCATCCCTGCACGGGCGTCGAATCCGTCGTGATCGCCGCCATCACTCGACCGTCGCGCAGCAGCTCGGCCGAGTGGTCCTGGTCCTCGCGGTGGAGGTCGAAAGCCACACAGTGTCCGAGGGGCGCCAGAGCGGGCAGCACCCACGTGGCGAGGGAGTCCCCGTTGACCGCGAGCGACACGGTGGGGACGCCTCCGCGACCACGCGACACGCTCGACTCCGCCTCGCGTCCGAGCGCGGTGATCTGGCGTGCGAGGCGGACGTACGCCGCTCCGGCCTCGGTCGCGGTCGTGGGGCGGGACCGACGGACGAGCACGGCGCCGGCCGATCGTTCCAGGGCTTTGATCCGCTGACTGACGGCCGACGGCGTGACGCGGAGTTCGCGGGCTGCGGAGTCGAACGATCCGGTGTCCACGACGGCCGCGAGGGCCGAGAGCTGTGCGAGGTCCAGGTCCATGGTAGCAATTCTAATGATGCGTAAAAATCTTTAGCTGGATTCCCGAAGCTCGACTCCGTACCGTCGGACCGTGCCCTCCACCCTCGTCTCCCTGTTCTCCGGTCTCGCCTTCGGTCTGTCGCTCATCGTCGCGATCGGCGCGCAGAACGTGTTCGTCCTCCGCCAGGGCATCCGCCGCGAGCACGTCGCCCTCGTCGTCGTCACGTGCGCCGTGTCCGACGCGATCCTCATCGTCGTCGGTGTCGCGGGTGTCGGCGGGGCGGTGTCCGCCGTGCCGTGGCTCGTCCCGGTCGCGACCATCGGCGGCGCCGCCTTCCTCGTGGGATACGCCGCGCTCGCCTTGCGTCGGGCCCTCCGGCCCGCCGCGCTGGCGTCCGACACGGCTGGCGAGCGCGCGCCGTGGGGGAGCGTCCTCCTCGGCTGCCTCGCGATCACTTGGCTCAACCCCCACGTCTATCTCGACACGGTCGTCCTGCTCGGATCGATCGCGACGGGATTCGGCACCGGTCGGTGGTGGTTCGGACTCGGCGCCATCGCCGCGAGCGTCGCGTGGTTCACCGCGATCGGTTTCGGTGCGCGCCTGCTCGCTCCACTCCTCGCACGACCGGGCGCCTGGCGGGTCGTGGACGGGGTCGTCGCGGCGGTCATGCTGCTCATCGCGGGGCGACTGGTCTGGGGCCTTCTGGTCCCCTGAGACGAGCACAGGGTCTGAAGCGAGCACAGGGTCTGAAGCGAGCACAGGGTCTGAAGCGAGCGCAGGGCCTGAGGGGCGCACAGGGCCGGAGGATTGTGTAACAATCGCATATGCCCGTCCTTTTCGTGCTCCTCGCCGCGGTGTGCTTCGGCACGACGGGGACGGCGCTCGCCCTCGGTCCGGGCGACGCCTCCCCCCTCGGCGCCGGGGCCGTGCGCATCGTGATCGGCGGAGGGATCCTCGCAGCCGTCGTCCTCGTCAGGAGGCCACGTGGCCCCCTCCCGGCAGGAATCGCGGGGGACAGCCCGGCGCGGAGGATCCCGTCGACGGCGCTCGTGGCGATCGGCTCCCTCGGGATCGTCGCCTACCAGCCGGCGTTCTTCCTCGGCACGACACGCGTCGGTGTCGCCGTCGGCACGGTCGTGGCCCTCGGGTCGGCCCCGATCTTCACCGGCGCCTTCGAATGGCTCGTCACGCGTCGCTTCCCTGGCCTCGTCTGGGCCGGTGCGACGGCGATCGCGACGGGGGGCGTCGTCCTCCTGTCCGGCGGAACGGACGGTGCCATCGCCCCTGATCCCGTCGGTCTCGCCGGATCCCTCGCCGCCGGGGCGAGCTACGGCGTCTACGCCCTGGTCGCCAAGATCCTCATCGCGAGGGGCGCCGAATCCGCATGGACCATGGGAACGCTCTTCGGAGCGGCTGCGGTCCTGAGCATCCCGCTCGCCCTCTCGACGGATCTCCGCTGGCTCGTGAGCCTCGAGGGTCTCGCCGTGGCGCTGTGGCTCGGAGTCGTGACCACAGCCGTCGCCTACCTGCTGTTCGGCCGTGGCCTCGTCGGGTTGTCGGCGGCGACGGCGTCCACGGTCACTCTCGCCGAGCCGGTGACGGCGACCCTTCTCGGCCTCGTCGTCCTCGGCGAGCGCCTCTCCCCATCCGCCGTCGGAGGCGTGTGCGTGATCGCGGTGGCGATCGTCGTCCTGGTCGTGCCGTGGACACGACTCGTGCGATCGCGGCGTGCCGTGGGTGGCGTCGTATGACGGATCCCTCGCCTCGACCGACGCGGGTGGACGAGGTCGCCGACGCTCTGCGCTCCCGCATCCTGGAGGGTGCACTCGGCCCGGGGGTCGCCCTCCGGGAGACGGAGCTCGAAGCCCACTACGCGGTGTCGCGCCACACCGTCAGACGTGCCCTCGCCCTCCTCGTCGCGGAGCGACTCGCCACCTCGCGTCCGTACAGCGGCGTGACCGTCGCCGGCGTGACCGTCGACGGTCTCATCGCGCTGCAGCAGTTGCGATGCGCCCTCGAGAGCGAGGCGGTCCGGATCCTCCGAGCGAGCCACGGCGACGACTGGCCGGCCCCGGTGCTCGATCCCGTCGAGACGGCCGTCGAGGCGCTCGCGACGGCCGGCCGGGAGCCGTCGGACTGGCGGGCCGTCGAACGCGCTCACGCGCTCGTCCACTCCACTCTCGTGCGCGCAGCAGGGAGTCCACGGATCACCGAGGCCTACGACGCCCTCGATACCGAACTGTCGGTGTTCCTCCGCCACATCCGTCCGGACCTCGACGCCCGGAGGCTCGCGGAGGACCACCGCGGTTTCCTCGCGGCCGCTCGACGGGAGGGGGCAGCGGCGGTGCGTGACCACCTCGACGCGTCCACGGCGCTCCTCGTCCGTCGACTCGCCGATCCCGACGACGCCTCCTGACGCGAGGAGCCGGACTCAGTGCGCTCCGGTGTCGTGGGGCATGTGGAGCTCGCCCGGATCGACGTCGACGTCGCCCACATCGTCGGGGCCCCCGGTGCCGGGCGTGACGTTGACGTCATCGCGATCGATGTCCTCGTCGACCGTGGCCGGGACGCCGTCGGCCTGCTTGGCTGCCGTCTCCGTCTCGCTCCCCGGCGAATACGCGCGGTCCTTCGCGGTCTGCTCCTCGTCGGAGAGGGCGACATCGGGCGTGGGCGTGGGCTCGTCTGAGGTGTTCGTCATCCGGCGAGGCTACGTGGGGTTCGCGAGCCCGGCACCCCCTTGCGGACGGGCGTCGCCAGCATCGTGATCGACACGGCTCGCAGCGCCGTAGCATCGAAGGATCATGGGATCACGGTCTGCGGCGCTCGAGCGGCTGTCCGACGTCCTCGTCTGCCCGGTCTGCGCAGGGGACATCGTCTCCGTCTCGACCTCCGTCGTCTGCGCAGCCGGGCACGTCTTCGACGTCGCGCGGCAAGGGTACGTCTCCCTCATCGCCGGCCGGGCCGTCTCCGGGGACTCGGCGGAGATGGTCGCAGCCCGTGACCGATTCCTCTCGTCCGGTCACTACGATCGCATCTCCGACGCTGTGGCTTCAGCGGTGCCGACGGCCTCCGGCGTCTGCGTCGACGTGGGGGGAGGGACCGGATACCACCTCGCGCGCGTGCTCGACGCCCGCCCCGACCTCGCGGGGCTCGTTCTCGACACGTCGAAGCCCGCCCTCAAGCGTGCCGCGCGGTCCCACGAACGGATGGCCGCTGTGGCGACCGATGCGTGGGCCGCTCTTCCGCTGCGCTCATCGAGCATCGACGTGATGCTCAGCATCTTCGCGCCGCGGAACCCGGGCGAGACCGCTCGCGTGCTGGCCCCCGGAGGTGTGCTCGTCGTCGTGACGCCCACGACCCGCCATCTCTCCGAGCTCATGTCGGCCGTCGGCCTGGTGCGCGTCGACGAGCGGAAGGAGGAACGCCTCGCCCTGCAACTCCGCGACTTCGAGACCATCCGCTCCGATCGCCTCGAGTACGGCGTATCGCTCGGCCGCGCCGAGGCGATCGACGACGTCCTCATGGGTCCGAGCGGGCACCACGCCGGTGCCGACGAGATCGCGCACGCTCTCTCGTCCCTGCCCGACCCCGTCGCCGCAACCGTCTCGGTCGTCGTCTCCGTCCTCCGCCTCCGCCGGGATGCCGGATGACGGACACTGCGTCGGTGGCCGACGGTAGGGTCCTGAGCGAGGACGGGAGACATCATGGGCGCCTTCGACGAGTTCATCGGACGACGATCGATCGATTCGCTCCGTGACGAGCTGATCGCCGCGCATCCCGGTGCGGCCTGGTCTGCTCTGGGCTCCGTGCACGCATCGCTCGACGGGCACGCCCTCAAAGCGCGGAGCGATCTCGTGGCGCTCGCCCTCGCCGAGGACCTCGAGGGCGACTATGCGCTCGCGGCCTCCGTCTACCGCTCGGCTCTCGCGTCACCAGCCTTCGCCGGATGGACGATCTGGCCCGTCACGGAGAGCGCCGTCACGCTCGCGCTCGCGGACGGATCGCAGCGCGCGTTCGACGACGCTCTCGCCCTGCTCGCCGAGCTCACTCCGCGACTGTCGTCCGAGTTCGCGGTGAGACGACTCCTCATCGCGGATCTCGATCGGGGGCTCGAGGCCGCCGTCGGTTGGGCGGAGAGCGACGACGAGCACGTCAGGCGGCTCGCGAGCGAAGGCACGCGACCGTACCTGCCGTGGGCCGTCCGGGTGCCGTCACTCATCGGCCGGTCGCGCGACGTCCTCCCGATCCTCGAGAGCCTCCGCGACGACCCGGCCGAGTACGTCAGGCGCTCGGTCGCCAATCATCTCAACGACATCGCGCGTCACGACCCGGGCCTCGTCGTCGACGTCGCGCGGCGGTGGTCCACGGGTCCAGACGTCTCGAGCGGTCGACGGTGGATCGTCCGGCACGGACTGCGCACCCTCGTCAAGAAGGGCGACACCGCAGCGCTCTCCCTCCTCGGCTTCGATGCGGTGGATGTCGTGATATCGCCGCCGATGCTGACGACGACGCGTGTCGACGTGCCGGGCGAACTGGGGTTCGAGGTCGAGGTCCGCAACAGCGGGGACGCGAGCGCCCGCTTCGCCGTCGACTACGTCGTTCACTACCGGAAGGCCAACGGCACGACGTCACCCAAGGTGTTCAAGCTCGCGACTGCGACACTCGAGCCGGGGGAGTCCAGGCGGTTCGTCCGCACCCACGCATTCCGCCCGCTCACGACCCGCGTGCATCACCCCGGCGGGCACGCCCTCCAGGTGCAGGTCAACGGTCGTCTCTCCGAACCCGCGACGTTCGACGTCGTTGTGGGGGACTCAGACGCCGACTGAGCAGTCGGTCGTGGTCGACCGATCGGGACGCCCCGATCGCGCCTCAGAGAGAGGTTGTCGCCGTGTCCGTCGTGACGGCGGTCGTCGCGTCGCCGGCGGACGCCTCGACTCCGGAGGCATCGGCCGGCGCGGAGAACTGGGCGACCGTCTCGTACACCCGCTTGTGTCCGCGGATGGCGGCGAGTCGGAAGGGGCCGGTGGTCTCCTGCGCGAACTCGTGGTCGCCGCCCACGAGTCCGTCCGGGTGGGCGTGGAGCCGAACGTAGGTCGGGTGGTCGATCTCGCGACGGCGCTGGATCTGCTCGCGGTGGCGGGTGGTGCGGAGCATCTCGCGGTATCCGGGCTGCACCACCCCGGCGAAGAGCTCGGCGACGCTTCCCGAGCCGTAGCTGAAGAAGCCGACCCGCGATCCGCTCAGGTCCTCTTCGGCGTTCTCGAGCAGGGACAGGAGACCGATGTACACGGATGCCGTGTAGGTGTTGCCGATCTGCCGGTTGTAGTCGAGTGTGTTCGCGATCTGCTCGTCCGCCTGCTCGGCCGTCAGTTCGCCGGAGTGCTTGGCGAGGGTGCGGTGAGCCTTGACGGCGAGCCGCGTGAACGGCTGGTGGTAGCAGAAGCGGTCGAAGTCGGCGAGGGCATGGCCGCCCTGATCGCGGTAGTCGTCCCACGCGGAGCGCAGGGCGTCCATGTAGACCGAGACGGAATACTTGCCGTCGACGAGAGCGGTGCTCCGGTAGTTGGGCCGCCAGAAGTCCATGACGTCGGCTGTGTGGAGTCCCGACTCGGCCTCGATCGCGAGGACCGCGGGGTTCGAACTCACGAGCATGGCGACGGCGCCGGCGCCCTGGGTCGGCTCTCCGGAGGAGTCGCGGTCGTACCGGGCGACGTCGGAGGCGATCACGAGTACCTTCTGCTCCGGACGGCGCGCGACGAGGGCCACGGCCATCTGGAGGGCTGCCGTCGCGCTGTAGCAGGCCTGCTTGAGCTCCACCACGCGGCAGCGCGGGTCGAGCCCCAGGAGATGGTGCACGTACACGCCGGCGGCCTTCGACTGGTCGATTCCGCTCTCCGTCGCGAAGAGGACGGTGCGGATCGCGGACAGGTCCTGGCCCTCGAGGATGGGCTGCGCGGCTGTGGCGGCCATCGTGACGATGTCCTCGTCGGGAGCCGGAACGCTCATGTGCTCCTGGCCGATTCCGACGTGGAACTTGCCGACCTCCACACCGGTCGCCTCGGCGAGGGTCGTGAGGGGGAGTACGTACTCCGTGGTGGCGAAGGAGATGTTCTCGATGCCGAGTTGCATGGGGGCGTCCGGTTTCTCTGCGTCTGGTGGAGCAGCGTCTGCGGGGCTCCGTTGGGGAACTGCCGTCTCGCCGTGGTCGACCCGTTCGGGTCGCCCCGGCGAGGAGGTCGGGGGCCGGCGTCTGTGCCGTCAGGCCGAATCCGTCTGGGAACGGCTCGGTACCGTGAGTTTATCGGTGGATGCTGTACACGCGGTGGGTGTCCGCCGTGAGCGATCGGTCGACGATCTGTGTTCGTCGCCCCGAGTCAGGCGGATTGTCGAGAGCGCTCCATCTGCAGGTGCGACTGCATCAGCTCGCCCGGATTGGTCTGAGCTGCCATGAGCGACAACTCGCCGCACAGGACGGCGGCAGCGCACAGCACGGCGAGGCGACGAGCGTTCTCTCCCGGCTCGCGGTCCTCACGGCACCCGATCCGAGTGAGGTTCTCCTCGACGAAGGGCAGTCCCTTCCCGTTGCCCACCGAGCCGACGACGAGGTTCGGAAGGCTGCACGAGAAGTAGAGGTCTTCGCCCCTGACCTCCGCGTGCGTGATGCCTTGCGAGCCCTCCACGATGTTCGCGGCGTCCTGGCCCGTCGCGAGATAGAAGCCGAGGAGCATGTTCGCGTAGTGCGCGTTGCCGCTGCGAAGTCCGCCGGCGAGCATCGTGCCGATGAGGTTCTTGCGCACGTTGAGCGCGACGACGGCCTCCGGGGTCGTCCGCAGCCATCGTGAGCAGACCGCCCGCGGGATGAGGATCTCCGTGACGACGTTCTTGCCGCGACCGAGGATCCCGTTGACGGCCGTCGCCTTCTTGTCCGAGCAGTAGTTGCCGGAGATCGAGCCGTAGCGCACACCGCTCACGTTCGCGAGCACGTGCTCCATGAGCTTGTCCGATGCCTGCGTCACCATGTTGTGGCCGGAGGCGTCTCCCGTGGAGAACTCGAACCGGATGAACAGGAGGTTTCCCGCGATCTGGTGGTGCATGTCGATGAGCCGCGCGAAACGGCTCGTCTCGGCGACGACGGCGCGCAGTTCGCTCTCGTGAGCATGGAGGTATGTCATGGCGTTGACGGCGGAGAGGGCATCGTCCGCCTCGAGCAGGATCGAGCGGCTCATCCTCTCGTCCACGAGGGTGGCCACGATCCCGGACTCGACGAGCGTCGAGATCTTCGCGCCGCGCCCGACGGACGGCCAGAGGGGCGTCTCGTACGTGGCGAGCGGGATCTCCTGGAGCCCCGTCATGACGTTGCCGGAGATGGAGATCGGCCCGACCCACTGCAAGGGGACGGGCGCTGTCGACGTTTCGCGAGTGCTCATGGTCTGTCCAGTCTAGGAACGGGAGGGCGTCGGTCGGTCCAACCGGCTTCTCAGAGCTTCGCGAGCTGCTCGCGGATCAGTCCTGCGCTGCGGAACGTCGCGCCCACGAGGGCGACGTGCTTCCACTTGATGAGGCCGTCGGCTCCCACGAGGAACACGGAGCGGCGCAGCCCGAGCCCGGGGAGACGGATGCCGTACGCATCGACGACGCTGCCGTCCGTGTCCGAGAGGAGGGGGAGGGTGACCTCGTCCTTGATGGCGAAGGTCTCGTGGCTCGCGAGGTCCTGCAGGCCGATCGCCCACACCTGCGCGCCGAGTTCCGTGAAGTCTGCGAGCTTCTCGCTGTACGAGCACAGCTGCGCCGTGCACGTCGCCGACTCGTCGCCCGGATAGAACGCGAGAACGACGGGGTGACCGCGTTCGGCGGACAGCGTGTAGGTCTTCCGGCGCGCGTATCCGTCCTTGACCTGAACGCCGGGGAGCGAGAAGTCAGGGGCGACGGCGCCCTCGTGGAGTCCCATGGGTCAGACGATGTCGATCTCGATCGACACGGGGATGTTCCCCCGAGTCGCGTGCGTGTAGGGGCACACCGCGTCTGCGGCGTCGACGACGGCCTTCGCCTGTTCCTCCGTCACACCCGTGAGCTCGACGTGGAGTGTCACGGAGAGCCCGAAGCCGCCGTCCTCGCGAGGGGCGATGCCGACGTCGGCGGTGACGGCCGAGTCCTTCGTCGAGACCTTGTGCTGCGATGCGACCGCCTTGAGCGCGGAGTGGAAGCACGCGGAGAACCCGGCCGCGAAGAGCTGCTCGGGGTTCGTCGCCCCTCCGCGGCCACCCATCTCGGTGGGCGTGGCGAGGTCGGCCTCGAGGATCCCGTCGCTCGATCGGACGTGGCCGTTCCGGCCGTCGCCCGTGCTCGTCGCGGATGCGGTGTACACGGCCTGAGCCGTCGTCGTTCCCTCGGCCTGTGCTGCTGCGCCCTGCGTCATCGGATCTCCTCATGTAGAGTGACTAGTACGTCTACATCAGTAGACCACTCATCGAACGTCATTGCAAACGCGCCGGGTCGCCTTTCAGCGCCGGGAGGAGAGTCGTGGACGAATCGCCCAGCCGCCCGGAGTCCTCCGCGCGACGCCGCATCCTCGACGCGGCGTCCTCCCTGTTCTACACCCTCGGTGTCCGCTCGGTGAGCGCCGACAGGGTCATCTCCGAATCCGCGGTGTCGAAGGTCACCTTCTACCGCCACTTCCCGACGAAGGACGACCTCGTCCTCGCCTACGTGGAGGAGACGGCGTCGGCGGAGCGGGCCCAGTACGAGGAAGCGCGGTCTCGGCTCGACGACGCCGCACTCTGGGGCTGGTACGTCGCCTCCGTCGTGGACGCCGGCTGCCTTCCCGGCTTTCGCGGGTGCCCCTTCATCAACGCCGCCGTGGAGTATCCGGAGGCCACCCACGTCGTCCGCCTCGCCGTCGCGCGCCACCGCGAGTGGGTCCAGGGCGAGCTGGAGGCGCTCGCGACGCGCCTCGGTGCTGTCGACCCGCGCTGCGCTGCGCAGGAGATCTACATGCTGAGGGACGGCGCTCTCGTGCTCGCGGCGCTCGACGGAGCGTCCGAGCGGATCGCGCCGGTGCTCGACGAGGCGGGCAGGCGCCTGCTCAGTGTGTGAGGTCCGTGTCCGGCCGGGATGTCGGCGACACGACGTTCGCGGGCTGCTCGCCGCCGCTCGCGGCCAGTTCGATGGCCGCGAGAACGGTGTCGGCGGTCACCTGTGAGCCGGCGGGGCTCGGGTGCAGGAGGTCGACCGTGAGGAGCGACGACAGGTCGGCCCTGGAGAGGTATGCGGAGTGCACGTCGATGCCGAGCACGAAGGGGCGGTCGTCGAGCCAGGAGCGGACACGGGAGAGCACGGCGTCGTGGGCGTCGGCCCAATCGTCGAACCGGGGGTTCTCGAGCAGCGCGGCGTAGCCGACGGATCCCGGCCAGGACTGTTCCGTCCGCGTGAGGATGTTCGAGAACTCGCCATCGACCGAGTCGGGGTTCCTCACGTTGTTGAGGCCGTGATTGAGGATGACGGCATCGGGCTGCTCTGGTACGAGACTGTCGTAGTAGCGGAGGGAGTACGCGGCCGTCTTGCCGCTCGCCGATCCGTTCCAGACGATGAGGGGAGCTCCACCGGCGTCCGAGTTCGCCGTGATGGGGTCACCGTAGCGAGCGCTCTCCAGATTCCACGGGTGCTCGATGAGGGGTCGGTCGAGCTGCTCCGCGAGGCTGCGGAAGGCGACATCCACCCATTCGCCCTGGGCGTTGCCCGTCGAGTCCCCGAGAACGACGACGACGAACGGTCGGCTCGCGTCGTCGATGCGGTTCCACGCGTCTGCGAAGGGGAGGAGTCCGGAGTCGAGGCTCTCGACGTCGACCACGACGTCGTGTCCGCTCGCCACCGTCGCCTCATCCACCGGCGTCTGGCCACGCAGCGCGACGGTCCCGAGGGTGACCGCGAGGATCGTCGTCGCCGTGACGATGCCGAGCACTGCTCGCCGGCGTCTCCGGCGCGCCGAAGGGCGCGGGTCCGGCGACAGAGCGTCACCGGGCTCGGGAGGGCTCGGGTTCATGCGTCCAGAGTACGACGTCGGACGACGGATCGGGAATGTGACGTCCGCCCCGTCATCGGGGGTCGTCTGTGCGGTTTCCCGCTCGCCCGGACGAGTCTCCGAGGGGACGCGCCGGCCACCGGTCTGTAGGCTGACGAGATGGCGCCATCCGAGCCGCCGGTCCCGAGCGACCGCATCCTGACGATCCCGAATCTGCTGAGTTTCCTGCGCCTCGCGCTCGTGCCCGTCTTCCTGCTGTTCCTCATCGACGGTCAGGACATCGCAGCCCTCATCGTCCTCGCCGTCTCGGGCTTCACCGATTTCCTCGACGGGTTCATCGCCCGCCGCTTCGACCAGGTGACGCGGCTCGGGCAGCTCCTCGATCCGGCAGCGGATCGCCTCTACATCCTCGCGGCCGTGCTCGGACTCGTGATGCGCGAGCTGATCCCGCTCTGGTTCGTCGTGGCGATCCTCGCGCGCGACATCCTCCTGGTGGTCGTGGCGATCGTCCTCGTGGGTGCGGGCCACGGGGCCCTCCCCGTCAATCGCGTGGGAAAACTCGCGACGGCCTGCCTCTTCGTGGGACTCCCCGTCCTCATGCTCGCGGCCGCCGTGCCGGCGATATCTCCCGTCGCACAGCCCGTCGGGACGGTGATCGCGGTGATCGGCGCGATCCTCTACTGGGTCGCCGGTCTGGTGTATCTCCGGGACACCGTCCGGATCCGACGTCAAAGCCGCTCGGGAGGCGGCTCGTCTTCCGATACGCTGGATATCTAGGAGGTACACGGTGACGATTCCCGACGACAACAACCCGCCGACGGGCGCATTCGTGCGCGGCTCCGTTCACGGCACACCACCCGAGCGCGCCGAGACCACGGTCGGCTACGGCGAGGAGTTCAGCCAGGCACTCGGCGCTCTGGTGTCGAACGCCTCGGGCGAGGAGCAGGAGGCGATCGCCGCTCTCCCGTCCGGCTCTGCCCTGCTCATCGTGCGCCGTGGCCCGAACTCGGGAGCCCGGTTCCTCCTCGACACCGGTGTGACGACGGCGGGCCGCCACCCGGATGCGGACATCTTCCTCGACGACGTGACCGTCTCGCGGCGTCATGCGGAGTTCGTCCGCACGGGGACGACGTTCGAGATCCGAGACCTCAATTCTCTCAACGGCACGTATTTCGACGGCACCCGCATCGACTCGGCGCAGCTCCGCGACGGCGCAGAGGTTCAGATCGGCAAGTTCCGTCTCACGTTCTTCGCGTCGCGGGTGGACCTCGCCTCCAGCGCGGGACGCTAGAGCGTGTCGGCTCAAGCCGCCCGTACGCCCTCTGAGGCGCTCCTCAGCATCGGTCAGGTTCTCGCGAGGCTCGCCGGGGAGTTCCCCGACCTTACGAACTCGAAACTCCGCTTCCTGGAGGAGCAGGGCCTCGTTCACCCGTCACGCACGAGATCCGGGTACCGCAAGTTCTCGATGAGCGATGTCGAGCGGGTCCGCGTCGTCCTCTCCATGCAGCGCGACCACTACCTTCCGCTCAAGGTCATCCGCTCATACCTTTCCGACCTCGACGCCGGCAAGGACCCAGCGATCCCCGGTTCCGGCGCGGGCGACTCGGTGCAGAGCATCATTCCGGCTGCCCGCCGGCTCGGTCGCGACGACGTGATCGCCGAAGCGGGCGCCACGGCGCACCTCTTCGGCGACGCCATCTCGGCGTCGCTCATCACCCCCGCCGAGGCGTACACGGAGGACACCGTCCAGGTGCTCCGTGCCCTCGTCGAGCTGCAGCGCTCCGGCATCGAGCCGCGACACCTCCGCGGGTTCCGTGCGGCGGCCGAGCGTGAGCTCGCCCTCATCGAGAGCGCGCTCATGCCGATCTCGAAGCGGGGCGATGCCGCGAGCCGGGCGAAGGCGCAGGAGCTGTCCGGCGAGATCGCCGGCCATTTCGAGACCGTCAGGGGCAGTCTCATCCGTCAGGCGCTCGGCCGCTTCTCCGGTTGAGCGGTCTCGGCGGGCATGGTGCGCCGGACGTGAGCGACCTACACTGAGAGCACCGCGTCCGCTTCGGCCCCGTCGCTCCGACACGCCGACGTCTGGGAGCGGATGTCTGACACGAAGATGCCTGCGCTCGATAGCGTAGGAGGACAACGCGGACGGCGACCGGTTCCCCCGAGGGATCGAACACCGGACGATGAGTGAGACACCGAGAAGGGCAGTGAGATGAGCGGACCCGGCGACATGAGTCGAACCGGCGATCAGAACGCCGCCGGTCGCGGGAAGGACAGCCGCTACGACCTCGGACTCCTCTTCACCGACGGACTGCCCGATCTCGATGACGAGGCGGGTTACCGCGGCGCTGTCGCGGCGCGCGCGGCCGGCATCAGCTACCGCCAGCTCGACTACTGGGCGCGGACCGGACTCGTCGAGCCGACGGTTCGCGGCGCAGCGGGCTCTGGTTCGCAGCGCCTCTACGGGTTCCGCGACATCCTCGTGCTGAAGCTCGTGAAGCGACTCCTCGACACCGGGATCTCCCTCCAGCAGATCCGCACGGCGGTCAATCAGCTGCGCGAATCGGGCGTCAACGACCTGGCTCAGACGACCCTCATGTCGGACGGGGCGAGCGTCTACCTCTGCACGTCGAACGACGAGGTCATCGACCTCGTGAGCCGCGGTCAGGGTGTCTTCGGCATCGCCGTCGGCAAGGTCCTCCGCGAGGTGGAGTCCACCCTCGTGGAGTTCGAACCGCAGGCTCTCGACGCGGTCGACGAACTCGCCGCTCGCCGCGCGGCCCGCTCCGCCTGACCCGCTGAAGAACCGTCACCTCGCTGGGCGAGGCGACGAGAGTTGGTTCGCCTCGGAGCGGATTAGGACTTGGGTGCCGTGAGCTCGGCGTACTCGCCGACGCGTCCCGTGCGCATGACACGGTCGAGGAGAAGATCGAAGTTCTTCGCCATCTCCTGTGCGCTCTCGCCCGGCCAGATGTGCACGGGCTTCGCGGCCCCCTGCGCCTGCTGCAGGGCTGTGCGCTCCGGCAGCTGGGGGGAGAGGACGAGCGGACCGAACATGTCGCGCAGTTCCTTGATGCGGAACTGGTGCTCGAGCGACTGGGCACGGACTCGGTTCACGATGATGCCGAGCGGCTGGAGGCGGGGGGAGAGACCGCGACGGATCTCCTCGATCGCGCGAAGCGCGCGGTCGGCTGCGGCCACGGAGAAGAGCCCGGGCTCCGTCACGACGCTCACGCGATCGCTCGCGGCCCATGCGGTGCGGGTGAGGGCGTTGAGCGAGGGAGCGCAGTCGATGAGCACGAGGTCGTACTCCGACTCCACGTGCGCGAGGGCCTCCTCGAGCTTCCAGATATCGCGGATCGACGGGTGAGGGCCGTCGAAGTTGATGGCCGAGGGACTTCCGATCATGACGTCGACCGTGCCGGCGTGGGTCTTCGTCCATCCGGACGGAGTGATCGCCTGACGGACGGTCTTTTCCTTCGGCGATGCGAGGACGTCGGCCACGCTCAGTCGACCGGACAGGGAGATGTCCATTCCCGTCGACACGTCGGACTGCGGATCCAGGTCGACGACGAGCGTGCGGATTCCCTTCGCGAACGCGGCGGAGGCCAGACCGAGGCTGACGGTGGTCTTGCCGACGCCTCCCTTGAGGCTGCTCACGCTGAGTACATGCACAATCAGATACGTTACCTTTACAACGGTTGAGGAACCTAACCGTTGCCTGTGCGCACCTCTCCTCCCGAAAGGCCCTGCATGTTCACGAAGATCCTGGTCGCCAACCGCGGGGAGATCGCCATTCGGGCGTTCCGCGCCGCCTACGAACTCGGGGCGCAGACCGTCGCGGTGTTCCCCTATGAGGACCGGAACTCGTTCCATCGCCTCAAAGCGGACGAGGCGTACCAGATCGGCGAAGAGGGTCACCCCGTCCGCGCCTATCTGTCCGTCGACGAGATCATCCGCGTCGCACGAGAGAGCGGCGCCGACGCGATCTACCCGGGGTACGGGTTCCTCTCCGAGAACCCGGAGCTCGCCGAGAAGGCTGCCGCTGCCGGAATCACCTTCATCGGGCCTCCGTCGAGTGTGCTCGAGATGGCCGGAAACAAGGTCACCGCCAAGGAGCACGCGATCGCTGCGGGAGTGCCCGTCCTGCGGTCGACTCCGGCGTCGGCCGACGTCGACTCCCTCGTCGCCCAGGCGGAGGACATCGGGTTCCCGCTCTTCGCCAAGGCCGTCGCCGGTGGCGGAGGTCGTGGTATGCGGCGAGTCGAGCGGTTCGAGGATCTCGCCGCCGCTCTCGCCGAGGCGATGCGCGAGGCGGACAGCGCGTTCGGAGACCCGCGGATGTTCCTCGAGCAGGCGGTACTGCGGCCCCGCCACATCGAGGTCCAGATCCTCGCCGACGCGAATGGCGAGACGGTCCACCTCTTCGAACGGGACTGCTCGGTTCAGCGCCGGAATCAGAAGGTCGTCGAGATCGCACCGGCCCCGAACATCTCCGACGAGCTCCGCGCGGCGCTCCACCGCGACGCCGTCGCCTTCGCCCGCTCGATCGGCTACGTCAACGCCGGAACCGTCGAGTTCCTGGTGGACACAGTCGGCGATCGCGCCGGTGAGCACGTCTTCATCGAGATGAACCCGCGCATCCAGGTGGAGCACACGGTGACCGAGGAGGTCACCGACGTCGACCTCGTCCAGTCCCAGATGCGGATCGCGGCGGGGGAGTCGCTCTCCGACCTCGAGCTGCACCAGGAGAACATCCACCTGCGCGGCGCGGCGCTGCAGTGCCGCATCACGACAGAGGACCCGACTCAGGGCTTCCGCCCCGACACGGGCAAGATCTCCACCTACCGCTCGCCGGGCGGCGGCGGCATCCGGCTCGACGGTGGCACCGTCGCGTCCGGCGCCCAGATCAGCCCTCACTTCGACTCCATGCTCGCGAAGCTCACGTGCCGTGGACGCGATTTCCCCGCGGCCGTCAGCCGCGCCCGACGCGCCCTCGCGGAGTTCCGCATCCGCGGCGTGTCCACGAACATCCCCTTCCTCCAGGCCGTCCTGGACGACCCGTCGTTCGTCGCCGGCGACCTCTCGACGTCCTTCATCGAGGAGCGACCGGAGCTTCTCCGCGGCCGTGTCTCGAAGGACCGCGGGACGAAGATCATGTCGTGGCTCGCCGACGTGACGGTCAACCACCCGAACGGCGAGCGTCCGTCGGTCGCGGAACCCGCGACGAAGCTCCCGGACATCGACCTCCAGTCGACGCCGCCGAGCGGCTCCCGTCAGCGTCTGCAGGAACTCGGTCCTCGCGGCTTCGCGGAGGCGCTCCGCGCGCAGACGGCCCTGGCTGTGACGGATACGACGTTCCGCGACGCGCACCAGTCACTGCTCGCCACACGGGTCCGCACCAAGGAGCTGCTCGCAGCGGCCCCGTACGTCGCCCGGATGACACCCGAACTGCTGTCCGTCGAGGCCTGGGGCGGGGCGACGTACGACGTCGCGCTGCGATTCCTGGGAGAGGACCCGTGGGAGCGACTCGACTCCTTGCGCGCAGCCCTCCCGAACGTCGCCATCCAGATGCTCCTCCGCGGTCGCAACACGGTGGGGTACACGCCGTACCCCACGGAGGTCACCTCGGCTTTCGTCGACGAGGCGGCGCGATCGGGCATCGACATCTTCCGCATCTTCGACGCCTTGAACGACGTCTCGCAGATGCGACCGGCCATCGACGCCGTCCTCGAGACGGGTTCGTCCGTCGCCGAGGTCGCCGTCTGCTACACCGGTGACCTGCTCGACCCGGCCGAGGACCTCTACACCCTCGACTACTACCTCCGGCTCGCCGACGAGATCGTCTCGGCCGGCGCGCACATCCTCGCGATCAAGGACATGGCCGGGCTGCTGCGACCGGCGGCCGCCGCCACCCTGGTCTCAGCCCTCCGCAGTCGATTCGACGTGCCCGTCCACGTGCACACGCACGACACGGCGGGAGGTCAGCTCGCGACGCTCCTCGCGGCGAGCCAGGCCGGGGCCGACGCCGTCGACGTCGCATCTGCCGCGATGGCCGGGACGACGAGCCAGCCGGCCGCCTCCGCGCTCGTCGCCGCTCTCGCACACACGGAACGCGACACGGGGCTCTCGCTCCGTGCGGTCAGCGACCTCGAGCCGTACTGGGAGGCCGTTCGTGCCCTGTACCGCCCGTTCGAGTCCGGACTTCCGGGCCCGACCGGTCGGGTCTACCGCCACGAGATCCCGGGAGGTCAGCTGTCCAACCTGCGCCAGCAGGCGATCGCGCTCGGTCTCGCGAACGACTTCGAGCTCATCGAGGACATGTACGCCGCGGCGAACGCCATTCTCGGCCGTGTCCCCAAGGTGACACCGTCGTCCAAGGTCGTGGGTGACCTCGCGCTCCACCTCGCGGCCGTGAAAGCGGATCCGGCCGATTTCGAGCAGAACCCCGGGGCGTACGACATCCCGGACTCGGTCGTGGGCTTCATGGCCGGGGAGCTCGGCGACCTGCCGGGCGGATGGCCCGAACCGTTCCGCTCGAAGGTGCTGGCCGGGCGGAATGTCGACATCTCCGTCACACCCGTGGGCGACGAAGACCTCGCGGCGCTCAGCGAAGCGGGCGACGGTCGTCGTTCGACACTCAACCGCTTGCTGTTCCCCGCCCCGACGAAGCAGTTCCTCGAGACGCGGGAACAGTACGGCGACCTCTCCGTGCTGTCGACGTCCGACTACCTCTACGGTCTCGAGAGCGGTCGCGAGCACGTCGTCGAGATCAGCAAGGGCGTGCGCCTCTACCTGGGACTCGAAGCCATCGGAGAAGCGGACGAGAAGGGAATGCGAACGGTCATGACGACCCTCAACGGCCAGCTCAGGCCGTTGTCCGTCCGCGATCGTTCCATCGCCGTCGAGTCGAAGGCAGCGGAGAAGGCCGACCCGTCGAACCCCGGTCACATCGCCGCGCCGTTCTCGGGTGTCGTGACGGTGAAGATCGACAACGGTGCGACGGTGTCCGCCGGACAGCCCGTCGCCTCGATCGAGGCCATGAAGATGGAGGCGGCCATCACGTCGTCCATCGCCGGCGTCGTGGAGCGGGTCGCCATCAAATCCACCCAGCAGGTGGAGGCCGGCGACCTCATCGTCGTCGTCACGCCCGCGTCGTGAGGAATCCGTGCCGCGTCGCCGGCACGGGTCCGTCGGGAGAACCGGTGAGCCCCCTTCGGGGGGTTCACTACACTTGATGGCGCCCGAACGCTCATCTCGAAAGGGGGCACCTCGCGTGTCCGACTCCATCCCTCGCTCGACCGGTCGGCCGTCGGCCGTCCGCGCCCGACGCAGCGCCGTCGACCACGTCGCCGACCACGGGGACACGCACGAGCTCCCCGAGCTCTTCGACGGTGTGTCCGTCGACGCCGCGTCCATCTCGACCTCGACGTTCTCCATCGTGCCCCAGTCGCTTCCCGCCACGATCGACGAGGACCTCCTCGACGACGACGACGTCGTCGCGTCCGAGGTCGAACCGGATGAGACCCCCTCCGCGCCCCTCGACGACGTCCGTGCGCCGGTGACGGACGCGAAGGCACCTGCCCCGGTGATCGTCGCCACGATCGACCAGGACGCCGCACGGTCGGTGACGGCCTCGCCCGACAGCCCGACGTCCCCAGGGGCCCGGCGCCCCGCCGCGAAGCGTCCTGCCGCGAAGCGTCCTGCCGCGAAGCGATCCGGTGCACCGTCGTCCGGCTCGGTCGAGTCCGGGGCCTCGCCGTCCGAGGCTCCAGAGTCTGCGTCCGAACCGCCCACGACGACGGCAGCCGCATCGACGAAGGCGACGCCGAGGAGGACCACACCGAAGGGTCCGGCATCGACACCGTCCGACGCCGAGCCCGCCGTGTCGAAAGGTTCCGCGTCGAAGGTCGCCACGTCGAAGCCTGCCGCGTCGAAGCCTGCCGCGTCGAAGCCTGCTTCGTCGAAGACGGCCGCGTCGAAGACGGCCGCATCCAAGCCCGCCGCGTCGAAGCCTGCGCCGTCGAAGGCTTCCGCATCCAAGCCGCCCGCGTCGAAGGCTCCTGTGTCGAAGGCTCCTGTGTCGAAGCCGAGGTCGAAGGCACCGGCGTCGAAGCCCGCCGCGTCGGCCCCCGCCGTCCCGGTCGAGCCGGCCTCGAATCCCGGGTCGTCGACGCCGACCCCGACCGACCCCGACACGCCGACGACGGAAGCAGCGGAGTCGTCGATCGGGCGCCGGGACACCCCGCCCGTCCGGCTCGCATCGGACACGATCGTCGTGGACCTTCCTCCGGTCGAGGACCTCGAGGTTCCCGCCGACGAGCGCGCCGTCGCGATCGAGGAGGTTCCCGTGACGACGACGGAGCACCTGGAGGCGCCGACGAGTTCGGTTGCCGTCACCGCCGCCCCGACGGGTTCGGCCGACCGGGAGGATCACGTCGAGGAGACGCCGAGCGCCCCGGCCTTCGCGGGGATGAGCGTCGCGCGCGCCTTGGCCGGCGCCCCGGAGTCGTCGTCGATGCTCACGGCCGAGCGTCTGCTCGAGGGCAGCCGTGACACCCGCCGGGTCCCGGAGGGCTTCTGGCAGAAGCTCATCTTCACCGCCTCCGGACGACGGATCCGTCTCGCGGATTCGAAGGCGGCGCAAGCCCGCATCGCTCTGACGGCCCGCATCGCCAAGCCGCTCACGGGAGGCGCGCGGTTCGTGCCGGTCCTCACGCGGAAGGGGGGCGTCGGCAAGACCACGATCACGACCCTGCTCGGTATGGCCCTCGCCGACGCGCGCGATGACCGAGTCATCGCGGTCGATGCGAACCCGGACCGTGGGACGCTCGCGGAGCGCCTGTCGCGCCGGAGCGAGCACACGGTGCGCGATCTCGTGCGCGGTGCGGACGAGGTGGTGGGCTATGCGGAGTTCTCGGCGCTCGTCTCCCGAGACATGACCCGTCTCGACGTCCTCGCGTCCGACACCGACCCCCACATCTCCCAGGCGTTCGACGAGCACGATTATGACGTCGTCGCCCGGCTGGCCTCGCAGTACTACTCGATCGTCCTGACCGATTGCGGCACGGGGATCGTGCACTCGGTCATGTCGGCGACGCTCCGTCACGCGGACACGCTCGTCATCGTGTCGGGTACGAGCCTGGACGAGGCGCGCAGCGCCGCCGAGACGCTGTCGTGGCTCGAGGCCAACGGCTACGCGGACCTCGCCGCGCACGCCGTCGTCGTCATCAACTCGACCACGCCGGGCACCCCGCCCGTGCGCCTCGACGAGATCGGCAAGCACTTCGAGTCCCGGGTGAGGAGCATCGTCCGCGTCCCGTTCGACGCGCACCTCGCGACGGGTGCTGCCGTCACCTTCGCCGACCTGCGGCCGGAGACGCGACTCGCTGTCCGAGAGCTCGCGGCGATCGTCGTCGAGGGGCTCCCCGTCGGCCGACCCAGAAAGGCGGGCAGCCGTGGCTGAACGCGAAATCCGCCTGTTCGGCGATCCCATCCTCAAGACCGCGTGCGAACCGATCGGTGAGATCACGGACAAGGTGAGGGGACTCGTCGAGGACCTCGTCGACTCCGTCGCGCTTCCCGGACGTGCCGGGGTGGCCGCCAACCAGATCGGTGTGGGCCTGCGCGCGTTCAGCTACAACATCGACGGCCAGATCGGGTATGTCATCAATCCCGTCCTCGTCGAGGTCGACGGTGAGCCCGAGCCGGTCGACGAGGGCTGTCTCTCGGTTCCGGGGCTCTGGTACCCCACGATGCGTCATCCGTTCGCGCGCGTCGTGGGGATCGACCTCGACGGCCGCGACATCGAGGTCTCGGGCACGGGTGTGCTCGCACAGGCGCTGCAACACGAGACCGATCACCTCGACGGGAAGCTCTACCTCGATCGACTCGACAAGGAGAACCGCCGCGCCGCCATGAAGCAGGTGCGCGAGTCCACCTGGTTCTGACGCCGGACCCGACGCGCGAAGATCCCCGGTGTGCACGACGAGTCGTGCGCGCCGGGGATCCTCGCGTCGGACGAATCTGTCAGCCGACGGTCGAGACGCCCTGGGTCGGCGGGGGAGTGACCGTGTAGATGCCCTGGATGGCGTCGGCGAAGTCCGAGAGGATCACGTTGCGCTTGATGCTCATCTTCGGCGTGAGGTGTCCGGAGGCTTCCGTGAACTCGGTCGGCAGCACCACGAACTTCCGGATCGACTCCGCACGCGACACCTTCGTGTTGGCCGCATCGATCGCCCGCTGGATCTCCGCGAGCACTACGGGGTTCGTGGAGGCCTGCTCGAGCGTGAGGGCCTTGTCCTGCCCGTTGTTCTCGAGCCAGCTGGGGAGCATCTCGGGGTCGAGCGTGATGAGGGCTGCGATGAACGGCTTCTGATCTCCAACGACGACGACCTGGCCGACCACCGGGTTCGAGCGGATGGGGTCCTCGAGAGCCGCGGGAGCCACGTTCTTGCCGCCGGCCGTGACGATGATCTCCTTCTTGCGGCCCGTGATGGTGAGGAAACCGTCCGCGTCGAACGACCCGATGTCGCCCGTCTTGAACCACTCGCCGTCGAAGGACTCGGCCGTCGCCGCCGGGTTCTTCCAGTACTCGCGGAAGACGTTGATGCCCGAGACCTCGACCTCGCCGTCGTCCATGATCCTGATGCCGACGCCCGGGAGGGCCGGGCCCACCGTGCCGATCTTCGACCTGTCGGCGAGGTTGACGCTTGCCGGAGCCGTCGTCTCGGTGAGCCCGTAGCCCTCGAGGATCACGATGCCGAGGCTGTGGAAGAAGTGGCCCAGGCGAGGGCCGAGCGGCGCGGATCCCGACACGGCGTACTCGACGCGTCCGCCCATCGCCGTGCGCAGCTTGCTGTACACGAGACGGTCGAAGAGGCGGAACTTGAGCTTCAGCCCGAGGGGTACTGACCCGGCCTCCTGAGCCTTGCTGTACGCGACGGCGACGTCGGCGGCCGCCCGGAAGATCTTCCCCTTGCCTCCGGCTTCGGCCTTCTGCTCCGCCGAGTTGTAGACCTTCTCGAAGACGCGCGGGACGGCGAGCAGGAACGTCGGCTTGAACGAGCCGAGCGAGGGCAGGAGCTGTCGCGTGTCCGGCTGGTGACCCGTCTTGACGCCGCCGTGCACGGCGAGGATCGAGATGAACCGGGCGAAGATGTGGGCAGTCGTGATGAAGAGCAGGGTTGAAGCGCCGGGGTGCACGATGTCGCTCATGGCCACAGCGGCATTGCGCGAGAGTTCGACGAAGTTCGAGTGCGTCAGGACGCAGCCCTTCGGCTTCCCAGTCGACCCCGACGTGTAGATGAGGGTCGCGATGTCGGCGCCGGTGGCGAGGGAGCGACGGCGCTCGATCTCCTCGTCGGAGACCCCGGTTCCCGACGCGGCGAGCTTGTCGAGGTCTCCGAGATCGACCTGCCACACCGAACGGATGAGGGGGAGGTCGCCGTGGACCTCGTCGAATCGCGAGAAGTGCTCGGCCGTCTCGACGATCATCGCGACGGCGCCGGAGTCGGTGAGGTTCCAGTGGACCTGGCTCGGCGCGCTCGTCTCGTACACGGGCACGAGGATCGCTCCCGCGAACCATGTTGCGAAGTCGACGAGCGTCCACTCGTAGCGGGTCTTGCACATGAAGCCGATCTTGTCGCCGGGTTCGATCCCCGCGGCGACGAGTCCCTTCGCGAGCGCGATGACCTGACGGTGGAACTCCTTCGCCGAGACGTCCACCCAGTCGCCGTTGCGCGGCACGGCGAACAACGCTCCATCGGGGGTCGCGGCGACGCGATCGACCAGGAGGTCGGTGGCGTTGGCCTGAGGGTCGGCTGGGACGACGGCGGGTGCGACGAACTGTTCCACGTCAACTCCTTTGATGGCGCGAGCGATTGTCACCCCATCCTAAGCCGGTCGGCGCCCGCGACACGGCGCCGATGGGTCGTCGATGGCGCCCATGCGGCGCTCCGCATACACTCGGGGAGGTCGCGCGTCCAGCTGATGGGCGCTGCAAGGACAGTCCTGGAGGTAGTAGCGCGTGCTCGCGATCGGAATCGACATCGGTGGAACGAAGATCGCCGGAGCACTCGTCGACGAGGACGGGACGATCGTGAGCGAGGCGCGCGTACCGTCGCCTGCCTCGTCGTCGACCGCGATCGAGGACGCTGTGGTCGCCATGGTGCAGGAGCTCGCGGTGGGACACGACGTCGCGGGTGTCGGCGTCGCGGCGGCCGGTTTCATCGACGCTGCGCAGTCCACCGTCTACTACGCCCCCAACCTGAGCTGGCGGAACGAGCCGTTCGAGGCGAAGCTGACCGCGCGGCTCGGTCTCCCCGTCGTCATCGAGAACGACGCCAACGCGGCGGGTTGGGCGGAGTTCCGATTCGGCGCCGGTCGCCTCGTGAGCGACATGGTCATGCTGACGATCGGCACGGGGGTCGGCGGGGCGATCGTCATCGGAGACGCGCTGTTCCGCGGCGGGTTCGGCGTCGGCGCGGAGATCGGCCACATGAGGGTCGTACCCGGCGGGCTGCCGTGCGGCTGCGGTGAGCGCGGCTGCATCGAGCAGTACGCGTCGGGCCGCGCGCTCCTCCGCTACGCGAACGAGCTCGCCGACGCCGGCGGGATCGGCCAGGCGCTCGCCGATCGGCGGTCGGTGGCTCCTCTCGACGGGCAGGTCCTCTCCGAGCTCATCATGTCGGGCGACGGCGGCGCGCTCGCCGCCCTCCGACAGGTGGGCAGCTGGATCGGCGAGGCGAGCGCGAGCCTCGGTGCGATCCTCGACCCGCAGCTGTTCGTGATCGGAGGAGGGGTGGCCCAGTCGGGCGACCTGCTCCTCGAGCCGATCCGCCAGGCGTACATCGACCACGTGCCTGCCCGTGGGTATCACCCCGTGCCCGAGTTCACCATCGCGGAGCTCGTCAACGACGCCGGTGTGGTCGGCGCGGCCGACCTCGCCCGCATCAGCGCCGAGCGGCGTCTCCGCGGCGCGCGGATCTAGAGCGACAGAGTCGAGCGAAGGATCACCGTGTTCTACTGGTTCATGAAGCACATCGTCGCCGGACCCCTGATGAAGGCCCTCTTCCGGCCATGGGTCGTCGGCGCGGAGAACATCCCGCGCACAGGCGGAGTCATCCTCGCGAGCAACCACCTCTCGGTGATCGACTCCGTCTTCCTCCCGCTCTACCTCGACAGGCGGATCTCGTTCCTCGCGAAGAGCGACTACTTCACCGGAACGGGCTTCACGGGCTGGCTCACCCGGACGTTCATGCGTGCGACGGGTCAGCTTCCGATCGACCGCTCGGGCGGCAAGGCGTCGGAAGCCTCCCTGAACACCGGCCTCGGCGTCCTCGGCCGAGGTGAACTCCTCGGGATCTACCCGGAGGGTACGCGCAGCCCGGACGCCCGGATGTACCGGGGGCGCACGGGTGTGGCGCGGATGGTTCTCGAGGCGGGCGTCCCGATCGTGCCGGTGGCGATGATCGACACCGAGAAGGTCATGCCGATCGGCACGCGCCTCCCGAAGCTCCGCCGCCCGGGCATCATCATCGGCGAGCCGCTCGACTTCTCCCGCTTCGAGGGGCTCGAGGGCGACCGTTTCGTGCTCCGATCGATCACGGACGAGCTCATGTACGAGCTCAACCGCCTGAGCGGCCAGGAGTATGTGGACGTCTACGCCACGACCATGAAGAACAAGCCGAGCCCCGCGCGCTGAGGCTTCCGCGCGGCCGTCGTCATGGTCGGCCGGGTCCCTCGCGATTCGAGATAGGCTGGCGGTCGAAACCCACCCGATACCCGGGCATCTCCATGCCCGCTCGACGATCAGGAAACAACCCTCGTGACCCAGCTGACGGAACCAGTCGTGACGCCTGACGATTCTGTGATCGCCGGTCTCGACTATTGGCGTCAGCTGCCCATCAAGCAGCAGCCCGAGTGGGGCTCGAGCACCGACGTGGCCGCCGCCTCCGCAGAGATCGCGACTCTTCCGCCCCTCGTGTTCGCTGGAGAGGTCGACAATCTCCGGGACCGCCTCGCGCGTGCGGCGAGCGGTCAGGCCTTCCTGCTCCAGGGCGGAGACTGCGCCGAGACGTTCGCCGGTGCCACAGCCGATCAGATTCGCAACCGCGTGAAGACGATCCTGCAGATGGCCGTCGTCCTCACCTACGGTGCGTCGATGCCCGTCGTGAAGATGGGCCGTATGGCCGGACAGTTCGCCAAGCCGCGATCGAGTGACACGGAGACGCGCGGTGGCGTCACCCTCCCCGCCTACCGTGGCGATATCGTCAACGGCTACGACTTCACACCAGAGTCCCGACGCGCGGACCCGTCGCGACTCGTGCAGGGGTACCACACCGCCGCGTCGACGCTCAATCTCATCAGGGCCTTCACGCAGGGTGGCTTCGCCGACCTCCGTGAGGTGCACTCCTGGAACCAGGGATTCGCTCGGAACCCCGCGAACCAGCGCTACGAGCAGCTCGCGAAGGACATCGACAAGGCGATCCGCTTCATGGAGGCGGCCGGAGCCGACTTCGACGAGCTGAAGCGCGTCGAGTTCTACACGGCACACGAGGGTCTGCTCATGGACTACGAGCGTCCGATGACCCGGATCGACTCCCGGACGGGAACGCCGTACAACACGTCGGCGCACTTCGTGTGGATCGGCGAGCGCACCCGCGAGCTCGACGGGGCTCACGTCGATTTCCTGTCCCGGGTCCGCAACCCGATCGGTGTGAAGCTCGGGCCGTCGACGACGCCAGACGACATGCTGGCACTCGTCGACAAGCTCGACCCGAACCGCGAGCCTGGGCGGCTCACGTTCATCACGCGCATGGGCGCCGGCAAGATCCGTGACGCGCTTCCGCCCCTGCTGGAGGCGATCAAGGCCTCGGACGCGACGCCGTTGTGGGTCACCGACCCCATGCACGGCAACGGGCTCACCACGCCCACGGGTTACAAGACGCGTCGTTTCGACGACGTCGTCGACGAGGTAAAGGGCTTCTTCGAGGCCCACCGCGCGGCGGGGACCCACCCGGGTGGTATCCACGTCGAGCTCACGGGAGACGACGTCACCGAGTGCCTCGGCGGCTCGGAGCACATCGACGAGGCGAGCCTCGCGACGCGGTACGAGTCGCTCTGCGACCCGCGCCTCAACCACATGCAGTCGCTCGAGCTGGCCTTCCTCGTGGCGGAGGAGCTCGCGCAGGCCTGATCACCCGTCGAACGACAGACGCCCCGGAACGAGTTCCGGGGCGTCTGTCGTTGAACCGGTGTTTCCGCGTCAGAGGTTGGCGGTGATCGACACGGTCGATCCTCGCTTGATGGAGGTGTTGCCGCCAGGGTCCTGCGAGACGATCGAGAAGAGAGCCTCGCCCCAGAGATCCTCGGGCACGGCCGTCTGGATGTCGACGACGAAGCCGAGGTCCTCGAGGGTCGCCTTCGCGTCGGCGATGGTCTTTCCCGTCACGTCGGGGACCTCGACGAGGTCCTGACCCTTCGAGACCACGAGTGTCACCGAGTCGTTCGGGTGCAGCGGGCCCTCCGGGACGATGACACGGATCACCTGTCCCTTCTCGAACTCGTCGCTGAACTCCTGCTGGTTCGTCTCGTTGACGGTGAGTCCCACCGATTCGAGATCGTTTCGCGCGGTGCTCTGGCCCTGGCCGACGACGTCGGGGACGCCCCCGACGGACACGACGGCGTCGAGGGTGGCGCCCTGCAGCACAGTCCCGGCCTCCTTGACGAAATCGGTCCCGTCCGCGTCGGTGACGCTGATGACCACGTCCTTCGGGACGTCGGCCGAGAACTGTTGGGTCGCCTCGTTGAGGGTGAGCCTGTTCGCCTCGGCGAACTCCTGCACCTCGGCGAGTGTCGCCCCTTGCAGCATGCCGATCGAGACGGGTTGGCGCCCCTGGGAGACGTAGAGCGTGACGGTGCCGTCCTTGTCGACGAACGTGCCGGGACCCGGATCGGTCCGCGTCACGAGTCCCTCCTCGATGTCGAAGCTGTACTCCTGCGCGGTGGCCACCTCGAATCCGAGCTCCGTCAGCCGAGCTTCGGCCGCGGCGGGGTCCTGCTTCGAGAGGCTCGGGACCTGGACGCGGGAGCCCGGTCCCGAACCGAAGTACCAACCCGTCCCGCCGGCGAGTGCGGCGAGCAGGAGCACGACGAGGAAGAGCGCGAACCCTTTTCGCCGACGCCTGGCAGTGCGCGTGGTGAGTTTGGTCGCATCGTCGTCCGGGGCATCCGTCCGGGTCGCGGGTCCGGTGAGGACCGTCGTGAGCTCGGAGCCGCCCGGGAGAGGGAGAGGCGGGAGGAATGTCGTGGACTGGCTGCTCACGGAGACGCTGAACCCCAGCTGCCGTTCGATCTCGTGCAGCCGTTCGAGGAGCTCTCCGGCATTGGCCGGCCGCTGCTCGGGGTCGCGCTCCGTCGCCCAGAGGACGAGGTCGTCCAGCTCGTCGGGAACCTCGGCGTTGCGCGCGCTCGGACGTGGCACCGAGTCGTTCGCGTGCTGGTAGGCGATCTGCATGGGCTGCTCGCCCTTGTACGGCTGCTCGCCCGTGAGCATCTCGTACATCATGATGCCGAGCGCGTAGATGTCGCTGCGTGTGTCGGCGATGCCGCGTGTGACGAGTTCGGGGGAGAGGTACGCGATCGTGCCGAGCAGGGCCTGCCCTGTTGCGGTGTTGGCGCTCGCGGCACGTGCGAGCCCGAAATCGCTGATCTTGATGCGGCCGTCGTCGGCCAGGAGGACGTTCTCCGGTTTGACGTCCCGATGCACGATGCCGGCGCGATGTGCCGCGGCGAGTCCGGTGAGCACGGCGTCCATGATGTCGACGACCTGCTGGGCCGAGAGGGTGCCGCGCTCGGAGAGGAGCTCACGCAGGGTGATGCCCGGGAGGTACTCCATCACGAGGTAGGCCATGTCGCTGTCCTGGCCCTGGTCGAAGACGCTGACCACGTGGGGATTCGCGAGGCGGGCAGCCGAGCGGGCCTCCTGGACGAACCGGTTCTTGAACGTGGAGTCGTCGGACAGGTGCCCGTGCATGATCTTGATGGCGACGCGCCGCTCGAGACGCTGGTCCGTCGCGAGGTAGACCGTGGCCATGCCTCCCCTGGCGATGCGAGAACGCACGAGGTATCGGCCGTCGATGAGACGGCCGATCATCGGGTCGGTCTGCTGGCCAGTCGTCACAACTGAATTCTAGGGAGCGTCACCGCGCGGGACGGGAATGAACACGGGGAAACGGCGCATCCGCCTCGATCGTCTTCTGACCGTGATCCTCCGCGAGTCGCAACGGGGGACGACGGTGCGCAGGACCGCGGCAGGGACGCCAGAGCAACGGAGCTCTCGCGCCGAGAGGACGGACGGGCGATCAGAGCTCGGCGAGCCAGGCTCGCGCCGATGCTTCCCACTTGCCGTAGGCATCGGGATACGCGGAGATCTGGACGGCCTGGGCCGCCTGCGTCACCGACATCGACTCCCAGCCGTCGATGTCGAGCAGCCCGAGGGTCTTCCCCTGCACTCCCACGAAGAAGGCGGTGGCCGCGTACGTGGGGTCGGTGATCTGTTCCGCCGTACCCCATCCCTGGCTGGGGCGCTGCTGGAACAGACCCAACGAGTCGCGGTCACCGTGATCGATGTTGCGCAGGCTGGACTCCTGCATGGCGGCGGCGAGGGCGACGACGAGTGCGGCGTCGCTGACGCCGATTGAGCGCCCGACGGCGACGATGGTGGACGCGTTGCCGCGCATCTCGGCCGTCAGGGGCGTCGTTGCCGGTGCAGGTGCCGGTGCGGGCGCCGGTGCCGGACTGGACTCCGCCGCACCGGGGATGACGATCGTCTGACCCGGGTAGATGATGCTGCCGCGAGTGAGGCCGTTGGCCGACAGGATCGCATCGAGGCTCACACCGTGCTTCTTCGCGATCCCGATGAGGGTGTCGCCGCTCATGACGTCGTAGGCGCGATCGGCGGATGCGGGAGTCGAGGGCGCGGGAGCCGGAGCAGGCGAGGCGGCTGCCGGCGCGAGGACCAGCTTCTGCCCGGGGAAGATCACGGACGACCAGCCGAGGCCGTTCGCCGCGAGCACGGTCTTCACGTCCAGACCGAAGCGGGCCGCGATGCCCGACACCGTGTCACCCGACACGACCGTGTACGAGGTGGGCGGCGTCGCCGTCTTGACGACCGGCGCGACGACCGTGGTCTGCGGCGGGGTCGACCGAGACGGCAGGTTCCCGTGGGGAGAGGGGGAGGACGGCGCAGCGGCTGCGGCCGGCGAACCCGGGTGGAGAGACGCCGCGAGGGCGGCGACGAGGGCGAAGGGCAGTCCCTTGGCCGCGGTGCGGATGACGGTCATCGTGTCCCCCAAAAGTAGGTCAGATCGACGCCACGCTGTCACATATGGATGGACGAGTCAACCAGTGTGGCTGGTGTTACTGGTGTGACGAGAAGGCATCCGCTGACGGGGATGGCCGATCTCGTCGAGGGGCGGGCGTCCGCGCGACGGGTTGGATCCACCTGATCGCCGTGGCAGACTCTCGATGTGAACGATGTGTATTCCGCTCGGGAATGGTTGACGGTCCCCGATGTCGCAGACCGCCTGGGCACGACCCCGAGCCGCGTCCGTCGTCTCGTCGAAGAGCGCACCCTGCTCGCTGTGCGGATCGACGGAGTGCTGAAGGTACCGGCCGTCTTCATCGACGGAGACGAGCCGTTCGGCCCTCTCCGTGGAACGGTCACGCTGCTGAGCGACAACGGCTTCTCCGACGACGAGGCCATGGCGTGGATGCTCGGAGTCGACGACCTCCTCGGGGCTGCGCCGATCGACGCGTTGCTCGCGGGGCGCAAGGCCGAGGTCCGTCGCGTGGCCCAGTCGCTCGCCTGAGCGGACCCGACCGACCCTTCGTCGGGCTCTCGGCAGGAATCCCTCCTCAGGCCTGCCGAACGGTGACGGCTGTCGCGAGGGTCCGGAGTGATCTCCTGGCCTCGTCGTCGATGTCGAGGCTCTCGAGTACCGCGAGCGCCTCGGCCGTGTGCGACCGGATGAGGTCCTCGACCTGATCGAGGGCGCCGCAATCACGGATCGTCGCCTGCAGGGAGGCGACGCCGGCCTCGTCGAGATCGGGATCGCCGAGGAGCTCGTCGACGATCCGCACGTGCGCCGACGGCAGGGCGGCGCGCGTCAAGGAGATGAGCACGGTCCTCTTGCCTTCGCGGAGGTCGTCCCCCGACGGCTTGCCGGTGACGGACGCGTCTCCGAATACTCCCAGCACGTCGTCGCGCAGCTGGAATGCGACGCCGAGGGGGAGGCCGAAGGCGCGCACCGCGTCGAGATCGCGCGGCGCTGCGCCGGCGATGGCTGCGCCGAGGACGAGCGGGGACTCGATGCTGTACCCGGCCGACTTGAACCGGATGACCCTCCATGCGGCCTCGAGCTGTTCGGCCTCGCTGCGCGATGCCCAGGCCTGCTCCTCCAGGATGTCGAGGTATTGGCCGGCCGTCACCTCGCTGCGCATCCTGTTGAACTCGAGCCGGGCGGTGCGGGCGGCGGCGCGATCGGGCAGAGCGTCGAGTGCCTCGTCGAGGAGCTCGTCGCTCCACCCGAGCAGGAGGTCTCCGAGGAGGATCGCCGAGGACCGGCCGAAGGCATCGGCATCGCCGCGCCAGGACGACGACCTGTGTGTCGAGGAGAATCGGACGTGAGCCGCCGGCGCACCCCTGCGGGTGTCGGAGTTGTCGATGATGTCGTCGTGAACCAGTGCGGCGGCGTGGAAGATCTCGAGCGACGATGCGGCCGCGACGATCGCCGCCACGGCGTCGGGGTCCGTGTTCGGGGAGCCGGAGAGAGCCCGCCAGCCCCACCAGCAGAACAGCGCCCTGAAGCGCTTGCCACCCCTGAGAAACTCCCGGGAAACAGCGGCGAAGTCGAGGGCATCGGAACCCAGCGGAGCGAGAATCGATGTGCGGGAATCGACGAATGCATCGATCCGGTCTTGCACAAGTTCAGGAAGACGTCCACTCTCGATCACGCACCTAGCCTAGCCATCGCTCGGCGGTTAGAATCTGAGGATCACCTCGGCTTCGCCGTAGCTCAAAAGGGGAACACAATGCCTTTGTCTGAACAGGAGCAACGACTCCTCGACGAGATGGAGCGAAACCTCTACCGCAACGACGCGGACTTCGTCTCGACCGTCGGTGGTCGACGAGGGAAGCCGAGCTACCGGGGGATCGCCATCGGAGCCCTCATCGCGCTCGTGGGGGTCGCCGGCCTCGTCCTCGGTGTCGTCCTCCGCATCCCCCTCGTCGGGATCATCGCCTTCGCCGTCATGCTCGCCGGAGTGATGGTGGCCATCTCGCCGTCGAAGGGCGGGTCGAAGAGTGCACCCCGCGATGCACGCGACATCTTCACGGCGCCGCGACGCCAGACGGGCGCGGCGACGTCCGGCGGTTTCATGGACAAACTGAACTCACGATGGGAGCGCCGTCAGGACGACGGCAACGGCTAGGGGTCTCTGGCGGCGCTAGCCGCCATTCCTCCACTGTCCTCCCTCACGGGGTCGATCTTCGGATCGGCCCCTTTTTTCGTGCCTGGGCACGGACGGTTTCGGCCCAAGACGCTCCATTTCCCTCCACCACCGATTCGCCCGTGATTCCGGGGATCCTTGTCCCCAGATCGGGGTCGTAGGCGGCCTTCTCGTAGATATGTGGATGATTGTGGAGTAAAGTGGAGGCAATCGTAAGATCGGCCGGATCTGACAGGGGGTGCGCATGTTCCTCGGCACCTACGCCCCCAAGCTCGACGACAAAGGACGCATCATCCTTCCGGCCAAGTTCCGAGACGAACTCGCGGGGGGAGTGGTCATGACACGAGGGCAGGAGAACTGCATCTACGTGTTCAGCACTCGCGAGTTCGAGGCGCTGCACGAGAAGATCCGTCAGGCCCCCGTCACGAGCAAGCAGGCTCGCGACTACCTGCGCGTCTTCCTCTCCGGCGCCTCGGCCGAGACCCCGGACAAGCAGCACCGCGTGACCGTGCCCGCATCGCTGCGCACCTACGCGTCCCTCGACCGCGACCTCGTCGTGATCGGTGCGGGCTCGCGCGCCGAGATCTGGGACGCCGCCGCGTGGGAGACCTACCTGGCCGAGCAGGAGGCAGCGTTCTCCGAGACCGCCGAGGAGGTGATCCCCGGCCTCTTCTAGCACCTGCGGTCCGACTCCCAGCCGTCGGCCCTGACTCCACTTCCCCGGAGCCAGGTCATACGGATGGGGATCAGATCCCAGGAGCTTCGGCCCCGGACCCATGGAACCCCAGCCCCTCCACACACCCGTCCTCCTCGAGCGATGCCTCGAACTCCTCGCCCCGTCGATCGGTGTCGGCCGCAAGGTCGTCGTCGACGCGACGCTCGGCATGGGCGGTCACGCCGAAGCGATGCTCGAACGATTCCCCGAGGTCCATCTCGTCGGGCTCGACCGCGACACAGACGCGCTCGGCATCGCCGGCGAGAGGCTCGCACGCTTCGGCGACCGTATCGATCTCGTGCACACCGTCTACGACGGCATCGGAGACGCCCTCGAGTCGCTCGATATCGAGACCGTCGACGGCATCCTCTTCGATCTCGGTGTCTCGTCGGTCCAGCTCGACCGCTCCGAGCGGGGCTTCGCCTACTCGCGCAATGCTCCGCTCGACATGAGGATGGACCAGACGTCCGGAGCGACGGCCGCCGAGGTCATCGCGACCTACGAGGAGCGCGACCTCCGCCGCATCTTCCATCAGTACGGCGAGGAGCGGCTCGCAGCCCGGTACGCGCAGCGGATCGTCGCGGCACGGGCGGAGGCTCCGATCGAGACATCCGAGCGGCTCGTCGCGATCCTGCAGGAGGCGACCCCCGCAGCGCTGTCGCGGGCCGGCCATCCCGCGAAGCGGGTCTTCCAGGCGCTGCGGATCGAGGTGAACCGCGAGCTCAGTGTTCTCGAGGACGCGATTCCCGAGGCCCTTGGACGCGTGTCCGTCGGGGGTCGGATCGTCGTGATGTCGTACCAGTCCCTCGAGGACCGCATCGTCAAGCGCGCCCTGCAGGCCGTCACCCGATCGACTGCTCCGGCCGGTCTGCCGGTGGAGCTCCCGGAACACCGTCCGGAGTTCCGGCTTCTGACCAGGGGAGCGGAGATCGCGAGCGACGACGAGCGCGCGGCGAATCCGCGAGCGACACCCGTGCGGCTCCGAGCGGCCGAACGAACCAGGGGGACCACATGAGCACACCGGCCATCGCGAGACGACCAGCGGTCGCCCCCGAGCGGAAGCAGCCGGCTCGCCGACCCCTGCGTGCCGTTCCGGCGCGTGAAGCCCGTAAGGCGCGGCCGAAGCTCTCCTACGCGCTCTGGACGGTCGGCGGCGTCGGCGTCATCTTCATCGCGCAGCTGTTGATGAGCGTCGCCCTCAGTCACGGAGCCTACGAGGTCTCGAGCCTCCGCTCGCAGATCACTCAGCTGGGCTACCAGAAGGAGTCGCTCTCCGAAGAGCTCGAGACGCTCTCGTCGCCGCAGTACGTCGCGTCGGCGGCCCAGGACATGGGGATGGTCATCAACTCCACTCCGGCCTACCTCCGGCTCTCGGACGGCGCCGTCCTCGGCCAGCCAGGCGAGGCCGGGGCGGCGTCGTCGATCCCGCTCGGCCCCACGGAGTACGTCGGCAACTCGGCCGCCGATGCGCTGCCGGGAGCCGTCACGGCTCCGACGGACGAGGGCGCGCCTGCTGAGGATGCGTCGACCCCGCCCGTAACCTTCGAAGACGGACTGCCCTCGCCGAAGACCCACTGACAGGCGAGCCGGACCGGGAAGGACCATCAATGCCCCAGCACACCCGATCGAGCCGCCGTCGCATGGCCCTCGCCATCGTCTGCGTCCTCGCCGTCGTCGGGGCCTTCGTCGTGAGGCTCGTCGACATCCAGGTCGTCCAGGCCGACCAGCTGCGTCTGGTCGCCTCGTCGAAGACCGCGAGTCAGTCGACCGTCTACGGAACGCGCGGGGAGATCGTCGACACGAACGGAAACGTTCTCGCGGGCAGCGTCATGCGCTACGACATCACGATGGATCCGAGCAATGTCACCGATTTCACCCGGACCACGGAGGACGGTGAGAAGGTCGCGGTGACCGTTGAGCAGGCAGCCGGCGACATCGGCGCGATCACGGGGCAGAAACCCGAGGAGATCCTCGGACTCGTCGAGGACGCCCTTGCAGCGAATCCGTCGTCGACGTTCGCCTTCGTGAAGCGTTCCGTCGACGTCGACGCCTATCAGGAGCTTCGCGCCCTGAACATCCCGTGGCTGTACTCCCAGAAGCACCCGGGCAGGATCTATCCGAACGGTGCCGTGGCCGGGAACGTCCTCGGCTTCGTCGGCTCGGACGGCACTCCGCTCCAGGGGCTCGAGAAGGCACAGAACGACTGCCTCGCGTCGATCAACGGCACCCAGACCTTCCAGCGGGGGAAGGACGGCGTGATCCTGCCAGGGTCGACCGAGACGGTCGTCGAGGCGAAGGACGGCGGGACCCTGAAGCTCACCATCGACCGGGACCTGCAGTGGTTCGCGCAGCAGAGGATCGCCGATCAGGTGGTCGCGACGGGAGGCGACTCCGGCACCGTGACGATCATGGAGGCGAAGACCGGGAAGATCCGGGCCATCGCCCAGTACCCCTCCGTCGACCCCGGCAACGTCGGGGGAACCGAGGAGTACTACCGGCAGGCGCTCTCCTTCACCGCGCCGTTCGAACCCGGCTCGACGTTCAAAGCTCTCACCGCGGCCATGCTCCTCGATTCGGGGAAGGCCACGCCGAGCACGAAGGTCGTCGCCGACGGGTGGTACTACCCGCAGAACGGCGCCCGCATCAAGGACTCCGTGCCGCACGGCCCGATGAAGCTCACGCTCACCGGGGTGCTCGCCGAATCCTCGAACACCGGCATCTCCCAGCTCGGCGAGGCGCTCACGCCCCAGGAGCGCTACGACTATCTCAAGAAATTCGGGATCGGGGACACGACCTCGATCGGATTCGACGCCGAATCGTCCGGCATCCTCTCGAACCCGAGTACGTGGGACAACCAGACGTACTACGCCACGATGTTCGGCCAGGGCCTCTCGGCCACGCCCATCCAGATCGCGAGCGCGTACCAGGCACTCGCGAACGGCGGAGTGAAGGTCGACCCGACGCTCGTGGAGGGTTGCGAGAACGCCGACGGCACCGTCAGCGAGGTTCCGGAACAGCACGAGGAGCGCGTCGTCTCCGAGAGCGCCGCAGACCAGGTGGTCCAGATGCTCGAGAGCGTCGTCACCGATGGGCACTTCGGCGACACCCTTCAGATCCCGGGATACCGGGTCGCTGCGAAGTCCGGAACGGCCGAACAGGGCGACGGCTCCGGAGGGCTGAAGGACACGTACGTCGTCTCGATGACGGGTATGGCTCCGGCGGAGGACCCCGAGTACATCGTCTCGGTCCACATCTCGAACCCGACTAAGATCAGATCTTCGGCAGCCGCGGCACCGACGTTCCAACAGATCATGACCCAGGTCCTGAAGACCTACCGGGTCGAACCGTCGACCGAACCGTCGCCCGACCTGCCGACGACCTACTGATGTTCCGCGCGAGGTCCGCCCGGAGCCGATCGAGGAGGACCGACCGGTGATCACCATGACACTCGGCGACGTCGCCACCGTGCTGTCGGGGCGGCTCGTCCTGCGGAACGGCGACGCCATCGACGACACCGTCGATGGATTCGTCGAGACCGATTCCCGCGAGATCGTCGCTGGAGGCGTCTTCGTGGCCAAGCCGGGCGAGACGACGGACGGCCACGCCTTCGTCGGCGTCGCCCTCGAGCGCGGTGCGCGGCTCGCGATCGTCGAGCACGGCGTCGGTGATGAGATCTCCCAGATCATCGTCCCCGACGCCGTCGCGGCGCTCGGAGCCCTCGCCTCCCACGTGGTCGCGCAGGTCCGCGCCCGTGGGGAGCTCCGCGTCATCGGCATCACGGGATCCAACGGCAAGACCACGACCAAGAACCTGCTCGCGGCGATCCTCTCGCCGAGAGGCGAGACCGTCGCGCCGAAGAACTCCTTCAACAACGCTGTGGGCGCCCCGACGACCATGCTGCGCGTCACCGAGGGCACCGAGTACCTCGTGTCCGAGATGGGGGCGTCGGGGCCGGGGCAGATCGCTCGACTGGTGCGCATGGCGACGCCGGACATCGGTGTCGTCCTGAAGGTGGGCCTCGCCCACGCCGGCGGGTTCGGCGGCCTCGAGGAGACGTTCGCGGAGAAGTCGGCCATGGTGACCACGCTCCCGGAGACGGCCGTCGCCGTGCTCAACCTGGACGACGACCGCGTCGCTGCGATGGCGGACCTCACGTCGGCCCGGGTCGTGACCTTCGGGCTCGCCGATGCGGCCGACGTCCGTGGCGTCGACATCGACTCCGACCGGTCGGGCACGCGGTTCACGCTCATCCTCCCGTCGGGGGAGAGCCGCGACGTGCGCTTCAAGGTCCTCGGAGAGCACCACGTGTCGAACGCCCTCGCCGCTGCGGCCGTCGCGACGGAACTCGGCGTGCCGATCGACGACATCGTCACGGGCCTCGAGACGGTCACCCGCGCCGAACGCTGGCGCATGGAAGTGCTCGGTGGCCGGGACGACGTCACGATCATCAACGACGCGTACAACGCGAGCCCCGATTCGATGGCCGCCGCGCTCAAGACCCTCGCGGTCGTGACCCCGCCGGAGGGGCGCCGTGTCGCCGTCCTCGGCACGATGGCAGAACTCGGCGAGTTCGCCGGCGACGAGCACGATCGCATCGGACTCCTCGCCGTCCGGCTCCGTGTGGATCGTCTCGTCGTGGTCGGAACGGATGCGCGACGGCTCCACATCTCCGCCATCAACGAGGGATCGTGGGACGGCGAGTCCGTCTTCGTGGAGACGGCCGACGAGGCCTACGCCTATCTCTCGGACGAGCTACGATCGGGCGACACCGTCCTCGTGAAGTCCTCCAACTCGGCGGGTCTCCGTCATCTCGGCGATCGACTGGGAGAATTGTTCTCGTGGTAGCACTCCTCACCGCCGGCGCGCTCGCGCTCGCATTCTCGCTCTTCCTCACCCCGCTCTTCATCCGCCTCTTCAAACGGCTCGGGTGGGGGCAGTTCATCCGCGATGACGGCCCGCAGTCGCATCACGCGAAGAAGGGCACCGCCACGATGGGCGGGATCATCATCATCATCGGTGTGCTGTTCGGCTACTTCACCGCGATGCTGATCACCGGGGACCGCATCAGCACGGCCGCGTTGCTCGTGCTCTTCATGATGGTGGGCCTCGGTCTCGTCGGCTTCGTCGACGACTTCCTCAAGACGCGCAAGCAGCGGTCGCTGGGTCTGCGCGGCTGGGCGAAGGTCGTCGGCCAGCTCATCGTGGCCGTGTCTTTCGCCGTCCTCGCGATCAGCTTCCCGAACCCGGAGGGCGTGACGCCCGCTTCGACGGCGATCTCGTTCGTGCGCGACCTCCCCATCGACTTCCTCGTCTTCGGCACCGTCGTGGGTATCGCCCTGTACTTGCTGTGGACGGCGCTCATCGTCACGGCGGCCTCGAACGGCGTGAACGTGACGGACGGGCTCGACGGCCTCGCCACGGGGGCGTCGATCTTCGCCATCGGTTCGTACGTCATCATCGGCTTCTGGCAGTACAACCAGTCGTGCTTCGGAATCGTCGGAGACGACGTGGCGTACAAGTGCTACGACGTGGTGGACCCCCTCGGTCTCGCGATCGTCGCCGCTGCCATCGTCGGCGCCCTCATCGGCTTCCTGTGGTGGAACACCACGCCGGCGCAGATCTTCCTCGGCGACACCGGGTCGCTCGCCCTCGGCGGTGCTATCGCGGCCTTCGCGATCCTCACGCACACCGAGCTCCTCCTCGTCTTCATCGGTGGCCTCTTCGTGATGGAGACCGGCTCCGTGATCGTTCAGCGCGCCTACTTCAAGATCACGCACGGCAAGCGCATCTTCCTGATGTCCCCGATCCACCACCACTTCGAGCTCAAGGGATGGGCCGAGGTGACGGTGGTCGCACGGTTCTGGATCATCGGCGGTCTCCTCGTGGCTGCCGGCGTCGGGACCTTCTACCTCGAGTGGATCCTGCGGTGACCGCTGCCGTGTCGACCGGATCGGCCGAGCGGGACGCGAGGCTGACGACTCTCACGAGCTGGAACGCGGACTGGCGGGGTCTCCGCGTCGCGGTCCTGGGCCTCGGCGCAACGGGATTCTCCGTCGCCGACACGCTCGTGGAACTCGGCGCCGACGTGCTCGTCGTCGCTGAACAGGCGGATCCGCAGCGCGGCCGTCTGCTCGACGTGATCGGTGCACGCCTCCTCCTCGGCGGTTCGCAGGGAGCTCCGGAGGAACTCGTCGAGTTCGACGCCGATCTCGTCGTCGTGTCGCCGGGATACCCGCCGCACCACCCGCTCGTGACCTGGGCGACAGACGAGGGCCTGCCGCTCTGGGGCGACATCGAGCTGGCCTGGCGGCTCCGTGACAAGACCGGAACGCCGGCCGAGTGGATCCTCGTGACGGGCACGAACGGCAAGACGACGACTGTCCAGCTCGCAGCGTCGATGCTCGTGACGGCCGGGCTGCGTGCAGCGCCGTGCGGAAACATCGGTGTGCCCGTCCTCGACGCCGTGCGCGACCCCGGCGGTTTCGACGTGTTCGTCGTGGAGCTCTCGAGCCACCAGCTGCATTACCTGGCACGCCAGACGTCACCCGAGCCCGTCACACCTCTCGCGAGCGTCTGTCTCAACCTCTCCGACGACCACCTCGAGTGGCACGGCTCGGCCGAGGCCTACCGCGACGCCAAGGCCGGCGTCTATGCGAACACCCGTGTGGCATGCGTCTACAACCGTGCCGACCCCGCCACGAGACGGATGGTGGAGGAGGCGGAGGTCGTCGAGGGTGCTCGGGCGATCGGCTTCGGACTCGACGTCCCCGGTCCGAGCGACCTCGGCATCGTCGACGGGATCCTGTGCGATCGGGCGTACCTCGAGGACCGCTTCACGAGCGCGCTCGAGATCACGACGATCGACGCCCTCGCCGCGCGCGGTCTCGCGGCTCCGCACGTGGTCGCGAACGTCCTGGCTGCGAGCGCACTCGTCCGCGCCGCCGGAGTGACGCCGGAGCAGATCCGCGAGACCCTGGCCGCGTTCTCCCTCGACCATCACCGCATCGAGACCGTCGCCGTGATCGACGGCATCGCATGGGTCGACGATTCGAAGGCGACGAACGCGCATGCAGCGGACGCCTCGTTGTCCGCGTTCCCCTCCGTCGTCTGGATCGTCGGAGGCCTCCTCAAGGGGATAGACGTCGCGCCGATCGTCGAGAAGCACGCGGATCGCGTCCGTGCCGCCGTCGTGATCGGGCAGGACAGGACAGCCGTGGTCGGCGCGTTCGAACGACACGCGCCGGGCGTCCCCGTGATCGAGGTGTCCGCCGCCGACACTGGAGAGGTGATGCCGCGGGCCGTCGAGGCGGCGAGCGGCATCGCGGCCGTTGGAGACACCGTTCTCCTCGCACCGGCGGCGGCCTCGATGGACCAATTCACCGACTACGCGGAGCGCGGACGACTCTTCGCCGCCGCCGTCGCAGATCTCGTGGGAGGAGACGCGGATGAGCGCCCCACCACGCACACCCCGGACGCGGACTGACACGGCACAGGCGCTCGGGGTGGAACGGTCGGATCACACACGTCCGGCCTCCGCGCGCATCTCCCTCGGCCGGTTGGCCCTCGCCGACTCGTCGAACTACCTGCTGCTGCTCGGCGTCACCCTCTTCCTCGTGGTGTTCGGTCTCGTCATGGTCCTGTCGTCGTCATCGATCGAGTCCTGGACGGACGACAAAGGCTTCTTCGGGGGTTTCTGGAAGCAGGCGACCTACGCCGTGATCGGCGTCCCGCTCATGCTCGTGATGTCGCGGATGCCGCTCGAGTTCTGGAAGAAGATCGCCTGGCCGGCGATCTTCGTGGCGATCGCGCTGCAGGCCCTCGTGTTCTCGCCTCTGGGCATCGAGGACTACGGCAACCGGAACTGGATCAGGATCGGATCGATCTCCGGTCAGCCCTCCGAGTTCGTGAAGCTCGCCCTCGTGGTCTGGCTCGCGTTCGTCCTCTCGCGCAAGCGTGAGCTCCTCACCGACTGGAGGCACGCCCTCATCCCGGTCGTCCCGATCGGTGGACTCGCGATCGGGCTCGTCCTGCTGGGCCGCGATCTCGGAACCGTCCTCATCCTCGCCTCGATCGTGTTCGCGGCCCTCTACTTCGCCGGGGTCCGCTGGAGGATCCTCATCCCGGTCATGATCCTGGCCGGAATCGGAGCGGCCGTAGCGGTCGGCACGAGCGCCAACCGGATGAACCGACTCATGAGCTTCCTCGACGCCGAGTGCTCCGACTACGAGGGCGTCTGCTGGCAGCCGCTCCACGGCACGTGGGCGCTCGCGAACGGCGGCCTCTTCGGTGTAGGGCTCGGCAACTCCGTCGAGAAGTGGGACTGGCTCCCCGCGGCGTCGAACGACTACATCTTCGCGATCGTGGGGGAGGAGCTCGGGCTCGTGGGGGCCGTCGTGCTCCTGCTCATGTTCGTCCTCCTCGCTGTCGCCTTCCTCCGGGTCATCCGATCCTCCGACGATCCCTTCGTCCGGACGGCGACCGGCGCCGTCCTCATGTGGATCATCGGACAGGCGTTCGTCAACATCGGCGTCGTGCTCCGGGTGTTCCCGGTGCTCGGTGTACCGCTGCCCTTCATCTCCGCCGGTGGCACGGCGCTCATCACATCTCTCATGGCCGTGGGCATCGTCCTGTCGTTCGCGCGCCACGAGGGTCGGCGGGCGACGCTCGCCATGCAAGGAAGAGGATCATTCCGATGACCACCTATCTGTTCGCCGGCGGCGGCACCGCCGGCCACGTCAATCCGCTTCTCGCGGTCGCTGACGCACTCACCGCGCGAGACCCCGATGCGACCGTGATCGTCCTCGGCACCGCCGAGGGGCTCGAGGCCCGGCTCGTTCCGGCTCGTGGCTATGAGCTCGAGACGATCCCGAAGCTCCCGTTCCCCCGGCGGCTCAACGGGTCGAGCCTGTCCTTCGGAGGGCGTTTCCGTCGGGCCGTCGCCTCGACCACCGAGATCATGACCCGTCGCGGCGTGGATGTCGTCGTCGGGTTCGGCGGCTACGCATCGGCACCCGCGTACGTGGCGGCTCGTCGCGCCCGCGTGCCGCTCATCATCCACGAGGCGAACGCTCGCCCCGGTCTCGCGAACCGCCTCGGCGTGCTCTACACGCGATTCGTCGGCGTGGCATTCCACGGCACCCGCCTGCGCCACTCGCGATTCGTCGGAATGCCGCTCCGACGCGAGATCGAGAACATCGATCGCGACGGCGCTCGGCGCGAGGGGATCGACTTCTTCGGTCTCGAGCCGCAGCGCAAGACTCTCCTCGTCACGGGAGGGTCGCTCGGTGCCCGTCGGTTGAACACCACGATCGCGGAATCCGCACCCTCGGTGATCGAGGCCGGATGGCAGATCGTCCACATCGTGGGACGGTCGAGCGAGTTCACGGATCCCGGTATCGATCACTACCACGTGGTCGACTACTGCGATCGGATGGACCTCGCCCTCGCCGTCGCCGACTTCGCCGTGTCCAGGGCGGGTGCCGCCACCGTCAGCGAGCTGAGCGCTCTCGGCATCCCGGCCGTCTACATCCCGTACCCCGTGGGGAACGGTGAGCAGCGCTACAACGCGAGCGACTCCGTCCACGCCGGCGGAGCGGTGCTCGTGGCCGACGCCGACTTCCAGCCGGCGTGGGTAAACTCTGTGCTGCTTCCCCTGCTCGCCGACGATGTGCGCGTGCACGACATGGCCGTGCAGTCGCGCCACGCCGGCACCCTCGATGGGAACGCCCGCATGCTGGACCTCATCGACGAGGCGTCCCGTGCCGTCCGCGGACGACGTCGCTGAGCTCGTCCAAGCTCGTCTCGAATCAGAAAGAAGATTGTCGTGATCAAGCCTGACCTCTCACTCGAGATCCCCGTGGACCTCGGCGCCGTGCACTTCGTCGGGGTGGGCGGATCCGGGATGAGCGGTATCGCGAAGCTCTTCATCGAGTCAGGGGCGACCGTGTCGGGGTCCGACTCGCGAGAGTCCGCCGCGACCGAGGCGATCAGGGCGATGGGAGCCGTCGTCACGATCGGACACGACGCGGCCAACGTCGGCGACGCCGACACTCTCGTGGTCACGGGCGCTCTCTGGGCGGACAACCCCGAGTATCTCCTCGCACGGGAGCGCGGCATCCCCGTGCTGCACCGCTCGCAAGCCCTCGCCTGGCTCACCCGCTCGCGCCGACTCGTGTCGGTGGCGGGCGCTCACGGCAAGACGACATCGACGGGCATGATCGTCACGGCGCTCCTCGCCCTCGAGGCCGATCCGAGCTTCGTCAACGGCGGCGTGATCGAGACGCTCGGGACGAGCTCGGGGTGGGGCTCCGGAGAACTCTTCGTGGTCGAGGCCGACGAGTCCGACGGCTCGTTCCAGCTCTACGACACCGCGGTCGCGCTCATCACCAACGTCGACCCCGATCACCTCGACCACTACGGCTCCCTCGAAGCGTTCCAGCAGGCATTCGTCGACTTCGCCGACGCTGCCGGAGAGCTCGTCGTGATCTCCTCCGACGATCCAGGGGCCGTCGCCGTGACCGGTCGGCTCACGCACGACCGCGTCGTGACGTTCGGCGAGGACCCGCACGCCGACGTGCGCGTCCATGACATCGTCACCGACGGACCGGTCCGTTTCACGATCAGCACCGGCGGCTCGAGCTACACGGGCATCCTCGCCGTTCCCGGTCGCCACAACGCGATCAACGCGGCCGGAGCGTTCGCGGTGCTGACCGGTCTCGGCTTCGATCCGCAGAAGGTCCTCGACGCGATCGCCGGTTTCGGCGGAACGAAGCGTCGGTTCGAGCTCCACGGCACGGTGGACGGCGTGAGCGTCTTCGACGACTACGCCCACCACCCCACGGAAGTGGACGCCGCGCTCTCGGCCGCCCGTACGGTCGTCGGGAACGGGCGGATCATCGCGGTGCACCAGCCCCACCTGTACAGCCGCACCCGGCTGTTCGCGACGGAGTTCGCGCACGTGCTCGAATCGCGAGCGGACCACACGATCGTCCTCGATGTCTACGGTGCCCGCGAAGACCCGGAGCCCGGTGTCACGGGCGCCCTCGTCTCCGAACGATTCGCCGACGCCGACCATGTCGACTTCATCGCCGACTGGCAGGCCGCCGCAGACCGCGTGGCCGAGATCGCCCGTCCGGGCGACTACGTCGTCACGCTCGGCTGCGGCGACGTCTACCGCATCGTCCCGCAGCTGCTCGGTTCCCTCGAGAAGGTCCACCCGGAGAACTCGCGGTGAAGCGGCCCTCCGGCATCCCCCGCCCGGCGGCGTCGAATCGTCCGTCGGCATCGGAGGAGCCGGAGACGACGCCCGACGCGGCCGGCACTCGCACCCGAGGTCTCTTCGGTCGCTTCGGGCGTGACCGCGAAGACGACCTGGACCAGCTCACCGCTCCCATTCCCCTCCCGGTGGATGGAGTGCCGGCGCGCGAGGAGCCACTCGACGGTCAGGCTGCGTCTCCCGGCGACCCTGCGACGAGCGTCTGGCGGGCGGCGCGCGCGCGACGCCGGCGTGAACGCGAGGAGGTCCGGCGTTTTACCGCTTCGTCGAGACGACGCCGCATCGTGTGGCTCTCGGCCGTCGGAGGGGTGCTCGTCCTCGCGGCGGCATGCGTCGGAGTGTCGTACACGCCGATCATGGCGGTGCGTGAGGTCCAGGTGGAGGGTGCACGGTTGGTCAGCTCCGATCTGATCGTTCGGGACCTGGACAGCCAGATCGGGACGCCGCTGCCCCTCGTCGACCAGAGCGCGATCAAGGCCGCTCTCGTGCAGTACCCGCTCGTTCAGAGCTACTCGGTCGAGTCCCGGCCGCCGAGCACCCTCGTCATCCGGATCGTCGAGAGGCGCCCGGTGGGGGTGATCGCGGCGGGCGACGCCTTCGACCTCGTGGACGTCGCGGGAGTCGTGCTGTCCACGAGCCCGGAGCGACCCGATGGGTATCCGCTGATGGTCTTCGACGGCGACTCGTCGTCTGAGGGCTTCTCCGCCGCCGCCTCGGTGCTCAGATCCCTCCCGGACGACGTGCTCTCGACGGTCGACGAGGTCACGGCGACGACCGTCGACGACGTGACCCTCACTCTCGCGGACAGCGGAGCCGTCGTGGCCTGGGGGAGCGCCGAGGATTCCGCGGTGAAGGCCGCGGCGCTCGAGAAGCTGATGGCGGCGTATCCGCCGGAGTCGGTGAGCCGCTACGACGTCTCGAGCCCGGAATCGGTCGTCATCGACCCTCGCTGACCATCGGGTCGCCGTTCCCGGATCAATCCGCGCATCCATCTCGCGACACGCTGTCGAGTGGGCGTGTTGGGGTGGGTCCCGGCCGTAACGTCTGAATCAGGAAATGCATACTGAGCATAACTTTAAACCTAAACCTGAGGTTGAAAGTTCTCACCGGAGGCTGACGTGACGACAAACCAGAACTACCTTGCAGTGATCAAGGTCGTCGGTATCGGCGGCGGCGGCGTCAACGCCGTCAACCGCATGATCGAGATCGGACTCCGCGGAGTCGAATTCATCGCGATCAATACCGACGCCCAGGCGCTCCTGATGAGCGATGCCGACGTGAAGCTCGACGTCGGTCGTGACCTCACGAGAGGCCTCGGGGCCGGCGCGGACCCCGAGGTCGGACGTCGTGCCGCCGAAGACCACGCGGAGGAGATCGAGGAAGCCCTCGCGGGCGCCGACATGGTGTTCGTCACGGCGGGAGAGGGCGGTGGCACCGGGACCGGTGGCGCGCCTGTCGTCGCCAGGATCGCGAAGTCGATCGGCGCGCTCACGATCGGTGTCGTCACGAAGCCCTTCGGCTTCGAGGGCAAGCGCCGCCAGGGACAGGCCGAGGCGGGCGTCGCCCGTCTCAAGGAAGAGGTCGACACCCTCATCGTGGTGCCGAACGACCGGCTCCTCGAGATCAGCGACCGCGGCATCAGCATGCTCGAGGCGTTCGCCACGGCTGACCAGGTGCTCCTCGCGGGTGTTCAGGGCATCACGGACCTCATCACGACTCCAGGCCTCATCAACCTCGACTTCGCGGACGTGAAGTCCGTGATGCAGGGTGCCGGATCGGCCCTCATGGGAATCGGATCGTCGCGGGGCGCCGACCGCGCCATCAAGGCGGCCGAACTCGCCGTGGCCTCTCCACTCCTCGAGGCGAGCATCGAGGGTGCCCACGGTGTGCTCCTGTCCATCCAGGGCGGGTCGAACCTCGGCATCTTCGAGATCAACGACGCAGCGCGCCTCGTCCAGGAGGCCGTGCACCCGGAGGCCAACATCATCTTCGGCGCTGTCATCGACGACACACTCGGCGACGAGGTGCGCGTCACCGTGATCGCCGCAGGGTTCGACGGCGGCGAGCCTCCCACCCGGGTACTCGAGGGATCCACTGCCGGGATCGTGACGACCGGTGGAGTCATGACGGCCGCAGAGCCCGACGTCCCGCCGGCGCCGCCCGTGCCCGTCGCGCAGACGCCCGAGAAGCCGCGCGAGCCCGAGTGGACAAGTTCAGACGCGCGTGTGCACGCCACGGCACCGTCGCACGATGCGGGCTTCTCCGACGAGGACGAGCTCGACATCCCCGACTTCCTCAAGTAGGCGATGTCCGAGCTCGATGCACGCGTCGCGGCCGTCCGGGAGAACATCTCCCGGGCGGCCGCTCGCGCTGGACGGAGCCCTGACGAGATCACGATGATCGCCGTCACGAAGTTCCATCCGGCGAGCCTCGTGGCCGCGCTGTACGACGCGGGTGTCAGGGACGTCGGAGAGAACCGGCATCAGGAGGCGGAGGCCAAGGCGGCCGAGCTGGATGCTCTCGACGGCCTCACCTGGCACTTCGTCGGTCAGCTGCAGTCGAAGAAGGCCAAACGCGTCGCCCGATACGCGCGCGTCGTCCACTCGGTGGATCGCGACTCCGTCGTGGATGCACTCGCGGGCGCAGAGCACGCCGTCGGATGCTTCGTCCAGGTCGCCCTGAGCGTCGACGACCACCGTGGCGGCGCTCCTCTCGCGGATGTGGAGCGCCTCGCGGAGCGCATCGTCGCGACGGACGGACTGTCGCTCCTCGGCGTGATGGCCGTCGCACCGCTCGGCGCCGAACCGCGCGAGGCGTTCGCGCGGCTCCGGTCGGTCTCCGACGACATCCGACGCATCGAGCCTTCGGCCACATCGATATCGGCAGGCATGAGCGGCGACTTCGAGGACGCCATCCTCGAGGGCGCGACACACCTGCGAATCGGTACCGCAATCACGGGCAAACGCCCGGCCACGCCCTAACCTCGAAGAGGAAGCAACCGCACGACGGAGGTACTGATGTCCAACCCGCTGAAGAAGACGATGGTCTACCTCGGACTCGCCGATGAGGAGCTCGACTACGACGAGCCCGCCAACGAGCAGAAGCCGGTGAACGACGCTCCTCGCCAGCAGCAGCACCAGGCGTCCGAGGTGAAGGCTCCGGTTACGCCGCTGCGGAAGGCTCCGGCCCCGGTGCGGCAGCCCGCTCCCGCCGAGCTCAACGAGATCCTCACGGTGCACCCCAAGCAGTACAAGGACGCCCAGGTCATCGCTGAGAGCTTCCGAGACGGCGTCCCCGTCATCATCAACCTGTCCCAGATGAGCGATGCCGATGCACGTCGCCTGATCGACTTCGCGAGCGGTCTGTCGCAGGGGCTCTACGGCAAGATCGAGCGTGTGACCAACAAGGTCTTCCTGCTCTCGCCGTCCCACGTCTCCATCTCCGGAGAGCAGGACGCGCAGGCCGTGGAGACCGAAGCCACCTTCTTCGCCCAGCGCTGAGTCGGGGTGGGCTCGATCATCCCCGTCATCGGGAACATCCTCTACGCGGCCCTGCTGATCTATCTGCTTGCGATGTGGGCGAGGTTCATCCTCGACCTGGTCAGGACGTTCAACCGCGCCTGGCGCCCCTCCGGCGTCGGTCTCGTCGCTGCCGAGGCCGTGTACTACCTCACGGACCCTCCCATCCGTTTCTTCCGCCGTGTGGTTCCACCGGTTCGCGTGGGTCGAGCAGCGCTCGACTTCGGCTGGACCCTCACGATGCTGTGTGTTCTCGTGGCCATGATTCTGGTCGGTTTCATCCGCTGATCGGCTCATCCGGCTGTATTCTTGACCAGGTCGCGCCACCGCGACTCCAATGCGGCTCCGCCGACCCTCAGGGTTTGCTACCGTTGCAAGGTCATTCCGATCGAAACAAGTGAAGGTGGTACGCCATGGCGCTTACGCCCGAAGACGTCGTCAACAAGCAGTTCCAGCAGACCAAGTTCCGCGAGGGCTACGACCAGGACGAGGTCGACGACTTCCTCGATGAGGTCGTCGTCGAACTGCGCCGCCTCATCAAGGAGAACGAGGAGCTGCAGGAGCGTCTGTCCTCCGGCGGGTCCGCTCCGGCTCCGGCCGCTGAGGAGACCTCCGCACCCGAGCCCGTTGCCGCTCCGGTTCCCGAGCCCGTTGCGGCCGCTCCTGTCCAGGCCGCTCCGGTCGCGGACGAGTCGGAGAGCTCGAACAGCCTCCTCGTACTGGCGCGTCGTCTGCACGACGAGCACGTCCGCGAGGGCGCAGAGAAGCGCGACCAGCTGATCGCCGAGGGCAATGCGACCGCCGCGCGCGTCGTGGCCGAGGCCGAGGCGAAGCAGCGCGAGGAGCTCGCGAAGCTCGACGAGCGGCGCTCGGTCCTCGAGAAGGAGATCGACGAGCTGCGCGTGTTCGAGCGCGAGTACCGTCAGCAGCTCCGCAGCTACATCGAGAGCCACCTGCGCGACCTCGACAGTGGCACGGCTGCGTCCACCGGCGGCATCGCCGCCGCCGTGGGCGACAATCACTGACGCACAGAGCTTGACCACTCGATCGACCGACACAGCCACGGCCAGGACGATTCTCGTCCTGATCGCCGTGGCTGTGTCGGCGTTGGCGCTCGACCAGCTCGCCAAGTTCCTCATCGTCTCGTCGATGGTCGAGGGTGAGCGCGTCCCGGTCCTCGGCGAGTTCCTCGTCTTCTACTTCGTCCGCAACCCCGGTGCCGCCTTCTCGTTCGCCGAGGGAGCAACGTGGATCTTCTCGATCCTCGCCGCGGCGGTCAGCATCACGATCATCGTCCTTGCCCGCAAGATCAGGTCGCGGCTGTGGGCGCTCGTCTTCGGGCTCCTCCTCGGAGGCGTCCTCGGCAATCTGGCCGACCGTCTCTTCCGCGAACCCTCCTTCGGTCTCGGACACGTCGTCGACTTCATCTCCACCCCGTGGATGCTGCCGGCCGTCTACAACATCGCCGACATCTGCATCGTCGTGAGCATGGGCATCTTCATCCTGCTCACGATCCTGGGCGTCGGAATCGACGGCACGCGCGCACGCACAAGGGATGACACGGGCGAGGAAGAGACGGGCGGGGGAGACTCCGTCGCCTCCGAAGCGACGACCGAGCCGGGAACGGCCGATGGCGACCCGCGCACCGAGCGCAACGTGGCGGACTGACGTGAGCGAATCACGATCCCTCTTCGTCCCCGACGGTCTCGAAGGAACCAGGGTCGACGCGGCGCTCGCGAAGATGCTCGGATTCTCACGCAGTTTCGCTGCGGAGATCATCGAGGCCGGGGGAGTGACCGTCGATGGGCGCCTCTCCGGGAAGTCGGACCGGTTGAGTGCCGGTGCGTGGCTCGAGGTGGAGTGGCAGCCGCGCGCGGAGGCCGTCATCGTTCCCATCGCGGTCGACGACCTCGGGATCGTCCACGACGACGACGACATCGTCGTGGTGGACAAGCCGGCGGGCGTCGCGGCGCATCCGTCGGTGGGATGGAACGGTCCCACGGTGCTCGGTGCACTCGCTGCGGCCGGCTTCCGCATCTCGACCTCGGGTGCCGCCGAGCGCGCCGGTGTCGTGCACCGGCTCGACGTGGGGACCAGCGGACTCATGGTCGTCGCGAAGTCGGAGCGCGCCTACACCGAACTCAAGCGTGCGTTCCACGACCGTGAGGTCGACAAGGTCTATCACGCCCTCGTGCAGGGGCATCCCGATCCGTTCGCCGGAACCATCGACGCGCCCATCGGCCGCCACCCCAAGTCCGACTGGAAGTTCGCCGTGACGGCCGGCGGGAAGCCGTCGGTGACCCACTACGAGACCCTCGAGGCGTGGCGCGCCGCGACCCTTCTCGAGATCCACCTCGAGACCGGTCGCACGCACCAGATCCGTGTGCATATGGCGGCTCAGCGGCACCCGTGCGTCGGGGATCCGCTGTACGGGGCAGACCCGACCATCTCGGAGCGCCTCGGCCTCACCCGTCAGTGGCTGCACGCCGTCAGGCTCGGCTTCGTGCACCCCGGCACCCGCGAGCCGGTCGAGTTCGCGTCGTCGTACCCGGTTGACCTGCAGCACGCCCTCGATGTCGTCGGTTCCGATTAGCCTGAAGACACACCAGTTCCTCCTCCAGCGACGGGTTCGACAGACCACATGACTCGGACATCTGACTCCTTCGTCCATCTCCACGTGCACAGTGAGTACTCGATGCTCGATGGGGCTGCACGCGTGAAACCACTCATCGAGGCGGCCGTCGGCGAGGGCATGCCGGCCGTGGCGATCACCGACCACGGCAACGTCTTCGGGGCGTTCGACTTCTGGAAGACGGCGACGGACGCCGGCATCAAGCCCATCATCGGCACGGAGGCCTACCTCACGCCGGGAACGCACCGGTCGGACCGTACGCGCGTGCGCTGGGGCGACGGCGGCGGCGACGACGTCTCCGGTGCCGGCTCCTACACGCACATGACCCTCCTGGCGCAGTCGACGGAGGGGATGCACAACCTCTTCAGACTGTCCTCGAAGGCGTCGATCGAAGGCTACTACTTCAAGCCCCGCATGGATCGCGAGCTGCTGTCGACCTACTCCTCCGGGCTCATCGCCACCACCGGGTGCCCGAGTGGGGAGGTCCAGACGCGACTGCGTCTCGGGCAGTACGACGCCGCGGTGCAGGCGGCAGCCGACTTCCGCGACATCTTCGGTGCGGAGAACTTCTTCTGCGAGATCATGGACCACGGCCTCGGCATCGAGCGCCGCATCATGACGGATCTGCTCCGGCTCGCCAAAGACCTCTCCCTCCCGCTCGTGGCCACGAACGACCTCCACTACACGCACGCTCACGACGCCACGTCGCACGCCGCACTCCTCTGCGTCCAGTCGGGTTCGACGCTCGACGACCCCAACCGCTTCAAGTTCGACGCGGACGAGTTCTACCTCAAGTCGGCGGCCGAGATGCGGCAGATCTTCCGCGACCACCCCGAGGCGTGCGACAACACGCTCGCGATCGCCGAACGCTGCGACGTGAAGTTCAACACGAGCGCCAACTACATGCCGCGCTTCCCCGTGCCCGAGGGCGAGACCGAGGAGTCCTGGTTCGTGAAGGAGGTCGACCGCGGCCTCGACGTGCGGTACCCGAACGGTGTGCCGAGCGAGGTCCGCGCGCAGGCCGACTACGAGGTCGGCGTCATCACGCAGATGGGATTCCCCGGCTACTTCCTCGTCGTCGCGGACTTCATCAACTGGTCGAAGAACAACGGCATCCGGGTGGGGCCCGGCCGCGGCTCCGGTGCAGGTTCCATGGCCGCCTACGCCATGAGGATCACCGACCTCGACCCGCTCCGTCACGGTCTGATCTTCGAGCGCTTCCTCAACCCCGACCGCGTCTCGATGCCCGACTTCGACGTCGACTTCGACGAGCGTCGTCGTGGCGAGGTCATCAAGTACGTCACCGAGAAGTACGGCGACGCGCGCGTGGCCCAGATCGTCACCTACGGAACGATCAAGGCGAAGCAGGCCCTCAAGGACTCGTCACGCGTGCTGGGGTTCCCGTTCGGCATGGGTGAGAAGCTCACGAAGGCGATGCCGCCGGCGGTCATGGGCAAGGACATCCCGCTCACGGGCATCTTCGACAAGGACCACCCGCGCTACAAGGAGGCCGCGGACATCCGCGCTGTCGTCGAGACCGACGCCGAGGCGAAGACCGTCTTCGACACCGCCCTCGGTCTCGAGAACCTGAAACGCCAGTGGGGTGTCCACGCCGCCGGCGTCATCATGTCGTCGGATCCGCTCATCGACATCATCCCGATCATGAAGCGGGAGCAGGACGGCCAGATCGTCACGCAGTTCGACTACCCGGCATGCGAGTCGCTCGGCCTCATCAAGATGGACTTCCTGGGGCTTCGCAACCTCACGATCATCGACGACGCCCTCGACAACATCGAGAGCAACCGCGGGTTCCGGCCCGTCCTCGAGGACCTGGAGCTCGACGATCCCGAGGCCTACGCGCTCCTGGCACGCGGCGACACCCTGGGCGTGTTCCAGCTCGACGGTGGCCCGATGCGGTCCCTGCTGCGGCTCATGAAGCCCGACAACTTCGAGGACATCTCCGCGGTCATCGCGCTGTACCGCCCCGGCCCCATGGGCGCCAACTCGCACATCAACTACGCCCTGCGGAAGAACGGCCAGCAGCCGATCACCCCCATCCATCCGCAGCTCGCCGAGCCGCTCGAGGAGATCCTGTCGACCTCCTACGGCCTCATCATCTACCAGGAGCAGGTGATGGCGATCGCTCAGAAGGTCGCCGGCTTCTCGCTCGGTCAGGCTGATATCCTCCGTCGCGCCATGGGCAAGAAGAAGAAGTCCGAGCTGGACAAGCAGTTCGAGGGCTTCTCGGGCGGAATGCACGCAAACGGATACGGCGACGAGGCCGTGAAGATGCTGTGGGACATCCTGCTGCCGTTCTCCGACTACGCCTTCAACAAAGCGCACTCGGCCGCCTACGGCGTCCTGAGCTATTGGACGGCCTATCTCAAGGCCCACTACCGGGCCGAGTACATGGCCGCCCTCCTCACGTCGGTGGGTGACTCGAAGGACAAGATGGCGATGTACCTCAACGAGTGTCGCCGGATGGGCATCAAGGTGCTCGCGCCGGACGTCAACGAGTCGATCGGGTTCTTCGCCGCCGTCGGAGAGGACATCCGGTTCGGTCTCGGTGCCGTCCGCAACGTGGGAACCAACGTCGTCGACGGCATCCGCCGTGCGCGTGACGAGAAGGGGCGATTCGAGTCGTTCCACGACTTCCTGCGCAAGGTGCCCCTCCCGGTGGCGAACAAGCGCACGATCGAATCGCTCGTCAAGGCCGGCGCGTTCGACACTCTCGGCGCGACGCGCCGGGCCCTCGTCGAGGTCCACGAGTCCGCCGTCGAGTCGGCGGTCAAGATCAAGCGAGACGAGGAGAACGGCAACATCGGCTTCGACTTCGATTCGCTCTTCGAGGAGGCCGGTGTCGCGCCGGAGTCCCATGTGCCGGAGAGGCCGGAGTGGTCGAAGCGGGACAAGCTCGCGTTCGAGAGGGAGATGCTCGGGCTCTACGTGTCGGATCACCCTCTCGCGGGTCTCGAAGCGCAACTCGCGAAGCACTACTCCACGACCATCACCGATCTGACGTCCTCAGAGAGCACCGAGGACGGGGACCAGGTGACGATCGCGGGTCTCGTGACGAGCGTGCAGCACCGGGTGGCGAAGGCCTCGGGCAATCAGTACGGGATCATCACCGTCGAGGACTTCACCGGCGACATCTCGGTCATGTTCATGGGTAAGGCGTACCAGGAGTTCGCGCCGGCCCTCGTCGGAGACTCGATCGTGGTGGTCCGCGGCCGGGTGAGCATGCGCGACGACGGAATGAACCTCCACGCGTACAGCCTCATGTCGCCCGATCTGGGGCAGGCCGACGCGTCCGGCCCTCTCAGCCTCAGCGTGCCGGACTTCCGGGCCACGACGGAGACGATCACCGAGCTCGGCACGATCTTGGCCAGGCACCGCGGTGACACGGAGGTGAGGCTGAAACTCATCAAGGGCGATGCCGCTCGTCTCTTCGAGGTTCCGTACCCCGTGTCCGTGACGGCGGACCTCTACGGGGAGCTGAAATCGCTCCTCGGGCCCAACTGCCTGAACTGAGCGGGGGCTCGCACCACGACCGGCGCCGGAGGCCGTTCTAGAACGGCCGCATGAGGCGTTCGAGGAAGCGGCGCGTCCGTTCCTCCGTCGGAGCGGTGAAGATCTCGGAGGGCGCGCCGCGCTCGAGGACGACCCCGCCGTCGAGGAAGAGCACCTCGTCCGCGACGTCGCGGGCGAAGGCCAACTCGTGGGTGACGACGACCATCGTCCAGCCCTCGTCGGCGAGTCCCTTCATGACGGAGAGGACCTCCCCGACGAGCTCGGGGTCGAGAGCCGAGGTGGGCTCGTCGAAGAGCAGGAGCTGCGGACGCAGAGCGAGCGCTCGCACGATCCCGACCCTCTGCTGCTGACCACCCGACAGCTCAGCGGGGAAGGCTCCGCTCTTCTCGGCGAGGCCGACGCGTGACAAGAGGGCATGGGCCTCGTCGAGCACCTCGGCACGAGGGCGCTTCTGGACGCGCAGCGGCCCCTCCGTGACGTTCTCGAGAACGGTCAGATGCGGGAACAGGTTGTGCTGCTGGAAGACCATCGCGGAGAGGTCACGCAGCCGGTTGCGTGAGGCGTTCGTGACGGGGCGGGAGAAGTCGATCTCGAGACCTGCGCCAGCCGCGCTTATCGTTCCGCCGTCCGGGGTCTCGAGACCGTTGAGCGAGCGGAGGACGGTCGTCTTCCCGGATCCCGAGGGCCCGATGAGGCAGACCACACGCCCCGGCAGGAGATCGAGGTCGACGGACCTCAGGACGGTGTTCTCGGCGAACGACTTCGACAGCCCTCTGGCCTCGAGGACGGGCACGATCGGCGACGAGGTGGACGGAGGGTCGGTGGGATCAGGCGACATGACGTTCGAGCCTCCGTTCGAGCCGGTCCTGTCCAGCGGAGAGGACGAGGCAGATGAGCCAGTAGAACACGGCGGCCTCGATGTACAGGAGGAGGAATTCGTTGGAGAAGGCCGCGATCTGCTGCGCCACACGGAACATCTCGGTGACGAGGATGAGCGAGCAGAGAGCCGTGTCCTTCACGAGACTGATGAACGTGTTCGACAGCGGTGGCACCGAGACGCGGGCGGCCTGCGGCAGGATGATGCGGCGCAGCGCGAGCCAGCGTGGCATGCCGATCGTGTACGCCGCCTCCCATTGGCCGCGAGGGATGGAGAGGATCGCGGCACGGATGACCTCTGCGGCGTACCCGCCCACATTGAGAGAGAGCGTGATGATCGCGCTCGGCCACGGATCGATCACGATGCCGATCGACGGGAGCCCGAAGAAGATGACGTAGAGCTGGACGATGAGGGGGGTACCGCGGATCACCGAGATGTAGAACCGAGCCACTCCCGACAGCCACCAACGGCCGGACAGCCGAGCGAGTGCGGCGAGCAGGGCGATGACGATACCGATCGCGAACGAGGCCAGCGCGAGTGGGATCGTCCCGGTGACCGCGCCGACCGCGAGTGGTCCGGCCGATGACAGGATGAGGTCCCAGTCCATGTGCCCGTCTCCGGCCTACCGTGCGACGTCCTACTGGCTGACGTCCTGCCCGAAGTACTTCTCCGAGATCTCGGCCAGCGTACCGTTCGATCGCAATTCCTCGAGAGCATCGTCGACCGCGTCGACGAGGTCGTCGCTGCCCTTACGGAACGCGAACGCGTTCTCGGATGCGTCGTCGGTCTCGTCGACGAGCTTGAGCCCGGTGTCGCCGCCTTCGGTCTGTTCGTAGTCGAGGAACGTCAGCTCGTCGTTGACGGTCGCGTCGACGCGACCCTGACGTAGGAGCTCGACGGCCTGCGCCCAGCCTTCGACGGCCTCGACATTCGCGCCGTAGCCCGTCGCGACCTCGTACCAGTTGCTCGTGAGCGACTGCGCCGATGACTTCCCCGACAGGTCTTCCAGGGAGGTGATATCGGTGTTGTCCTCCGCGACGACGAGGACGCCGGGGGAGATCGTGTACGGCGTGCTGAAGTCGTAGTCGGCGAGGCGCTCCTCGTTGATCGACACCTGGTTCGCGATCACGTCGAAGCGGCCAGCGTCGAGGCCTCCGAAGATGCCGTCCCACTGGGTCTCCTGGAACTCGACGTCGACACCGAGCTCGTCCGCGACGGCGGTGATGATCTCGATGTCGTAGCCCGTGAGGTCGCCGGAGCCGTCCTCGTGGAAAGAGAACGGCCGGTACGTACCCTCTGTGCCGACGACGAGGACGCCGGCGTCCTGAACCTCGGCGAGGGTCCGCCCGTCGGCCTCGGCGGACGCCGACGAACCCGGGTTCGCTCCGGATGACGAGCACGCGGACACGCTGAGCGCACCGATGACCGCGATCGCGGCGATGACGGTGCGGGCGGCGGGGGAGGAGGTGAGGGACGACATGGGTTCCTTGCTGGGTGACGGTCGGAGGGTTTCGCAGATGGAAACTGTAGGACACGACCGGAGCGGTCGCGACATCGTATGACGGTCGATGACCGGTGGATCGCCGACCCGGGTGATCGAGCGGCGCTCTCATGTGAACATCGAATGACACCGCTGGTATTCCCCAGCAACCTGCGGCATAATCAACGATGTCGGTGGTCTCGTGTAGGCCACGGCATCAAGAGAACAGCACCGCTCATCCGTCTTGGTCGTAGGGGAAGACGTACCAGGATGATGGAGGATGAAATGGTGGCACCAGCTGCACGAGGGATGATCTTCATCCACTCGTCACCGCGCGCGCTCTGCCCACATGTCGAGTGGGCAGCCGGTCGCGCTCTCGGTCGTGCGGTGAACTTCTCGTGGACCGATCAGCCGGTCCTCGCAGGCTCTCAGAGGGCCGAGTTCTACTGGGATGGCCAGCAGGGTATGGGCGCTGCCATCGCGTCCTCTCTGCGTGGCTGGGAGCACTTGCGCTTCGAGGTCACGGAGGATCCGGGCCCCGGCGCGGACGGCGGTCGTTGGCTCCACACGCCCGATCTCGGAATCTTCTACGCGCAGACCGACAGCGCCGGCAACGTCGTCATCGCCGAGGACCGCATCCGTTACGCGATGGAGGTCGCCGGTGCGGACTCCGTCGAACTGCAGCGCGAACTCCGTGTCGCGCTCGGCCAGGCGTGGGACGACGAGCTCGAGGCCTTCCGGCATGCGAGCGATGACTCGTCCGTCATCTGGCTCCACAAGGTCGGCTGACGACCTCAGAGACCCGGTCGTCGCCCTGGCGCGGACCGTGTCGTCGGAGGGCTTCCCGGCGACATGAGTGGCGAAACGGTGTGCGACCGAGAAACGAGAGAACCCCCGGTGGAAGGCTTCCCACCGGGGGTTCTCCGCGTCCGGGTCAGCCGGCGAAGGTGCGGAACGCGGCAACGGCGTTGTGGCCGCCGAAGCCGAACGAGTTGCTGATCGCGATGTGCTCACCGTCACCCAGTGCGCGGGGTTCCGTGACGACATCGAGCGGAATCTCCGGATCGGGCTCGTTCAGGTTGATCGTCGGCGGGATGAGCGCCTCGTGCAGCGTCTTCACGACGAAGAGCGCCTCGATCGCGCCGGCACCGCCGAGGAGGTGACCGGTCGACGCCTTGGTGGCCGTCACCGGGATCTCGCCGAGACGATCCCCGAAGACGCGCTTGAGCGCGTTGTACTCCGCGATGTCGCCGACCGGAGTGGAGGTGGCGTGTGCGTTGATGTGGGCCACCTGGTCCAGGCCGTACCCGCTGTTCTCGACAGCTGCTCGCATGGCGCGCGCCGCCGCCGAGCCCTCGGGGTCTGGGGCGGTGATGTGGTACGCGTCGCTCGTCACGGCTCCACCGAGCAGCTCGGCGTAGATGCGGGCACCACGGGCCTGGGCGTGCTCGAGAGTCTCGACGACGAGTGCCGCAGCGCCTTCTCCGAGGACGAACCCGTCACGCGTGACGTCGTACGGCCGGGAGGCCGTCGACGGGTCGTCGTTGCGCTTCGAGAGAGCCTGCATCGCGGCGAACGAGGCGATCGGCAGCGGGTGGATCGCTGCCTCGGAGCCGCCCGCGACGACGACGTCGGCAAGACCGGCCTGAAGGTGGTCGTATGCGTTCGCGATCGACTCCGTGCTCGATGCACACGCCGAGACGACCGTCCGCTCACCGCCGCGTGCACCCAGATCCATGCCGATGGCCGCTGCCGGGCCGTTGGGCATGAGCATGGGGACGGTCATCGGGAGGACGCGCCGCGGGCCGCGCTCGCGGAGGGTGTCCCACGCGTCGAGAAGCGTCCAGACGCCGCCGATGCCGGTGGCCCAATCGACGAGGAGTCTCTCGGGGTCCACTCCGACGTCTCCGGCGTCTGCCCACGCCTCACGGGCGGCGATGAGGGCGAACTGGCTGGAGGGGTCGAGCCGCTTCGTCTCCTGGCGCTGCAGGATGTCTGCCGCGGGCACGGCGGCCTGCGCGGCGAAGGTGATGGGGAGGGAGAGCTCCTCGACCCATGGCTGTTCGAGGCTCCGAGCGCCTGATGCTCCTGCGAGGAGGTTGGTCCACGACTCCGTGGCCGTGCCTCCGAGGGGCGACGTGGCGCCGATGCCGGTGATGACGATTCTCTTGGTGGTCATGTCGAGAACTCTTTCTGGATCACTGCCCGAGCGCCGGGTGGCGGCGGGATGCGCTCCGCCACGTCGAGGGATGGACGGGGCGTCGATCGGTCGGACCGATCGACGCCCCGGTCTCCCTGCGCTGACGTCAGCGGGGTGATGCGGGACGGAAGGTCCCGATCAGCCCTGCGCCTTGACGATGAAGTCGACGGCGTCTCCGACCGTCTTGAGGTTCTTGACTTCCTCGTCCGGGATCTTCACGTCGAACTTCTCCTCGGCGTTGACGACGATCGTCATCATCGAGATGGAGTCGATGTCCAGGTCGTCGGTGAACGACTTGTCCAGCTCGACGGTGTCGGTGGCGATACCGGTCTCGTCGTTGACGAGCTCGGCCAGGCCGGCGAGGACTTCTTCGGTGGACAGTGCCATGGTGGGTTTCTCCTTGAGTGTCGTATGACCGCGAAACAGTCTATGGGGGAGGTGGCCCGACCGTCATTCGACCGGGCCGGGGATCTAGGGGAGGACGACGACCTGTGCGCCGAAGACGAGGCCGGCTCCGAAGCCGATCTGGAGGGCGAGTCCGCCGCTCAGCTCGGGGTTCTCCTCGAGCAGTCGGTGCGTCGCGAGCGGGATGGACGCAGCGGAGGTGTTGCCGGTCGTCGCGATGTCGCGAGCGATCGCGACATGCTCGGGGAGCTTCAGCTGCTTCGCGAACTCATCGATGATGCGCATGTTCGCCTGGTGGGGGATGAACGCGGCGAGGTCGTCCGCCGTGATGCCGGCCTCGTCGATGGCCTGCTGAGCGACCTTCGCCATCTCCCAGACGGCCCATCGGAAGACGGTCTGGCCCTCCTGCCGGAGGGTCGGCCAGACGGCCTTCCCATCGCGGAAGTCGACGAGGGTGCCGTTCATGCTCACGGCGTCGGCCTTCGAGCCGTCGGATCCCCAGACCGTTCCCGAGATGCCGGGGTAGTCGCTCGGGCCGATGACTGCGGCGCCAGCGCCGTCGCCGAGGAGGAACGAGATGCTCCGGTCCGTCGGGTCGACGATGTCGGAGAGCTTCTCGGCGCCGATCACGAGCGCGTTGCGTGCGCTGCCCGCGCGGATGAGGGCGTCGGCCTGAGCGACCGCGTAGGCGTAGCCGGCACACGCGGCGTTGAGGTCGTACGCCGCCGCAGGGTTCGCTCCGACGCGATCGGCGACGACGGCCGAGATCGATGGCGACTGCATGATGTTGCTGATCGTGGCCACGAGGACGACGTCGATCTCTGCCGGGTCGACTCCCGAGCGCTCGATGGCTTCCTTCGCCGCGGTCGTGGCGAGGTCGACGGCAGAGACTCCCTCGGAGGCTCGGGTCCGTGTGATGATCCCCGTGCGCTGCCTGATCCACTCGTCCGAGGAGTTGATGGGCTCGATGAGGTCGTCGTTCGGCACGATCCGGTCACCGCGGGCGGCACCGAGGGCGAGGATACGGGTGTAGCGGGGCCCCGTCGACTGACGGAGTTCTGGGCGTGTCATGGTGTTCCTTCTGCTCAGGCGGCGACGAGATCCGCGGCGGCCTGGAGGTCGTCGGGCGTCTTGATGGCGACGGTCGGGAGGCCCTTGAGGCCGCGTCGGGCGAGTCCGGTGAGGGCTCCGGCCGGGGCGACCTCGATGAGCCCCGTGGCTCCGGCGTCGGCGAATGCGTTCATGCAGGCGTCCCAGCGGACGGGGGAGGCGACCTGGGTCACGAGGAGGTCGAGGAATCGCGTGCCGTGCTCGACGCGGGAACCGTCGTTGTTCGTCCAGAGGGGAAGGGTGGGGTCGTGCGCCTCCGCACCGGCGACGGCGGAGGCGAGTTCCGCACGTGCGTCCTCCATGAAGCGGGTGTGGAATGCTCCGGCGACCTGCAAGGCGATGACCCGCGTGCCCGTGGGGGGTGCCGACGCGAAGGTCGCGAGGTCGTCCCTCCGTCCGGCGACCACGATCTGGCCTCCACCGTTGTAGTTGGCGGCGGAGAGACCGGCGGATTCGGCCGCGGCGACGACCTCCGCCGGATCCCCGCCGAGAACGGCGCTCATGCCCGTCGACTCGACGGAGGCCGCGTGCGCCATGGCGAGGGCGCGCACCCGCACGAGACGCAGAGCGGTCTCGTCGTCGACGACACCCGAGACGGCTGCCGCGGTGAATTCGCCGACGGAGTGGCCGGCGACGCCGCCGATTCCGGCCATGACACCCCGAGCCGACAGCGCGTGTGCCGCCACGAGTCCGGCCGCCACGATGAGGGGCTGGGCGATCGCCGTGTCACGGATCGTGTCGGCGTCGGAGACGGTGCCATGCTGGACGATGTCGATCCCCGCGGCATCGGAGAAGCCCGCGAGGAGTTCTGGCACACCGTCGAGGTCGAGCCAGGGGCTGAGGAATCCGGGAGTCTGTGAGCCCTGACCAGGGCACGCGAGGATGATCACCTGAACAGTCTGCCAAGGGTTCGGGACGCCGGGCTGTCGACATGCCACGAACATTCGGAACAAGCGTTGGTGATGGCGCACAAACCGCCGCCGGTCACCGGGCTCTCCGGGGTGGACGCGTCTCCTGCTCAGAGATGGAACCGAGAATGAGCGCAGACTGCAGGATGAGCGACTCGCGCGCGCCGGTAGCGTCCCAGCCGATCACGTCGGATACGCGTTTGAGCCGATAGCGGACGGTGTTCGGATGCACGAAGAGCTCTCGAGCCGTCGCCTCGAGCGACCGGCCGCTGTCGAGATAGCTCCACAGCGTGGTGGCGAGTTCGGGGGAGTGGGCCATGAGGGGACGGTAGATGCGTTCGACGAGCGTCGTCCGGGCCAGAGGATCCCCCGCGAGCGCCCGCTCCGGGAGGAGGTCGTCCGCCGACACGGGACGCGGTGCGTGGCGCCACGACCGCGCGACGGCGAAACCGGCGAGTGCCGCCCGCGCGCTACGGGACGCGTCGACGAGGCTGGCGACCTCGTGTCCGAGTACGAGGTGCCCCGGCCCGAAGCCGGGCTCGAGGCCCGACGCGATCTCGAGGAACGACAGCGGTTGTGGATTCGAGCCCTCGTCGCCCTCTTCCGATCGGGGTTCGGCTCGCCCGATGACGAGGACGAGGCGCTTGCCCTGGACGCCGATGAGGACGTCGGCGAGCATGTGGCGCGCCGTCCGTCTGAGCTGATCGACATCGAGGGACGGCGGCGTCGTTCCCACGAGCACGGCGACCTCACCATGGCCGTGCCACCCGAGGGCTGCGATCCTGCTCGGGAGTTCGTCGTCGGTCTCGCCGGTGAGGATCGAGTCGACGACGAGCGCCTCGAGCCGCGCGTCCCACAGCCCGCGCGCTTCCGCAGCACGCGCATAGACGTCGGCGGCCGCGAAGGCGATCTCGCGAGAGTAGAGCAGGATCGCCTCTCGCAGGTCTTCGCCACGACCGGCGACCCGCTCTTCGACGACCTCGACGGTCACACGGATCAGCTGCAGTGTCTGCTGGAGGCTCACGGAGCGAAGCAACTCGCGCGGCGCTGCTCCGAAGACGTCCGCAGCGATCCACGGTGTGGCCCGCGGGTCGTCGTACCACGCGATGAAGGAGCTGATGCCCGCCTGGGCGACGAGGCCAACGGCCGATCGTCGCCCAGGCGGCATGTCCGCGTACCAGGGCAGGGTGTCCTCGAGGCGACCGAGTGTCACCGTCGCGAGTTCACCCGAGATCCTGCGCAGCCACGCGAGGGTCTCCGGTTTGGTCCTGGCCACGGATGGGGTGTTCTTCGTCAGGACTCGCCGCCGGCGTTGCCGGTGGTGCCAGCCGTGACGTCGTGGAGGTTGTAGCGGTCGATCGCCTGCGACGGCAGGGAAGCGTCCACGACACCCTGGGCCACGAGACGCTCGAGCACCTTCACGACGACGGACGGGCCGTCGATCTTGAAGAAGCGACGAGCGGCCGCGCGGGTGTCGGAGAAGCCGAAGCCGTCGGCACCCAGGGTCGCGAAGTCGTTCGGAACGAACTGACGCACCTGGTCGGCGACCGCGTGCATGTAGTCCGTGACGGCGACGACGGGGCCTTCCGCGCCCTCGAGCTTGGTCTGCAGGTACGGAACCCGCTTCTCGTCGTCCGGGTAGAGGAAGTTGTGCTCGTCGGCCGCGAGGCCGTCTCGGCGCAGCTCCGACCACGAGGTGACCGACCAGACGTCGGCCGACACGCCCCAGTCCTCCGCGAGGAGGTGCTGGGCCTCGATGGCCCACGGCACGGAGACGCCCGACGCGAAGATCTGCGCCTTCGGACCGTCCTGCTCCGACGTCTTCACCTTGTGGATTCCGCGGACGATGCCGTCGACGTCCACGTTCTCCGGCTCGGCCGGCTGCACGATCGGCTCGTTGTACACCGTGAGGTAGTACATGACGTTCGGATCGGAGTGGTCCCCGCCGTACATGCGCTCGAGGCCGGCGCGCACGATGTGCCCGATCTCGTAGCCGTAGGCCGGGTCGTAGCTCACGACGGCCGGGTTCGTCGACGCGAGGAGTGGCGAGTGCCCGTCGGCGTGCTGGAGGCCTTCGCCCGTGAGAGTCGTGCGCCCGGCGGTCGCACCGATGACGAAACCGCGCGCCATCTGGTCGCCGGCCGCCCACAGGGCGTCGCCTGTGCGCTGGAAGCCGAACATCGAGTAGAAGACGTACACCGGGATGAGGGCCTCACCCTGCGTGGAGTACGTCGTTCCGATGTTCGTGAACGCCGCGAGTGCGCCGGCCTCGTTGATTCCGACGTGCACGATCTGCCCCTGAGGGCTCTCCTTGTACGCCAGGAGGAGCTCGCGGTCGACCGAGGTGTAGTGCTGGCCGTTCGGGTTGTAGATCTTCGCGGACGGGAAGAACGCGTCCATTCCGAACGTGCGCGCCTCGTCGGGGATGATCGGGACGATGCGGTGACCGAAGTCCTTCGATCGCAGCAGGTCCTTGAGCAGCCGGACGAACGCCATGGTGGTGGCGATCTCCTGCGTGCCAGAGCCCTTCTTGCTGATGGCGTACGCGGAGTCGTCCGGCAGGTTGAGCTGCGTGTACTTGCTGCGGCGCTCCGGCAGGTAGCCGCCGAGCGCGCGGCGGCGCTCGTGCAGGTACTGGATCGCCTCGTCGTCCTCTCCCGGGTGGAAGTACGGCGGCAGGTACGGGTTCTCCTCGAGCTTCTCGTCCGTGATGGGAATGTGCATCGCGTCGCGGAAGGTCTTGAGGTTGTCGAGCGTCATCTTCTTCATCTGGTGGGTCGCGTTGCGTCCCTCGAAGCTCGGGCCGAGGCCGTAGCCCTTGACCGTCTTCGCCAGGATGACCGTGGGCTGGCCCTTGTGCTCGGCCGCAGCCTTGAAGGCCGCGTACACCTTGCGGTAGTCGTGTCCGCCGCGCTTGAGGTTCCAGATCTGGTCGTCCGAGTAGTCCTCGACGAGCTTGAGAGCGCGCTCGTCCTTCCCGAAGAAGTGCTCGCGGATGAACGCGCCGCTCTCGGCCTTGTAAGTCTGGTAGTCGCCGTCGGGCGTCTGGTTCATGATGTTGAGGAGCGCGCCCTCGGTGTCGCGGGAGAGCAGGTCGTCCCACTCGCGGCCCCACACGACCTTGATGACGTTCCAGCCGGCCCCGCGGAAGAAGCTCTCGAGCTCCTGGATGATCTTGCCGTTTCCGCGGACCGGGCCGTCGAGACGCTGCAGGTTGCAGTTGATGACGAAGTTGAGGTTGTCGAGGCCTTCGTTCGCCGCCACCTGGAGCTGACCACGGCTCTCGACCTCGTCCATCTCGCCGTCACCGAGGAACGCCCAGACCTGCTGGTCCGACGCGTCCTTGATGCCGCGGTTGGTGAGGTACTTGTTGGCGTGCGCCTGGTAGATGGCGTTGATCGGCCCGAGGCCCATCGACACGGTGGGGAACTGCCAGAACGACGGCATGAGTCGCGGGTGCGGGTAGGACGAGAGTCCTCCGGCCTGGTGCGACTTCTCCTGTCGGAAGCCGTCGAGCTGGTCCGTCGAGAGACGGCCCTCGAGGTAGGCGCGAGCATAGGTACCGGGGGAGGCGTGGCCCTGGATGAAGATCTGGTCTCCACCGCCTGCGTGGTCCTGGCCGCGGAAGAAGTGGTTGAAGCCCACCTCGTAGAGCGCCGCGGAGGACGCGTACGTGGAGATGTGTCCGCCGACACCGATCCCTGGCCGCTGCGCACGGTGCACCGTGATCGCCGCGTTCCAACGGATCCAGGCGCGGTACTTGCGCTCGAGCTCCTCGTTGCCGGGGAACTCCGCCTCGTTCTCGGGGGCGATGGTGTTGATGTAGTCGGTGGTGGGCACCATCGGAACACCGAGGTGGAGCTCCTTCGACTGCTTCAGCAGGCTCAGCATGATCTCGCGAGCGCGTCCGCTGCCGCGGGCCTCGACGAGCGCTGCGAGCGACTCCTGCCATTCGGCCGTCTCTTCCGGATCGGAATCGCTGTGGCCTACCGAGTACGGGTCCTGATCGTGAACAGTCACCGTCGACCTTTCTGTGTGTGGCAGATCGTGCCGGGTTGAGCGGGGGATCCCGCCGTACGGCGCCGCCCTTATCGTGGGGGCGCGCCCATCCCATCCAGCCTACCCATCAGCGCATGCTCGCGCGTCACGTACCATGCCGCGCCAACGGGGTTAGGATTGCTCACCGGGTCCACGGGCGTCCGCTCGCCGACCGGCGGGCGCTACCGGAAGAAGAGGTTCATGGCACTCGAGAACGACACGAGGGCACCTGACTTCGAGCTCCTCGACCAGTACGGCGAATCCGTCCGTCTCTCGTCGTTCCGCGGGAAGAAGCCCGTCGCCGTGGTCTTCGTTCCTCTCGCATTCTCGGGAATCTGCACGAACGAGATGTGCGCCCTGAGCGAGAACCTCGCGATGTTCGCGGATGCCGGCGTCGAACTCCTGGCGATCTCCGTCGACTCGACCTTCTCACTCCGCGCGTGGGGGGAGAAGGAGAAGTTCCCGTTCCGCCTCCTCGCCGACTTCTGGCCGCACGGTCAGGTCGCCAAGGAGTACGGCGTGTTCCTCCCGGAGCGCGGTCAGGCGAATCGGGCGACGTTCCTCATCGACGTCGACGGCATCATCCGCGCGAGCTTCATCACCGCGCCGGGCGAGGCGCGCGACATCGCTGCATACCGCACGGCCCTCGACGAGATGCGCCGCATCCCCGTCTGATCGGGTGTCCCGTTCGGTCTGGCTCTACGTGGCGTGTCGACGGGATTCAGGGGCGGTCGTCCGTCGCGATAGGATCGACGCGCGCCTCCGGGCGTGAGGGGCCTTTAGCTCAGTTGGTAGAGCGCCACGTTTACACCGTGGATGTCATCGGTTCGAGCCCGGTAGGGCCCACTCATCATCCTGTCGATGCTCGAGTGCACCGTCCCCTGTCGACGGTCCCCGATGAGCAGAATCACGGCGCCATGCCCGGTTCATCAGGGCGACGGAGCGGTCACGCGGTCCTCTCGTGCAGCCGGGACCGGCAGGTCGAGCGGTGCGCCGAGCCCGTCGGCGGCTCCCGGCCCCCGACGCCTTCCGTCGAGCACGATGACCGCGGCGGCGAGCCCGACGAGCATCACGGCGCCGCCGACGAGGTCCGTCACGCTCGGCTGTTCGTGCTGCACGATCCAGGCCGCCGCGATGCCGATGACGGGCACGAGGAGGGTGAACGGGGCCACACGGCCGGCGGGGTAGCGGGCCATGAGGGAGTTCCAGATGCCGTAGCCCACGAGGGACGCGGCGACCGCGGTGTAGACGGTGCTGAGGATGGCCGTGAGCGACAGGTGCGAGAGGGCATCGCCGACCGCGACGGGTCCGTCGACGAGGAGTGAGAGGCCGAAGCTCGGGAGGGGGACGACGAGAGCGGACCACACCACCAGGGACAGTCCGGACGAGACCTTGGCGTGTCGGGTGATGACGTTTCCGGTCGCCCAGGACAGGGCGGCGGCGAGGATGAGCAGGAGGGCGAGGAGCGGCACGACCGTCGCCTGCCCGGAGATCACGACCCCCAGTCCGACCATCCCGACGACGACGCCGACGATCTGCATCCGACGCGGCTTCTCCCGCAGTGTCGCGCTCGCGAGGACGAGGGTGAAGACCACCTGCACCTGCAGGAGCAGCGACGCGAGACCAGGCGGCATCCCGGCCGCCAGGGAGAGGTAGAGGAGGGAGAACTGGCCGAGGCTCAGGAACAGCCCGACGAGCACGACGGTGGTCCATGGCGCCTTCGGCCGCGGGACGAGGAAGATCGCCGGGATCGCCACGACGACGAAGCGGAGCGCGAGGAAGAGCAGAGGGGGAACGCCGTCGAGACCCTCGTCGATGACCACGAAGTTGAATCCCCAGAGCACGACGACGAGAAGAGCGAGCGCGGTGTGGCGTGGGGTCATGATGCCAGCCTCTCAGCGCGAATCGTGCAAATCCAGCGATGCTTAGAACCCAAAAACCGGTAGCGTTCGTACATGATCGATCTCACGTCCTTGCGCTCCCTGATCGCCGTTCGCGACCTCGGAACGGTCGCGTCGGCGGCCGCGAGCCTCGACTTCACGCCGTCGGCGGTGTCCCAGCAGATCAAACGACTGGAACGCCAGACCGGCTCGGCGCTGCTCGAGAGGGTAGGGCGCCGCGTCCTCCTCACCGAACACGGTCGCCTGGTCGCGGACCGCGGCGTCGCGCTCCTCGGCGATCTGGAAGCTCTCGAGAGCATCGCGCACGCGCCAGACGCGCCCCTCACCGGGACGTTCCGCATCGCCTCGTTCTCCACGGCGAACCGAGGCCTCGTCGCGCCGCTCATCGCCCGACTGCGACGCATGGCTCCGGCTCTGCGCGTCACGACCACGGAGATGGATCCGTGGGACGTGCTCGAGGTGCTCGAGCGGGGTCGCGCGGACATGGGGCTCGTGCACAACTGGAACACGGTGACCCTCGATGTGCCGCCATCGCTCGCGACCGAGCGTCTGTTCGACGACCGCGTCGACGTCCTCGTGCCCGCGGATCACCGCTTCGCCGACCGCGCCGCCGTGACGCCCGCCGAACTCGGAGAGGAGACGTGGGTGAGCACGCTCGCCGGCACCATCTGTCACCAGGGGCTCTGCCAGCTGCTCGCCGGGGCCGGTCATCACGCGGACATCGCCTACTACGACGCCGACTACACGTCCCACATCGCGATGGTCGACGCGGGGATCTCCGTGGCGCTTCTCCCGCGTCTCGGGCGGCCGTCCCTTCCCGACGGCGTCGTCCCCGTTCCCGTCCAGGACACGACGCCCTTCCGTGAGGTCTCCGCAGTGTGGCGTCGCTCGACAGCGGAGAACCCGGCACTCGCCTCCGTCCGCCGTGAGCTCGCGGTGCTCATCACGGAGCGGGAGTGACGCTCCCGGAACGGGCCGTCACCCGCGGAGTGCGAGGGCCTCGCTGACCCAGCGCGTGTAGCGCGCCCACGGGTCGTCGACACCGGCGGCGATGCCGGCGATGTGCCGGTCGAGCGGAGGGGCTGGGGAGAACCACTCCGATCGACCCTGTCGGAGAGCGGCGAACTGCTCGTGCCGTCTCCGCTCCACGAGACGGTCGCCGCGCTCGAAGGCGAGGACGTCGTCGTGCCAGAGTCGCTGAAGGCGCTGTCGCGGATTCGCCGTGGTCCCGATCTTGATGCGGCCGTCGAAGCGGATGTAGTAGACGACGTCGATCCGTGGCGGCGGCAGTTCGCCGTCGAGGACCTCGCCGACGCGCCACTCGCAGACGGCGCAGACCCACCCTGACGGGTACCGCGCACCGAGACGTGACCCGCAGACCCGGCAGGGTGCGGGAAGCAGATCCGTCCGGCCCGTCTCGGTCTCGATCCATTCGGAGACGGCGTCGACGTGTCCCGCACAGAGGGGGACGGGCGCTCCGATGGACGGCAGGCCGCAGCTGACTCCCGAGCCGGAGGGTGCGACGCACGTCGCGAGGGGTTCGAACACATGTTCGATCATGACCATCGGACGCTGTCCGCGCAAGCGCCTGGGCGGCGCGTCAGGCTCGAAGCGGTGGGCTCAGGGAGTCGGGGCGTCTGCGTCGTAGTGGCGGAAGCTCGGGGCAAGCCGAAGGCACAATGCGATGAGCGCGATGATGAGGAACCCACCGAGGAGAGGTGGGACCCAGACGGCGACGATGAGGGCCAGCACACCGACGTAGAAGTCGCCGACCCGCGGCCCGCCCGTCACGACGACCGTGAAGATCCCCTGGAGACGACCCCGCATGTTGTCGGGCACGGCTGTCTGGAGGATCGTGTTGCGGAAGATCGAACTCACGTTGTCTGCTGCACCCGTCCCCGCCATCATGAGGGCTGCGATCCCGAGTGCGACGAGATCGGCGCCGGCGATGTCCGGGTCGGACCGGGACGATCCGGTGAGCACGAGGACGGCGAGGACCGCTCCGAAGCCGGCCACGAACGCGCCGTACACGCCGATGGCCCAACCGATCGCGACGCCGTGCTTCCGGACGAGACCGATCCGACCCGAGAACAGGCTGCATACCAGGGTGCCGACGGCGCTCGCCGCCGTCAGGACGCCAACGGTCACGGCGCCCCCGCCGATCACGAGAGCACCGACGGCGGGGAAGAGCGCGTGCGGGCGACCGAACGTCATCGCGATGATGTCGACGATGAACGACATGCGGACGTTCGGGGCGCCCTTCAAGAACCGCAGACCGGTCTTCACCGACTCGAGGCCCGGTCTGCTCGTCTCGCCCTCTGGGCGGATGGCCGGGAGGGTCACGATGCCGAGGAAAGCGGCAGTGAAGAGGATGACGTCGATCGCATACGTCCACCCGAAGCCCACCGCGGCGACGAGCACACCGGCGAGCGCCGGACCCACCGTCACCATCACGCCCATGCTCACGCCGCCGAGGGCCGATGCGGCCGGGAGGAGTTCACGCGGCACGAGCCTCGGCACGATCGCCTGTCGCGCGGTTCCCGTGATGGTCGCTGCCACCGAGGTCACCGTCGTGAGCAGATAGAACGGCCACACCTGCTCGAATCCGCTCCACGCGACGAGGACGAGGCCGATCGTCGAGAGCCATGCGACGGTCGACGAGGCGAGTGCCAGCCGCCGGCGATCGAACGCATCGGCCAGCATGCCGCCGTAGAGCCCCGCGGCGATCATCGGCACGAGCGCGAGCGTTCCCACCATCGCGACGGCGAACGTCGATCCGGTGAGTTCGTAGATGTGGAGACCCACCGCGACGATCGTCATCTGGCCGCCGATACCGGCGATCGCGCTTCCCGCCCACAGCCGCGCGAACGCGGGGCTCTCACGGAGCGGGGAGATGTCGATCAGATGTCCGCGCCTCGGGGACGGAGGAGGAGCTGATGGCACCAGAGGAGTCTATGCCGCTCTCGGGCGCTCGCCGCCGGTGGTGGAGATCAGTGAGGTTCGTGCTCGAGACGGCGGAACCGGAACGGTACTCCCGTCCGTGAGACCGTCCAGCCATCGGTCGGGGTGCGCGACGCCTCGACCCAGGTCCCGTCGATCGCCGGCGCGAGCGTGTCGCCCGGGACCACGAGGTCCAGTTCCGTGAGCTCGATCACATCTGCTCGCCCGATCGCCTCGGCGTAGAGGGAACCCCCTCCGATCACCCACACGTCCTCATCGCCGGCGAGAGTCAACGCCTCGTCCAGGGAGCGCGCCCGCTCCGCGCCGTCCGATTCCCACGCGTCGTCCCGCGTGAGGACGATGTTGCGGCGCCCGGGCAGCGGGCGGAACCGTTCGGGGAACGACTCCCACGTGCGCCTGCCCATGATCACCGTGGAGCCCAGCGTCACGGCTTTGAAGTGAGCGAGATCCTCGGGGACGTGCCACGGCATTCCGCCGTCGCGGCCGATGACGCCGCCGTGGGCCTGTGCCCACACGAGACCGAGCACGCCGATCAGACGGCGACGGCCGCACGGATGGCGGGGTGGTGCTCGTACCCCTCCACGACGAGGTCCTCGAACGTGTAGTCCGAGATGTCCGCGTGCTCACCCGTGATGCGCAGGGTGGGGAGCGGGAAGGGGTCGCGCGAGAGCTGCTCCATCACCTGGTCGACGTGGTTGTCGTAGATGTGGCAATCGCCGCCGGTCCAGATGAATTCGCCGACCTCGAGACCCGTCTGCGCCGCCACGAGGTGGGTGAGCAACGCGTAGCTCGCGATGTTGAAGGGCACGCCGAGGAACATGTCTGCGCTGCGCTGGTACAGCTGGCACGACAGTCTGCCGTCGGCCACGTAGAACTGGAAGAGGGCATGACACGGAGCGAGCGCCATGTTCGGGACGTCTGCGACGTTCCATGCCGACACGATGAGGCGGCGCGAATCGGGGTCCCGGCGGATCGTGTCGATGATCTGAGCGAGCTGGTCGATGTGTCCGCCGTCGGGTGTCGGCCACGATCGCCACTGGACGCCGTAGACCGGCCCGAGCTCGCCGGCGTCGTCGGCCCACTCGTCCCAGATCGTCACGCCGTGGTCGGTGAGCCAGGTGATGTTCCCATCGCCGCGCAGGAACCAGAGGAGTTCGTACGCGATCGAGCGGAAGTGCACGCGCTTCGTCGTGATGAGGGGGAAGCCCTCAGCGAGGTCGAACCGGATCTGCCGACCGAAGACGCTCCGCGTCCCCGTGCCCGTGCGATCGGACTTCGGCGTGCCGTTCTCGAGCACGTCCCTCAACAGGTCTTCGTACGGGGTGGCGATCGGCGTCTCGTTCATCCCCTCGATGGTACCGCCGGGGGCCGTCGTCGGTGCGGACGACACCGCCGCGGTTTCGCGGATCACGTAGGGTGTTGCTCGTGTCGTACGCGGTGAGAGAGGTCCTGCAGGCGGTCGAGCGGCTCTGGCCGGCGGCCGGCGCGTCGTCGTGGGACGAGACCGGACTCGTCTGCGGCCACCCGGACGACGAAATCTCCCGCGTCGCCTTCGTGGTGGACGTCGTCGGTGACACCGTCGACGAGGCCGTCGAGGAGAGCACCGACCTCATCGTGGCGCATCATCCGCTGCTCCTGCGCGGCGTCACGAGCCTCGCCGGCGACACGGTGAAAGGCTCTCTCGTCACGCGTCTCGTCCGCGCCCGATGCGCCCTTCTCTCGGCCCATACCAACGCGGACGTCGTGGCCGAGGGGACCTCCGGAGTGCTCGCGTCCCTGCTTCGCCTCACAGACGTCCGCCCCCTTGAGCCCGACGCGACGGGAGAGGCGGGAATCGGGCGGATCGGACGACTGCCTTCCCCGACGACCCTCGGCGCGCTCGCCGCGTCGCTGTCGCAGATCCTCCCCGCCACTGCTGGCGGCATCCGCGCGGCCGGGCACTACGACGCCCCCGTATCCACCGTGGCGCTCTGCGCCGGCGCGGGCGATTCGCTCCTCGATCACCCCTCGGTCCTCGCCGCCGATGTCTACATCACGAGCGACCTGCGCCACCACCCGGCGTCCGATGCACGCGACCGTGCACTGCTCGGAGCGGGTCCGGCGCTTCTCGATACGTCGCACTGGGCGAGCGAGTGGCTCTGGCTCGAGGCCGGCGCTCGGCAGCTACGTGCTGAACTCCCCGAACTCGACGTGCGCGTGAGCGATCTGCGGACCGATCCGTGGGACTTCGTCGTCACGCAGTAGCGCTCGCGCACCCCTATCCCGAAGTGAGAATCACATGAAAGCCAACCCAGCCGCCCAGCGTTCGCTGCTCGACCTGCAGACCGTCGACACCAACGTGACGCGCGTAGCCCACCGGAAGGGGCACCTCCCCGAGATCGCCGCGATCGCGGCGCTCGTGGCCGACAGGGACGCGCTGCGGGGACGTCTCGCGACCGAACTCGGCGCCGTCGAGGACGCACGCACGGATCTTGCCCGGATCGAGTCCGACGTGGCCGTCGTCGACTCCCGGATCGCCCGGGACACGGAGCGGTTGAACGGCTCGTCGTCCGCCAAGGACGCCTCGGCTCTCGAGTCGGAGCTCCTGTCGCTCGCGCGGCGCAAGGAGAACCTCGAGGACGCCGAGCTCGAGGTCATGGAGCGACTCGAGGCCGCCGAGGCGGTCTACGGCGAGACCGCCGCGTCGGACCGTTCGCTGTCCGAGCGCATCGCGGAGCTCGAAGCGACGCGCGACGCGAGCCGTGCCGATCTAGACCAGGAGCTCGCGGCGCTCGAGGCATCGCGCTCCAGCCTCGTCTCGACGATCGACGATGCCCTGGTCACGGCGTACGAACGCTCCCGTGCACGGAGCGGTTTCGGGGCGGCGCTGCTCCGGGCGGGAACGTGTGGAGCCTGCACGATGACCCTCACGGGCAACGACCTCGCGACGGTGCGTTCCGCTCCGGCTGACGACGTGCTCTCGTGCCCGGAATGCGGCGCGATCCTCGTCCGTACGGAGGAGTCTGGGCTCTGACCGCATGAGCCATCGACGGGGGCCGCGCTAGGATCGACCTCGTGAACGGGTCGGCAAGACGGCTGCGTCGTTCGCGCGGGTCTCCCGCGCGGACGCCGAGGAACGTCCGGGCTCCGCAGAGCAGGGCGGTGGGTAACACCCACCCGGGGCAACCCGCGAGACAGTGCAACAGAGAACAGACCGCCTCAGGTGCTCGTCACCTGCGGTAAGGGTGAAACGGTGGTGTAAGAGACCACCAGCGGCCGGGGTGACCCGGTCGGCTCGGTAAACCTCGCCCGGAGCAAGGTCAGACAGGGGACCATGGGGCTGCTCGTCCCGTCCCCGGGTAGGCCGCTAGAGGGGTGCGGCAACGTACTCCCGAGAGAGATGGTCGTCGGCGACATCCGTGTCGTCACAGAACCCGGCGTATCAGCCGGCCCGTTCACCTCGAGCATCACGCGCGAGCCGCAGGTCGTCGAGACCGGCGGCTCGCTCGCCTCCGTCGGTCAGGCGCCGTGCGTGGACTTGTCCGGGACGGCGTGTCCTCGATCCGCCATCGCTGCCGCCCCGAGTATCCCTGCCTTGTTGCGGTGCTTCGCCGGGATGATCGGTGTGTCGATCTCGATGAGCGGCAGGAATTCCTCGTGGTGCTTCGAGACGCCGCCGCCGACGATGAAGAGATCCGGTGCGATGAGGCGCTCCAGTCGCTTGTAGAACGTCGTGAGGAGCGCGGCCCACTCCTCCCAGGAGAGGTCGTCGCGCTCCTTCGCGCCATAGGACGCGACCGTCTCGATGTCGCGTCCGTCGATCTCGAGGTGACCGAGCTCGGCGTTGGGCACGAGGACGCCGTCGTACAGGAGCGCCGTACCGATCCCGGTGCCGAGCGTCGTGACGAGCGTGAGCCCGTCGACGTCCGCTGCAGCACCGAAGCGCGCCTCGGCGAAACCGGCGGCGTCGGCGTCGTTCACGAACGTGATGTCGCGCCCCAGCGCCTTCTCGAACTTCTTCTCCGCCTTGAGGCCGATCCACTCGTCGGAGACGTTGGCTGCGCTGAGTGTGCGCCCGCGCTTCACGATCGCCGGGAACGCGACACCGAGGGCGATCGACTCGTCGTCGGATGAGGGAAGCTGGCTCACGATGTCCGCGACCACCGCCACGATGTCGTCAGGCTTGCCGCCCGCCGGGGTGGCGATCTTGATCCGGTCGCTCTGGAACACGCCTTCCTCGAGGTCGACCGTCGCCCCCTTGATGCCGGTGCCGCCGATGTCGATACCGATGGCGGTTGCGTGAGTGTGCTTCGTCATGCCTCTCAGCGTACCGAGCGCTCGGGCCATCGGCGTCGTCGGGATGCCGGGCATAGGATCGAGCCACGGATGCGGGAGGATAGGGCCATGGCATCGGAGGCTGAGAAGAAGTACTGGTACAACCTGAGCACGGGAGCCGTCGAGCACGGGTTCCAGTCGCCGTCGGTCGATCGCGCCGGGCCGTACGACACCGAGGCCGAGGCCGCTGCGGCACCCGAGCGGATCCGAGCCAACAGCAAGCGCTGGGCCGACGAGGAGCGTGCTGAGGACGCGTGACGCGCCCCGCACCGCTCAGCCTGAGAGGCGCTCCAGACGATAGCCTGGAGTTCGCTCGGACCGACTGAAAGAGGAGTGGATGGACAAGCAGCGGGACTTCGTGCTTCGAACGATCGAGGAACGCGGCGTCAAGTTCGTCAGGCTGTGGTTCACGGATGTCGTGGGCACGCTCAAGTCCGTCGCCATCGCTCCGGCCGAGGTCGAGGGCGCTTTCGCGGAGGGCCTCGGTTTCGACGGCTCCGCGATCGAGGGTCTGACGCGGTCCTTCGAGTCCGATCTCCTCGCGCTGCCGGACCCGTCGACGTTCCAGATCCTGCCATGGAGGGGCGAGATCGACCCCACGGCTCGCATGTTCTGCGACATCACCACGCCGGATGGTCAGCCCGCCGTCGCGGACCCCCGCAACGTTCTGAAGCGCACTCTCGCGAAGGCCGCGGAAGCGGGGTTCACGTTCTACACGCACCCCGAGATCGAGTTCTACCTGCTGAAGTCGGCCCAGTACGGGGCAGAGGGGCCAGTGCCCGTCGATCACGCCGGCTACTTCGACAACGTGCCGGGCGGCACCGCTCACGACTTCCGCCGCCGCTCCGTGCGCATGCTCGAGGATCTCGGCATCTCGGTCGAGTTCAGCCACCACGAGGCGGGTCCCGGTCAGAACGAGATCGACCTGCGCTACGCGGACGCGTTGACGACGGCCGACAACATCATGACCTTCCGCACGGTCATCAAGGAGGTCGCGATCGAGCAGGGCGTGCACGCCACGTTCATGCCGAAGCCGCTCGCGCTCCACCCGGGCAGCGGGATGCACACCCACATGTCGCTCTTCGAGGGCGATTCGAACGCCTTCTACGAAGCGGGTGCCCAGTACCAGCTCTCGAAGGTCGGCCGCCAGTTCATCGCCGGCCTGCTCACGCACGCCCCCGAGATCACCGCCGTGACGAACCAGTTCGTGAACTCCTACAAGCGGCTCTGGGGAGGCGTCGGCACCGGAATGGTGTCGGAGGCTCCGAGCTTCGTCTCGTGGGGGCACAACAACCGCTCCGCCCTCGTGCGCGTGCCCCTCTACAAGCCCAACAAGGGCCAGTCCGCGCGCGTCGAGTACCGCGCCATCGACTCGGCCGCGAACCCGTACCTGGCGTTCTCGCTCATGCTGGCTGCGGGCCTCAAGGGCATCGAGAAGGGCTACGAGCTCCCGCCCGAGGCGGAGGACAACGTCTGGAGCCTCACGGACACGGAGCGTCGCGCCCTCGGCTACGACAGCCTGCCGGCGAGCCTCGACCGAGCGACGAGCCTCATGGAGCGCTCCGAGCTGGTCGCCGAGACTCTCGGCGAGCAGGTGTTCAACTACGTCCTCCTGAACAAGCGTCAGGAGTGGCAGCAGTACCGGGCCCAGGTCACGCCGTTCGAGCTCGAGACGAACCTGCAGATCCTCTGACCCCGTGAGACGCGAGCTGGCCACCCTGAGCGGGCTCGCTCGGGTGGGATTCACCGCCTTGTCGGACGCCCGGGCGGCGCTCGACGAGCTCGACTCTCTGTCGATCGTGGGAGATGTCGAGATCGTCGGCGACTTCGCCGAGGTCGCCGACCCCGATGCGGCCCTCGGCGGTCTCCTCGCGCTGGCGCGGAGTCATCCGGACGAGGTCCGCCGTGTGTGTCGCGGGGTCGAGGGGCGTCGGACGCTGCTTCAGGTGCTCGGGGCGTCTCGAGGGCTCGCCGACTTCCTCCACCGCCATCCCGAGTGCCTCGACGCCATCGAGCAGCCGGTGCGCCGACTCCCGGAAGCCATCGAGTTGCGGACGTCGCTCCTCGAGAGCGTCGGCGCGGTCGACGGTGTGTCCCGGGACGGAACCGAGGACGAGTGGGGCGCACTCCGCACGCGATACCGTCGCCTCCTGACCATGATCGCGGCCTTCGATCTCACGTCGAGATCACCGGTCTCGGTGGTCGCGCGCGTCTCGGAGTGTCTCGCGGACCTCGCGGGCGCGGCACTCGACGCCTCCCTCGCGGTTGCGCGACGTATGGTCTCGAGCGAGACGCCGCGCCCCGGAGTCTTCCCTGCAGGAGAGGTGCGCTCGACCCGACTCGCCATCATCGGAATGGGGAAGGCCGGCGCGTCCGAGCTCAACTACGTGAGCGACGTCGACGTGATCTTCGTCGGGGAACCGGATGGTGACCGGATCTCGTCAGCGCGGGCGATCGATATCTCGACCCGGCTCGCCGTCCTCACGATGCGGGGGATCGCCGAGCCGGCGATCGAACCTCCCCTCTGGGAGGTCGACGCCAACCTCCGCCCGGAGGGCAAGGCCGGGGCCCTCGTACGCACTCTCGATTCGCACCTCGCGTACTACGACCGTTGGGCGAAGAGCTGGGAGTTCCAGGCCCTGCTGAAGGCACGGTCCCTCGCCGGCGACCGCGATCTCGGTGACGCCTATGTCGCCGCCGTGAGCCCGCGCGTGTGGAACAGCTCGTCTCGTGACGGCTTCGTCGAGTCGGTCCAGAAGATGCGTGAGCGGGTCACCGCCCACATCCCGTCGGAGGACGTGCACCACCAGCTCAAACTCGGGCCCGGAGGGCTCCGCGACATCGAGTTCACGGTGCAGCTGCTCCAGCTCGTCCACGGGTCGAACGACGAGGGCGTCCGCCAGCGTGGCACGTTGGCTGCTCTCGAGGCGCTCGCCTCCCACGGCTACATCGGGCGGACCGAAGCAGCCGACTTCGCCGAGGACTACCGGGTCCTGCGCGTGCTCGAGCATCGTCTGCAACTCACGCGGCTGCGCCGCACCCATCTCATGCCTCGCGACGACGACGCCCTCCGGGCGCTCGCTCGCGGCTCGCGGTTGGCGTCGACGGCTGGCGAGCTCATCGTCCTGTGGGAGCGCACGAAGCACAGTGTGCGGTCTCTCCATGAGCGGCTGTTCTATCGTCCGCTCCTCACAGCCGTCGCTGCCCTTCCTGACGACGAGTTCGTCCTCACTCCCGCACAGGCCGGAGCGCGGCTCGCCGCCATCGGTTTCCACGATCCCGCCGGTGCCTTTGCACACATCGCCGCCCTCACATCCGGCGTCTCACGGAAGGCGACCATCCAACGACTCCTCCTCCCGGTTCTGCTGCGGTGGTTCGCCGAGGGGGCAGACCCCGACTACGGTCTCCTCACGTTCCGCCGCGTGAGCGAATCCCTCGGCGATTCACACTGGTTCCTGCGGATGCTGCGGGACTCCTCCGGTGCCGCCGAGAGGTTGACGCGGGTACTCTCGGGCTCGCGCTACATCGGCGAGCTGATGGACCGCTTCCCCGAAGCCGCCGCGTGGCTCGGCGACGACGGAGAGCTCCGCGCGAAGCCGCGCGCGGTGCTCGACGAGGAGATGCACGCGATCCTCTCGCGGCACGAGGACCTCACGAAGGCGGCAGCGTCGATCCGTCGGGTCCGGAGACGAGAGATCCTGCGTCTGGCGATGTCGTCGGTGCTCGGCATCAACAGTCTGCGCGACATCTCGGACGCACTCACCGATGTGACGACGGCGACGCTGAGCGGCATGCTGGGCGCACTCCGCGACGCCGCTGTCGACGACCCGCCCTTCGAGTTCGCGATCATCGGTATGGGGCGGTACGGGGGCCGCGAGCTCGGATTCGGCTCGGACACGGACGTCATCTACGTGTTCCGACCGACGGGGGAGCGCGCCGACGAGGTGCCGCGCGCGGCCACGCGGCTCGTGCATGAGCTCGCCCGCCTGACCGACGACAGCCGGCTTCCCCTCGACCTCGACATCGGGCTGCGGCCCGAGGGGAAGAACGGGCCCGTCACACGGTCGCTCGACAGCTACAGGGCCTACTACGAGCGCTGGTCGCTCACATGGGAGGCCCAAGCGCTCCTCCGTGCGCGCCCGGTGGTCGGAGACGCGGCGCTCCTGGACGACTTCGGCGCCCTCGCCGACTCCGTGCGCTATCGCAAGGACGTGAGCGACGCCGACGTGCGCGAGGTGAAGCGCATCAAGGCCCGGGTGGAGAGTGAACGGCTTCCGCAGGGAGCCGACCCCGCCCGCCATGTCAAGCTCGGTCGCGGCTCGCTCAGCGACGTCGAGTGGCTCGTCCAGTTGATCCAGCTGGAACACGCCGCCGAGATCCCGGCGTTGCGGACCACGTCGACGAGGGAGGCCCTCGCCGTCGCCCGCGACGAGGGGCTCGTCGAGCCGGAGGACGCCGAGCTCCTCGATGCGGCCTGGGTGTTCTCCTCCCGGGTGCGGTCGGCCATGACGCTGTGGCTCAACCGCACGACCGACGTGCTTCCGTCCGACAGACGCGGCCTGGACGGGATCGCGCGCATCCTCGAGTACCCGCCCGGCTCTGCGAGCGATCTCGAGGAGGACTACCTCGCCGTCACGAGACGGTCCCGCGCTGTCTTCGAGCGCCTCTTCTACGGGATACCCGACACGGACTGACGGTCAGGACGTCCGTGCCGGGTCGATTCGGATCACCCGGGGAGGTTCGTCTCCTCGAGGCCGTGGCCGGACATCGCGATGAGATCGGGCACCGTGAAGTCGTGCTCGACGACCGATGGAAGAAACGGTCTCCATGTCGGCTGATTGCGGAGGTACGACGACGCGTCCTGTTGGAGGAGGCCGATGAACACCTCCGCGACGATGCGTCCGCCCACGGGGCCGAGGTGGCGGCCTCCGTCGCCGAGCACACTGGCCTCCTTGAGGATGTAGTACCACAGGGGAGCCGCGCCACCGTCCGGCAGACCCAGGTCGTCATCGCTCAGGACGGGTGCTCCCATGTGTGCCGCGACCACTTGGCCTGCGGGCAGAAGGAGTCGCGCGCCCCTGGTCAGATTGCGGTCGATCAGGGACGGCCGATTGCCGGCGATCTCGGGAGGAAGCGCAGCGAGGACGGCAGATCGTCCTCGTCGTCGTGATGCCCGATGAGCATGAGCCGACGCTGCGCCGGCGATCAGTTGTTCAGTCGTCCGGGGGGCGCGGATCTGCGGTGTTCCGACGGCCCCCTCTTCTTTCGTCTTCATCGAGGATCTCCAGGATTGCGCGCCGATCACCCTGCGGGGTCGGCGGAAGAACCCCTCCGAGAGGGGCACGATGAGCCCCTTCTGACAGGGGCGGCGAGGGGCCTCGAAGACCAGCGGAGCGGAGAGAGGGAGGCGGCTCGACGGTGGGATCGCTGAGATGATAGCAATGCCCTCACTTTCCCGTCAACAGTCGATCTCGGCGTCCGTCAGCTCCCCGAGAGTGGCTCCTCGGACGGTCGGGTATCGCGCCCAGGACTCTCCGTCCGCGACACGCGGGTTTCCGGCAGGTTGCGCGTTCATTCCGCCCGCGTGAATTTCGTTGGTCGTCGGGGCCTCTCGTGGAGTATCGACGGGGAGCCCTCTGGGATGGTGTTTGCGTGACGCATTGATCATTTCCCTGGTCAGAGCGATAATTCCTCATCTTTTCCGGCGACGGACCTCCGTTTGTCGATTCCAGGGTCGATCAGGCTTTTCGATCGATTCCGGCTATCCGAGTCGATGGAATCGCCGTCTTCCCCGACCGGGGAGCCCGTCACGATCGCGCCGTCGCCGGGATCCGACCGTCCGACGGCTGGTCGTGAATCGATCGATATCGTCCCGGCGCGTGTCCCCCATTCGGCCGGGTTGTGACCTCCGAAAGCGGGGTGTTAGACATCAGCCACCCGAGTCGCACACTTCCTCACCGTCGCGGAACCCACCCCATTCCCCTCGTCGAGATGTGGAGTCGTTCGTGTTCATCGTCATCCTGCAATTGAGGCACATGCTCGGAGGTCACCCCGAGCTCTACATGTTCGTCGTGTACTCAGCCTTCATCTGGGCCCTCTGGCTCGTGAAGGTAGTGCTCTCGTCCCGGTATCGCCCGTACACCGGGTCGTTCACCGGCACGACGAGCGTGGTGGTCCCCGTGGTGGATGAGCCGCTCGACCTCTTCCGCGAGGTGCTCGACCGCATGGTCGAGCAGCGCCCTGGTGAGATCATCGTCGTGATCAACGGGGCGCCCAACGTCGGCCTCGTCGAGGTCTGCGAGGAGTTCGCGCCCCTCGTCCGGTGGGTGCACACCCCCATCCCCGGGAAGCGGAACGCGGTCCGTGTCGGCACGGAACTGTCGTCCGGAGAGATCGTCGTCCTCGTCGATTCCGACACCATCTGGACCGACGGTACGCTCGCCGAACTCGTCAAGCCGTTCGCCGAATCGCGAGTGGGCGGCGTCACGACGCGGCAGCGCATCCTCGAACCGACGCGCAGCTGGATCACACGCTGGGCCGACTGGCTCGAGAACTCACGGGCCCTCTACGCCATGCCGGCGCAGAGCGTGCTCGGCCAGGTCGGATGCCTTCCGGGACGCACGATCGCCTTCCGTCGATCGATCCTCGTCCGTGTCATGGACCGTTTCATGACGGAGAGATTCATGGGGGTGTTCCTCGAGGTGTCGGATGACAGGACGCTGACCAACCTCACGCTCAAGGAGGGGTACAGCACGGTGTACCAGTACACGAGCCTCGTCTACACGGACGCGCCGCTTCAGGTGAAGAAGCTCTTCAAGCAACAGCTGCGCTGGGCCAGGGGGAGCCAGTACAACACGTTGAGGATGTTCCCGTGGATGGCCGTGCACGCGCCGGTGCTCTGCTTCTTCTTCGTGATGGACATCGTGCTGCCGTTCCTCCTGGCCGGCGTGATCCTGGGGTGGGCGTACCGGGCGCTCACGGGCCAGGGTCAGGACCTCTACGAGGGATTCCTCGCCGAATTCGGCTTCGGTACCGGGCTGCTCTATGTTCTCGGGCTCATGGTCGCCTCGACCGTCGTGAGCATGGCCATCCGGCAGATGCGCCACCTGTCGGAGAAGCCGACGGACTTCTTCCGCCTCCCTGTCTTCATCATCGTGTCGACCTTCTTCCTCATGCCGATCCGCATCATCGGCTTCTTCCGAATGGCGCACGCGAGCGGCTGGGGGACACGCAGCGGAGCCTACGGCGGGGCGGTCGACGACCCCGACCCCGTGGAGCTCGCGAGTTCGCCGGCAGCTGTGATCGACGATGCGTCGCGCGCGGACGCCCGGATGGTGTCGGAGGCCCCGGGAACCGGAGGCGAATCGACCGAGGCGCGATCCACGACCGCCATCGCGATTCTCGAGCGTCCCGCGACGAACGCCGTCGCACGGCGTCGGCGGCCCGTGCGCGCGAACCGAAAGCGTCCCAACCTCTATGCCGGAATCCCGTACCTCATCGGCGCCGTCGTCTTCTCGATCCAGGTCGTGTTCATTGTCTAGCGCGACGGCACCCCACTGGTGGGCTCCGACGCGATCCGCGGCCCGCCGGACCACGGTGGCATCGATCGCGTTCGTCACCGCTCTCTCGATCATGACCTACGTCGTGTGGATGTCGCCTGGTGGGAAGAGCACGGTGCAAGCGATCCAGGAGGCGCTGTCGCCGACACACCTGCAGATGGAGAACGCCCAGCTCACTGCGACGGTCTCCGGGCTCGAGAAGAAGGTCGCCGACCTCGAGTCCACCGTCGCGTCGCAAGCGGACCGGGTGGATGCCCTCCTCGCCGAACAGCTCGAGCAGCAGGCGTCATACACCGCTCAGCTCGCCGAGGCGCAGCAGCAGCTCGTCGACGTGCAGACCCAGCTCGATCAAGCCAACGTTGCTCTCGACGCCGCGCGTTCATCGGGCTCCTCCGGGGGATCGGGTCAGGGCTCGGGCGGCTCCGTCACGCCGGCCCCGACAGAGCCGGGTGACGGGAACGGCTCAGAAGAGCCGACCCTCACTGCACCGTCGCTCTCGTCCATCCTCGACCCCGACTACCGATACGTCGGGATGTACACGGAGCAGGCGCCGTTCAACTGGGCGACGTTCGACAGCACGGCAACGAAGATCGGCGCGTCGCCGAACCTCGTCGGATACTTCGGCGGCTGGGACGAGGACTTCCGGGCGAATGCTGTGACGAGGGCCTGGGAGCAGGAGCGTGTACCGATGCTCACATGGGAGTCGCGCCCCATCGACTCGAAGAACGACGTCATCGACGAACCGGAGTACTCCCTTCCCGTCATCATCGAGGGCGGCTTCGACGACTACCTGCGGCAGTACGCCCGCGACATCGTGGCGACTGGTCTTCCGCTCGTGATCCGCCTCGACCACGAGATGAACGGGGTCTGGTACCCGTGGAACGAGGTGACGTCGAAAGGGGCGTCCATCAACGGCAACAGCCGTGGCGACTACGTGAAGATGTGGCGGCACGTCCACGACATCTTCGAGGAGGAGGGGGCGAACGAGTACGTCGGCTGGCTCTGGGCGCCCAACATCGTGAACAACCTCCCGTCACTCCAGAAGGATCCGGCGTTCCTCGAGAGTCTTTACCCGGGCGACGAGTACGTCGACTGGGTCGGCCTGTCCGGCTACCTGCGGCCGGCGTACAAGCCGGGTCAGGAGTTCACGTTCGAGTACACCTTCGGCGAGAGCCTCGATCAGGTGAGGGCTCTCAGCGACAAACCGATCCTGCTCGCCGAGGTCGGCGCCTCAGAGACGGGTGGCCACAAACCCACGTGGGTGAAGAGCTTCTTCGAAGCGTTCACCGACGAGGCCAACTCGGACGTGATCGGGTTCGCCTGGTTCAACCTCGCGGTCACGACCTACGTGGAAGGGGAGAGGACCACGAACGACTGGCGAATCGACTCGAGGGCCGACTCGCTCCTCGCCTTCACCACGGGACTGTCCGATCCACTCGCGGACTTCCGACTCGTACCCACGGGGGAGTGACGATGAACACGCCTCACTCGATCCCTGTCGCCACCCCACTCCGTGCCGGAGGACCCACATCACACTGGAGGACAACGTGAAGAACAGCACCATTCCATCCCCGGAGATCGCGCCGCCGGATGCCGACAGCGCGACGCGGCCGCGCGTCAGCGTGATCGGGACCGGTTATCTCGGCGCCACTCACGCGGCCGCCATGGCCGAGATGGGGTTCGAGGTCGTCGGCGTCGACCAGGATCCTCGCAAGGTCGAAGCGCTGAGCGCCGGGCGCGTCCCCTTCTTCGAGCCGGGGCTGCCCGAACTCATCGAGAAGCACGTGGCGAGCGGCCGCCTCCGGTTCACGACCGATATCGCCGAGGCGACGGCTGCGTCCGACGTGCACTTCATCTGCGTGGGAACGCCGCAGCAGGCGACGAGCTTCGCCGCGAATCTGAGCTATGTGGAGGACGCGACGGCGGCGGTGGCGAGGAATCTTACGCATCGCGGACTCATCGTGGGCAAATCGACGGTCCCGGTCGGGACCGCGGCCCGTCTGCGACTCCTCGTCGCTCGCCACGTCTCGTCGAGCATCGATGTCGAACTGATCTGGAACCCGGAGTTCCTCCGCGAGGGCAAGGCGGTCGACGATACCCTCTCGCCGGATCGGATCGTCCTGGGAGGGGCGAGTCGGGAGGCCGAGGAGACGATGCGGACGCTCTACGCTGGCCCGATCGGGGCCGGTGTGCCCGTCATCTCCTGCGATCTCCCCACCGCCGAACTCGTGAAGGTGAGCGCCAACGCTTTCCTCGCGACGAAGATCTCCTTCATCAACGCGATCGCCGAGGTGTGCGAGGCGGCGGGGGCGGACGTCTCCGTTCTCGCCGACGCGCTCGGGCACGACGTCCGGATCGGACGCCAGTTCCTCAACGCCGGCCTCGGGTTCGGGGGCGGGTGCCTGCCGAAGGACATCCGCGCGCTCATGCATCGCTCGAAGGAACTCGGAGCGCACCGGGCCGCCGGGCTCATGCAGCAGGTCGACGAGATCAACATGGCCCAGCGGCAGTCCGTCATCGACAAGACCGTCGCGGCGGCCGGCGGATCCGTCCTCAACCGACGCATCGGCGTCCTCGGGGTGGCGTTCAAGCCCTTCACGGACGACGTGAGGGACTCCCCGGCGCTCAACGTCGCCGCGGCCCTGCACCTCCGCGGGGCACAGGTCACCGTGCACGACCCGGAGGCGAATGGCACGGCTCGGTCGAACTTCCCGACCCTGAGCTACGCGACAACGGCCCGGGATGCGGCCATCGGCGCTTCGGCACTGCTCGTCCTCACCGAATGGCCGGACTTCGGAGCGGTCTCACCGGATGAACTCGGCGAACTCGTCGAGAACCGTGTCGTGATCGACGCACGCAATTGCCTCGACGCGGCGCGGTGGAGCGCGGCCGGCTGGCGCGTCATCGCCCTCGGACGGGAGACGACGGTGCCTGCTGAGGCTCACGCGCAATCGGTCCTCGTCTAGTGCACAGCCGAAGGGCCCGCCACCGGAATCGGTGACGGGCCCTTCGGCCTGATGGTTCTGAGCGGATCAGACCCCGTAGTAGAGCTCGAACTCGAAGGGGTGGGGACGCTGCGCGAGGGGCTTGATCTCCTTCTCGCGCTTGTAGTCGATCCACGTCTCGATGAGCTCGGGGGAGAAGACCCCACCCGCGAGGAGGAACTCGTGGTCCGCCTCGAGGGCGTCGAGCGCCTCGCCGAGCGACGCCGGCACCTGCGGGATGAGCTTGGCCTCCTCGGGCGGCAGCTCGTAGAGGTCCTTGTCCACGGGCTCGTGCGGCTCGATGCGGTTCTTGATGCCGTCGAGGCCGGCCATGAGCTGCGCGGCGAAGGCGAGGTACGGGTTGCCCGACGCGTCCGGCGCACGGAACTCGATGCGCTTGGCCTTCGGGTTCGTTCCCGTGATGGGGATGCGGATCGAGGCCGAACGGTTGCCCGCCGAGTAGACGAGGTTCACGGGAGCCTCGAAGCCGGGGACGAGGCGGTGGTACGAGTTCACCGTCGGGTTCGTGAAGGCCAGGACGGCGGGGGCGTGCTTGAGCAGGCCGCCGATGTACCAGCGGGCGACGTCGGAGAGACCGCCGTAGCCGTTCTCGTCGTAGAACAGCGGCGTGCCGTCGTTCCACAGCGACTGGTGGGTGTGCATGCCCGAGCCGTTGTCGCCGAAGAGCGGCTTCGGCATGAACGTGGCCGTCTTGCCCCACTGCTCGGCCGTGTTCTTCACGATGTACTTGAACTTGAGGATGTCGTCAGCCGCGTGCACCATCGTGTCGAAGCGGTAGTTGATCTCGGCCTGTCCGCCGGTACCGACCTCGTGGTGGGCGCGCTCGAGGATGAGGCCAGCGTCGATCAGCTTGAGGCTGATGTCGTCGCGCAGGTCGGCCTGCTTGTCGACGGGGCTGACGGGGAAGTATCCGCCCTTGTACGGGGTCTTGTTGGCGAGGTTTCCGCCTTCCTCCTCGCGGCCCGTGTTCCACGCTCCCTCTTCGGAGTCGACCGAGTAGAACGCCTGGTTCTGCGTCACCGAGTAGCGCACGTCGTCGAAGATGTAGAACTCGGCCTCGGGGGCAAAGAACGCCGTGTCGGCGATGCCGGTGGAGGCGAGGTACTTCTCAGCCTTCTTGGCGACCTGGCGCGGGTCCTTCGTGTAGATCTCGCCGTTGCGCGGGTTGTAGATGTCGAAGACGAGGATGAGGGTGCGCTCGACCCGGAAGGGGTCGATGTATGCCGTGGTCACATCCGGGATGAGCTGCATGTCGGACTCGTGGATGTTGGCGAATCCACGGATCGAGGAGCCGTCGAACAGCTGGCCGACGGTGAAGAACTCCTCGTCGACCGTGGAGGCCGGGATGTTGAAGTGCTGCTGAACACCGGGGAGATCGGTGAAGCGGATGTCGAGGAACTTGACATCCGTTTCCTTGATGAACTTGAGAACTTCGGAAGAATCACTGAACATGTGACGATCTCTCCATCGTTGATTGCGTCGAGTACGACTGCACGGGCGCAGCCTCGCCCCAGCGTAGGGAGTGGGGGTTTCCCGACCGTGACACCTATGTTTCCGGGATGTTACGGACTCGTCGATAGTATCGAATCGTGCCCCGTGAACCCCGAGAACCCGCTGATGCAGCACCGTCCGAGTGGCCGGGGAAAAGATTGGGATTACCGGCGACGGGCCGCCTCAGCGTCGCCCGACTGGGCCGCCGCATCGCAGCGCTCCTCGTCGATCAGGCCCCTGCGTACCTCTTGGCGTTCGCGTTCTTCCGCTCTTCCGACGGGATCATCGACGGCCTCGCGCTCACCCTGATCTTCGCGGCGATGCAGATCGTGTTCATCCCGACGATCGGGGGCAGCCTCGGGCACCGACTCCTGGGCATGCGCGTCGTGGCTGTCGACGGCGGATGGATCGGCCTCTGGCGGCCGATCGTCCGCACGGTTCTGCTGCTCCTCGTGATACCCGCGGTCATCTGGGACGCGGATCAGCGCGGGCTTCACGACAAGATCGCCGGAACCGTCCTCGTTCGGTACTGACCGAGGTCAGCGTGCGCGCTGCGGGCGCACCTTGAACGGATCGACGCCCTTGGGGATGGGGAGCGAGGTGCCGAGCGAACTGAGGCGATTGGTCACCGCGAGCACCTCGGGCTTCGTCAGCTGCGGCTTGACGCGGCGCAGTTCACGAGGAACGCGGTGGAGCGGCACGGACGAGTCGTCCGGGCCGACGTAGAGCATCGTGACAGGCACGTTCGGCAGCACTCGCGCCACCTTGCGCTTCTCGTCCTCCACCATCCGGCGAGTCCGCGAGAGCGGTCCCTCGCCGACGAGCGCGATGCCACCGCGACCGATGGCGCGGTAGACGGCGTCCTGGGTCTTGCCGTTGACGGCTACGGGCATCTCGCTGCCGGCCCATCCGCGGGGGAGTGAGCCTTTGAAGACCGCTCCGACGGCGCCGGGCTGCCCGGCGATCTGACCGTACGCGGCGCGCTCTGCGCGCCGACCGAGGATGATCATCGTCACGAGGACACCGGCGAGCAGGCCGGCGACGCTCCAGAGGACGATGCCGACGATGCTGTCCCGCGAGAACAGGACGGCGGCGAGGACGAACACCGCGACGCTTCCCACGAACCCGAGGATCATCCACCAGACGACCGACGGGTCGTACCGGCGCGTCATGTGGAACACCTGCACCATCTGCTTGATGCGACCGGGTTCCTTCGGCGCCTTCGCTGCGCGTTCCTTGCGTGCCATGGCAACAAGAATACCCTCCCGATCGCGCGATTCCGCCCCGGGATGCGAGGCCGGTCTTGCGACGTTCCGTCTCGCGCTTCGAGGAGCTGTGGACAGCCGGAAGCCCACCGATGCTTCGTCCGCGGACCGCCGCCGCTGGCGAGTGGCCCATCCTCTCGGGATGACGAGAGATGCAGCCCTTTCACCGACGGATGATGCCGACCTGATGCCGCAGAGGACAGCGGCGTCGCCGGCCTCCGACCCGCTCCTCGCGGGCTATCGACTGCTGCGCCGGGTGCCCGATCGGCATGGAGGGCGGGTCTACCATGCGGCAGCTGACGGCGCATCGGGGCTGCGGACGAGTGCCACGATCGTCGTGTTCGACGGCGATCGTGGTAGCGAGCTCGCGATGCGCCTCGTCGAGCGGCTGGAGCTCCTCGGAGGTGATTCGATACCGAGGGTCCTCGACGTCTGCGTCGATCGTGACGGACACCCGGCCGTCGTCCTCGACTTCTGCGGGGACCTCCTGTCGTCGATCCTGGCATCCGGGGCACGCTTGTCCGGAGGCGAGGTCGTCACCCTTCTGGCACCGGTGTTCGCTGCCGTCCTGGCTGTCCATGACCGGGGCTTCGTCCACGGCGGCATCTCGTCGTCGTGCATCGCGATCGGCCGCAACGGTCGGCCCGTGCTTCTGGGCTGTGATCGCGCGGAGGACCTGCGAGGACCTGGCGACCGACGGGAACGCGAGCGTCGGACCGCCGATGACGCACGGGCGTTCGCCGACCTCGTGGAAGACCTCGGAGCCGCGGTCGCTGACGTATCGGAGAGTCGTCGCGTCCGGGCCGCCGCAGCCAAGATCCGGGACGGCGCGTCGAGTCCCTTTTCGACGTCGTTCCGATCGGAGGCGGAGGTCCGCCTCTTCGAGATCGCCGAGCCCGCGCCGCTCATGTTCGTTCGGGAGGCCGAGGGTGCGGACGGTGCGGCGACCGAACAGGTGACGCGATCACTCGTGCCGGCGGAGAGACGACGACAGCGGCGTCGCGGAGGCGCTTCTGTGCGGTTCGGCCGCCGACCGAGCGTCGACGGAGTGCGACAGGTCCTCGCTCACGCCTCGTCACGCATGTCGTCGCTGGTCGGACCTCTGTCAGCCTCCGTCCGTTCCGGGGGCCGACGGAGACGGGTGTTGCTCTCGGCGATCGCAGGAATCTGCGCAGCGGCCGTCGTCGTCCTTCTGATCCCGGCGGGAGAGCCCGTAGCCGGTCAGCTCGAACCGGGCGATGTCAGAACGAGTCCTCCCTCTCTCGCGGGAGCGACCCGGGGATCGTCTCCCGGCGAGGATCCCGATGCATCGCCGCCGGAGGCCACCGCTGACGCGGACGCGGACGGTGGGCATTCGGACGACGCTATCGCGGGTACGCGAGCGGTTCTCGACGTCGTCGCCCGATGCGCCCGGGACCAGACGGACGTCTGCTGGTCCGCGGCGGTCGAGCCGGGTTCCAGGCTCTCGGCCGCCGTCTCCCACGGGGGAGCCGCCGAACTTCCGAGCGCGCTCCTCCTGCCTGTGGAGGCCGTGGAGATCGTGCAGGAAGACGACTTCGGGGACGCTCGTCTGATCGTCATCACGCCAACAGGGGAGACGAAACCGGCCTCCGTCCTGATGATCAGGACGGAGGCCGGTTGGCGACTTCGAGAGGTGTTCGAGACCTAGCTCAGATTCCGAGCGAGCCCTCGAACGCCCCGGCCTCGAGCCGGTTCTTGACGGCGACGAGGAAGCGGGCCGCGTCTGCGCCATCGACGATGCGGTGGTCGTAGGACAGCGCCAGGTACACCGTCGAACGGATCGCGATCGAGTCGCTGCCGTCCGCCGAGATGACCACGGGCTTCTTCGCGACGATGCCGGTGCCGAGGATGGCGCTCTGCGGCTGGAACACGAGGGGCGTGTCGAACAGGGCGCCCCGTGAGCCCGTGTTCGTCAGCGTAAACGTTCCACCGGCGAGCTCATCGGGCTTCAGCTTGTTGTCGCGCGTACGTCCGGCCAGGTCGGCGATCTGGGCTGCGAAGCCCGCGATGTCGAGGTCGGCGGCGTTCTTCACGACCGGGGTGAGGAGACCGCGCTCCGTGTCGACCGCGATGCTGATGTTCTCGTGGTCCGGGTAGACGATCTGGTCGCCGTCCACCGTCGCGTTGATCACGGGGTAGGTGCGGAGAGCCTCGGCGGCCGCGAGAGCGAAGAACGGCAGGAACGAGAGCTTGACGCCCGTCTTCTCGAGGAAGCGGTCCTTCACCTTCTGGCGGAACGCAGCCACCTTCGTGACGTCGACCTCCACGACCGTGGTGAGCTGGGCGGTTGCCTGCATCGAGGCCACGGCGCGCTCGGCGACGACCTTGCGCAGTCGCGACATCGGCTGGGTGGTGCCTCGCAGCGGCGAAATCTCCACCGTGGGAGCAGCCGCGGACTCGGCAGGAGCCGACGTGGTCGAGGACTCGGCGGCGGCGAGGACGTCCTCCTTGCGGATGCGCCCTCCCACACCCGTTCCGGTGACGGACGCGAGGTCGACACCCTTGTCGTTCGCCAGACGGCGGACGAGGGGTGTGACGTAGCCGGAGCCGGACGAGGCGGAGTCCGACTCGGCCGAGCCGGCTGCGGCCGGGGCTGCAGCAGGCGCCGGAGCGGCGGGTGCGGCAGCCGGAGCGGCAGCGGGGGCCGCCGCGGGCACAGGCGCCGGAGAGTCCGTCTCGTCGATGCCCTCGGAGACCGATTCCTGGGCGATCTCCTCGGCCTCACTCGCGGGGGCCTCGTCGGAGGCCGCCGGGGTCTCGGTGTCCTGCTCGCGCGACGTCTGGTCTGGCGTCTCGTCTTCGGGTGCCGGCGTCTCGGCAGGAGCGCTCTCCTCTGCGGGAGCCTCCTCCGCGGGAGCCGCCTCGGACGGGGCGTCGTCGGCGGAGTCGCCCGCCGATGCGGAACCGTCCCCGATCACGACGAGGTCGGTACCGACCTCGACCGTCTCGTCCTCCTCCACGAGGATCTTCTCGATGACTCCTGCGACCGGCGACGGGATCTCGGTGTCGACCTTGTCCGTCGATACTTCGAGGAGCGGCTCGTCCACCTCCACCCTGTCGCCGACGTTCTTGAGCCAGCGGGTGACCGTGCCCTCGGTGACGCTCTCGCCGAGCGCCGGGAGGCTGACGGATTCGCTCATGACCTTGTCTCCTTCAAAACCGTACTTCGTGTGACAACTCTATCGACCGGATCACCGGTCGTCGTGATTCAGAGGGCGTGCAACGGCTTTCCGGCGAGAGCCAAGAAGGCCTCTCCGAGTGCCTCGCTCTGAGTGGGGTGTGCGTGGATCAGCGGCGCGATGTCCTCCGGGTAGGCCTCCCAGTTCACGGCGAGCTGGCCCTCGGAGATGAGTTCTCCGACGCGCGCGCCGATCATGTGGACGCCGACGACGGGACCGTCGTTCACGCGGACGACCTTGATGAGGCCGCTCGTGTCGATGATCTCGCTCTTGCCGTTCCCGGCGAGGTTGTAGTCGTACGCCGTGATCTTGTCATCCCCGTACTGCTCCTTGGCCTTCGCCTCGGACAATCCGACCGACGCGACCTCCGGGTCGCTGTACGTGACCTTCGGGATGTTGATGTCGGGGATGATGACGGGCTTCAGGCCGGCGAGCTCCTCGGCGACGAAGATGCCCTGCTGGAAGCCGCGGTGCGCGAGCTGAAGGCCGGGGACGATGTCACCGACGGCGTAGACAACAGGGACGGATGTCTGGAGGCGGTCGTCGGTGGTGACGAACCCGCGGTCCATCGCGATGCCGACCTCCTCGAAGCCGAGACCCGAGGTGGCGGGGCCGCGCCCGACCGCGACGAGGAGGATGTCCGCATCGATCGTGGTCCCGTTCTCGAGCGAGACGTGCACGCCCGAGTCGTCCTGTGTCACGCCGGCGAAGCGCACACCGAGAGAGAAGTCGATCCCCCGACGACGGAAGGCGCGCTCCATGAGCTTGCTGATCGCCTCGTCCTCTGCGGGTACGAGGTGGGGGAGGCCCTCGATGATCGTCACCTCGGAGCCGAAGCTCTTCCAGACGCTCGCGAACTCGACACCGATAACGCCGCCGCCGAGGATGGCCACACGGTCCGGCACGAAGTCGAGCTGCAGCGCATGCTCGCTCGTCATGACGCGGCCACCGATGTCGAGACCGGGGAGCGAACGGCTGTACGACCCGGTCGCGAGGATGATGTTCTTCCCCGTGATCGTCTGGTCGCCGACCTGCACGGTGGTGGGCGACGTGAGCCGTCCCTCGCCGGCGATCGTCGTGATCTTGCGCGCCTTGATGAGGCCTTGCAGGCCCTTGAACTTCTTGGCGACGATCCCCTCGCGGTAGCTCGTCACCCCGGCGATGTCGATGCCGTCGAAGGTCGTCTTGACACCGAATTTCGAGGAGTCGCGCGACACGTCGGCCACCTCGGCCGCGTGGAGCAGCGCCTTGGTCGGGATGCAGCCACGGTGGAGGCAAGTGCCGCCGACCTTGTCCTTCTCGATCAGTCCGACCGAGAGTCCGAGCTCGCTGGCCCGGAGTGCAGCGGCGTACCCTCCGCTTCCACCTCCGAGCACGACGACGTCGAAATTGTGCTCTGACACTGAGCTTCTCCCTTAGCGCTTCTCGTGGTGATGTGCTTCTCGTGGGCCGTGCATGTCGGATGGCGGACATCCCACGTCCTGCTGGACGCTGTGTCCGCGGTGGTCGCTCGTTCCTGCCCGTCCGTCGTTCGGTCCTGCCGACCGCGGTGCGGGGGCCGGAGCGCCCCTCAAACCCTACTACGCGTCGCTCATGCTCTCGGCGAGTGCTATGAGCGTCCGGACGCCCACTCCGGTCGGTCCCTTGCCCGTGAATCCGTACGGGGATCCTTCGTTGTTGGCGGTCGCCGCGATGTCGATGTGCGCCCACGGGATGGTCGTGCCGTCGACGGATCCGACGAACTCGCGCAGGAAGACCCCGGCGAGGAGCATGCCGCCGTTGCGGTTGCCGATCTTCGCGTTGGCGATGTCGGCGACGTCCGAGGAGAGGAGGGCGCGGAGCTCCGACGGCAACGGCATGTGCCAGAACTTCTCGCCGGCTCCGTCCGCGAGGTCGACCACGGTCGATACGAGCGCGGAGTCTCCCATGACTCCCGAGTACCGGGTGCCGAGTGCCATCCCTGCGGCACCCGTCAGCGTCGCGATATCGAGGATGACGTCGGGGGACTCCTCGCTCGCGGCGACGATTCCGTCCGCCATGACGAGGCGGCCCTCCGCGTCGGTGTTGAGGACCTCGACCGTGCGACCGCCGCGGATCGTGATGACGTCCTCCGGACGCATCGCGGTGCCCGACGGCATGTTCTCCGCGAGGCAGAGCCACCCGGTCACCCGCACGGCGAGGCCGAGCTCGGCGACGGCCGCCACGGCGGCGAGGACGGATGCCGCTCCCGTCATGTCGTACTTCATCCCGACCATCGAGCCGGCGGGCTTGAGCGAGAGCCCTCCCGTGTCGAATGTGATTCCCTTGCCGACGAGCGCGATGTGACGGGCTGCTCCGTCCGGCGAATAGTCGATCTTCACGAGCCGGGGGCCGCGCGACGACCCCTTCCCGACACCCAGGATGCCGCCGAAGCCGTCTCGGGCGAGGGCGACCTCGTCCCACACGGTGACGTCGACCGAAGTGCCGGCGAGGATCTCACGGGCGTGGTCGGCGAAGGACTCCGGGTAGAGATCCGACGGCGGTGTGTTGACCAGGTCCTTGACGGACGCGATCGCCGTCGCGACAGCGCGTGCTCGAGCGAGGATGCCGGTCCGGTCATCATCGGCCGTCGTCGCGGAGACGAGGACCGTGATCGTCGAGACGGGCGCCTTCACGTCGGCGGCCGACGTTCCGCGGTACCGCGTGAATGCGTAGGAGCCGAGGAGGGCGCCTTCGACAGCGCCGCGCACGGCATCGGTGTCCAGATCGGACGCTTCGATGGCGACGTGCACGGTTCCGCCCAGCCGTCGGACGGCCGAGCCCACCGCGTCACGGATCGTGCCGGCGTCGGCGTCATCACCGGTGCCGATGACCGCAACGGATCCGGCCGACGTGAAGGGGGATGGGAGGCGCACGAGCTCTTCCGCAGCCCCCGTAGCACCGACGGCGACGAGCGCGGACGCGAGGTCGGCGGACCCGGCTCCCGACACCCGCGGGCCGTCCGGAGACTTCGCGGACAACAGGAGAAGCACGTCGCACGTGACATCGGGGGCGGACGCGGTCGACAGGGAGAGGGAGGGGATCGCCATGCCCGCCATGCTAACCGCCCGCCACGTGCCGGCGCGGCGCGTCGTCGCGCGCTGTTCGCCCTGAGCGCAGCCCGCGCGCACCGGGCGTCTCGGGGCCGCGATTAGCATGAAGACATGCCTGGAACCGACGCACTGTACGAGCTGACCGCCGTGGCGGACGAGGTCCAGGACGGGCTCCCGCTCGTGGTGGGACTCACGGGTTTCGCCGATGCCGGCGGTGCCGTCGCCCAGGTGACCGAGCACCTCCTCGAATCGATCACTCACCGTGTGGTCGCGCGCTTCGACAACGACACGCTTCTCGACTACCGTGCCCGGCGCCCCATCATCTCGTTCGAGCAGGATCGGCTGACCGACTACACCCCTCCGCGCTTGGAGCTCTCGCTCGCCGAGGACGACGTGCATCGGCCCTTCCTGCTCCTCTCGGGCTACGAGCCGGACTTCGGGTGGGAGCGTTTCGTCGCCGCGGTCATCGACCTCGGCGAGCGGTTCGCCGTGTCGGGTGTGACCTGGGTCCACGCGATCCCCATGCCGGTCCCGCACACGCGGCCCATCGGCGTCACGGTGAGCGGTAACCGCTCGGACCTCATCGAGTCTCTCTCCGTCTGGCGTCCGCACACCCAGGTCGCGGCCAACGTCCTCCACGTTCTCGAGTACCGCCTGGCCGAGCGCGGCTCCGACGTGACCGGTTTCGCCCTCCTCGTCCCCCACTACCTCGCCGACACGGAGTACCCCGACTCCGCAGTCGCCGCTCTCGACAGCATCTCCTCGGCGACGGGTCTCATCCTGCCGAGCGACGAGCTTCGCGGGGCCGGCCGTGAATTCGTGTCGCGGATCGACGAACAGGTCGCGGGCAACGAGGAGCTCGCGCGGCTCGTCACGACCCTCGAGCAGCGGTACGACGCCTACATGGAGGGCACATCGGTCCGGTCGCCGCTCACGGACGAGGACGGCGAGCTCCCGAGCGCCGACGCCATCGCCGACGAGCTCGAGCAGTTCCTCGCCGGTCGGCGATCAGGGGACGACGACTTCCCGGGTCGGGTCTGAGCCGAGGCCGGCTCATCGGAGGCCCTCCGGTGCGACCCCGGTAGGCTGACGAGGTGAATTCGCGTCGCTCCTGGTTGGTCTTCTGGGTCGGGATCGTCGCCTACATCGTCGCGATCCTGCAACGGACAACCCTCGGAGTTGCCGGAGTCGAGGCCGCCGATCGATTCGCGGTGTCGGCCGCGGCACTGTCGAGCCTCGCCGTCGTCCAGCTCGTCGTCTACGCGGCCGCGCAGATCCCCGTCGGGGTCCTGATCGACCGCATCGGCCCTCGCGTCCTTCTCCTGTCCGGACTCGTGCTGATGGCGCTCGGTCAGATCGTCTTGGCCATCGCGCCGGACATCGCCATCGCCGTGCTCGGTCGCATCCTCGTCGGTATCGGCGACGCGGGGATCTTTCCAGCCGTCATGAGGCTCGTGCACTCCTGGTTCTCCGGGCGAAGCGTCCCGCAGCTGTCGCAGTGGGTGGGCAATCTCGGGCAGGTCGGTCAGATCCTCTCCGCCCTTCCGTTCGCGTGGTTGCTGCACTCGGCCGGTTGGACGCCCGCGTTCCTCACGGCGGGATCGCTCGCCGTGCTCGCGACCGTCGTCGTGATCGGGGTGATCGCGGACCGGCCGGACGATTCGCTCGAGCAGCCCAGGGCGTCGAGCTGGGGGCAGTCGCTCGATCTTCTCGTGTCGAGCCTCAAGCGGCCCGGTACACGCCTCGGATTCTGGGCCCACTTCGTGTCCCAGTCGAGCGGCACGGTGTTCACGCTCATGTGGGGCTTCCCCTTCATGGTCTTCGGGCTGGGGATCGACGAACGACTCGCAGCCTCCCTGCTCCTCGTGGTCGTCGCGTCCGGCGTCGTCGTCGGACCGATCCTCGGCGTTCTGAGCGCGCGCTTCCCTTACCGGCGGAGCAATCTCGTCCTCCTCATCGTGGCCCTCGTCTTCTCCGCCTGGACGCTGCTGCTGCTGTGGCCGGGCACGCCGCCGCTGGCCGTCCTCGTCGTCCTGCTCGTGTTCCTCGGGATCGGGGGCCCTGGCTCCCTCATCGGCTTCGACTATGCGAGGACCTACAACCCCGCGCGTTCTTTGGGTTCGGCCAACGGCGTGGTCAACGTCGGCGGATTCCTCGCGAGCTTCGTGATGATGTTCCTGATCGGCGTCGTCATCGACGCCCTCGGGCGCGGTGCGACGTCGAACGCCGAGCTCTATCGGCTCGATTCGTTCCGCATCGCCTTCCTCGTGCAGTACGTCGTCGTCGGGGTGGGAGTGGTGTTCCTGCTGCTGACTCGCCGCACCGTGCGCACTCGTCTGTCCGATGACGAGGGAATAAACGTCGGCCCGATCTGGGTTGCACTCCTTCGGAGGCTGAGGCGGTCGAACGGATGACGACCGAGGAGGTCTCCGCCTGATCCGGCGGCGTTTCGACTCCGACAGACCCGGGGAGTGGCCCGTCGGAAAGGTGCCCAGGCGATCCGGGGCTCCCATCCGTGGGTATAATGGTGCACGGACCCGTTCGGGTCCCGGTCACCACGGTCTCTCGCTCGCGTGAGGCGGTGGCGGTACGACGTCGGAGTAATCGAGACGTCGGTCGCGCGTGAGACCGGGACTTGACATGGGTCCTCGTACTGCCCGAAAGTCCGTCGACGGTTCGCCGCCACGCTCTCCGGGAGATCCACCGAAGAATTCTGTCCGACAAAGCAACCCGAGCCCGGTAGGCGCACATCTCCGCCGCTAGGACCGAAAGGTGTTCGCAATGGCAACCAAGACCGCAGCGCCCACACAGGCGCAGGCGAAGGCTGAGGCCGTCGTCGACGAGGAGCCGACGACCAAACGGACGACGACCGCGACGAAGCCCGCCGCGAAGAAGAAGGCGCCCGCGAAGGCCGCTCCCAAGACGAAGACCGCTGCGGCGAAGAAGAGCACGGCAGCCGCCGATGGCGCGCCGGACGACGAGACCGAAGACGTCGAGGCCGATGTCGAGGTCGTGGCGGTCGACGCCACGGACGACGCCGCAGCCGACACGGACACTCCCGCGGCGGACGGCGACGACGACGAGGCGGCTCCCGCCGCCGCCGTCGAGCCGCTCCCGCAGGGCGCTCTCGTCCTGTCGATGACGGACGACGAGGACGAGGTCCCCGTCTACTCCTCGGCGATCACGGGAGCGACGGCCGACCCCGTCAAGGACTACCTCAAGCAGATCGGAAAGGTCGCCCTCCTCAACGCAGCCGAGGAGGTCGAGCTCGCGATGCGCATCGAGGCCGGTCTCTTCGCCGAGGAGAAGCTCTCGCACCTGAGCGATCAGGAGAAGCGCACGCAGCTGGGCCGCGAGCTCACCTGGGTGGCGAAGGACGGACAGCGCGCCAAGAGCCACCTGCTCGGTGCCAACCTCCGTCTCGTCGTCTCCCTCGCGAAGCGTTACACGGGTCGAGGCATGCAGTTCCTCGACCTCATCCAGGAGGGCAACCTCGGCCTGATCCGTGCGGTCGAGAAGTTCGACTACACCAAGGGCTTCAAGTTCTCGACGTACGCCACTTGGTGGATCCGTCAGGCGATCACGCGTGCGATGGCCGACCAGGCGCGCACGATCCGTATTCCGGTGCACATGGTCGAGGTCATCAACAAGCTCGCCCGCGTGCAGCGTCAGATGCTCCAGGATCTCGGTCGCGAGCCCACGCCGGAGGAGCTGAGCCGCGAGCTCGACATGACCCCCGAGAAGGTCATCGAGGTCCAGAAGTACGGCCGCGAGCCCATCTCGCTCCACACACCTCTCGGCGAGGACGGCGACAGCGAATTCGGAGACCTCATCGAGGACACGGAGGCCGTCGTTCCGGCGGACGCTGTGGGCTTCACGATGCTGCAGAAGCAGCTCGAGAGCCTGCTCGACTCGCTCTCCGAGCGTGAGGCCGGTGTCATCCGGATGCGCTTCGGCCTCGGCGACGGAATGCCGAAGACGCTCGACCAGATCGGCGACACGTTCGGGGTGACGCGTGAGCGGATCCGCCAGATCGAATCGAAGACGATGGCGAAGCTGCGGCACCCGAGCCGGTCGCAGTCGCTGCGGGACTACCTCGAGTAGATCGATGGGTCTCCGCTATACCGTCCCGATCCTCATCGGCCGGCTGGCCCGGGCCGTCACGCGCGCGCGCGGTGGCGGCTCGGCCTATCCCGGCCACCTCGTCAACCGGCTCGCGCCGAGCTACCTCCCGAGCCTGCCGGATCAGCTTCCCGGCGGCGTCGTCTTCGTCCTCGGGTCGAACGGGAAGTCGACGACCACCCACATGGTGTCGGAGGTGCTCAGAGCCCACGGGCTCCGCGTGTTCACCAACCCGACGGGGGCGAACCTCCCGCAAGGCGTGACGAGCGCCCTGCTGAGCGAGGTCAGCCTCACGGGCCGGCTCTCCGCCGACGTCGCCGTCCTCGAGATCGACGAGGCGTACGCCGTCAAGCTCGCGCAGACACTGCGGCCGTCGATCGTTCTGATGCTCAACGTCCAGGTCGATCAGCTCTTCCGGTTCTATGAGACCGAGCGTGTGGCCGACATGATGATCGACACCGGGGTGCTCGCGTCGACGAACGTCGTGACGAACCGTGAAGACCCCTACCTCAGCAAGGTCGGCCGCAAGATCGCCGGGGACCGCCCCGCCGTCAGCTACTTCGGCGCGAGCGCCGACGTCGTGGCGCGTTCCGCTCATGGCCTCGTCAACGCCGAGGACTTCCGCGATCCTGACGCCGTCGGGCACGTCGAGGCGGCGTCCGAGGTCGTCGGCTGGTCTGGCACCTCTGCATCGATCTCGATCGGCGGGGAGACGCTCGACGTCGCGCTGCCGGCACGCGGGCTCCACTACGCGGTCGACGCTGCGGCGGCGCTCCAGACCGCTCGCCTCGTGCTCGAGTCCCAGTTCTCGGCCGATCGTGCCGTCGAGGCCTTCCGCGTCATGCGGCCGGCGTACGGCCGCGGCGAGCTCCTTCAGTTCGGAAGCGAGCAGGTCGAGATCACGATGTTCAAGAACGGCGCGAGCCTGCAACTGAACCTCGACGCCTTCGATTCACCGCCAGAGCAGGTCCTCCTGGCGATCGATGAGGGTACCCCCGACATCTCCTGGATCTACGACGTCGACTTCTCGGCCCTCGATCACGTGGATGTCATCTCCGGTGCGAAGGGCTGGCAGATCGCCCTCCGCCTCGAGCATGCAGGGATCCCCGTCCACCACATCGAGCCGGACCTCAAGAAGGGCATCGAGATCATGCGCCGACTTCCGGCCCCGACGACGGGCCGAAAGGCCTGGATCGTCAACTACGAGCAGATGATGTACGCCCGCAAGCTCGTGGGCCAGGGCGACATGGAGATCGCACGATGAGCGTCGACGGCGAAAACCTGGTCATCGCCCAGCTGTACCCCGACGAGCTCGGGGTGACGGGCGACAGCGGCAACGTGCTGGCGATATCGACGCGTCTCGAACGGGCGGGCGCGACCGTGACGGTCGTGCACCACCGGATCGGTGACGCGCTCGTATCCCGGCCCGACATCGTCGTGATCGGCAACGGGCCGCTGTCGGCCGTCCGCTCCGTGATCGACGACCTGCGGCGGATCGCACCAGACCTGACGGAGTGGGTCGCTTCGGGCCTGCCTCTTCTCGCGGTGGGTGCCGGGATGGAAGCTCTCGGCGAGAGCATCGTCACCCCGGACGGGGAGACGATCGACGGGATCGGTGTCTTCCCCCTGTCGACCGATCGCGCCGGAGCCCGCCACGCCGGGTACCTGGTCGTCGATTCGTCCGTCGGTCGTATCGTCGGCTTCGAGGACCACCGCACGGTCACCACTCGACGCGACGGTGCGGCTCCGTTCGGTCGTGTCACGTCCGGCGTCACCGGCACCGCGGGCTTCGAGGACGGCGTCCGCGTGTCCAACGCGATCGGCACGCGCGTCCAGGGGCCGGTGCTCCCGCTGAACCCCGTGCTGACCGATTTCCTCATCGCGCGCGCCCTCGAGCGCCGTGGTCTCGACTGGTCGGCTGGCCCGTCGCACGCCGAACTGGACCGGCTCGCCGAGGAGGCGCGCGGCGTCATCCTCGCCAACATCGATCACGTCTTCAGCACCATCTAGCGGTCAGGACATGCGTCCCCTGCGGCAGTTGCGCGTCGTCGTCTCGGCGCTCGAGGAGAACATCGCACGAGAGGCCCACCGTGCTGACGTCCTCGTCGACGTGACGGCCGACGCCTTCGGTCTCGGCGTCGACCGGGTCGCGGCCGCTGCTCGCGCCGCTGGAGTGCCGAGGCTGTTCGTGGCCACCATGGACGGTGCTCTGGCAACACGTCGACTCGTACCCGATCTCGAGATCGTGGTCGGTCGGGCGACTGCCGACCGCGGAGCCGAGCTCGACGAAGCGCGCATCTCGGTCGACCCTGCCGGCGGAAGGAGGATCGTGCGCGACGAGGTCTACGGCTTCGATGGACGCTCGCGCGTCACAGCCTCCCTCCGCACCGAGGTGCTCTCGACGAAGCACATCAGGGCTGGCGACGGCGTCTCGTACGGGTACACCTACCGGGCGAGCCGGGACGAGTGCACGGCCCTCGTCGCGCTCGGCTATGGCGACGGTGTCCACCGCCATGCGGGGAACGTCTCCACCGTGAGCATCGACGGCTCGGTCGCTCCCATCGTCGGACGCGTCGCGATGAATGTCTTCGTCGTCTCTCTCGGCGACCGCCTCGTCCGTCCCGGTGCGCCTGTGGTGCTGTTCGGTGACCCGGACGACGGGGATCCGGCCCTCGCGGACTGGTCACGCGCGCTGGGCGTGCAACCGGCGGCCGTCGTCGCCGGGATAGGGAACCGCGTGGAACGGGTGGAGTCGTGAACGCCGATGTGTGGGCAGAGATAGACCTCGACGCGTATCGTGCCAATCTTCGGCGGGTCCGTGAGGCGGTCGCCCCCGCCTCGGCGATGGCGGTCGTCAAGAACGATGCGTACGGTCACGGCCTGAGACGGATCGTGGACGCAGCTGTGGAGGAAGGCGTCCGGTTCATCGGTGTGCTCGACCCGGCCGTCGGCGTCGAGCTGCGCCGGTCAGGACTGCCGGACGATGTGCGGCTCTTCGCCTGGCTGTTCGGGCCCGAAGAGGACTATGCCGACGCTGTCGAGTGCGACGTGGAACTCGGAGTATCGAGTGAGCGTCAGCTGGAGCGCATCATCGAGACCTCCAATGGCAGGCCTGCGCGGATCCACGCCAAGATCGACACGGGACTCGGCCGTGCCGGGGCACGGCCCGAGGAATGGGAATCCCTGGTCGCCGCGATCGAACGCGATGCCGATGCCGGTGTCGTCGAGTTCGCCGGCGTCTGGACGCACATCGCGGAGGCGTCCGACGCGGAGGACACGCGGTCGATCATCGCGTTCGAACGGGCCGTACGTGCGGTCTCGGAGGGACGTCGGGCTGGTCTCCTCAGACACCTCGCGGCGAGTGCCGCGTCGTTCGCGCGCGCCGACAGTCGCTTCGATGTCGTCCGCGTGGGCGCCTTCGGTTACGGGATCGCTCCGGGGGACGGGATCACCCCGTCGTCCCTCGGCCTCGTCCCGGTGCTCTCCCTGCGCGCACGGATCGTCGCGATCGACGCATCCGGCCGCGGCGTCCTCTCGATCGGATCCGTCGACGGTCTGCCGGGTGAGGGGGTCGCGCTCAGCGTCGGTATCGACGGTCGTCGTGCGTCGATCGCCGTCGGTCTCGTCGAGTCCACGGTGACGGCCGACGGGGTGGCGGTCGGAGACGTCGTCACGCTCTTCGGACGCGAGGGTCGCAACGAGCCGACCCTTCAGGAATGGGCCGATGCCACCGGCACGATCGGTGAGGAGATCGCGGTCCGGCTCTCTCCGCGCATCCCCAGGGTGACCGTGGACACCGTGGTCTCACACCCCTGACCTCGCGCGATCCGAGAACACAAGAATGGCCGCCACGAAATCGTGGCGGCCATTCTTGGTGCGTCTGGGTTGTTCGTGCGACTGCGGATCAGGCGCGCTGGTCCTCGAGGAGACGGGCCGTCTCGTCGTGGAAGCTCTGAGCGACGCTCGCGAGCTTCTCCTGGTACTTGCGGCCGTGGTGGGCGCAGAAGAAGAGCTCTCCCGAGTTCATCTCGACGCGGATGTATGCCTGAGCGCCACAGCTGTCGCAGCGGTCGGCGGCCGTGAGCTGGGGAGCGCTCGACTCGAGCTGCTCGCTCTGGCTAGTGGTGTATTCCATGGGGCTCCTCCTGTTCGACCTACTACGTTCAGCGTGGTCTTCCAATACAACCACGCGCCCATCCTCTTTCTGCCGGATTGACACGTATTTCGCTGTACGCGTACGTGCCGATCGGAGCGAGGCGTGCGGCCGTGTCTATCGGGTGTTCGGAGCCGCGGGCGAACTAGTGTGGGTGTCCGTGACAGACTACTCGGCTCGCCATCTCTCCGTCCTCGAAGGCCTCGAGGCCGTGAGGAAGCGACCGGGCATGTACATCGGGACGACGGATTCCCGCGGGCTCATGCACTGCCTGTGGGAGATCATCGACAACTCCGTCGACGAGGCCCTCGCGGGCAACGGCTCCCAGATCGGCATCGTGCTCCATCCGGACGACAGCGTCGAGGTGCGGGACACCGGTCGAGGCATCCCCGTCGACATCGAGCCGAAGACCGGGCTCTCGGGAGTCGAAGTGGTCTTCACGAAGCTTCACGCCGGCGGCAAGTTCGGGAGTGGATCGTATGCCGCATCCGGCGGCCTGCACGGGGTCGGTGCGTCGGTGGTCAATGCGCTGTCCGAACGCCTCGACGTCGAGGTGGACCGGAACGGCAAGACGTGGGCCATGTCGTTCCACCGAGGGGAGCCGGGAATCTTCGACGACTCCGCCGGTCGCACGCCCGATGCTCCCTTCACGCCGTTCGAGAAGGGCAGCGTGCTGAGGTCGGTGGGCAAGGTCGCGAAGGGGGTCACGGGTACGCGGGTCCGGTACTGGGCTGACCGGCAGATCTTCACCCCGGGCGCCACGTTCAACGTGGACGACCTGCACGCTCGCGCGCGCCAGACCGCCTTCCTCGTGCCGGGACTCGGCATCCGGATCGACGACGAGCGCGCCACCGAGGCGACCGGCGAGGGAGCGTCCGTCTCCGAGTTCCGCTACGACGGCGGCATCTCCGAGTACGTCGACTTCCTCTCCAACGACGCTCCCGTCACCGACACCTGGCGACTCACGGGCGACGGCACGTTCTCCGAGACGGTCCCGGTACTGCAGGACTCGGGGGCGATGGTGCCGACCGAGATCGAGCGCACCTGCAGCGTCGATGTGGCTCTCCGCTGGGGATCCGGCTACGACACGGCTGTGCGCAGCTACGTGAACATCATCTCGACGCCGAAGGGCGGAACGCACCAGTCCGGCTTCGAGCAGGGGCTGATCAAGGTCGTCCGCTCCCAGGTCGAACAGAACGCGCGTCGCCTCAAGGTCGGCAACGACAAGCTCGAGAAGGACGACGTCATGGCGGGCCTCACGGCGGTCGTCACGGTGCGCGTCCCCGAGCCGCAATTCGAGGGACAGACGAAAGAGGTGCTCGGTACGCCTGCTGTGCGAGCGATCGTCGCGAGCGTCGTGGGGGAGCGGCTCAAGGAACGCTTCGCCTCCACCAAGCGCGAGGACAAGGCGCAGACCGCTCTCGTCCTCGACAAGGTCGTCGCCGAGATGAAGACTCGCATCTCGGCTCGCGCCCACAAGGAGACGCAGCGTCGCAAGAATGCGCTCGAGAGCTCGACGCTCCCGGCGAAGCTCGTCGACTGCCGCTCGAGCGACGTCGCCTCGACCGAGCTGTTCATCGTCGAGGGCGACTCGGCTCTAGGAACGGCCAAGCTGGCCCGCAACAGCGAGTTCCAGGCGCTGCTCCCGATCCGCGGCAAGATCCTCAACGTTCAAAAGGCCTCCGTGAGCGACATGCTCTCGAACACCGAGTGCGCCTCCATCCTGCAGGTCATCGGTGCCGGGTCCGGCCGCACGTTCGACCTGGAGGCCGCGCGGTACGGCAAGGTCATCCTGATGAGCGACGCCGACGTCGACGGCGCCCACATCCGCACCCTCCTCCTCACGCTCTTCTTCCGCTACATGCGTCCCCTCATCGAGGCCGGACGTGTCTTCGCCGCCGTCCCGCCCCTCCACCGGGTCGTCGTCGTCAATCCGGGTTCCAAGCCGAACGACATCATCTACACGTACTCCGAGCAGGAACTCCAGGGAGTGCTGACCGGCCTGAAGCGCAGCAACAAGCGCTACCAGGAGCCGATCCAGCGGTACAAGGGTCTCGGCGAGATGGATGCGGAGCAGCTGGCGTCGACCACGATGGAGCGCGCGCACCGCACGCTCCGTCGCGTGCGCATCGAGGACGCCGAGATGGCCGGGAACGTGTTCGAACTGCTCATGGGCAACGACGTGGCGCCACGCAAGGAGTTCATCATCGACAGCTCCGATCGGCTGTCGAGGGACCGCATCGACGTCTGATGGCCCGCTCGCCGGGCCACCGGTCCGTCGGACGGGCTCAGCCGATCGCGCGACCGATCGTCCCGATCGGTGCGTCGAGCGGGGAGCCGGACGCGTCGCGCTTGGCTCCGCCCTCCGGCAGTGTGCGGAGGGCGCCGTCGGGACCGAGCGCCCGGGCGGGGGTGGGACCGACCCACGCGACGGCGATCTGATCCTCTCCCTTGAGGAAGCGCTGAGTTCGCACCCCGCCGGTGGCACGGCCCTTCGCCGGGAACTCGGACAGATCCGACACCTTGGCGCTTCCGGCGTCCGTTCCGGCGAGCGTCGTCGAGTCGGCCGCGACCGTGGCCACCACGGTCTCATCGTCTGGACGGATCACCCCGAAGAACACCACCCGGGCGCCGGATGCGAGCTTGACGCCGGCCATCCCTCCAGCCGACCGTCCCTGCGGTCGAACGCTGGATGCCGAGAATCGGAGGAGCTGCGCGTCGCTCGTCACGAAGACGACCTCGTCGCCGTCCTCCGATGCGGCAGCGCCGACGACCGAGTCGCCGGGCTTCAAGGCGATCACCTCGACGTCGGGGCGTGACGGCCATTCGCCGGGCGCGACGCGCTTGACGACACCGGAGGCGGTGCCGAGCGCGAGGGGGCGTGGATCGTCGAGGGCGACAAGGGCGAGAACGCGCTCCGAGCGATCGGAGAGAGCCAGGTAGTCCGAGACCTTCACTCCCGCTCCCAGCTGAACGCTCTGCGGGGGGACGACGGGGAGATCGACCGGACTGAACCGCACCATCCGGCCGGCGGTCGTGATCGCACCGATCTCGGAGCGGCTCGTGGTGTCGATGGCCGACCGCACGGCGTCGTGCTTCGATCGTCTCGACGGTGGAACGATGGCGTCGACTCCGTCGGGCAGGTCGACCCGGACGATGCGGCCGGAGGTCGACAGGAGCACGCGGCACGCGACGTCCGCGACCTCGAGGACCGGCGCGTTCTTGGAGCGGGACGACGTCGCGATGCTCGGGCGAGCTGTCGTGAGCAGGGTACGACGCGGTGTTCCGAACCTCTCGGCGATCTCGGCGAGCTCGTCCGACACGAGCGTGCGGATGGCGGCCTCGGAGGCGAGGAGCGCTTCGAGCTGGGCGATCTCCGCGCGCAGTGCGTCGCGCTCGGCCTCGAGCTCGATGCGCGAGAACCGGGTGAGGCGACGCAACCGGAGCTCGAGGATGTATTCGGATTGGACCTGGGAGAGGTCGAAGACCTCGATGAGCCTCGTGCGCGCCTGCTCGGAATCATCGCTCGTCCGGATGACCTGGATGACCTCGTCGATGTCGAGGATCGCGATGAGCAGTCCCTCCACGAGGTGGAGCCGTTCGCGCCGACGATCGAGGCGATAGCGCGTGCGTCGCGTGACCACCGAGATGCGGTGATCGACGTAGACCTGGAGCAGCTCGCGGAGCCCGAGCGTGCGCGGCCCGCCGTCGACGAGTGCGACGTTGTTGATGCTGAACGAGTCCTCGAGCGGTGTGTAGCGGTAGAGCTGCTCGAGAACGGCTTCGGGGCTGAAGCCGGTCTTGATGCCGATGACGAGCCGAAGCCCCTTCTGACGGTCGGTCAGGTCGGTGACGTCCGAGATGCCACTCAGCTTCTTCGAGCCGACGCCGTCCTTGATCTTCTCGATGACCTTCTCAGGGCCGACGAGGTATGGGAGCTCCGTCACGACGAGGCCGGCTTTGCGTGCCGTGATGTTCTCGACGCTCACTCGGGCGCGCGTCTTGAACGCGCCACGACCGGTGGCGTAAGCGTCCTTGATGCCTTCGAGCCCGACGATCGTGCCGCCCGATGGGAGATCGGGAGCGGGAACGAACTCCATGAGGTCGTCGAGGCTCGCATCGGGGTGCGCGAGCAGATGCCGCGCCGCGCCGATGACCTCGATGAGATTGTGAGGGGCCATGTTGGTCGCCATGCCAACCGCGATCCCGCTCGCCCCGTTCACCAGGAGGTTCGGGAAGGACGCCGGGAGGACGTCCGGCTGGAGGAACTGGTTGTCGTAGTTCGGCACGAAGTCGACGACGTCTTCATCGAGTCCGTCGGTGAGGGCGAGGGCCGCCGCGTCGAGACGAGCCTCCGTGTAGCGGGGGGCCGCGGGCCCGTCGTCGAGCGAGCCGAAGTTGCCGTGGCCGTCGATGAGGGGGACGCGGAGAGTCCATGGCTGAGCCAGGCGCACGAGGGCGTCGTAGATGGCTGTATCGCCGTGTGGGTGCAGCTTGCCCATGACCTCGCCGACGACGCGGGCCGACTTGACGTGTCCGCGGTCGGGACGAAGCCCCATCTCCGTCATCTGGAAGAGGATGCGGCGCTGAACGGGCTTGAGGCCGTCGCGTGCGTCGGGCAGGGCACGGGAGTAGATGACGGAGTAGGCGTACTCGAGGAAGGACCCCTGCATCTCGGTCGAGACGTCGACGTCCTCGATGCGCTCGGCGATCTCCTCGTCGTTCGAGTTCGACGAGCCGGTGTTCGTGTTTCTGGGCGTCATTCCTTGATTCCGAGCGGAGGCGGATGGAGGGCGAGGGCCGGACAGCGTATGGAAGACTGGGCCCGATGCCGACCATGCTACCGATCGTGAAACCGGCGGCCGTGAGCCTGGCCGACGTTCTGCCGGATTCGATCGCCGCGCTGTCGGGCCGGCGCGGCCGACTGGGACTCCCGCGGGTGCGGTCCGCCGTCGTGGTGGTCGTCGACGGGCTCGGGGCGCTCGCCCTCGGCGCTCGGGCAGGGCACGCCAGGCGGCTGGTCGTGAACCAGGCGCGGACGATCGACAGTGTGGTGCCGAGTACGACGGCTGCGGCTCTCACGACCATCCTCACGGGAGTCTGGCCGGGCACCCACGGCCTGGTCGGCTACACCGCGCTGGATCGGGCGAACGACCGCGTCGTCAAGCAGCTCTCCGGGTGGGACGCACGGATGGTTCCTGAGACGTGGCAGCGGAGCACGACGGTCTTCGAGCGGACGGAGCCCGCGTCGGCGTCGATCGTCGCCGTCGGCCCGCGAAGCTTCGCCGGGTCCGGCCTCACGCGGGCCATCCTGCGTGGGGCGCCCTATCGGGGCGAGGACGACCTCGCGGCCCGGTTCCGCGTCGCCGCCGAACGCTCGGCCATCGAGCGGACCCTCACCTACGTGTACGTCCCGGAACTCGACAAGACAGGACATGCGGACGGGGTCGAGAGTCCACGGTGGACGGCCGTCCTCGAAGCGATCGACTCGGCGCTCGGGACGCTCGAGGGGTCGGTGGCACGCGGCACCGGGATCGCTGTCACCGCTGACCATGGGATGCTCGACATCCCGCACGACGCCCACATCCTCCTCTCGGCGCACACCGACGTGATGCACGGCATCCGGCACGTCGCGGGCGAACCCCGCTTCCTGCATCTCGGACTCGAACCCGGGGAGGACCCGGAAGCGGTCGCGGCGTCATGGACGGACCGATTCGGGGATTCCTCGTGGGTCGCCACCCGAGAGGTCGCTGTCGCCGCCGGTTGGTTCGGGGGAGAGGTGGCGTCCGAGGTACTGGACAGGATCGGAGACGTGCTCGTCGCTCCGCGCAAACGCGTGGCCTTCTACGACGACCGATTCGGGGAGGATCTCGGCCGGCGCATGGTCGGGCAGCACGGTTCGCTGACGCCCGAGGAACGATCCGTCCCTCTCATCCGGCTGGCTGCCTGGAAGGCGTGAGCGCTCAGTCGTCGTCGGTGCGCGCGCCGAACACGATCTCGTCCCACGACGGCATCGACGCACGACCCTTCCGAGGCGCCGGGGCCTTCGTGAGCGGCGGTTCGGAGGACGGCTTCTCCTTCTCTCCCTCGAGGGGGATGTCGAAGAGCTGAGTCGATTCCGGGGTCGATTCCTGGGCAGGGGAGACGGAAGGGGTCTGCGTCCCCCGGTAGTCCGCCGGCTCCCGCTCGCCGCGCCGCTTGCGCAGCGCCTCGAGGAGGTCGGCCGTCTGTGTGGAGGCCGAGCCCGCGTCATCGTCACCGCGGTTGACCGCGGCCGCAGCCGCCGCCTTCGATGAGGTCTGATTGCGGCCGAAGGCGAGGGGCTCGAGGACGGCGACGAGGTCGTCGTCTCCCGATGACCGTTCGATCGTGAAGGCGCCGCTGTCGAAGCGGGAGTCGTCGTGCGTGTGGCCGTCGGGCTCGACGGCCCGGAGGCGGGGGATGAGCCCGTTCGGCATCTCGCCCTGTCGCGAGAGGGTGAGCGCCTCGGAGTTCTGGGGTGAGAGGGTCTGACGTTTCGGCTCGAACGTCCAACGCGCGTCGTGGTCGACCTCGCCGGAGGTGAAGGACACCTTGACGATCCAGCCGTCCTCGGCGTCCTTCCAGCTCGTCCACCGCTCACCGGTCGCCGACAGGGAGTCGAGTCGCGCACGGATGGCCGCGCCGAAGGTGGCCTCTTCGCCGTCGGCAGCCTCGACGGGGGCGATGACGGGGACACTCAGCGCCTGCCCGACGATGTGCTCGCGCTCGGCGAGCACGGGGCGCTCGAAGCGCCGCACGTAATCGATGGTGGCACCAGTGAGATCCGCGACCTCTTCGGCGGACAATCCCGAGCGGATGTGCGCCTGGATGTCCTTCGGGCTGATACGCGGACCGGTGTTCTGCTCGAGGCGCGGAGGACGCACATAGGAGTGCAGCACTTCGTCGATGACGATGCGGTACCGCTCGCCGTTCTCCGTCGCGGCGACGAGAGCGCCGTCCTCTACTCCGACGACCTTCAAATCCTGCATGTGCCTGCCTTCCAGGATGGATCCGGATGCCCCATACTCACACGGGAGGTCGGCCGTTTCGGGGAATACCGAGGGCGTGCCGGAAGTTGATCAGGAAGCGTCGTCCGGAGACCGTGCACCGGTTTGCTATTCGCAGACCTTTCATGCAAACTGACGCCGCGATTTCAGTGGACTACACAGCAGAGATGGACGGGTATGGCAACCGATTACGACGCCCCTCGCAAGACCGAGGACGACTCCGAGTCGATCGAGGCACTCAAGGAGCGCGTCCCTGACAAGATGTCCGGTGCCGTCGACGTGGAGGATGCGGACAACCCCACGGGCTTCGACCTGCCGGGTGCCGACCTCTCGGACCTCGACCTCGACGTCGTGGTGCTCCCGCCTCAGGCGGACGAGTTCACGTGCGTGAGCTGCTTCCTCGTGAAGCACCGCTCGCAGTTCGATCACGAGTCGAAGCTCGGACCGTTGTGCGCGGAGTGCGCGGCCTGACCTCAGGCGCGTGAGGCGACAGCCCCGATCAGCTCGGAGACGAGCCGGTCGGGGTTTCTTGTCGAGATGAGCCAGTACGGCGTCGGATCCTTCGGATCGGCGATGTCGACCCTGACCACACCCGGTACGCCTCCTCGCAGGAGCAGCCAGGCGCGCGCGTCGAGTTCGGGGCCCCGTTGCGACGTGGCGTCGGCTCCCGTGAATGCTGTGGCCCCGCCGACGAAGTCGAGCTCGATGCGCGCTCGGCCGGCGCGGAGCTCGGTGTCCGTCACCTCGACGGGGACGCCAGCGATCGCGTACAGGCCGACGCAGCCCGCGTACAGGAACACCCCGACGACGAATCCCAGGACCCACGACAACGGGGCGAAGGTGAGAGCGCTCGCGGGGATCACGAGGAGAGTCGCCACGAGGATCCATCGTGCCGGCCACAGTCTTTCCCGATACCGCACAGCACCCACTTCGCTCATCGTTCTGCACTACCCTCGACACGTGACCGAAAGCGTTGACGTTCTCATTATCGCTCCCGAACTCCCGAGCTACGCCCACCCCGGTGACGCCGGCGCCGATCTGCGCGCCGCCGAGGCCGTCCGTCTCGATCCGGGCCAGCGCGCCCTCGTCGGCACGGGCGTCGCCATCGCGCTCCCGGACGGTTTCGCCGCGTTCGTCGTGCCGCGCAGTGGTCTCGCGACGAAGCACGGCATCACCATCGTGAACTCTCCCGGTACGGTGGATGCCGGCTATCGGGGCGAGATCAAGGTCACGCTTCTCAACACGGATGCCCGTGAGGCGTACGACGTGGCGGTCGGCGATCGCATCGCTCAGCTGATCGTGATGCCTGTGTCACGGGCTCGCTTCGTCCCGGTGGAGACTCTCCCCGGCAGCGCGCGGGGCGAAGGCGGTTTCGGTTCGAGCGGCTATGGCACGGAGACGGGAGCAGGACGATGAAGCGCACGAAGAAGGACAAGAGCGTCGCGACGACGGAGGAGAAGTCCGTCGACACGACCGACGTCGAGACCGTCCCGCCGACCGATGACGTCGTCGACGCGATCGAGGCGCCAGACGGCGAGCCCGACGCGGATCTGGACGCGAAATCGGCACCCGTCGACCGCGCCGAGAACGGACCGTTCGACGAGTCGGAGGCGAACGCGGTCCGCCCGTACATCGACCTCGGCGGCGTGAAGATCCTCCCGCGAGAGGGACTCAACCTCCGGCTCGAAGTCGAGGAGAGCTCGAAGCGGATCGTCGCGGTCGGGCTCGACTACGCAGGATCGTCCCTGCAGGTCCAGCCGTTCGCCGCACCCCGATCGACCGGACTCTGGCACGAGACGCGTTCTCAGATCGTCGAGCAGATCACACGACAGGGTGGGACGGTCGAAGACGTCGACGGTCCCTTCGGTCCGGAGATCCGGGCCCAGGTGCCGGTCGCCGCAGCCGACGGGTCCGGGGCGTCCACGCGTGTCGCGCGTTTCGTCGGCATCGACGGCCCCCGGTGGTTCCTGCGCGGCGTGATCGCGGGGGAGGGCACGTCGTCCGCCGAGGCCGCCGAGAAGATCGAAGACCTCTTCCGCAGCGTCGTCGTGGTCCGCGGGACGCAGCCCATGCCCCCGCGCGACCTCATCCCGCTCAAGATGCCGGCGTCCGCGGACGCCGCCCCCGCCGAGTAGTGGCGGGCGACGAGGGCGCGATGAGCGACGACGACACGAGCGCTCGCCTCGAACGGGCCGCTCGCCTCTCCGGCATCGGGCGTCTCGCGGAGTCCGGCCAGGTCGACGGGCGTTCGGTGCTCTCCGCGATCGGCGGGGTCCGCGGTGTCGTCGAGGCGATGCTGCCCGGGTTCGTCTTCCTCATCGCCTACACGTTCACGCGGGACCTCGTCCTCTCTATCGTCCTTCCTCTCGCTGTGGGGGTCGTCTTCGTCGTCGTGCGTCTGATCCAACGACAGCCGGCGTCTCCGGCGATCGGCGGTGTGCTCGGCATCGCGCTGTCGGCGGTGCTCGCCCTCCTCAACAATCGCCCGGAGGACTACTACATCCCTGGGTTCTGGACCAACGGCGGCTACTTCGTCGTCCTCCTCGTCTCTGTCCTCGCCGGGTGGCCGATCATCGGCGTCGCCGCCGGTTTCCTCACGGGTGAAGGGACGACCTGGCGAGCGGACCGCCGTCGGAGGCGGGTGTACGCCGCGCTCACGTTGATGTGGTGCTCGCTCTTCGCGCTGCGCCTCATCGTGCAGATCCCGCTCTACTACGCCGGCGCCATCGAGGCTCTGGGGACGGCTCGCCTCGTCATGGGCATCCCGCTGTACGCGCCGTTGCTCGTCATCACGTGGCTCGTCATCCGCTCGCTGCAGCGCTCCGGTTCCCGCGGCGCCGCCTGAGACCGCCGCGGACGAGCATTCGCAGACGGTCGGCCTGTCCGACGGATCACGGTTCTCGGTGCGTTAGAATTATCTCGACATCGAGATAAATCGAGGATGCGTGGCAGTGCGTCGGCCGCTCGGGAGGTTAGGGCCTCCTTGCTAGCCCGCGGCGCTCCGGGAATCCAAGATTGGTATGAGTGCGCCGCCGCGGCGCCGACGAAGGAGAGGCATCGTGTCAACGGTCAACAGCTTCGGAGCGAAGGACACGCTCCACGTCTCCGGTAACGACTACGAGATCTACCGCATCGATGCGGTCGAGGGCCACGAGAAGCTCCCGTTCAGCCTGAAGGTGCTGCTCGAGAACCTGTTGCGCACCGAAGACGGTGCGAACATCACCGACGCGCACATCCGGGCGCTCGGTGGCTGGGTCCCCACGGCGGACCCCGACACGGAGATCCAGTTCACCCCGGCGCGCGTCGTCATGCAGGACTTCACCGGCGTGCCCTGCATCGTCGACCTCGCCACCATGCGCGAGGCGGTCGAGGCCCTCGGCGGAGACGCGAACAAGATCAACCCGCTCGCGCCCGCCGAGATGGTCATCGACCACTCCGTGATCGCCGACCTCTTCGGCTCGGAGAACGCGCTCGAGCGCAACGTCGAGCTCGAGTACGAGCGCAACGGTGAGCGCTACCAGTTCCTGCGGTGGGGCCAGACGGCGTTCGACGACTTCAAGGTCGTCCCGCCGGGGACCGGGATCGTCCACCAGGTCAACATCGAATACCTCGCCCGCGTCACCATGACCCGCGAGGTGGGCGGCGTCCTCCGCGCCTACCCCGACACGTGTGTCGGTACCGACTCGCACACCACCATGGTCAACGGCCTCGGCGTGCTCGGGTGGGGTGTCGGCGGCATCGAGGCCGAGGCGGCAATGCTCGGCCAGCCCGTGTCGATGCTCATCCCCAAGGTCGTCGGCTTCAAGCTCTCCGGCTCCATCCCGACGGGTGTCACCGCGACCGACGTCGTGCTCACGATCACGCAGATGCTCCGTCGTCACGGGGTCGTCGGCAAGTTCGTGGAGTTCTACGGGGAAGGCGTCGCCGAGGTCCCCCTCGCGAACCGCGCCACCATCGGCAACATGAGCCCGGAGTTCGGCTCGACGGCCGCGATGTTCCCGATCGACGACGTCACGCTCGACTACCTGCGTCTCACGGGACGCAGCGAGGAGCAGATCGCCCTCGTCGAGGAGTACTCGAAGGTGCAGAAGCTCTGGCACGACCCCGCGGTCGAGCCCGTCTTCAGCGAGTACCTCGAGCTCGACCTCGCCACGGTCGTCCCGTCCATCGCCGGCCCCAAGCGCCCGCAGGACCGCATCGAGCTCACCGACGCGAAGTCTCAGTTCGAGGTCGACCTCGGGAACTACACGACGCCCGGCCACTCGCAGGTCGACGCGGCTGTCGAGGGCACGTTCCCGGCCTCAGACCCCATCGGCTTCACGCCGCAGGACGAGGAGACCGCGCACGCCCCGGGCGAGCAGGACGTCAGCCACCGACACGACCACGCGGCGAGCCACTCGCCCAAGACGGCGTCGAAGCCGACGAAGGTCGCTCTCGCGGACGGCGCGGACTTCACGATCGACCACGGCGCCGTCGCGATCGCGGCGATCACCTCGTGCACGAACACGTCCAACCCGTCCGTCATGATGGCCGCCGGCCTGCTCGCGCGCAACGCGTCGAAGAAGGGCCTCAAGGCCAAGCCGTGGGTCAAGACGACCCTCGCTCCCGGGTCGAAGGTCGTCACCGACTACTACGAGAAGGCCGGCCTCACGAGCTACCTCGAGGACCTCGGCTTCTACACCGTCGGCTACGGCTGCACGACCTGCATCGGAAACTCCGGTCCACTCCTCGACGAGATCTCGACCGCCGTCCAGGACAACGACCTCGCCGTGACCGCGGTCCTCTCGGGCAACCGCAACTTCGAGGGCCGCATCAACCCCGACGTGAAGATGAACTACCTCGCGAGCCCCCCGCTCGTGATCGCGTACGCCCTCGCCGGGTCGATGAACTTCGACTTCGAGGTCGACGCGCTCGGGAAGGACTCCGAGGGCAACGACGTCTTCCTGAAGGACATCTGGCCGGATGCGGCCGAGGTGCAGGACACGATCGACTCGTCGATCGACACCGACATGTTCACGCACGAGTACAACGGCGTCTTCGACGGCGACGAGCGCTGGCGTTCGCTCTCGACGCCCGAGGGTGCGACGTTCGAGTGGGACGCCGAGTCCACCTACGTGCGGAAGCCCCCGTACTTCGAGGGCATGACGATGGAGACGACCCCGGTCAGCGACATCGTCGGAGCCCGTGTGCTCGCGAAGCTCGGCGACTCGGTCACGACGGACCACATCAGCCCGGCCGGCTCGATCAAGGGCGACAGCCCCGCAGGTCGCTACCTCGACGAGCACGGTGTGGCCCGGAAGGACTACAACTCCTACGGCTCGCGTCGCGGCAACCACGAGGTGATGATCCGCGGCACGTTCGCGAACATCCGTCTGAAGAACCAGCTCCTCGACGGTGTCGAGGGCGGGTATACGCGTGACTTCACGCAGCCGGACGCCCCGCAGTCGTTCATCTACGACGCCTCGCAGAACTACCAGGCGCAGGGCACCCCGCTCGTCGTCCTCGGTGGCAAGGAGTACGGTTCCGGCTCCAGCCGTGACTGGGCGGCCAAGGGCACGAGCCTCCTCGGCGTGAAGGCCGTCATCACGGAGAGCTTCGAGCGCATCCACCGCTCGAACCTCATCGGCATGGGTGTCGTTCCGCTGCAGTTCCCGGCGGGCGAATCGTGGGAGTCCCTCGGCCTCGACGGCACCGAGTCGATCTCGATCTCCGGGATCGAGAAGCTCAACGAGGGCGTCACGCCCTCGACGGTCCACGTGGTCGCAGAGCCGACCGAGCACTCTCCCGAGGGCAAGTCGGTCGTCGAGTTCGATGCGGTCGTCCGGATCGACACGCCTGGTGAGGCGGACTACTACCGCAACGGCGGCATTCTGCAGTACGTGCTGCGCAGCCTGGTCTGACGCCAGACTCCGCCGACACGACAGACGGCGACCGGATCCGCTTCCGCGGACCGGTCGCCGTCTCTTTTCGGCGACGTGCTGCGTAGAGTGGAAAGCACCGACGATCGGAAGGCGAGGAACGAGATGACAGTTCTCGACGGCATCGACGGGCCACGCGACCTCGATGCGCTCACCCCGCGTCAGCTCGAGGAGCTGGCACGCGAGATCCGGCGGTTCCTCGTGGCCGAGGTCTCGCGCACCGGAGGTCATCTCGGGCCGAATCTCGGCGTCGTGGAGCTCAGCATCGCGATGCACCGGGTCTTCCACTCGCCGCACGACGCGATCGTCTTCGACACCGGGCACCAGTCGTACGTTCACAAGCTCCTGACCGGCCGGAAGGACTTCTCCACCCTGCGCCAGAGGGGCGGGCTCGCCGGCTACCCGCAGCGAGCCGAGTCCGAGCACGACATCGTCGAGAGCTCGCACGCGTCGAGTTCCCTGTCGTGGGCCGACGGGATCTCCCGTGCGTTCACGATGACCGGGCAGGACGATCGCACCGTCGTCGCCGTCGTCGGCGACGGCGCGCTGACCGGCGGGATGACGTGGGAAGCGCTCAACAACATCAGCGACGACAACACGAGACGCCTCGTCATCATCGTCAACGACAACGGACGGTCGTACGCGCCGACGATCGGCGGCATGGCGCGATTCCTCAACGACGTGCGCGTGCGCAAGACCTATCAGACCCTGCACCGCTCGAGCGAGCAGGCGTTCTCCCGCTTCGGCGCGCCGGGACGCGCGATCTACCGGGGCGTCCGCGGCGGTGCGCACGGCTTCCTGTCGCGGTTCACGAACAACGAGGCCCTCTACTCGAACCTCGACATCAAGTACCTCGGTCCGGTCGACGGGCACGATCTGCCGGCGCTCGAGGAGGTCCTGCAGCATGCGCGCGACTACGCAGGGCCGGTGATCGTGCATGCGATCACGGAGAAGGGTCGCGGCTACGAGCCTGCACGACGGGACGTCGCCGACCAGTTCCACGCCGTCGGCAAGATCGATCCGGAGACGGGTGAGCCACTCGACTCCGGCTCGGGTCAGAGCTGGACGGAGGTGTTCGGGGACTCGCTCGTCCGCCTCGCCGGCACGAACGATCGTCTGGTGGGGATCACCGCGGCGATGCTGCGACCGACGGGTCTGCACCGAATGGCCGAGCGCTTCCCGTCGCGTGTCTTCGACGTCGGGATCGCGGAGCAGCACGCTGTGACGTCGGCCGCCGGACTCGCCTTCGGAGGACTTCATCCGGTCGTCGCCCTCTACGCGACCTTCGTCAACCGCGCGTTCGACCAGGCGCTCATGGACGTGGCCCTCCATCAGGCGGGAGTCACCTTCGTGCTCGATCGGGCCGGAGTGACCGGACCGGACGGTCCGAGTCACCACGGGGTGTGGGACCTCGCGCTCCTCCAGGCGATCCCGGGAATCCGCATCGCCGCTCCCCGCGACGGGGCGCGCCTCACCGAAGAGCTGGGGGAGGCCGTCGCGGTCGAGGACGCCCCCACCGTCATCCGGTTCCCGAAGGGCGACGTCGGGGAGGACATTCCGTCCATCGAGCGACTGCAGGACGGCGTGGACGTCCTGTCCCGGGCGGAGCGCCGAGACGTCCTCATCGTCGGGGTCGGCCCCTTCGCTCGGCTCGCGCTGGATGTCGCCGCTCTGCTCGACGCCCACGGTATCGGAGCGACCGTCGTGGACCCACGCTGGGTTGTCCCCGTTCCGGCCTCGGTCGTCGAGCTCGCCGCCGAGCATCGCCTCGTCATCACCATCGAGGACGGCATCCGCATCGGAGGTATCGGGACCCGCGTGCGTCAGGATCTGCGCGCGGCGGGGATCGATACGGCTGTGGACGAACTCGGCCTGCCCGACCGTTTCCTGTCTCACGCCTCGCGCGGCGAGATCCTCGAGGAGGTCGGCCTGTCGGCGAAGTCGATCGCGCGTGGGATCGTCTCCCAGGTGCTCGGGACGCGGATCCCGGTCGCTCGACCGTTGGACGGTTCGACGAACGATGACGACGACGTGCTCGCCGGAGCGGAGCATTCCGCGCAGGCGTCCGACGACGGCGCCCGCTGACCGACGACCCCCGGTAACACGAAGGGCCTCGTCCGCCGCAGCGGTCGAGGCCCTTCGTGTTACCGGTGTGCCGGCCCTACTCGACGCCGGCGATGCGCGGCGAGTGGAACGTACCGCCGAACGCTCTCTCGCTCGCTCCGACGCGGTCGAGGTACGGCGTGACGCCGCCCATCTGGAACGGCCAACCGGCGCCGAGGATCATGCAGAGATCGATGTCCTCTGCGGCGTGCACGACGTCGTCCTCGAGCATCCGGTGGATCTCGTCGGCGAGACCGTCCTGGAGACGACGGAGGATGTCGTCGCCGGGCGTCGGTGCGCCGCCGCCCGACACGATCTTGAGCGCCGTCTTGTCGAAGCCGGTGATCTTGCCCGACTTGTCCTTCTCCAAGAGGGAACCGTGCTCGGCCAACCGGTGCAGGTTGTCCGAGCGGTAGAACCGATCGGGGAACGCGGCGTGGTGCGTGTCGAGGACGTGCGCACCGACCTTGAGGCCCACGAGATCGAGGAGAGCCGACGGGGCCATCGGGAGGCCGAGCGGTGCGAGAGCCGCATCGACGTCGGCGAACGGCGTGCCGCTGTCGACGGCTCGCATCGCTTCTCCCAAGACCTTCGCGAGAACGCGGTTCACGACGAAGCCCGGGGTATCCCGCGTGATGACCGCGTTCTTCTTCAAGGCCTTCGCCGTGACCATGGCCGTCGACAAGGCGACATCATCGGTTGCGGGCGCCGAGACCACCTCGATGAGGGGCATGACGGCGACGGGGTTGAAGAAGTGGAACCCGACGAGCCGCTCCGGGTGAGCGAGACGCTCTCCGATGCGTTCGACCGACAGCGACGACGTGTTGGTCGCGAGGATCGCCTCGGGGCTCACGTACTTCTCGATGTCGGCGAAGACCTCCTGCTTGACGCCGAGTTCCTCGAACACCGCCTCGATCACCCAGTCGGCGTCGGCGAAGTCGGCGCGGTCGGTCGTTCCGGTGACCAGAGCGGTGAGACGGTTCGCCTCGTCCCGCGAGATGCGTCCCTTCTCGCGGAGCGAATCGATCTCCCCCGTGATGTAGGCGAGCCCCTTGTCGACGCGGGCCTGGTCGAGGTCGGTGATGACGACAGGCACCTGGAGGCGACGCACGAAGAGCAGCGCGAACTGGCTCGCCATGAGCCCGGCGCCGATGACGCCGACCTTGGAGACCGTGCGAGCGATCTTCGGGTCGGGTGCGCCGGCCGGTCGCTTCGCGCGCTTCTGAACGAGGTTGAACGCGTAGACGCTCGCCCGGAACTGATCGCCCGAGATGAGATCGGTGAGTGCCTCGTCCTCGCGAGCGAACCCCTCAGCCTTCGTCCCCGACTTGGCCGCCTTGAGCAGGTCGAGGGCGACGTACGGCGACTTCTGGACGGTGCCGAGACGGGACGCGACCTGCTTGCGCGCGATGCCGACGGCCGCGTCCCACTTGACGGCACGCTCGATCTTTCCGGGCGCGTGCGGACGCTTGACCGTCGTCGTACCCGCGATGACGCCGTCGGCCCACCGGATCGACTCTTCGAGGAAGGTCGCGGGGGAGAACCCGATGTCGGCGATGCCGAGCTCGAGGACGTCCGTGGGCTTCAGCATCCGGTTGTTCTTGAGCGGATTCTCGATGACGACCTTGAGGGCGTTCTCGATGCCGATGAGGTTCGGCAGCAGATACGCGCCGCCCCACCCGGGGATGAGCCCGAGGAAGACCTCGGGCAGGGCGATCGCAGCCGCTGACGTGTCGAGCGTGCGGTAGTCCGAGTTGAGCGCGATCTCCAGGCCGCCGCCGAGGGCGAGGCCGTTGATGAAGGTGAAGCTCGGCACACCGAGGTCTCCGAGCCGACCGAGGACGTCGTGCCCCAGCTTCGGCAGGAGGGCGGCGGACCGACGGTCGGGAATCTTGTCGACCTGGCTGAGGTCGGCACCTGCTGCGAGGATGAACGGCTTGCCGGTGACGGCGACACCATGGATCTCGCCCCGAGTCGCGCGCTCGCGCAGCCCGTCGAGGACGTCCCTGAGCTCGAGGAGGGTGGCCGGGCCAAGGGTGTTCGGGCGTGTGTGATCCCGACCGTTGTCGAGGGTCACGAGCGCGAGCACGCGACCACCCGAGAGCGGCACGTCGCGGACGAAGGAGTGTGTGATGACCTCGTCGTCCGACAGGGTGACGAGCGGCGTGAAGTCGATGTTCTCGTAGTCGTTCATGCTGCTACTTCTTTCCCTTCCAGTTCGGGTTCTCCCAGATGACCGTGCCACCCTGCCCGAGACCGACGCACATGGCCGTGAGGCCGTATCGGACGTCGGGGCGCTCGGCGAACTGACGGGCGAGCTGGATCATCAGGCGGACCCCCGACGCCGCGAGCGGGTGGCCGATCGCGATGGCGCCGCCCCACGGGTTGACCCGAGGGTCGTCGTCGTCGATGCCGAAGTGGTCGAGGAACGACAGCACCTGGACGGCGAAGGCCTCGTTGAGTTCGAAGAGGCCGATGTCCTCGATGGAGAGTCCGGCCTTGCGCAGCGCCTTCTCCGTCGACGGGACGGGCCCGAGGCCCATGACTTCGGGCTCGACGCCCGCGAACGCGAACGAGACCATCCGCATCTTGGGCGCGAGCGACAACTCCTTCACGGCGTCACCCGACGCGAGAAGGCTCACGGTCGCGCCGTCGGTGAGCGGCGAGGCGTTGCCCGCCGAGACGCGGCCGTGCGGCCGGAAGGGCGTGCGCAGCGTTGCGAGTCCCTCCATGGTGGTCTGGGGGCGCATGCCCTCGTCCGTCGTCGCGAGACCCCACCCCTGCGCGCTGCGCACGGCGACGGGGACGAGGTCCGGCTGGATCTTCCCGGCCTCGTAGGCCGCGGCGACCTTCTGCTGGCTGCGCATGCCGAAGCGGTCGGACCGCTCTTTCGTGAGGTGGGGGAACCGGTCGTGGATCCGCTCGGCGGTGCTGCCCATGTTGAGGGCGTCCCCGCTCACGAGCTTCTCCGAGAGGAAGCGCGGGTTCGGATCGGCGTTGAAGCCCATCGGGTGGCGACCCATGTGCTCGACTCCGCCGGCGATCGCCAGATCGTAGGCGCCGAAGGCGACACCTGATCCGGTGGTCGTCACGCTCGTCATGGCACCGGCGCACATCCGATCGATCGCGAATCCGGGCACCGACTTGGGCAGTCCTGCCAGGAGTGCCGCCGTGCGTCCCAGGGTCAGCCCCTGGTCGCCCTGTTGCGTCGTCGCGGCGATCGCGACCTCGTCGATGCGGTCCTTCGGGACGTTCGGGTTGCGCTCCAGCAGTCCGATGATCGCTTTCACGATCAGGTCGTCCGCGCGGGTGTCCCAGTACACGCCCTTTTCGCCCGCTCGCCCGAAGGGCGTTCGCACTCCATCGACGAAGTAGACGTCGTTGTTTCCGGCCACAGTGCCTCCTTGTTGGATTACGCCAACGATCTTAGGAAGGGGCACCGACGGTCCCCAATCCTTTGATTCTTTCTACGATTCGTCCGACTCGGCGGCGACGGGCGTTTGGTGGGCAGCGACAAAGGCTTCGGCGATCGACTGTGCGGTTGCGTCAATCTGCCACGGCCGCGCGCCCAGCTGCTCGAGAACCTCGGAGATCGTCTCCGGCGTGGTGGGCTCTGGCGGAATCCACGCGAGCCGACGGAGGAACTCGGGCGTGAGGAGGTTCTCCACGGGGAGCTGCATCTCCTCCGCGCGGGCGATGAGGAGCGGCCTGGCCGCCTTCAGGCGCGCGTCCGCCTCCGGGTTGCGATCGGCCCAGGATCGCGGAGGCGGGAGAGTCTCCCCGGTCCCGCGTGCGACAGGGGGATCGGTCGTGGTGCGACCGCGTTCGATCGCGGCCCACCAGCGGTCGATCTCGGAACGACTCGCGCGGCCGGAGAAGTCCTTCTGGGCGGCGAGGGCATTCATGCTCGTCGGCTGAGTCCGCACGGCCGCGACGATCGACGTGTCGGGGATCAGGCGTCCGGGGGCGACGTCGCGTTCGCGAGCGAGGGCGTCACGTGACTCCCAGAGCTCGCGTGCGATGGCGAGGCCGCGCCCGCCCCTCACGGAGTGGATACCGCTGAGGCGACGCCACGGATCGACTCGAGGAGCCTTCTCGGGACGAGCCACGGTCGCATCGAACTCCTGGCGAGCGATCTCCACCTTGTCGGCTGCGACGAGGTCATCGGCGAGGACGTCGCGGAGGTCGACGAGGAACTCGACGTCGAGGGCGGCGTATTCGAGCCAGGAGTCGGGGAGCGGCCGCGTCGACCAGTCGGCGGCCGAGTGCTCCTTGCGGAGGACGATGCCGAGCTTCTCCTCGACGACGGTGCCGAGGCCTACGCGCGGAAGACCGAGGAGCCGGGCGGCGAGCTCCGTGTCGAAGACCGTGCTCGGATCCAGACCGACTTCGCGGAGGCACGCGAGGTCCTGGCTCGCGGCGTGCAGCACCCACTCCTCGGAACCGATGACGGCCTGCAGCTCGTCGAATCGGCCGATGGCCGGAGGATCGAACAGGAAGACCCCCGAACCGCGGCGGAAGATCTGAATGAGGTAGGCACGCTGCGAGTAGCGGAAACCGCTTGCGCGCTCGGCGTCGACGGCGACGGGCCCCTCGCCGCCGGCGATCTCCTCGACGGCGCGCAGATAGTCCGCTCGCGTGTCGATGACGACACGATCAGTCACGGGCGATCCTCCGTGCATCCAGAGAAGCGACACCCTCCGCGCCGACCGGGGGGAGACCCGCCAGGAGACAGAGCAGCTCACCCCATCCCTCGATGTGAGCGCTCATGGAGCCCTCGCGGGGGGACCAGGAGGCCCGCAGTTCGATCTGGGCGCCGTCCCCGTGCTCGGCGAGTTCACCGAAGCCCGAAGAGAGGATCTTGGTGGCCGTGCCGGAAGCGGCGGCGTACTGCGCTCCGAGCGCGTCGAGCGAATCCACGAGCCACGACCAGGCGACGTCGGCGAGGAACGGATCGAGCCCGATCTCCGTCTCGAGCGGCGCCTGCGCGAAGCAGACGACGCGGAACGGCCCACCCCATGCCTCCGGCTCTGCGGGGTCGTGCAGCAGGATGAACCTGCCGGTGCCCAGCTCGGAGTCGACGCCGTGCCGTGACGGGCGGACGTCGGCGGAGAACGCGACGGCGTTCGGCGCCAGTTGAGCGGGCGCCGGGATCTCGGTGACGACGAGCTCGTCCCGCATCTCGGCAGCACGGATGGCGTCGCGCGCCGCGGCGAAGACGGCCGGGACGGCGTCGGTGATCGGAATCTCTCCCACGGGTGCAGACTAGAGTGACATGACGATGAAAGCTCAGAGGCACGCCGCCCGCCGCCAGCGGGAGACCCCGCGGAGTTCGGGTGTCGCTGCGGCCCTCGCGGCTGTCGCCGTCACCTCCTCCACGGCGGCCGCGTTCCTCGCCCTGGTGTCGACGGTCTCCCGCAAGGTCCTCGTGCCGCCTCGCAAACGGCCGTCGAACTCACGCATCGTGGCCGTCGACCGGCCTGGTCGCGCGATCACGCTCCGCGCGGACTCCGAGACGATCGTTCCCGGTCGATACGGACTGTGGGTCGATGGGTCGGAGCCGTACGTCAAGATCGGCGAGATCCTCTCCCGCTCCGATCGCACGGTGACCCGTGCCGTCCTGTCGAGCAACCTCGCTCGTGTACCCGGCGACGTCGCAGCGGGGATGAGCGGCTGGTTCTACCGGCACCCGCGTGAACTGGGTGTCGATTACGAGTACGTGTCCGTGCCGACGCCTCTCGGCCCGGCGCCTGCGTGGATCGTCCCGTCCGAGGGCGGCGTGGGGGAGGACTGGGTCATCCAGCTCCACGGCCACGGCTCGCAGCGAGCAGAAGGACTCCGCGCCGTGCCCGTCTTCGCCCAGGCCGGTTACACCTCTCTTCTGGTCTCGTACCGCAACGACAACGAGGGGCCTCGGAGTACCGACGGCCGATACGGGCTCGGCAGCACGGAGTGGCGCGACGCCGAGTCCGCCATGGAGTTCGCAGCCGAACGCGGGGCGAAACGGATCGTCCTCATGGGCTGGTCCATGGGCGGCGCGATCGCTCTGCAGACCGTGTTGCGCTCGGACCTGAAGGATCTCGTGGTCGGCGTCGTCCTCGACTCGCCGGTCGTCGACTGGCACCGGGTTCTCGCGTTCCAAGCATCGGCCTCACACCTGCCCGGCGTCGTCCGGGATGCGGCTCTGCACGCGATCGGGAACGACTGGGGGCGCCGCCTCACGGGGCTCGCCGAGCCGGTCGATCTCCACTCGCTCGACGTCGTGGCATCGGCGGCACGGCTCACCCACCCTGTCCTCATCCTGCACAGCGAGGACGACGGCTTCGTGCCGTCAGACGGTTCGAAGGCTCTCGCGGACGCTCGTCCCGATATCGTGCGGCTCGTCTCGTTCTCCGAGGCGCGTCACGCTCGTATCTGGAACCACGACGAGGCCGGCTGGAACGCCGCGATCTCCGACTGGTTGGCCGCCCTCGGCCGCTGAGATCGAGCCGGCGGTCCGTGGGAGGGCGCCCGCAGCGCCCGCGGAGGATCAGGCGACGCGCGCGGCGACCTGACGCTTGATTCGGGCCAGCATCCCCGACATCCCGCTGAGGCGCAGGGGCGAGACGGCTCGGCCGAGACCGAGGCGGTGTGCGACATCGTTCGGCGTCGCGAGGACCTCGTCCGGCGTGAGCCCCTCGAGCCCCTGCACGAGGATGCTGGCGAATCCGCGTGTCGTCGGAGCCTCCTCCGGGGCCGTCGCGTGCAGATGAACGGCACCGTCCTCGATCTCCGCGACGATGAACACAGGGGACTGGCACTCGGCGACCCGCTCCAAGAGCTCGGGGTGATCCGCGAGGCGCTGCGGCAGGACGGGGAGCTCGCGTGAGAAGTCGAGAAGGAGCTGCAGGCGATCCCTTTCGCCGACGGCGAGGAACTCCTCGCTGATCTCCGCGAGGGCGGGTGGGAGGGTCTCGTCGCTCATCCGTCCATTATCCCCGCCCGTCGACGGGCGACGGGCGGGGACCGCCTCAGGTGGACGGGACGGCCCCGGGCTTCGACCCGGTCACGATGGGGACGCGCACGGCGCTTCCCCACTCGGTCCACGAACCGTCGTAGTTGCGGACGTTCTCGAACCCGAGCAGGTGCGTCAGGACGAACCACGTGTGACTCGACCGCTCGCCGATGCGGCAGTACGCGACGATGTCGTCGCCGTCGGCGAGACCCGCCCCATCGCGGTAGATCGTGTCGAGCTCGACGACCGGCCGGAAGGTGCCGTCCTCCGCGACCGCCTTCCCCCACGGCACGTTCTGTGCGCTCGGGATGTGTCCGGCGCGCAGCGCACCCTCCTCGGGGTAGGCGGGGGCCGTCGTGCGCTCGCCCGAGTACTCCTCCGGTGAGCGGACGTCGACGAGGGGATTGCCGAGGTGGGTGAGCACGTCGTCCTTGAACGCGCGGATGACCGTGTCGTCACGCGCGACGACGGGGTAGCGGGTCGCCGGTCGGTCGGCCGGTTCCGTCGTGAGCGGCCGTCCCTCCGCGATCCACTTGTCGCGGCCGCCATCGAGGAGACGCACGTCCTCGTGCCCGAAGAGGGTGAAGACCCACAGAGCGTAGGCGGCCCACCAGTTGTTCTTGTCGCCGTAGATCACCACGGTGTCCGAGCGGTCGATGCCCTTCGACCCGAGGAGGCGCGCGAACCCGGCTCCGTCGACGTAGTCGCGCTGGACGGGGTCGTTGAGTTCCGTGTGCCAGTCGACCTTCACGGCTCCGGGGATGTGCCCGGTCTCGTAGAGCAGGACGTCCTCGTCCGACTCCACCACGACGAGACCGTCGCTTCCGAGGTGCTCCTCGAGCCACTCCGTCGTCACGAGACGTTCGGGGTGGGCGTAGCCAATGAACTTCTCGTCCGAGCTGTCGGTCTCGATGGTCATCGGTGTTCTCCTCGCGATCGGTGCTGCTGTCCACCCGACGCTACCCGTCGAAACTGACGGATAGGCTGGGCCTGCCACGAGCGAATCTACGGAAGCCCTCTCCCGCTGTCACCGTGGCTGTAAGACTTCGACACACGCCTCCCGCCCCGATTCGAAGGTGCCCAGCGACGACATGGCCTCCTCACCCTCTCGACCACCGGTGAGCCTCGCCGCACGTTCCCCGCAGTTCAGCGGGACCGAGCTGGCCCAGGGACTCGCCCCGCCTCGTCAGTTCGCCGAGGCGAGTTTCGAGAACTACCGACCGGACGCCGAGTACCCTTCTCAGGCCGAGGCCGTCGAGATCCTGCGGACGTTCGCCGGCTCGTGGTCGGCGCCGTCACGTGGCGGCGGGCTCTTCTCGCGGAAGAAGAAGTTGCCGGAAACGCGTCCCGGCATCTACCTCGACGGTGGCTTCGGCGTGGGCAAGACCCACCTCCTCGCGGCGCTCTGGCACGCCGCTCCCGGACCGCGGAAGTATTTCGGCACGTTCATCGAGTACACGGCCCTGGTCGGTGCTCTCGGTTACGCGAAGACCGTCGAGCTCCTCACCGGCTCGACCTTGCTCTGCATCGACGAGTTCGAGCTCGACGATCCGGGCGACACCATGATGATGACGCGGCTGCTCACCGAGCTCGTCTCTACCGGCTCCCGACTCGCCGCCACCTCGAACACGCCGCCGAACGCCCTCGGAGAGGGCCGGTTCGCCGCCGCCGACTTCCTTCGAGAGATCCATGCGCTCTCGGGTAACTTCGACACGCTGCGGATCGACGGCACCGACTACCGCCGCCGGACGCTCGAGGGGCACGCGACGACGCAGGACGACGCCGGCTACGCCTCCCGGATCGAGCGCGCGGCAGCCGACGGCGAGACGGTGAGCGACGACTCGTTCGACGCGATCATCGCCCACCTCGCGACGGTCCACCCGTCCCGGTACATCGGCCTCATCGAGGGGATCGATCGGATCGGGATCTCGGGAGTGCATGCGACCGAGTCCCAGGCCGAAGCGCTGCGCCTCGTCGCCTTCATCGACCGCGTGTACGACGCCCAGATCCCGATCGTCGCGAGCGGCGTCCCTCTCGACGAGGTGTTCGGCGGAGACATGCTCTCGGGCGGCTACCGGAAGAAGTACCTGCGCTCGATGTCGCGCATGATGGCGCTCACCGCCGCGGACTGACGTCGGCAGTCCCCACACGATCCCTGAGTGTGTCGACGGTGGCGACCACAGGCTGCCGAGGCACGGATCGTGCCGTCGCTCGTCGTCCTGGGGACGATGGCCCGACTCGTCCCGTCGTGCCGGGTAGTGTTCCGGGCATGGCTCGTTCCTCCGGTCTCCTCGCTGCCGTCGTCGGCCTGTTCCGTCCCCGCTCGAGGAGGAACCCGACGCCGGTCCGCCCGCAGACTCCCGCCGGAATCGACAGCACGTCGACGCCCGGGCGGACGGTCGAGGTCGATCCGCGCGGACTCGGCCGCGTGCGGCTCGAATGGACACCATCCGCGGACGGCGTGCCCGACCCTGGCGAGATCGTGTGGACCTGGGTCCCCTACGAGGAGAACGACGGCCGCGGAAAGGACCGTCCCGTTCTCGTGGTGGCCGCCGGGCGGTCCGGTCTTCTCGGCATCCAACTCACCTCGAAGGCCCACGACGGCGACCCCGACCACCTCTCGGTGGGCACGGGTGCGTGGGACGGACAGCACCGTGAGAGCTGGGCGCGACTCGACCGCGTCTTCCGCGTGGACGCGTCGGGTGTGCGGCGCGAGGCGTCGTTCCTCCCGGAGAAGACGTACCGCGCCGTGGCGAGCGCGCTCGCCCGACGCTACGGGTGGTCCGTCGGCTGAGTCAGTCCTCGGTCGCGTCCCGTCGGAGGATGCGCGCGATGATCGACCGCGCGGCTGCTCCTTCCGGTATGGGGAGCAGCGGATACACGTGGAGCATCCCGGGCGCGCGGAAGACGTCGATCGGGTGACTCTCTTCGCGGGCCCTCCGCTCGAGGGTGATCGCATCGGCGTGCGTGATGTCGCGGGTGCCGGTGAAGAGACTGATGCGTCCCACCCCCGTGAGCGGTCCGTTCACGGGGCTCACGAGCGGATCCGTGATGTCGAGCTCGCCCCTCCAGCGTTCGCCGACGGCTCGCGGCCCGGGCACGTCGAGCCACGGGTCGGACGGCTCGATGCGGTAGATCTCGGGGTCGGTGAAGGTCATGTCGATCACGGGTGAGATCAGCACGACGTCGCGCGGTGACGAGACGCCGCGAGTGTGGAGGAGCTGTGCGACCGACAGGGCGATGGTGCCGCCGGCCGAGTCGCCCAGCAGTGTGACGTTGTGGCCGCCGACACCCTCGGAGAGTCCGTGCGCGATGTCCGCGATCCGCGTGACGACGGCCTGGGCCGTGGCCTCCGGCCGCGGAACGAGGGGATAGACCGGCACGGTGATCTCCGTGCCGGTCGTCTCCGACAGTTCCGCGATGAGGCGCCAATGGAACGCGGTGATCTCGTTGATCCATGCCCCTCCGTGGACGTAGACCGCTCGCCGTCGCGTCCTTCCGGAGCGGGGGCTCACCGTGTACACGGGCCAGCCGTCCTCGTGACGGATCGTGATGTCGACGCGACGATCGAGAGACCGCGGCGGCGCGAACGACTCCGGCCGGAGCACGTGCGACCGTGCATGTTCCATCGTCCGATCAGCGGAGGCGAACATCCTCTTGCTGCCGCGCAGGGTGATGAGCGCCGGGATGAGGCGGGCCAACGTGCTCGGACGGTCAGGAGTCGTCATCGGCCCATCCTCTCAGCTCACGCCGCCCGAAAACCGGGGACGTTCTCGCGCCGGAACAGCGAAGACGGCCCACCGCCCGATGAGCGATGAACCGTCTCCTCCGTCTCAAGCGACCGCAGTCACCCGAGAGGCCTCAGCGCTTGCGATTGACGTTCGAGACGATGTCTCCAGCGTCGGACGTGGCGTCCTTCTTGTTCTTCTTGTCGAGTCGCTTCTCCTTGAGAGAGCGAACGGCCGTCTTCGCGACCGCCTTGCGTGATGACTTCTCCGCCATGGTCCTGCCTCCGTCGAGAGCCGGGGTGACCCTGTAGCCCTGACCGTACGCGCTTTCAGCCGGTCGCGCTGCGAAACCGGCGGATCCACAGGGGAGAGGCGGGAGTGCCGTCGAGTCCTGAAAGCGAAAACCCCGCTCGACCAGTGGTCGTGCGGGGCGTCGTTGTGGGCGATACCGGACTCGAACCGATGACCTCTTCCGTGTGAAGGAAGCGCGCTACCAACTGCGCCAATCGCCCTGATTCGGCGTCCTGCGAGGACGCCTGCGGTACACGATCCTAACGGACGCCGGGGTGTGGTGCGAACCACGATGGTGGCGGTCGTCCGCCGTCCACCGGGCGGCGTGTCTCGGTTTGGACATGCGGTGGGGTTTCGGTTAGAGTTCCAAGGCACCCGGAAACGGGAGCGAAAATGCGGATGTGGCGCAGTGGTAGCGCATCACCTTGCCAAGGTGAGGGTCGCGAGTTCGAATCTCGTCATCCGCTCGAGTGTTGGTGGTCGGCTTCGGTCGGCTGCGGCATGTGGGCAACCACACGCGGTGGCGTGGCCGAGAGGCGAGGCAGCGGCCTGCAAAGCCGTCCACACGGGTTCGAATCCCGTCGCCACCTCAATCATCAGGATCAAGAACTCATTTCCTGAGCCACGCAGACAACTCAACAACATGGGCGATTGGCGCAGCGGTAGCGCGCTTCCCTGACACGGAAGAGGTCACTGGTTCGATCCCAGTATCGCCCACCATCGATATCAAGGCCTCCGGGATTCCCGGAGGCCTTCGTCGTTCCCCGGAGGAGATCATGCCCCGACGGACGCGACGCGACGCGGCGATAGAGTTGGGGACGTAAGCCCCCTCCTCGACGGATAAGGAACAGCTGTGTCAGACGGTTTCGCCAGGTTCACCGACCGGTCCGTTGTCGCCATGCGCGTCAACGGCGAGCTGAAGGACCTGGCGACCACGATCACGGACGCCGACGAGGTCGAGCCCGTGACGATCGACTCCGCCGACGGCCTCGGCATCCTCCGTCACTCGGCTGCTCACGTGCTCGCGCAGGCGGTGCAGCGGATCAATCCCGAGGCGAAGCTCGGTATCGGGCCGCCCGTCACCGATGGCTTCTACTACGACTTCGATGTCGCCGAGCCGTTCACGCTCGACGACTTCAAGCCGCTCCAGAAGGAGATGGACCGCATCATCCGTCAGGGCCAGCGGTTCATCCGCCGCGTCGTGTCGGAGGAGGAGGCGCGCGCCGAACTCGCGAACGAGCCGTTCAAGCTCGAACTCATCGGCCTCAAGGGCGGATCGGATGCCGGCGAGTCGGGGGAGTCCGTCGAGGTCGGCGGCGGCGAGCTCACGATCTACGACAACGTCGACCCGAAGACGGGGGAGACGGTCTGGAAGGACCTCTGCCGCGGTCCGCACCTGCCGAACACCCGCATGATCGGGAACGGCTTCGCCCTCATGCGTGTGGCGGCCGCCTATTGGCGCGGTTCGGAGAAGAACCCCCAGCTCCAGCGCATCTACGGCACCGCCTGGCCCACGAAGGACGAGCTGCGCGCGTACCAGGCGCGGCTCGAGGAGGCGGCGAAGCGCGATCACCGCAAGCTCGGGCGCGAGCTCGACCTCTTCAGCTTCCCCGACGAGATCGGCTCGGGACTCGCGGTCTTCCACCCTCGTGGCGGCATCATCCGCAACGAGATCGAGAACTACATGCGCGAGCGCCTCATCGCCAACGATTACGAGCTCGTCAACACGCCGCACATCACCAAGGGACACCTCTACGAGATCAGCCAGCACCTCAGCTGGTACAAGGACGGGATGTTCCCGGCCATGCATCTCGACGCCGAGTACGACGCCGACGGCGAGCTCACGCGCCAGGGCCAGGACTACTACCTGAAGCCCATGAACTGCCCGATGCACAACCTCATCTACCGGGCGCGCGGTCGCAGCTATCGCGAGCTGCCCCTGCGCCTCGCGGAGTTCGGCACGGTGTACCGCTACGAGAAGAGCGGGACCCTCTCGGGCCTCACGCGCGTCCGCGGCCTCACTCAGGACGACGCGCACATCTACGTCACACCTGACCAGGTCAAGGCCGAGCTCGCTCGCCAGCTCGAGTTCGTGCTGGAGACGCTCAGGGGATACGGGCTCGACGACTTCTACCTCGAGCTCTCCACGAAGGATCCGGAGAAGTTCGTCGGCACCGATGAGGCGTGGGAGGAGGCGACGGAGACGCTCCGCCAGGTCGCCGTGGAGTCCGGCCTCGAGCTCGTGCCCGACCCGGGTGGCGCCGCGTTCTACGGGCCGAAGATCTCCGTTCAGGCCCGCGACGCGATCGGCCGCACGTGGCAGCTGTCCACGGTGCAGCTCGACTTCAACCAGCCGGAGCTCTTCGAGCTCGAGTACGCCGCCGCCGACGGTTCGCGACAGCAGCCCGTCATGATCCACCGAGCGCTCCTCGGTTCGATCGAACGCTTCTTCGCGATCCTGCTCGAGCACTACGCCGGGGCCTTCCCGCTCTGGCTCGCGCCGGAGCAGGTCGTCGCGATCCCCGTCGCCGACGAGTACGCGCCGTATCTCGAGGACATCGTGGCTCGCCTGCGCTCCGCGGGAGTGCGCGCGACCGTCGACCGCAGCGACGACCGCATGCAGAAGAAGATCCGCACCCACACGACGGGCAAGGTCCCGCTCCAGCTCATCGCGGGCGAGCAGGACGTGGCCGGCGGCTCCGTCAGCTTCCGCTTCCTCGACGGCACCCAGCTCAACGGCATTCCGGTCGATCAGGCGATCGAGCGTATCCGCGGCGCGATCGCCGAGAAGGAACTCGTCCTCACGGCGTGGGCGGAATGACGGACGACCGCTCTCCCGTGGAGGATGCCGCGCACCTCGCCGGCGTGCCCGACGAATTCCAGCGTCTGTGGACGCCCCACCGGATGGCGTACATCGAGAACGGCCCGCAGCCGCACATCGACGAGTGCCCGTTCTGCTGGGCGCCTCAGCAGGACGACGAGACGTCGCTCATCGTCGCGCGCGGAACACACGCGTACGTTCTGCTCAACCTCTTCCCCTACAACTCCGGACATCTCCTCGTCTGCCCGTATCGTCACATCCCGCTCTACGACGAGGCGACGCCGGAGGAGGTCGCGGAGATCGGATCGCTGACACAGACGGCGATGCGCGTCGTCCGCGCCGCCTCGAACAACGACGGCTTCAACATCGGGATGAATCAGGGCGCCGTGGCGGGGGCCGGGATCGCCGGACATCTCCACCAGCACATCGTGCCGCGGTGGGCCCAGGACGCGAACTTCTTCCCGATCATCGCTCGGACGAAGGCGCTCCCGCAGCTGCTCGGCGACGTCCGCAGGACTCTCGCCGATGCCTGGCCGGGGTCCCCGGGCCACTAGTCGGGAATTGGCCTGCGGCGACCTTGCATCTGCGGGCCAGTTTCGGTGAATTGGCCCGACCCGCGACGGCGCCCCGACGCCCTGGCGGATCTAGGCTCGCAGCCATGAACCGAACCGCACCCACCTCCTCCGTCACGGGCTCGGACCGCGTCAAGCGCGGACTCGCCGAGATGCTCAAAGGCGGCGTCATCATGGACGTCGTCACGCCCGAGCAAGCGCGGATCGCCGAAGACGCCGGAGCCGTCGCCGTCATGGCTCTCGAGCGTGTGCCCGCCGACATCCGAGCCCAGGGCGGCGTCGCCCGAATGAGCGACCCCGATCTCATCGAGGCGATCATCGCGGAGGTGTCGATCCCGGTCATGGCGAAGGCCCGTATCGGGCACTTCGTGGAGGCCCAGGTGCTGCAGGCGCTCGATGTCGACTACATCGACGAGTCGGAGGTGCTGAGCCCGGCCGACTACGTCAATCACATCGACAAGTGGTCGTTCACCGTCCCCTTCGTCTGCGGGGCGACCAACCTCGGCGAGGCGCTCCGCCGCATCAACGAGGGCGCGGCGATGATCCGCTCGAAAGGCGAGGCGGGGACGGGCGACGTCTCGGAGGCCACGAAGCACATCCGGACGATCAACTCGGAGATCCGGGCCTTGACCGCTCTGTCGAAGGACGAGCTCTACGTCGCGGCGAAGGAGCTGCAAGCCCCCTACGAGCTCGTGGCCGAGATCGCGGAGACCGGGAAGCTCCCCGTCGTCCTTTTCACGGCCGGCGGGGTCGCCACCCCGGCGGACGCCGCGCTCATGATGCAGCTCGGCGCCGACGGCGTATTCGTGGGCTCGGGCATCTTCAAATCGGGCAACCCCGCCCAGCGGGCCGCTGCGATCGTGAAGGCGACGACGTTCTTCGACGACCCGGCGGAGATCGCCGCGGCATCGCGTGGCCTCGGCGAGGCGATGGTGGGGATCAACGTCGCCGACCTCGCCGCGCCGCACCGGCTCGCCGAGCGTGGCTGGTAGCTCGGGAACGCCGCGCGTCGGAGTCCTGGCATTGCAGGGCGACGTGCGCGAGCATCTCTCCGTCCTGTCGTCGCTCGGAGCGGAGGCCGTGCCCGTGCGAACACCGGTGGATCTCGCGAGTGTCGACGGCCTCGTCCTTCCCGGAGGGGAGTCGACGGTCATCGACAAGCTCGCGACGACCTTCGGACTCCGCGACCCGATCCGATCCGCGATCGCCGACGGGCTCCCGGTGTTCGGGACGTGTGCCGGTCTCATCCTCCTGGCCGACCGGATCGTCGACGGGGGCCCCGGTCAGCGCACCTTCGGGGGGCTCGACGTCACGGTCCGTCGGAACGCGTTCGGATCCCAGCTCGACTCGTTCGAGACCGATCTCGATGTGACGGTGCTCGGATCGGGGCTCGTGCACGCCGTCTTCATCCGCGCACCGCTCGTCGAGGAGGTGGGGGCGGCGGCGACGCCGCTCGCCCGACTGGCCGATGGGACGGTCGTCGGCGTCGAGCAGGGTAACCTGCTGGGGTTGTCCTTCCACCCCGAGATGACGGGGGAGTCACGGTTCCACCGCCGCTTCCTCGAGAGGGTGTCGGCGCGCGCGTCGACATGACCGGTCCGCGGTCGGCACGGTGCTGCGCCGCGGACGCATCGCGCTGGCGTTCTACAATGGGTGCGATCATCACGGCAGTAAGAGGAGCACATGTCCGGGCATTCCAAGTGGGCGACGACGAAGCACAAGAAGGCCGTCATCGACCAGCGGCGCGCGAAGTCGTTCGCCAAGCTCATCAAGAACATCGAGGTCGCCGCGAAGATGGGTGGCGCCGATCTCTCGGGCAACCCGACCCTCGTCGACGCCGTTCAGAAGGCCAAGAAGACCTCGGTGCCGAACGACAACATCGATCGCGCCATCAAGCGTGGTGCAGGCCTCACCGGTGAGGTCGTCGAGTACACCACGATCATGTACGAGGGCTACGCCGCGAACGGCGTCGCGCTCCTCATCGAGTGTCTGACGGACAACAAGAACCGCGCGGCGGCCGAGGTGCGCACAGCGATGTCGCGCAACGGCGGCGCGATGGCCGACCCCGGCAGCGTCGCCTACAACTTCGCACGCAAGGGGATCATCGTGGTCCCGTCCGAGGGGACGACGGAGGACGACGTCCTGCTCGCGGTGCTCGAGGCGGGAGCAGAGGAGGTCGTCGCCGAGGAGGACACGTTCGAGGTCTTCACGGAGGCGAGCGATCTCGTCGCCACCCGCACGGCGCTGCAGGAGGCCGGGATCGACTACGACTCCGCCGACGTCGCATTCGTTCCGAACCTCAAGATCGAGGTGGACGCGGAGACCGCACGCAAGGTCTTCCGTCTCATCGATGCGCTCGAGGACTCGGACGACGTCCAGAACGTCTACAGCAACTACGACATCACCCCTGACGTCCAGGCGCAGCTCGAGACCGAGGACTGACCGTGACGCTCCGGGTGCTCGGGGTCGACCCCGGTCTCACCCGGTGCGGCATCGGCGTCGTGGACGTGGAGCCGGACCGCCGCGTGTCCCTCGTCTACTACGGCGTCGTCCGGAGCGAGCCGTCGAGCCCGATCGAACAGCGGCTGCTGACGATCGGTCTCGGGCTCGAAGCGGCGATCGACGAGCACAAGCCCCACGCGATGGCGGTGGAGCGAGTGTTCGCGCAGCACAACCTGCGGACGGTCATGGGTACGGCGCAGGTGAGCGGCCTCGCGTTGCACGCCGCGGCGTCGCGCACGATCCCCGTCGGTCTGCGCACGCCGAGCGAGGTCAAGGCGGCGATCACCGGGTACGGCGCCGCTGATAAGAAGCAGGTGCAGACGATGGTCGCCCGCGTCCTCGGTCTCGCCGAGCTGCCGCAGCCGGCCGACGCCGCCGACGCGCTCGCCCTCGCGATCTGTCATGCGTGGCGAGGGGCTGCACCCGCTGCGGCGTCGGGAGGAGACCCCTCCGCGATGACCCCGGCGCAGCGTGCGTGGCTCGCGGCGGAGCGCGCGAGCAAGCGCTGAGTCGTCCTCGCCTCGGCGGTGTCCGCGCGCCGGTCGTGGCGCTGTCGGTGGGCCGCCGTAGGCTGTGACGGTGATTTCCAGCATCAGGGGCCGCGTGCTCGCCGTGACCGGAGCGACGGCGCACATCGAGGTGGGCGGAGTCGGTTACGCCGTGCTCGTCACGCCGGAGCACGCCATCGCGATGACCGTCGGCCACGACACCTTCCTCCACACCACGCTCATCGTCCGAGAGGACGCGATGACCCTGTTCGGCTTCGAGACGGTCGAGCACCGTGAGGTCTTCGACCTGCTGCTCGGAGTCGCCGGCGTCGGACCGAAGTCGGCCCTCGGCGTCCTGTCTCACCTCGGGCCCGGACAGATCGCCGCGGCCGTCGCCGCCGACGACGACGCGTCGTTCCGGAAGGTCTCGGGCATCGGTCCCAAGACGGCGAAGCTCATCGTGGTCTCACTCGCGGGGAAGCTGCTCGGAATCTCCCAGCAGCCGGAGCGCTCGGCCGTGCCGGTGTCGGCCGGTTCAGACGTCGTGAGCGCGCTCGTCGGTCTGGGGTGGCCCGAGCGCGTCGCCGCAGCCGCCGTGGACGACGTCGCGACGGCCCACCCGGAGGCGGCCGACGCGCCCGTCCAGACGCTCTTGCGCCTCGCGCTCGCGCAGCTCGGTCCGGCGCCGCGGAACGGGTCGAGCGCGTGAGCGACGATCGTGCGCTCGACGCGGCCCCCGAGTCCGAGGCCGAACTCGCCTTCGAAGGGGCTCTGCGCCCCTCTACCCTCGCCGAGTTCGTCGGTCAGCCGAAGGTGCGCGGTCAGCTCGAGCTCCTCCTCCGGGCCGCGGCCATCCAGAACCGCACGCCGGACCACATCCTCCTCGCCGGTCCTCCGGGCCTCGGCAAGACGACGCTCGCCATGATCGTGGCCGCCGAGAGCGGGCGCCCGCTCCGTCTGTCGAGCGGGCCGGCCATCCAGCACGCCGGGGACCTGGCTGCGGTGCTGTCGAGTCTGCTCCCCGGGGAGATCCTCTTCATCGACGAGATCCATCGCATGGCACGGTCGGCGGAGGAGATGCTCTACCTCGCGATGGAGGACTTCCGCATCGACATCATGGTAGGTAAGGGAGCGGGAGCCACCTCCGTTCCGCTCGAGCTGGCGCCGTTCACCCTGGTCGGGGCCACCACGCGTTCCGGTCTGCTCCCCAACCCGCTGCGAGATCGCTTCGGATTCACCGCGCACCTCGAGTTCTACGACGCGTCGGATCTCGAGCGGGTGCTCGCGCGCGCCGCCCTCCTGCTCGACCTCGACATCTCGTCGTCGGCCATCGCCGAGATCGCGGGCCGATGCCGCGGAACCCCTCGAATCGCGAACAGGCTCCTGCGTCGCGTGCGCGACTTCGCGCTCGTCCACGGCACGGGGGCGGATCTCACGGCGGTGCGCGGGGCGCTCGAACTCTACGACGTGGACCCGCTCGGTCTCGATCGTCTCGATCGTGCGGTCATGGACATCCTCCTGACGCGGTTCGACGGGGGACCGGTCGGCCTCGGAACCCTCGCCGTATCCGTAGGAGAGGAAGCCGAGACGATCGAGAGCGTGGTCGAACCCTTCCTCGTCCGGATCGGTCTGCTCACCCGCACACCACGCGGACGCGTGGCGACTCCGCTCGCCTTCCGCCACTTCGGCATCGAGCGGAGCGGTGTGGACAGGGCCACAGGTCCGTACCTCACCGATGACCTATAATTCAAGCTGGCCTTCCGGGCGCGCGGCGAAACACGCGCTTCCGAGCGGCGAATCCCCATACGTAACGTACTTATCGATCAGCGGTTCCGTACCGCGAAAGGTGTCACCCCCCTCATGGACCCGTTGACTCTCGGCATGCTGGCCATCCTGGCCGTGCTCATCTTCTTCATGTTCCGCAACGGGCAGAAGCGCAAGCGCGACCAGGAAGCGCTGCAGTCGAAGGTCGCTCCGGGCGCCGAGGTCATGACGAACTTCGGTCTGTTCGGCACCATCCTCACCATGGACGAGGACGACAACAAGGTCGCGCTCGAGGTGGCGCCCGGTACGGTTCTCACCGTCCACCGCCAGACGATCGCGCGCGTCATCGATGACGTGGACGCCGCCCCCGTCGACGACCACGGGATCGTGGACGAGTCGACCTCCTCGACGGATCCGCTCGTCGCGAGTGAGCCCGTCATCGACGTGCGGACGGATGCCGAGAAGCAGGCAGACGCCGAGAAGAAGTCCGACAACTAGTCGATCCACCCCTTCGTGCCGCCCCTCGTGGGCGGCACGGTCGTAGAAAGCTGAGTACCGAGTTGGCACGATCGACACCGGTCAGAAATGCATCGCGTTCTCTCGCGTGGTTGGGCGTTATCCTCATCGTCCTCGGAGCAGTGCTCGCGGGTGGTGTGATCTGGGGCAATGCGACCGTCGCTCCGAAACTCGCGCTCGACCTCGAGGGCGGCACCCAGATCATCCTGGAAGCCCAACTCGAGGACGGCCAGCAGGTCTCCCAGGAACAGCTCAGCCAGGCCGTGTCGATCATCCGGCAGCGCGTCGACGCCTCCGGTGTCTCGGAAGCCGAGGTCAACACCCAGGGCGGCCAGAACATCGTGGTCTCGATCCCCGGTGAGGCCGACGAGGAGACGCGACAGCGCATCGAGGCGTCCGCCCAGCTTGAGTTCCGACCGGTCCTCGCGACCTCGGCACCCGCCAACACCTTCGTTGGTGAGGACGGCGCGGAGACGCCGTACCCGTCGCCGGATCCCTCCCTCGAGGCCACGCCGAGCACGTCCCCGACGAACGCGAGCGACCTGGAGTACATCACGCCGGCGCTGCAAGCCGAGTTCCAGGCCTACGACTGCGCCAACCCTCCGGCCGATGTCGCCGACGCGCCGGACGACGAGCCGCTCGTCACGTGCGAATCGGACGGGACGGTGAAGTACATCCTCGGTCCCGTGGAATTGAGCGGATCGGCGATCACCGACGCCTCGAGCGGGCTGGAGACCACGTCGTCCGGCGGAACGACCGGACGCTGGGTCGTCAACATCACCCTCGATGGAGACGGAACCGACATCTTCGCCGACATCAGCCAGCGCCTCTACGGAGCCACGGCTCCGCAGAACCAGTTCGCGTTCGTCCTCGACGGCTCGGTCATCTCGGCCCCGTCGATGAACGGACTGATCACCGACGGTCGACCCAGCATCTCGGGAAGCTTCACCGAGGAGACCGCCAAGACGCTCGCCGACCAGCTCAAGTACGGCGCGCTCCCGATCAGCTTCGAGGTCTCGTCCTCCGAGCAGATCTCGGCGACGCTCGGCTCGGCTCAGCTGCAGATCGGTCTCATCGCCGGTCTCATCGGTCTGATCCTCGTCGTCATCTACACGCTCTTCCAGTACCGTCTCCTCGGCTTCGTGACGATCGCGTCACTCGTCGTCGCCGGCGTGCTCACCTATCTCGCGATCGCGCTGCTCTCGTGGCGCCAGGGCTACAGGCTGTCGCTCGCGGGTGTCGCGGGAATCATCGTGGCGATCGGCTTCACGGCCGACTCGTTCATCGTGTACTTCGAACGCATCAGGGACGAGCTCCGTGACGGCCGCGGACTCGAGTCCGCTGTCGAGGCGGCGTGGAAGCGTGCGAAGCGCACCATCTACGCGTCCAAGGGCGTCAACCTGCTGGCGGCCGTGGTGCTCTACGCCGTCGCGGTTGGAAACGTGCGTGGATTCGCGTTCACCCTCGGACTCACGACGATCATCGACGTGCTCGTGGTGCTCCTCTTCACGCACCCGATGCTGCAGCTGCTCGCCCAGACCCGGTTCTTCTCGAGCGGTCACAAGCTCTCGGGTCTCGATCCGAAGGCGCTCGGCGCCGTCTATCGCGGGCGCGCCCAGTTCCGGTCGCCCACGGAGACGGTGAAGCAGGCCAAGCTCGCGTCGTCGAGCCGCGAGGCGCAGCGCCGCCAGACGATCGCGGAGCGCAAGCTCGCGGAATCGCAGAAGAGCAGCACGTCGACCTCCACGAAGGACAAGGACTCCTGATGGCCAACCTCACGCAGTTCGGAAACGATCTCTACACGGGCAAGCGGTCGATCAACTTCGTCGGCAACCGCCGGATCTGGTTCACCGTGGCCCTCATCCTCGTCCTCGGCTCGATCGCCGTCCCCCTCATCAAGGGTGCGACGACCGGTTCGTACTTCAACTTCGGTATCGAGTTCACCGGCGGGTCGCAGTTCACCGTCGAGAACGCGGACAGCATCGACCAGGAGACGGCGACGGAGGCCGTCGCGGAGGCCGCGCCCGACGCCGTGGCGCGCGTCAGCACGGTCGGCGAGACGGCCGTGCGTGTGCAGACGGACCAGCTCACCCCGGACGAGACGACCGCTGTCGCCGCGTCCCTCGCCGACGCGTACGGTGTCTCGCCGAGCCAGGTCAGCACCTCCTTCATCGGTGCATCCTGGGGCCAAGACGTCACGCGGCAGGCTCTCACCGGTCTCGTGATCTTCCTCGTCCTGACCTTCGGCATCATGGCGATCTACTTCCGCACGTGGAAGATGTCCGCGGCCGCGATCATCGCCCTCGTCGACGTCCTCGTCATCACGCTCGGTGTGTACTCGCTCAGCGGGTTCGAGATCACGCCGGCGGCGGTGATCGGATTCCTCACCATCCTCGGTTACTCCTTGTACGACACCGTCGTGGTGTTCGACAAGATCCGAGAGAACACCTCAGAGGATGGCGAAGAGTCTCCGCGTACGTTCGCCGAGTCGGTCAACCTCGCGGTCAATCAGACCCTCGTCCGGTCGATCAACACGTCGGTCGTCGCCGCTCTGCCGGTCGCTGCCATCCTCGTGATCGGTGCGTTCGTCCTGGGCGCGGAAACGTTGCGCGACATCTCGCTCTCGCTGCTCGTCGGCATCCTCGTCGCCACCTACTCGACCATCTTCGTCGCAGCACCGCTCTATGCGCTGTTCCGCGAAGGGGAGCCTGAGATCGCGAAGCGCGACAAGCGAATCCTCCTCAACCGGTCTCGATCGACGTCGGCCGTGCGCCCCGCGATGGCCGGACAGTCCTCCGACGCAGAGTAACCTCGGATCAGAGAGGTGGTGCGTGCGATGACCGAGACGACTCCGTCGCAGACTGCCTCTCTGCGCCGCCTCGTGCCGAGGATCTTCTCGCGAGCACAGCCGGCCGGCGCTGTCGACAGGCTCATCCGCACCGTGCGGATGCACGAGCCGAAGGCCGACATCTCGATCATCGAGCGCGCCTATACGGTGGCGGAGCGTGCGCACCGTGGCCAGAAGCGTCAGAGCGGTGAGCCGTACATCACCCACCCCGTGGCTGTCGCGCAGATCCTGGCCGATCTCGGTATCGGGGCGAAGACGATCGCCGCCGCGCTCCTCCACGACACGGTCGAGGACACCGATTACTCCCTCGACGACCTCCGTGGTGATTTCGGCGACGAGATCGCCATGCTCGTCGACGGCGTCACCAAGCTCGACAAGGTCAAGTACGGCGACAGCGCCCAGGCGGAGACCGTCCGCAAGATGATCGTCGCGATGTCGAAGGACATCCGCGTCCTCATCATCAAGCTCGCCGATCGTCTCCACAACGCGCGCACCTGGGGTTTCGTGAAGCCCGAATCGGCCACACGGAAGGCCACGGAGACTCTCGAGATCTACGCGCCGCTCGCGCACCGACTCGGTATCCAGACGATCAAATGGGAGCTCGAGGACCTGTCGTTCGCGGTCCTCCACCCGAAGATCTACGCCGAGATCGAGAGCCTCGTGCGGCAGCGGACCCCGCAGCGCGAGGAGTACGTCCAGAACGTCATCGACTCCGTCGGCGAGGACCTCAAGGGTCTCAAGATCCGCGGCAAGGTCGTGGGACGACCGAAGCAGTACTACTCGATCTACCAGAAGATGATCGTGCGGGGCCGCGACTTCGACGACATCTACGACCTCGTCGGAATCCGCGTTCTCGTCGGCAGCGTGCGCGACTGCTACGCCGTGCTCGGGTCCATCCATGCCCGGTGGACACCGCTGCCCGGGCGGTTCAAGGACTACATCGCGACGCCGAAGTTCAACCTGTACCAGTCGCTCCACACGACCGTCATCGGGCCGGGCGGCAAGTCGGTCGAGATCCAGATCCGCACGCACGAGATGCACCAGCACGCCGAGTACGGTGTCGCCGCCCACTGGAAGTACAAGGAGCGGATGAACGGCACGAAGGCCGGGGGAGCTCCGTCGGAGAACGACCTCGCCTGGCTCGCGCACATCTCCGACTGGCAGGCCGAGACGGCCGATCCGAGCGAGTTCCTCGATTCGCTGCGGTTCGAGATCGGCGCGAAGGAGACGTACGTCTTCACTCCGAAGGGTCGCGTCATCGGGCTCCCAGCAGGCGCGTCTCCCGTGGACTTTGCCTACGCGGTCCACACCGAGGTCGGTCACCGCACGATGGGTGCCAAGGTCAACGGCCGGCTCGTGCCACTCGAGTCCGAGCTCAACAGCGGCGACGTCGTGGAGGTGTTCACCTCCAAGAACCCCGACTCAGGTCCTAGCCAGGACTGGTTGAACTTCGTCAAGAGCCCGCGGGCACGCAACAAGATCCGTCAGTGGTTCACGAAGGAACGCCGCGACGAGGCGATCGAGCAGGGCAAGGACGCGATCGCCCGAGCGATGCGCAAGCAGAACATGCCGCTGCAGAAGCTCATGAATCAGGACTCGTTCGCCGAGGTCGCCTCTCAGCTGAGATACGAAGACGTCTCGGGGCTGTACGCCGCTGTCGGCGAGGGTCACGTCTCGACGCAATCGGTGCTCGAGAAGGTCGCGGCTCTCATCCAGGGTGAGACCGACGCGGACGATCCCACAGCTCTGGACTTCCCCGTGCGCGGGCGCACGCGCCCTCTGCCGGACAGCGACTCCGGGGTCCTCGTTCGCGGAGCGCCGGACATCCTCGTGAAGCTCGCGAAATGCTGCACGCCGGTTCCCGGTGACGAGATCGTCGGCTTCGTGACGCGTGGCACGGGAGTGTCGGTCCACCGGTCGGATTGCCACAACGTGCAGTCGCTCCTGCAGGAACCCGAGCGGATGATCGACGTCGACTGGGCGCCCACCTCGAAGAGCCTCTTCCTCGTGCAGATCCAGGTCGAGGCGCTCGACCGGGCCGGCCTTCTGTCGGACGTCACGCGCGTGCTCAGCGAGCACCACGTGAACATCCTCTCCGCCACGGTGTCCACCTCGAACAACCGTCTGGCCATCAGCCGCTTCGTCTTCGAGATGGGGGACACCACCCACCTCGAACGGGTGTTGAACGCTGTCCGCCGTATCGATGCGGTCTACGACGTCTATCGCGTCAACGGTGGCTGACACACGCGGCCTCGATGCGTCCGGCGACGTGTCGCTTGCCCGGGAGATGCGTCCAATCGTCGAGGTCGGCGAGCAGCTGCGCCTTCTCGAGGCCGCACCGACGCACGATCGCCCGTAGGAGAGCGTCGTCCTCGGGGGAGACGCCGATGCGCGCGAGGTCGATCGCCGTCCCGACCGGGGTGAGGACCGCGACACTCAGTCGACCGACGGGGACGTGCATCCGGTGCTCGTCCCGGATCCTCATCGTCCGGACCGAGCGATAAGGCCGGACCCACCGCGCGGCCGGCCCGGATCCTCCGACCTCGACAGGGACGGGGCATCGTCCCCCCGCTCCGTGCAGCCAGGCGGCGCTGCGGCCGACGACCGTATAGGCCGGCGGGATGTCGCCGACGAGGGCAGCGGCGCGATGCCGCACACCGACGGGCTCGCCCACCGGGGCGAATCCATCGCCCACGGGGAGCAGCTCGCCGTCGATACGTGCTGAGGAGAGTTCTGCGATGGAGAACTCGCGGCCGCCGATGAACAGGAGAGGGAGCGCTGGAGAGGACATGCCTGACAGCATGAGCGAACCGGTCGGTGTCGTCCGCCGCTCCGGGCCTATCTGTGGACGGCAGTCTCTACCCGTCTCGCGCGGTGGGGAGAGAACCATCGGTGCACGAGAAGGGGCCGACGAATCGTCGCCGGCCCCGCATCGTCACCTCGCGTGATCAGCCGATCGCGTCGAGCCAGGCGCGTCGGGTCTCGAGCGCCTCGCGAGCCTCGGCCTCCGCGCGGGCGTCACCCGAGGCCTTGGCCGACTCGAGGTCGGCTTCGAGCTTCTGGATCGCCGAGCCGAGCTGCGAGGCGAGGCCCTCGGTGCGGGCCTTCGTCTCGGGGTTGTTGCGGCGCCACTGCTCGTCCTCGAGGGTGCGGACGGCCTGCTCGACCTTGCGCAGCCGATCCTCGATCGGACGGATCTGGTCGCGGGGCACCTTTCCGGCGGCGTCCCATCGCCGCTGGATGGAGAGGAGGGCCTTCTTGGCGGTGTCGAGGTCCTTCTCGCCGATGAGCGGCTCGGCCTCTTCGAGGAGAGCGAGCTTCACCTGGAGGTTCGCGGTGTACTCCTCGTTCTCGGCGGCGTCGACCTCGGCCTTGGCCTGGTAGATCGCATCGCCAGCGGCCTTGAATCGCGCCCAGAGAGCGTCGTCCGTCTTCTTGCCGGCGCGTCCGGAGCGCTTCCACTCGTCGAGGAGATCCCGGTACCCGGGAACGCCGTCGATGCCCTTCGGGATGAGGGCCTCAGCCTGCTCGATGAGGCTCGTCTTCTTCGACTTGGCGTCGCGGTGGACGGAATCGAGTTCGGCGAAGAACGTGCGGCGGTGCTGCTCGATCGTCGTGCGTGCCGTGCGGAAACGCTTCCAGAGCTCGTTCGCCTCCGCCTTCGGGAGCTTCGGCCCCGTCTGCTGGTGCGCCTGCCAGCGAGCGAAGAGATCGTTGAGCTTCTCGGTCGCCTGCTTCCACTGGACTTTGGCGGGATCGAGAGCGGCGAGTGCCTCGGCCTCGTCGACGATCGCCGTGCGCTCGGCGATGGCGCCTGCGACGGCCGCCTGGGCTTCGACGCTCTGCTGCTCCGTGAGCTCCGACACCGTGGTGTCGAGCGCCGCGACCCGCCCACGCAGCGACTCGAGGTCACCCACGGCGTTGGGGGTCTGGAGTTCCGTCTTCAGACGCGTGACCGCTCGCGCGACGTCGGCGGCCGGCGCGCCGTTGCGCGCCCGCTGCTCGAGGAGGACGACCTGACCGGCGAGATCCGTGTACTTCCGCTGGAAGTACGCCATCGCCTCGTCCGGTGTCCCGTCGGGGAACTGGCCGACGGTGCGCCACTCCTCACCCTCGCGGACGTATACGGTGCCGTCGTCGTCGACGCGGCCCCACTCCTGCTGCCCAGACGTTGTCACGTGCATCACCCTTGTCGCTCGCGGTCGCGCTGTGGTGCGACCGTACCGAGCCCCCAGCCTATTACGAGGGGCTCGGTGCGACGCGACGGGCTACTGAACCGTTACCGAGGTGATGGTCGTCGCGACGGCGGGAGAGCCGTCTGTCGAGCCGTCGGCAGTGCCGGCATCGACGACGCCGGAGATCAGCCCGTCGAGTCCGCTCGTGACCTGTCCGAGGACGGTGTAGCCGCCGGCCTCGTCCGAGGGGATCGTCGTGTCCTCGTAGACGATGAAGAACTGGCTGCCCATGCTCTCGCCGTCGCCGCTCTGGCGGGCCATGGCGATCGTGCCAGCCGGATAGACGTCGTCGTCCGGTGCGTTCTCGATGGGGCCATAGCTGAATCCGGGTCCGCCCGAGCCGTCGCCGTTCGGGTCACCGCACTGCAGGACGCCGAAGCCGTCGGATGTCGTGAGGCGGTGGCAGGAGAGCCCGTCGTAGAAGCCGGCCTGCGTGAGGGCGACGAACGCCGAGACGCCCTGCGGTGCTGCCGCGCCGTCGAGCTCGATGCCGAGAGGGATGTCGTTGATCGTCATGGTGCCGGTCCACGTGCGGTCCTCGGCGAAGTCGGGGGAGGGAAGGTCCACCGCGGGGGCCGCGGACGCATCGGCCGACGCGCTGGCCGACGGGGTGGCAGCGGCCTCGAACGGTCCGGCTTTCAGGAACGCGAGTTGACCGAGGGTCACGGCCGAGGCGACCACGACGACGAGGACGGCGGCGATCCAGTTGTCGCGGACCCGACGCGAGGTGCGGTGCGCGTGCACGGCCTGGCGGGCCTTGTACGCCTTGAGCCGCTGACGCGCCTCGCGTGCCGCGCGCTCCTCGTTCTTGCTGGCTGCCACGTAGTCCTCCGCTGCTGATCGGGTCGATGCCCGGGACGAGGGCTCTATCGTCCCCGAACCCCCTAGCACTTTACTGGGACGGGTGGAGTGGCCAGAACAGACACGCTCGGCCCCGGTGTCGGGCCCGGCCAGTAGCCTGGTTGCATGGCCTCCTCTGCGCCCGGACTGCACCCGGGCTCGTCCCCGCTCGCGGTGCGCATGCGCCCGCGCAGCCTCGACGAGGTCGCCGGCCAACGCCATCTCCTCGGGCCGGGCTCTCCGCTCTGGAGCCTCGCGAGCGACACGGAGGGGACCAAGGGATCGGTGTCCGTCATCCTGTGGGGGCCGCCGGGTACAGGGAAGACGACCATCGCCCAGGCGATCGCGCACTCGTCCGGACGCCGCTTCGTCGAGCTCTCCGCCGTGACGGCGGGAGTCAAGGACGTGCGTCAGGTGATGGAGGAGGCGCTCTCCGGGCGCGATCTCTACGGCCTGTCGACCGTCCTCTTCCTCGACGAGATCCATCGCTTCACCAAGGCGCAGCAGGACGCCCTCCTTCCCGGCGTCGAGAACGGCTGGGTCATCCTCATCGCGGCGACGACGGAGAACCCGTCCTTCTCGGTCATCTCCCCGCTCCTCTCCCGGTCTCTCCTGCTCACCCTCCAGCAGCTGTCAGACGAGGACCTCCGCCTCCTCGTCGACCGGGCGATCGAGGACCCGCGCGGGCTCGGCGGCCGGGTCGACGTCGACGACGAGGCGAAGGACGCGATCGTGCGTCTCGCCTCCGGGGACGCGCGTCGGGCCCTCACCGCCCTCGAGGCCGCGGCTTTCTCGGCCGGCGCCGTCGCCGAGGAGGAGGAGCGCGCCGTCGTGACGGCCGACATCGTGTCGACCGCGGTGGACCGGGCTCTCCTGCGCTACGACAAGAACGGCGACGAGCACTACGACGTCATCAGCGCCTTCATCAAGTCGATCAGGGGCTCGGACGTCGACGCCTCGCTGCACTACCTGGCGCGCATGATCGAGGCAGGGGAGGACCCGCGATTCATCGCCCGTCGCCTCATCATCTCGGCGTCGGAGGACGTGGGCATGGCCGACCCCCAGGCCCTGCCGATCGCGGTCGCGGCCGCGGACGCGGTTCAGCTCATCGGGATGCCGGAGGGGCGAATCCCGCTCGCGGAAGCCACGGTCTACCTCGCGACGGCGGCGAAGTCGAACGCGGCCTACAACGGCATCAACGCGGCCATCGCCGACGTGCGGGCCGGTGCGTTCGGGCGTGTCCCTCTCCACCTGCGCGACGCCCACTACGCGGGTGCGAAGCGGCTCGGCCACGGCAAGGGCTACGTCTACCCGCACGACGCCGATCTGGGGGTCGTGGCGCAGCAGTACCTCCCTGACGAACTCCGCACGGCCCAGTACTATCGACCGACCACGCACGGTCACGAGCGGGAGGTCGGATCCCGGCTCGAGAAGCTCCGTCGCATCATCCGCGGCATCACGGGATGAGACCGCCACAGCGCAACAGCATCACCACCGCCCCGTGCTAGGATTGTCGACGGCCTAGGTCCGATCGAAGCGTGCGGCTGCGCGACGACGACCGACGGGATGCGCTCTGTAGCCGAGCGGCCCAGGTCCGAACCCTCTTACAACCGAACATCGACCGATCCGTGCTGCTGTGCTTTCAGTCTGCCGGCGCGGACGGACCGAATCGTTCGGAAGGTTCCCCCGTGAACTTTCCGGGGTGCGCGTACGCACTCCGACCCATGTCGCCGACGGCGCCATGGAGACGTCAGAGAATTCCATCCGAAAGGAAACCGTGTCTACCAAGTCACGTACCCGTAGCAAGACCCGCCTGTCGCGTTCGCTCGGCATCGCGCTCACCCCGAAGGCCGCCCGCTACCTCGAGAAGCGTCCGTACGCTCCGGGTGAGCACGGCCGTTCCAAGCGCAAGGCCGACTCGGACTACGCCGTTCGTCTGCGCGAGAAGCAGCGTCTCCGCGCCCAGTACGGCATCCGTGAGAAGCAGCTCCGCATCGCCTTCCAGGAGGCTCGTCGCACGAAGGGCCTCACGGGTGAGAACCTCGTCGAGATCCTCGAGCACCGTCTCGATGCCCTCGTCCTGCGCGCCGGCCTCGCCCGCACCACGGCGCAGGCGCGTCAGATGGTCGTGCACCGCCACATCCTCGTCGACGGCAAGATCGTCGACCGTCCCTCCTTCCGCGTGAAGCCGGGTCAGCTCATCCACGTCAAGGCTCGTAGCGAGGGCACCGAGCCCTTCCAGGTGGCGGCAGCCGGCGGACACGCCGACGTCCTCCCCAAGGTCCCGGGCTACCTCGAGGTCGAGCTCGACAAGCTCCAGGCGCGCCTCGTGCGCGACCCGAAGCGTGCAGAGGTCCCCGTGACCTGCGAAGTCCAGCTCGTCGTCGAGTACTACGCGGCGCGCTGACACGTCAGTCATCACTCGAAGGGGGTCACGGTTCGCCGTGGCCCCCTTCGTCGTCCTCGGGGAAGCGGCGTCCCGCCGGTCGGTGCCCTCGCATCGGGTCGCCGACTAGGATGGATTCTTGGCCGGCACCGCAGATCGACGTCCCCGGAGGAGCAGTTCCATGAAGTCCATCGCCTACCTCATCCTCGGCATCATCGGCGGGTTCGTCGTCGCCCACCAGGTCAACAAGTCCCAGCGGGGCAACGCCTTCTTCGCTGACCTCGACGACAAGATGCGCGAGTTCGGCGACTCCATCGCCGACGCATACAAGGAACGTGAGGCGGAACTCCGCTCCTCGCTCGAAGACGTCACCCGCGAGGCCGAAGACGCCATCGACAGGCTGTCGAAGGACTGACGGGTCGGCGGCTCCGCCGGCTCCACCACACGAACACCGGGCCATGAGCCCCGAACGACTCGAACGGAACCATGCAGACAGCTGACATCCGGCAACGCTGGCTCGACTTCTTCGGAACACGCGGCCACACGGTGGTTCCGTCCGCTTCGCTCGTGAGCGATGACCCGACCCTGCTCTTCACCGTGGCAGGCATGGTTCCGTTCATCCCGTACCTCACGGGGCTCGTTCCCGCGCCGTATTCCCGCGCGACGAGCGTGCAGAAGTGCATCAGGACGAACGACATCGAAGAGGTCGGGAAGACGCCGCGTCACGGCACCTTCTTCCAGATGAACGGCAACTTCTCCTTCGGCGACTACTTCAAGGAAGGCGCTATCGGGTACGCGTGGGAGCTCCTCACCAGCCCCGAGTCCGCCGGCGGCTACGGCTTCGATGAGAAGGACCTGTGGGTCACCGTCTACGAGGACGACGACGAGGCGATCCGCCTCTGGAAGCAGATCGCCGGGCTTCCCGATGAGCGCATCCAACGCCTCGGCAAGGACACCAACTATTGGTCGACGGGTCAGGCCGGCCCCGCCGGCCCCTGCTCGGAGATCTTCTTCGATCGTGGCCCGGCGTACGGAGCCGACGGCGGCCCGGCGACCGACGACGACCGCTATGTCGAGATCTGGAATCTCGTGTTCATGCAGTACGCGATCGAGGACGTTCGCAGCAAGGTCGACTTCCGCATCGCCGGTGACCTTCCGCGGAAGAACATCGACACGGGTATGGGCCTCGAGCGCGTCGCATTCCTCAAGCAGGGCGTCGAGAACATGTACGAGATCGATCAGGTCCGTCCGGTGCTCGACATGGCGGCTCAGCTGTCGGGCCGCCGTTACGGCGCCGATCACGGGGACGACGTCCGCATGCGCGTCATCGCCGACCACGTGCGTTCGTCCCTCATGCTCATGAGCGACGGCATCACCCCGTCGAACGAGGGCCGGGGTTACATCCTGCGCCGGCTTCTCCGTCGCAGCGTCCGCTCCATGCGCCTCCTGGGCGTCGACGGCGCGACCTTCCCCGAACTCTTCGCGGTGTCACGCGATGCGATGAAGGCGGCGTACCCGGAGGTCGAGACCGACTACGACCGGATCTCCCGCGCCGCGATCGGCGAGGAGGAGGCATTTCTCCGCACGCTCGCCGGCGGGACGACGATCCTCGACCTCGCGGTGGACAAGACCAAGGCGGCCGGAACAGCCGCGCTCCCGGGTGACACCGCGTTCCTCCTGCACGACACCTACGGGTTCCCCATCGATCTCACCCTCGAGATCGCCGAGGAGGCCGGCCTGACCGTCGACCGCGACGCGTTCGACACCCTCATGACCCAGCAGCGCACGCGGGCCAAGGCCGACGCGAAGGCGAAGAAGTCGGTGCTCGCCGACCTCTCGGCATACAGCGAGTTCCGTCGGGCGGGAGAGACCGTCTTCACGGGCTACGACGAGCTGCAGACCGCGTCCCGCATCCTCGGCATCATCGTGGACGGCGAGTCCGTCTCGCGGGCGAGCGTGGGCCAGACCGCCGAAGTGATCCTCGCCGAGACCTCGCTGTATGCGGAGTCGGGTGGTCAGGACGCGGACAAGGGTCTCATTGTCGGGCCGGGCTACGAGCTCGAGGTCCTCGACGTGCAGAAACCGGTCAAGGGACTGATCTCGCACACCGTGCGGGTCTCGTCAGGCGAGGTCGCGATCGACGATGAGGCGACGTCCATCGTCGACCCGGACTACCGCAGGGGAGCGCGTCAGGCCCACTCGGGCACCCACCTCATCCACGCCGCCATCCGTCAGGTCCTCGGTCCGGACGCTCATCAGTCGGGTTCGTACAACAAGGCCGGGTACCTCCGTCTCGACTTCTCCTGGAACCAGGCGCTCTCGCCCGAGACGCGCTCGGAGATCGAGGAGATCGCCAACAACGCGATCCAGGACAACCTCGAGGTCGTCACGCGCGAGCTGCCGCTCGACGAGGCGAAGTCGCTCGGTGCCATGGCGCTCTTCGGTGAGAAGTACGGCGACGTCGTTCGCGTCGTCGACATCGGCGGCCCCTGGTCGCGCGAGCTGTGCGCCGGCACCCACGTACGAACGAGTGCTGAAGTCGGCATCGTGAACCTCGTGAGCGAGTCGTCCGTCGGTTCCACCAGCCGGCGCGTCGAGTCTCTGGTCGGGCCGGAGGCGTTCCGCGACTTCGCCGTCGAGCGGGCTATCGTGTCGCAGCTCTCGAGCAGCCTGAAGACGCCGAGGGAATCGCTGCCCGACCGGATCGCCGACCTCGTCTCGAGCCTCAAGCAGGCCGAGAAGCGCATCCAGGCGTTCGAGTCGCGCGCTCTCGCCGAGCGTGTGCCCACTCTCGCCTCCGCGGCGCGTCGGGTCGGGGACGTCCTCGTGGTGGCGGAGAACCTCGGATCGATCGGGTCGGGAGACGAGGTGCGTTCGCTCGCCACCCAGGTGCGCGCGAAGCTCGCATCCGAGGCGGCCGTCGTCGCTCTCGCGGCCGAGGTCTCCGGACGTCCCGTCGTGATCGTGGCGACCACCGAATCGGCTCGGTCCGCCGGTGCGAAGGCCGGCGCACTCGTGCGCATCGCTGCAGGTGTCCTCGGCGGTGGCGGAGGCGGCAAGGACGACCTCGCTCAGGGTGGCGGGAGCGACGTGTCGAAGATCGACGCGGCCCTCTCCGCGATCGTCGGCGGCATCGGAGCCTGATCGGTGGTGCATGACGCCTTCCGGTCCGGGGTGCGGCTCGGGATCGACGTCGGGAAGGCGAGGATCGGCGTCGCCCGATCCGACCTCCACGGCATGCTCGCGACGCCCCTCGAGACCGTGCGGCGTGCTGCGGATGGTTCGGACCTGGCCCGTGTGGTCGAGCTCGCCGTCGAGTACGACGCGGCGGAGATCCTCGTGGGCCTCCCGCTCGCGCTGTCGGGGCGCGAGACGGCGTCGACGGACGACGCGCGAGGCTTCGCCGCGCGAGTGGCCGGTGCCGTCGGTCGGCCGGTCCGGCTGGTCGACGAGAGGCTGAGCACCGTCTCGGCCAATTCGGTGCTCCGCACCTCGGGTCGAAGCCAGAAGTCGTCCCGTATGATCGTGGATCAGATCGCCGCCGTCGTCATCTTGCAGCAGGCCCTCGACACCGAGCGCAGCACGGGACGGCCCCCCGGATCGCTCGTCGATGCAGAGGAACTTCCCCCCACCCCATGAGTCGAACGCCAGACAAGGACGCTCCGTCCGAAGAACAGGACCCGTTCACCGCCCTCCTGAACGGGTCGCATTCCGCGGACGGCGCGTCCCGCTCCGTCGGCCCCGGTGGCGATCCTGCACGTGGTGCCACGACACCCCAGCCTCTGTCCCGTCGGGAGGCACGGCAGCGATCGGCCGCCGAGCGTCCGGACGACACCGCGCGCGGCGGCTCCGACGGCTCGCCCGTCTCGGTGCCTGACGAGTCGGCGGAGACGGAGCGCCCGCACATCCTGCTGGGGACGGCCACCGCGGAACAACCGACGGTCGCGGCCGATCGCGCGTCGCGTCGTGCCGCCGCCCAGGACGACGGGTACCCTCCGCGCGAGAAGAGGAGTCGCCGTGGCCTGATCGGCACGATCATCGCGCTCCTCGTCGTCGTGGGCCTCGTCGCGAGCGGCCTCTACGTCTGGAACACGTTCGAGCCGCAGATCCGAGCGGTGATGGGCTGGGAGGAACCCAACGACTTCGAGGGCTCCGGGACGGGAGAGGTTCTCGTCACGATCGCCGACGGGGAGACGGGCTCCGACATCTCCGACACGCTCGCGTCGTCCGGGGTCACGAAGACCGCTGAGGCGTTCTATAAGCTCCTCCTCGCACAGGACGAGGACGTCGTGTTCCAGCCGGGCGTCTACCGACTCGCGAAGGAGATGAGTGCGCAGTCGGCGCTCGACGCGCTGCAGGACCCCGCGAACAAGATCGAACGCACGGCCGTGATCCGTGAGGGACTCACGGGCGCCACCATCATCGAGGAGCTCTCGGCGGCTACGGACATCCCCGTCGAGGATTTCGAGGCTGCGATCGAGGACCCGACGCAATACGGTGTCCCGGAGAATGCCGTCTCGATGGAGGGGTGGCTCTTCCCTGCGACCTACACGTTCGACCCGGGACTCACCGCCACGCAGGTCGTCAAGACGCTCGTCGACCGCACGATCTCGTCGCTCGACAGTGCCGGCGTGCCGGTGGAGGACCGTGAGCGCGTCCTCACCATCGCCTCGATCATCCAGCGCGAGGCACGGCAGGCCGACGACTTCTACAAGGTGTCCCGTGTGATCCAGAATCGCCTCGACGACGGCATGCGACTCGAGATGGACTCGACGGCGCAGTACGGCGTGAACGAGGCGTCGGGCTCGGTATGGTCGTCGGCCGAGGCGCTCGGCTCCGACAACCCGTGGAACACCTATCAGCGGGACGGCCTCCCCGTCGGTCCGATCGCGAGTCCGGGGGACGTCGCGATCGACGCCGCGATGCACCCGGCCGACGGCAGCTGGATCTTCTTCGTCACGGTGAACCTCGACACCGGCGAGACGGTGTTCTCCAACACGATCGCCGAACACGACGCCGCCGTCGCCCAGCTGAGGGCCTGGTGCGCGGACAACCCCGACAGCGGGTGTTGACCCGTCGTGGATGATGACACGCCCGTCCCGCTCTTCGGCGTGATCGGATCGCCGATCGAGCACTCGCGGTCGCCGATACTCCACCGCGCCGCCTACCAGGTGATCGGTTTCGACGCCGAGTACGACAGGACCGAGGTGGTCGCTGGCGGGCTGACCGACTTCCTCAGCTCGTCGCCCCCTCGACGGCGCGGCGTATCGATCACGATGCCGCTCAAGAGAGAGGCCTGGGTCGCCGCGACCACCCGGGATCGTGCGGCTGAACTGACGGGTGCCGTCAACACCCTGGTCTGGCCCGAGAGCGGTGGACAGGCTCCGCTCAGCGGATCGAACACGGATGTCGCGGGGATCGTCGATGCCGTCCGCGCGGCCCTACCGGACGACGTCCGACGCGTCCTCGTCCTCGGGGCCGGGGCGACGGCGGCCTCCGCCGTCGTCGCGGCCGTCGAGCTCGGCGCCGTCTCCCTCACCCTCGCGGTCCGATCCCCGGAGCGCGCCGGGGAGACGGTCGGCCTCGCGCGTTCGCTCGGTCTCGACGTGACCGTGGTCGCTCTCGCCGACGTGGCGGCGGTTCGAGCAGACCTCGTCGTCTCGACCCTCCCGGGCGGAACGGCCATGCCAGCCCTTCCGCTCGCGGCGCTCGTCCCCGGCGCGGTCGTCCTCGACGTCGCGTACTCTCCCTGGCCCAGCGCGCTCGTCGAGCGCGGCATCGCCGAGCGAGCGACCGTCGTCCACGGGCTGTCGATGCTCGTCCATCAGGCCGCCCAGCAGGTCCGTGTCTTCGCCGGCCTCGACGAGGGCGAATGGGGCGACGCGGTCGGACCGGTGACCCGCGCGATGTTCGACGTCGTCGGACTGCCGTCCTCCGGGGTCGTCACGTCGCTTCGCTGAGGCCGACGGCCGCCGTCACAGGGACGGGCCGCCGCCCGCGCTGTGGAAGGATGGGACCATGCTTCGTTGGCTCACAGCCGGGGAATCCCACGGCCCGGAACTCATCGCGATCCTCGAGGGACTGCCCTCCGGCGTGCCCGTCTCGCTCGCGGCCATGCGCGAGGATCTCGCCCGCCGCAAGCTCGGCTACGGCCGAGGCAGCCGGATGAAGTTCGAGGAAGACGAGCTCTCCCTCTCTGGAGGTGTCCGACACGGGCTGAGCCTCGGCAGTCCTGTCGCTCTGCGGGTCGGCAACACCGAATGGCCGAAGTGGAGCGAGGTCATGAGCGCCGAGCCCGTCGAGACGACGGAGCGTTCGCGCGGGCGCAGCGCGCCCCTCACCCGCCCCCGTCCCGGACACGCCGACCTCGTCGGGATGCAGAAGTACGACTTCGACGAGGCCCGGCCGATCCTCGAGCGCGCGAGCGCCCGCGAGACCGCCGCGCGCGTCGCCCTCGGCTCGGTCGCGCGGTCGTTCCTGTCCGAGCTGGGCATCCGCCTCGTGAGCCACACGCTCTCCATCGGGCCCGTGCGCGTGCCAGAGGACGCGCCTCTGCCCGGACCGGACGACGTGGCGGCACTCGATGCCGATCCTCTGCGGTGCTTCCACGCCGAGACGAGCGCCGCGATGGTCGCCGAGGTCGACGACGCGAAGAAGGATGGCGACACCCTCGGGGGTGTCGTGGAGGTCCTCGGCTTCGGTCTGCCCCCAGGCCTCGGTTCCCACGTGCACTGGGACCGCCGCCTCGACGGGCGTCTCGCCCAGGCGCTCATGGGGATCCAGGCGATCAAGGGAGTGGAGGTCGGCGACGGCTTCCTCACGACCACGCGCCGCGGATCGCGCGCTCACGACGAACTCTTCATCGGTGAGGACGGCATCGTCCGCTCGACGGATCGCGCCGGCGGCACCGAGGGCGGCATGAGCACGGGAACCGTTCTGCGGGTCCGTGCCGGAATGAAGCCCATCGCGACGGTCCCGCATTCGCTGCGCACCGTCGACGTCGCCACCGGTGAGACGGCCACGGCCCACCACCAGCGTTCGGACGTCTGCGCCGTCCCCGCGTCGGGCGTCGTCGCCGAGGCGATGGTAGCGCTCGTGCTGGCCGACGCCGTGCTCGAGAAGTTCGGGGGCGACTCGGTGGGGGAGACCCGCCGGAACCTCGAGTCGTACCTCGCGGCCATCCCGGAGGAGCTGCGGACGGCCGCCGCGTCGGACGCGCGTCTCGGCGAGGACGGCGTCGAGGCGGCCCCGACCGGTGCCTGAGGTCGACGCTCGGTCCCATGACGCCCGGCCCCTCGACGTTCGGGCCCTCGTCGTGATCGGCCCGATGGCTGCGGGCAAGTCGAAGATCGGACGCCGCGTCGCCCGCCTGCTGGGGATGCCCTTCAGCGACACCGATCGTGTCGTCGTGTCCGCGCACGGCCCGATCCCTGCGATCTTCGAGCGCGAGGGCGAGGACGCCTTCCGCGAGTACGAACGTGACGCCGTCGCACGGGCCGTGGCGAAGCGTTCCGTCGTCTCGCTCGGAGGCGGAGCGGTCGTCCACCCCTCGACGGCCGAGTTGCTCTCCGCAGCGACCGTCGTCTACTTGACGGTGAGCCCCGAGGCCGTACGATCGCGGATCGCCGGATCGAATCGGCCTCTCCTCACGGACGGCGTCGAGTCGTGGGAACGCATCTTCGCCGAGCGGAAGCCCCTCTATGAGCGGCTCGCGACGGCCACGTGGGACACATCGACGCTCCCGATCTCGCGGATCGCCGATGAGATCGCGCACTGGGCGAAAGGACGGATATGACCACCGGAAACACGCAGGGCTCGCCCACGGGGCGCGCGGACTCCTCTCCCATCCACGTCGGGGGAACCGACGGCTACGACGTGCACGTGGGGCGCGACATCCTGGACCGTGTTGTCGACGCGCTCGGGACCGGAGTGCGCAAGGTGCTCATCGTGCACCCGCCGACGCTGGGAGCCGAGGCCGCGAAGCTACGGGCGAGACTCCTCGATTCCTCGCTCGAGGCCCTGCTCGCCGAGGTCCCCGACGCGGAGACCGGTAAGCGCGTCGAGGTCGCGGCGTTCTGCTGGCAGATCCTCGGGCAGGCCGACTTCACGCGGAGCGACGCGGTGATCGGACTCGGCGGAGGGGCGGTGACCGATCTCGCCGGGTTCGTCGCGGCGACGTGGCTCCGCGGTGTCGCGGTCGTGCAGATCCCGACGACGGTGCTCGGCATGGTCGATGCGGCCGTCGGAGGCAAGACCGGCATCAACACGAACGAGGGGAAGAACCTCGTGGGCGCGTTCCACGCTCCCGCCGCCGTCGTCGCCGACCTCGACCTTCTCGGCACCTTGCCGCGGAACGAGATCCTCGCGGGCTTCGCGGAGATCGTGAAGTGCGGATTCATTGGCGACCCGCGCATCCTCGAGGTGATCGAGGACGACGTCGCGCGCGTCACCGACCCGACGACGGACCAGTTCCGCGAGGTCGTCGAGCGGTCGATCGCGCTCAAGGCCGCTGTCGTGAGCGAGGACTTCACCGAGCAGGGCCGTCGCGAGATCCTCAACTACGGTCACACGCTCGGACACGCGATCGAGCACGCCGAGCGCTACCAGTGGCGGCATGGAGCGGCCGTGGCGATCGGCATGGTGTTCGCGGCCGAGCTCGGTCGTCTGTCCGGCCCGTTGTCCGACGCCGTCGTGGACCGGCACCGTTCGGTCCTCTCGTCACTCGATCTGCCGATCGACTACCCGGTCGGACGCTGGAACACGCTTCTCGCGACGATGCAGCGCGACAAGAAGGCGCGTGCGGGGCTGCTCCGCTTCATCGTGCTCGACGACATCGCGCGGCCGACCGTCCTCACGGCGCCCGACCAGTCCCTCCTCTTCACGGCGTGGCAGGAGGTAGGTTCGTAGCCATGCCGACCGTCCTCGTCCTCAACGGCCCGAACCTCGGGCGCCTCGGCAGCCGCGAGCCCGACGTCTACGGCTCGGCCGACCTCGCGGCCCTCGAGGCGTCGCTCGTCACGTCCCTCCCGGACGGGTGGGACCTCGACCTCCGTCAGACCGACGACGAGGCGACGCTCATCTCCTGGCTGCACGAGGCCGTCGACTCGAGCTCGCCGGTGATCCTGAACCCGGCGGCGTTCACCCACTACAGCTACGGGCTGAGGGACGCGGCGGCTCTCGTGACGAAGCCGGGAGGGACCCTCATCGAGGTCCACATCTCGAACCCGCACGCCCGTGAGGAGTTCCGCCACACGAGCGTGATCTCGGGCGTTGCATCCGGCGTGATCGCCGGATTCGGCTTCGACTCGTACCGCCTCGCCCTGCTGCACATCGTCGGCCGCTCCTGACCGGCTCCCCGGCCCTACGGTAGACTCGGCTGCTGGCCGTCTCCGGCCCCTCCGCGGTTCACGACCGCTGCTCCCTGAACGCGTATCGAACGGACATCCCCATGGCTTCAACCGCTGACATCAAGAACGGCGTCGTCATCAACATCGACGGACAGCTGTGGTCCGTCATCGAGTTCCAGCACGTCAAGCCGGGCAAGGGCGGCGCCTTCGTGCGCACGAAGCTCAAGAACATCATGACGGGCAAGGTCGTCGACAAGACGTACAACGCCGGCGCGAAGATCGAGACGGAGAACGTCGACCGCCGCGACTACCAGTACCTGTACAACGACGGCTCCGGCTTCGTGTTCATGGACACGAGCGACTACGACCAGATCACCGTCCCGAGCGAGATCGTCGGCGATGCCGCGAACTTCATGCTCGAGAACCAGATGGCGACAGTCGCCATGAACAACGGCAACCCGCTCTACGTCGAGCTCCCCGCCTCCGTCGTGCTCGAGATCACCTACACGGAGCCGGGCCTCCAGGGAGACCGTTCCACGGGCGGCACCAAGCCGGCGACCGTCGAGACGGGACATCAGATCCAGGTGCCGCTCTTCGTCGAGACCGGCACGCGCGTCAAGGTCGACACGCGCACGGGCGACTACCTGGGCCGGGTCACCGACTAGTGGGCGCTCGGACGAAGGCGCGCAAGCGCGCGCTCGACATCCTCTACTCGGCCGACGTGCGTCGGATCACCCCGGCCGAGGCGCTCTCGGCTGAGGCCGGGCGGGCGGCGAGCGAACCTGACCGTGCGGCGTCGTGGCTGTACGCTCGCGACATCGTGGACGGCGTCATCGACAACCAGGTCGAGATCGACGAACAGATCGAGACGTTCTCCCAGGGCTGGTCCCTCGAGCGTATGCCCGCGATCGATCGGGCGATCCTGCGCATCGGCGTCTGGGAGGTCCTCTTCAACGAGGAGATCCCCACGGGCGTGGCGATCGACGAGGCCGTCGAGGCCGCCAAGGAGTACTCGACGGACGACTCGCCGAGCTTCATCAACGGTCTGCTCGGACGCATCGCGCAGCAGGCCTCCTGATTCCGGGGGAACTCCTCCCGTGCGACGGCGCCATCTGCAACGCGCGCGCTCGCTCGGGACGAGCCACGTCGGCGGGCTGATAGGCTCGCCAGAGCAACGAGACAACCTTTAACACCGTCCGAGAGGCGGAGAAGGGAGTCGGACATGAGTGCACGCGTCGTGCTGCAGCATGCTGACATCTCGCGGGCGCTGACCCGCATCGCGCACGAGATCCTCGAATCCAATCGCGGAGCGGAGGATCTGGTCATCCTCGGCATCCCGACGCGCGGCGTCATCCTCGGTCGCCGGATCGCCGGTCTCGTCTCCGACTTCTCCGGGACGGACGTCCCCACGGGCTCGCTCGACGTGACGATGTACCGCGACGATCTCTCGCGGAACCCCACGCGCGCACCGGCGCCGACCTCGATCCCGCCGCGTGGTATCGACGGTGCGACGGTCGTCCTCGTCGACGACGTCCTCTATTCGGGACGCACCATCCGTGCCGCCCTCGACGCGCTCGGCGACATCGGCCGTCCGCGGGCCGTGCGCCTCGCGGCGCTCGTCGATCGCGGACATCGCGAGCTCCCGATCCGCCCGGACTTCGTGGGCAAGAACCTGCCGTCGTCACCGAGCGAGCGCATCTACGTGCGTCTCGAGGACGTCGACGGCGAAGAATCCGTCTCGATCGAGCAGGGCCGCTCGACCGATGGAGGGGAGTCCTGATGCGCCACCTCCTGTCCACGCGAGACCTCTCCCGCGACGAGGCCATCCACATCCTCGACGTCGCCGAGGACATGGCAGAGACCCAGACCCGTGAGGTGCGGAAGCTTCCGACCCTGCGCGGCAAGACCGTCGTCAATCTGTTCTTCGAGGACTCGACGCGCACGCGCATCTCGTTCGAGGCCGCGGCCAAGCGGCTCTCGGCCGACGTCATCAACTTCAGCGCCAAGGGATCGAGCGTCTCGAAGGGAGAGAGCCTGAAGGACACGGCTCAGACCCTCGAGGAGATGGGGGCGGATGCCGTCGTCATCCGTCACGGGGCGTCCGGCGCGCCGCACACGCTCGCGGCGAGCGGATGGATCGACGCGGGCATCGTGAACGCCGGAGACGGCACGCACGAACACCCGACGCAGGCGCTCCTCGACGCCTTCACGATGCGGCGACGGATCCACGGCTCGGCGAGCAGGGGTCGCGGCCTCGACGGCATCACGGTCGCCATCGTGGGTGACATCCTGCACTCGCGAGTGGCCCGATCGAACGTGTGGCTCCTCTCCGCTCTCGGCGCGCGCACGGTCTTCGTGGGCCCGCCGACACTCATTCCGCTCGACCTCACGGGATGGCCGGCCGAGACCTCCTACGATCTCGATGCGACCCTCACGACGCACCCCGACGTGGTCATGATGCTCCGCATCCAGACGGAGCGGATGAACGACGCGTTCTTCCCGAGCCCGCACGAGTACGCGAGGCGCTGGGGACTCGACGACGAACGCCTCGCGCGTCTCGGCCCGGATACGATTGTCATGCACCCCGGCCCGATGAACCGCGGCCTCGAGATCTCCTCCCGAGCAGCGGATTCCGCGCAGTCGACGGTGCGCGAGCAGGTCGCGAACGGTGTCTCGGCGCGCATGGCCGTCCTGTATCTCCTTCTCTCCGGCGAACGTGAGGACTGACATGTCGACACCCACCCTCCTCATCCGTGCGGCGACGCTGCCCGACGGCTCTCGTGCCGACATCGCGGTTGCCGACGGTCTCATCACCGACGTCGGTCAGGGCCTGTCCGTGTCGGGCGCGACCGTCGTCGACGCCGATGGCCTCCAGGCGCTCCCGGGACTCGTCGACCTGCACACCCACCTTCGTGAACCCGGGCACGAGGACAGCGAGACCGTCCTGACCGGGACGCGCGCCGCCGCCGCCGGTGGGTTCACGACGGTCTTCGCGATGGCGAACACGTCCCCCGTCGCCGACACGGCCGGTCTCGTCGAGCAGGAGCTCGCCCTCGGAGAGGCCTCCGGCTACGCCACGGTCCAGCCGATCGGTGCCGTCACAGTCGGTCTCGCGGGGGAGCGGCTCGCTGAACTCGGCGCCATGGCGTCCTCCCGGGCGCGGGTCCGGCTCTTCTCGGACGACGGCGTCTGTGTGAGCGACCCGCTCCTGATGCGTCGTGCCCTCGAGTACGTCAAGGCGTTCGACGGGGCGATCGCGCAGCACGCGCAGGAGCCGCGGCTCACCGTCGGCGCTCAGATGAACGAGGGCGAGGTCGCGACGCGACTCGGCCTCGCGGGATGGCCGGCCGTCGCCGAGGAGGCGATCATCGCGCGCGATGTCCTTCTCACCGAGCATGTCGGCAGCCGGCTTCACGTCTGCCACGTCTCGACCGCCGGGTCCGTCGAGATCATCCGCTGGGCCAAGGCGCGCGGCATCGCTGTGACCGCCGAGGTGACGCCACACCATCTCCTGCTCACGGAGGACCTCGCCGAGTCCTACGACGCGCGCTTCAAGGTGAACCCTCCGCTGCGGTCAGCGGAAGACGTCGCGGCCGTACGCGCCGGGCTCGCCGACGGGACGATCGACATCGTCGCGACCGACCACGCCCCGCATCCGGAGCAGCACAAGGACTGCGCGTGGCCGGAGGCGGCCAACGGCATGGTCGGACTGGAATCGGCCCTCAGCGTCGTGCAGACGACGATGGTGGACACCGGCATGATCGGCTGGGGCGACGTGGCCAGGGTGCTCTCGGAAGCGCCGGCGCAGATCGGTCGGCTCGCTCACGCGGGCTCGCCCATCGCGGCCGGGTCCCGGGCGGACGTCACCCTGTACGACCCGAACGTGTCGCGCACGTTCGCCGTCGACGACCTCGCGGGGCGGAGCGTGAACTCGCCGTACCTCGGACGGTCGTTGCCCGGACGCGTCGTCGCCACCGTCCACCGTGGTGTTCCGACGGTGCTCGACGGGGTCCTGCGTCCGCACGACGAGGTCGTCCGTGACGTGACGGCGGTGAGCGCTCGTGGATAAGCTCCTCCCCGGGCTGATCGTCGCCGTCGTCCTCGCCGCGATCCTCACGGTCATGTGGCTCGGCTGGCGTTCACGCGTGCGCCGCGACGCCGACCTCGTCGTCCCCGAGGTGCCGGAGGGCTACGTGCCCGTCTCGTCCGTCGACGTGCTCTACGTCGCGACGACGGAAGGCGATCGTCCACTCGAACGACTGGCCGTCCGCGGACTCGGCTTCCGTGCCCGGGCCGTCCTCTCGATCGCACCCTCCGGCGTCGTGCTCGCCATCCCGGGGGAGCGGCCGAGCTTCATCGAGGCGACGACCCTCACCTCGGTGGCAGCGACCAACGTCGCGATCGATCGGGTCGTCGAATCCGACGGCCTCATCCGCATCGGCTGGAGCATCGGCGGCGTCCCCTGCGATTCCTACGTCCGTGTCGTCGACGCCGATCAGCTCGCCGTGATAGCCGACCTCGAACGCCTCCTCGTCCCACTTCCCCCCGCACCCACCGAGAGTGAGTCCCTTTCATGACTGAGAACCGATTCGTCCCCGGCCCTCCGGCCGTCCTCGTCCTCGAGGACGGCACCCGCTACGCCGGCCGCGCGTACGGAGCGATCGGGCGCACTCTCGGCGAGGTCGTCTTCGCGACCGGGATGACGGGCTACCAGGAGACCCTCACGGACCCGTCGTACGCCGGCCAGATCGTCCTGCAGACGGCACCGCACATCGGCAACACGGGCGTCAACACGGAGGATCGCGAGTCCGGACGGATCTGGGTGGCCGGCTACGTCGTCCGCGACCCCTCCCGTGTCGTCTCGAACTTCCGTGCGGAGGGCTCGCTCGGAGACGAGCTGACCCGCGACGGGGTCGTCGGCATCGCGGGCATCGACACGCGAGCCGTCACCCGGCACATCCGGTCGGCCGGTGCGATGAAGGCCGGCATCTTCTCGGGAGACGAGGCCGAGCTGTCCTCGAGCGCGCAACTCGAGCTCGTGCGCCACGGAGCCGACATGCGCGGACGCAATCTGTCCGGCGACGTGTCGACGGCCGAGCCGTACCGGATCCCCGCGAGCGGCGAGAGGGTCGGAACGGTCGCCGTTCTCGACCTCGGCGTCAAGAAGTCCACGCTCACCTATCTGTCGGAGCGCGGCTTCGACGTCGAGGTGCTGCCGCAGACCGCGTCGGCCGACCAGGTGAAGGCGCTGAATCCCGACGCGCTGTTCTTCTCGAACGGTCCAGGTGACCCTGCGGCGTCCGACGCCCACGTCGAACTGCTCCGCGAGTCGCTGCGCGCGGGCGTTCCGTACTTCGGCATCTGCTTCGGCAACCAGCTGCTCGGTCGCGCCCTCGGCTTCCCGACCTACAAGCTTCCCTTCGGGCACCGGGGGATCAATCAGCCCGTGCTCGACAAGACGACGGGCCGGGTCGAGATCACCTCGCAGAACCACGGCTTCGCCGTCGACCTGCCCGTCGAGGGCGTCCATGACAGCCCGGAGGGCTTCGGGCGTGCCGAAGTGAGCCACTACTCCCTCAACGACAACGTCGTGGAGGGTCTGCGCTGCCTCGACATCCCGGCCTTCAGCGTGCAGTACCACCCTGAATCGGCGGCCGGCCCGCACGACGCCAACCACCTGTTCGACCGCTTCCGCGATCTCGTGATCGCGCGACGGAACGAGACCACCTCCACAGGAGAGCAGAACTAATGCCCAAGCGCGACGACATCAACAGCGTCCTCGTCATCGGTTCCGGCCCGATCGTCATCGGCCAGGCCGTCGAATTCGACTACTCGGGCACCCAGGCCTGTCGTGTCCTGCGCGAGGAGGGCGTGCGCGTCATCCTCGTGAACTCGAACCCGGCGACGATCATGACGGACCCCGACTTCGCGGACGCCACCTACGTCGAGCCCATCACGTGGGAGGTCATCGAGACCATCATCGCGAAGGAGCGTCCCGACGCGATCCTCCCGACGCTCGGCGGGCAGACGGCGCTCAACGCGGCGATCCAGCTGCACGACCACGGCATCCTCGAGAAGTACGACGTCGAGCTCATCGGTGCGAACTTCGAGGCGATCCAGAAGGGTGAGGACCGTCAGGTCTTCAAGCAGCTCGTCCTCGACGCCGGGGCCGACGTGGCCCGCTCCTACATCGCCCACTCCGTCGACGAGGCGGTGTCGTACGCCGAGGACCTCGGGTACCCGCTCGTCGTGCGCCCGTCCTTCACGATGGGCGGGCTCGGCTCGGGCTTCGCCTACACGGAGGAGGAGCTGCGACGCATCGTCGGCGACGGCATCCACCAGAGCCCGACGAGCGAGGTCCTGCTCGAGGAGTCGATCCTCGGGTGGAAGGAGTACGAGCTCGAGCTCATGCGCGATACGGCGGACAACACCGTCGTCGTGTGCTCGATCGAGAACGTCGACCCGGTCGGTGTGCACACGGGCGACTCGATCACCGTCGCTCCGGCGCTCACCCTCACCGACCGCGAGTACCAGAACCTCCGCGACATCGGCATCGACATCATCCGCGCCGTGGGCGTCGACACCGGCGGCTGCAATATCCAGTTCGCCGTCGACCCGTCCAACGGCCGGGTCATCGTGATCGAGATGAACCCGCGCGTCTCGCGCTCGAGCGCCCTGGCGTCGAAGGCGACGGGCTTCCCGATCGCCAAGATCGCCGCCAAACTCGCGATCGGCTACCGCCTCGACGAGATCCCGAACGACATCACGAAGGTCACGCCGGCGAGCTTCGAGCCGACGCTCGACTACGTCGTCGTGAAGGTCCCGCGCTTCGCGTTCGAGAAGTTCCCCGCAGCCGACCCCACGCTCACGACCACGATGAAGAGTGTCGGCGAAGCCATGGCGATCGGCCGCAACTACGCGACGGCGCTGCAGAAGGCCCTCCGCTCGCTCGAGAAGAAGGGGTCGAGCTTCCACTGGGGCGAGGAATCGCGCACGGCGGCCGAACTCCTCGAGATCGCGCGCACGCCCACCGACGGACGCATCGTCGTCGTGCAGCAGGCCCTCCGACTCGGTGCGACGGTCGAGGAGGCCTTCGAAGCCACGAAGATCGACCCGTGGTTCCTCGACCAGATCGTCCTCATCAACGAGGTGGCGGACTACATCCGCTCGGCTCCCGTGCTCGACACGCCGCTGCTCACCGTCGCGAAGGACCACGGCTTCTCCGACGCCCAGATCGGTCAGCTCCGCGGCTTCGGCGAGACCGAGGTGCGCGAGGTCCGGCACATCCTCGGTGTGCGTCCCGTCTACAAGACCGTCGACACGTGCGCCGGCGAGTTCCCCGCGCTCACGCCGTACCACTACTCGAGCTACGACCAGGAGACGGAGGTCGCGCCGAGCGACCGGCGCAAGGTCGTCATCCTCGGCTCCGGGCCCAACCGCATCGGTCAGGGCGTCGAGTTCGACTACTCGTGCGTCCACGCGTCGTTCGCCCTCTCGGAGGCCGGCTTCGAGACGATCATGATCAACTGCAACCCCGAGACGGTCTCGACCGACTACGACACGAGCGACCGCCTCTACTTCGAGCCGCTCACGCTCGAGGACGTCCTCGAGGTCATCCACGCGGAGAGCCTGTCGGGCGAACTCGTGGGTGTCGTCGTGCAGCTGGGCGGCCAGACGGCCCTCGGTCTCGCGAACGGACTGAAGGCGGCCGGCGTCCCGATCCTCGGGACGCAGCCGGAGGCGATCGACCTCGCCGAGGAGCGCGGAGCGTTCTCGACGATCCTCGACCAGGCCGGCCTGCTCTCGCCGAAGAACGGCACCGCGACCGACTTCGACGGCGCCGTGCGGATCGCCGAGGACATCGGGTACCCGGTCCTCGTGCGTCCGAGCTTCGTGCTCGGAGGCCGCGGCATGGAGATCGTCTACGACAGCGCGTCGCTCGAGGACTACTTCCACCGCATCGCCGACCAGGGGATCGTGGACTCCACGCACCCGCTGCTCGTCGACCGGTTCCTGGACGACGCGATCGAGATCGACGTCGACGCCCTCTACGACGGCGAAGAGCTCTACATCGGTGGCGTCATGGAACACATCGAGGAGGCCGGCATCCACTCGGGCGACTCGAGCTGCACCCTTCCGCCCGTGACCCTCGGCAAGGCCCAGATCGACCGGGTGCGTGACGCGACGCTCGAGATCGCCAAGGGGGTCGGCGTCCGCGGACTCCTCAACGTGCAGTTCGCGATCGCGCAGGGAGTGCTCTACGTGCTCGAGGCCAATCCGCGTGCCTCGCGCACGGTGCCCTTCGTCTCCAAGGCTCTCGGGATCCCTCTCGCGAAGGCGGCGTCGCTCATCATGACGGGGTCGACGATCCGCGGTCTCGTCGGATCCGGGCTCCTCCCGGCCGTCGACGGCTCACTCGTCCCGATGGACTCGCCCGTCTCCGTCAAGGAGGCCGTGCTGCCGTTCAAGCGATTCCGCACGAAGAACGGCGACATCGTCGACTCCGTTCTCGGCCCGGAGATGCGCTCGACCGGCGAGGTCATGGGCATCGACCGCGACTTCCCGACGGCGTTCGCCAAGAGCCAGGAGGCCGCGTACGGCGGTCTCCCGCTCGAGGGCACGGTGTTCGTCTCCGTGTCGGATCGCGACAAGCGTTCGATCGTGCTCCCGGTGCTCCGACTCCAGGAACTCGGCTTCACGATCCTCGCGACCGTGGGAACGGCTGAGGTCCTGAGCCGCAACGGCATCCACACCACGCAGGTGCGGAAGTTCAGTGAGGGTGACGAGGCGGTCGTGGGGGAGCCGTCGATCGTCGATCTCATCAACCGGAACGAGGTGGACATCGTGATCAACACGCCGTCCGGCCGCTCGGCTCGCGCCGACGGCTACGAGATCCGCGCAGCCGCCGTCGCCGCCGACAAGCCGCTCTTCACGACCATCGCGCAGCTCACGGCCGCCGTCGCCTCGTTCGGCGCCATCCGGGACGGCTTCCAGGTGACGAGCCTGCAGGAGTACCAGCGGGAACGCGAGGCACGCGTGTGAGCTTCGGCGACCGACTGCTCGGCGTCTTCGACGACGTCGGCCGGCTCTGCGTCGGCATCGACCCGCACGAGAGCCTCCTCACCGCATGGGGGCTTCCCGTCGACGCCTCGGGAGTCCGCGACTTCGGCCTGAGGGTCGTCGAGGCCACAGCGGGTGTCGCGGGCATCGTCAAGCCGCAAGTGGCGTTCTTCGAACGATTCGGCTCTGCCGGGTTCGCGGCGCTCGAAGACGTCCTCGCCGCCGCGCGTTCCGCTGGGCTCCTCGTGATCGGTGACGTGAAGCGCGGAGAGATCGGGTCGAGCATGGCCGGCTACGCGGCCGCCTGGCTCACCGTCGGCGCGCCGCTCGAGGTGGACGCGCTGACCCTGAATCCCTACCTCGGCGTCGACGATCTGCACGACACGTTCGCCGCCGCGTCGTCGGCGGGGAAGGGCGCCTTCGTCCTCGCAGCGACGTCGAACCCCGCCGGCGCCCGCGTCCAATCGACCCGGTCACCCGACGGCCGGACGCTCGCCCGGACCGTCCTCGACGACGTGGCCTCGTGGAACAGGGGGACGGGCGACGCGCTCGGTCCCATCGGCGTCGTCATTGGCGCGACGGTCGACCTGGCGTCAGCAGGTCTCGGCGACGTCACAGCCGCCCTGCCGGTGCTCGCGCCTGGCTTCGGTCATCAGGGCGCTCACACAGGCGAGGCCCGGCAGATTTACGGGAACCTCTCCGGTGGCGTTATCGTAAGCGAATCACGCAGTCTCCTCCTGGCCGGTCCCGACGGGATCGAACACGCCATCGTCGAGCGAGCGGCGGAGGTGAGAGGAGCGCTGTGACGCAGGATTCGGGTCGTCGACCACCGGAGGTCGACCGCACCGCGGCGTCCCACGCCGCCGTCGCCGCACGTCGCGCTCGCGCCGCCGTGAAGGCGGCGGTGGCCGGTGGGACACGATCCTCCGTCGACGTGCTCGATGCAGCGACGTCCGATCCGGTCGGCGTCGAGGGACGTCTCCGCGTCACCGACCTCCTGCTGAGCGTCCCGGCGATCGGTCAGACGAAGCTCCCGCGCATCATGAACGAACTCGGGATCTCGCCGTCGAAGCGTCTCGGCGGCCTCGGGGTGCATCAGCGTCGCAAGCTCAAGTCCTTCCTCGCCGATCGCGAGTCCGTGAACCGCTCGCGCCGCCGCAGCCGGCTCGTCGTGCTCGCGGGGCCCACGGCGGTCGGAAAGGGCACCGTCGCCTCGTACATTCGCGACAACTATCCCGACGTGCTTCTCAGCGTGTCCGCGACCACACGGAAGCCGCGACCGGGCGAGGTCGAGGGCGTCAACTACTTCTTCGTGACGGACGAGGAGTTCGACCGCATGATCGCGGCGAACGAGCTCCTCGAGCACGCGACGGTCCACAACTCGCACCGCTACGGCACGCCCAGGGGACCGATCGACGAGGCGCTCGAGCGCGGAGACAGTGTCCTGCTCGAGATCGACATCCAGGGAGCGCGTCAGGTGCGGCGGCATATGCCCGAGGCGACCCTCGTGTTCCTCGTGCCTCCGTCGTGGGACGAACTCGTCCGTCGACTCATCGGTCGGGGCACCGAGGATGAGGCGGAACAGGCACGTCGGCTCGAGACGGCGCACATCGAATTGGCGGCTCAGGACGAGTTCGATCACCGCATCGTGAACTCCGACGTGGGCACCGCGGCCGCCGAGGTCGTAGACTTACTGGTGACCCGCGGATCCGCGACCTCGCGTTGATCGCTCTCGAGCAGCGTCCTCTGCTCTCCAGCCTCCTCGAATCCGCTCACGACTAACGCACCAGGAGTGTGAACAAACCATGGCCGATCGCCAAAAAGGAATCATCGATCCCCCCATCGACGAGTTGCTGTCGAAGGTGGACTCGAAGTACGCCCTCGTGATCTTCGCGTCGAAGCGCGCCCGTCAGATCAACGACTACTACGCCGACCTCCACGAGGGAAGCCTCTTCGACAACGTCGGCCCGCTCGTCGACTCGAACGTCGACGACAAGCCCCTCTCCGTCGCGATGCGCGAGATCAACGAGGACAAGCTGACCGTCCGCCCGCTGGCGGAATAGCCCCACCACGACGAGGGCCGGCGCCCGCGGGTGCCGGCCTTTCGTCGTCATATGCACCACCGGTGTCGGTCGATCCAGGCATGCTGGGAACGCCGACACATCGTCGAGCACCGAACCTTTCCCCGATGGAGACCATCCATGACCGTGCGTCGCCTGTTCACCTCCGAGTCCGTCACCGAGGGACACCCGGACAAGGTCTGCGACCAGATCTCCGATAGCATCCTCGATGCGCTCCTCACGGTCGATCCCGCGAGTCGGGTAGCCGTCGAGACCCTCGTGACGACCGGCCTCGTCCACGTCGCCGGTGAGGTGTCCACGACGGGGTACGTCGAGATCCCGCAGATCGTTCGCGACGTCGTCACCGGTATCGGGTACGACTCGTCCGAGACGGGCTTCGACGGCGCGTCGTGCGGCGTCTCCGTGTCGATCGGGCAGCAGTCTCCCGACATCGCCCAGGGCGTCGACGCCGCGTTCGAGTCGCGCGAGCAGTCGAGCATCGACGCGCGCGACGCGCAGGGAGCGGGCGACCAGGGCATCATGTTCGGCTTCGCGACGAACGAGACCCCGGAGCTCATGCCCATCCCCGTCTGGGTCGCCCATCGGCTCGCCGAGAAGCTCGCGTCCGTTCGGAAGAGCGGTGAGCTCGACTTCCTGCGCCCGGATGGCAAGACGCAAGCGACGATCGGCTACGACGGATCGACACCCCAGTCCGTCGAGACGATCGTGCTGTCCACCCAGCACGCCGCGGGCATCTCGACCGCCGACGTCCGGGCCGCTGTCACCGAGCACGTCATCCGCCCGGTTCTCGACACCGTCGATCTCGACACCTCCTCCACGCGCTTCCTCATCAACCCGACGGGCACCTTCGTCATCGGGGGCCCGAAGGGCGATGCGGGGCTCACGGGCCGGAAGATCATCATCGACACCTACGGCGGAGCGTCCCGCCACGGCGGTGGCGCATTCAGCGGCAAGGATCCGTCGAAGGTCGACCGATCGGCCGCGTATGCGATGCGATGGGTCGCGAAGAACGCCGTCGCCGCCGGTCTCGCCGAGAGGCTCGAGGTGCAGGTCGCGTACGCGATCGGCGCGGCCGCTCCCGTCGGCCTCTACGTCGAGAGTTTTGGCACCGGAACGGTGCCGGAGGAGAAGATCGCCGAGGCGATCCGCGAAGTCTTCGACCTCCGTCCTGCCGCCATCATCGAGGACCTCGACCTGCTCCGCCCCATCTACGCGCAGACCGCTGCGTACGGCCACTTCGGTCGAGAGCTCCCCGACTTCACCTGGGAGCGCACCGACCGTGTCGCCGACCTGCGGGCAGCCGCAGGCCTCTAGGGCGCCGGTGTGAGCGCCCGGGTCGCGCGGGTCGTCATCGACTCGCCCCTTCCGCAGCTGGACCACCTCTTCGACTACGCGATACCGGCGGAGCTGGACGGGGTCGTCCCCGGGGTGCGTGTGCGGGTGCCCCTGCGCTCGGCCGGGCGGGTCGCGGACGCGTTCGTCGTGGAGGTCGTCGACGATTCGGAGCACCAGGGGAGTCTCAGCCCCCTCGAGACCCTCGTCTCCGAGGTGCCTGTGCTCTCTCCGGAGGTCTGGCATGTCGCACGGGCCGTCGCGGACCGTGCGGCGGGCTCCGCGAGCGATGTCCTGCGGCTCGCCGTACCCAAGCGGCAGGTGCGTGTGGAGAAGGCGTACGTGGCCGCCGGGGCTCCCGGCGTCCCTGCCGGCGGCGCGATGCATGCTCCGCTCGAGGGATACGCCGGATCGGGGCTCGACGAGGGCATCGCCGACGGTGGCCGATTCGCCGTGGACGCCGTCCCTGGACTCGTGCCGGTCGGAGACGGATCGATCGGCGCGTGGGCGGCGACGGCTGCGCGTCTCGCGGTGAACACGTCGTCACGAGGGCGCCAATCCCTGATCGCGGTGCCCGACCACCGGGACCTCGACCAGCTGGAGGCGGCGCTCGGGCAGCTCGGCGCTGGTGACCTCGTTCTCCGACTCGACGCGGCACAGCCCCCGGCTTCGCGTTACCGCGCGTTCCTCTCCGCGCTCGGCGACGGTCCGCACATCGTGATCGGCAACCGCTCGGCGCTCCTCGCGCCCGCGTCTCGGCTCGGGCTCATCCTCGTCTGGGACGACGGCGATCCGCTTCATCGGGAGCCCCTGGCCCCGTACGCCCACGTTCGAGACGTCGCCCTCATCCGGCAGTCGCAATCGGACGCGAGTCTCGTGCTGCTCTCCCACGCCCGCAGCGTCGATGCCCAGAGGCTCGTGGAGATGGAGTGGCTCGCCTCCGTGTCGCCCTCCCCGGTCGTGCGGCCGCGCGTCGTCCTCGCGGAGGATCCACCGGGGGAGGCCAGCGCGCGGATCCCTGCGACGGCGTGGAAGCTCGCACGTGAAGCACTCGCGAGCGGTCCCGTCCTCGTTCAGGTCGCCCGGCCCGGCTACGCGCCGGTCGTCGCGTGCGGCTCGTGCGGCACGGCCGCGACGTGCGCGCGCTGTCACGGTCCACTCGGCGTCGCCCGGCGGGGAGCCCAACCCCAGTGCGGCGTGTGCGGTGCCGTCGCGGCGCCGTGGACGTGCGACGTGTGCTCAGGGGGTGCCCTGCGTCTGGTCTCGCGCGGTTCCGGACGCACGGCCGAGGAGCTCGGTCGAGCCTTCCCCGGTTCACGGGTCGTCGTCGCGGACGGCGAGCATCGCGTCCTCACCGTTCCGGCGTCCCCGTCGCTCGTCGTCGCGACTCGCGGAGCCGAACCCATTGCGACCGGCGGCTACGCCGCTGTCCTCCTCCTGGACGGGGAGCGCATGCTCGCACGGGAGTCGCTCACGATCGCGGAGGATGCGATGCGGTGGTGGTCGAACGCCGCGGCTCTCGCGGCTCCGCGCGCGCCCGTGGTCCTCGCCGGGGTGTCCGGTGGACTCGCCCAGGCCTTCGCCGCGGGAAACCACGTTCTCTTCGCCTCGCGCGAACTCGCCGATCGGCGGACACTCGGCTTCCCGCCTGCCGTCAGGACGGCGACCGTCACAGGGCCGGCCGATGCCGTCGGGACGGCGGTCGATGCCCTCGCCGATGTCGCCGTCCGTGACATCCTCGGGCCGATCCCCGTCGAGACCGGCGGCGTACGATCGGTCGTGCGGTTCGACTACCGAGCGGGAGCAGACGTCGCGCGGGAGCTGCGCTCGGCCCTCATCCGCAACGCGACGACCCGGCGACGCCCCGTCGCCGGCCGTCCCCAACGTGCCGCGCCCTCACTGCGGCTGCATTTCGACGACCCGGAGGTCTGGACATGAGGATCGTCTTCGCTGGAAGCCCCGTGACCGCGGTCCCCACGCTCGATGCGCTCATCGCGGCGGGTCACGACGTCGTCGCGGTCGTGACACGACCGGACGCCCCCGTCGGCCGGAGGAGGGTCCTCACGCCGTCGCCCGTCGCGACGGCTGCGGAGGAACGCGATCTCACCGTCATCCGCGCCGCACGATTGGACGCCGACGCCACTGAACAGATCCTCGCGACCGATCCCGAGCTCGGCGTCATCGTCGCGTTCGGCGGACTCGTACGGGAACCGCTGTTGAGCGGACCGTCGGCGGGGTGGATCAACCTCCACTTCTCGGCCCTGCCCGCGTGGCGCGGCGCGTCTCCCGTCCAGCAGTCGATCGCGCACCGATCGGGAGCGGGGGCGACGGTCTTCCAGCTCGTTCCCGACCTCGACGCCGGCCCGGTGTGGTCGCGCCGCGAGCGTGAGCTGACGGGCGAGGAGACGTCGGGCGCCCTGCTGGCGGAGCTCGCGGTCTCGGGTGCCGCAGACGTGGTCTCCGTCGTCGACGCGATCGCTCGCGGCGAGCGCCCGTTGGAGCAGACCGGGGAGCCGTCGTTCGCGCCGAAGCTCACGGCTGCCGACGCCCGAATCGACTGGGACCGTGCTGCGCTCGACGTCATCGCGCACATCCGGGCGATGACGCCGGAACCCGGCGCGCACACGTCGGTCGGCGAGACCCGCGTCAAGGTCCTCGCTGTAGACCGCGCGACCGGCGCACATCCGGCCCTGGAGGCCGGAACCGTCGCCTCGACCGACACAGGCGTGTTCGTCGGCACCGCGACGGAGCCCATCCGCCTCGTGACGGTGCAACCGGCGGGGAAGAAGGAGATGGACGCGGCATCCTGGTGGCGGGGACTCGGGGTCGACAGGGGAGCAGAGGTGGCCGCATCATGAGGGACGACCGACGGAACCATCGGCCCGACGAGCGCGTCCAGCCGGCCCGGCTCGTGGCGTTCGACGTCATCTCGGCCGTCAGCCGTGACGACGCGTACGCCAACCTCCTGCTTCCGGGGGCGATCGCCTCAGCCGGTCTCGATCGGGCCGACGCCGGCCTCGCCACCGAGCTCTGCTACGGCACGCTCCGGATGGCGGGCTACTACGACCGGATCATCGCGATCGCGGCCGCCCGCCCGGTCGCGCAGATCGACGCGACGGTGCTCGACGCTCTGCGCCTCGGCTGCCACCAGGTGGTCGGCATGCGGGTGGCCGACCACGCGGCCGTGAACGAGTCCGTCGCCCTCGTCCGCCGCTTCGGTTCCCGATCGGCGGTGGGCTTCGCGAACGGAGTGCTCCGCGCGATCACGCGGCGTTCCCCGGACGCGTGGAGGCGAGCGGTGTCGGACGCGGCGACGAGCGAAGACGATCGCACGGCCGCCCTGACCTCCCACCCCGAGTGGGTGCTCCGTGCTTTCCGTCGTTCACTCGCGGCCGAGGGGCGTGAGGCCGAGCTCGACGAATTGCTCCAGGCCGACAACGACGCTCCAGTGGTGAACTTCGCCGCGCTCCCGGGGCTCGCAGAGCGCCCGGACGACGCGATCCCGAATCGCTTCTCTCCCGTCGGATTCGCCGGCGCGGGCGGCGATCCCGACGCGGCCGTCACGGCGTCGGGAGGGCGTGTTCGCGTGCAGGACGAGGGGTCGCAGCTCGTCGCTCTCGCGCTCAGCCGCGCTCGCGCCGTCGTCCCCGGCGAGCGCTGGCTCGACCTCTGCGCCGGTCCCGGCGGGAAGACGGCCCTCCTCGCGGCCGAGGCCCTCGCCTCCGGCGCCCGACTCGCGGCGAACGAGCTCGTCCCCGCGCGCGCCGACCTCGTCCGTCGGGCGATCGCGCCGGTGCCGCTCGATGTGCCGGTGACGGTCCTCGACGGGACGACGGTGGGGGAGCGGCACCCGCGGGAGTTCGATCGAGTACTCGTCGATGCCCCGTGCACGGGTCTGGGAGCGCTGCGCCGGAGGCCCGAGGCGCGCTGGCGCAAGCAGCCCCGCGACGTCGCCGAGCTCGCGGACCTCCAGAACCGGCTCCTGGACTCGGCCATCGCCGCGACCCGTCCCGGCGGGCTCGTCGCCTACGTGACGTGTTCGCCCCACCTCGCGGAGACCCGAGCCGTCGTGTCGGCGGCGATCCGTCGCGCCGGCGGACGGGTGTCGGAGATCGACGCTGGGGAGGTCCTGCGCGGTATCGCCGGGGACGGTCTCGACCTCGGAGACGACGGCGATCGCCTGAGCGCCCAGCTCTGGCCGCATCGGCATGCGACGGACGCCATGTTCATCGCGCTGCTGTCCGTCGACTCCTGAGTCGACGGCCCCGCTGGGCCGTTAGGGTTGTGCTCATGACGGCCCGCATCCACCCGAGTGTCCTGTCCGCCGACTTCGTCAACATGGAGGCGGCGCTCCGCACGATCGTAACGGCGGACGCCGTGCACGTGGATGTCATGGACAACCACTTCGTCCCGAATCTGACCTTCGGTCGCCAGATGGTGGAGCGCATCCAGGCCGTCTCACCGATTCCGCTCGACGTGCACCTCATGATCGATGATCCCGACCGGTGGGCACCCGAGTATGCGGCGACCGGCGCCGCCGGCGTCACCTTCCACGCCGAGGCCGCGACCGACGCCGTCGAGCTCGCACGCGAGCTGCGGGCTCGAGGCGCCAAGGCCGGTGTCTCCCTCAAGCCGGGTACACCGATCGAGACGATCGTCGACGACCTCGCCGAGTTCGATCTCGTGCTGATCATGACCGTCGAACCAGGGTTCGGCGGTCAGTCCTTCATGCCGGAGACGATGCCGAAGCTCCAGGCGCTCGCCCACATCCGGGAGCGCCGCGGCCTCGCGTTCGACCTGCAGGTCGACGGCGGTATCGCGGTCGACACGATCGCCACCGCTGCGGCGGCGGGCGCCGATGTCTTCGTCGCCGGCTCGGCCGTCTTCGGCGGGGAGGACCCCGCCGCCCGCATCTCCGAGCTCCGATCGCTCGCGGACGCCGCTCGCGCGTGACACCCCGTCATCCCCGGTAGGCTGGGGTGGTGAAATCCTTCGACGACCTCTTCGCCGAACTCGGCGAGAAGGCACGATCCCGCCCAGAGGGCTCGAAGACCGTCCGTGAACTCGATGCCGGGGTGCACGCGATCGGCAAGAAGATCGTCGAGGAGGCAGCAGAGGTCTGGATGGCCGCCGAGTACGAGTCGGACGAGGCCACGGCCGAGGAGATCTCGCAGCTCCTGTACCACCTCCAGGTGCTCATGCTCGCGAAGGGCCTCGACACTGCTGACGTCTACCGACATCTGTGACGCGCTCATCCTGACGTCACCCGTTGTCCCCGACGAAAGTACGACCCACATGTTGCGAATCGCAGTGCCCAACAAGGGCTCGCTGGCCGAGACGGCCGCCCTCATGCTCGACGAGGCCGGCTATGCCGTCCGGAAGGACCCGAAGGTCCTCCACCTGATCGACTCCCGCAACGACGTGGAGTTCTTCTACCTCCGCCCGCGCGACATCGCGACCTATGTCGGCTCGGGCGCGCTCGACGTCGGCATCACCGGTCGTGACCTCCTCCTCGACTCGCACAGCGAGGCGGTCGAGGTCACGGAGCTCGACTTCGCGAGGTCGACGTTCCGTTTCGCAGGCCCGACGGGGACGTTCTCGGAGATCGGCGACCTCGCGGGGAAGCGGCTCGCCACGAGCTACCCGGGACTCGTGGGCGACTTCCTCGCCCGCGCCGGTGTCGAGACGACCCTCGTGAAGCTCGACGGAGCGGTCGAGTCGGCCGTGCAGCTCGGTGTGGCCGACGCGGTCGCGGACGTCGTCGAGACCGGGTCATCGTTGCGCAACGCCGGCCTCACGATCTTCGGACCGGTCATCCTCGAGTCGAGCGCCGTGCTCATCTCGTCCCCTGCGGCCCCCGCCGCGATGTCGACGCTGCTGCGCCGTCTGCAGGGTGTCCTCGTCGCGCGGCAGTTCGTCCTCATGGACTACGACCTGCCCGTCGCGCTCCTCGAACAGGCCACGGTCATCGCCCGCGGCATCGAATCGCCGACGGTCTCCCCGTTGCGCGACCCCGAGTGGGTGGCCGTCCGGGTGATGGTCCGCCGCGAGGACACGAACTCGGTCATGGACGAGCTGTACGAGCTCGGTGCGCGCGCCATCCTCGTGAGCGCCATCCACGCGGCGCGGTTGTAGGGGAGGCAGACGATGTCACTCGCCGTGCGTGTGATCCCGTGCCTCGACGTCGCGGACGGACGCGTCGTCAAGGGCGTCAACTTCCAGAACCTCGCCGATGCGGGGGACCCGGTCGAACTCGCATCCCGTTACGCCGCTCAAGGAGCGGACGAGATCACCTTCCTCGACGTGACCGCGACGGTCGAGAGCCGCGACACGACCTACGAGGTCGTCACGGCGACCGCCGAGCAGGTCTTCGTCCCCCTGACGGTCGGAGGCGGCATCCGCTCGACCGAGGACGTCGCGCGGCTCCTCGGATCCGGCGCGGACAAGGTGGGAGTGAATTCGGCGGCGATCCGTCGACCCGAGCTCGTGGGCGAGATCGCCGATCGCTTCGGCGCCCAGGTCGTCGTGCTCTCGCTCGATGTCACCCGGGCAGACACGACGCCGTCGGGTTTCGTCGTCACCACCCACGGAGGCCGCACGGTGACGCGCATCGACGCGCTCGAGTGGGCGCGCGAGGCCATCGAACGCGGGGCGGGTGAGCTGCTCGTCAACTCCATCGACGCCGACGGCACCAAGGACGGTTTCGACCTCGAGCTCATCACGGCGATGCGGTCGGTGAGCTCCGTCCCGGTGATCGCGTCTGGCGGCGCTGGACGGACGGAGCACTTCGCTCCGGCGATCTCGGCCGGCGCCGACGCCGTCCTCGCCGCGAGCGTCTTCCACTCGGGCCAGCTGTCCATCGGCGACGTGAAGTCGGCCATGCAGGCCGAAGGAATCGGAGTGCGCTCATGACCGACGTCCAGCCCGTGATCGACCGCGTGCGTTTCGCCTCGGACGGCCTCGTGCCGGCCGTCGTCCAGCAGTGGGACACCCGAGAGGTCCTCATGCTCGGCTACATGAACGCCGAAGCCCTCCGCCGCACCCTCACGGAGGGGCGCGTCACCTTCTGGTCGCGTTCTCGGCAGGAATTCTGGCGGAAGGGCGACACCTCGGGTCATGCCCAGTACGTCCGCTCCGCAGCCCTCGATTGCGACGGCGACACCGTCCTCGTCCAGGTCGACCAGGTCGGGGTCGCCTGCCACACGGGCACACGGACGTGTTTCGACGCCGACCGGCTCGAGGTCGTCTTCGGAGAGGCCGAGCAGACCGAAGGGGGTGCATCCTCATGAGCGGAATGGCCGGATCGACCACGAGAGAGAGCTTCGACGCGCTCCTCGCGACGCACCGCGTCGTCCCTGTCATCCGCGAGCTCTTCGCTGACGGGGAGACACCCGTGGGCATCTACCGCAAGCTCGCTCAGGGCAAGCCGGGCACGTTCCTCCTCGAGTCGGCGGAGCAGGGAGGCATCTGGAGCCGATTCTCCTTCGTGGGGGTGAGCTCCTTCGGCGTCCTCACGCAGAGGGGGGACGAGTCCGTCTGGATCGACCTCGGACTCTCGGCCGAGCGCGCCCTCGGCCCTGACGCCCCCGCGGAGCCGCTTCGAGCCGTCGAGGCACTGCACGCGCGCTGGGAGACGCCGAAGATCGCCGGCCACCCGCCGCTCACGGGCGGTCTCGTCGGCTTCATCGGATGGGAGGCCATCCGGCAGATCGAACGGCTGCCCAATCGCCCGGTGGACGAGATCGGCGTGCCGGGGCAAGCCGTGAGCTTCGCCGCAGACATCGTGGTGCTCGATCACCGACGAGGTACGGTCATGCTCATCGCGAACGTCCTCTCGGACGGCGAGGGCCCTGACGATGCCTGGGCCGAGGCGCAGTCGCGACTCGATCGCATGCAGGTCGAGTTGTCCGAACCGTCGGAGGCATGGCTCGCGACCGTCGACCTCGATCGCCGCGCAGAGCCCCGTCATCGCACCGAACGTCAGGACTTCCTCGACGCCGTCGTCACCTCGAAGGACTACATCCGCGACGGCGACATCTTCCAGGTGGTCGTGTCTCAGCGGTTCGAGCTCGACACGGACGCCGAGGCGATCGACGTCTACCGTATCCTCCGCAGTCTCAACCCGAGCCCGTACATGTACCTCCTGAGTCTCGAAACGCCCGACGGTGAGCCGTATCACATCGTCGGTTCGTCGCCCGAGGCCCTCGTGAAGGTGCAGGACGGTCGCGTCTTCACCCATCCCATCGCCGGGTCGAAGCCCCGCGGTGCGACACCGGAGGAGGATGCCGAGCTCGAGGCCGAGCTGTCTGGCGACCCCAAGGAGCGCGCCGAGCATCTCATGCTCGTCGACCTCGCGCGCAACGACCTCCTCAAGGTGTGCACGCCCGGCAGCGTCGAGGTCACCGAGTTCATGAGGGTGGAGCGGTTCAGCCACATCATGCACCTCGTGTCGAGCGTCGAGGGTGATCTGACCCCCGGAGCATCGAGCCTCGACGTGTTCCGGGCGACGTTCCCGGCCGGCACCCTGTCCGGTGCCCCGAAGCCGCGCGCACTCGAGATCATCGACGAGCTCGAGCCGGCCCAGCGCGGCGTCTACGGGGGAGTGGTCGGTTACTTCGGCTTCTCCGGCGACGTCGACCTCGCGATCGCCATCCGCACCGCGACGATCATGAACGGCACGGCGTACGTGCAGGCGGGCGGCGGCCTCGTCGCCGACTCCGACCCGGCGAGCGAATTCCTCGAGTCTCAGAACAAGGCGGCGGCCCCGTTGCGAGCCGTCGCCGTCGCAGACGCGATGCAGCGGGTCCGGTGAGTGCGGTGAGTCCCAAGCGCCTCAAGTCGCTCTCGATCCTCGCGGTGCTCGTGGTATCGGGACTCGTCTTCCTCATCTGGACGCGCACGTGGTTCGTCTTCGAGGTCACGGCCGATCAGACCGAGGGTGTCGCGGTCGAGGCGACGGGGGAGTCCGCGGCGCCGGCCCTCGCCGCTCTCGGGCTCGCGGGTCTCGCGGCCGGCGCGGCGCTCAGTATCGCCGGTCGGCTGTTCCGTGTCGTCCTCGGATCGCTCGTGGGGCTCATCGGCGCCTCGGTCGTGCTGTCGGCGGTCCTCGCGATCATCGATCCGATCGCCTCGTCCTCGTCGGCGATCAGCACGGCGACGGGCATCGCTGGCAGGGACTCGATCGCGGCCGTCGTCGACTCGGTGGACACCTCTCCCTGGCCAGCCCTCGGCGTCGTGGTCGGTGCACTCCTCGTGCTCATCGGCGTGGTCGTGGTGGCGACGGCCGGCCGGTGGCCTGGCCCGTCGCGGAAGTACGACGCCGTCCGCTTCGAACACGCCGATGACGGCGCTCCGCTCGATGCCGTGGACAGCTGGGACGAGCTGAGCCGCGGCGACGACCCCACCCGGTGAACCGGTAGACTTTCCCCGAACGCCCGCACACGAAGGAGACCAATGAGCGACGACTCGACCGAGCTCGGACACGGACACTCGCCCGCAGCCTGGACCGCCGTCGTGGTCATGCTCGTGGCCATCACTCTCGGGACGCTCTTCTTCTGGCTCGACATGCCGGTCCTCGTCTGGGCCAGCGTCGGACTGCTGCTCGTCGGCGCTCTCGCCGGCCTCATCATGTCCAAGGCGGGCTACGGCGCCTATGGGGACAAGTACGTCTCGAAGGGGCACTGACCGCATGCTGGCCGAACTGACGGCCGGCGCAGCGGAAGACGCACGGGCCCGGCGCGAGGTCACGCCGCGCGCCGAGGTCGAGAGGGCCGCCATCGCCGCGCCGCCGGCACTCGACGCGCTGTCGGCTCTGTCGCGCTCCGACCGCGTCAAGATCATCGCCGAGGTGAAGCGCGCCAGTCCGTCTCGCGGTCACCTGGCCGAGATCACCGACCCGGCGGCCCTCGCCGCCGAGTACGAGATCGGGGGAGCGAGCGCGATCAGCGTGCTCACGGAGGGGCGCCGGTTCAAGGGATCCCTCGACGACCTCCGTGCCGTGCGCGAGCGCGTCGACGTCCCCATCCTGCGCAAGGACTTCATCTCCGAGCCGTACCAGGTGTTCGAGGCGAGGGCGGCCCGCGCCGATCTCGTCCTCCTCATCGTCGCGGCCCTCGAGGACCGCGCTCTCTCCGAGCTGTTCGCCCTCTCGACCGAGCTGGGCATGACCACTCTGGTCGAGACGCACAGCGCGGACGAACTGTCGCGGGCCCTCGACCTCGGTGCCCGCCTGGTCGGAGTGAACGCTCGCGATCTCAGCACGTTCGAGCTCGACAAGACGCTCTTCGCGCGCCTCGCGCCGACGATCCCCGACGACGTGGTGAAGGTCGCCGAGTCGGCCGTCTCGGTCCCGGCGGACGTCGCCGCGTACCGCGAGGCGGGTGCCGACGTCGTCCTCATCGGCGAGGCCCTCGTCACCAATGACCCCGTATCCACTCTCGAATCCTTCCTGGCGGTGTGACCCTGTGGCCCTGCGCGACGAGACCGGTCCGTACTTCGGCGAATTCGGAGGACGCTACGTCCCCGAGTCCCTGATCGAAGCCCTCGACGAGCTGTCGGAGGCGTGGGAGCTCGCGAAGCTCGACCCCGCCTTCCATGCGGAGCTCGACGGGCTCCTCAAGGACTACGTCGGACGTCCGTCCGTCGTGACAGAGGTCGAGCGCTTCGCCCGCCACGCCGGCGGCGCACGCGTGCTCCTCAAGCGGGAGGATCTCAACCACACGGGGTCTCACAAGATCAACAACGTGCTCGGTCAGGCCCTCCTCACGAAGAGGATCGGCAAGACCCGCGTGATCGCCGAGACCGGTGCCGGCCAGCACGGTGTGGCCACCGCGACAGCCGCAGCCCTCTTCGGCCTCGACTGCGTCATCTACATGGGCGAGGTGGACACGGAGCGTCAGGCCCTCAACGTGGCCAGGATGCGTCTCCTGGGCGCCGAGGTCATCCCCGTCACGACCGGCTCGCGGACGCTCAAGGACGCGATCAACGACGCCATGCGCGACTGGGTCACGAACGTCGGCACCACCAACTACATCTTCGGCACCGTGGCCGGTCCCCACCCGTTCCCCGCGATGGTCCGCGACCTCCAGAAGATCATCGGTGAGGAGTCGCGCGAGCAGGTCCTCGCCCTCACCGGTCGACTGCCGGACGCCGTCGCGGCGTGCGTCGGCGGCGGATCCAACGCGATGGGGATCTTCCACGCGTTCCTCGACGACACCGAGGTCGGGCTCTACGGCTTCGAGGCTGCGGGCGACGGGGTCGACACGCCTCGGCACGCCGCCACGATCTCGCGCGGCCGGCCGGGTGTGCTTCACGGCGCGCGGAGCTTCCTGCTGCAGGACGAGGACGGCCAGACCATCGAGTCGCACTCGATCTCCGCGGGCCTCGACTACCCGGGTGTCGGACCGGAGCACTCGTGGCTTTCGAGCATCGGCCGGGCGACCTACCGCGGCGTCACGGACGCCGCGGCGATGGAGGCGTTGCGCCTCCTGAGTCGTACCGAGGGCATCATCCCGGCGATCGAGTCGTCGCACGCCCTCGCCGGGGTCCTCGAGCTCGGCAAGGAGCTCGGCCCTGACGCGATCATCCTCGTCAACCTCTCCGGCCGCGGAGACAAGGACATGGAGACGGCCGGTCGATACTTCGATTTGATCGACTCCGGGGCGGAGCAGTCATGAGCGCCGTCTCCGACGTCATCCGCACACGCGTCGACGCCGGTTCAGGCGCGCTCGTCGGCTACCTCCCTGTGGGTTTCCCCTCGTTCGAGGAATCGATCGACGCAGCCGTCGCCATCGCGCAGAACGGCGTGGACGTCATCGAACTGGGGCTTCCGTACTCCGATCCCGTCATGGACGGCCCGGTCATCCAAGCCGCGACGCAGCAGGCTCTCGCTCGCGGATTCCGGTTGAGTCAGGGTTTCGAGGCCGTGCGGCGCATCACCGATCAGGTGTCGGTTCCCGTCCTCCTCATGACGTACTGGAACCCGGTCCTCTCCTATGGGGTCGAGCGTTTCGCCGATGACCTCGTCTCCGCTGGCGGCGCCGGACTCATCACCCCCGACCTCATCCCGGACGAGGCGGAGGAGTGGCTCGCAGCCTCCGAGCGCACCGGCCTCGATCGCGTGTTCCTCGCGGCCCCGTCCTCGTCCGACGCCCGTCTCGCGCGAGCGGTCGAAGTGAGCCGCGGGTTCGTGTACGCCGTGTCCACGATGGGCATCACCGGGGCCCGGACCGACGTCGACTCCGCCGCGCGCAGCCTCGTCTCCCGCTTGCGCGATGCGGGCGTCGAGAACACGTGCGTCGGCCTCGGCATCTCGTCGGCGCAGCAGGTCCGCGAGGTTCTCGACTACGCCGATGGTGCGATCGTCGGCTCCGCCCTCGTCACCGCCCTCTCATCCGGAGGCGTCGACGCCGTCGCCCGCGTCGCCGCCGATCTGGCGACCGGTACCTCGCGTGCTGGCGAGGTCCGCCGCGACGAGGGCATCCGCTCCACCTAGACAGCCCCCGCCGACTAGACTGGCCCATCGGACGGACGACCCCGTTCCGACGTGTGAAAGGTGCGTATCCGACGTGTTCCCCGTGAGCATTCCCAGCCCAGAGGTGAGCAGCATCACGCTCGGGCCGTTCACCATCCACTTCTACGCCCTGTGGATCCTCCTCGGCATCATCGTGGCCGCCACCCTCACGTCGCGCCGCCTCACCGCACGAGGCGTCGAGCCCGGCGTGATCTTCGACTACCTCCTGTGGACGGTCCCGCTCGGCATCATCGGTGCCCGCATCTTCCACGTGCTCACCCACCCCAACGACTACTTCTTCGAGGGCGCCGAGCTGTGGAAGGTCATCGCCATCTGGGAGGGCGGGATCGCGATCTTCGGTTCACTGCTCGGCGGTGCGGTCGGTGCATGGCTCGCCAGCCGCCAGACCGGCGTCCGGTTCTGGACCTTCGCCGATGCCCTCGCGCCGGGGATGCTCCTCGCGCAGGCTTTCGGCCGACTGGGCAACTACTTCAACCACGAGCTCTTCGGGCAGCCCACGACGCTGCCGTGGGGACTCGAGATCGAGTCGACCAATGCCGCATGGCCGCTCGGTCTCCCGGCCGGGACCCTGTTCCATCCCACGTTCCTCTACGAGATCATCTGGAACCTCATCGGCGTGGCCGTGATCCTCTGGCTGGAGCGTCGTTTCCGCCTGCAGTGGGGCCGTGTGTTCAGCATCTACCTGATCTGGTACGGGCTGGGGCGTATCGTCTGGGAATCGATCCGCATCGATCCGAGCGAGATCATCTTCGGTCTCCGCGTCAACGTGTGGGCAGCCATCGGCGCCGTCGCGCTCGGCATCATCATCAACGTCGTCCAGCGGCGTCGCCACGTGGGCGTCGAGCCGTCCCCCTACTACCCCGGTCGTGCGTGGGTCGACCCGGACGCCCCATCGGGTGACCTCGTCGACACGAGCGATCCCGACGCCCCGGAGTCCAGCGACGTCGACGACCGTCTCAGCGCAGCGGGAACGTCGACTCCCGACACGACGACACGCTCATGACCACCGCGAGGCGGTCGAGCGGAGCGCGTCCGGCGCTGGGGTAGACTCGTGCTCGCGGTGACGACATCCGTCGAGAAGACGGCGACGACGAAGACGACGTCACGACCCACACCGCCGCATGACAACAGCCACCGCGACCGACTGACACAATCCGTCGAGAGCACGGCGACCGGGCGATACCTGACCGGGCGACAGGCACACGGGCGACAAGCACCAGCCTCGCGAACCGGCGATCATCACTCCGTCGAAGCGTCGACGAAGGCGCCGGCCTCATCGCGACCGGACGTCACTCCGTCGAGAGCGACGAACCGGACCACCGGGGGACCTGACCTCCGCCACCCGCAGCAGGGCCATCGATGTCCCTCACTCTCCTTGACCTCGTGAGGACGGTACTCTCCATGGCTCAGCGCCCTCCGTATTCCCAGTTCAGTCTCGTGCCCGAGGCCCAGGGCCTCTACAACCCGGCGGCCGAGAAGGACGCATGCGGTCTCGCCATGGTGGCGACACTGCGCGGCACCGCTGGACACGACATCATCGACGGTGCCCTCGACGCGCTCCGCAACCTCGAGCACCGCGGGGCCATCGGCTCCGACGCCGGCACCGGCGACGGCGCCGGCATCCTCACGCAGATCCCTGACGAGTTCCTGCGCGCCGTCACGGACTTCGAGCTGCCGGCGATGGGGAGCTACGCGGTCGGCATGGCCTTCCTCCCGACGGATCGCGACGAGCGCGAGACGCTCAAGGCCCGCATCGCCGAGATCGCGGAGGACGAGAGCCTTCGCGTCCTCGGGTGGCGAGAGGTGCCGATCGCCCCGGACAACCTGGGCAAGCTCGCGCGGGCCGCGATGCCGGCGTTCGAGCAGCTCTTCGTCTCCAGCACCCTGACGGGGGAGGACGAGGCGCCCCGCTCCGGGATCGCGCTCGACCGCCAGACGTTCCGCCTGCGCAAGCGCGCGGAGCGCACCCTCGGCGCCTACTTCATCTCGCTCTCGAGCCGCACCCTCGTCTACAAGGGCATGGTCACGACGCTCCAGCTCGAGCCCTTCTATCCGGACCTGTCGGACGAGCGCTTCGCGTCGAAGCTCGCGATCGTGCACTCGCGGTATTCGACGAACACGTTCCCGTCGTGGCCGCTCGCTCAGCCGTTGCGCATGATGGCGCACAACGGCGAGATCAACACGGTCGAGGGCAACCGCAACTGGATGCGTGCCCGCCAGTCGCAGCTCGAATCGGAGCTCATCGGGGACATCGACCCGCTGCTCCCCATCATCACGCCGGGCGCGAGCGACTCCGCGTCGTTCGACGAGGTCCTCGAGCTGCTCACGCTCACCGGCCGATCGCTCCCGCACGCCATGATGATGATGGTCCCGGAGGCCTGGGAGAAGCAGCCGGACATCCCGAAGAGCCGGCGCGACTTCTACGAGTTCAACTCGCTCCAGATGGAGCCGTGGGACGGGCCGGCCGCCCTCACTTTCACCGATGGCACACTCGTCGGTGCGACCCTCGACCGCAACGGTCTGCGTCCGGGACGGTGGCTCGAGACGCATGACGGCTTCGTGGTCGTCGGCAGCGAGACCGGTGTGCTCGACATCGACCCGGCGCGCGTGAAGCGCAAGGGACGGCTCCGTCCCGGACGGATGTTCCTCGTCGACACGGAGGGCCAGCGCCTCATCGAGGACGACGAGATCAAGGACTCCCTCGCGGCGTCCCAGCCGTGGGGCGAGTGGCTCGACTCCGGCCGGATCCGCCTCGCGGACCTCCCGGAGCGCGAGCACATCGTTCACACGCCGGCGTCGGTCTCGCGGCGCCAGCGCACCTTCGGTTACACGCAGGAGGAGGTGCGCATCCTCCTCATGCCCATGGGCCAGAACGGTGCGGAGCCGCTCGGCGCGATGGGGTCCGACACGCCGATCGCCGTCCTGTCGAAGCGCCCCCGTCTGCTCTTCGACTATTTCGTCCAGCAGTTCGCCCAGGTGACGAATCCGCCTCTCGACTCGATCAGGGAAGAGGTCGTCACCTCGCTGTCCTCCGGCCTCGGCCCGGAGCGGAACCTGCTCTCGTGGGGACCGGAGCACGCGAAGCAGGTCATCCTCGACTTCCCCGTCATCGACAACGACGAGCTCGCGAAGATCCAGCACATCGACCCGCGGCCGGGCGCCCGCACGACCACGACGATCCGCGGTCTCTACCGCGTCGACGACGGCCCGCAGGCGATGCAGTCGCGTATCGCCGAGATGTGCGCGGAGGTCGACGAGGCGATCGAGGCCGGGAGCGAGTTCATCGTCCTGAGCGACCGCGACTCCACGAAGGAGCTCGCACCGATCCCGTCCCTGTTGATGCTCGCGGCGGTCCAGCACCACCTCATCCGAGAGCAGAACCGGATGAAGGTCGGACTCGTCGTCGAGGCCGGCGACGTCCGCGAGGTCCACCACGTCGCGCTGCTCATCGGGTACGGCGCCTCCGCGGTGAACCCGTATCTCGCGATGGAGTCCTGCGAGGACCTCGTGCGGGCCGGGATGATCTCCGGGATCACTCCGGAGAAGGCCGTGAAGAACCTGATCTACGCGCTCGGCAAGGGCGTGCTCAAGATCATGTCCAAGATGGGCATCTCGACCGTGTCCTCGTATGCGGGTGCTCAGGCGTTCGAGGCCGTCGGTCTCAGCCAGTCGTTCGTCGACGCCTATTTCACGGGCACGGAGTCCAAGCTCGGAGGCGTCGGGATCGACGTGATCGCGAAGGAGAACGCCGAGCGCCATCGCGCCGCGTACCCCGAGGACCCCGCTGCGGTCGCGCACGAGCGGCTCGCGAGCGGCGGCGAGTACCAGTGGCGCCGCGACGGGCAGCCCCACCTCTTCAACCCCGACACGGTGTTCCGCCTCCAGCACTCGACGCGCACCCGGCGATACGACATCTTCCGTGAGTACACGGCCATGGTCGACGGTCAGGCGGAGGAGCTCATGACCCTCCGCGGCATGTTCGCCCTGAAGAAGGGCGTCCGGCCGTCGATCCCGCTCGACGAGGTCGAGCCGATCGAGGCGATCGTCAAGCGGTTCTCGACCGGAGCGATGAGCTACGGCTCGATCTCGCAGGAAGCGCACGAGACCCTCGCGATCGCGATGAACCGGCTCGGCGCCAAGTCGAACACGGGGGAGGGCGGCGAGGACGTCGACCGTCTCCTCGACCCCGAGCGCCGCAGCAGCATCAAGCAGGTGGCCTCCGGTCGCTTCGGCGTCACGAGCATGTACCTCACGCACGCCGACGACATCCAGATCAAGCTCGCCCAGGGCGCCAAGCCGGGAGAAGGCGGTCAGCTCCCGCCGGCCAAGGTGTACCCCTGGGTCGCTCGAACGCGTCACGCGACTCCGGGCGTCGGCCTCATCTCGCCGCCCCCGCACCACGACATCTACTCGATCGAGGACCTCAAGCAGCTCATCTTCGACCTCAAGCGGGCGAATCCGAAGGCTCGGATCCACACGAAGCTCGTGAGCCAGTCGGGAATCGGTGCGGTCGCGGCCGGGGTCGCCAAGGCGCTCTCCGACGTGATCCTCGTCTCGGGCCACGACGGCGGAACGGGCGCGAGTCCGCTCAACTCGCTGAAGCACGCCGGCACGCCGTGGGAACTCGGTCTCGCCGAGACCCAGCAGACGCTCATGCTCAACGGGATGCGCGACCGGGTGGTCGTGCAGGTCGACGGCCAGCTCAAGACCGGCCGCGACGTCGTCGTGGGCGCCTTGCTGGGAGCTGAGGAGTTCGGCTTCGCGACGGCACCACTCGTCGTCTCCGGTTGCATCATGATGCGCGTCTGCCACCTCGACACGTGTCCTGTCGGCGTCGCGACGCAGAACCCGGAGCTCCGCGCCCGCTTCAACGGCAAGCCCGAGTTCATCGTGAACTTCTTCGAGTTCATCGCCCAGGAGGTGCGCGAGTATCTCGCCGAGCTGGGCTTCCGCTCGCTCGACGAGGCGATCGGTCATCACGAGGTGCTCGACGTCGATCGCGCCGTCGACCACTGGAAGGCGTCGGGTCTCGACCTCGCGCCGATCCTCGTGGGCCCCGACTTCGCGGACGACGAGCCGCGGCTGAATGCGCGCGAGCAGAACCACGAGCTCGAGGACCACTTCGACGTGCGCCTCATCCGCGACAGCCGTGACGTGCTGGAGCACGGCGGCAGCGTGAAGATCGAGCTGCCCGTGCGCAACACCGCCCGTGCCGTCGGAACGATGCTCGGCCACGAGGTCACCATCCGTCACGGCGAACACGGCCTCCCGGTCGGATCCATCGACGTGACCCTGCACGGCTCCGCCGGCCAGTCTTTCGGTGCGTTCCTGCCCAACGGCATCACGCTGCGCCTCGAGGGCGACTCGAACGACTACGTGGGCAAGGGGCTCTCCGGCGGTCAGATCGTCATCCGACCGGCGCGGGGCAGCGGCTTCGTCGCCGAGGAGAACGTCATCGCCGGAAACGTGATCGGTTACGGGGCGACGCAGGGCACGATGTTCCTGCGCGGCATCGTCGGCGAACGGTTCCTCGTCCGCAACTCGGGCGTGACGGCCGTCGTCGACGGCGTGGGAGACCACGCGCTCGAATACATGACGGGTGGGCTCGCTCTCATCCTCGGTGGCACCGGCCGCAACCTCGGCGCCGGCATGTCGGGTGGCACGGCCTACGTCTACGACCTCGACGAGGCACGGGTGAACACCCAGTCCCTGCAGTCGGGAGAGCTGTCGCTCCTTCCGCTCGACTCGGCCGATGTCGAGATCGTGACGGATCTGCTCGAGAGGCACCAGGCGGAGACCGGCTCGACGCTCGCGGAACGGCTCCTCGCCGATCCGGAGACGATGGACAAGTTCGTGAAAGTACTCCCACGCGACTACGCGGCCGTCCTCGAGACGCGCCGTGGAGCGATCGACGAGGGGCTCGACCCCGACGGCGATGTCGTGTGGCGACGGATTCTGGAGGTGACCGGTGGCTGATCCCAAGGGTTTCTTGAAGGTACGGGAGCGGGAGCTGCCGAAGCGACGCCCCGTGCCCGTCCGCATCATGGACTGGAAAGAGGTCTACGAGCAGGGCGATCCGTCGCAGGTGCGCCGCCAGGCGGGCCGCTGCATGGATTGCGGCATCCCGTTCTGCCACCAGGGCTGCCCCCTGGGCAACCTCATCCCCGAGTGGAACGACCTCATGTGGCGCGGCGAGGGCCGACAGGCCATCGAGCGCCTCCACGCGACGAACAACTTCCCGGAGTTCACGGGCCGTCTCTGCCCGGCCCCGTGCGAGTCGTCCTGCGTGCTCGGAATCAACCAGCCTGCGGTGACGATCAAGCAGGTCGAGGTCTCGATCATCGACCAGGCGTTCCAGAACGGCTGGGTCGACTCCCACCCGCCGGAGCGGCTCACCGGCAAGACCGTCGCCGTCGTCGGATCGGGCCCCGCAGGGCTTGCCGCCGCGCAGCAGCTGACCCGCGCCGGGCACACCGTCGCGGTGTACGAGCGGGACGACCGCATCGGCGGCCTCCTGCGCTACGGCATCCCCGACTTCAAGATGGAGAAGCGCCACCTCGACCAGCGTCTGCGCCAGATGCAGGACGAGGGAACGCGTTTCCGCGCGGGCGTGAACATCGGCGTCGACATCTCGTGGGCGGACCTCCGTGCGCGCTACGACGCCGTCGTGGTGGCCACGGGCGCCCTGGTCCCGCGTGATCTGCCGATCCCCGGGCGAGACCTCAAGGGTGTCCACTACGCCATGGAGTACCTCGTCCAGGCGAACAAGGTCGGCGCCGGTGACTCGGTCCCCGCCCAGATCGTCGCGGAGGACAAGCACGTCGTCGTCCTCGGCGGTGGCGACACCGGCGCGGACTGCATCGGAACGGCGCATCGTCAGGGTGCGGCGTCCGTCACGAACCTCGCGATCGGCCGCCAGCCGGCCAGCGAGCGGACCGACGCCCAGCCGTGGCCGATGACCCCGACCCTCTTCGAGGTGGCGAGCGCCCACGAGGAGGGTGGTGAGCGCGAGTACCTGGTGTCGACGGTCGAGTTCGTCGGGAACGACGCGGGGGAGGTCGTCGCCCTGCGCGTGGCCGAGACCGAGTTCATCGACGGCAAGCGCGTCCCGAAGAGCGGCACCGAGCGCGAGATCCCCGCGGACCTCGTCCTCCTGGCGCTCGGGTTCACCGGGCCGGAATCCGACGACCTGTCGACGCAGCTCAGCGTTCCGTTCGACGGTCGCGGCAACGTGCAGCGCGACGGTGAGTACCAGACGTCCGAGCCGGGTGTGTTCGTCGCCGGCGACGCCGGGCGCGGCCAGTCGCTCATCGTCTGGGCGATCGCCGAGGGACGGGCCGCCGCATCGGCGGTGGACCGCTACCTCGAGGGCGAGACGAGCCTGCCCTTCCCCGTCCGGCCGACGGACCGCCCCATCAGCCTCTAGACTTCCGCAAGGAGCGGCCGAACGGCCGCTTCGTCCCGCCATCCACGCGCACATCAGCGCAAAATTTGGAGAAGACCAACGCATGAGACGTGCAAAGATCGTCGCGACCCTGGGTCCGGCGACCTCCAGCTACGAGAACATCCGAGCCATCCTCGAGGCCGGTGTCGACGTGGCCCGGATGAACCTCAGCCACGGCAGCTACGAGGTCCACGAGGGCGTCTACGCCAACATCCGCAAGGCCGCAGACGACGTCGACAAGGCCGTCGCGGTGCTCGTCGACCTGCAGGGTCCGAAGATCCGCCTCGGCAAGTTCTCGGACGGACCCCACGATCTCGCCGTCGGAGACATCTTCAAGATCACCACAGAGGACATCCTCGGCACCAAGGAGATCTGCGGCACGACGTTCAAGGGCCTCCCGCAGGACGTCGCCCCCGGCGACTTCCTCCTGATCGACGATGGCAAGGTCCGCGTCAAGGTCCTCGAGACGGACGGCGTCGTCGTCACGACCGAGGTCATCGTCGCCGGCCCCGTCTCGGACAACAAGGGCATCAACCTGCCCGGCGTCGCGGTCAACGTCCCGGCTCTGTCCGAGAAGGACGAGGCCGACCTGCGCTGGGGACTCCGTCTCGGCGCCGACATCATCGCGCTGTCGTTCGTCCGCAACGCGGAGGACATCGTCCGCGTCCACGAGATCATGGCGGAGGAGGGGCGCAAGCTCCCCGTCGTCGCGAAGATCGAGAAGCCGCAGGCCGTCGACAACCTCGAGGACATCACCGAGGCGTTCGACGCGATCATGGTCGCGCGTGGAGACCTCGGCGTCGAGCTGCCGCTCGAGGCCGTTCCGATCGTGCAGAAGCGCGCCATCGAGATCGCGCGTCGCCTCGCGAAGCCGGTCATCGTCGCCACGCAGATGCTCGAGTCGATGATCTCGAGCCCCGTCCCGACGCGCGCCGAGACGTCCGACGTCGCGAACGCCGTCCTCGACGGCGCCGACGCCGTCATGCTGTCCGGTGAGACGAGCGTGGGCAAGTACCCGGTCGTCACCGTCCAGACCATGGCGCGCATCGTGTCGTCGACCGAGGAGCACGGCCTCGAGCGCGTTCCGGCGCTCGGCACGAAGCCGCGTACGCAGGCCGGCGCGATCACGCTCGCCGCCGTCGACATCGCGAACTTCGTCGAGGCCAAGTATCTCTGCGTGTTCACCGAATCGGGGGAGTCGGTGCGCCGGATGAGCCGTCTGCGCAGCCCCATCCCCATCCTGGCGTTCACGCCCGACCCCGCGATCCGCCGCCGCATGGCGCTCAACTGGGGTGTGGAGTCCTTCGTGGTCGACCGCGTCACGCACACGGACCAGATGGTCGCGCAGGTCGACGAGGTGCTCACCTCGACGGGCCGCGCCGAGACGGGCGAGAAGGTCATCATCATCTCCGGTTCCCCTCCCGGAATCCCCGGCTCGACGAACGACGTCCGCGTTCACAACGTGGGCGACGTCCTGTAGAGGACAACGGCCGGACCGGGGCCGTCGTCGATGTCATCCGACATCGACGACGGCCTCCGTCGTTCCCGCGAGCAGTCGAGCGTCCGCTAGTCCTCGAGGGCTCGCTGACGGTCGAACTCGTCACGGTACCGGCCGGCCATCGCACGCGTGAACCGTGCGTCGGGTGAGCGGGTCACCCTCCACAACGCGGCACGGACGAGGAAGACGACGGGGAGGCGCAGGCGGCTCCGATGAAGAGCTGGCGCGCGAGATCGGTGCGCCAGGGGAGACCCGTCAGGTCGAGGAGGAACAGCCCGACGATGTAGACGGGAAGCGTGATGGACGGCAGCCAAAGCTTTCGTACGCTTCGCCGGAATCCGTCCTCCAGAGCCTCACCGGAGGCGAGCTCGATGGAGTCGCCGACGCGGTACCGCCGCCAACCCTCGACCTCGACCACGTCGTGGTCGAGGTGGCTTTCGTCGGCCGCCTTCCTCCGGTCGCGGATGCGGGCGTACTCCGCGGAGGAGAAATGCGCGACCTCGCGGTCTCCGTCGTCATCGACGACGACGAACCAGCCGTCCTCGAGGTCGTGGGGAGACTCGATCGTCCGCCGGATGCTCATCAGTCGTCTCCTCGACGAAGAAGTGTCCCGCGGAGGGTCTTCACGCGAGCGTTCTCGCCGCTCCATACAGGGGAGAGTAGAGGAGATGGATTGTGCCGGTGGTGGGACTCGAACCCACACGCCCTCTCGGACAAAGCATTTTGAGTGCTCCGCGTCTGCCATTCCGCCACACCGGCGCACAACACCGTGGATCAGGTTACCGTAGGATCGACTTGTGACCGAGCACGAAGAACCTGCAACAGCTCCCCGACGCGTCGTCGTCGCGGAGGACGAGTCCTTGATCCGACTGGACATCGTCGAGATCCTCCGAGACAACGGTTTCGAGGTCGTCGGCGAGGCCGGCGACGGCGAAACGGCCGTCGCTCTCGCCACCGAGCTGCGCCCCGACCTCGTCGTCATGGACGTCCGCATGCCGCAGCTCGACGGCATCGCCGCCGCGCGCCGCATCACGGAGGCCCAGATCGCCCCGGTGGTGCTCCTCACGGCCTTCAGTCAGAAGGAGCTCGTCGAGCAGGCTGCCGACGCCGGGGCACTCGCGTACGTCGTGAAGCCCTTCACGCCCAACGATCTCCTCCCGGCGATCGAGATCGCGCTCAGCCGCTACCAGCAGATCATCACCCTCGAAGCCGAGGTCGCCGACATGGTCGAGCGCTTCGAGACCCGCAAGCTCGTCGACCGCGCGAAGGGGCTGCTCAACGAGAAGATGGGCCTCTCGGAGCCCGAGGCGTTCCGCTGGATCCAGAAGGCATCGATGGATCGGCGGCTCACGATGCACGACGTCGCCCAGGCGATCATCGAACAGCTCGCCGCCAAGAAGTAGCGAGACACCCCGACGACGACGAAGCCCCCGGCGATGGCGCCGGGGGCTTCGTCGTGAGCGGGTGCGAGCGCTCAGCGGTCCTTGATGAGATTCGTGATGCGGATCGTCGAGCAGCGCCGACCTGCCTCGTCCGTCACCGCGATCTCGTGGACCGTCAGTGAACGCCCCAGATGGATCGGGGTGCAGACTCCCGTGACGATCCCGGACGTCGCGGATCGGGTGTGGGTCGCGTTGATGTCGATCCCGACGGCCAGCCGATCCGCGCCGGCCCACAGGTTCGCCGCCATCGAGCCGAGAGACTCCCCGAGCACGACATATGCTCCGCCGTGCAGCAGCATCGCCGGCTGGGTGTTGCCCTCGACGGGCATCGTGGCCACGGAACGGTCGACGGAGAACTCGGTGAACTCGATGCCCATCTTCTCCGCGAGGGCTCCGGCCCCCCGTTTCCGGACGAAGTCGAGCGCGTCCTCGTGTCGGTCTTCGGGCATGATCGCCTCCTGGTCGTCGCCCGCCGGGCACCGTCGGAGGTGGCTTGTAGGCTGGGCGTGTGTCGGAATCCGAAAAGCCTACCCTCCTCGTCATCGACGGTCACTCGCTCGCATTCCGGGCGTTCTACGCCCTTCCGGTCGACAGTTTCCAGACCAGGGATGGACAGCACACGAACGCCATCCACGGCTTCATCGCGATGCTCATCAACCTGCTCAAGGCGGAGAAGCCCACGCATCTCGCCGTGGCGTTCGACATCTCGCGTTTCAGCTTCCGCACGCGCGAGTATCCGGAGTACAAGGGCACGCGAGGAGAGACGCCGTCCGAATTCATCGGGCAGGTCCCGCTCCTCCAGGACGCGCTCAAGGCCATGAACATCGCGACGATCATGCTCGAGGACTTCGAGGCCGACGACGTGCTCGCGACGCTCTCGGTTCGCGCCACGGAGCAGGGGTTCCGGACGCTGCTCGTCTCCGGGGATCGCGACACCATCCAGCTCGTCAACGACGACGTCACTCTGCTCTACCCGTCGCGTCAGGGTGTCTCCGATCTCACCCGCTACGACCCGGCGAAGGTCAGAGAGCGGTACGGCATCGAGCCGCACCAGTACCCGGAGGTCGCCGCCCTCGTCGGGGAGACGAGCGACAACCTCCCCGGCGTGCCGAAGGTGGGTGAGAAGACCGCGGTCAAGTGGCTGGGTCTGTACGGGAGCCTCGACGGAATCCTCGAGAACGCCGACAAGATCACGGGCAAGGTGGGGGAGAGCCTTCGCGAGCACAAGGAGAACGCGGTCCGCAACCGCCGCTTGAACCGACTCGTCACGGACGCGCCGGTCGAGGTCGGGATCGACGAGCTCGAGAAGCAGCCGATCGACGAAGAGGAGGTGCGGTCCGTCTTCGGACGGCTCGAGTTCCGGACGCTCCTCGAACGCGTCCTCACGCTCGAGGGGATCGCCGGCGGTGAACCCGTCGTCTCCGCTCCCCGCATCACGGTGCCGGCCACACAGCGCCTCCTGGACGAGGAACTGCGCGGCTGGCTGACGCGATCGATGGCGGCGTCGCCCCACGGACTCGGGCTCAGCATCGACGTGCTCGACGGCCGACCGGTGTCGGCGGGAATCGCGTCGGCCGATGAGATCGTCCTGCTTCCGTGGCAGACGGGCGGGGCAGACTACGCGCCGTTCGAGGAGTGGCTCGCGAGCGACGCGCCCAAGCTCATGCACGACGCCAAGCCGCAGGTGAAGGCCCTCGCTCGCGCCGGTGTGCCGTTCGCCGGTCTCGCGTTCGACACGCAGATCGGGGCCTGGCTCCTCGCTCCCGGCGGCAAGGAGGCGTCGCTCGCGGACCTCACCCGGAAGATGCTCGACGAGGACCTCCCTGCTGCCGACCCCAACCAGCTCGTCCCCGACGACGACGCTCCCACCGCAGCCACCGCGGCCTGGTACGTCGGTCGCATCGTCGACCAGCTCACGACGGCGCTCGATGCCGGCTCGCTCGGGGTTCTCCGCGACATCGAGATGCCGACTCTCCTCGTGATCGCAGCCATGGAGCTCCGCGGAGTCACGGTCGACCATGCGTCCCTCGCCGATCTCTCGGGCGGGTTGGGCACCCGCGCCGCCGACCTCGCGGAGGCCGCTTTCGCCGAGATCGGGCGCGAGGTCAATCTCGGGTCGCCGAAGCAGCTCCAGGAGGTGCTCTTCGATCAGCTCGGCATGCCGAAGACACGCCCGAACAAGACGGGATACTCCACCGACGCCGGTGCGCTGGCCGACCTCCAGGCGAGCAATCCGCACCCGTTCCTCGACCTCCTCCTGCAGCACCGCGACGCGACGAAGCTCCGCCAGATCGTGGAGACCCTCGACAAGTCGATCGCCGACGACGGCCGCATCCACACGCGCTACGTCCAGAGCGGCACGGCCACCGGCCGTATCTCGTCGACCGACCCCAACCTGCAGAACATCCCGGTCCGCACGGAGGAGGGTCGGCGCATCCGGCAGTCGTTCCGGGTCGGCGACGGCTACGACACGTTGCTCACCGCGGACTATTCGCAGATCGAGATGCGCATCATGGCCCACCTCTCGGGCGACGCCGGACTCATCGAAGCCTTCCGCTCGGGCGAGGATCTGCACCGCTTCGTGGGTGCCCGCATCTTCGGAGTGGATCCAGCGGACGTCACGAATCTGATGCGCACGAAGGTCAAGGCCATGTCCTACGGGCTGGCCTACGGTCTCAGCGCTTTCGGGCTCTCCAAGCAGCTTCGGATCGATCAGTCCGAGGCCAAGGTGCTCATGACCGACTACTTCGAGCGCTTCGGCGCCGTCCGCGACTACCTGAGGGATGTCGTCGTCCAGGCCAAGGTGGACGGGTACACGACGACGATCTTCGGTCGCCGTCGTCCCTTCCCCGACCTCTCCAGTCCCAACCGCGTGCTCCGTGACAACGCCGAGCGCGCTGCGCTCAACTCGCCCATCCAGGGTTCCGCCGCCGACATCATGAAGTTCGCGATGATGCGCGTGGAGGAGGACCTCACGAGCAGGGGCCTGCGCTCCCGCATGCTCATGACCGTCCACGACGAGTTGATCTTCGAGGTCGACGCGTCTGAGACGGACGAGGTCGAGGAGATCGTGACCTCTCGGATGGCCGGAGCGGCCGACCTCACGGTGCCGCTCGAGGTACAGCTCGGTCACGGCACGGATTGGGACGCCGCCGCCCACTGATCCTGTCCAGGGCATCGACCGGATTGCAGGCGCGTCGGGTCGCGACATAGGCTCGCGAGCATGACTGAAAACGCATACACCTCCGGTCCCGAAGGAGTCGCGGCGGCGGGCGGCCAGCCCGAGCGCACCCCGACCGCGATCGACGCCGTGGCCGAGGAGTGGGTCACCACGCTCGCCGACCTCGAGCCCCGCCTCGCCGTCTGGATCGGCGGGATGCCCGACTCCGGCGGCTACGGCGATCTGTCGCCCGCCGGAGCAGAGGCTTACGCGTCCGCCGCTCGCCGGACGATCTCCGCCTTGGACGCCCTTGCTCCGTCTGACGCCGTCGACGAGGTCACGAAGTCGGACCTCCGCGACTCCCTCGCCCTCGATATCGAGGAGCACGAGGCCGGTCTGCACCTGCGCGACGTGAACGTGATCGCCTCGCCGGCGCAGGACATCCGCGAGGTCTTCGACCTCATGCCCACGTCGACGGTCGACGACTGGGAGATCGTGTCGACCCGTCTGGGCAATGTGGCCGGCGCCATCGACGGATACATCGAATCCCTCCGCGAAGGGATCCGGCGCGGGATCGTTCCGGCGAAGCGGCAGGTGCACGAGGTCTTCGAACAGGCGAAGAAGCTCGCCGACTCGGATGGATTCTTCGCGGGTCTCGCCGCCAACGCGTCACCGGACTCCGGTCAGCTGCCCGCGTCGCTCGCGAGCGAGCTGTCCAGCACCGCGGGGGAGGCGGCGGTCGCGTACCAGGAGCTCGCCGATTTCCTCGCTCACGAACTCGAGCCCGTCGCCGGGGAGAAGGACGCCGTCGGACGTGAGCTCTACGCGATCCAGTCGCGCAAGTTCCTCGGCGCGACGATCGATCTCGACGAGACGTACGAGTGGGGCATCGAGGAGCTCGCGCGGATGGTCGCCGAGCAGGAGTCGATCGCCCACCAGATCAAGCCGGGCGCCGGCGTGCTCGAGGCCATCGAGTTCCTCGACGGGGATCCGAGCCGGAAGCTCCATGGCACCGATGCGTTGCGCACGTGGATGCAGGAGACGAGCGACCGGGCCGTCGACGAGCTCTCCCGCTCGCACTTCGACATCCCCGATCCGATCAAGAGCCTCGAGTGCATGATCGCACCGACCCAAGAGGGAGGCATCTACTACACCGGCCCGTCCGACGACTTCACACGTCCAGGCCGCATGTGGTGGTCGGTTCCCGAGGGCGTCGAGGAGTTCGACACCTGGCGAGAGCTCACGACGGTCTACCACGAGGGCATCCCCGGTCACCACCTGCAGATCGGGCAGGCGGTCTACAACCGTGCGCTCCTCAACACCTGGCGTCGTCAACTCGCCGGTACCTCGGGCCACGCGGAGGGGTGGGCGCTCTACGCCGAACGTCTCATGCAGGAGCTCGGCTACCTCGACGACCCGGCTGATCGTCTCGGCATGCTCGACGGTCAGCGCATGCGAGCCGCTCGCGTCGTCCTCGACATCGGCGTGCACCTCGAGAAGCAGCTTCCCGACGGATCCGGCCAGTGGACGGCCGACTACGCATTCGATTTCATGGGTCGCAACGTCAACATGAACGCCGGCTTCGTGAAGTTCGAGGTCAACCGGTACCTCGGGTGGCCGGGACAGGCGCCCTCGTACAAGGTGGGTCAGCGAATCTGGGAGCAGATCCGCGACGAATCGAAGGAGCGCGAGGGCGACTCCTTCGACATGAAGACGTTCCACAAGCGGGCGCTCGACCTCGGGGGTGTCGGGCTCGACACCCTCCGCCGCACGCTCCTCGGCTGAGAGGCGGGCTGTTCACGCGATGGGACGTCGATCACGGTCGGCGTCCCATCCGTCTCTTCTTGGCAGACGACGCTTGGTCAGTGCCCCATGGAGTGTCTATGATGGAATGTCGCACTCGCGACGTCCTATCCGCCTGCCCGGCGCGAAACACATCACCACCATCCGTGCCAGGCCTGATATCCGTCCATACTGGAGCACCCACTACATGACAACCGCAACGACCGAAAAGGCAACCAAGCAGGTCGCTATCAACGACATCGGCTCTGCTGAAGACTTCCTTGCCGCGGTCGAGAAGACTCTGAAGTTCTTCAACGACGGTGACCTCATCGAAGGCACCGTAGTGAAGATCGACCGCGACGAGGTCCTCCTCGACGTGGGATACAAGACCGAGGGTGTCATCCCCTCGCGTGAACTTTCGATCAAGCACGACGTCGACCCCTCAGAGGTCGTCAAGGTCGGCGACAGCGTCGAAGCCCTCGTCCTCCAGAAGGAGGACAAGGAAGGTCGCCTGATCCTCTCCAAGAAGCGCGCTCAGTATGAGCGTGCATGGGGAGACGTCGAGAAGATCAAGGACGCCGACGGCGTCGTCACCGGATCCGTCATCGAGGTCGTCAAGGGCGGTCTCATCGTCGACATCGGACTCCGTGGCTTCCTTCCGGCCTCGCTCATCGAGCTCCGCCGCGTTCGCGACCTCACGCCGTACCTCGGCCAGGAGATCGAGGCGAAGATCCTCGAGCTCGACAAGAACCGCAACAACGTGGTGCTGTCGCGCCGTGCGCTGCTCGAGCAGACGCAGTCCGAGAGCCGCACGACCTTCCTCAACAACCTCCAGAAGGGACAGGTCCGTAAGGGCGTCGTCTCCTCGATCGTCAACTTCGGTGCCTTCGTGGACCTCGGCGGCGTCGACGGTCTCGTCCACGTCTCCGAGCTCAGCTGGAAGCACATCGAGCACGCGTCGGAGGTCGTCGAGGTCGGCCAGGAGGTCACCGTCGAGATCCTCGAGGTGGACCTCGATCGCGAGCGCGTGTCGCTCTCGCTCAAGGCCACCCAGGAGGACCCGTGGCAGGTCTTCGCCCGTACCCACGCGATCGGCCAGGTCGCCCCGGGCAAGGTCACGAAGCTCGTCCCGTTCGGTGCGTTCGTCCGCGTCGCGGATGGCATCGAGGGTCTCGTCCACATCTCCGAGCTCTCCGGCAAGCACGTCGAGCTCGCGGAGCAGGTCGTGTCGGTCGGCGAGGAGGTCTTCGTCAAGGTCATCGACATCGACCTCGAGCGTCGTCGCATCTCCCTCTCGCTGAAGCAGGCGAACGAGGGCGTCGACCCCGAGGGCACCGAGTTCGACCCGGCCCTCTACGGCATGCTCACCGAGTACGACGAGCAGGGGAACTACAAGTACCCCGAGGGCTTCGACTCGGAGACCAACGAGTGGAAGGAAGGCTTCGAGACCCAGCGCGAGAAGTGGGAGCAGGACTACGCTGCCGCACAGGGCCGCTGGGAAGCCCACAAGCGTCAGGTCGCTCAGGCGGCCGCCGAGGAGTCGTCCATCGACAGCTCCGCCGGCTCGACGTTCTCGAGCGAGTCGGCCGGCGCGGGTACCCTCGCCGACGACGAGTCGCTCGCCGCTCTTCGCGAGAAGCTCTCCAGCAACTCCTGAGTATCACCACCCGGTCGGATCCGTCCGGCCGGGTGGCACGAGAGGCCCGCGCGGCCCGGTCTCATCCGGGCTGCGCGGGCCTCTCGCCGTCCGGCGAGCGCAGTCCTGACCTCGTCGGCGGCGTGTCGCGCCGACGGGTCGAGGGGTCCGCTGATGCTAGGGTAAGCGTGTACTGCTGCCCATACCCCGAGGTTTCCGTGCTCACCACTCGAACCAACGAGAAGGACCTGAACGTAGTGAATGTTGACCCATTGCGACGGTTCCTCGCCCTCGACTACGCGGAGTCAGCCGACCTCCGCAACAGCCCGCAGCAGGAACGCAGCAGGCTGAGCCTCGAGACCATCCTCCGCGTATGCGGCGAGATCATCGACGAGACCGGCCACGCGGGAGTCACCACCGCTGAAGTCGCGAAGCGTGCAGAGATGGCCATCGGCACCGTCTACCGCTTCTTCCCCGATCGTGTCGCGCTCATGCTCGGCGTGTACGACTACATGACGAAGCGCTACGTCGAGATGTGCATCGAGGCGCTCTCGGCGGCGGAGCCCGCCACGTGGCAGCAGGCCTTCGACATCCTCACGGACACCAACGTCGTCGCGCGACGCACCGTACCGGGCTACCGGGCGACGCAGTACCGCGTCCTCGCGGACGAGGAGAGCCAAGAGAAGTACAACCTGCGCACGACCTCCTACATCGACGCCGTCGTGGGTCAGCTCGCCGCGTTCGACCTTCCGACCGACGAGGCGTGGACGGCTCGCGTCGCCGTCGCGATCGAGCTCTCGCGTTCCCTTCAGCGTCTCGCGTTCGACGCGGAGGCCGATGGCGACGAGTGGTTGCTCGACGAGGCGCGCACCGTCGCGATCACCTACCTCGAGACCCAGCTCGCGGCCCGCTGAGTCATGCGCGTCATCGCGCTCACCGGCGGCATCGCGTCGGGAAAGTCGACGATATCGTCGCGTCTGTCCCAGCTGGGCGCGTCGGTCGTCGACGCCGACCTGCTCTCTCGTGAGGCCGTCGACGCGGGGAGCCCCGGTCTCGCGGCGATCGCCGAACGCTTCGGCTCCGACGTCATCGCCGCTGACGGCTCGCTCGATCGGGCGGCTCTCGGATCCATCGTGTTCGCCGACGAGGCCGCGCGCAACGATCTGAACGCGATCGTCCACCCGGAGGTTCGGCGTCTCGCGGCGGAACGGCTCGCGACGATCGCGCGAAACGACCCGGACGCCATCGCTGTCTACGACGTCCCGCTCCTCGTCGAGACCGGCGTCGACCACGACTTCGATCTCGTCGTCGTGGCGGACGCCGACGCGGAGATCAGGACTCAGCGACTGATCTCGCTCCGGAACCTCGATCCGGTGGAGGCGCGACGCCGTGTCGTCGCCCAGGCCAGCGACGAGGAGCGACGTCGGATCGCCGACGTCCTCATCGACACGACCGGCTCGCTCGAGGAGACAGAGGCGCAGGTGGATTCCCTGTGGGCCGATCTCGTGGCGGGCCGTCGGTGACTCGCGTCCTGGTCACCGGCTTCGAGCCGTTCGGCGGGTCGACGGTGAACGCATCGGCAGAGGCAGTCGCCCTGCTTCCCGACAGGATCGGCGACGTCGACATCGTGCGTGCGACGCTTCCGTGCCTCTTCGATGAGGCGCCTCGTCGTCTCGCCCTCCTGATCCACGAGGTCTCGCCGGATCTCGTCGTGGCGGTGGGGGAGGCCGGTGGCCGGACGAGCGTGGACGTCGAGCGCGTGGCCGTCAACCTCGACGACGCGCGAATCCCCGACAACGCCGGGAGACAGCCGATCGATCGCGTGATCATCGACGACGCTCCCGTCGCGTACCTGTCCGGGCTCCCGGTCAAAGCGTGCGCGGCGGCCATCGACGAGGTGGGTGTCGCGTCGGGGGTGTCCAACACGGCCGGCACGTTCGTGTGCAACCACGTCTTCTTCGCCCTCATGCACATGCTCGAGGGTCAGCCGGAACGTCGAGGCGGCTTCGTCCACGTTCCCACCCTCGACCGTCTGTCGGCCGCGGCGTCGGCCACCGCTCTCGCGGCGGTGATCCGCTCTGCGGCTCGAACGACGGAGGACATCCGCGTGAGCCGCGGCGCGGAGTTCTGATCGCGCGACCCGGACCCGGTGTCGGTGGCGGGATTTAGAATGAAAGCATGCAACCGACACGCTCCGTGAACCCGTTCGAGGTCGTCAGCGAGTACAAGCCGAGCGGCGACCAGCCCGCGGCGATCGCCGAGCTCGCGGGTCGCATCAACGCGGGCGAGACCGACGTCGTCCTGCTCGGTGCCACGGGTACGGGAAAGTCGGCCACAACGGCGTGGCTCATCGAGGCCACGCAGCGGCCCACGCTGGTGCTCGCCCACAACAAGACCCTCGCTGCGCAGCTCGCGAACGAGTTCCGCGAGCTCATGCCCAACAACTCCGTCGAATACTTCGTCTCGTACTACGACTACTACCAGCCGGAGGCCTACGTCCCGCAGACGGACACCTTCATCGAGAAGGACTCGTCGATCAACTCGGAGGTCGAGCGTCTCCGCCACTCCACCACCAACTCGCTGCTCTCCCGCCGCGACGTCGTCGTCGTGTCGACGGTCTCGTGCATCTACGGACTCGGCGCGGCCGAAGAGTACTTGGATGCCATGGTGGCCCTGCACGTCGGTGACTCGGTGGGACGCGACCGCCTCATCCGCTCGTTCGTCGGGATGCAGTACAACCGCAATGACGTGGACTTCTCCCGTGGCAACTTCCGCGTCCGTGGCGACACGATCGAGATCATCCCCGTCTACGAGGAGCTCGCGATCCGCATCGAGATGTTCGGCGATGAGATCGAGGCGCTGTACGCCCTTCATCCGCTCACGGGAGATGTGGTGAAGAAGCTCGACGCCGTCTCCATCTTTCCGGCCACGCACTACGCAGCCAGCCCGGAGACGATGCAGCGGGCGATCGCAACCATCCAGGTGGAGCTCGAGGAGCGGCTGGCGGAGCTCGAGAAGCAGAACAAGCTCCTCGAGGCACAGCGGCTGCGTATGCGCACGACCTTCGACCTCGAGATGATGCAGCAGATCGGGTTCTGCTCGGGCATCGAGAACTATTCGCGGCACATCGACGGACGCGCGCCCGGCGAAGCACCGAACTGCCTCCTCGACTACTTCCCCGACGATTTCCTCGTCGTGATCGACGAGTCTCACGTCACGGTGCCGCAGATCGGGGCCATGTTCGAGGGAGACGCCTCCCGCAAACGCACTCTCGTCGAGCACGGTTTCCGGCTTCCGAGTGCCATGGACAACAGACCGTTGAAATGGGACGAGTTCAAGAGCCGTGTGGGTCAGACGGTCTACCTCTCGGCGACCCCAGGGCGGTACGAGATGGGGATCGCCGACGGCGTGGTGGAGCAGATCATCCGACCGACGGGCCTCGTCGATCCTCAGATCGTGGTCAAGCCGTCGAAGGGCCAGATCGACGATCTGCTGGAATCGATCGTGGAGCGCGCCGAGAAGGACGAGCGCGTCCTCGTGACCACTCTCACGAAGAAGATGGCCGAGGAACTCACCGACTTCCTCACGGAGGCTGGCGTACGCGTGCGTTACCTGCACTCGGACGTCGACACACTTCGTCGTGTGGAACTGCTCTCCGAACTCCGAGCCGGTGTATACGACGTGCTCGTCGGCATCAACCTCCTGCGTGAAGGACTCGACCTGCCGGAGGTCTCGCTCGTCGCCATCCTCGACGCGGACAAGGAGGGCTTCCTGCGCTCGTCGACCTCGCTCATCCAGACGATCGGGCGTGCGGCGCGAAACGTCTCGGGCGAGGTGCACATGTACGCCGACGTCATGACCGACTCGATGAAGCGCGCGATCGAGGAGACGGACAGGCGTCGCGACCGTCAGCTCGCATACAACGCCGAACACGGTATCGACCCCACTCCTCTGCGCAAGAAGATCGCCGACATCACCGGCATGCTGGCTCGCGAGGGGGAGGACACCGAACGGCTTCTGGCCGGGCGGGACGGCAAGAAGAAGAGCCCAACCCCCAACCTCCGCCGGGAGGGGCTCGCAGCCGAGGGCGCGAACGATCTCGAGTCGATCATCGCCGACCTGAACGCTCAGATGCTGTCAGCGGCGGCCGAGCTCAAATTCGAGCTCGCCGGTCGCCTCCGTGACGAGGTCGCCGAGCTCAAGCGGGAACTGCGCCAGATGGAGAAGGCTGGTCATATCTGACCGGTCGGCGGGCAGCGGATAAACCAGCGGCTCGCGGGGCGCGGAGTCTACCGCCGCACGCCTGTTCGCGGAGGGCGAGTGCTCGGCGGGACCCAGTGTCAGTGGGTCCCCGTAGACTTTCGAGGTGTCGATTTCCCCCGTAGAACAGAGCGCTCAGCTCAGCGTCCGTGGTGCCCGAGTGCACAATCTCCAGAACGTCGATCTCGACATCCCTCGTGATGCGCTCGTGGTCTTCACGGGCCTGTCAGGGTCCGGAAAGTCGTCCCTCGCGTTCGACACGATCTTCGCCGAAGGTCAGCGTCGATACGTCGAATCGCTGTCCGCCTACGCCCGGCAGTTCCTCGGGCAGGTGGACCGGCCGGACGTCGATTTCATCGAGGGTCTGAGTCCCGCCGTCTCGATCGATCAGAAGTCGACGAACCGTAACCCGCGGTCCACCGTCGGCACGATCACCGAGGTCTACGACTACATGCGCCTCCTGTGGGCGCGCGTCGGCATCCCGCATTGCCCGGTGTGCGGTGAGAAGATCCAGCGCCAGACGGTCCAGCAGATCGCCGACCAGCTCATGGAGCTCGAGGCCGGCACGCGATACATGGTCATGAGCCCCGTCGTCTCCCAGAAGAAGGGCGAGTTCGTCGACCTCTTCCAGGAGTTGTCGGCCAAAGGATATGCGAGAGCCGTCGTCGACGGCGAGACGATCCAGCTCAGCGAGCCGCCCACCCTCAAGAAGTCGTACAAGCACGACATCTCCGTCGTGGTCGACCGCCTCGTAGCCGGCCCCGATGCGCTGTCGCGGCTCACGGACTCGCTCGAGACCGCTCTCTCCCTCACCGACGGCGTGGTGCAGATCAACTTCGTGGACGAGGACGGACCGGACGGAACGGTCACGTATTCGGAGAAACTCTCCTGCCCGAACAACCACTCCATCCAGCTCACGGAGATCGAGCCCCGCACGTTCTCCTTCAATGCGCCGTTCGGCGCATGCCCCGAGTGCTCCGGTCTGGGCACGCGCATGGCTGTCGACGACGAGCTCCTCCTGGGAGACGAGACGCTCAGCCTCAACGAGGGCGTCATCGTCCCGTGGACCACGCAGGGCAAGGGTCTCTACCAGTACTACGAGAAGCTCCTCGACGGATTGTCTCGCGACCTCGACTTCTCCCTCGACACCCCGTGGAAAGACCTTCCCGAGCGTGTACGCGAGGCGGTTCTCCGCGGTGAGAACTTCAAGGTCAAGGTCAAGTGGCGCAATCGATACGGGCGCGAGATGAGCTACTCCTCGGGCTTCGAGGGGGTCATGCCCTACATCGAGCGTCAGTACCTGCAGGCCGAGACCGACGTGCAGCGGTCGCGCTGGTCCGAGTACCTCCGCGAGGTCCCGTGCCCCGTCTGCCAGGGGAAGCGCCTCAAGCCGGAGGTGCTCTCCGTCCTCATCCACGGCGAGAACATCGCCGACGTCTCGCTCCTGAGCCTCGAGGACGCCCGCTCGTTCATGGACCGTCTCGAGCTCACCGAGCGGGAGGCGAAGATCGCCGCTCAGGTGCTCCGCGAGATCAAGCTGCGACTGGACTTCCTCAACGAGGTGGGACTGGGCTACCTCGACCTGGCACGATCCGCCGGGTCCCTCTCGGGCGGGGAGGCTCAGCGCATCCGCCTGGCCACCCAGATCGGTTCCGGGCTCACGGGCGTGCTCTATGTGCTCGACGAACCGAGCATCGGTCTGCACCAGCGCGACAATCGGCGACTCATCGAGACGCTCGTGAAGCTTCGCGATCTCGGCAACACCCTGATCGTCGTCGAACACGACGAAGACACCATCCGGACGGCCGACTGGATCGTCGACATCGGACCTGGCGCTGGAGTGAACGGCGGCACGGTCGTGCACTCGGGTGACTACGAGTCCCTCGTCGCCGAGCGCAACTCCCTCACGGGCGACTACCTGTCGGGACGCAAGTCGATCGAGACGCCGTCGCGCCGTCGGGACGTCGACCCCGAGCGGATGATCTCCGTCGTCGGCGCTTCGGCCAACAACCTGCGCAACGTCACGGTGGACTTCCCCCTCGGTGTCTTCACGGCCGTCACCGGCGTCAGCGGATCGGGAAAGTCGTCTCTCGTGAACGACGTGCTCTACCGCGTCCTCGCGAACAAGCTCAACGGGGCGCGCAAGGTGCCGGCGAAGCACACGCGGGTGACGGGCCTCGAGCAGCTCGACAAGGTGATCCACGTCGACCAGGCGCCCATCGGCCGCACGCCCCGCTCGAACCCCGCCACCTACACCGGGGTCTTCGACAGGATCCGCACTCTCTTCTCGGAGACGGTGGAAGCGAAGACTAGGGGATACCAGCCCGGCCGATTCAGCTTCAACGTCAAGGGAGGCCGCTGCGAGGCCTGCTCGGGCGACGGCACGATCAAGATCGAGATGAACTTCCTGCCGGACGTATACGTCGCATGCGAGGTGTGCGGGGGAGCGCGGTACAACCGCGACACCCTCACGGTCCACTACAAGGGCAAGAACATCGCGGAAGTGCTCGACATGCCGATCGCCGAGGCTGCCGAGTTCTTCGAGCCGATCTCCTCGATCCACCGCTTCCTCAAGACCCTCGTCGACGTGGGACTCGGGTACGTCCGTCTCGGTCAGAGCGCCACGACCCTCTCCGGTGGAGAGGCTCAGCGCGTGAAACTCGCCACGGAACTCCAGCGGCGGACCAATGGGCGGAGCGTCTACGTTCTCGACGAGCCCACGACGGGACTGCACTTCGAGGACGTGCGCAAGCTCCTCCTTGTTCTCGGCAGCCTCGTCGACAAGGGCAACACGGTCATCGTCATCGAGCACAACCTCGACGTGATCAAGTCCGCAGACTGGCTCATCGACATGGGCCCGGAGGGTGGCGCCGGAGGTGGCCGGGTGCTCGCGGTCGGCACCCCGGAGAAGCTCGCATCGGTCAAGAAGAGCCACACGGGTGTGTTCCTCAAGGAGATCTTCGACGCCGAGCGGAACCTCACGCGCAAGGCCGGCTGAGAATGGCGGATCCGCGCAGCTATCGGCCGAAGGCCGGTGAGATCCCCACAGAGCCGGGTGTCTACAGGTTCACGGGGGAGGGGGGGCGCGTCCTCTACGTCGGCAAGGCGAAGAACCTCCGAGCACGGTTGTCGAACTACTTCGCTCCGTTGCACACCCTGCACGAGCGCACCCGTCGTATGGTCACATCCGCGACGGGTGTCGTCTGGACAGTGGTCGGCTCCGACATCGAAGCCCTGCAGCTCGAATACACCTGGATCAAGGAGTTCGATCCGCCGTTCAACGTCAAGTTCCGAGACGACAAGACCTACCCGTTCATGGCGATCACGCTCGGGGACGAAGCTCCGCGCGTCATGGTCACGCGGAACACGCGTATCCGTGGCGCGAAGTACTTCGGGCCCTACCCGAAGATCTGGGCAGTCCACGACACCATCGACCTGATGGTCAAGGCGTTTCCCATCCGCACGTGCTCGGACTCGAGCTACAAGCGGGCGATGCAGTCGGGACGTCCCTGTTTCCCCGGACAGATCGGACGTTGTGGCGGACCCTGTTCCGGACGCGTGACGATCGAGGAGCATCGCGCCATCGTCGATGACTTCGTGGCGTTCATGTCCGGTCACGATCGCCGTTTCGTGACGGATGCGACCAAGAAGATGAAGGCGGCGGCGGAGCGACAGGACTACGAGGCGGCTGCACGTTATCGGGACCGTCTGCTCGCTCTCGAAGCCGTGCTCGAGAAGAGCGCCGTCGTCCTCGCGGACCGCGTCGACGCCGACGTCTTCGGCTTCGAGCACGACGAGCTCTCGGCCGCTGTTCAGCAATTCATCGTGCGCGGCGGGCGCATCAGGGGCGTGCGCTCCTGGACCGTCGACAAGGAGCTCGACATGGAGACCCCTGAGCTCGTCGAGCAGACACTGCTGCGCGTGTACGCCGACGCCGGGCGCGAGACGATCCCGAAGGAGATCTACGTCCCGGCGCTTCCAGACGATCTCGACGAGATGGAGGCGCTGCTCGGAGAGCGGCGCGGACGCGGCAAGGTGAAGGTACAGGTCCCACGGCGGGGCGAGAAGGTCGCATTGATGGACACCGCGATCGTGAACGCGAAGCATTCGCTGCAGCTCTACAAGATGCGTCGGAGTGGCGACTTCGTTGCACGATCGAACGCTTTGGGCGACATCCGGGAGGCGCTCGACATGGACGAGGCCCCCCTCCGCATAGAGTGCTACGACGTCTCTCATCTCTCGGGGACGAACATCGTGGCGTCGATGGTCGTGTTCGAGGACGGGCTGCCCCGCAAGGACCAGTACCGACGCTTCTCGATCGCCTCGTCGACGGACGACACGGACTCGATCTACCAGGTCCTCACCCGTCGACTCGCGTACTTGAGAGGGACCCCCGACCCTGACGAGCCCGCCGAGACGCCCGATCCGCTCACGGACGGCGAGGTCGAGGCCGTCGCGAAGCCGAAGAAGTTCGCCTATCCGCCACAGCTCCTCCTCGTCGACGGTGGTGTACCGCAGGTCACCGCGGCGCAGCGGGCGCTGGAGGAGTCGGGCGTCGAGGGCATCACCCTCGCCGGGATCGCGAAGCGACTGGAGGAGATCTGGACTCCGGACAGCGACTACCCGGTGATCCTGCCTCGCGGCAGTGAAGCCCTGTTCCTCATCCAGCGTGTGCGCGACGAGGCCCACCGGTTCGCGATCAGCTACCAACGGCAGAGACGTCGCCGCGACATCTCCTCGGTCCTCGGTGAGATCCCCGGTCTCGGACCGTCGCGAGTCAAGCAGCTCCTCACGGCCTTCGGCTCCGTATCGAGGCTGAAATCCGCGACGCCCGATCAGATCGCCGAGGTCAAGGGCATCGGTTCACAGCTCGCCGCGGCCGTCCACGAGCGGCTGAGGAGTGACTAGGCTGGAGCACGTCCGGCGCGCGGTGGACAGGAACGAGGTGAGGATGGCCGAGGACGCTCCGTCACCCCAGCAGGTACTCGTCGTCACCGGGATGTCCGGCGCCGGCCGCTCCACGGCGGCGAACGTGCTCGAGGACCTCGACTGGTACGTCGTCGACAACCTGCCGCCTCAGATGCTCAGGCCACTGACGGACCTCGCATCGCGTGCAGAAGGAGCCATCCCGAAGATCGCCGCGGTCGTCGACGTGCGTGGTCGAGACTTCTTCGCGGCGCTCCAGGACATCGTCCAGAGCATGCGTGACGGATCGCACGTGCGGATACTGTTCCTCGACGCATCGGACGCCGCCCTCGTCCGGCGATTCGAGGCCGTCCGCCGACCGCACCCGTTGCAGGGCTCCGGCACGATCATCGACGGGATCCGCATCGAGCGCGGACGTCTCGCGGCGATCCGGGAGTCGAGCGACATCGTCATCGACACGTCGGACTTCAACATCCACCAGCTCGCCACCAAGATCAGGGCGTTGTTCTCGGATGACAGCGCGCCGTCGCTCCACCTCACCGTCATGAGCTTCGGATTTAAGTACGGTCTGCCTCCCGATGCCGACCTCGTGGCCGACGCGCGCTTCCTGCCGAACCCGTTCTGGGTCCCGGAGCTGAAGCCGTTGACCGGCCTCGACGAGGCCGTCAGCGACTACGTGCTCAGTCGCGAGGGAGCGACGGACTTCCTCGACCACTATCTCGAAGCCCTTGTCCCCGTGCTCGACGGGTACCAGCGCGAGAACAAGCGCCACGCGGTCGTCGCGCTCGGATGCACGGGCGGCAAGCACCGCTCGGTCGCGATGACGGAGTATCTGGCCGCGCGGCTCGGAGATCTCGACGGCGTGGCCGTCACCCTGAACCATCGCGATCTCGGTCGCGAATAGCGGGGCACCACCTCTCCGGAACGCGACACACGCCGACCCGAACACGACACACGAAGGACGAAGATTGGCCCTCACGACGGACGTCAAAGCGGAGCTCACCCGAGTACAGGAAGCACGTACGTCCGTACGTGCGGCCGAGCTCGCGTCGATCCTCCGCTTCAGCGGAGGGCTCCACGTCATCTCCGGCCGCATCGCTATCGAGTCTGAGCTCGAGACGCCAGAGCTCGCGACGCGGGTCCGGCGCGACCTCGCTGAGCTCTACGGCATGCGGAGTGAGGGGTCGGTCGTCTCACCGTCCGGATCGCGGAGGACCCCGTACTACCTCGTCCGTGTCATCGACGGCGGCGAGACCCTCGCCCGTCAGACCGGTCTGCTCGACGCCCGACGGCGACCCGTCAGAGGGCTGCCGAACCGTCTCACGACCGGTTCGCGCGACGAGATCGCGGCCGTGTGGCGGGGAGCGTTCCTCGCGGCAGGCTCACTCACCGATCCGGGGCGTTCCTCGGCGCTCGAGGTGACCTGTCCAGGCAACGAGTCGGCGATGGCGCTCGTGGGCGCGGCCGGCCGCCTGGGGGTGACGGCGAAGGCGCGAGAGGTGCGCGGTGTCAACCGGGTGGTGATCCGCGACGGCGAGGCGATCAGTGCGATGCTCTCGCTGATGGGTGCTGCCGAGACCGTCGCCTCCTGGGAGGCGATGCGCCAGCGGCGCGAGGTCCGCGCGACGGCCAACCGGCTCGTCAACTTCGACGATGCCAACCTGCGTCGCTCGGCGCAGGCCGCCGTCGCCGCCTGTGCGCGGGTCGAGCGGGCGATGGACATCCTCGCCGACGACGTGCCGGAGCATCTCGCGTACGCCGGCCGGCTCCGGCTCGCGCATCGCGACGCGAGCCTCGACGAGCTCGGACATCACGCCGACCCGCCGATGACGAAGGACGCCATCGCCGGTCGGATACGCCGATTGCTCGCGATGGCGGACAAGAAGGCGTCGGACCTGGGTCTTCCGGGGACGTCGGCCAACCTGCCTCCGGACCTCGACGACCTCTGATCGGGCCATCGGGATCGGGCCGACCACCGGCCGTCGCACCGCGGCCCGATCGATGCAATCCGGGGCGACGGCATGACGCGCGAGAGTAGACTCGACGTGTCGCTCAAAGGCCCTTCGCCGACTCGGGTGAAGGGCGGGAAAGAGGAGATATCGATGGCTGAATACACACTTCCCGATCTGGCTTACGACTACAGTGCGTTGGAACCGAGCATCTCGGGGCGCATCATGGAGTTGCACCACTCGAAGCACCACCAGACCTACGTGACGGGTGCGAACACCGCTCTCGCGCAGCTCGCCGAAGCGCGAGAATCCGGCAACCTCGCGAACGTGAACAAGCTCGAGAAGGACCTCGCGTTCAACCTCGGCGGTCACGTGAACCACTCCATCTTCTGGACGAACATGTCCCCGAACGGCGGCGACAAGCCCACCGGCGAGCTCGCGGCCGTCATCGACGACACGTTCGGCTCGTTCGAGGCGTTCCAGTCCCACTTCACGGCGACCGCGCTCGGCGTCCAGGGGTCCGGCTGGTCCGTGCTCGCGTGGGACGTCATCGGGCAGCGCATCAGCGTCTTCCAGCTCTTCGACCAGCAGGGCAACGTCCCGCTCGGTCTCGTTCCGCTCCTCATGCTCGACGTGTGGGAGCACGCCTACTACCTCGACTACCAGAACGTGCGCGCGGACTACGTGAAGGCATTCTGGAACATCGTCGACTGGTCGAACGTTCAGGCGCGCTTCACCGCAGCGCGCGAGAAGACCGACGGCCTCCTGGTACTGTCATAAGCGATAGGGCCGCCCCGGGCTCCACCCCGGGCGGCCCTTTCTTCTCCGCCGATGACACGATCGTCGGATCGGTGAGACCCACATACCCCCGTCCTCCGGGACAGAAGACAGCGCTTCCGCGCCACATAAACAGGAGTCACTCTTGTCAGTAAAGATCGGTATCAACGGGTTCGGTCGCATCGGCCGCAACTACCTCCGCGCCGCCCTCGCCAAGGGCAGCGACCTCGAGATCGTCGCGGTGAACGACCTCACCGACAACAAGACGCTCGCCCACCTGTTGAAGTACGACTCGATCACCGGCCGCCTCGACGCCACCGTCGAGTTCGACGACGAGAAGATCACGGTCGATGGCAAGGCCATCAAGGTGTTCGCCGAGCGCGACCCCGCGAACCTCCCCTGGGGCGAGCTCGGTGTGGACATCGTCATCGAGTCCACCGGTCGCTTCACCAAGGCCGACGACGCCCGCAAGCACATCGAGGCCGGCGCGAAGAAGGTCCTCATCTCGGCTCCCGCATCGGGCGAGGACGCCACGTTCGTCATGGGCGTCAACGAGCACGACTACGACGCAGCGAACCACCACATCATCTCGAACGCGTCCTGCACGACGAACTGCCTCGCGCCGCTCGCGAAGGTGTTCAACGACAAGTTCGGCATCGAGCGTGGCCTCATGACCACGGTGCACGCGTACACCGCTGACCAGAACCTCCAGGACGGCCCGCACAGCGACCTGCGTCGTGCCCGCGCTGCCGCCGTGAACATCGTCCCCACCTCCACGGGGGCCGCGAAGGCTATCGGCCTGGTCCTGCCGGAGCTCAAGGGCAAGCTCGACGGGTTCGCGCTGCGCGTGCCGATCCCCACCGGTTCCATCACCGACCTCACTGTCGAGACCAAGACCCCTGTCACGGTCGAGGAGGTCAAGGCCGCCTACAAGGAGGCAGCCGAGGGCCCGCTCAAGGGCATCCTCAAGTACACGGAGGACGAGATCGTCTCGAGCGACATCGTCAGCGACCCGCACTCGTCGATCTTCGACGCCGGGCTCCTCCGTGTCCTCGGCAACCAGGTCAAGCTGTCGGCGTGGTACGACAACGAGTGGGGCTACTCCAACCGTCTCGTCGACCTCACCGAGTACGTCGCCGACCGTCTCTGAGCCGGTACCCGTGACTCTGCGCACCCTCGATTCGCTGGGCTCGCTCGCAGGCAAGCGCGTCATCGTCCGTTGTGACCTCAACGTCCCCGTCAAGGACGGGGTCATCACGGACGATGGCCGTGTGCGGGCATCCCTCGCCACCCTCAACGCGCTCCTCACTCAGGGCGCCCGTGTGGTGGTGATCTCCCATCTGGGTCGTCCTGACGGCGAGCCCAAGCCGGAGTATTCGCTGGCTCCCGTCGCTCAGCGGCTGAGCGAGCTTCTCGGCAAGCCTGTGACCTTCGCCTCGGACACCGTCGGGGACGCGGCAGCCGAGGCCGTCGCGTCGCTCGAGGACGGCGACATCGCCCTCCTCGAGAACCTGCGTTTCAACGCGGAGGAGACGAGCAAAGATGCCGCCGAGCGACAGGCCTTCGCCGAGAAGCTCGCCGCTTTCGGCGATGTCTTCGTGTCCGACGGCTTCGGTGTGGTCCACCGCAAGCAGGCGAGCGTGTTCGAGCTCGCGGCGGCTCTCCCGAGCGCCGCCGGACTGCTCATCGCGACCGAGCTCGACGTGCTCGACCGCCTCACGGAGAACCCCGAGCGGCCGTACACGGTCGTCCTCGGCGGGTCGAAGGTGTCGGACAAGCTCGGTGTGATCGGTCATCTGCTTCCGCGGGTCGACACGCTGCTGGTGGGCGGCGGGATGATGTTCACGTTCCTCGCTGCGCTCGGTCACTCCGTCGGTTCGAGCCTGCTCGAGTCCGATCAGATCGAAACGGTCAAGGGTTACCTCGCGGACGCGAAGGAACGCGGCGTCGAGATCGTGCTGCCGACCGATGTCGTCGTGGCGGCCTCCTTCTCGGGGGATGCCGAGCACGAGGTCACGGCGGCCGACTCGATCGAGTCCACGAGCTTCGGCTCGAGCGGTCTCGGACTCGACATCGGACCGGAGACGGCCGCGCTCTTCGCCGAGCGGATCCAGGCATCGAAGACGGTCTTCTGGAACGGCCCCATGGGCGTGTTCGAGCTCGAGCCGTTCGCGGCCGGCACGAAGGCCGTCGCGCAGGCGCTGACCGACGTCGACGGCCTCGGAGTCGTCGGAGGGGGCGACTCGGCTGCTGCTGTGCGAGCCCTCGGCTTCTCAGACGACCAGTTCGGTCACATTTCTACAGGTGGTGGCGCGAGCCTCGAGTTCCTCGAGGGCAAGCGTCTCCCGGGACTGGAGGTCCTCGGATGGTAGTGAACAGAGTCCCGCTCCTTGCGGGCAACTGGAAGATGAATCTCGACCATCTGCAGGCGATCGCCTTCGTGCAGAAGCTCGCGTGGACGCTCAAGGACGCGGGGCACGACGTCGCGGACGCCGAGGTCGCCGTGTTCCCGCCGTTCACCGATCTGCGCAGTGTGCAGACACTGGTTGCGGCAGACAAGCTCCCGATCGCCTATGGCGCCCAGGATCTCTCCGCCCACGACTCCGGTGCCTACACCGGTGAGATCTCCGGTGCGTTCCTTGCTCAGCTCGACTGCACGTACGTGATCATCGGGCACTCCGAGCGGCGCACGCTGCACGGAGAGGACGACGAGCAGGTCAAGGCGAAGACCGCCGCCGCGGTGAAGCACGGGATCGTCCCCGTGATCTGCGTAGGCGAGACTGCCGAGGACCTCGCAGAGCAGGGTCCGAGCGCCGTCCCCGTGGCGCAGCTCACGACAGCTCTTGAGGGCCTCGACGCGTCGGCGGACATCCTCGTCGCGTACGAGCCCGTCTGGGCGATCGGCTCCGGCCAGGCGGCGACGCCCGACCAGGCAGAGCAGGTCGCCGCCGCGTTGCGCGGCGTGATCGCATCGGTGCTCGGGGAGGACGCTGCGGCTCGGACGCGAATCCTCTACGGTGGCTCCGTCAAGTCGTCGAACATCGCCGGCTTCATGCGTGAACCGAACGTCGACGGTGCTCTCATCGGCGGCGCAAGCCTCGATGTGGCCGAGTTCTCCAGCATCGTCCGGTTCCAGAAGCACGTCGGAGTCTGATTCCGCCGGCCGCCGGTTATACTTGACGGCGGCCTCGGATCACCGCGCCGTCGAAGAAAGGTCCTCCGTGGATATTCTGCAAGTCGTCCTCCAGGTCGTGCTGGGAATCACCAGCCTCCTGCTGACGTTCCTGATCCTGCTTCACAAGGGTCGGGGCGGGGGCCTCTCCGACATGTTCGGCGGGGGAATGGGCTCGAATCTGGGCGCCTCGGGCGTCGCTGAGCGGAACCTGAATCGCATCACGGTCATCCTCGGCCTGGTCTGGTTCGCATCGATCGTCGTTCTCGGGCTTCTCACGAAGTTCGCGACGGCCGCTTAGGAAGGCACGGAAATGGCTGCTGGAGGAAGTGCAATCAGGGGCTCGCGCGTCGGCGCCGGGCCCATGGGTGAGCAGGATCACGGCTACCACGCCGACCGGGTGGCGATCTCGTATTGGGACGCGCTCGGCAATGAAACCGTGCGATACTTCGCGGCGAATCTCCCCGACGAGGAGATCCCCGAGATCATCGACTGCCCGTCTTCCGGTCTTCCCGCAGGTCGGGATCGCAACAACCCGCCGGAGGTCGCGAAGCTCGAACCGTACAAGACGCACCTCGCCTATGTGAAGGAACGTCGTACGGAGGAGGAAGCCGAGCAGCTGCTCGACGACGCACTCCGTCAGTTGCGCGAACGCCGCGGAACGAACGCCTGACCACCTGATCTACGACGAAGGCCCCGACCAACACGGTCGGGGCCTTCGTCGTGGGGCGACCTGCGTAAGGCCGACGACGGCGTCAGTAGTCGCGAGCGATCAGGCTGTCGGGTACTTCGGACGCGGCCGCCCGGTCGACGAAGAAGACCGTGCGCTTGCGCCCCTTGATGCCCGCGATGGGAACCTCCGCATAGGATGCTCCGGCGAGAGCGAGCCCGAGCACGGACGCCTTGTCGGAGCCCGACATCTCCACCCAGATCCGCTGGGACGAGTTGAGAACGTGACGGGTGAGGGAGAGGCGCTCGGCCGGGGGCTTCGGCGAGTTCCGAACCGCGACGACGGTCGCTTCGCGCTCGTTCACCTCGGCCCGGTCGGGGAACAGCGACGCGGTGTGCCCATCCGGGCCCACACCGAGGAAGGTGATGTCGAAGATCGGCAGACCGGAATCGGACTCGGCGTGGGCAGCGAGTTCGTCGGCATACGCCGAGGTCGCCTCATCGAGCGTGAGGCCGGCGTCCGACGAGGCGAAGGCGTGGACGCACGTGGACGGCTGATCGATGTGATCGATCAGTGCACGACGGGCCTTCACGTCGTTGCGGTCCTCGTGGTCGGCGGGGACCCACCGTTCATCGCCCCACCAGAAGTGCACACGCGACCAGTCGACTCCGTCACGAGCGGGCGATGCGTTGATGGTCTCGAGAACTCGGACACCCATCCGTCCACCCTCGAGCACCACATTGACGTGGTCGCGCTCGTCGAGGAGATCGATCACCTTCGTGAGGAATCGAGCCGTGATGGAGGCTGCGAGGGCCTCGGCATCCGAGTGGACGAGCACGCGCCGATCGTTCGTCATTCGCCCGAGTGTCCCTTCACTGCGCCGACCTCCGCGAGGAACCGCGGGAGACCGGTGGTCATCACTTCACCGTACAGGACGTCGGGATCGAGCCTGCGCAGCTCCTCGGCGAGGCAGTCCCGAAGGGTCCGGCGTGGGAGGGCGATGTCGTGCGTCGGCTGGTCGGGCTGCCGAAGGGACGCGATGGTCGATTCCGGTCGTTCGAGCGAGATCTCACCACTCGCGCGTTCCAGGGCGACGCCGTGGATCCCTCCGATGCCCGAGCGACCGCTGGTGAGCTCGTGCTGGACGGGCACGTCGAGGGCCATCTCGAGCCAGGTGGCCAGGAGGATGGTCGACGGGGAGTCCGAGGAGCCTGACACCGAGACGGCCGTCACCTCGTCGTACGGCGGCTGGTCGAGCACGGCGGCGAGCTGCGCGCGCCACAGGGTCAGTCGCGTCCAGGCGAAGTCCGTGTCTCCGGGCTTGTAACTCTCCGCGAGACGGAGGAGGGCTGCCTCAGGGTCGTCTGCCGTCGACGAGTCGGTGATCCGCCGCTGGGCGATGTGGCCGATGGGGGAGTTGGCCACATCGGCGGGAGGCTTGCTCGGCCACCACGCGACGACGGGGGCGTCGGGAAGGAGCAGACCCGTTACGAGGCTCTCCTCGTTGCTCGCGGCGTCGCCGCGGGCTCGGAGGATGATGACCTCGCTCGCTCCGGCATCGCCGCCGACGCGGATCTCCGCGTCGAGACGGGGGTCGGCCGCGGCGTTGTCGACGCGGCAGACGACGATGACACGCATGGGGTGCTCGCGCGAAGCGTCGTTGGCGGCCTCGATGGCCTCCTCCTCCTCGCCGTCGGAGGAGACGATGATCAGGGTGAGCACGCGCCCGAGGGCGACGGCGCCGCCGTCCTCACGCAGAGTGACGAGGGTCTTCGACACCGCGCTGACGGTGGTGTCGGGGAGGTCGACGATCACGGACGTCTCCAGGTTCTGCCGTCGCGCTCGATGAGGGCGTCAGCTGACGAGGGACCCCAGGATCCCGGTGTGTACTGTTCGAGCGGGCCGTCCTGCGCGGCCCAGAACTCCTCGATCGGGTCGAGGATCTTCCAGGAGAGCTCGACCTCCTCATGGCGAGGGAAGAGCGGCGGGTCGCCGAGGAGCACGTCGAGGATGAGCCTCTCATACGCTTCCGGGCTCGCCTCGGTGAATGCGTGGCCGTAGCCGAAGTCCATCGTCACGTCGCGGACCTGCATACCGGCGCCCGGCACCTTCGACCCGAAGCGGATCGTGACGCCCTCGTCCGGCTGGACGCGGATCACGAGAGCGTTCTGGCCGAGCTCGGACGTCTGGGAGTCGGCGAAGAGGTGCTGAGGGGCGCGCTTGAACACCACGGCGATCTCCGTGACGCGACGGCCGAGACGTTTACCCGTGCGGAGGTAGAACGGAACTCCGGACCACCGACGGGTGTTGATGTCGAGGCGCATGGCCGCGAACGTCTCGGTCGTCGACTGCGGGTTCATCCCGTCTTCGTCGAGGAATCCCGGGACACGCTCGCCCCCCTGCCACCCGCCGGCGTACTGTCCACGTGCCGTAGCCGTCGACAGGTCCTGCGGCAGGGAGACGGCGGCGAGCACCTTCTCCTTCTCGGCACGGAGGGCGGCCGCGTCGAACGCGATCGGCTCCTCCATCGCGGTGAGTGCGAGCAGTTGGAGGATGTGGTTCTGGATGACGTCACGGGCAGCACCGATGCCGTCGTAGTACCCGGCCCGGCCGCCGACGCCGATGTCCTCGGCCATCGTGATCTGGACGTGGTCGACGTAGTTCGCGTTCCAGATGGGTTCGTACAGCTGGTTGGCGAACCTCAGGGCGAGGATGTTCTGGACTGTCTCCTTGCCCAGGTAGTGGTCGATGCGGAACACACTGTCCGGGGGGAACACCGATTCGACCACGGCGTTGAGCTCTCGCGCGGTGCGGAGGTTGCTTCCGAAGGGCTTCTCGATGACGACCCGTCGCCACTGTCCGTCCTTCTGCTCGGCGAGTCCCGACCGCCTGAGCTGCTCGGTGACCTGGGGGAACGCCTTCGGTGGGATCGACAGGTAGAACGCGTGGTTGCCCATCGTCCCGCGCTCGGAGTCGAGCTCCTCGATCGTGCGCTTCAGGTGCTCGAACGCCGCGTCGTCTCCGAACTCACCGGGGACGAAGCGGATTCCCTGTGCGAGCTGTTCCCACACCTCTTCGCGGAACTCGGTCCGGGCGTACTTCTGGACGGAGTCATGGACGACCTCCATGAAGTCCTGGTCTTCCCAGTCCCGCCGGGCGAACCCGACGAGGGCGAAGCCCGGGGGGAGGAGCCCACGGTTGGCGAGGTCGTACACGGCAGGCATGAGCTTCTTGCGTGACAGGTCCCCTGTCACGCCGAAGATGACGAGACCGCTGGGGCCGGCGATGCGGTTGAGTCGGCGATCCGACTCGTGCCGGAGGGGATTCGAGTCCGCGGTGATAGGGACAGGAGGCATTCAGGTTCTTTCGCTGGAGAGCGCGAGCTCAGTTTGCGGCTTCGAAGAGCGCGGTGATGTCGGCGCCTGCGGCGAGGGTCAGCGTGAGCACGGGACGGCCGTGGTCGGCGAGCACGCTCGCGTCACCGGCAGCCTGGGCGCGGATGAGCTGACCGAGCGTGAACGGCCGACCGGGGACCGGGAGGTCCTCCGTCGTGTTCTCGGTGATCTGCAGGAACACACCGGTGGCCGGTCCACCCTTGTGGTACTGGCCGGTCGAGTGCAGGAATCGCGGCCCCCATCCGAAGGTGACGGGGCGGCCCGCTCGGGCGGCGAGCAGGTCGCGGATGCCATCGAGCTGCGGCGTCGCCACCCGGTCGACGTAGGCCTGGATCGATACGTAGCCGTCCTCGCCCAGCGCCGCGAGGAGCGCGTCGATCGCGCCGCGGACGGTCGACTGACCATCGACGAGCCCGTCCGTCGCTCGCACCTCGACGCCGCCGTCGACGAATGCCGGAGCTGTGGGCTCCGGGGTGGCGTCGAGCAGGCCACGCGTCGCGACCTTCGCCGACTCCACGTCGGGCTGATCGAACGGGTTGATCGCGAGGAGTCGCCCGGCGACCGCCGTGGCGTACTCCCAGACGAGCATCTGCGCGCCCAACGTCCCGCTCACGTGGATCTCGCCGTGGTGGTCGTCCCCGGAGAACAGGTGTCCGTGGGAATCGGCGTCGTCGACGATGCGGACGACCTGGACGTCGGAGTATCCGGCGGTGATCTCCGTCGCGAGAGGCTCGAGGACCACCGGCAGGATTCCCGTACCGAGCTTCCCCGTGGATTCCGCGATGAGCTGCTCGGCCCAGTCGGGGAATCCGACGATGTGGGTGCCGTCGGCCACGATCGCGAGCTTGTCGCGCCGTGGGGACGTCGCGGCGATCGCCGCGCCGAGAATGAGCCCGGGGTTCTGCTCGCTGTCGACGGCGAGCTCGACGGAGATGGCCTGCGCTTCGTCGAGGAGCTCTCCGACGTCGACGCCCGCGAGTCCGCTCGGGACGAGGCCGAATGCGGTGAGCGCCGAGTAGCGGCCTCCGACGTTCGGATCCGCGAGGAACACGCGGTAGCCGGCGTCGCGGGCCGACGACTCGAGGGGCGAGCCGGGGTCGGTGACCACGATGATGCGTTCCGCGGGGTCGATGCCCGCGGCGCGGAACGCCTCCTCGTAGATACGACGCTGGCTGTCGGTCTCGACCGTCGAGCCCGACTTCGAGGAGACGACGATGGCCGTCTCCGCGAGGCGGTCGGCGAGGGCCGCGCGCACCTGACCGGGCGCCGTGGAGTCGAGGACGGTGAGCTCCGCGCCGACGGTCTGCGTGATGACCTCGGGAGCGAGCGACGACCCGCCCATGCCTGCGAGCACGATGCGGGTGACGCCGCGAGCGGCGAGCTGCTCGCGCAGCTCGGCGATCTCGGCCACGAGGGGGCGCGAGATGCTCGCGGCCTCGACCCAACCGAGACGCTTCGAGGATTCCTCGACGGCGTCTGGACCCCAGAGGTCGGGGTTCTGCCCGGTGATGCCGGACGCGACGAGATCGGCGACGAGAGTCGGGACCGCAGTGGCGACGGCCTCGGCGGCCGCTCCGCTCACCTGGATCTTGAAGCTCACTTCGCGCTCTCCAGGGCGGATCCGACGGTCTCGAGCAGTTCGTTCCAGGACACCTCGAACTTCTCGAGGCCCTCCTTCTCGAGCTGGGCCGTGACCTCGTCGTAGGAGATGCCGAGACCGGCGAGGGCGTCGAGGACGGCGTTCGCGTTCTCGTACTCGCCGGTCACGGTGTCACCCGTCACGTCTCCGTGGTCGAACGTCGCGTCGAGCGTCTTCTCCGGCATCGTGTTGACGACTCCCTCGGCCACGAGGCTCGTGACGTAGAGGGTGTCGGAGAGGTTCGGGTCCTTCACGCCGGTCGACGCCCAGAGGGGGCGCTGCGGGTTGGCACCCGCCGCGGTGAGGACCTTGGCCCGCTCCGATCCGAATGCCTGCTCGTAGACCTGGTATGCGAGGCGCGCGTTCGCGACCCCGGCCTTGCTCTTGAGAGCCTCGGCCTCGTCCGTGCCGATCGCGCTCAGTCGCTTGTCGATCTCCGTGTCGACGCGCGACACGAAGAAGGACGCGACCGAGTGGATCGTCGACAGGTCGATGCCGGCGGCTCGCGCCTTCTCGAGACCCGTGAGGTAGGCGTTGATGACCTCGCGGTAGCGCTCGAGGCTGAAGATGAGCGTGACGTTGACGCTGATCCCCGCACCGATGGTCTCCGCGATGGCTTCGAGGCCCTCGACGGTGGCCGGGATCTTGATCATGACGTTCGGGCGGTCGATCTTCGTCCAGAGGCGCTGCGCCTCGGCGATCGTCCCGGCGGCGTCGCGGGCGAGGCCCGGCTCGACCTCGATCGAGACGCGACCGTCGAATCCGGCTGTCGACTCGTAGACCTTCGAGAAGATGTTCGCCGCGTCACGCACGTCGTCCGTCGTGATCTCGAAGACCGCGTCGGTCACATCGGTTCCCTGCGCGGCGAGTTCGGCGACCTGCTTGGCGTACGACTCGCTCTGCGAGAGAGCGCCGGCGAAGATCGTGGGGTTGGTCGTGACACCGACGACATTCTTCTCGGCGATGAGCTGCTCGAGGTTGCCCGACGCGATGCGCTGACGGGAGAGGTCGTCGAGCCAGATGCTGACGCCGGCGTTGGAGAGGGCTGTAGTGGGGTTGTCGCTCATGGGGTGTACCCGTTTCTTCTTCCTGCCCGGTCAGTGACCGAGCGACTCCTTGGCGGCGGCGACGGCTGCTTCCGTCGTCATGCCGAACTTCTTGAACAGCGTCTTGTAGTCGGCCGACGCGCCGAAGTGCTCGATGGACACGCTGCGACCGGCATCTCCGACGATGTGCCTCCAGGACAACGCCAGACCGGCCTCGATCGATACCCGAGCGGTCACGGACGACGGGAGGACCGACTCGCGGTAGGCCTCGTCCTGCTCCTCGAACCACTCGAGAGAGGGGACCGACACCACACGAGCGCCGATGCCCTCCTCGGCGAGGGTCGAACGGGCGTCCACTGCGATCTGCAGCTCGGAGCCTGTCGCGAGGAAGATCACGTCGGTCGTTCCCGTGGGGGACTCGGCCAGGACGTACGCGCCCTTCGCGACGTTCTTCGCCGACGCGAAGGTGTCGCCGCTCGCGTCGCCGTCTCCGCGCTCGAACACCGGGATGTCCTGGCGCGTGAGGGCGATACCGGCAGGCCCGCCCCGACGCTTGAGGATCTCGAGCCACGCGTAGGAGACCTCGTTGGCGTCGCCGGGGCGGACGACAGCGAGGTTCGGGATGGCACGGAGCGTCGACAGCTGCTCGATCGGCTGGTGCGTCGGTCCGTCCTCTCCGAGGGCGACCGAGTCGTGCGTCCAGACGTAGATCGACGGGATCTGCATGAGGGCCGCGATCCGGACGGCCGGCCGCATGTAGTCGCTGAAGATCAGGAAGGTGCCGCCGAAGGCGCGCGTCGGACCGTGGAGGACGATGCCGTTGAGGATCGCGCCCATCGCGTGCTCGCGGATGCCGAAGTGGAGGACGCGACCGTAGGGGTCGCCCGTCCACATCTCCGTCGAACGGCTCGCGGGGATGAAGGACGTGGCGCCCTCGATGGTCGTGTTGTTCGACTCCGCGAGGTCGGCCGAACCGCCCCACAGTTCGGGGACGACCTCGCCGAGCGCCGACAGGACCTTGCCGGACGCCTTGCGCGTGGACACCACCGTGTTCGCCTCGAAGACGGGGAGAGCATCCTCGACCCCTTCTGGCAGCTCGCCGGTGAGCAGGCGGTCGAGGAGCTGCTTGCGCTCCGGGTTGGCCTCGGCCCACGCGTCGAACGACTTCTGCCACTCCGCCCGATCGGCCTCTCCGCGCTCGACGGCGCCGCGGGTGCGCTCGATGACCTCGTCGGAGACCTCGAAGGTCTTCTCGGGATCGAAGCCGAGGACCTTCTTGACGCCGGCGAGCTCGTCGCCGCCGAGGGCCGAACCGTGGATCTTTCCCGTGTTCTGCTTGGTCGGGCTCGGCCAACCGATGATCGTCTTGAGGACGATGAGCGAAGGCTTCGTCGTCTCGGCCTTGGCGGCCTCGATCGCGTCGAAGAGCTCCTGCACGTCCTCGACGTAGTCGCCCGTCTTCTTCCAGTCGACTGTCTGCACGTGCCAGTGGTAGGCCTCGTAGCGGGCCGCGACGTCCTCGGTGAAGGCGACGTCGGTGTCGTCCTCGATCGAGATCTGGTTCGCGTCGTAGATGACGACGAGGTTGCCGAGCTGCTGGTGGCCGGCGAGCGAGGACGCCTCACTCGTGATTCCCTCCTCGATGTCGCCGTCGCTTGCGATGACGTAGACGAAGTGGTCGAAGGGGCTCTCGCCCTGCGGCGCCTCAGGATCGAACAGGCCGCGCTCGTAGCGGGCGGCGTATGCGAAACCGACGGACGAGGCGAGGCCCTGACCGAGCGGTCCCGTTGTGATCTCGACGCCATCCGTGTGGCCGTACTCGGGGTGCCCCGGGGTCTTGGATCCCCACGTGCGCAGCGCCTTGAGGTCGTCGAGCTCGAGACCGTAGCCGCCGAGGTAGAGCTGGACGTACTGGGTCAGCGAGCTGTGGCCGGCCGAGAGGATGAAGCGGTCGCGGCCGAGCCAGTCCTGATCGCGCGGGTCGCGGCGCATGACCTTCTGGAAGAGGAGGTAGGCGGCGGGCGCAAGGCTCATCGCGGTACCCGGATGGCCGTTCCCGACCTTCTCCACCGCGTCGGCTGCGAGGATTCGCGCCGTGTCGACGGCCTTCGCGTCGACTCCGTCCCATTCGAGAACTGCCACGTGACTGATCCTTCCCAATTCGTAACCGAGCGAACAGCGGGTTCGACTCGGTGGGGTGTTGGCGCGCTCGCGGCGCCGCCGTCGACACCGGACGCGCCGCCGCTTCTGACGAGCGAGGAGAGGGGTGCGCCCGATGCGGGCAGGACCAGTATAGGGACGGGAGATGCACGGTTTCCCGATGTTGCATCGCCTCGAAGCGAGGAGTAGTGGAGTGCCGCGCGTTCGACATCGCGTAGAATCGGACGGGACGAGAACCGGTTAGAGGAGCGATGAAGGCAGCCGTAGAAGAACGCGTCGTATCCGAGAGGATCGGCTTCCGTCGAAAGGCGAAGGCCTACGTCGCCCTCACCAAGCCTCGTGTGATGGAGCTGTTGCTCGTCACGACGATCCCGGTCATGATCCTCGCCGAGGGCGGCCTGCCCGACCTCTGGCTCGTGATCGCGACCGTTCTCGGTGGCGCGATGAGCGCCGGGTCCGCTGCGTCCTTCAACATGTACATCGACCGCGATATCGACAAGGTCATGAAGCGGACGAGCAAGCGGCCGCTCGTGACGGGTGACCTCACCCCGAGGGAAGCGCTGGTGTTCTCCTGGATACTCGCGGTCGTCTCGACGGCCTGGCTCCTCGCCTTCACGAACCTCCTCGCCGCCGCGCTGTCGGTCGCGGCGATCGCGTTCTACGTCTTCGTGTACACGCTGTGGCTGAAGCGACGCACGTCTCAGAACATCATCTGGGGCGGGATCGCCGGGTGCTTCCCCGTCCTCATCGGCTGGGCAGCCGTGACGAACTCGCTCACCTGGGCGCCGTTCATCCTCTTCAGCGTCGTCTTCCTCTGGACGCCTCCGCACTACTGGCCCCTGTCGATGAAGTACCGCGAGGACTACAAGTCGGTCGGCGTCCCCATGCTCGGCGTGGTCCGCGGGCGTGCTCAGGTCGGTCTGCAGGTCATCCTCTACACGTGGGCGACGGTCGCGTGCTCGCTCCTGCTCATCCCGGCAGCCGGGATGGGGGTCGTCTACACGGTCACCGCTCTTGGAGCCGGCGTCTGGTTCATCTATGAGACCCACCGTCTCTACAACCTGGCGATCCGGCACGAGACCGTGTCGCCGATGCGCGTGTTCCACGGGTCCATCAGCTACCTGACGATCCTGTTCCTCGCCATCGCGATCGACCCGCTGCTGCCCTTCTAAGCGGCGCGGACATCTCGGACTCGCGACTCTTCTCGCGGGCCGGAGTTCCTGAGCGCTACACATCGAGCCGAGCGCCACACGTTTTCGTGTGGCGCTCGGCTCGACCTGAAGTGGGCGCGATGCGGAGGCGGGCGCGTGGAACGGAGGGAGGGCCGTCAGCGCGGTGACGGTCCTCGACGTGGGGACACCCTCGACGTGGGGCAGCCCGCAACGGGGGACGGCGCTCGACGTGGGGCCAACTGGCCGTCGACCCGTCAGGCGGCGACGGACCCCGTGACGGGCTGGCGCTCGGCCTCGCCGACCGTCGACGCGATCGGGCTCTTCAGGGACAGCACCACGGCGGTCATCGCGGCCGTCAGGAGGCACGCGAGCACCATGTGGATGCCCACGAGGATCTCGGGGAGTCCGAGACGTGCCTGGGTGACTCCGACGATGATCTGAACGATCTCAGTGCCCAGCAGCCACAGCACGAAGGTGCGCGTCCGTGGGCGCGGCGGGAAGCGAACGGCCCCGACGACGAGCACGACGGTCAGGCCCAGTGTGATGTAGGCAGGCCAGCTGTGGACGTGCTGGAGCAGCTCGGGATCGAGCCCGTTGCGCTTGGCGCCGCCGTCTCCAGCATGCGGTCCTGAGCCCGTCGTGAGGATGCCGACGACGACCGTGACGGCGACGAAGAAAGAGGTGAGATGCGCAAGACCCGCGTACCAGGACGGCGCGACGCGCACCCGCGGTCCCGGCGCCTCGTAGACGCGGTACACGAGGACGGCGGCGAGGACGACGAGGACGACGCTCAGCACGAAGTGGAGTCCGACGACGTAGGGGTTGAGTCCGCTGAGGACCGTGATGCCGCCAACGATGGCCTGGAGGAAGACGCTCGCTGCCGGGATGATCGTGAGGACGAACAGGTCGCGGCGCTGTTTCCGGTAGCGGATCACGAAGAGGACCGCGAGGATCGCGATGATCTCCACCGCGAAGAACAGCGTGCGGTTGCCGAACTCGATGATGCCGTGGATGCCCATCTCGGGTGTCGTCACGAAGGAGTCGGCCGTGCAGCGCGGCCACGTGGGGCATCCGAGTCCTGCACCCGTGAGGCGGACGGCGCCGCCCGTTCCGACGATGACGGTCTGAGCGACGAAGTTCGCCCAGACGATGATGCGGACCCGGCGATCGATGCTCGTCGGCAGCCAGGCCCAAAAGTGCGCCAACCGGATCCGCAGCCAGCCCCAGAAGCGCGCGAGCGCCTCCGTGAGACGGTTCGTCGTGCGGGTCGGGGCGTTCATCTCGACTTCTTCCTGCGTTCTTTTGCTGAAAGGCCGCCCGGACGACGTCCCGCGGGCATGCTGCACCCTGTAGAATCGTGGGGTTGAGGCCGGGACCGGATCGGCTGGTGTTCGCGGAGAGGGATTCTCCCGAACGGCGACGGTCCGATCGGTGCTTCCACAACCATTCTACGGAGACGACGAGGTCTCGAGAACCATGCCCGAACGGGTCGGGTGCCCGGGAACGGGGCTCGCTCGTCGGGAGCTGTGCCTCATCGCACGGTGTCACGTGTCGGTTCGGGGAATGCGTGTTCGCACGCCCCTGTTGCCGATGGAGGAGAGAGAGGTAGTCATGTCGGACGTCCTGATCGATCGCCCAGAGCTCGAGAGCCTCGGCGTGTACGAATTCGGCTGGTCGGACTCCGACGTCGCGGGGGCTTCCGCGCGCCGTGGAGTGTCGCCGGAGGTCGTCGCGGACATCTCGCGACTGAAGGACGAGCCGGAGTGGATGCTCAAGCGCCGCATGCGCGGGCTCGACCTCTTCGGTCGTAAGCCGATGCCCACGTGGGGCGCAGACCTCTCGGACATCGACTTCGACAACATCAAGTACTTCGTCCGGTCGACGGAGCGCCAGGCCGCGACGTGGGAAGAGCTTCCCGACGACATCAAGAACACGTACGAGCGCCTCGGCATCCCGGAGGCGGAGCGCCAGCGCCTCGTCGCCGGAGTCGCGGCCCAGTACGAGTCCGAGGTGGTCTACCACCAGATCAACGAGGAGCTCGAGCGCCAGGGTGTCATCTTCATGGACACCGACACGGCGCTGAAGGAGCACCCCGAGTTCTTCGAGGAGTACTTCGGCACGGTCATCCCCGCCGGCGACAACAAGTTCGCGGCGCTCAACACGGCCGTGTGGTCGGGCGGCTCGTTCGTCTACGTCCCCCCGGGCGTCCACGTCGAGATCCCGCTCCAGGCGTACTTCCGCATCAACACGGAGAACATGGGCCAGTTCGAGAGAACGCTCATCATCGCCGACGAGGGCAGCTACGTCCACTACATCGAGGGCTGCACCGCCCCGATCTATAAGTCGGACTCGCTGCACTCCGCCGTGGTCGAGATCATCGTGAAGAAGAACGCCCGCGTTCGCTACACGACGATCCAGAACTGGTCGAACAACGTCTACAACCTCGTCACCAAGCGTGCGATCGCCCAGGAGGGCGCGACGATGGAGTGGATCGACGGCAACATCGGGTCCAAGGTCACGATGAAGTACCCGTCCATCTACCTCACCGGTGAGCACGCGAAGGGCGAGACGCTCTCCGTCGCGTTCGCCGGCCCGGGCCAGCACCAGGACGCCGGGGCCAAGATGATCCACATGGCGCCGTACACGCAGTCGTCGATCGTCTCCAAGTCGATCGCGCGCGGCGGCGGACGTGCCGGATACCGCGGAGAGGTCAGGGTGGACGCCAACGCGCACCACTCGGCCAACACGGTCCGATGCGACGCCCTGCTCGTGGACTCGATCTCGCGCAGCGACACCTACCCGGCGATCGACATCCGCGTCGACGACGTGCAGCTCGGCCACGAGGCGACAGTGTCCCGCGTGAGCGAGGAGCAGCTCTTCTACCTCATGTCCCGCGGAATGCCGGAGGACGAGGCCATGGCCATGATCGTGCGCGGGTTCATCGAGCCCATCGCGCGAGAGCTCCCCATGGAATACGCGCTCGAACTCAACAAGCTCATCGAAATGGGCATGGAAGGATCCGTCGGCTAGATGACGACCGCAGTGCCGGCTGGAACACCCAGCCAGACCCTCGAGACCACCGGCCAACACGGCTTCAAGGCCCACAGCGACGGCGTGGGGCGCTTCGTCCCCGTCCAGACGCGATCGGAGCGCTTCACGTCGACGAACGTCGACGACTTCGCCGCCGTCACGGGACGCGAGCAGTCCTGGAAGCTCACCCCCGTCGACAAGCTCGGAGAGCTCATCTCCGGCGACCTCGACGGCTCGGCGTACGCCGTCGACGCCGATTCCGTCGACGGAGTCTCCGTCGCGTGGGCCGACGCGGCGAGCACCGAGCGCGGGCTCGCCGGCATCCCGGAGGAGCGAGCGGCGGCGAACGCCTGGTCGCAGACAGCCGATGTGCTGCGCATCGATGTCTCCGGAGAAGAGAAGAAGCGCGCAGTGATCCGCCGCTCGACGCTCGGCACGACGCCGCGCGCCGCGCACACGGTGATCACAGCCGCGCCCTTCAGCTCCGGACTCGTGATCCTCGACAGCGCCGGTCAGGCGAAGCTCACGGAGAACGTCGAGATCGTCGTCGGCGACGGCGCCCACCTCACCGTCGTGAGCGTGCAGGGCTGGGACGACGACGCTCTCCACCTCGCCGCGCACTTCGCGAAGATCGGGCGCGACGCCAAGCTCAAGCACGTCGTCGTGTCGCTCGGCGGCTCCGTCGTGCGCGTGAACCCGTCGACGCACCTCGCGTCGGAGGGCGGCGACATCGAGGCGCTCGGGCTCTACTTCTCTGACGCCGGCCAGCACCTCGAGCAGCAGGTCTACGTCAACCACGACGCTCCGCACACCCGCAGCCGCGTGACCTACAAGGGTGCACTGCAAGGGCAGGGGGCCCGCTCCGTCTGGATCGGCGACGTGCTCATCGGGCAGAAGGCCACGGGCACCGACTCGTACGAGCAGAACCGCAACCTCGTCCTCACGGACGGCACCCGCGCCGACTCGATCCCGAACCTCGAGATCGAGACCGGTGACATCGCGGGAGCAGGGCACGCGAGCGCGACCGGCCGTTTCGACGACGAGCAGCTGTTCTACCTGCAGGCTCGTGGGATCTCGGAGGAGGAGGCTCGACGCCTCGTCGTGCGCGGGTTCCTCACCGAGATCGTGCAGCAGATCGACGACGCCGAGCTCCAGGAACGCCTGGGCACGGCCATCGAGGCCGAGCTCGCCGGAACCACCCTGTCAGCGGGTGAGCGCTGATCGTGCAGGAGAACGTCTGCCCGCTCTCCGAGCTGGCACCCAATCAGGCCAAGCGCGTCGTCGTCGGGGGAGCGCCCATCGCTCTCGTCCTCGACGGCGACGGAGTCGTGCACGCCATCGGCGACACCTGCACGCACGGCGATATCTCGCTCGCCGAGGGTTTCGTCGAGGACGACACCCTCGAGTGCTGGGCGCACGGCTCGAAGTTCGAGCTCACCACAGGGAAGCCCCTGACGCTGCCGGCCTACGAACCCGTCCCCGTCTACGCGGTCGAACTCCGCGACGGCGACATCTACATCGACCCGACCGTAACGAAAGAGATCTAGTCCCATGTCTGTACTCGAAATCCGCGACCTCCACGTCAGTGTGGAGACCGATCAGGGAACGAAGCCCATCCTGAAGGGCGTCGACCTCACGATCCGCAAGGGCGAGACGCACGCGATCATGGGGCCGAACGGCTCGGGCAAGTCGACGCTCGCCTACACGATCGCCGGCCACCCCAAGTACACGGTCGAGTCGGGAAGCATCACGCTCGACGGCGAGGACGTGCTCGCGATGAGCGTCGACGAGCGCGCCCGTGCCGGCCTCTTCCTCGCGATGCAGTACCCGGTGGAGATCCCGGGAGTGACCGTCACCAACTTCCTCCGCACCGCCAAGACGGCGATCGACGGCGAAGCTCCGTCGGTGCGCAGCTGGATCAAGGACGTGCGCAGCGCGATGAGCGACCTGCGGATGGACTCCACGTTCGCGGAGCGCAATGTCAACGAGGGGTTCTCGGGCGGCGAGAAGAAGCGCCACGAGATCCTCCAGCTCGAGCTGCTCAAGCCGTCGTTCGCCGTGCTCGACGAGACCGACTCGGGGCTCGACGTCGACGCGCTCAAGATCGTCTCGGAGGGCGTCAACCGCGCCAAGGAGAACACCGGCCTCGGCGTCCTCCTCATCACCCACTACACGCGCATCCTCCGGTACATCAAGCCTGACTTCGTCCACGTGTTCGTCGCCGGGAAGGTCGCTGAGCAGGGTGGGCCGGAGCTGGCGGACCGCCTCGAGGACGAGGGATACGATCGCTATCTCTCCGACGCTCCCGTAGCATAAAGGCCATGGTCACGACGCTCGCTCCCGACAAGTTCGACCAGGTCGAGGAAGCACTCAAGGATGTGATGGATCCCGAGTTGGGGATCAACATCGTCGATCTCGGTCTCATCTACGATCTCGGGTGGGACGACGAGAACAACGCCCTCATCATCCACATGACCCTCACATCGGCCGGGTGCCCGCTCACCGACGTGCTCGAGGAGCAGACGGCCGAGGCCCTCGATGGCGTGGTCGACGCGTTCCGGATCAACTGGGTGTGGATGCCGCCGTGGGGTCCAGAGAAGATCACCGATGATGGACGCGACATGATGCGCGCGCTCGGATTCGCCATCTGACCAACTCGAAGCCGACCGGTTCGCCCCGGTCGGCTTCGTCGTTCCTGGAGGTCCCATGACCGAGCCGACGGACGAGCTGTCCGCTGCACCGATCGACGTGCTCCGCTCCCGAACGAGCGAGAAATGGCGCGAGTACCCCGACGACGTCATCCCCATGTTCGTCGCCGAATCCGACTTCCCTCTCGCAGAGCCGATCGCTCGAGCCCTGCACGCCGCAATCGAGGCGGGCGATACCGGCTACGTCGCCTCCCGGACGGGCCTGCCCGACGCCTTCGCGGGCTTCGCACGGCGGCACTGGGGATGGGATCTCGCCGACGCCACGGTACAGACCACCGCTGACGTGAGCATGGGGATCGTCGAGATCCTGCGGCGCATCGACGTCGGTACGGGGCTCGTCATCACCCCTCCCGTCTATCCGCCGTTCTACATGCTCGCCGACGAGGCGGGCGCCACTGTGGTCGACGTCCCGCTCCTCGAAACGGGCGCGCTCGACCTCGAGGGGATCGAGCGTGCGTTCCGGGCGGGGTCGCGCGCGCTCCTGCTGTGCAACCCGCACAATCCGCTCGGGTACCCGCACGATGCTGGATCCCTCGCCGAGCTCGCCGATCTCGCCGACCGCTTCGACGCCACCATCGTCAGCGACGAGATCCACGCACCCCTCACGCATTCCGACGCTCGCTTCGTCCCGTGGCTGTCGGTGTCGGACGCTGCGCGCCGGACCGGATTCGCGCTGCACGCTGCGAGCAAAGCCTGGAACATCGCCGGGCTGAAGTGCGCCCTCATGATCGCCGCCTCGCCGCGGACCACCGCCGTGCTCCGTTCCCTCCCCGTCGAGGTCGCCTGGCGAACCGGGCAGTTCGGAGTCATCGCGAGCATTGCGGCGTATACGGAGGGCGATGCGTGGCTCGCACGCGCCGTTCGCACCATCGAACGCAACCGCCACACGCTCGTCCGCCGGCTCGGCACCGAGCTCCCGGATGTCGTCGTCTCCGAGCCGCGCGCCGGGTATCTCGCGTGGGTCGACGTCTCGTCACTCGGTCTCGGGGAGGAACCGGCAGACGTCATCCTGCGCCGAGCACGGGTGGCCCTCCGCACCGGCAGCGACTTCGGGCCAGGGGGAGCTGGACGTGTGCGCGTCAACATCGCGTGCGACCCCGCGCTCCTCGAGGAGGCGATCGACCGGATCGTGGTCGTGGCCGACGAGGTACGCGACGCCGATAGGTCGCGCGCGACGTCGTAGACTGGGAGGCTGATCCCCCCTCCACCCCTACCGTCGAAGCGGCGAGCCCCTGCGCGCGCCCGACGAGAAACGGACACACCGTGCTGAGCGTTCACGACCTCGAGATCCGCGTGGGAGCGCGCGTACTCATGGAGGGCGTCGACTTCCGGGTGTCCGATGGAGACAAGATCGGCCTCGTCGGCCGGAACGGCGCGGGCAAGACCACGCTCACCAAGGTGCTCGCGGGGGAGCTGCAGCCGAACGCCGGCTCCGTCGATCTCAGCGGGGAGCTCGGCTATCTGCCCCAGGACCCGCGCTCCGGAGACCCGGAGGAGCTCGCACGCACCCGCATCCTCAACGCCCGCGGCCTCGGCAGTCTCGTGCTCGGTATGCAGGAGTCGACGATGGCGATGGCATCGTCGGACGCCGCAGAGAGCGCCGCAGCCATGAAGCGCTACGGCGACCTCGAGGAGCGGTTCCACACGCTCGGCGGCTATTCGGCCGAGGCCGAGGCTGCATCGATCGCGAGCAACCTCGCGCTCCCGGATCGCATCCTCGACCAGCCCCTCAAGACGCTCTCGGGTGGTCAACGCCGGCGTATCGAGCTGGCGCGGATCCTGTTCTCCGACGCGCGAACCATGATCCTCGACGAGCCCACGAACCACCTCGACGCCGACTCCGTCGTGTGGCTCCGCGACTTCCTCAAGAACTACACGGGCGGATTCATCGTGATCAGCCACGACGTCGAGCTCGTCGGCGAGACGGTCAACCGTGTGTTCTATCTGGACGCGAATCGCCAGGTCATCGACACGTACAACATGAACTGGAAGAACTACCAGAAGCAGCGCGAGGCCGACGAGGAGCGCCGCAAGAAGGAGCGCGTCAACGTCGAGAAGAAGGCCACGACGTTGCAGTTGCAGGCTGCGCGTTTCGGGGCGAAGGCATCGAAGGCCGCCGCCGCGCACCAGATGGTCGCGCGCGCCGAGAAGATGCTCGCGGGTCTCGACGAGGTGCGCGCGGTCGACCGCGTCGCGAAGCTGCGCTTCCCGCAGCCGGCCCCGTGCGGGCGGACACCTCTCATGGCATCCAACCTCTCCCGGTCGTACGGCTCCCTCGAGATCTTCACCGCGGTGGATCTCGCGATCGACCGGGGAAGCAAGGTGGTCATCCTCGGCTTCAACGGTGCGGGCAAGACCACACTTCTCCGTATTCTGGCCGGCGTCGACAAGCCGGACACCGGCCAGATCGAGCCGGGTCACGGACTTCGCATCGGCTACTACGCCCAGGAGCACGAGACCCTCGACGTCAAGCGATCCGTGCTCGAGAACATGGTGTCGTCGTCGCCGAACATCACCGAGACGGAAGCGAGGAAGGTGCTCGGCTCCTTCCTCTTCACGGGCGACGACTCGCACAAGCCGGCCGGCGTCCTCTCGGGCGGCGAGAAGACACGACTCGCTCTCGCCATGATCGTCGTCTCCGGGGCCAACGTGCTCCTCCTGGACGAGCCGACCAACAACCTCGACCCGGCGAGCCGCGACGAGATCCTGGACGCTCTCGCGCACTACGAGGGCGCCGTGGTCCTCGTCAGTCACGACGAGGGTGCGGTCGAAGCCCTCAACCCCGAGCGTGTGCTCATCCTGCCCGACGGGGTCGAGGATCACTGGAACAAGGACTACGCCGAGCTCATCTCGCTCGCCTGAATAACGGGCCCCGCGATCGTCTCGTCGCGGTCCACCGCGGGATCAGCGTGAGGCGTCGATCAATTCGTCCTCGACGTCCGCGTCCGTCCGCTTCTCACGTCGTCTGCGCTCGCGCTTCTCGGCTCGCTCCTGCTCCTCGGGGTCGTCGGCGTTGAGAGCGCGGTACTCCTGACGGATCGCGTACCCGAGGAAGACGAAGCCGAGGATCCCGAAGATGAGCCATTGGAAGGCGTAGGACAGGTGGGCGCCCTCGTCCGCGACGGGACGTTGCGCCGCAGCCGGTCGGGTCTCCGCCGGCGCCGGCGACTCGTCGACGAGCAGGCCATAGGCGCCGGTGTACGTGGGTTCCCCGATGCGCTCGGCCAGCTCGGGCAGGTGGATCGTCGCGATCTGGCCCTCGCCCGCGCCGCGGCCGGCGACCGTCGGCTCACCCGGGCGCAACCGCACCGTCACCGTCACGGTGCCGCTCGGTGCGGCCGGGACGACATCCGGGAGATCCTGCTCGTTGCCCGTCGGCAGCCATCCTCGGTCCACGACGAACACGGAGCCGTCCGTGGTCCGGAACGGGACGAGCTGCTCGAAGCCGGGCTGACCTCCACGCGGACGATTTCTGACGAGGACCTCGTCGTCGGTCAGATACGTACCCTCGAGGACGACCGGGCGCCACTCGTCGGCCGGGTCGAACGCATCGAGGTCGGGCAGGAGCGCGTCGACGGCGACGGGACGCGCATCGTAGTTGTCGGTGACCAGGGAGATCTCGTGGGTCTTCTCCGCGCGGCGGGCGAGCTGCCAATTCGAGAGGAGCACGCAGACGATCGCGAACACGATCGCGACGGCGAGGTACCCGAACCACCTCCGCGAGAACGCGAAACGCCAACGGTTCATCGTTCGCTCTCCGCGGCCAGGGGAACGACGGACACCGGGAAGTCTCGAGCCGCTAGGAAGTCGTGCAGATAGTCGACATGCTCGTCGCAGGCGAGCCAGACCTTGGTGCGTTCCGGGCCGTGGATACGGGGATTGCGCCATTCGACCCGCGAGGTCGCCGTGGCGACGCAGCCCGCGCGTGAACACGTGTGGCGAGCGATCTCGCCGCCGAGCCCGATCACAGCCGGTCTCCGTCCGTCTCCTGATCGGCACGTGCGTCGGTGCGCCGGTCGCCACGCTCGATGGAGAGGGGAGCGGCGAGTCCGGGCTGCTCGACCGTTCCGCGACGACCATCGCCGACGTTCGCCAGCACGACGGCGATGTAGGGGAGGACGATAGCGCCGATCGCGAACACCCACATCCACCAGCCCGGCACCACGAAGATGAGCAGGATGCAGACCATTCGAACGCTCATCGCGATGGTGTACTTGCGCATCCGACTCCGACGCTCGTCGTCCGGCGACGGCGGGAGGGTGGTGATGGAAGGCTGTTTCATGGTCGTCACCAGCCTACGTCCATCTCCTAGGCTGTACGCCGGGGGTAGGCATTATCGCGGCCCCCTTGCACGTTCGAAAAGGATCTCATGACTACTGCACGTACCGTTCTCGTCACCGGAGGCAACCGGGGCATCGGCTTCGCGATCGCGGAGGAGTTCATCGCCGCCGGCCACCGCGTCGCCGTCACCGCCCGCTCGGGTTCTGGACCCGACGGCGCTCTGACGGTGCGCGCCGATGTGACCGACGCCGCATCCGTCGACGCGGCCTTCTCAGAGGTGGAGCGTGAACTCGGACCGGTCGAGGTCCTGGTGTCCAACGCGGGGATCACCGCCGACACGCTCCTCATGCGCATGTCGGAGGACGATTTCGACCGCGTCGTCGACACGAACCTCGGCGGATCGTTCCGTGTCGTCAAGCGCGCGTCGAAGGGCATGCTCAAGGCTCGCTTCGGTCGTATCGTCCTCATCTCGAGCGTCGTGGGTCTCTACGGCTCGCCCGGGCAGGTGAACTATGCGGCTTCCAAGGCCGGACTCGTGGGTATGGCCCGATCCATCACCCGGGAGCTCGGCGCCCGCGGGATCACGGCCAACGTCGTCGCGCCCGGTTTCATCGAGACGGACATGACCGACGCTCTTCCGGCGGAGCAGCGGGCCGAGTACTTGAAGTCGATCCCGGCCGGTCGTTACGCGACGTCGGCAGAGGTCGCGAAGGTCGTCTCGTGGATCGCCGGCGACGACGCCGGCTACATCTCCGGTGCTGTCATCCCTGTCGACGGAGGCCTCGGGATGGGGCACTGACCCGCCGTCAGAGCGAGACGCGGGGGAGTCCGAGGAGGGCGAGGACGGCCGAGAGATCGCGATCCGGAAGCACGACGTCCGCCCGGGCTCGGACAGCCGGTTTGGCGTCGAAGGCGACGCCGAGTCCGGCCGCCGCCATCATCTCGAGGTCGTTGGCTCCGTCGCCGACCGCCACCGTGCGTGCGAGCGGGAGCTTCCACGTCTCGGCCCATTCGCGCAAGCGGTCAGCCTTCGTCCGCGCGTCGACGATGTCGCCGTCGACGGCGCCCGTGAGGATGCCGTCGCGCACCTCGAGTCGATTCGCATGCCAGCCGTCGAGTCCGAGGCGCGCGGCGAGGGGATCGAGGAGCTCGTGAAAGCCCCCGGAGACGACGCAGATGGCACCACCGGCGTCATGGATCCCGGCGATGAGCTCCCGGACCCCCGTCGTCAGAACGATGCGCGGAGCGACGTCGGCGAAGACGGATTGCGGGAGCCCTGCGAGGGTCGCGACGCGCTCTCGGAGGCTCTCCGAAAAGTCGAGCTCGCCTCGCATCGCACGCTCGGTGACCCGTGCGACGTGGTCGAGGGCTCCCGCCTCGGCGGCGAGCAGCTCGATCGCCTCGTTCTCGATGAGGGTGGAGTCGACGTCGAGGACGACGAGGAATCGCGGCGCCGTCTCGGCCAGGGTGTCACGGGCGGTCACGGGACGACCCTGACCCCCTTGCCGACAACGGTGAGGCCGGAGTCGGTGACGGTGAATCCACGCGCCCTGTCACGATCGTGGTCCACGCCGATCTGGGCACCTGCCTCCACCACGACCTCCTTGTCGAGGATGGCCCGCTGGACGATCGAGTCCGGACGCACGGTGACACGGTCGAAGAGGACGGAGTCGATCACGCGCGCCCCTGATTCCACGAGGGCCCAGGACCCGAGCACGCTCCGCTCGATGTGCGCGCCGGAGATGAGCGAGCCGAGAGAGACGATCGAGTCGATCGTCTCGCCGAGGTTGCCTCGCCCGTCGCGCACGAACTTGGCCGGCGGCGAGTTCAGCTGCTGCGAGAAGATCGGCCAGTCCGCGTTGTACAGGTTGAAGATCGGGAGCGTCGAGATCAGGTCCTGGTGCGCTTCGAAGAAGCTGTCGATCGTTCCCACGTCGCGCCAGTAGGCCCGATCGCGATCCGTGGACCCGGGGACGTCGTTGCGCTTGAAGTCGTAGACGCCGGCTTCTCCCTTGTTCACGAAGTACGGAACGATGTCGCCGCCCATGTCGTGGTTGGACGTCGTCGACTCGCCGTCGACCGTGACGGCCTCGATGAGGGCGTCGGCGTCGAAGACGTAGTTGCCCATCGATGCGAAGACCTCGTGGGGAGCGTCGGCGAGACCGGTCGCGTTGATCGGCTTCTCGAGGAATTCGCGGATCGACGTGGGGTCGTCCGGCTGCACGTCGATGACGCCGAACTGATCGCTGAGCTCGATCGGCTGGCGGATGGCGGCCACCGTCGCCGGCTTGCCCGAGGCGATGTGCGCCTCGATCATGTCGTTGAAGTCCATGCGGTAGACGTGGTCGGCGCCGACCACGACGACGATGTCCGGCTTCTCGTCGCGGATCAGGTTCAGGCTCTGGAAGATCGCGTCGGCCGAGCCCGAGAACCATCGCTTCCCGAGGCGCTGCTGCGCGGGAACGGACGCGACGTACGAATTGAGCAGGCCGGAGAGCCGCCACGTCTGCGAGACGTGCCGGTCGAGGCTGTGCGACTTGTACTGCGTCAGCACCACGATCTGCGTGAGACCGGAGTTGATGAGGTTGGACAGGGCGAAGTCGATGAGCCGGTACTGACCGGCGAAAGGAACGGCGGGCTTCGCTCGATCGGCGGTGAGGGGCATCAGTCTCTTTCCCTCACCCCCGGCGAGGACGATTCCGAAGACCTTCTTCGTTGCAGGCATGCCCCCACCCTAGAGGAGAGGGGGGTCGTGTACTACCGTCGGAGAATGCGAGTCGACCTACTGTCACGGGAGTATCCACCGGAGATCTACGGGGGCGCCGGCGTCCACGTCACGGAGCTCGTCCGAGCGCTGCGACGAGACATCGATGTGACGGTGCGAGCGTTCGGCGCGCCTCGAGACGAGCCGGACACCTTCTCCTACCAGGTACCGTCGGAGCTCGCCTCGGCCAACCCGGCGTTCGGCACGCTGGGTACGGATCTCCTCATCGCCCAGGACTGCGGCGGTGCCGATCTCGTGCATTCCCACACCTGGTATGCGAACGGCGCCGGCCATCTCGCGAGCCTCCTCCACGGGATCCCGCACGTCGTCACCGCCCACAGTCTCGAGCCGCTGAGGCCGTGGAAGGCCGAGCAGCTCGGCGGCGGATACCGGGTCTCGAGCTGGATCGAGAAGACGGCGTTCGAGGCTGCCGCTGCGGTGGTCGCCGTGAGCGGCGGCATGCGCGCCGACATCCTGCGGAGCTATCCGTCCCTCGATCCCGAGAAGGTCCAGGTGATTTACAACGGGATCGACCTGGAGCAGTGGCAGCCCGTGGAGGACCCGGACTTCCTGCGGTCGGCTGGTATCGACCCGGACAAGCCGTCCATCGTCTTCGTGGGTCGGATCACACGCCAGAAGGGTCTCCCGTACCTCCTGCGGGCGGCCAAGAGCCTGCCGGACGACGTGCAGCTCGTGCTGTGCGCCGGTGCTCCCGACACGCCGGAGATCCTCGCGGAGGTCGAGGCGGGCGTCCGGGAGCTGCAGCAGACGCGCGCAGGGGTCGTCTGGATCGACCGGATGCTCGCGCGACGCGAACTGTGCGCGGTGCTCACCGGGGCGACGGCCTTCGTCTGCCCGTCGGTCTACGAACCCCTCGGCATCGTCAACCTCGAGGCCATGGCGTGTGGCGCGCCGGTGGTCGGATCGGCCACGGGAGGCATCCCCGAGGTCGTGGCCGACGGCGAGACGGGCCTACTCGTGCCGATCGAGCAGGTGACCGACGGGACGGGCACGCCCGTGGACCCCGACCGCTTCGTCGCCGACCTGGCCGACGCCCTCACCCGGATCGTCTCCGATCCGCGTGCGGCCGAGATGGGCGCCGCGGGTCGTCGACGCGCCGAGGAGCTGTTCAGCTGGCAGCGGATCGCCGATGACACGCGTGCGTTGTACGACTCGGTCCTGGCCCGGTGACGGGGCACGATCGGCGACATGCGGCCGGTAGGCTAGAGACCATGTCGTCGGTTCTCGATCTCTCAGCTGTGTCCGTCGTCCGAAACGGGAACGCCATCTTGCGTGACGTGGATTGGCAGGTGACGGGCGACCAGCGCTGGGTCATCCTCGGGCCGAACGGAGCGGGGAAGACCACCCTCCTCCAGCTCGCCTCGAGCTTCATGTTCCCGACGACAGGCTCAGTGGATCTCCTCGGCAACCGCCTCGGCCGCGTCGACGTGTTCGACGTCCGTTCGCGTGTCGGGCTGGCCTCGACGGCGATGTCCCGACGCATCCCCGAATCGGAGTCGGTGCTCGACGTCGTCCTCACCGCCGCCTACGCCGTCACCGGCCGGTGGCACGAGTCCTACGAGGACATCGACGTGAAGCGGGCCCATCGTGTCCTCGGGGAGTGGAAGCTCGACGGGCTCGCCGACCGCCGCTTCGGCTCCCTCAGCGACGGCGAGCAGAAGCGTGTCCAGATCGCGCGGAGCGTCATGACCGACCCCGAGCTGCTGCTGCTCGACGAACCGGCCGCGAGCCTCGACCTCGGGGCTCGCGAGGAGCTCGTCGGTCTGCTGAGCGGTTTCGCGCAGGCTGACGACTCGCCGGCGATCGTCATGGTGACGCACCACGTCGAGGAGATCCCGCCGGGATTCACCCACGCACTCCTGCTCTCCGGGGGAGGCATCGTCTCGAGCGGCCCTCTGTCCGAGGCCCTCACATCGGAGACCCTCTCCGAGACCTTCGGGCTCGGGATCTCGCTCGAGGAGCGGGACGGCCGTTTCTCGGCCCGCTCCGTCTGACCGTCCGCCGATACGCGCTGCCGGCGGCGCGCCGCTGCCGGGCGATCGCACCCGATTTCTGCTAAACTCGACAGTCGGTCAGCACGCATTCGTGTGCGTCCGCCCCGGGAGCAGTTCGACGGACCGGGCGATGGGCCCCGACACGTCGGCGGTGAACAGACCGTCGCACTCGTAGACACTCCACACTCGTAGACACCAAGGATCCCCGATGAAGACTGACATCCACCCGACGTACAACGCCGTCGTGTTCCGCGACCTCGCCTCCGGCGCTTCGTTCCTCACCCGTTCGACGGTGTCGAGCGACAAGACGGTCGAGTGGGAAGACGGCAACACGTACCCCGTGATCGACGTCGAGATCTCGTCGGAGTCGCACCCGTTCTACACGGGCAAGCAGCGCATCATGGACTCGGCCGGTCGCGTCGAGAAGTTCAACCAGCGCTTCAAGAGCTTCGGCAAGTAAGCCTCACCGCCGATCGGCGGAGCAGACGACGAAGGCCGGCCCCCACGGGGGCCGGCCTTCGTCGTCCGCGGCTCGCCTCTGCGCGACGACGGGCGCGGAGAGGGGACTCTCACCTCAGTGCACCGGCCAGGAGCCGATCGAGACGAAGGTGGGGTCGCGCGTCCGTCTCATGTAGTCCTGGAAGCTCTCCGCCTGCGTCCGACACCAGTCGATCTGCAGACCGTGCAGGTCTTCGGCGCGGACATCGAGGGCGTCTGCATACGCACGTGCGATCGCCTGTGCGACGCGACCGGCGGCGATCGCGTCGGAGCTCGCCTCATGGGCCGACAGGAGATCGACCCCGTAGAAGCCAGCGGCGGCCGCGAGAGTCCGCTTGCCGCGGCGGTAGCGGTCGACGGCCTTGTCGATGACGAGGGGATCGATGATGGGCGTGGGGTTCTCGATGGGTGCGACGCCGTGCCGGCGCGCCTCGGCTGCCAGGAGGGACAGATCGTACGGTGCGTTGTAGATCACCACGGGGATGCCCGCGTCGAAGAACATGTTCAACTCGTGGACGATCTCCGCGACGACCTCGGGAGCCGGGCGTCCCTCGCTCCTGGCGGTCTCGGTGGTGATCCCGTGCACGGCCGTGGCCTGCTCAGGGATCTCGACACCGGGGTCGGCGAGCCAGTCCCGACTGCGCATGACGGACCCGTCGGCGTCGAGGAGGCCGACGTGGGCGCTCACGATCCGCGAGGTCCGGACGTCGATCCCGGTCGTCTCGAGGTCGAAGACCCCGAGGAGGGACCACCACGGAGAAGGTCTGTCGCTATCCACGCCTTCACGATAGATGCGACCGACGACACTCGGTCGTCACCGAACGGGCGAGTCGGACCGGAAGCCACCGGGCAGCCGGTCGTGGCCCCTAAACTGGAGGTCTCATGGCCGTCACATCCCCCTACGATGCGCTCTTGCGCCGCGTCCCCGTCCGCGAGCACGCCACGTCGGTGCTCGGCACCACGACCAGATGGTGGGAGTACGGAGACCCCGATGCCCGGACCACGATCGTGCTGGTCCACGGATTCCGCGGCGACCACCACGGCCTCGAGCCTGTCGTGGCTCACCTTTCCGGCTATCGACTCGTCGCACCGGATCTCCCGGGGTTCGGCGAATCGGAGTCGCTCGTCTCCACGCATGACATCCCCGGATACTCGGCGTGGCTTCGCGCCTTCGTCGATGCCGTGGTGCCAGGAGGCGAGGCGATCATCCTCGGTCACTCGTTCGGCTCGATCGTGAGTTCGGCCGCGGTCGCCGACGGACTCCCGACACCTGCCCTGATCCTCGTCAACCCGATAGCCGCTCCGGCTCTCTCGGGTCCGCGCGGCGTCCTGACGCGGCTCGCCGTGTTCTACTACTGGGCGGCCGCGGCGCTGCCGGAGCGAATCGGCTTCGCGGTCCTGCGCAGTCGCATCGTCGTCCGCATCATGAGCGAGGCCATGGCCAAGACCCGCGAGCGTGGCCTGCGGAACTGGATCCACTCCCAGCACCAGATGTACTTCTCCCGCTTCGCCTCCCGTCGCGTCGTCCTCGAGGCCTTCCGCGCCTCGGTGTCGACCGACGTCAGCATGGTGGCCGAGCGGATCGTCGTGCCGACGTTGCTCATCGCGGCAGAGCGAGACGACATCACGCCCGTGGCCGCGCAGCACCGGCTTCAGCAGCTCTTCGCCGACGCGCGACTCGAGGTCATCCCGTCGGTCGGTCACCTCATCCACTACGAGGTTCCCGAGGCCGCAGCCGGCTACATCGAGGACTTCCTGACTCGGAGACCTGCGTGAGGATCCTCGTCGACTGCCGATGGGCGACAGACGATGCGAACGACAGGCTCTCCACGACGACGCGCGGTCTTGTCGCGGCTCTGGCGCGGCGCGGCCGGGTGACGATGATCGTCTCGACGCGCGAGCAGCTCCGCCTCCTCCCCGACCTCCCGTGGCAGTTGCTGCGCAGCCCCGACGACCCCAGGGAGCTGTTCACGGCGCTGGGCCTCAACACGATCGATCCGGACGTGGTGTTCTCTCCCGCGCCCATGTGGGGGAGTGCGGGCCGCCGCTACGCGCTCGTCACCGGCACGGGTCAGGACGCCAGGCGGACGCTCGCCGGGCGCCGCCGATCCGGACCGGCCATCGGCGCTCTCACCTGGTTGAGGATGGTCCCGCTGCTCCGTCGACTCCTGCTCGCTCGCGCCGACGCGATCGTGACCACGACGTCGTCCGATCAGCGCATCGCGATCGGGGCGAGCCGCACCCGGCAGCCCGTACTCGGGCTCGCGCCATCACGGCTGGACGCGACGGACCCGGAGGCCTGGGCCGAACCCGCTGAGCGGCTCCTGGAGCTGTTCGCGGCGCTCGTGGCTCGACGCTAGGCCTGGTCCTCGCCGTCGACGGCCCTGTCGGCGAGGAGGCGGTCCGCGATGGCCGTGAGCGTCTGGGACGCTCCGGCGTCGATCTTGACGGCCGCCCGACCGTCGCCCTTCGTCACACCCCTGTTGATGATGATGACGGGCTTCCGCGATCGTCTCGCCTGCTCGAGCAGACGGATCCCCGAGTTGACGACGAGGGACGATCCCGCGATGACGAGCACGTCGGCCTCGGAGATCAGTTGCGTCGCCTCTTCGAACTTCTCCCGGGGGATGTATTCGCCGAAGAAGACGATGTCCGGCTTCAAGACACCGCCGCAGACCGTGCAGTCGGGGACGTCGAAGGTCTCGATCCCCGCCACGAGCACGTCACCGTCCGGCCCGAGCTCCTCGTCGTCGGACAGGTCGAACGCCGGGTTCTGGGCGACCATGCGTTCGGCGACGCTGTCGCGACTGAACATCTGACCGCACGTGAGACAACGGACCTGCTCCATCGAACCGTGGAGGTCGACGACGCGACGCGAACCCGCCCTGATGTGCAGACCATCCACGTTCTGAGTCACGACTCCGGACGAGAGGCCGGCCTCCTCGAGCCGAGCGATGGCGTGGTGCCCATCGTTCGGCCGCGACGAGGCGAATCGCTTCCACCCGCGGTGCGATCCCGCCCAGTAGCGCTGACGGAAGGCGGCATCGGTGAGGAATTGCGCGACATTCATGGGGCTGCGCTTCGGCGCGCCCTCCCCGCGGTAATCGGGGATGCCCGAGTCCGTGCTGACGCCGGCCCCGGTGAGGAACACCGATCGCTTACCGCGAAGGAGGGCCACGGCGTCGTCGACTCCCGGTGTGACGGTGTCGCCCGCGTTCGATCCGACGAGCATCGTCATGGAACCTCCCGACTCACGAACCTGACACGATGGTAAACGACGCACCTGACGGAATTGTTTCCTCACGATGTGCGGAGACACGGAAGGCTGAACGCGAGCATGCGCATCCAGACGATCACGGCGGACGGGCTGACGGAACTCGAGGACTATTCGCGGCTCACGGACGTCGCGCTGCGGAAGAAGACGGAACCGGCTGGGGGCCTGTACATCGCGGAGTCCACGAAGGTCATCGGCCGCGCGATCCGTGCTGGGCACCGTCCGCGCTCGGTGCTGCTGCAGGAGAAGTGGCTGCCGGATGTGGAGCCGCTGCTCGTCGATTTCCCCGACGTCCCCGTCTACGTGGGCGAGCCCGATCTCCTCGAGGAGCTCACGGGGTTCCACTTGCATCGCGGCGCCCTGGCGGCGATGCACCGGCCGCCGCTGCGCTCCGTGGAGGAGGTGATCGCGGGGGCGCGCCGGGTCGTCATCCTCGAAGACATCGTGGACCACACCAACGTCGGAGCGATCTTCCGATCCGTCGCCGGCCTCGGGGCCGACGCGGTTCTCGTCAGCGAACGCTGCGCGGATCCGCTCTACCGCCGCAGTGTGCGCGTGAGCATGGGGACCGTCCTGCAGGTCCCGTGGACGCGACTGCCGGATTGGGCGACCTCTCGTCGCATCCTCTCGGATGCCGGTTTCCACGTCGCCGCGCTGGCCCTCGCCGACGGCGCCGTGGGTCTCGGCGCATTCGAAGTGGATCCGCCGGAGAGACTCGCGATCGCTCTCGGCACAGAGGGTGACGGACTGAGCCGAGCGGCTCTGGCCGCGGCCGACACCGTCGTGACGATTCCCATGCTCCACGGGATCGACTCGCTCAACGTGGCCTCGGCGAGCGCCGTCGCGCTCTGGGCGCTCCGCGTCCGGGAGGCGGGGTCGTCGCGTCAGTCCTCGCGGAGTTCCGCCGGCTGAACGAGCGGTCCGGCGATGGGACGCTTCGCGGAGATGGCATCGCCGGACGATTGGTGGCGGACGCGACGAAGGACCCACGGTACGAGGTACTCGCGAGCCCACTGGATGTCCTCGCTGCGCACGTCGCGCCGGGATCGTTCCGGGAACGGCTCCGGCCTCATCGGCTCGAGCGTGTTCGGCACGTCGAGGGCGTCGAGCACCATCCGTGCCACCGTGTGATGTCCGATCGGGTTGAGGTGGAGGCGGTCCGGGGCCCACATCCGCTGATCCTGGATCTCCGTGAGGGCCCACTGGTCCGCCACGATGCAGTCGAACTTCGCCGCGACGCTCCTGATGTTCTCGTTGTAGATCGCGACCTTGCCCCTGATGCTGCGGAAGACGGGGGAGAAACCCACGTCGACACCCGTGAACACGACGATCGTCGCGCGGTCGGCCGCGAGTCTCTCGATGGTGGTCTCGAACTTCGCGGCGATCTCGTCCGGATCGGTGCCCGGGCGGATCACGTCGTTCCCGCCGGCGGAGATCGTGATGAGATCCGGCCGGAGTTGGATCGCCGGTTCGATCTGCTCGTCCATGATCTGCTGGATCAGCTTGCCGCGAACGGCGAGATTGGCGTACCGGAAGTTCTCGTTTCCGGCGGCGAGGACCTCGGCGACTCGATCGGCCCAGCCGCGGTTTCCTCCGGGGGCGTTGGGCTCCGGATCCCCGATCCCCTCGGTGAAGGAGTCGCCGATGGCGACGTAACGGGACCACGGGTGGAGCATCTCGTGCGCTGTCTCCGACATGGGCGACCTCCTCTTCCACTCGGTCCGTCCAGAGTACCCATCCCCGTCACCGGCGGTCCGCGGTGTCGGCGGAGTCGTCTAATGTACTGCGAGTGGATGCGGACGGGATGACGGAGAACGGCGAAGCCGGACCCCGCATCGGAACCGCCGCAGCGGAGCATCTCTCGCCGGCGTTCCCCGAGCGCGCCGCGTGGGGAACGGTCAGCAAGCTCCGTGCCTGGCAGGCAGAGGCGATGGACGCGTACTTCGCCAGCGAGCCGCGCGACTTCCTCGCCGCGGCGACGCCGGGTGCGGGGAAGACCACCTTCGCGCTCCGACTCGCCGCTGAGCTCCTCTCGCGTCGCACGGTCGACCGCGTCACCGTCGTGGCACCGACGGAGCACCTCAAGAAGCAGTGGGCCGAAGCGGCCAGTCGTGCCGGCATCCGGTTGGACCCGGAGTTCAGCAACCGCGCAGGCGTCGTAGGCCGCCACTTCCACGGGGTCGTTGTGACCTACGCCCAGGTTGCGACGCGAGCCGCGCTCCACGAGAGCCTCACCGCCTCGTCGCGGACGCTCGTGATCCTCGACGAGGTCCACCACGGAGGGGACGCGCTGAGCTGGGGCGATGCGATCCGTGAGGCGTTCTCGCCGGCCGTGCGGCGACTCTCCCTGACGGGGACGCCGTTCCGATCGGACACCGCGCCCATCCCCTTCGTCACGTACCTGCCGGATCGAGAGGGCATCAGGACGTCGGTCACCGACTTCGACTACGGCTACGGGCGGGCCCTCGCCGACGGCGTCGTCCGGCCGGTGATCTTCATGGTGTATGCGGGGCACATGAGGTGGCGGACGAGCACGGGCGACGAGATGGAGGCCCGGCTCGGCGAAGGCAACACGAAGGACATCACCTCTCAGGCCTGGCGCACAGCACTCGACCCGGCGGGGGAGTGGATCCCATCCGTGCTCCGCGCCGCCGACCGGCGACTGACCGAGGTGCGGCACGGTGTCCCCGATGCCGGCGGTCTCGTGATCGCCACCGATCACTTCGCCGCTAAAGGCTATGCGGCCATCCTCGAGCGGCTGACCGGGGAAGCTCCCACCGTGGTCCTCTCCGACGACGCCGAAGCGAGCGCGAAGATCGACTCGTTCTCCGAAGGCACCGGGCGGTGGTTGGTCGCCGTGCGCATGGTCAGCGAGGGGGTGGACGTGCCGCGATTGTCGGTCGGCGTCTATGCGACCTCCGCGTCGACTCCGCTCTTCTTCGCGCAGGCGATCGGACGCTTCGTGCGTGCCAGGAGACGAGGCGAGACCGCCAGCGTTTTCCTCCCGAACGTCCCGCAGCTCATGAACCTCGCGGCGGAGCTCGAGCGCGTGCGGGACCACGCGCTCGATCGGCGCCAGGATCCGAACGCCGAGGGCGATCTCTGGAATCCGGAAGACGCCATGATGGGGGAGGCGAACCGTTCCGACAAGGCCTCGGACTCGCTCATGGGCGAGTTCAGCTTCGAGGCGATAGCGTCGGATGCGACCTTCGATCGCGTGGTCTTCGACGGTGATGAGTTCGGCTCCTATGCCGTGCCCGGCACCGAGGAGGAGCTCGACTTCATCGGTATCCCCGGGATCCTCGAGCCTGATCAGGTGCATGAGCTGTTGACCCAACGTCATCAGCGGCAGGCGCGACGCATCGACGGGAAGAGAAAGCAGGCGCCGCCAGAGGAGCAGCCGCCACAGGCCCTGTATCGCACGCTCAAGGAGCAGCGGAGTCTGCTGAACAGTCTCGTCGGGCTGTACGCGAAGAACACGAACGAGCCGCATGGCCTCGTGCACGCCGAGCTCCGTCGAGTATGCGGCGGCCCGCCCGTCGCTCAGGCGAGTGTGACCCAGTTGCAGCAGCGCATCGACTACCTCCGCCGCCGCCTCGGCTCCCACTGAGCGTTGTCGACGGCTACCTCGAGCGTCGGGCACCTCTCTCTGCCGGGGGGCGAGGCGCCCATCGGACGTGTATCCAGCACCTGCGGTCGGGGCGTGCTCCCGCGGTCGGACGGGAGGCAAGGCGCCCATCGGACGTGTATCCAGCACCTGCCGCTGGGTCGGGACTCCCGTTCTGCTGCGGGAGGCAAGGTGCCCATCGGACGTGTATCCAGCACCTGCCGCTGGGTCGGGACTCCCGTTCTGCTGCGGGGGGCAAGGTGCCCATCGGACGTGTATCCAGCACCTGCCGCTGGGTCGGGACTCCCGATCTGCTGCGGGAGGCAAGGTGCCCATCGGACGTGTATCCAGCACCTGCCATCGGGTAGCGTTCCACGCTCTGCCGCGGCGCTAAAAAACACAGAAGGCCCGGATCGCGATGATCCGGGCCTTCCAACTCACGTGCGCGAGGGGGGACTTGAACCCCCACGCCCATTAATAGGGCACTAGCACCTCAAGCTAGCGCGTCTGCCAATTCCGCCACCCGCGCGAGTTGTTTCGGCTCCCAGCTTCGGGCGCCGAGAAACGACGATAGCACGAATTCCGGACGTGTTTTCACACCCTCGAGGGCAGCGGGTAGCGTGGACGCATGCCCTCCTCCCCAGACGACCGCACGACACCGGACCTCGAGAATGACGAGACCGTCCGCGTCGCGCGGGATCTCATCCGATTCGACACGACGAACTACGGCGAAGGGAAGGCGAAGCCGGAGAAGGACGCGGCGGAGTACGTCGCCGCGTATCTGCGTGATCTCGGCCTGGATCCCGAACTCATCGACGCGGCTCCGGGGCGGACCAGCGTCGTCGCGCGTGTGGCGGGTCGTGATGCCGACAAGCCGGCTCTCGTCGTGCACGGTCACCTCGACGTGGTTCCAGCCGATCCGGCGAACTGGTCCGTCGACCCGTTCGCCGGAGAGATCCGAGACGGCATGCTGTGGGGCCGAGGCGCCGTCGACATGAAGAACATGGACGCGATGATCCTCACCGCCGTGGCCGACCTGGCCCGTGGTGGGGGAGCCCCCGAGCGGGATCTCGTGCTCGCCTTCTTCTCAGACGAGGAGAACGGCGGCGTCTACGGCTCGCAGCACATCGTGAAGACGCGCCCTGAGCTGTTCGACGGCGCGACGGAAGCGATCAGTGAGGTCGGCGGGTATTCGATCACGGTCGGTGGACGTCGGGCGTACCTCATGCAGACGGCGGAGAAGTCGCTCGTCTGGATCCGTCTCCGTGCTCAAGGTGTCGCGGCTCACGGATCGAGGGTCATCGAGAACAATGCGGTGACCAAGCTCGCCGTCGCCATCGCGGCGATCGGCCGGACCGAGTGGCCGATCCGCCTGACGGAGACGACCACGGCCCTTCTCGCGGAGCTTGCCGAGATCCTCGGCGTCGACCCCGAAACCACGGGGCCGGACGAGATCGCCATCGCGACCGGCACGGCCGCCGGCTTCATCCGCGCGTCGCTCCGCACGACGAGCAACCCGACGCTCCTCGAGGCCGGGTACAAGCACAACGTGATCCCCGACGTCGCCACGGCGCTCGTCGATATCCGCACCCTCCCGGGCGAGGAGGACGACGTCCTGGCCGAGGTGCGCGCGATCGTGGGCGAAGACATCGAGATCGAGATCGTTCAGCAGGACATCGGACTCGAGACGCCGTTCGCGGGCCCGCTGATCGATGCGGCCGTCGCGACCCTCCAGGCGCACGACCCGGAGGCCGTCGTGCTCCCGTATATGCTCTCCGGGGGGACCGACAACAAGGCGCTCTCGCGGCTGGGAATCACCGGCTACGGGTTCGCTCCGCTCCGCCTGCCGGAGGACGTCGACTTCCCCGCGATGTTCCACGGGGTGGATGAGCGCGTGCCGCTCGAGTCGCTCGTGTTCGGGCGGCGAGTCCTCGAGGATCTGTTCCGCACCTACTGACCGTCAGGAGAGCCCCGAGTGGACTTCGTCAATGCGATCATCCTTGGCCTCGTCCAGGGTCTCACCGAGTTCCTCCCGATCTCCTCGAGTGCTCATCTGCGCATCGTCGGCGAGTTCCTCGGGACGGGAGAGGATCCGGGAGCGCGGTTCACGGCGATCACGCAGATCGGCACGGAGCTCGCCGTCGTCATCTTCTTCTGGCGAGACATCGTGCGCATCATCGGGGCGTGGTTCCGTTCGCTCGCCGGTCGCGTCCCGCGGAACGATCCCGACGCGCGGATGGGATGGCTCATCATCATCGGTTCGGTTCCGATCGTGGTGCTCGGTCTGCTGTTCCAGGATCAGATCGAGACGACGTTCCGTTCGCTCTGGTTCATCGCCGGGACGCTCATCGGCTTCGGCATCCTGCTGGGTATCGCTGACTACGTCGGGGCGAAGCGTCGCGAGCTCGGGGACATCACCTACCCGCACGGCATCGTCTACGGCATGGCACAGGCGCTCGCCCTGATCCCGGGCGTCTCCCGATCGGGTGGCACGATCACGGCCGGCCTGTTCCTCGGCTACAAGCGCGAGGCGGCCGCTCGCTACGCGTTCCTCCTCGCGATCCCCGCCGTCTTCGGAAGCGGACTGTACCAAGTGGCGAAGTCCATCACCGACCCGTGCGTCGACGGGGCGACGGGATGCCTCCCGGAGGTCTACGGGCCGCTCGAGACCCTCGTCGCGACCGTCATCGCCTTCGTCGTCGCGCTCGTCGTGATCAAGTTCTTCATGCAGTACATCTCCAAGCGGTCGTTCCTGCCCTTCGTGGTCTACAGGATCGTGCTCGGCCTCGTGTTGATCGTCCTCCTCTCGACGGGCGCGATGCAGGCCTGACCTGGTCCGCGGGGCGCGGACGCTCGCCTAGGCTGAGGGCATGCGTGCTTGGCCCCGTCCCGACGTCCCCACGGTCCCCGGAGAGGCCTGTGCGCCCCTGCTCCACGACACGGCCAGCGGGCGACTCGTGGAGGTGCACACGGGGGACACCGCCCGTCTCTACGTGTGCGGGATCACCCCGTACGATGCCACCCACATCGGGCACGCCTCGACGTACCTCGCCTTCGACACCCTGCAGCGCGTGTGGCTCGATGCGGGCCTCGAAGTGCACTACGCGCAGAACATCACCGACGTCGACGACCCGCTCCTGGAGCGCGCGGCGCAACGCGGTCTCGACTGGCGCTCCCTGGCCGACGAGCAGATCCAGCTCTTCCGCGACGACATGACGGCCCTGAGCGTCCTGCCGCCCGACGATTACGTGGCCGTCACCGAGGTGATCGATCCGATCGCCGCGGCCGTCGTGCGTCTCCTCGACGCCGGTGTCGCCTATCGCGTCGACACGCCCGACTCCGACGCGGGTGACGATGTGTACTTCGACATCGCCGCGGCCTCGGCTCCCGGTGTCTGGACCCTCGGTTCGGAGAGCGGGTACGACCGGGCTCTCATGGAGCGCCTGAGCGCCGAACGCGGGGGAGACCCCGACCGCGTCGGGAAGAAGGACCCTCTCGACCCGCTGCTGTGGCGTGCCGCGCGAGTGGGCGAACCGAGCTGGGAGACGGTCGTCGGCGCCGGTCGGCCCGGCTGGCACATCGAGTGTTCGGTGATCGCGCTCGATCATCTGGGAACAGACTTCACGGTGCAGGGCGGCGGTTCCGACCTGGTCTTCCCCCACCACGAGATGAGTGCGGGGCACGCGGCCGCGTTGTCTGGTCACCCCCTCGCAGCCGTCTACAGTCACGCCGGAATGGTCGCCTATCAGGGCGAGAAGATGTCGAAGTCGCTCGGCAACCTCGTTCTCGTCTCCGAGCTCCGCGCACGCGGGGTCGACCCACGGGCCGTCCGGCTGGCCGTGCTCGCGCACCACTACCGTTCGGACTGGGAGTGGACCGATTCCGTCCTCGACGAGGCCGCCGACCGCGTCGTGCGCTGGCGGGACGTCGTCGACGGGCGACACTCCGAGCCGCGGCAGCAGGTGTCGGCGCGCGACGTCGTCGAGGCGATGCGTTCGGCCTTGCGGAACGATCTCGACACACCGGGCACGATCGCCGTCGTCGACGAGGCCGTCCGATCCGGCGTCGACGACCCCGGTCTCCTGGTCAGCGCGATCGACGCGCTCCTCGGCGTCGCCCTCCTCGCGGACTGATCGCGGATCCGTCCGCGTCCGCGAGGGGAACGGCTCAGGATCGGGGATCGAGCACGGCTCGACGGGACGTCAGGCCTTTCCCCACGGCTCGTCGCCGCTCTTGCCGTCTGGCTTGTCACCGCGACGGCGGAGATAGCGTTCGAACTCCTCGGCGATCGCATCGCCGCTCGCATCGGGGGATTCGACGGTGTCCCTCGCCTGCTCGAGCTGCTGGATGTATGTGGCCATCTCGTCGTCCTCCTCGGCCAGGACATCGATGCCCTGCTCCCACTCTGCGGCCTCGGAGAGGAGCTCTCCGCGGTCGATGACGACGTCGATGATCTCCTCGAGACGGTCGACGAGCGCGAGGACCGCCTTGGGCGACGGCGCGTTGTGCACGTAGTGCGGAACCGAGGCCCACACGGAGATGGTCGGCATGCCGAGCACCTCGGCGGCGTCCGCGATGACGCTCAGAATGCCGACCGGCCCCTCGTAGGAGGAGCGTTCGACGGCGAATGCACGACGGACGTCGGGGTTCTCGCTCGTGGTGAAGATGGAGATCGGCCTCGTGTGGGGGACGTCGGCGAGCATCGCTCCGAGGAAGACGACCGCGGACACGTCGGCGGTGAGCGCCGCGTCCAGGATCTCCGCGGTGAAGCTCTTCCAGCTCCTCGACGGCTCGATTCCGAGCAGGAGGTAGACGGATCCCTGCCCGTCGCTCTCGACGGCGGGTCCGTACAACGTGGTCCCCGGCCACTGGATCGTCCGGCGACCGTCGTCGCCGGCGGCGATGGTGGGGCGAGTGAACTGATAGTCGTAGTAGTCCTCGGGGTCCACCGAAGCGAGAGGGACGAGCTGGAGCTGCTCCTTCAGGAGTCGGACCGTGCCCGTCGCCGCGTCGCCCGCGTCGTTCCACCCTTCGAAAGCGACGACGAGGACCCGTCCCCGCGAGAACGCTTCGACTTCAGCCGTCACGTGCACCAGCCCTTCCGCAGCCCTCCGGCCGATCGATCACTCCAGGATAGGCGCTTTCGACGACCGGGTAGCATTGCACCCCGTGACCTCTCTGATGCCCGACGCCGTCCTGTGGGACATGGACGGAACCCTCGTCGATACCGAGCCGTACTGGATCTCGGCCGAAACCGATCTCGTGGAGTCCTTCGGACACACCTGGACATACGAGGATGCGATGCAGCTCGTGGGGGCCGGGCTGTGGGATTCGGCGGAGACGCTCCGCTCGCACGGTGTGGACCTCTCAGCTGATGAGATCGTGTCGCAGCTGACGGGGACCGTCATGGACCGCATCACAGCCGACGGCGTGCCGTTCCGTCCGGGTGCCCTGGAGCTCCTCACCGACCTCCGCACGGCCGGCGTCCGCGTCGCGCTCGTCACGATGTCTGTACGCAGCATGGCTCGTCACGTGGTCGATCGGATGGACGACGACCCGTTCGAGGTCCTCATCACGGGCGACGAGGTCTCGCGGCCGAAGCCTCATCCCGACCCGTATCTGCGCGCGGCGGAGAGCCTCGGAGTCGATATCCGTCGCTGTGTGGCGATCGAGGATTCGCGCACGGGCCTCGCGTCCGCTGTCGCTGCGGGGACCGTCGCCGTCGCCGTTCCGCACGCCGTCTCCATCCCCGAGTCGGACGACCACGTCGTCTGGCCGACCCTCGCCGGCCGTACCGCTCAGGACATCGCCGATCTCTTCGCCGCACGCCGCGCGGACGCGGGCGTCCGATGAGCGCGCAGAGCGGTGAGCGCGTCCGCAATTCCGGGCCGTTCCGCGTGGGGGATCGCGTCCAGCTGACGGGACCCAAGAACAAGCTGCACACGATCAGCCTCGAGTCGGGCAAGGTGTTCCACACCCACCGCGGCATGATCAACCACGACGACCTCATCGGCCGAGACGACGGCTCGGTCATCACCAACACGGCGGGAATCGAGTACCTCGCCCTCCGCCCCCTGCTCGTCGACTTCGTGATGTCGATGCCTCGAGGCGCCGCGATCATCTACCCGAAGGACGCTGCTCAGATCCTCGCGTCGGCCGACATTTTCCCCGGAGCGCGCGTCGTCGAGGCCGGCGTCGGGTCCGGTGCTCTCTCGATCTGGCTGTTGCGAGCGATCGGCGAGTCCGGTCACCTCACGTCGTTCGAGCGCCGGGAGGAATTCGCCGACGTCGCACGCGACAACGTCGCGAGCTTCTTCGGATACGACCCGGCAGCCTGGGACGTCGTCGTGGGAGACCTCGTCGAGCAGCTCCCCGGCGCCGTCGAGCGGGGGAGCGCCGACCGGGTCGTCCTCGACATGCTCGCCCCGTGGGAGTGCGTCGACGCCGTCGCCGATGCCCTGACCCCCGGCGGCGTCCTCCTCTGCTACGTCGCCACCGTGACTCAGCTGTCTCGTGTGGCCGAGGCCATCCGGGAGACGGAACGATTCACCGACCCGTCCTCCACCGAGACCATGGTCCGCGGGTGGCACGTCGAGGGGCTCGCCGTGCGCCCGGACCACCGGATGATCGGACACACCGGTTTCCTGCTGACCGCGAGGCGTCTCGCGGACGGAGCCGTGCTGCCGGAGCTCAAGCGTCGCCCGTCGAAGTCGGATTTCTCCGACGAGGACGTCGAGCTGTGGACTCCTGGAGCCCTCGGCGAACGCGAGTCCAGCCCGAAGAGCCTCCGCAAACGTGTCCGCGCGGCGGCGGCGAGCGCCGACCTCGTCCGGTCGCGCGACGAGGTGTCGGGCGAGGGCCCGGACGCCGACTAAACTGAACCGCGCATCCCGGGGCCGAAGGCCCGCCCGCACCGAATCGAGGCACCGTGCGTAAGGCACCCATCCTGCTCCTGTCCGCTGGGCTCGTCGCCCTCTCGCTGACGGCGTGCACGTCGCCGGCAGACGCATGCACCCCCGAGGCGACACCTGGTGACGCCTCGAACGTCATCACCGCAGACGGCGACTTCGGCACGGCCCCGGTCGTCGACGCCCCGAGCGACGTCTACACCACGAAGACCCAGAGCACGACGCTCATCGAGGGCGACGGCGACGTGGTCCTCCCCGACGAGCTCGTCGTCATCGACTACACCCTCGTCAACGGACGCACCGGCGAGGTCGTGACTCAGTCCGCCTACGACGCGTCCGCTCCGACCACGTTCTCCCCGGAGAACCTCCTGCCGGGCATGGCCAAGGGGCTCGTCTGCGCCACGGCCGGGTCGCGCGTGGCCGTCGCCATCTCGGCGGAGGACGCCTTCGGACCGTCCGGCGGGAACCCGCAGTACGGCATCGATGAGGACGACACGATCCTCGCCGTGATGGACGTCCACAAGAGCTACCTCGCCAAGGCCGACGGCTTCCCCGTGCCCGTGACGACCCCGGGCCTCCCGTCGGTGGTCACGGCGGCGGACGGCACGCCCGGTCTCACGATCCCGAAGACGGATCCGCCCGCCGACCTCCGGAAGGCCACGCTGCTGCAGGGGAGCGGACAGACGGTGAAGGAGGGCGACCTCGTGACCGTCAACTACACGGGGGCGCTCTGGACGGAGCGGACGATCTTCGATTCGTCGTGGGAGCGGGGCACCCCCGCACAGTTCACGACCGATCAGGTGGTGCCCGGGTTCGCCGATGCTCTCGTGGGGGCCCAGGTCGGCTCCCAGGTGGTCGTCGTGATCCCGCCCTCCCAGGGCTACGGCGATACCGCGTCGGGGTCCATTCCCGCCAACTCGACGCTGGTGTTCGTCATCGACATCCTCGGGGTCGGCTGATCGCTGGCTCGACGCCTGCCGGACGTAGGATGTGACCGTGCCTGAATCGTCGAGTCCATCCGTGCGGGTGCCCGTCGAGGAGCGACTGTTCTCGCTCGTCCTCGCACTCGTGGCGACGGAGAACGGACTCACGAAGAACGAGATCCTGTCGACGGTGCAGGGCTACCGCCAGCGGTTCACCCCTGGCGGTGACAACGCGAGTCTCGAGCGGCAGTTCGAGCGCGACAAGGACGATATCCGCGATCTCGGAATCCCGATGGAGACCGTCGAGCCGCCCGGGGAGCAGGGCAACAACCACCTGATGCGTTATCGCATCTCGAAGGGTGACTACGATCTCCCGTCCGACTTGACCTTCTCGGCTCAGGAGATCACCCTCCTCGGCCTGGCGGCGACAGTCTGGCGTCAGGGCTCCCTGTCCGCCGAGTCCCAGCGGGCCCTGTTGAAGCTGCGCTCCCTCGGCATCCCGTCGGACGATCCCGTGATCGGCTATGCGCCTCGACTGCGCACGCGAGAGAGTTCGTTCGAGCCCCTGCGCTCCGCCCTCGAGCGGCACACGATCGTGACGTTCCCCTACCTGAAGCCCGGCGACGCGGCCCCGCGACGGCGCAGCGTATCGCCGCTCGCCCTCGTCCAGCATCGTGGGCGTTGGCACCTGTACGGGATCGACGAGGACGCGGCCGCTCCACGCACCTTCCTCCTCGCACGCATCGTCGGGACGCCGCGGTCGACCTCGAAGACGTTCCCCCTCCCGGAGGGCGGCGGTTTCGCCGACCGTGCCCTCGGCGAGCTCGACGCCCTGTGGCGGTCGCAGCGGGCGACCGTCCGCGTCGTCCCCGGATCCGACGCCGAGACACGACTGGCGCGCCGACCCGACTCGAGCGCCGACCTCGGGGGAGTGTTGACCCTGCACTACACGGACGTCGACATCCTCGCCGACGAGCTCGCGGCGTTCGGACCGGAGGTGGAGGCGCTGAGTCCCGGCGACCTGCGCGCCGCCGTCGTCAAGAGACTGACCATGCTCGCGAACGCACACTCGGCGTCGTCAGAGAACGAGGAGGACTGATCATGGCCTCGTTCCAGCCCGTGCACGCACAGGACAAGCTCGCCTTCCTCCTGTCTCTCGTCCCGTATCTCATGGACCACGACCGCGTGAGCGTGGCCGATGCCGCCGCGCACTTCGGGGTGCCGCCTGAACAGATCCGCCAGGCCGTGAGGCTCATCGCCGTGTCGGGGGTCCCCGGTGAGACGACGCAGTACCAGCACGACGATCTCTTCGACATCGACTGGGACGCCTTCGAGCAGGACGACGAGATCGCCATCACGCACCTCGTCGCAATCGACGAGTCGCCGCGTTTCTCGGCACGCGAGGCCGCAGCGCTCATCGCCGGACTGCAGTACCTCTCGGGGCTTCCGGAGCAGGCTGATCGCGACGTCGTCGGTGCCCTCATGGCGAAGCTCGCGATCGGGGCCTCCGCCGTTCCCAGCGAAGTCGCCGTGGGATCCGGCGACCTCGATGCGGCGCTCGCGACGATCCGCGAGTCGGTCGCGACAGCCCGTTCGCTCGCGTTCGATTACGTGAACGCACGAGGAGAGCGCGAACGCCGCACGGTCGACCCGCTCCGGGTCGAATCGCTCGACGCGGATTGGTATGTGCGCGCCTGGGATCACAGCCGGTCGGCCGTGCGGACGTTCCGGCTCGACCGGATGTCGCGCATCGAGGTGACGGAGGAGCCGGCGCACGCGGAGGCGCGAGACGTCGTTCTGCCAGAGACCCTCTTCCAGGCCTCTCCTGAGGACCTGAGCGTCGAACTCGAGGTGTCGGAGGCTGCCCTGCCGCTCATCGACGAGTGGATCGGTGGAAGCGAACGGACCGCGGTCGACGGACATCGCGTCCGAGTCACGGTCAGACTGGCGCATTACGGGACCCTGACGCGATTCGTCTCCGGTCTCGCGGGGCTCGTGACGGTCGTCGGACCGCCGGAGGCCAGGGCAGCGGTGGCGGCGTGGGCGGGGGATGCGCTCGGCAACTACGCCGCGAACGGCGGTTCTCCCAGCCCTATCTCCGGCGGCGCGAGGTAGACTCGACGAACATCGACCCTCTGGAGGATCGCGCATGTTGGGCAACCTGACCGGATGGCATCTCGTCATCATCCTCGTGATCGTGCTGCTGCTGTTCGGCGCGACCCGACTCCCCGCTCTCACACGGAGCATCGGACAGTCCGTGCGCATCTTCAAGAAGGAAGTCCGCGACGACGACGCGTCGAAGCCGTCGGACCCGGGATCCGATTACGGTGTCCGCACCGACTCGGGCGTCCGCACCGACGAGAGCACCGTGACCCCCAGCGCGTCTGCTCGACGCGACGCCGACACGACGCCGTAACCGGTCGTGCCCGCGAAACAGCGCAGGCAGAAGAACACCGAGGGGCGGATGTCGCTCGGCCAACACCTGCTCGAACTCCGGAAGCGACTGTTCATCTCGGCCCTCGCGATCGTCGTGGGCATGGTGTTCGGCTTCATCGTGGCTGAGCCCGTCATCCGCGCGATGTCGCAGCCCATCGCCGAGTTGGCCGAGAAGATGAACGCGAGTCTCAACTTCGAGACCGTCACCTCCGGCTTCGACCTGTACATGAAGATCGCGCTCACGGTCGGCATCGTCGTATCGGCACCGGTCTGGCTCTACCAGATCTGGGCGTTCCTCGTCCCGGGTCTGAAGCGTCGGGAGATCGGCTACGCGCTCGGCTTCCTCGGGGCCGCTCTCCCGCTCTTCTTCGGAGGTGCCGCCGCCGGCTGGCTCGTCATGCCGCACATCGTCGAACTCATGGCCGGTTTCATCCCGGAGGGTGGAAGCGGCATCTACACGGCGAGCTACTTCTTCGACTTCGTCCTGAAGCTCGTGCTGGCCGTCGGGATCGCCTTCGTACTGCCGGTGTTCCTCGTCCTCTTGAACTTCGTCGGAGTGCTCTCGGCGTCGTCGATCATCAAGTCCTGGCGGTGGGCGATCCTCGCGATCATGGTGTTCTGCGCCCTCGCCACGCCGGCGGCCGACGTGGTCTCGATGTTCCTCCTCGCGATCCCGATGGTCATCCTCTACTTCGCCGCCTACGGGGTGGCCTGGGTCCACGATCGACGCGCAGCCCGCCGCGTGTCGGCGCCCGACCCGGAGTTCGCGGTGTGAGCGAGACACTCTCCCCGGCCGAGCGGTACGCGGCCTCCCGGCGCACGGCCCTCGTCCGCGAGTTCCGGGACGGATTGTCCTTCGCGCTCGATCCGTTCCAAGAGGCGGCCTGCGAACGCCTCGAGGCCGGTCGGAGCGTGCTCGTAGCAGCCCCGACGGGAGCGGGGAAGACGATCGTCGCGGAGTTCGCCGTCTTCCTGGCCATGCGCGAGGAGCGGGCGAAGGTGTTCTACACCGCCCCGATGAAGGCCCTCAGCAACCAGAAGTACGGCGAGTTCGTCGACGCGTACGGCGCTGAGAACGTCGGTCTCCTCACGGGTGACACGAACATCAACTCCGGAGCACGTGTGGTCGTGATGACCACGGAAGTGCTTCGGAACATGCTCTATGCAGACTCGGCACTTCTCGCCGACCTCGCTTTCGTCGTGATGGACGAAGTGCACTACCTCGCTGACCGCTTCCGCGGCGCCGTCTGGGAGGAAGTCATCATCCACCTGCCGCCTGCCGTCCGACTCGTCTCGCTGAGCGCGACCGTGTCGAATGCAGAGGAGTTCGGAGACTGGCTGCACACCGTCCGTGGTGACACGGATGTGATCGTCTCGGAGGAGCGTCCGGTTCCGCTCGACCAGCATGTGCTCATGGGCGGCCGGTTGCTCGACCTCTTCGATGCCAAGACATCGGGGGACGAGCCCAACGTCAATCCGGAACTCGTCCGTCTCGCGCAGTTCGGTGGTCGCTCGCTCTCGACGAAGCAGTACGACGACGTCAGCCGATACCACCGGCGGAGGGGACCGCAGCGCCACGAGCGGACCTCGCGCGCCAGCACCGTGGAGCTGCTCGGTGAGCACCATCTCCTTCCCGCCATCTTCTTCATCTTCAGCCGCGTCGGCTGCGATCAGGCCGTGCGCGAGGTGGTGAGGGCGGGGGTCCGGCTGACCGAGCAACACGAGCGGCACGAGATCCGTGCCGTCATCGAGGAGCGGACAGCCGCGTTCCAGGACGAGGACCTCGCGGTTCTCGGGTACTGGGAGTGGCGCGACGGGCTCGAGCGCGGCGTCGCCGCCCACCACGCCGGGATGCTGCCGGCGTTCAAGGAGGTCGTCGAGGAGCTCTTCCAGCGCAAACTCCTCAAGGTGGTCTTCGCCACCGAGACCCTCGCCCTCGGCATCAACATGCCGGCTCGTACGGTCGTGCTCGAGAAGCTCGAGAAGTTCAACGGCGAGGCGCGCGTCCCGATCACGTCGGGGGAGTACACGCAGCTCACCGGCAGGGCTGGACGGCGACGCATCGACGTGGAGGGCCACGCGGTCGTCCAATGGGTCGACGGCCTGCACCCCCAGGCCGTCGCGGCCCTCGCATCACGACGCAGCTATCCGCTCAACTCGAGCTTCCGACCGACGTACAACATGGCGGTCAATCTCATCGACCGATTCGGCCGCCGGCGCACCCGCGAGATCCTCGAGTCGTCCTTCTCGCAGTTCCAGGCGGACCGGGCTGTCGTCGACCTCGCCAGAAAGGTGCGGGATCAGGAGGGCTCCCTCGAGGGCTACGCGGAGGCGATGCGCTGCCACCTGGGGGACTTCGCGGAGTACGCGTCCATCCGTCGAGAGCTCGGCGATCTGGAGAAGCAGCGACCTGACGCCGGCTCCGCCGCCAAGCGTGAACGCCGCTCCCGTCAGATCGCCTCTCTCCGGAAGAGGCTCAAGGCCCACCCGTGTCATGGCTGCTCCGACCGTGAGAAGCACGCTCGATGGGCCGAGCGGTGGTTCCGGTTGCGTCGCGAGACGGACGCGCTGCGTCGGCAGATCAACACACGCACGGGCGCCGTCGCAAAGGTCTTCGACCGTGTCGTCGACGTGCTCGTCGAGCTCGGATACCTCGTCGAGGGGGAGGGGCCCGGAGGGATCTCCCTCGCGCCGCAGGGGCAGGCGCTTCGTCGCATCTACGGGGAACGCGATCTTCTCGTGGCCGAGTGTCTCCGACGTGGGCTCTGGAACGGCCTCGATGCGCCGAGCCTCGCCGCTCTCGCCTGCTGCCTCGTGTACGAGCCCCGACGCGACGACACCGACGTGCCGGAGCGCTACCTCCCGCGAGGACGATTCCGCGAAGCACTCACGGCCACGCAGGAGGTCTGGAGCGTCCTCGACGACGTCGAGCAGGCGCATCGGCTGCCCGGCAGCAATGTACCGGCCAACGGCCTCGCTCTCGCGATGTACAAGTGGGCGTCCGGATCACCTCTCGACGTCGTCCTGCGCGACGCGGACCTGGCCGCCGGGGACTTCGTCCGGTGGTGCAAGCAGACGATCGATCTCCTCGACCAGCTCTCGACGGTCGCCGACCCGCCCGTCGGCGTGACAGCCCGGCACGCACTCGACGCCGTGCGTCGCGGCATCGTCGCGTACAGCTCCGTCTGATGCTCGGTCCGTTCGCCCAGCTTTCCGATCGTAGGGTTGTGGAGTGACCCGAACCCCCTCCCGTCAGCCGTTCCCGTCAGCCGCTGACCCGCGCGACCGCGACGCTCCGATCGTGCCCCTGTGGGCTGCGGTCCTCCTCGCGCTCGGCGCCGGGCCGGTGCTCGACGCCGGCTTCCCCGATCTCGGGGCGTGGCCGCTCACGTTCGTCGGGATCGGCATCGTTCTCGTCGCGGTCGTCGGACGACGGGCCGGTACGTCCTTCCTCGTCGGCTTCATCGCCGGGCTCTCGTTCTACCTGGTGCACGTGTCGTGGACGGCGCTGTACCTCGGGCCGGTGCCGTGGGTGGCGCTCTCCGTCCTCGAGTCCCTGTTCTTCGGTGCAGGAGCGGTGCTCATCACCCTGGCGTACCGCTGGTTCCCGCGCGTCTGGTCGGGCACGATCGCTCGGCTCGCCGTGCTCCCGGTACTCATCGGCGCGCTGTGGACCGCTCGGGAGATGGTCGCCAGCACGTGGCCGTACGGCGGCTTCGCGTGGGGCCGGGTCGCCCTGAGTCAGTCGGAGAGCCCTTTCGCCCCCCTCGTCGCCTGGGTCGGCATCTCCGGTCTGAGCTTCGTCATGGTCGTCGTCGTCGCCGTCACCGTGCAGGTCCTCCGCGAGCCCGCTCCCGGTCTCGTGCGGAGGATGGCGGTCCCCGTCGTCCTCGTCGTGGCCGTTCTGGCGGTACCGGCGTGGCCGACGTCCGTCTTCGGAACCTCCCGGATCGCGGCCGTGCAGGGGAACACCAAGGCCGGCTACTTCGATGCGGCCGAGCGCAAGCCCGGCGACCTCATCTCCGGACAGCTCGACGCGAGCCTGCCGGTGCTGGACGAGGGCGTCGACATGATCGTGTGGCCGGAGGGGGCGAGTGAGTACGACCCGGCCACGGTGCCGTCGGCAGGCCGTGCGCTCGACGCGCTGAGCCAGCTCGCGGGCGGTGCGCCCGTCATCCTCGGGACCAACCAGGAGCGGGAGGACAAGGTGTACAACACCTCGCTCCTCTGGCAGGACGGTCGCGCGACCGACTGGTACGACAAGAAGCACCCGGTGCCGTTCGGCGAGTACGTACCGGACAGGGAGTTCTGGGAGCCGTTCGCCCCCGACCTCATCGGTCTCATCGCGCGCGACTACACGCCGGGGACGCGCGACGGCATCTTCAACGTGAACGGGGTCATCGCGGGGATCAGCATCTGCTTCGACATCGTCGACGATGCCGTGATCCGCGACTCCGTCGATCGTGGTGCGCAGGTTCTGCTCGCCCAGACGAACAACGCCGATTTCGGCCAGACCGACGAGAACCAGCAGCAGCTGGCGATCACGCGCCTCCGCGCGATCGAGACGTCACGGAGCGTCGTGAGCATCTCGACCGTCGGTCTGAGCGCGGTCATCGGTCCCGACGGTCGGACGATCGCGACGGTCCCGGCCTACGAGCCGGGGGCCATGGTCGAAGACGTCCCTCTCTCGCGTGATCTCACGCCGGCTGTCGTCCTCGGCGGCCAGACCGAAGGGCTCATCGTCGGATGGGGGATCGGGACGCTTCTTCTCGCCGGACTCTTCGGCGCCCGGCGCGGGCGTCGCGGCTGAGCGGTCTCGAACAGCGCACACGACGAAGCACCGGACGTTTCCGTCCGGTGCTTCGTGGATTCTGCGAGGGAGAAGCGGCTCAGGCGCCGATCTTGTGCTGTCCGCGTCGGGCACGCAGGAAGTCGAGGCGCTCCTGGAGGAGCTCTTCGAGTTCCGCGCGAGTACGCCGTTCGAGCAGCATGTCCCAGTGGGTACGCGGGGCCTTGACGTCCCCGTGATCGATGTCGACGGGCTTGCTGTCCACCATCAGGACGGCCTCAGCACCGCAGGTCTTGCACTCCCAGGTGTCGGGTGCGTCCGCGTCGGCGGCGAAGATGAGGACGGTGTCGTTGCCGCAAGCGGCACACGAGTACTCGTGTGCGATCCGCTCCGAGAACACGACCCCTTCCTCGCTCTGCAGGCTCTGGGATCCGAGGCGCATTCCGCGCAGGCTGCGATCTGCCATTGTGTGGTCTCCTCTCGCATAGTGTGGTTCGTCAAGTTATAACGCTTCAAGCTGGGTTTTCTCTTCCAACGGCCGTCATGCTCCCAGGCCGTGCTCAGCTTCGAGTCGCTCTACCGATGGTTCGGAGCGCGACGTCGCACCGATCGGTCACGATTCCGTCGACCCCGAGTGCCAGGAGCCGCCGCATGTCTCGGGGGTCGTTCACGGTCCACACGTGGACCTCGATCCCGGCGGAGTGGAAGGCACGGACGGATCGTCGTGTGACGACCGCGATTCCGCGGTGCCGTTCGGGCACCTGCACGCACGGGACGCCCCGGAGGATGCGGCCGACGATGCCGGCGAGGCCGAGACGCGCGGGCAGGAGAGCGCGGGCGACGAGGTCGCTGGACGCGCTCGTGGCTACTCCCGGAAGCGCTCGGAGCACTGCCGACCGCGTCGCTCCGTCGAAGGAGGTCACGAGCACGCGGTCGCGGGCGTCCGCCGAATGGATCGCGGAGACCACCGACGGCACGGCGGACGGTGCCTTCACATCGATGTTGAACGGCGTGTCGGGGAACCGTTCGAGCACGTCGAGCAGACGCGGCACGCGCTCTCCGGCGCCGAGGTCGAGAGCGTCCAGATCAGCCGAGGCGGTCGAGGCGATCTCGATCGTCGTCTGTCCGACGACGATGGTCGGGTCGTGCGCGAGGACGGCTACGCCGTCGGCCGTGACGTGCGCATCGGTCTCGACGTAGTCGGCGCCGGCGGCGATGGCGGCTTGGAAGGCGGCCACCGTGTTCTCGGGTGCGGACGTCGCGAGCCCCCGATGAGCGAAGACCCGGGGGAGCGGGGAGTCGAAGTAGCGGGTGGTCATGTGTGTCTCCTCGGTTCTGTCCGCGGCGGGGCCGTCCGGAGCCCCGTTGCCTCAAGACGATCACCGCTTGGTAGTCTCGGGGCTGGCCCCAGCTTGACATGACGTCCGTCACGGATCGTTCGCCGCTGTCGGCCGTCGTCCCACTTGAGAGGAATCCTCCGTGTCACACCCCCTCGCCCCCGGCTCACTCGAGGGCAAGAACGTCCTCGTCACCGGCTCGTCCCGCGGCATCGGCGCCGACACCGTGCGCTACTTCGCCGCGGCCGGAGCCAATGTGGTCATCAACTTCCGGAACAAGGAGGCGCGAGCGGTCAAGCTCGCCGAGGAGATCCGCGCCACCGGTGGCACGGCCCTCACCGTCGGCGCCGACCTGACCGACGCCGATTCCGTCGCCGGCATGGCCGCACAGATCCGCGAGGCCTACGGCTCGCTCGACGTCCTCGTCCTCAACGCGTCTGGCGGCATGGAGAGCGGAATGGCGGAGGACTACGCCATGGTCCTCAACCGCGATGCACAGGTCGGCGTCGTCGACGCGATGCTCCCGTTGCTCGCTGTCGGATCGCGGATCGTCTTCGTGACGAGCCACCAGGCGCACTTCATCCACTCGACGCCCACCATGCCCGAGTACGAGCCCGTCGCCCGCTCCAAGCGGGCGGGCGAGGACGCCCTGCGCGCGCGCATCGAGGAGTTCGAGTCGGCCGGAGTCGAGTTCGTCGTCGTCTCGGGCGACATGATCGAGGGCACCATCACGGCGACGCTCCTCGAGCGCGCGAATCCCGGTGCGATCTCCGCACGCAAGGAAGCCGCCGGTCGGCTCTTCAACGTCTCCGAGTTCGCCGCGGAGGTCGCACGCGCCGCCGTCGAGCCGATCGGGGCGGACCACACGCGCTACGTCGGCGACGTATCGGACTTCGGCGGCAACTGAACGATCGTCTGACCCGACGCGGAGACAGACACGAAGCCCGTCGGCCGGTGGGGATTACACCGGCTGACGGGCTTCGTTCGTCTGATCGGCCAGACCGTCTCGATCAGGCCGGTCCGTTGGTCAGGCCGAGAGGCGCGGGTAGTCCGTGTAGCCGGTCGCGTCATCACCGTAGAACGTCGCCGGGTTGGGCTCGTTCTCGGGGTGGCCGCCGCGCCAGCGCTCGACGAGGTCGGGGTTCGCGATCGCGAGACGACCGACGGCGACAGCATCCGCCGAGCCCTCGGCGACGAGGCGCTCGGCCTCCGCCTTCGTCGTCACCGTTCCGAAGCCGCTGTTCGCGATGAGCACGCCGCCGAAGCGCGAGCGGAGCTCCTGGACGAGCTCTCCCGTCGGCTCCGCGTGGAGGACGCTCAGGTAGGAGAGTCCGAGCGGGGCGATCCCCTCGACGACCGCCGTGTACGTTGCCCGGACGTCGTCCGCGTCAGTCTCGGCGATGTCCTGGATGTTGTGGGCGGGGGAGAGACGCAGGCCGACGCGGCCCGCTCCGATCTCGTCGGCCACCGCGCGCACGACCTCCACGACGAACGACGCACGCGCTGCGGGGGATCCGCCGTACGCGTCCTCGCGGCGGTTGGCGGCGGGGGAGAGGAACTCGTGGAGGAGGTACCCGTTGGCGCCGTGGACCTCGACGCCGTCGAGTCCGGCGTCGATCGCGCGACGGGCGGCAGCGACGAACTCGTCCCGGACGACGGAGAGCTCCTCCGTCGTGAGGGCGTGGGGGACGGGGTACGCGCTCTTGCCGGACGGCGTGCGGACCTCTCCGTCGATCGCGATGGCGCTCGGAGCGACGATGCGCTCGGTGCCCGTGATGTCGGTGTGCGAGACCCGCCCGCCGTTCATGATCTGCATGACGATCCGGCCACCGGCCTCGTGGACGGCCTCGGCGACGCGCGACCAGCCGGCCGCCTGCTCCTCGGTGGCGATACCGGGCTGCCCGGGGTACGACTTCGACTCGGCAGACGGGTAGGTGCCCTCGCTGATGATGAGCCCGAGTCCCGCGCGCTGGGCGTAGTGCTCGACGTTCAGATCGCTCGGCACGCCGTTGGCGTGGGAACGCACCCGTGTGAGCGGGGCCATGACGACGCGGTTCGGGAGTGAGAGCTCGCCGGCGGTGAGTGGAGCGTAGAGGTTCATCGTGTCCTTCCGTTTCGACGCCCGATGGCGCCTTCTGGCCGAACGGACCCCCTCGTCGCCGTATTCCCGTCTTCAGAGAGTCCGCGGTTTGGCGGCGGGACGGGTTCGGCGTTGAATGGGATGGTGAAGGCAACCGATCTCCCTCTCCTGTCCACGCCCGGTCGACCGAGCATCCACCCGAGAGGCGACGTCGCCGTCGTCTCCGTGACCCGCCCGGACATCTCGGCCGACGCGTACGTCGGACAGCTCTGGAGCGTCCCGCTCACGGGCGGCGAGCCACGGCGCATCACCCGCGGCTTCCGAGACAGCGCACCGCGGCACTCGCCGGACGGGTCTCTCATCGCCTTCCTGCGGGCGGCGCCGGGGGAGCCGCCTCAGCTGCACGTCGTCTCGTCCGACGGCGGCGAGCCTGTGGTCGTCACCGCCCAGCTGCTCGGGGTCTCGGACATCGCATGGTCGCCCGATTCGAGTCGCATCGCCTACACGGCGCGCGTCGCCGAGCAGGGACGGTACGGAACGGTGCCCGAGATCGGCGCGGGCGCTGAGGCTCCTCGGCGCTTCACGACGAGGACGTTCCGCGCCAACGGGGTCGGCTACACGACCGACCGGCGAGCGTCCCTCTTCGTCGTCGACGTCCCGGACGTCACGGCGGAACCCGCGGTGCAGCCGGTCCCCGAGCGTTCGGGGGAGAAGGCTCCCGACGCGCCGACCGTTCCCGAATCGCGACGCCTGTCGTCCTTCGACGCCGATGTCTCGCACCCCGTGTTCACGCCGGACGGTTCCGCCGTCGCGTTCATCTCCGATCTCCACGAGACGGCCGATGTCGACCGTGCGAACGACGTCTACAGTGTGAGTGTCGACGGCGAGGATGAGCCGCGACGACTGTCTGCCGCCGATGCGCGCCGGTCCATCGCCGGCCTCGCGTTCGCACCCGACGGTGTCCTCCACGTCCTGGCCCAGGAACTGGGGGACTCCGGACGCGACTTCGTGGCTCGGAACACCTCGCTGTACCGCATGCCCAGCCCGGATGCCCGGGCCGAGGCTCTCACGGACGTCACCGACACCGACATCGGAGAGGTGTCCGACATCGTGTTCACAGGCGACGGCTCGGTCGTGTTCGCGAATCGCATTCGCGGTGCGATCAGAGCAGAGCGTCTCGCGGCCGATGGATCGAGAACCGTTCTCACGTCGGACTCCGATGTGGTGTCGGGCATCGACGCGTCGGGGGATCGCATCGTCGCCGTCGTCGCGGGTTCCCGCGACTCCGGGGAGGTCGCCCTGCTCGGCGGTCCGAGCCCCGAGGTGCTCACCGATTTCTCCATCGGTCTCCGCGACGCCGGCATCCTCCCGGTGGAGCACCACGCCGTGACGGGACGTGATGGCCAGGTCGTCGAGGGCTGGCTCGTCAAGCCGGAGGGTGACGGGCCGTTCCCGACGCTCCTCATGATCCACGGAGGTCCGTTCGCCGCCTACACCGGAGCGCTCTTCGACGAATCCCAGGTGTACGCGGACGCGGGGTACGCGGTCGTCTACTGCAACCCGCGTGGCGCGGCGGGCTTCGGTGAGGCTTTCGGGCGGTCGATCAAGAACGCCATGGGCACCGTCGACTTCGCGGACGTCATCGACTTCTTCGAGGGGGTCCTCGACGCCGACGAGACGCTCGACGCCGACCGCGTGGGCGTCCTCGGGGGCAGCTACGGCGGCTACCTCACGGCGTGGATCACGGCGCACGACCACCGGTTCGCCGGTGCGATCGTCGAACGCGGCTTCCTCGACCCGGAACTCTTCGTGGGCACGTCGGACATCGGCGACTTCTTCGGAGACGAATACGTGGGAACGTCGCCGGAGGACATCGCTCGACAGAGCCCTCAGGCGCATGTCGGCTCGGTGCGCACACCGACGCTCGTGCTGCATTCGGAGGATGACCTCCGATGCCCGCTGTCTCAAGCCGAGCGGTACTACGCAGCCTTGAAGCGCCATGGGGTCGACGCCGAACTCGTCGTTTTCCCCGGCGAGAACCACGAGCTCAGCCGCTCGGGTCGTCCGCGCCACCGTCGCGACCGCTTCGACGTCATCCTCGAGTGGTGGAGCCGCGTCCTTCCGGTGTGACGGGCGGGATCGGGTGCCCGGGGATCATCGCCCGGGCGCCCGATCGCTGGTCTCCTGCCACCCGTGAGATAACGCTGATAATGCACATTATGTCAGTTCGAGAACATGGGAGCGTGCGGAGGGGGTTCCCGACCCCCTCCCCGGCGCTACTACTCGCGTGACGTCGAGAACGCCGCGTCGAACGACTCCGCCGACGGCGTGATGGCGTTGAGTCGCCTCACGTAAGCGAGCGCCTCGGGCGCGCCGACCAGTCGGTCCATGCCGGCGTCCTCCCATTCGACGCTCGTGGGCCCGTCGTACCCGATCGCGTTCAGGGCCCGGAAGAACGGCTCCCAGGGAACGGCGCCATGTCCCGTCGACACGAACGTCCACCCACGACGGGGGTTCGCCCAGGGCAAGTGGGATCCGAGGACGCCGTTGCGGCCGTCGAGATTCGTGATCGACTCCTTGACGTGCACGTGCGTGACGTGCTCGGCGAAGTCGAGCACGAATGCCACGGGATCGATCCGCTGCCACACGAAGTGCGACGGGTCCACGTTGAAGCCGAAGGCCGATCGATGCCCGATCGCCTCGAGTGTGCGCTGAGCCGTCCAATAGTCGTAGGCGATCTCGCTCGGGTGCACCTCGAGTGCGAACCGCACCCCGACCTCGTCGAAGACGTCGAGGATCGGGTTCCAGCGGTCTGCGAAGTCCTGGTACCCCGCCGCGATCCACTCATCGGAGGCCGGTGGGAACATCGCGACGCCCTTCCAGATCGACGATCCGGAGAACCCGTTGACGATCGGGACACCGAGACGGGCCGCGAAGCGGGCCGTGTCCTTGAGGTCCTCCGCCGCCCGGAGCCGGACCCCCTCGGGGTCCCCGTCTCCCCACACGCGGTCGCTGAGGATGTCCCGATGCCTCTCGTCGATCGGATCGTCGCAGACGGCCTGGCCCGTCAGATGATTCGAGATCGCGAAGACGGTCAGCCCGTTGCGTTCGAGGATGTCGCGTCGGCTCTGCACGTACGCATCGTCGTCCCAGCGCGAGACGTCGATGTGGTCGCCCCAGCAGGCGATCTCCAGTCCGTCGTAGCCCCACTCCCCTGCGAGCCGTGCGACCTCCTCGAACGGCAGGTCGGCCCACTGGCCCGTGAACAGCGTGATCGGTCGCGTCATTGCGTCCCCTTCATCGTCCGTGATGTCCGTCCGGCCGGCGCGGCCATGACGGGAGATTTGGCGTGTACGGCAACATATCAGAGAGGACCCGTCGTTCGGCTCCTCATCGAGCCGAAGCGTCGCGTCGTGCCGCATCGAAGACGTCGGCGAGGACGATCCGCTCCCCTCGATCGGCGGACTGGACGGCCGCCTCGACCATCGCGAGGCTCCACACGTTGAGGTGGACTTCTCCAGAAGGAACGGGACCTCCATCGAGGGCCGCGACGAATTCCGCGAGGGCCGCGTCGAGCCCCTCCCCGTCCGGTGCGGGACCCAGTGGCACGGCGGCGGGATCGTCGTCCCTCCCCTGGGCCACGACCTCGGCCTCCCCGTCCCACGTCACGGTGCCATCGGGAGCGCTCCCCCGCCAGTCGCCGTTCCACGAGGTCACGAGGCCGTCGGCGCACCAGCTGCCCGAATAGGAGAAGCGGGCACCGCTCGGGAACCGGAAGATCGCCTCAGCGGCCGCGCCTCCGTCGAACCAGCTCCAGCTCGGCGCGAACTCCTCGCAGTACACCGACTCCGGATCCTCGTCGAGGAGGAAGCGCGCCTGATCGAAGCTGTGGATCGCCATGTCGACGAGGAGAGGATGATCCATACGGTCGCGGAAACCGCCGAAGCGGGGATTCTGGAAGAACCGGGTGTCGAGCTGTCCCGCTCCCCCGCGTGCCTGGAGGGCGTCGCGGAACGTCGAGATGCCGGGCGAGAATCGTCGGGATTGACTCGTCACCAGGAGTACGCCCGTCGATTCGCTGAGATCCGCGAGCTGGAGCGCCTCAGCCACCGTCGGCGTGACGGGCTTCTCGCTCAGCACCGGGACTCCGGCCCGGAGAGCAGCGCTGCTCACAGCGAGATGAGCTTCAGGGATCGTCACGTTGAGCAGCATGTCGGCGTGGACGGCCGAGAGGGCGCCGTCGGCGGTCGAGAAGACGGGAGCATCCCATCCGCGTTCCTCGACCGCCGAGCGGGCGGCCCCCTCGACGACGTCCACCACCGCGGAGACATGCAGATCCGAGCGTCGCGCGATCGTGTCGAGCCACGTCCGGCCCATCGCGCCCGCGCCGACGACGATGACAGAGCGCACCGCGTTCACAACGGACTCCCGTCCCACTCGCGAGCCGTATGGAAGTCGTTCTCCCGGTACATCCCGATCCGGGGCGCCACCCTCTCGCGATCCTGGTGCGCCCAGCGCACGGCGTTCGACAGCACACGCTTGACCCCCGCATCGTGATAGACGGGGTAGTCCTGATCGCCGGGTGAGAAGTAGAAGATGCGCCCGTGCCCACGGGAGAACGTCATCCCGGAGCGGAACACCTCTCCCCCAGAGAACCCGGACACGAAGACCAGATCGTCGGGGGTCGGGACGTCGAAGAACTCCCCGTACATCTCCTGCGAGGGGATGACGATCGGTTGGGGAACGCCCTCCGCGATCGGGTGCGTCGGCGCGACGGTCCAGACGAGCTCGCGATCGTCGGCCTGGCGCCAGCGCAACGAGCAGGTGGTGCCCATGAGTCGTATGAAGATCTTCGAGAAGTGCGCGGAGTGCAGAGCGACGAGGCCCATCCCGCCGAGCACGTGCTCACGGACACGATCGACGACGGCGTCCTCCACTGCGTCGTGCAGCATATGACCCCACCACAGCAGCACGTCGGTGCGCGCCAGACGCTCCTCCGACAAGCCGTGCTCCTCGTCGTCGAGGGTCGCCGTCTCGACCACGGCGGACTCACCGAGGAGTTCGCGGAGTCCCGCGGCGATGGTCCCGTGCATGGTGTCGGGGTAGTGCCGCTGGACGATCTCGTCGTGCTTCTCGTGATGGTTCTCGCCCCAGACGAGGACTCGGATCGGTCGTGTCATCGTGTGCTCTCCTTCGTGCATGGCTGTCACCATACGGTGTCTGATGTCTCGGTCGGCGTCACGGCTGACGCGGACCGAGGGGAGGTCGTGCTGTCGAGTGACGCTCGACCAGGCGCGTCTCGAGCTCGAGGCGTTGGGACACGTCGGAAGCGGATCGGCCGCGTGTCGCGGCCTGGTGCAGCATGCGGAACGCCGTGGCCCCCATCTCGGAGATCGGTTGCTGCACCGTCGTGAGCGGCGGTGCCGCCAGTGCGGACTCCTCGACGTCGTCGAATCCGACCACGCTGAGATCGTCGGGGATGGCGAGGCCGAGCGACGCAGCCGCGTCGTACACACCCAGCGCCATCACGTCGGAGCACGCGAAAACGGCCGTCGGTCGCTCGGCAGGCGACAGCATATCGATGGCCGCGAGGCGCGCCATCTCGCGATCCCAGTCGCAGAACGCCTGGCGCTCGGCCGGGACGGTGGCGTCCGCTCCGCGAGCGGCCGTGAGGAATCCGTCGACACGAGCGTTGCTGAACGGATGCGAGCGCCGACCGGCGACGATGCCGAAGGAGCGGTGACCACGATCGAGCAGGTGCTCGGCTGCCATCCGACCACCGTCCCAGTTGGTCGACCCGACGCTCGCGATATCGGCGGGAGGGCGCGATCCGGGGTCGATCGCGACGACGGGGACGCCGCTCGAGGTGAGGGAATAGAGCTCGGCGGCATCGGCCTCGGTGACGACGAGGATCGCTCCGATGGACGGTCGTCCCGTGATGCGCCGCAGCCACTTCCCGTCCGCACGCGCGACACTGAGGACGAGATCCGTTCCGGCTGCGGCGCATTCCTCTTCGATCCCCTCGAGCACGCGGCTGATCCAACTGCTCCCCACGTGGCCGACGACGACGTCGACGAGCTCCGACTCGCGGGGCCGTCGGGGGTTCCCGGTGGTGCGCGGACGCCGCCGGTAGCCGAGCTCGTGGGCCGCGTCGATCACACGTCGTCTCGTCGCCTCCGAGACGTCGGTCCCGCCGTTGAGCACCTTCGACACGGTGGGAACGCTCGTCTCCGCGCGCTCCGCGATCGACCTCATCGTGGCGCGCGGCGCTGTGCTCTCCGGTCCGACCATGTCTCGAGAGTATCCGAAGTTGCGCAACTCTGATGTGTCCGTTGGCGATCACGGTCACGCGCGGCCGATTGCACGGCCCGTGAATCGGGTGCAGAATGAATCCGCGCCCGTCCGACCACCGTTCGGACTTTCGCAACTCGCACCGAACCTGGTCGCGAGAGGCATACCCAGCTCCTCAAGGATGACGATGACTGATGCTCCCCCCGCCACGGCGACCCGGAAGGCCCTCGTCGTCCGCGGCGGATGGGACGGTCACCAGCCCGTCGAGGCCACCGAGCTCTTCATCCCGTTCCTCGAGGCGAACGGTTTCGAGGTGCGGGTGGATGAATCGCCGGCCGTCTATGCGGACGCCGCAGTCCTTGCGGAGATCGACCTGATCGTCCAGTCGAACACCATGTCGACGATCGAAGCGGACGAGTTCGCGGGACTGCGCGCCGCCGTCGAGAACGGAACGGGACTCGCGGGGTGGCACGGCGGTATCGCCGACTCCTACCGCAACACGTCCGACTACCTCCACCTGATCGGCGGCCAGTTCGCCTCGCACCCGGGAAAGCACGCCGACGAGCGCACCGGCGATCAATCCGACAACTACGTCCCCCACACGATCGAGATGACCGCGGCGGCGGCCGAGCATCCGATCACCGCCGGTATCACAGACTTCACGCTCGTCACCGAGCAGTACTGGGTGCTGCACGACGACTACAACGACGTCCTCGCGACCACCACGCAGGCGGCCAGGGAGTGGGACCCGTGGCATCGCTCCGTCACGTCGCCGGCGATCTGGACGCGCCGGTGGGGCGCCGGGCGCATCTTCGTCTCGACACCCGGGCACCGCGTCGAGGTGCTCGAAGACCCCAACGTCCGGACCATCATCGAGAGGGGTCTCCTGTGGGCGTCCCGCTGACCGTCGGCATCGTCGGCGTCGGGAAGATCAGCGAGCAGTACCTCGCGAACCTCCCCACCTTCCCCGGTCTTCGGCTGCTCGCCGTGTCCGACCTCGACGTATCGAGGGCGCAGACCGTCGCGGCGGAACACGGTGTCTCCGCCATGAGCGTCGATGAGCTCATCGCGCACCCGGAGGTCGACGCCGTCCTCAACCTCACCATCCCTGCGGCGCACGTCGAGGTGGGCACGCGGGCTCTCGAGGCCGGGAAACACGTCTTCGCCGAGAAGCCGCTCGGTCTCAGCCCTGCTGAGGCAGCACCCATGCTCGACCTCGCCGACAGACTCGGTCTGCGGATCGGGAGCGCACCGGACACCGTGCTCGGCACGGGCATCCAGACGGCCCGACATGCTCTCGAGTCCGGCGCCATCGGCACGCCCGTGGCGGCCCAGGTCTTCTGGTCGGCGCCCGGCCACGAGCGCTGGCACCCCGCGCCGGCCTTCTACTACCAGGAAGGTGCCGGACCGCTCTTCGACATGGGACCGTACTACCTGAGCGCTCTCGTGCACTTCTTCGGCCCCGTCGTCCGCGTATCGGGGCTCGGCACGCGTTCGCAGCGGGAACGGACCATCGAGACGGGACCTCTCGCCGGCGCACCGATCGACGTCGCGGTGGACACCCACATCACGGCGCTGCTCGAGCATGCGGACGGCGTGACGACGACGGTCACGGTGAGCTTCGAGGTCTGGAGTACTCGCGCTCCCCTCTTCGAGGTCTTCGGCACGTCCGGGACGCTCGCCGTGCCCGACCCGAACATGTTCTCCGAACTGGTAGAGGTGGCGACAGCGGTTCGACCCGCGTGGACCGTCCTGCCCGATTCCGCGGGATACATCGGGACGGGACGCGGGGTCGGACTCGCCGATCTCGCGACGGCGATCGTGGAAGACCGCCCGCACCGAGCATCCGGTCGACTCGCCTTCCACGTCCTCGACGTCATGGACGCGATCCTGCGTTCGACGAGGGAACGCGCCGTGATGACGATCGGCAGTACGGTGTCGAAGCCGGAGCTCGTTCCGCTGCAGTCCCCACGCGCACCGGCGTAGTCGAGCGCTTCCCCGACCCGTCTGCATCGACGCATTCAGCACAAGGAGAACAGCATGACCTCGTCCTTCCGCGTAGCGCTCATCGGCCACGCCTTCATGGGCAGGGCCCATGCGCACGCCTGGCGCACGGCTCACCGCTTCTTCCCGCTCCCCCTCGAGCCCGAGCTCGTCGTCGTCGTGGGACGGGACGAAGACCGTGCCAGGGCCGCGGCGGCCAATTTCGGCGCGGCCGAGTGGTCGACCGATTGGCGCGCGGTCATCGCTCGCGACGACATCGACATCGTCGACATCTGCGCCCCCGGCGACCAGCACGCGGAGATCGCGATCGCTGCGCTCGCCGCGGGGAAGCACGTGCTCTGCGAGAAGCCCCTCGCCCGGACGGTGACCGAGGCCCAGGAGATGGCGGACGCCGCCCAGGGAGCCCTCGCCTCGGGCGTCCGAGCCATGTGCGGCTTCAGCTACCGCCGTACTCCAGCGCTCGCCCTGGCCAGACGTTTCGTCGACGACGGGCGCCTTGGCCGCATCCGCCACGTCCGTGCCCAGTACCTGCAGGACTGGCTCAGCTCTCCCGAGGCTCCCCTCACGTGGCGTCTCGACAAGGAGAAAGCGGGCTCCGGGGCGCTCGGCGACATCGGCGCCCACAGCATCGACACGGCTCAGTGGTTGACCGGGCAGACGATCGACGAGGTGTCCGCCGTCCTCACCACGTTCGTCACCGAGCGTCCGGTCCTCGCTCAGCAGGAAGGCCTCGGCGGGCGCGCTGCCGAAGGAGCCCCGCGCGGACCCGTCACGGTGGACGACGCCGTGGCTTTCACCGCTCGGTTGAGCGGCGGAGCGATCGGCGTCTTCGAGGCCACGCGATTCGCTCTCGGGCGCCGGAACGCGAACCGGATCGAGATCAACGGGGACCGGGGTTCGATCGCCTTCGACTTCGAGCGGATGAACGAGCTGGAGTACTTCGACGGCGACGACCCGGACGATGCCCAGGGCTTCCGCCGCATCCAGGTGACGGATCCGTCTCACCCGTACGTCGACCGGTGGTGGCCGACGGGGCACGGACTGGGCTACGAGCATGCCTTCACCCACCAGGTCGTCGATCTCGTGACGGCGATCGCCGAGGGCCGTCAGCCGGAACCCTCTTTCGCGAACGCTCTCCAGGTGCAGCGGGTGCTCGAGGCCGTCGAACGCAGCGCGGCGGACCGATCGCGCCTCACTCCGACGTCTGCCTGACAGCGGGTTCCGGAGCTGTCCGAGGCGTGGGCTCAGTCCTTCGTCCCCACCTCGTAGAGCGAGAGAGGCTTCGTGATCGCCTCGAGGGACTGCCTCTCCGCGTCGACGCCGAAGATCTTCGCCACGAGACCGCCCACGATCATGATGGCGGCGCCGAGGACGTACCCCATCGTGAGCGGTCCGCGGTCCGTACCGTCGCCGACGAGGGCTCCGTAGATGGTGGGCGCGAAGGCGCCGGCGAGCTGTCCGATGATGAAGAAGTACGAGATCGCCTGGCTGCGGAGCTCGAGCGGGAAGATCTCGCTCACGGTGAGGTAGGCGGACGATGCGCCGGCCGAGGCGAAGAAGAACGCCACGCACCAGAAGATCGTCTGCGTCGTCGCCGTGAGCATATCGGCCTGGAAGAGCACGGCCGAGACACCCAGGACCACGCCGGAGACGCCATAGGTGAGCAGGATCATGTTGCGCCTCCCCCACACGTCGAAGAAGTGCCCGAGGATGAGCGGTCCGATGAGATTGCCGATCGCGAACGGGAAGAAGTAGAGCTGTGTCGTCGACGAGTCGAGTCCGTAGAAGTTCTGCAGGACGAGCGCGTAGGTGAAGAAGATCGCGTTGTACAGGAACGACTGCGTGATCATCATCGTCGCCCCCACGAGCGTGCGCTTCGGGTAGTCCTTGAGCAGCACGCGCGCGATGACGCGGAACGGGATCGATCCGGTCGATTTCAGCTCGATCGCCTCGGAATCGTCCACCTTCGCGAGAGTGCCGCCCTCCCGTTCGACACGCCCTCGATGTCGTCGACGGTGCGCTCGGCCTCCTCCTCGCGACCATGGGTCATGAGCCACCGTGGGCTCTCGGGGATGTGCCGACGCAGGAAGATGATGAGGATGCCGAGGATGGGGCCGATGAAGAACGCGAGTCGCCATCCGACCGTCTCGGGGAAGATCGCCTCGTTGAGGAAGAAGAAGTTGGCTGCGGTGCCGAGAGCCGCTCCGCCCCAGTAGGTTCCGTTGATCGCGATGTCCACGCGTCCGCGGTACTTCGCCGGGATGAGCTCGTCGATCGCCGAATTGATGGCCGCATACTCGCCGCCGATCCCGGCGCCCGCGATGAATCGGCACACGAGGAGGAGTTCGAAGTTCGGCGCGAGCCCCGCGAGGCCGGACGCCGCGAGGTAGATGACGAGCGTCAGGATGAACAGCTTCTTGCGACCGAGACGATCGGAGAGCCGCCCGAAGACGAGCGCTCCGATCACTTGACCGATGAGGTACACCGTCGCGGTCACACCGACTTCGGTGGCACTGAGCCCGAATTCCTTCTGGAAGCCGGCCGAGGCGACGATCTGGATCTCGAGGCCGTCGAGTACCCAGGAGAACCCGAGCCCCACGACGATCGACCAGTGGAATCGAGTCCACGGCAATCGGTCCATCCGGGCGGGGACGAGACTCCGGATCGGAGCGGTGTCGTGGGACGTGTCAGTGGTCGACATGGTGCCTCCTCGGCGAAAACCATAGACCCGTTCACGACCCGATAGTCGGCCTCCGTTTCACCCTTGCGGACCGGCAGGGAGAGGAGTAGAAATCGCCCAGCATCCCACGGGTCCGGACGTCACCGACCGCGCAGGCGTTCGAGATCGCGGCGGTCGCGTTTCGTGGGACGGCCACTCCCCCTGTCTCGCTCGACGGTCACCGGGACCTCGACCCGCGGAGGCTTCGGCGGGGTGAGATCCGTGTAGTTATCCGCCGCCACGCTCGCCGACACGCGCTTGACCAGGAGTCCTCGTACCACGAGGATCCGCTCGTCCGCGAGACGGACGCGCACCTCGTCCCCGACGCCGATCGACTGTGCTGGTTTCGCGCGCTCTCCGTTGACGCGCACGTGGCCGGCCTTGCACGCCGCCGTGGCGGCCGAACGGGTCTTCGCGAGGCGGACGGCCCAGATCCAGCTGTCGACACGGACCGTCGCCATGAACCACTCCCTCGCTACTCGTTGCCGATCTTCTTGTCCGCAGCCTTCTTCGCGTCGTCGATCTGACCCGCGAACTTCCCGCCGGTCGCCTTGTCGGCCGCCGCGGCGATCCCGTCGAGGATCTTGTCGCTCGCCCCCTCGGCCTGCTCGCTCTTCAGAGCCTTGGTCACGCGCTCGTCCTTGAGGAACTCCTGCGCCTTCTTCGAGATGTCGTCGATTCCCATGTCGATCCGTTCTGTCTGGCCGGGGTCATCCGGTGTCCCCATCCTCACGTGGCGGGCGGCGCTCGACAACCCCGCCTCGCTGAGCCTGCGGGGACTCAGACCTCGCCGAAGCCTGACCGGACGAGGTCTGCGAGGGCGTCGACCGCTTCGCGCCCCCCGGGGTCCGGTGTCGAGAGCTCGACAGTCGTACCGACCGTGAGCCCGAGGCCCATGATGGCGAGGAGGCTCTTGGCATCCTTCCCATTCACCGACACGGGGACGTCGAAGCGGGAGGCGAGCTTGACGAATTCCGCCGCCGGCCTCGCGTGGAGACCATCGCGATTCACGAGGTCGACGGAACGCGTGTAGGGGCCATCGGACGCGGGCGCATCCGGATCCTCCGCCGGTTCGTTCGACGGGGACGGGCCGGATCGTTCCTGACCGTTGGCCGTGCCGGCCGCAGCCGCGACCCCGGCGCGGTCCGAACCGGTGGCGGCCGCGACCGCTGCCGCGACGGTGCCCTCGACGAGCGGCGCGTCGGCGATCACGATGCGGTCCCGTTCGTCGTCGTCGAGGAAGTCGAGGGCGGTCTCGGCGGTGAGGACGGCGGAGCCGAGATCGCAGAGCACGACGACTCCGTCGCCGGACTCCGCACGGGCGAGCGCTGCGGACACACGATCGAAGCTCGTCCCGATGCGCCCGTCGTCCGTGCCTCCTGCCGCGATGATCGCGACGTTCTCGGCCATCTGCGCCGCGAGTTCGACGACGCCGTCGGCGATCTTCTCGCTGTGCGAGACGACGACGATCCCGACCGTCATGCCGCGGCCTCCGCGGCGGCTCGGAGGATGAGAGCGCTCGACTGCGCCCCGGGGTCGCGGTGACCGATGGCCCGTTCGCCGAGGTAGCTCGCGCGTCCCTTGTGCGCGACGAGCGGCTCGGTCGCCGCCGCGCCCTCGCTCGCCGCGTCGGCCGCCGCCTCGAGGACGGCCTTCTCATCGGCCCCCGCTTCCGCTGCCGCGGACGCGGCGGCGACAGCCGGAGTCCATGCGTCGATCATCGTCTTGTCTCCGACGGCGGCCTTGCCGCGGAGTACGACGCCGTCACGAGCTGCCGTCAACAGCTCGACCAGGGCCGCAGAGTCGAGGTCGGCCTTCCCGTTCACAGCGCCGGCGGCCTTGAGGTAGGCGGTGCCGACGAGAGGCCCGGACGCGCCACCCACCGTCGAGATCAAGGTGGTGGCGACGAGCTTGAACACGTCGGCCGGCGTCGAGCCCTCGGGGAGTCCGTCGAGTTTGGCGATGACGGCGGTGAATCCCCTGTCGAGGTTCTCCCCGTGATCGCCGTCGCCGATCTCCCGATCCAGTGTGATGAGTTCGACCCGGTGCTCGGCGACCACCGCGGCCGAGCGACGCACCCAGGCGATGGCCCAATCGGTTCCCAATGTCATACGTTCTCTCCGTTCTGCGGCCGCGCTCGGCCGTGCTCCGTCATCGACCCCACCGCAGCGCGGCGGTCTGCACGGGGGCGTCCCATAACTCGATCGTCTCGTCGTCGAGCTTGAGGACCGAGATCGATGCACCCTGCATCTCGAGTGCGGTGATGTAGTTGCCCACCAGGTTGCGGACGACCGTGATTCCACGGCTCGCCAAGACCTCCACGGCGTGCCGGTAGACGATGTACAGCTCGACGAGCGGAGTCCCGCCCATCCCGTTCACGAAGAGCAGCACCGAGTCGCCCGAGGCGAACGGGAGGTCCGAGAGGATCGGTTCGAGGAGGCGCTCGACGATCGCATCGGCCGGTTCGAGCGGAATCCGCTCGCGGCCGGGCTCACCGTGGATGCCGATGCCGATCTCGATCTCGTCGTCTCCCAGGGTGAAGCTGGGTTCTGCGGCGTGCGGTACGACGCACGGAGTGAGCGCCACGCCCATGGTGCGGACGTTCGCGTTGACGCGCTCGGCGATCGTGGCGACGGCGTCGAGGGAGTCACCGCGTTCCGCCGCCGCTCCGGCGATCTTCTCGACGAGCACGGTACCGCCGACGCCGCGCCGACCGGCCGTGTAGAGCGAGTCCTGAACAGCGACGTCGTCGTCGGTGACGACCGTTCGCACCTCGATGCCGTCGGCACCGGCCAGATCGGCCGCGGTCTCGAAGTTCAGCACGTCGCCCGTGTAGTTCTTGACGATGTGGAGCACACCGGCTCCGCCGTCGACGGCCTTCGTCGCGGCGATGATCGGATCGGGTGTCGGAGAAGTGAAGACGGGGCCGGGCACGGCGGCGCCGAGCATGCCGTAGCCGACGAATCCGCCATGGAGAGGCTCGTGTCCGCTTCCTCCCCCGCTCACGATGCCGACCTTGCCCTGCATCGGCGCGTCTGCGCGGACGATGAACAGGGGGTCGCTCGACACCGTGACGATGTCGGAGTGCGCCGCGGCGAATCCCGCGACAGACTCCTGCACCACGTTCTTCGGGTCGTTGATGAGCTTCTTCATTGAAATCTCCACCTCTTCGGGACGATCGGATCAGGGTGGTCCGTCACTGCACACGGTACGCCGGACGACGGATGCGGCGGAAGGGACCTTCGTCAGGCCGTGCGCGTCGCGTCGACCCACGCCTCGAGCTTCCGGGTCGCCGCCCCCGAGTCGATCGCTCGGGCCGCGACCTGCATCGCCGCGTGGAACCGCTCGACGACGCTCTGTTGACCCTGCGCCGGATCCTCCGCGAGGCGGTACGACACGATGCCGGCCGCGGCGTTCAGGAGCACGATGTCGCGGACGGCGCCGGTCTCTCCCGCCAGGGTCCGCCGTACCACCTCGGCGTTGTGCTCGGGATCGCCGCCGACGAGGTCCTCGATGCTGGCCAGTGGGATGCCGAGATCGCGAGGGTCGAGATCGTGTTCGGTGACGAGACCCCTGCTCACCTCCCACACGTGCGAGTGCCCCGTCGTCGTGAGCTCATCCAGTCCGTCGTCTCCGCGGAAGACGAGCGCGGTCGCGCCCCTCGTGCGGAAGACTCCGACGATCAGGGGGACACGTTCGAGTGATGCGACGCCGACCGCTGACGCCTCGGGACGTGCAGGGTTGCACAGGGGCCCGAGGAAGTTGAACACGGTCGGGATGCCGAGCTGCGCCCGCACGGGACCTGCATGCCGGAAGCCGGGGTGGAATGCCCCGGCGAATGCGAAGGTGATCCCGACCTCTGCGACGGTCGAGGCGACCCGCTCGGGCGACAGCGTGAGGTCGATGCCAAGGGTCGCCAGGACGTCGCTCGATCCGGACCTCGAACTCGCCGCCTTGTTGCCGTGCTTGATGACGGGGATGCCGGTCGCGGCGGCGACGACCGCTGCCATGGTCGATACGTTGACGGTTCCGAAGCGGTCACCCCCGGTGCCGACGATGTCGAGGGCCATCGAGTCCGCTGGAAGGGGCACGGCGTGCTCGAGGATCGCGTCGCGGAACCCGATGATCTCGTCGACGGTCTCTCCCTTTGCATTCAGCGCGACGAGGAATCCGGCGAGCTGGGCGTCGCTCGCTTCGCCGCGCATCACGCGCTGCATGGCCCAGGTGGCCTCGGCCACACTGAGATCCTCGCGAGCGAGCAGCGACGTGATGAGTGTTGGCCAAGACGGCGTGTCGGTCATGATCCGATCCTATCCGGGGCACATTCGCGCCGGATTCCCTGCCGTTTCACCGGTTCGACTAAGGGGATCCTAAGTTCGACGACTTGTAGAATTGGTTGCTGTGGTGCGCGTAAACGCCGCCGGCATCGTCCATAATGGAGAGGTGACGAGCACCCCAGTGAACTTCGCGGCCGCAGCGCAGCGACTCAACAGACCGAACCCGGTGATGGTGGGAACGATCGTGTGGCTCGGAAGCGAAGTGATGTTCTTCGCCGGCCTCTTCGCGATCTACTTCTCCCTCCGTTCCATGGCCCCAGAGCTGTGGGCTGAGCAGTCGAGCCTGCTCAACGTCCCCTTCGCCCTCGTGAACACGCTGATCCTCGTGTCGTCGTCGGTCACGTGCCAGATGGGGGTGTTCGCGGCGGAGAAGCTCCAGCCGCGGTCGACCTCTGGGCACCCGAAGAACTGGGGCATGGTGGAGTGGTTCTTCCTCACCTACGCCCTCGGCGCCATCTTCGTCGCGGGCCAGATCTGGGAGTACGCCACGCTCGTGAGCGAGGGCGTCACGCTCAGCTCCGACTCGTACGGTTCGGTGTTCTACTTCACGACCGGCTTCCACGGCCTCCACGTGACCGCGGGTCTCATCGCCTTCCTCCTCGTCATCGGACGCGCCTACGCGGTCAAGTCGTTCGGTCATAAGGAGGCGACGAGCGCGATCGTCGTCTCGTACTACTGGCACTTCGTCGACGTCGTCTGGATCGGCCTCTTCGTCGTCATCTACGTCCTGAAATAGCACCGGAGAGCGCAGCACATGTTCAGAACTTCACGGAAGACATCCGGGATCCGCAAGACGGGCCGGCGTTCGCCCCTCGCGAGTGTCTCGCTCATCGCCCTCGGTCTCCTGCTGTCCGGCGGCGCGTACGCCCTCGTCAGCTCGTCGACCGCCGTCGCGGACACCTCGAGCACGGCGACGCAGGCGACGGTCGAGGAGGGCGAGAAGCTCTTCCAGGCCAACTGCGCCACGTGCCACGGCCTCAATCTCGAAGGCAGCAAGGAGGGCCCGTCGCTCATCGGTGTCGGCGAGGCCGCCGTCGACTTCCAGGTCGGCACCGGACGCATGCCGCTCCAGGCCAACGCACCCCAGGCACCCGTCAAGCCGGTCCAGTTCACCGATGAGCAGATCTCGGCACTCGCCCAGTACGTCGGTTCCGTCTCCCCCGGTCCGGCCATCCCCGAGGACAAGTACCTCGACGCCGATGGAGACGCCGCCCGCGGCGCTGAGCTCTTCCGAGTGAACTGCGCGATGTGTCACAACGTCGCCGGTGCCGGCGGAGCGCTCACCGAGGGCAAGTACGCTCCGGAGCTCACCGGTGTCACGGAGACGCACATCTACGAGGCGATGCTCACCGGTCCGCAGAACATGCCCGTGTTCAACGACGCCAACCTCACGCCCGAGGACAAGCGCGACATCATCACGGCCCTCAAGTTCCAGGAGAACTCGACGAGCGTCGGTGGACACCCCCTCGGATCGCTCGGACCGGTCGCGGAGGGTCTGTTCCTCTGGATCGCCGGCATGGGCATCATCGTGGCTCTGACCGTGTGGATCACGGCTCGGTCCAACTAGTCACCCACGTCTCACAGCACGGAAAGTAGAAGGAGCAACATGGCACAGGACGGTCAGAGCACAGAGCTCACCGCTGCCGGCGACCACGACGAGGTGCAGTCCGTCTCGCCGGGCACGGCTGTGGTGTCCTCCGATGCCGTCCGCGACCCAGGCCTCCCGCCGCACCGGTTGCGCGTCACGGACACCGACCCCAAGAAGGCCAAGCGGGCTGAACGTACGGTCTACACGCTGTTCTACCTCTCCCTCGCGGGCAGCCTCTTCGCGGTCGCGGCCTACATGGCCTTCCCGATCACGCCGGAGGACCTCCTGTCGGTCCGCTTGAACAACATGTTCATCGGTATCGGCATGACCCTCGCGCTGCTGGGCATCGGCATCGGAGCGGTGCACTGGGGCAAGGCCCTCATGCACGATCACGAGGCGATCGACATCCGTCACCCCGTCAGGGGAACGGACGAGACCCGCGCCCGCGCCGTCGAGATCTTCCAGGAGGCGAACGAGGAGAGCGGTTTCGGCCGACGCTCGCTCATCCGCAACACCCTCATCGGAGCGCTGATCGCGTTCCCGCTCCCCGCCGTCGTGCTCTTCCGCGGGCTGGCACCGGAGGGCGAGGACCCGGTCGAGCTCCTCGAGAACACCGCGTGGGAGGCAGGAACCCGACTCGCACGCGACCCGGATGGCACCCCCATCCGTGCATCGGACGTGACGATCGGCTCGGTCTTCCACGTCATCCCCGAAGGTCTCCCGGAGATGGACCACATGCTCGAGGAGAAGGCCAAGGCCATCGTCCTCCTCATGCGGCTCAAGCCTGAAGACCTCAACGAAGAGGAATCGAAGAAGGACTGGTCGTACAACGGCATCGTCGCCTACTCGAAGGTCTGCACCCACGTCGGGTGCCCCGTAGCCCTCTACGAGCAGCAGACCCATCACCTGCTGTGCCCGTGCCACCAGTCGCAGTTCGACGTGGCCAACCACGCAGCCGTCATCTTCGGACCGGCCGCACGTCCCCTCCCCCAGCTCCCCATCGCTGTCGACGACGAGGGCTACCTCGTCGCGCAGAGCGATTTCAAGGAACCCGTGGGACCGTCCTTCTGGGAGCGTCACTGATGAGCACCACCACTGAAGACCGTCCGGCACCCGTCGCCGAGAAGCGGTCGGGCGGCATCACGGCCGCTGCGTCCAACTACATCGACGAGCGCACGTCGATCTCCGCCGTGGTCAAGGAATTCGGCCGCAAGGTCTTCCCCGACCACTGGTCGTTCCTCCTCGGCGAGGTCGCGCTCTACAGCTTCGTCGTGATCCTGCTGTCCGGTACCTTCCTGACGTTCTTCTTCCAGGCGTCGATGGCCGAGGTGCACTACGACGGATCGTATGTGCCGCTCAAGGGCGTCGAGATGTCGGCTGCCATGGCGTCGTCCCTCGACATCTCGTTCGACATCCGCGGTGGACTCCTGATGCGTCAGATCCACCACTGGGCCGCCTTGCTGTTCGTCGCGTCCATCGGTCTGCACATGATGCGCATCTTCTTCACCGGTGCGTTCCGCAAGCCGCGCGAGCTCAACTGGGTCATCGGTTTCGTCCTCTTCATCCTCGCGATGGCCGAAGGCTTCACCGGATACTCGCTCCCCGACGACCTCCTCTCCGGAAACGGTCTGCGGATCATCGACGGGATGATCAAGGGAATCCCCCTCGTCGGTACCTGGATCTCGTTCCTCCTCTTCGGTGGGGAGTTCCCCGGAACCGCGATCGTCGGGCGGCTGTACACGCTCCACATCCTGCTGCTGCCCGCCCTGGTGCTGCTGTTCATCGCGCTCCACCTCGTGTTCGTCGTCGTGCACAAGCACACGCAGTTCAGCGGACCGGGCAAGACCCAGCAGAACGTCGTCGGTTACCCGGTCCTCCCGGTGTACGCCGCCAAGGCCGGTGGTTTCTTCTTCATCGTGTTCGGCGTCATCGCCCTGCTCGCCACGTTCTTCACGATCAACCCGATCTGGAACTACGGGCCGTACGACCCGTCACCGGTCTCGGCCGGTACACAGCCGGACTGGTACATCGGTTTCGCCGATGGGGCTCTCCGTCTCATCCCGCCGCACCTCGAGTTCGTCCTGTTCGAGCGCACGTGGTCGTTCAACATCCTGATCCCGCTCGGCGCGCTGGGTATCTTCATCGTGTTGGCGATGCTGTACCCGTTCGTCGAGGCGTGGGTCACGGGTGACAAGCGCGAGCACCACATCCTCGACCGTCCGCGGAACGCGGCCACGCGTACCGCTATCGGCGCAGCCGGCCTCACGTTCTACGCCGGTCTGTGGGCCGCGGCCAGCTCCGACATCATCGCGACTCACTTCAAGGTCACGATGGAGGGCGTGATCCATGCTCTGCAGTTCATGGTCATCGCCGGTCCGTTCATCGCCTACTTCATCACCAAGCGCATCTGTCTGGCGCTCCAGAAGAAGGACCGAGAGATCGTCCTGCACGGCTACGAGTCCGGCCGTATCATCCGCCTCCCCGGTGGTGAGTACATCGAGAAGCACGAGCCGATCGACGAGTACCAGCGGTGGAAGCTCGTGAGCTACCACGACTACAAGCCTCTGATGATCCGCCCGAACTCCCGTGGCAAGATCTCGGCGGCACAGAAGGTGCGTGCGTCGCTCTCCCGCTGGTTCTTTGAGGACCGCATCGCGCCGGTGTCGCGTGGCGAGATCGAGGCGTCGCACCACGACCACTGAGCATCGGCTCGCCCGACGGCTCACCTCACCGAACGGCTCTCTTCCCCCACCTGTCGATAGAATCGACCGGTCATCGGGAAGGGAGCCGTTCGTCATGGTCGACCGTGAACAGCAGAACGACCCCTCTCCCGTCGAGCCTCGACTCCCCCGACGGATCCTCGTGGCCGGTTCGTCGGGTGCGGGCAAGACGACACTGGCGGCCGCCCTCGCGAGCCGACTGAGCCTTCCCTACACGGAGCTCGATTCCCTCTTCCACGGGCCGTCCTGGACGCCCCGGGAGTCGTTCGTCGCCGATGTGACGGCGATCGCCCACGCAGATGCGTGGGTGAGCGAGTGGAGCTATTCGTCGGCTCGGCCCGTCCTCCTCGATCGGGCCGAGCTCTTCATCGGTCTCGACTACTCCCGCGCCGTCGTCATGGCACGTGTGATCCGCCGAACACTCGTCCGGCGATGGGCGCGTATCGAGCTGTGGAACGGGAACCGTGAACCGGCCCTGCGCACGGTCTTCACCGATCCCGAACACGTCGTCAGGTGGTCCTGGTCGACCTTCACGCGCAACCGGAAGCTCATCCGCTCGGTCGCCGCTGCGCCTCCACCTGGACTGGACGTGATTCTCCTCCGGTCTCCACGATGCACACAGGCCTGGCTGGACGGCTTTGCCGGGTGAGGCCACATCTCCCTCTGCATTCGACGCGAGCAGGATTCGAGATGGCCGTGTCCAAACACGAGGGCGTCCCTCCGCCGAAGCGGGGAACGCCCTGCGAAAGGTCGATGACCGATCGTCGATCAGCCGCCGGCGGGGAGGATCTTCTTGTAGAACTCGGCGGTGACCTCATAGCCGAGGCGACGATAGAACTCGCCGGCGCGAGATGTCGACATCGTCAGTCTCCGAACGCCCCGTTCCATCGCATAGAGCTCGTTCGCATATACGAGGTCGGAGCCGACTCCCTTGCCGCGCGCGGACTCGTCGACGACGAGTTCCTGGAGGTGCGCGGTCAGACCGGACACGTGAAGCAGTCGTGAGACGCTCATGAGGGTGTAGCCGATGACGGCGCCCTCATCGTTCTCTGCGACGTGGAGCACATTGGTCTCGTTCTCGCGCCACCGGATCACGTTGTTGAAGGCGACCGTGAATCCGTCGAGATCGATGGACGCCGTCTCGGTCACGAACTGTCGGGCCAGCTGGAAAACGGCATCTCGATCGTCGAGCGATCCCCGTCGGATGAGGGTCACGTGATCTCCTAGCGGGCGAAGTAGCCGCGGTAGTACTCGTAGCACCATCCGACGATGGCGATGAGCACGAGCGGGAGGCCGATGAAGGCGATCCACGGCCCGATTGCGACTCCGAGGAAGACGAGCGCGAGCGCGCCGGCCAGGAAGATCGGCCACCAGCTCCACGGGCTGAAGTGCCCGATCTCCGGGTCGCCATCGTCGATGTCCGCCGTCAGGGTGTCCTCGGGCAGCTCACCGCCCTGGTTCTTGTGGACCCGTCCGAGGTAGAACGCGAGGAAAGCCCCGAGCGCCGTGCTCAGGAGCAATGCGACAGTGCCGACCCACTCCACGATGTGCTTGTCGTCGAGAAGATTCCAGCCGGTGTACACCACTGCCGACAGCCCGAAGAAGGCCGTGAGCAGCCAGAAGAGGTTGGTATTAGCCCTCACGTCACTTCACTTTCTCGGAACCGGCGTCGTACACCGGTGCGTCGGGAGCATCCTTGGCCGGGCCGACGCCGACGGGCATCGCCTCCGGATGGTTCAGGTCGAACGCCGGGCGCTCGGAGCGGATGCGCGGGATGGAGGTGAAGTTGTGACGCGGCGGCGGGCAGGACGTGGCCCACTCGAGCGACGCGCCGTAACCCCACGGATCGTTCACGGTGACCTTGGGCGCCGTGCGGGCGGTGATGAACACGTTGAGGAAGAACGGGATCATCGAGCTCGCGAGGACCATGGCGCCGACCGTGGACACCTGGTTCATCCAGGTGAAGCCGTCCTCCGGTGAGTACGTGGCGTAACGACGCGGCATTCCGACGACGCCGAGCCAGTGCTGGATGAGGAAGGTCATGTGGAAGCCGATGAACAGGATCCAGAAGTGCCAGTACCCGAGCTTCTCGTTGAGCATCTTGCCCGTCCACTTCGGCCACCAGAAGTAGAAACCGGCGAACATCGCGAACACCACGGTGCCGAAGACGACGTAGTGGAAGTGGGCGACGACGAAGTAGGAGTCCGACACCGCGAAGTCGAGGGGCGGAGACGCCAGGATGACGCCCGTCAGTCCACCGAAGGTGAAGGTGATCAGGAAGCCGATGCTCCAGAGCATGGGCGTCTCGAAAGTGATCGACCCCCGCCACATGGTGCCGATCCAGTTGAAGATCTTCACACCCGTCGGCACAGCGATGAGCATCGTCATGAGCGCGAACCACGGCAGCAGCACCGAGCCCGTGACGTACATGTGGTGCGCCCACACCGTGACCGAGAGCGCTGCGATGGCGATGGTCGCGTAGATGAGCGTCTTGTATCCGAAGATGGGCTTGCGGCTGAACACCGGGAAGATTTCCGACACGATGCCGAAGAACGGCAGAGCGATGATGTAGACCTCCGGGTGACCGAAGAACCAGAACAGGTGCTGCCAGAGGATCGCGCCTCCGTGAGCCGGGTCGTAGATCTGGGCGTCGAAGACGCGATCGGCGCCGAGGGCCAGGAGGGCCGCGGCGAGCACAGGGAACGCCATGAGCACGAGCAGCGACGTCACGAGCGTGTTCCACGTGAAGATCGGCATCCGGAACATCGTCATGCCGGGAGCGCGCATGGTGATGATCGTGGTGATGAAGTTGACGGCACCGAGGATGGTGCCGAATCCGCTGAGGCCGAGACCGAACACCCAGAGGTGACCGCCGAGCCCCGGCGTGAAGGTGGTGCTCGACAACGGCGTGTACGCGAACCAGCCGAAGGCGGCAGCGCCACCCGGGGTGAGGAATCCGCTGACCGCGATGGTGCTGCCGAAGAGGAAGAGCCAGAAGGCGAAGGCGTTGAGGCGCGGGAACGCGACGTCGGGGGCGCCGATCTGCAACGGCATGATCACGTTCGCGAAACCCGCGAAGAGCGGGGTGGCGAACATGAGCAGCATGATCGTGCCGTGCATCGTGAAGAGCTGGTTGTACTGCTCCTTCGTCGCGAGGATCTCGAGGCCCGGCTCGAAGAGCTGCGCGCGGATGATGAGGGCCATCACTCCGCCGATGCAGAAGAAGAAGAACGACGAGATCAGGTACATGTACCCGATCGTCTTGTGATCGGTCGAGGTGATCCAGTTGACCACCATGTTGCCTTTTCGGTCGACGCCGCTGGCGTTCACGACCTTCGCCTGGCCCGCGGGCAGATCGACGACACTCGTCATGAGCCTGCTCCCTCTTCCGTTCCTTCGCCGCCGGTCAAGCCGGGCGTGTAGTCCCTGTCGTACGTGCTGCCGTAGTCGCCGACGTTCCCGAGGTCGACGAGCGACTGGATGTAGTCGTCGTACTCCTCCTGCGACACGACCTTGACGTTGAAGAGCATGCGCGAGTGGTACTCGCCGCAGAGCTCGGCGCACTTGCCGGCATAGGTGCCCTCACGGAGGGGCTGCACGGCCATGTGGTTTGTGATGCCCGGGTACAGGTCCTTCTTGTACAGGAAGTCGATGACCCAGAAGGAGTGCTGCACATCGCGAGAGTTGAGGTCGAAGTTGACTTCGGCGTTGACCGGCAGGTAGAGGGTGGGGAGCTGGTCCTGATCGACGGCTCCGGCTTCGGTGTCATCGCCCTCGATGTCCTGAGCCTGCACGCCGGCAGACCAGACGTCCTCGCCGTCGGCAGCGCCCTTGTACACGAAGTCCCAGGCCCACTGCTTGCCGTAGACGTCGATCTGCACGTCCGGGTTCTCGTACTGCGTCTCGATGATCTCCTGGTCACGTGCCGTGAACGCGAAGAAGCCGAGGACCAGGATGAGCGGCACGATCGTGTAGAAGATCTCGATCGGCATGTTGTACCGCATCTGCACGGGCAGGCCGGTCTGGCCCTTCCGGCGTCGGTACACCACGACGGCCCAGAGGATGAGACCCCAGGTGATGATGCCCACGACGAGGAGAACGATCCAGGAGTTGGTCCACAGACCGGAGACCATCTCCGTCCGGTTCGTGACGGGCGCCTCGCCCTCCTTGAAGCCCGGCAGATAGCCGTTCAGTTCAGCCTGGGTGCAGCCGGCGAGCACTACCGCAAGGGTGAGGGCGACCGGAACTGCAGCCCATCGGAGTCGTTTCGAGCGCACCTGGGGACCTTTCGCAAGACACTGTTGGTTCGCTGACAGTCTAGCCCGAATGCGGCGAGAGCCGATGACCACGGGCCCTGGTTCTACGACGTGTCGAAATCGTGATATCCGCATGTATACGCGGAAGCGGGGGCCGACCGGATGGTCGACCCCCGCTTGCCGTGGACGGATCAGTGGAAGCTGTCTCCGCACGCGCAGCTGCCCTGCGCGTTGGGATTGTCGATGGTGAAGCCCTGCTTCTGGATGGTGTCCTCGAAGTCGATGGAGGCGCCTTCCAGGTACGGGACGCTCATCTTGTCGACGACGACCTCGACGCCCTCGAAATCGACGGCTGCGTCGCCGTCGAGCAGACGCTCGTCGAAGTACAGCTGGTAGATCAGGCCGGAGCAGCCGCCCGGCTGGACCGCGACACGCAGTCTGAGGTCCTCGCGCCCCTCCTGCTCCAGGAGGCTCTTGACCTTCGCCGCGGCGGTGTCCGTGAGACCGACTCCGTGAGCCTTGGTCTCAGGGGTGCCGGCGTCGGTGGCCGTGGTCATCGTGTCCGTCATGACTCTCCTCGGATCATCGGTGGGCCGGCGAGCGCCGGTCCACCGAGTCTACCGCGTGGGACCCGCGTACGGTCCGATTCATCGCTCCCCCGCGCTGAGGCGTGCGAGCAGGAGCGCCTCCGCGAGGACGGCACGGTGGAATACACCGAGGTGGAGGGATTCGTTCGGGCTGTGAGCGCGCGAGTGCGGATCCTCGACGCCGGTCACGAGGATCTCTGCATCGGGGAACGACTCCACGAGGCTCGCGATGAAGGGGATGGAGCCGCCGACGCCGAAATCGACAGGCTCCACGCCCCACGCGTCCGCCATCGACTTCTTGGTGGCGGCGACGATCGGACCGGACGTGTCGACGAGGAACGGGTTTCCTGTATCGATGTCGTCGACCTGGGCGACGACGCCGAACGGCGTGTGTGCCCGGATGTGGGAGATGAGGGCATCGGCGGCGTCCTGGGCCGACTGCCCCGGTGCGATGCGCGCGCTCACTCGGACGGATACCTCGGGAATGAGGGTGTTGGAGGCGTTCGCGACGGTGGGCGCGTCGATGCCCGTGACGGTGATGGACGGCTGCCACCAGATGCGGCTGAGCAGGGAGCCCGAACCGATCGGACCGACACCGTCCACGAGCCCCGTCTCCGAGCGGAGCTGCGCCTCGGAGTAGTCGGGGGTCTCCCCGACATGCGAGGAGAGACCCTCGACGGCGACCGAGCCGTCTTCGTTCCAGAAGGAGTCGAGGAGGCGGATCATCACGAGCATCGCGTCCGGCACCGCTCCCCCGAACATCCCCGAGTGCGACGCGTGTTCGAGTGGGCGGACGGAGAGGCGGAAGGTGACGTTTCCGCGGAGACTGACGGTGAGCGCGGGGGTGACCTCGTCCCAGTTGCCGGAGTCGGCGACGACGATCGCGTCGGCCCGCAGCTCCTCGGCATTGTCCGCGAGGAACGTCTCGAACGACCGGGAGCCGAATTCCTCCTCGCCCTCGATGAAGAGGGCGATGCCGAGGTCGAAGTCGGGCCCGAGCACCTCGGTGAGAGCCCTGATCGAGGCGATGTGCGCCATGACACCGGCCTTGTCGTCGGCAGCGCCGCGGCCGTAGAGGCGGTCACCTCTGACCGTGGGCTCGAACGGCTCGGTGTCCCAGTCCTCGTCCTTTCCGGGGGGCTGCACGTCGTGGTGCGCGTAGAGCAGGATCGTCGGGGCGCCGTTCCGGGCAGACCGTCGGGCGAGAACGGCGGGCTGTCCGACCTCATCGGTGTCGCCGATCGTCGCGCGGGCGATCCGCACAGAATCGAAGACACCCGTGCTCTCGGCCAGGGCGGCGACGGACTCCGCGCTCGCTTGGACGTGCGCAGGATCGAACGCCGCCCAGGAGACGGAGGGGATGCGCACGAGGGCCGAGAGATCGGCGATCGTCGTGGGCAGGCCGAGGCGGACGGCGTCGGTGATCGCGCTATCGCGCTCGGCTGCGGGCACGCTGTCAGCTGGGGAATGGCTCATGCAGGTAATCTTAAGAGCCAGTGGGTGGAGGAACCGACCGTGACCAGGAACAAGACAGAGATCCCGACGACGACGACGTCGTCGAGCGACGCTGAGACCGAAGCGCGCATCGCCGCGGGTAAGGGGCGCCCGACGCCCACCCGCAAGGAACGCGAGGCCGCGAACAAGCGACCGCTCGTGCCCGGCGATCGCAAGCTCGCCGCGAAGGAAGCCCGCGCCAAGATGGCCGAGGCCCGTGAGAAGGCTCGACTCGGCTACGCGGCGGGCGATGAGAAATTCCTCCCTGCGCGCGACCGTGGTCCGCAGAAGAAGTACATCCGCGACTTCGTCGACGCTCGATTCAATGTCGGCGAGTTCCTGATCCCCGTGATGTTCGCCGTCATCCTGCTGACACTCATCCCGGTCACCGAGGTGCAGGTCTACTCGATGCTCGTGATCTGGGCCTTCTTCCTGTTGGCCCTCATCGACGTCTTCCTCTTGGGCCGCTCGCTCCGGAAGCGCCTCGCAGCGAAGTTCGGCGAGTCCAAGGTGGAGCGCGGTGTGCGGTGGTATGCGGCGATGAGGTCGCTCCAGCTCCGTGTGCTGCGCCTGCCGAAGCCGCAGGTCAAGCGCCGGCAGTACCCCGAGTAGGAACGACGGGCCCGCGCTGCACCCTTAGCCGAGCCAGTCCGCGATTGACGGCGCGGGCCCACAAAGGCCCGGCGTAGACGAAGCCGGTGTAGCCCTGGACCAGGGTGGCACCGGCTTCGAGTCGTTCACGCACGTCCTCTGCCGTCTCGATACCGCCGACCGAGATGACACAGCTGTCCGCGGGCAACTCGCGTCGCAGGATGCGCAGTACGGCGATCGATCGCTCGGCGAGCGGTTTGCCCGACAGCCCGCCGGCACCGGCGGCCTCGATCACGTTCGACGGGGTCGTCAGGCCGTCGCGGGAAATCGTGGTGTTGGTGGCGATGACCCCGTCGAGGGCTGTCTCCTGGACGAGGACCGCTATCCTGACAACCTCGTCGTCGGCGAGATCCGGAGCGATCTTCACGAGCAGCGGGGTGCCACCGGCAGCCGCCTTCACGGCGGAGAGGAGCGGCGCGAGCCGGTCGATCTCCTGCAGGCCGCGGAGGCCGGGCGTGTTCGGCGACGACACGTTGACCACGAGATAGTCGGCGAGCGGAGCGAGCACGCGGGTGCTCTCCAGGTAGTCGTCGATCGCATCGTCGACCTCGACGACACGACTCTTGCCGATGTTGACCCCGATGACGGGGCGGCCGGGGAGGGATCGGACGGCGCGGATGCGCTCGGCGGCACCAGCGGCTCCCCCGTTGTTGAAGCCCATGCGGTTGACGACGGCCCGGTCCTCCACGAAGCGGAACATGCGCGGCTTCGGGTTGCCCGGTTGCGAACGAGCGGTGAGCGTCCCGACCTCGACGTGCGAGAAGCCGAGACTGCCGAGCCCCATGATCGCCTCGGCGTTCTTGTCGAAGCCGGCGGCGACGCCGAACGGCGACGAGAACGTCAGACCCAGGGCGCGCACCTCTTCGTCCGGCTCCGCCCGGGTGAATCGCGAGACGGCTCCGGCGATCCCCAGGCGCGGGATCGATCGGATCACCGCGAAGGCGAGGTGGTGGGCCCGCTCGGGGTCGAGCCGCTTGAGGAAGAGGGAGAAGAGGGCTCGGTACATTCGGGCTCCGGGGTAGGGGGGACGGCTGGACCGGTTCACTCCACGCGGCGAGGACGCTCGTCGCCCGCATGCTCGACGCGCAGGAGGGTGATCGCCTCCTCGAAGTCGTCGAGAGAGTCGAAGGCCTGGTAGACGCTCGCGAAGCGCAGGTAGGCCACTTCGTCGAGTTCGCGCAGTGGCTGCAGGATGGCGAGCCCGATGTCGTTCGCATCGATCTGAGCGGAACCGGTCTGCCGGATCGTCTCCTCGACGCGCTGCGCGAGGACGGCGAGATCGGAGTCCGTCACGGGGCGTCCCTGGCACGCCTTGCGGACCCCGCTCACGACCTTGTCGCGGCTGAAGGGCTCGACCACCCCGCTGCGCTTGATCACTCCCAGGCTGGCGGTCTCGGTGGTGCTGAATCGGCGGCCGCACTCCGGGCATTGGCGTCGGCGTCGGATCGAGAAGCCATCGTCACTCGTGCGCGAGTCGATCACTCTGGAATCGGGGAACCGGCAGAAAGGACAGTGCATGGTGGGCCTCCGTCAGTCCGCGTGGGGTGGGGTGAATCGGGCCGTGACGGCTTCGCCGTGCGCCGGAAGCGCCTCGGCGAGGGAGAGCGCCACGATGTGGTCTGCCACCTCGGAGAGCGCGGGACCGGAGTATCGGACGATCTGCTGGGGCCGCAGGAATGTGAAGGCACCCAGACCGGAGGCGAAGCGGGCTCCTCCCCCTGTCGGCAGCACGTGATTCGAGCCGGCCAGGTAATCACCGAGACTCACCGGCGAGTGTGGGCCGACGAAGACCGCGCCGGCCGAGTGGATGTCCGACAGCAGGGCATCGTTGTCGGCCACCTGGAGCTCGAGGTGCTCCGGTCCGTACACGTTGCTGAAGGCGGCTGCGGCCGATAGATCGTCGACGAGGACGACCGCCGATTGCGGGCCGGCGAGGGCCGTTCTCACGCGCTCGCTGTGCGCCGTGCCGGCCGCCACGCTGGGGAGGACCTCAGTGACAGCGCGCGCCAACGTCTCGGAATCCGTCACGAGGAGGGACGCGGCCGCTTCGTCGTGCTCCGCCTGGCTCACGAGGTCGAAGGCGACCAGTCGAGGGTCGGCTGACTCGTCGGCGATCACCAGGATCTCGGTGGTTCCGGCTTCGGAATCGATGCCGACGAGTCCCTTCACGAGGCGCTTGGCGGCCGCTACGAACACGTTCCCCGGCCCGGTGACCACGTCGACCGGGCTGAGACCGATGCTGGGGACGCCGTGCGCGAACGCACCGATGGCCCCGGCTCCGCCCATGGCGTAGATCTCGGTGATCCCGAGGAGACCGGCGGCGGCGAGGATCGTGGGGTGGACACCACCGCCGTGCTCCTTCTGGGCGGGAGAGGCGAGTGCGATGGAACGCACGCCGGCGACGATCGCCGGCACTGCGTTCATCACGACGCTCGACGGGTAGACCGCCTTGCCGCCCGGAACGTACAGACCGACACGATCGACAGGGTGCCAGCGCTGCTCCACGACCGCACCGTCGCCGAGCATCGTGCGAGAAGCTGCGGGAACCTGCGCAGAGGAGGCCGCGGTGACCCGCCTGATGGCCTCCTCTAGGGCGGCGCGTACCGCCGGGTCCATGGAGCGGACCGCATCGTCGATGTGCGATTGCGGCACACGCAGCGCGAGGGGTCTCACGCCATCGAAGCGCTCGGACTGCTCGACGAGCGCGTCCTCGCCGCGTTCTGCGACGTCGTCGATCAGGGTCCGGGCGGAGGAACTGGCGACGGCGACATCGACGACCGGTCGAGGGATGAGCTGGCGGAGGGCGAGAGTGTCGAGCGTGCGCCCGCGGAGATCGATGGACTGCATCATGGCCCCCTCAGCCTACCGGGAGCACCGGCCCATGACGTCGCCCCGGGAACGCGCTGTGGGCGGCCTCCCGGGGCGACGGACGATCAGCCGCGTGTGAGGTCGTCGACCGAGCGGAGCAGTCCGACGCGACCGTCGTCCGCTCGGATGACGAGTCCGCCGTGGTGCTCGCCGACGGCGAGGGCCCAAGCCGTCGGGCCGACCTCGAAGAGGGGCGATCCGTCCGACATGTCGACGACCTGACGGTTCTCGGGGGCGAGGACCCAGTACGGGGCGAAGACCGCCGGAGCGGGCGGCTCCTCCGCCGGTGCGGCCTCGACCGCGGGCTCGGACGCAGCGAACTGCACGGCGGGCTCGCCCTCGACTCGTTCTGATGTGGATGGTTCGACGCCGGTCGTCTGCTCCCGGAGGATCGTCGACTCGTCGATCGGCTCGTACGCCGTCGTGGGCGTCGGCGTGGAGGCGAGCGATGCGGACGGGGACGGGTCTGCGGAACCACCGGACGCGAGATCGGGGGTGTCTGCGTCGAACACCGCCCGGGGGTCCGGCTGGCCGGCGGCAGGCTCGGCGACGACGGCGTCCTGAGCGCGCGCGTCGGTCTGATGAGTCGTCGCCGGGGCTCCGGACTCCTGCTCGTACGCTGCCGGGGTTCCCGGCCACGGCTCGGAGGTCTCCTGCGGCCAGCCGCCGGTCGCTGTCTCCGCGTAGCCCCCTGCCGTCGATGCGGTCGGGGCAGGCCACGAACCCGACTGCTGGTTCTGCGCTCCGTCCCAGGGCTGCTGCGCCTGCGGCTCGGGCTTGGGCCGCTGCGGCACGGCCTTCGGGTCGCGAGCCAGCGGATGCGCCTCCGATTCGGAGCGTCCCTGGAAGTCGGCGGAGAACGGCGGGATGCGGTTGCCGAAGGTCGTGACGGCGATGGCGGCGAGCGACACGACGAGACCGAGGATCGGGCCGGCTCCCGGTGTGAAGCCGTTGACCGAGCCCCCGAGCCAACCCACGAGTCCGAGGATGAGGAAGATCGCGCCGAGGTGGAACCCGGCGCTGGTGATCGCCGCTGCAGAGGCGAATTGATCGACCGAGAGGGAGCCGACCCGCCAGCGGACGGACGGCACGGTGCGCCGGAGCACGACGAGAGCAGCTGCGGCGACGAACAGGAGCGCGCCGGGGATCACGAGCCACGGTGCAGGGCCCCAGAGGTTGGAGTAGCCGACGTACGACGCGTACTCTCCTCCGACGAGCGGGAGGAACGACGCGATGAGGAGGAGGACCCCGAGGCCGGCGACGATGGTCTCGCGGAGGCTGAACGGTCCGACACCGTAGGGCTCGCCGTTCTCGTCCGTCCGCGGTCTCCGCTGCTTCGGCTGCGCGGCGGCATCCGGGTAGCCGGACGGCGCCACGGGCTGCCCGTAGGGAGCGTGCTGGCCCGTCTCGTTCGGATGGGAGGACGACGAGGGGCCGAACGGCTGCTGACCGTACTGACCCTGCTGCCCGTTCTGGCCCTGCTGCCCGTACTGGCCCTGCTGGCCGTACTGACCTGGCTGGCCGTACTGACCTGGCTGGCCGTACTGACCTGGCTGGCCGAACTGATCGGTGTAGCCGGCCGGTGCCGTCGCGGAGTCCGGGTAGGCGTACTCACCCGGCTGCCCGTAATGTCCCTCGGCCGAATGCTGGGACGGACCGGCGTACTCACCCGGTTGGCCGTACTGACCTTCCGGAGCGGCACCGGTGTTGTGCGTGTACTGGCCCGGCTGGCCGCTGGGCTGTTGTCCACCGGACTGGTTTCCGCCCTCCACGTCTCCCCCGCTCGGAGCGCCCTGGCGACCGTTCGGGTCCTGCCATTCCGGTGTGTTCTGGTTGTGATCGGTCATCGTCATCCCTCACTCGAGCTCGCGCACGGTTCCGATGGTCTTCGTCTCCGCGACCCCCGATTCGTCGAATCGGTCGTCGGCTGGTCTTCACCCTAACCGGCGGCGCCGACAGCGCGACGAGACGGTCGTTGTCCTCACGCTACAAGCTCCACGTCGGCGAGACAGGGGGTGGCGTTCGGCGCTGCCTGTTGCCGTAACCGATGAGGGGGACGCCCTACGTGCTCCACCCGAGTGGAACAGCTGGGCCGGACGGGAGGAACCATCCACTGCCTCACCCTGTCGGTGACCCGCGCGACCCGTCGCGCCCCTCGGCCGCGTCCTCAGGGGGCGACCGGACATCGGCGGCGAAGCGGCCACCGGGATGGTGTTCGTCGTGTCACGGACGCGCAGCCGGACGACGGACGAGTGGGGCGTGTGGGGCTTGAACCCACGACCGACGGATTATGAGTCCGCTGCTCTGACCGACTGAGCTAACGCCCCGGGACCTCACGCCTCGCCGCGGGCCTGCTCCGGTTGGTGGTCCGCTGCTGCGTCCGGCACCGTCTCCCCACGATACAGACTCTCGAACGTCGACAGCGTCCGATTGATGTCGTGGGCCTGGATGAGGCGGAGGGACTCGTTCTTGAGGGCTTCGAGCCGCTCGGGCTCCGCTTCGAGGACGTCGGTGAGGCGGGCGGCGAGCTCATCGACGTCGCCCGGCGCGAAGAGGAACCCGTTCTCGCCGTCGTGAACGAGGTGCGGAAGCGCCATGGCGTCGGCGGCCACCACGGGAAGACCAGAAGCCATCGCCTCCATGGTGGCGATGGACTGCAGCTCGGCGATCGAGGGCATCGCGAAGACCGTTGCTCTCGTGTAGCTCGCGCGCAGCTCCTCCTCGGTGACGTATCCGGCGAAGGTGACCCGATCGGCGAGCCCGAGCTGCTCGGCGAGGACCTCGAGATTGCGCTTCTGGTCGCCGCCGCCCACGATGGTGAGCTTGGCGTCGAGGTGCTGAGGCAGTCGGCCGAGGGCACGGATGAGGACGTCGATGTGCTTCTCGCCCGTCACACGGCCCACGAAGAGGATCCTGTTCTCGGTGCGCGGCGCGAAGCTCGGCGTGTACATGTCGGCGTCGATACCGCAGGAGATCGGGATGACGCCCGTGAGGCCGGTGTTCTTCTCGAGGAAGTCGGCGGCTCGACGCGTGGGTGTCGTGATCGACTCCGCGAGACCGAGGATGTCGCGGGTCTGGCCCCAGGCCCAGCGGAGGAGGGCACCCCGCGTCCACTTCGGGACGACGGTGAACTCCATCATGTTCTCGGGCATGAGGTGGTTCGTCGCGACCACGCGAATGCCGCGCTTGGCCGCCTGGATGCTCAGACCGCGCCCCACGATGAGGTGCGAGTTGGAGTGCACGACATCGGGTCGGACCTCGTCGAGGATCTTCGCGGCATTGTGCTGGATGACGACGGGGAGCGCGAAGCGGAGCCAGTCGTGCGGAAGCCACCGCACGCTGAAGAGCCGGTGGACCGTCATGACCGCGCCGTCGTGGGTCTCCTGGAACGTGCCGTGCTTGCGGGACGCGGCCGGCGCGACGATGTGCACTGTGTGACCACGCCGGACGAGGCCGGCCGCGAGGCGCTCGACGAAGCGTGCGGCTCCGTTGACGTTCGGCGGGAAGGTGTCGGCACCGATCAGGATCGTGAGCGGCTTCTCGGGCTGTTCGCGATCGTGAGACGGGGTCGTGCTCGATGAGTCGGACAAAGTGGGATGATCCTCCGGTATCGGCCGGCACGCCGTTCGCTGGCCCTCTGGCGGTGTCTGGCGGTGCCGGTCTGCGGTCGTCCCAGTGTAGCCGCCGCGAACGGATCAGCCGTGGTCTCGATCGGCCCGGCGTGCCGGGACGATCGGGCTCAGACCTGGAGCTGGGGGTGATGGCGCGCGAGCTGCAGCACGCCCCAGACGGCGAGGGCTCCGGCGATGACGAAGCCGATGACCGCCCAGAGCGGAGCACCGGCGGCCTCACCGAGGACCACGATGCCGATCCCGATCGCGACCATCGGGTCGATCACCGTCAGGCCGGCGATGACGAGGTCCGGGGGCCCTGAGGAGTAGGCGTTCTGCACGAAGTAGGCGCCGAGCGCAGCGCCCGCGAGGAGCGCGACGCCGCAGAGGATCGTGAGCCACTCGACGTTGCCGTTCTGGACACGATTGATGATGACTTTTGCGAGAGTCGCCACGAAACCGTAGATGAATCCCGCCGCGACGATGTAGAAGACGGCTCGGGTGCGGCGACGCTGGAGGAGGAAAGCCGCGCCGAAGACGGCGAGGACGACGGCGAGGAGCCCGAGGATGACGACGAGGTTGTCGTCGGTGACCTCCTTCTCTCCTGCCACCAGGGCCGCGATCGTGACGAAGAGTCCGACACCGCCGACGCACGCGACGATCGCTCTGACGGATGCTGTGTTCAGGCGCACCCCGTGCGTCTTCGAATTGATGATCGCGGTGAGGACGAGGGCGATCGCGCCGAGAGGCTGGACGATGATGAGCGGCGAGAACGCGAGAGCGCCCAGCTGGAAGACGACAGCGAGACCGAGCATGAGAGTGCCGAGGACCCAGGACGGCCGGGTGAGCAGTGCGGAGAGCTGAGCGAGATTGAGGCCGGACGAGGTCGTGCCGCCGCTCTGCGCCTCCACCTTCGTGACACCCCGGTGCTGCAACTGCGCCCCGACCGAGAGGAAGACCGCTCCGATGATGGCGAGCGGGATGCCCGCGAGCTGCATCGGGTCCCTGACGAACTCGTCGGTGATGTCGGTGAGGTCGTCGAGTGGGGCGAGAAACACGGTGCGAGCCTACCCTCGGCCTCCGTTCGTTAGGCTCAGCGAATGGCTGTTCTCCCGATTCGCATCTCCGGCGATCCCGTGCTCCACTCCCCCGCGTCACCCGTCGAGGCCGTCGACGACCGCATCCGAATGCTCGTCGCCGACATGTTCGAGACGATGGACGCCGCACCCGGTGTCGGACTCGCGGCCCCGCAGGTGGGCGTTCCCCTGCGCATCTTCGTCTACGGCTACGCGGACGAGGAGGGCGCCCCGTGGCGCGGTGTCGTCATCAACCCCGAACTGCTCATCTCGCCACCGGAACCGGGCGACCCTGACGAGGACGACGAGTCCGAGGGCTGCCTGTCGTTCCCCGGCGAACGGTTCCCCCTGCGGCGCAGTGATCGTGCCGTGATCACGGGGACTGACCTCGATGGCGCTGCCGTCCATCTCGATGTGACCGGTTGGCGCGCCCGAATCCTCCAGCACGAGTACGACCACCTCGACGGCACGCTCTACGTCGACCGGCTGCAGCACGCCTATCAGCGCACGGCCGACAAGATCGAGCGGAAGCGCGGGTGGGGGAAGCCCGGTTCGAGCTGGACGCCGGGAGTCGACGACCTCGACGCGTGAGCTGATGAGCAGGGGAAGACGAAGAAAGGGCCCGTCATCGTGGTGACGAGCCCTTCTTCACAGCCATCGGTCGTCGATCCTGACCTACACCGTTGCTCCTCGACTTGGACTCGAACCAAGAACCTATCGGTTAACAGCCGATTGCTCTGCCAATTGAGCTATCGAGGATCATCCCTGAGGACTCGACTACTCTAGCAAAACTTCACGGGACGCCAAATCACGTGATCGATCCCCCGATGGTGCGTCCGGGACGGCGGCGGGACGGGCCGATGGCGTGCGCCAGAGCGGTGAGATACGGGTGCTCGGCCGACTCGAGCAGACCGTCGACGGTTCCGACCCCGACCACGCTGCCGCTGTGCAGCGCGAACACGCTGCCGCGGAGGGCGCGGACGAGGTCGATGTCGTGTGTCACGAAGACCGCAGCGAACTCACCGGCCTGCCGGCGGCGATCGACGAGGTCGGAGACGGCGGAGCGAACGGAGATGTCGATGCCGGCGGTGGGTTCGTCGGCGATGAGGATCTTCGGGTCGAGCGCGAGGGCCCGCGCCAGCGCGACACGCTGCCGCTGACCTGAGGAGAGTTCGAACGGGTACTTGCCCATGGCGCCGAGGGGCAGCATCAGTTCGTCCATGAGCGTCGCCACCCTCATGTCGAGGGACTTCCGGTTGTACCGACGGTCGCGCTCGAGGATGGGGGCCGCGACGATCTCGGCCGCTGTGCGCTCGGAATCGAGCGTGTCCGCTGCGTCCTGCCGGAGGAACGCCACGTCGAAGTCGAAACGCGGGAGGTCCCGGCGACGGAGCCTGCGCACCGATGATCCGTTGACGCGGGCCTCTCCGCCGACGATCTGCGGCACGGTGTTCTGCCCGGAGGGGCGGAGGTGGTCGGCGGCGAGGACACGCAGGAGGCTCGACTTCCCCGACCCGGACTCCCCCATGATGGCGACGACATCGCCCCAGTCCACGGACAGCGAGACACCGTCGACGGCGCGGTGCGCCCCGCTGATGCCGTGGGCGGGGAAGTCAACGCTCACGTCGTCGACGACGATGGCGCGCAGGTCAGGTGAGGAAGGCGTCACACGTTCCATCCTGCACCCCCTCGCACCCTCACGTCACGCCACGCCGCTCTGAAGCCGACGTCGCTCGTCGCCGAGGGCCACGAGGCGCCGCTGCAGGTCGCGGGAGGCGTCGCGGTCCGTCGGGTCGCTGCGCTGGATCATCCGCCGCAGCTCCGCCTCGCGCTGCAGGAGGTCGCGTTCGACGAGCGACGTGGTGATGCCGCGGACGTAGCCGGCGAAGCGGTCGCCGTCGCGTTGAGGGATCGGCGCCACCGCGAGCTGCCGGACGAAGGGACGATACGGCTCCGGGAGGGACTCGGCGACACGCAGGAACCACTCGGGTGTGCCGAAGAGGTCCATGCTCGCGGCCAGTGCGTCGCGGACGAGCGCCAGGGTCGGGTTGTCGATCCGGGTGTGGATTGCCGACTCCACCAGTTCACGGCCGACGAGGTCGGGGTGCTGAACGATCGCCATGAGGGCATCTCGCTCGAGTCGCGTCGCGGGATCCGACGGGAGGTCACGGAGGGACGCCGCGCGTTCGACGACGGGGACGACGCTCACAGGGTCCTGAAGAGTGGGACCGGAGCTGCGGCGGGAGGCTGCGTTCACAGCCCGTGTGACCTCGTCGAGTTCGACCCCGAGCCGGCCAGCGAGCACGCGCGCGTAGCCGGGGCGGAGTGACGGGTCACGGATGTCCGCCACGATTGGGGCGGCCTTGCGCAAGGCGGCGACGCGACCCTCGACGGTGTCGAGATCGAAGTCGGCGAGCACCTGGCGGATGACGAACTCGAACATCGGCTCCTTGGAATCGATGAGGCCGCGGACCGCCCCGTCGCCGTGGGCGAGGCGGAGGTCGCACGGGTCGAGACCATCGCGTCCGATCGCCACGTAGGTCTGCGCCGAGAACCGCTTCTCTTCGCTGAATGCCCGCAGTGCGGCCTTCTGGCCGGCCGCGTCGGGGTCGAAGGTGAAGATCACCTCTCCCCCGCTCGAGTCGTCGCCCATGATGCGCCGGAGGACCTTGATGTGATCGACGCCGAACGAGGTGCCGCACGTGGCGACGGCGGTACCGACACCCGCGAGGTGAGCGGCCATGACGTCGGTGTAACCCTCGACGACGACGACGCGGTGCCCCCGGGAGATCTCGCGCTTCGCGAGGTCGAGCCCGTAGAGGACCTGCGCCTTGTGGTACACCGGCGTCTCCGGTGTGTTCAGGTACTTCGGGCCCTTGTCGTCGTCGAGCAGTCGCCGTGCACCGAACCCGACGGTCTGCCCCGTCACGTCGCGGATCGGCCAGATGAGACGACCGCGGAACCGATCGTACGCACCCCGGTCGCCCTGGGAGACGAGTCCGGAGGCGAGGATCTCCTCGCGTGTGAACCCACGGCCCTGCAGCATCTTCGTGAGCTGATCCCAGCTCTGCGGGGCGAAGCCGACGCCGAAGCGTGCGGCCGCTGCGGCATCGAAGCCACGCTCCCCGAGGAAGCGCCGTCCCGGATCGGCCGCCGCCGTGTGCAACTGCTCCTGGAACCACTGCTCTGCCGCGGTGTTGGCGGCGAGCAGTCGTGCCCTGTTGGGTCCGTCCTCGTCCGCACGACCGCCGTCCTCGTAGTGCAGGGTGAAGCCGATGCGGCCCGCAAGACGCTCGACCGCCTCCGTGAACGTGACGTGATCGATCTTTCGGAGGAAGGAGATGGCGTCGCCCGATTCGCCGCAGCCGAAGCAGTGGTAGAAGCCGACCTGCGGGCGCACGTGGAAGCTCGGGCTGCGCTCGTCGTGGAAGGGGCACAGCCCCTTCATCGAACCGACACCGGCGCTCTTGAGGCTCACGTGGTCTCCCACGATGTCGGCGATGTTCGTGCGCGACTTCACCTCGTCGATGTCGCTCTGTCGAATCCGCCCTGCCATGACGTGAATTCTAGCCGTGGGCGAGGTCGCCCGGTCCCGATGCACCGGTGCTCAGGGGACGGCCGCGTTCGATCCACGCGATGACGGCCTGGTCGGTGAGACTCGCCACCTGGTCGACCACGACACGACGCCTGGCTATGTCGTCGGGGGCGGCCTCCCACTCGTCCCGGTGTCCCGTGTCGAGTCCGGCCCCGGCGGTGTCCCAGAGGGCGTCGGCGATCGTCGTGAGCATCTCGCGCTGCTGCGCGTACACCGGCTGACGCGGCTCGCTCGTCATCACGTATGCCCCGACGACACCCTTCAGGACGGCGATCTCCGCGGCCACGTCGTCGGGGACGACGACGTCGGCGCCGAAGCGGGCGAGGGATGAGTGGGGGAACGCCGCCCGCGTCGCGGCGACGGCTGAACCGGCGAACCGGCCGATCATCTGGCTCGTGAAGTTCTTGAGCTTCGCGAGGTCTCGTCTGGACGCGTCCCAGCTCGTCATCCAGACGTCGAAGCCGGCGAGGCGATCGAACGCGGCCGCGAGGTCGTCCGGAGAGAAGCGGGGTCCGTTCCAGTCGCGGATCGCGCGGATGAGGGAATCGTGTCCCGCTCGCGCGTTGAGGAAGGCCGGATCGATGAACTGGCCGACGACGGCGTCCTCGAAGTCGTGGACCGAGTAGGCGATGTCGTCCGAGAGATCCATGACCTGGGCCTCGACGCACGGCTTCCGCTCGGGCGCCCCTTGCCTCACCCAGTCGAACGCGGCGCGATCGTCCTCGTAGAAGCCGAACTTCTCCCGCCCGCCGGGATCGGGCAGCGACGACGACGCAGGCCACGGGTACTTGCAGCTGGCGTCGAGACTCGCCCGGGTGAGGTTGAGCCCGTAGCTGCGGTCGTCGTCTCCGAAGACCTTCGGCTCGAGTCGCGTCAGGATCCGCAAGGTCTGCGCGTTGCCCTCGAAGCCCCCGACGTCGCTCGCCCACTCGGACAGGGCGCGCTCGCCGTTGTGGCCGAAGGGAGGGTGGCCGAGGTCGTGGGCGAGGCACGCGGTGTCGACGATGTCCGGATCGAGGCCGAGGCTCGTCGCGAGTTCGCGACCCACCTGGGCCACCTCGAGGGAGTGGGTCAGCCGATTCCTGGCGAAGTCGAGGCCGGCCGTGGGCGACAGCACCTGGGTCTTCGCGGCGAGGCGACGGAGCGAACTGGAGTGCAGGAGCCGCGCGCGATCCCGTGCGAAGTCACTGCGACGCGATGAGTGTTCTTCGGGCAGCCAGCGTTCCGAGTCGAACGCCGTGTACTGCCCGTCCGTCTCAGCCCCCACTCGTGTCGAGCTCCGCCTCGGTCAGGTCGCTCGCCTCCTGTGTCGCGAGTGCGCGGGACGACAACCAGTTCTCGGGCAGGACGGGGCGCTTGGGCGTCCCCGCGCGGCCGCGGGGGCCCTCGGCGTCGGCACCCGGATAGGGCGCGTCGAGAGGAAGGGAGGCGAGGAGCTCGTCGAGCTGTACGAGCGACTCGACCATCGCGAGACGCGTCCGGAGATCGCCGCCGACAGGGTAGCCCTTGAAGTACCAGGCGACGTGCTTCCGGATGTCTCGGCAGCCGCGTTCTTCGCTGTCGAAGAACTCGGCGAGAAGCTCCGCGTGGCGCCGGAAGGTGGCCGCGACCTGACCCAGGTCCGGCCGGTACCGCGTGTCCGACCCCGTGAACGCCGCCGCGAGATCACCGAAGAGCCAGGGGCGTCCGAGGCAGCCGCGTCCGACGACGACGCCGTCGCAACCGGTCTCGTCCATCATGCGAAGCGCGTCCTCGCCCGACCAGATGTCGCCGTTGCCCAGGACGGGGACGGCGGAGATCGTCTCCTTGAGACGCGCGATCGCGCTCCAGTCGGCCTCCCCGGAATAGAACTCGCTCGCCGTGCGCGCGTGGAGCGCAATGCTCGAGACCCCGGCGCCCTCTGCGATGCGACCGGCCTCGAGGTACGTGAGATGGTCGGGATCGATTCCCTTGCGCATCTTGATGGTGAGGGGCACGCTCCCCGCAGCCGAGACGGCGTTCTCGACGATGTCGCGGAAGAGGTCGAGTTTCCAGGGGAGCGCCGCTCCCCCGCCCTTCCGCGTCACCTTGGGAACGGGGCAGCCGAAGTTGAGGTCGATGTGGTCGGCCCGGTCCTCGTCGACGAGGATGGACACTGCCTCGCGCACGGTCTTCGGGTCCACTCCGTACAGCTGGATGCTTCGAGGGGTCTCTGACTCGTGGTGAGTGATGAGTCGCATCGTCTCGGGCGTGCGCTCGACGAGCGCGCGCGAGGTGATCATCTCGCTCACGTAGAGTCCGGCACCGAACTCGCGGCACAGGCGGCGGAACGCCGTGTTGGTGATACCCGCCATCGGGGCGAGCACGACCGGCACGTCGAGCCGGAGCGGTCCGATCGTCAGGGGCGCGGGAGCGGGGCGCGTCGCCGGCCGCTCGCCTATCGTTGATTGCATCGTCATGTCCTCCCCATTCTCCCAGATCGGACACCAGCGGATGGCCCAGCCGAACGAAGACAGCCCGTTGAGCGGCGAGGGCCGCTCGGATCGAGCAGTCGAGAAGGTCCTGAGGGGCACAGAATCGATGCGCGCCCACGCCGACGCCCTCGGACTCGATGTCGACGTCGTCACGCGCCCGGCAGCGCGCAGCCTGGCCGAGGCTGCCGAAATGCTCGGCATCTCCCCCGGAGACATCGTGAAGTCGCTCGTCGTGCGCCGTTCGGACGGCGACTACCTGTTCGCGCTCGTACCAGGCGGACGGAAGATCGACTGGGCGAAGCTGCGGGCGGCCGTCGGCACCAATCGGCTGTCGCTCCCCGATGCCGAACAGGCGAAAGCGGCGACCGGCTACGAGCGCGGCACGATCACTCCGCTCGGGAGCACGACAGCCTGGCCGGTCTTCGCCGACGAGCGTGTGCAGGGACACCGGGTCGCGCTCGGCGGCGGCGCCCACGGACTCAGCACGTTCGTGGACGGGGACGCGTTGCTCTCAGCCCTCGACGCGACCGTCGCGGACATCACCGGCGAGGAGTGAGTCCGCCTCTCCTGCGGCGCTCGGTGTCGCTCCGGGAATGAGACACGCGTCGCCCTCGCATGCGTCCTGCGCGGGTGCGACGAAGGTGAATCCCCCGTCCGGAGCCGAGAATCCCGCGCCGACGCTCACGCTTCCGCTCCCCCGGACACCGGTACCGAGGTGCGCTCTCGATCGGCGTGCGCGAGAGCAGCGGCGAAGGTCGCCGGCTCCTGAGCGCCCGAGAGCGCCCATTTCCCGTCGATGACGAAGAAGGGGACGCCGTTGATGCCGAGCTCACTCGCCTGGCGCTCGTCGGCCATGACGTCGTCGCGGAACGTGTGCTCGTGGAGAGCTGTCGCGGCGGCATCGGCGTCGAGGCCGATCTCGGCAGCGAGCGACACGAGCTCGTCCGTGCGTCCGAGGTGACGGCCCTCGGTGAAGTACGCGCGCATGAGACGCTCGGTCATCTCGAGCTGGCGCCCCTGCGACGCCGCGAAGTGGATGAGCTCGTGAGCGAGCACCGTGTTGGTGTGCTGCAGGAGGTCGAAGCGGTACTCGAGCCCGACCGTCGCCGCGATCCCCGTCACGTGGTCGAGCATCTGCCGTGCCTGGCCGGCGTCGATGCCCTTGTGACGGGCCAGGTAGTCGGCCTCGTCGCCTTCGAAGTCCTCCGGTGTGTCGGGAGAGAGCTCGAAGCTGTGGAAGACCAGCTCGACGGCAGGAGCGTCGGCGGATGTGCTCTCGCGCCAGGCCGCCTCTCCCGCTTCGAAACGGCGCTTGCCGATGTAGCACCACGGACAGGCGATGTCGGACCAGACGTCGACGCGGAGGGTGTCGGAATTCATGATGTGCGCAACCTCCGTGCGCGGCGCGTTATTCCGCGGTCGATCCCGTCGGCTTGTCGACCGCTCCGCCGAACCGTCGGTCTCGGGAGGCGTAGATCTGCGCGGCCTCCCAGAGATCGGTCCGCGAGAAGTCCGGCCAGAGCGTGTCGAGGAAGACCATCTCGGCGTAGGCGCTCTGCCAGAGCAGGAAGTTGCTGGTCCGCTGCTCCCCCGAGCTGCGGACGAAGAGGTCGACGTCGGGCATGTCCGGCAGGTAGAGGGCGCGCGAGATCGTCTTCTCGGAGATGCCCGACGGCTTCAGCCGGCCTGCTTTGACCTCTTCCGCGAGGCCGCGGACCGCGTCGGCGATCTCGGTGCGACCGCCGTAGTTCACGCACATCGTGAGGGTCAGCGTCGAGTTGCCGGCCGTGAGGCGTTCCGCGTACTCGAGTTCGGAGATGACGGAGCGCCAGAGTCGCGGTCGACGTCCGGCCCACCGGATACGCACGCCCCACTCGTTGAGCTGGTCGCGGCGCCTGTGGAGGACGTCCCGGTTGTACCCCATGAGGAAGCGGACCTCGTCGGGCGAGCGGCTCCAGTTCTCCGTGGAGAACGCGTACACGCTCAGGTGCTTGACGCCCAGCTGCACGGCGCCGGCGACGACGTCGAGCAACGCGGCCTCGCCGGCGCGATGGCCCTCGATTCGTGTCTGGCCGCGCTTGTTCGCCCACCGACCGTTGCCGTCCATGACGATCGCCACGTGGTTCGGCACGACGCGCTTCGGGAGCTCCGGCGGGTAGAGACCCGTCCAGTCGAGCGGACGGTACGGCACGGCATCGCGGTGCGTGTACGGCTTCGGCGTCATGAGGTGATCTGCCTCCGGTCGAGGTGCGCGAGGGACCGCAGTCCCCGCTCGAGGTGCCATTGCGTGTAGGCGGCTGTGACTCCACTGGCCCGGCGGCGCACGGGGTCGGGGCTGTCGTCCGCGATCCCCCAATCGCCCGTGAGGAGGGCCGAGAGGAGTTCGAGGGTGTCGTCGTCGAGGCGCGGGCTGCCGGTGGGTGCGCAGTCGTCGCACACCACGCCACCCAACTGCACGACGGCGTGCGAGTGCGGTCCGGGCTTCTGGCACCGGGAGCAGTCGAAGAAGCTCGGTGCCCAGCCCGCGAGGGAGAGCGACCGCAGGAGGTACGCGTCGAGGATGAGAGCGGGGTCGTGGTCGCGTCGCGCGAGGGAACGCAGGGCTCCGACGAGGAGCAGGTACTGCTGGAGCTGCGGCTCGGAGTCCGTGAGACGGTCAGCTGTCTCGACGATCGCGTTCGCGGCCGTGTACGTGGGGTAGTCCGACACGATGTCCGCTCCGTAGGCCCCGAGTGTCTCTGCCTGGTTCACGATGTCGAGACTGCGGCCCTCGTAGAGCTGGAGGTCGGCGACCATGAACGGCTCGAGTCGTGAGCCGAACTTCGACGACGTGCGGCGGACACCCTTGGCGACGGCGCGCACCTTGCCGTGCTGCTTCGTGAGGAGCGTGACGATGCGGTCGGCCTCACCGAGCTTCGTCGTGCGCAGCACGACGCCTTCATCTCGGTACACGGGCATGAGTCGATTATCCCCGCTCCGCCCGACCGGAGGTCCGTCGCGCCGCGCCCGGCGCGGCGGATTCCCGGTCCGCCGTCGGCCCATCCGCTGGCGCAGGACCGAGCCGCACCGTGGCACGATGGTGCCGTGTCACCGCTCTTCACCATCCCGCTCTGGATCGACCTCGCGGCCGTCGCCGTCGGCGGCGTGCAAGGGGCGATGTTCGCCGCCCGCTTCACCGACAACCGGCTCGACCTCCTGGGCGTCGGGATCATCGGGATCGTCGTGGGACTCGGGGGCGGGTTCGGCCGTGACATCCTCCTCGGACTCCCACCAGCGGCGCTGCAGTCGAACGGCTACCTCATCGTCGCGACGGCCGCCGCTCTGCTCGGGATGCTGCTGCTCCGGGTCTTCTCGCGGCTCGGTCCCGTCATCATCGGTCTCGACGCGCTCACCATCGGCCTGTTCGGTGCGATCGGCTCGTCGAAGGCACTCGCGATGGGCCTGCCAGAGGTTCCGGCGATCTTCGTCGGCGTCGTCGCTGCCGTCGGCGGCAGTGTCGTGCGCGACGTCATGTTGAACCTGCCCGTCGCGCTCATGCACGTCGGCTCGCTCTACGCCGTGGCGGCGGGGGTGGGAACCGCGACGCTCGTCGTCGCCGCGAGCCTCGGCCTCCCTGTCGGCGCAGCGGCGATCGCCTGCGTCGTCGTGACCACGCTCATCCGCGTGCTCGCGATCAGCTTCGGCTGGAGCCTTCCGGAGCAGCGAGCGCTCTCCGGCTGGCAGACCTGGCGGCGACGCCGCTGACGCTCAGGCGTCGGTCGGCGCCTCGTCGGCGTCCGTCGAACGACCGGCGCGACGGGCGCGCAGTCCGATGGCCGCTGCCCCGGCCGCGACGAGCGCCGCAGCGGCGGCGATGACACCACCGGTCTCGGCTCCCGTGTTGGCGAGTCCGCCGCCCGCACCCGTTCCGTTCCCCGTGCCTCCGCCGTTGCCGACGCCCCCGCCCGGGGTGCCGGAGGCGGTCGGTGACGGAGACGCCGTGCTCGTGGGGCCGGCCGTCGGGGTCGCCGACGGCGTCGGCGTCGGGGTGGGAGTGGGTTCGGGCTCGAGCTGGACGGTCGGAAGCACCTGCACGACGGCTGGACGAGGTGCCGCGACCGCACCGACGAGTCGCGCGGACGGACTGTTCGCGTAGTCGGGGAAGTACGAGGTGGGGGCGGCGTACGTCCCGTCCTCCCCCGGGTGCTGAACGGAGACGAACACGTGCTGGTCGCGGTCGTGGATCACGGGCCCGCAGGTCTCCGCTTCGGCCGGGACGGAGAGGAACTGCTCGACCTTTCCGCGATCGGCTCCGTCGAGCGACACCTTGAAGAGTCCGTCGTTGTAGCCGATCCCGTCGGGCGCCCCGTCCGTCGAGATCCAGAGGTTGCCGACCGAGTCGAACGCGAGATTGTCGGGGCAGGAGATCGGCGACACCTGCTCCTGCGGGAAGCCCGAGAAGTAGACGACGTCCCCCTGGGAGTAGTCCCCGCAGAGCATGAGCAGATTCCACGTGAAGGTCGTGCCCGTCTGGTCTCCGCCGTCCTCGGTGATCTCGACGATGTGACCGTCGCGGTTCTGGAGACGGGGGTTCACCTCGGTGGCCCCCTCCGTGCCGGCGTTTCCGCGGTTGGAGTTGTTCGTGCAGGCCACGTAGATCTTGCCGGTGACGGGGTTCGGCTCCACGTCCTCGCAGCGGTCCATCTTGGTGGCGCCGGCGATGTCGGCCGCGAGTCGCGTGTGCACGAGGACTTCTTCGACGCTCATCCCGGAGATCGCCGACGCACCGGAGACGACGAGCGGGATCCACTGCCCGGTCCCGTCGAACGAGCCGTCGGACGGGACGGCGCCGGTGCCGGTGATCTCCTCGGACGGCGAGTCGCCCGTGAAGCGCGCGACGTAGAGGTCGCCCTCCTCGAGCAGCGTGAGGTTGTGTGCGCGGTCGCCCTCGATGTAGCTCTTCCGCGAGACGAACTTGTACAGGTAGTCGAAGCGCTCGTCGTCGCCCATGTACGCGACGACCTTGCCGTTCGGGGCCACGATCACGTTGGCGCCCTCATGCTTCAGGCGGCCCATGGCCGTGTGCTTGCGGGGCGTCGAGGTCGGATCGAAGGGGTCGACCTCCACGATCCAGCCGAAGCGGTTCACCTCGTTCTCGTATCCGGCGTTCCTCGCATCGAAGCGCGGGTCGTCGAGCTCCCACTGGCGCGCCGTCGCGGCGGACCCGAGGCCGTAGCGCTTCTCGGCCGCGCTCGTCCCGGCCGATCGGAAGTAGCCGTTGAAGTTCTCCTCCCCCGAGAGGATCGTTCCCCACGGGGTGGTTCCGCCCGCACAGTTGCCCAGCGTCCCGAGCACGGTGGTCCCGGTGGGGTCTGCGGTCGTCGTCAGGAGGGCCGAGCCGGCGGCCGGACCCGTCACCGTGTAGGGCGTGTCGATGAGGAATCGTCGGTTGTGCTCTCCCCCGCGGACGTACGACCAGGGGCGGTCGACGGCCTCGCGCTCGAGCTCGACGACGGAGAGTCCGTGCGCGGCTCGGCCGACGGCGCGAACTCGAGCTGCGTCAGCCGCGATCTCCTCCTCGGAGAACATGATCGTCTCGTTCGTGTACTCGTGGTTCACGAAGAGCAGCGCGCGGAGGCGGTCGGTCCCGGGAAGCTCGACGATGTCGGTGTAGTCGTTGTTGTAACCGAACTGCCCGGCCTGCGACGCCGCCGTCTGGTTCGTGATGTCGAACTCCGCGCTACTCGCGAAGAGCGGGTCGCCCCAGCGGATGATGGGCTGCCAGGAGAAGCCCTCAGGCACCGTGAACGCGTCGACCGTGTAGGGCACGGGATCGATGGGCGCGAAGGAGAGGGCCGAGGGCGCAGCCGCGGCGAACGGGCCGCCGGCCGTCGCGGCGGTGGCCGCGCCTCCGCGAGAGATGCCGAACGAGCCGGCGGCGACCGTGACGACCCCGGCGAGTCCGAGCCCGAGCGCCGTGCGGCGGGAGACCTGGGCCTGCACGATGTCGCGGAAGTAACTGTTGCTCGACGTGTTGCAGACTCCCGAGGCGCACGCGTTGGAGCACTTGAGCGCGCACGTGACCGCGCTCCGCTTCCCCTTCACGTGGCCGGCCATGGGGAGATCGATGCGTCGCAGTGAGGTGGTCATAACCTGGCTCTCCGTGAGTGGGCGGGGACTCTGACCACTCAAACAGGGCACAGGGAACGCCCAGTCGATCACGCATGACTTCCCCGGGAACCGCAGGTGAACAGAACGTGACGCACTGGGCGCTCTGCGGTCTCCCCTCTCCGAGCGAAACGGGCGGTCACCGGCGCGTGAGCACCGGTGACCGCCCGTTGATCGCCCGCGGATCGGGACGACTCGTCAGACCGAGGCGAGCTCCCGCTCCGGCTGTCCCGTGCGCACCCCGCGGTTCACGGCCGACACGATCGCCTTCAAGGAGGCGACGGCGATGTCACTGTCGATCCCGACGCCCCAGAGCCGCTCGCCCTCGACCTGGAGTTCGACGTACGAAGCGGCCCGTGCGTCGCCGCCCGCGCTCATGGCGTGCTCGACGTAGTCGTAGAGCGTGACGTCCACACCGTGACCGCGGAGGATCTCGAGGAAGGCGTCGATCGGGCCGTTGCCCGTCGACGTGCTTTCGGCGACCTCGTCACCGTCGCGCAGCTGGACGACGAGGTCGACGACGCCGGAGAGATCGCTCGACGTGCGCGCGTGGCGCAGCTCGAAGCGTCCCCACTTGGCCTCCTCGACGGGAGACGGCAGGTACTCGTCCTCGAAGATCCGCCAGATGGCGGCGCTCGTCATCTCGCCGCCCTCCGCGTCGGTCTTCGCCTGGACGACGCCGGAGAACTCGATCTGCAGCTTCCGGGGCAGATCCATCCCGTGGTCCGTCTTCAGCAGGTAGGCGACGCCGCCCTTACCCGACTGGGAGTTCACGCGAATGACGGCTTCGTAGCTGCGGCCGAGATCCTTCGGGTCGACCGGCAGGTAGGGAACGGCCCACTCGATGTCGTCGACCGAGACTCCACGGGCGGCCGCGTCGGCCGCCATCCGCTCGAAGCCCTTCTTGATGGCGTCCTGGTGGGAGCCGCTGAACGCCGTGAACACGAGGTCGCCGGCCCACGGGCTGCGCTCGGGGACGGGGAGCTGGTTGCAGTACTCCACCGTGCGCTTGATCGAGTCGATGTCACTGAAGTCGATCTGCGGGTCGATGCCCTGGGTGAAGAGGTTCACACCGAGCGCGACGAGGTCGACGTTGCCGGTGCGCTCGCCATTGCCGAAGAGGCAGCCCTCGATGCGATCGGCGCCCGCCAGGTAGCCGAGTTCTGCGGCCGCCACGGCCGTCCCCCGGTCGTTGTGAGGGTGCAGCGACAGGATGACGTTCTCGCGGTGTGCCAGGTGACGAGACATCCACTCGATCGAGTCGGCGTAGACGTTGGGGGTCGCCATCTCGACCGTCGCCGGCAGGTTGATGATGACCTTGCGCTCGGGAGTCGGCTCGAAGATCTCGATGACCTGGTTGCAGATGTCGACCGCGAAGTCGAGTTCCGTGCCCGTGTAGCTCTCGGGCGAATACTCGTAGTATACGGTGGTCTCGGGCACACGGGATTCCATCTCGCGGCAGAGCCGGGCACCGGCGAGGGCGATGTCGATGATGCCCTGCTTGTCGGTGCGGAAGACGACGTCGCGCTGCAGGATGCTCGTCGAGTTGTAGAGGTGGACGATCGCCTGCTTCGCGCCGGCGATCGACTCGTAGGTTCGCTCGATGAGGTGCTCGCGCGCCTGGGTCAGGACCTGGATGGTGACGTCATCCGGGATCGCGCCCTCCTCGATGAGGCTGCGCACGAAGTCGAAGTCCGTCTGGGAGGCGCTGGGGAAACCGACCTCGATCTCCTTGTAGCCCATCTTCACGAGCAGGTCGAACATGACGCGCTTGCGCTCGGGGCTCATGGGGTCGATGAGCGCCTGGTTGCCATCGCGGAGGTCGACGGCGCACCAGCGGGGCGCTGTCTCGATGCGTTTGCCCGGCCAGGTGCGATCCGGCAGCTCGACGCTGATCTGCTCGTGGAACGGACGGTACTTGTGGATCGGCATAGCCGATGCGGTCTGGGTGTTCTTCATTGCTCTACTCCTTGCGAAACGTCTACGTAGGTCACGACGGACTCCGCGACGAGGAGAAAGCGGCTAAGCCTCGTCGCGGCAGCTAAGGAGGAGCGAACCGAACAACACGCGATCAGGCTAGCACGGTGCGACGGGAGGCTCCACGTCGCACCGTGCAGTCCGCTCACGTCGCTCAGTCGACGGCGAGGGCCGCGACCGGGGTGACGCGTGTCGAGCGTCGAGCCGGAGCGACCGACGCCGAGGCCGCGAGGAGCGCCGCGATCAGGACCGCCCCGACGAGGATGAACCACGGGACGCTGGGTCCGACGAAGGCGCCCCCGAGCATCGAGCCGAGGAGCGCTTGCGCTCCGCACCAGCCGTAGGCGATGCCGAGCACGAGTCCGAAGGCGACCGATGCCACCGACATCTGCGCGGCCTCGGCGAGGACCATTCGGCGGACCTGACCAGCGGTGAAACCGAGGGCGCGGAGGAGCCCGAGCTCGCGCTGCCGCTGCAGCACGCTGAGGGAGAGCGTGTTCACCATCCCGACGGCGGCGATGACGGCGCTGAATCCGAAGAGCACCGCGAAGACGCCGATGGTCATCACGAGCGTCTGATCGACGCCGGCGAAGTCGTCGGGGTACTGCTCCGCCGCCCGCATGATCATGTCGTAGTAGCTGGCGGCGGCGACGGCGAACATCGTGACGAGTGTGACGCCGATGACGAGACCGATCGTGGCTCGGGCACTGCGTGCGGGGTTCCTCACGGCGTTCTCCGCCGCGAGCCGTGCCGTCGGCGACGAGCCCATGGCCCGACCGATGAGTCGCAGCACCGCCGGCATGATGAAGGGGGCGGCGAGCACGACGCCGGAGAACGAGAGGATGCCGCCGGCCATCCCCACGAGCACTCCGAGCATGGAGATCGATCCGACGACGACTCCGGCACCGAGGAGCACGGCGCCGACGACGATGAGCACGATGGCGCCGACCCGGCGACCTGTGGCGGCGCGGATGGTCTCCTCGTCCGGTTCCACCGCGGCGGCGGACGCCTGGATCGGGCTCACGGACAGGATGCGGCGCGACCCGACCCACGAGGAGAGCCACGTCGTGAGTGTCACGGCGACGATGGGCGCCACGAGCGCGAACGACACGACGCCGTAGTCCTCGTCCGGAAGGTCACCCGTGGCGACGCCTGCCGCTATCAGTCCGGCCATGAGGCCGACACCCGCGAGAGTCCCGATGACGGCGCCTGTGAAGCCGATGGTGATCCCGTCGATCGCGGTGCGCGCCCTCAGCCGACGTGCGTCGGCGCCGACGAGCCGCAGGAGCGCGATGTCCCGCGTGCGTCCCGCGATGACGGTGCCCACGGTGTTGGCTGTGACGATGCCGCCGACGAAGATGGCGATCGCGAAGAACACGACGGCGACCAGGCCGAGTGCGACCTGGGCCGACTCCTTCTGCCCGATCGAGTCTCCGGAGACGAGCACGCTGAGGAGCACCGTGCCCTGGAGGAGGAGGGCGCCGAAGGCGCCGGAGAGAGCGGCGACGAGCACCGTCGCACGGTAGTCGCGCCAGCGCATCCTCATCGCGCATCCTCCATGGCGAGCATGAGACGGGAGATCTCCTCGGGTGTCGAACGGTCCCGCTCGTCCACGATGCGACCATCGGCGAGGAAGAGGATGCGGTCGGCGTAGGACGCCGCCACCGGGTCGTGGGTGACCATCGCGATGGATTGCCCGAAGCGCGAGCACGCCTCCGTGAGGAGCGTCAGCACCTCGCGGCCGCTCCGCGAGTCGAGGTTCCCCGTCGGTTCGTCGGCGAAGACCAGGTCCGGCCGGGTCGCGAGGGCACGGGCGATGGCGACGCGCTGCTGCTGCCCGCCGCTGAGCTCGTGGGGTCGGTGTGTGAGCCGGTCGGCGATGCCGAGCGTGGACACGAGCGAGTCGATCCACCGCGACTCGTCCCCCGTCGGCTTCCGACCGTCGAGGTCGAAGGGCAGAAGGATGTTCGCGCGGGCGTCGAGCGTCGGGACGAGGTTGAAGGACTGGAAGACGAAGCCGATGCGACGACGCCGGAGGAGCGTGAGGTCGCGATCGCCGAGCGAGGTGATGTCGGTGTCGCCGACCCAGACCTGTCCACCGTCGCTCGAGTCGAGTCCGGCCATGACGTGCATGAGAGTGGATTTGCCGGAGCCGCTCGGGCCCATGATGGCTGTGAACTGTCCGCGTCGGATCCCGACCGAGACGTCGTCGAGGGCGACGACGGCGCCGTGGCCGACTCCGAATCGCCGGGAGACGCCGGCGACGCGGGCCGCGAGGCCCATTTCTGTAGTGGTGATCGTCATGGTTCCACGCTAGGAACCGGACCCCCGCCGCCGCGTCGGCAGCCGGGGTGATGATGCGTCATCCCCGAGGATGAACCGATCCGGGGTCGACGAGCCCGTGCTCGTACGCGAAGATCACGAGTTGGACGCGGTCGCGCAAGCCGAGCTTCGAGAGCACGCGGGAGATGTGGGTCTTCACGGTCGCCTCGCTCACGAACTCCTGTGCGGCGATCTCCGAATTGCTGAGGCCGGCGGCCGCGAAGAGGAAGATGTCGTGCTCTCGGGATGTGAGCGTCGCGAAGGCCGGAGGCACAGCTGCGGTGGCCGCCGCGCCGACGTGGCGGAAGAGTTCCACCGTGGCGCCGGGGGCGATGACGGCGTTGCCCGCATAGACGGTCCGGATCGCGGCGAGCAGGAACTCGGGGTGCGTGTCCTTGAGGAGGAAGCCGCTCGCGCCCCGGCGGAGGGCGGTCGCGGCCGCTTCGTCCAGGTCGAACGTCGTGAGGACGATGATCTTCGGTGCGGGCCGCCCCGACGCGTCGAAGCGCTCGAGGATCGCGCCCGTCGCCGCGATCCCGTCCATGACCGGCATGCGCACGTCCATGAGGATCACGTCCGGTTCGAGTTCGATGGCCCGCTCGACGCCGCCAGCGCCGTCCTCAGCCTCCGCGACGATCGTGAGGTCGGGTTGCGAGTCGACGAGCATGCGGATACCCGCACGGAACAGCGACTGGTCGTCGACGAGCAGAACGGAGATCGGGGCGTCGGTCACTTAGGGGGCCTCTCGGAGGGGGGCGGGGAAGGGGATGAAGGCGTCGACGCGGAAGGCCATGCCACCGGGACGGTCGATCGTGAGACGGCCGCCCGTGAGTTCTGCACGCTCACGCATCCCGGCGATGCCGTGGCCGGGCGACGGCGCTGTGGGCACGGGGGGCACGGCGTTCTCGACAGACACCGCGACACCCTGCTCGACCCAGCGCACCGTGACGGCGACATCCCTCGTCTTGTCACCGTGGCGCAACGCGTTGGTGAGCGACTCCTGCACGATTCGGTACACCGCGATCTGATGACTGGCCGGCATCGGGCGTGCGACGCCGGATTCCACGAATCGGATGCCCAGTCCGGCAGCCCTCATCTGGTCGACCAGTCGACCCAGATCGCCGATCATCGGCTGCGGGCCACCCGACTGACTGTGCCGGAGCTCTGCAAGCAGGACACGCACGTCGATGAGGGCCTCGCGCGCAGTCTCCGAGATGGTCTCGAGGGCACGCTCCCCCATCTGTGGAGCCGTGACCATCGCATACCGGGCGCCGTCGGCCTGGGCGATGACGACGGCGAGCGAGTGCGCGACCACATCGTGCATGTCACGCGCGATCCGGTTGCGCTCCTGCTCGACGACCACGGTGCGTTCGGCGGAGAGCCGTTCCTGCTCCAGGCGGTACTGCTCGGCGCGGGAGGCCCTCGTCGTCTCCGCCTGGCGGATGATGACGCCGAGTCCCCACGCGATTGTGAGAACGAACACGGCCGCGGCGGACGCTGTGACGACGCTGAAGATCGTGACCGTCCACCCGGTCGAATCGTAGATCGGGACCCCGACGCCGTAGACCTGCGAGACCGTGTAGACGGACGCGATCACGCCGCCGACGATCGCCGACACGAGTCCGTACCAGCGCACCCAGCCTTCGCCGTAGCGACCGACCGCGTAGAGGACCGGGAGGATCATGACGTCGAAGACGTTCGCCGGCTGCTGCGTTGTGAGCTGAACCGCGACCGCGAACCATGCGGCGGAGAGTGCGATCACCGGCGAGTACCGACGGACAGCGAGCGCCGATGCGAGGAACAGGACGACGAAGCCGGCGATCACGGGGTCGGGCGAGAAGAAGACGAACGGGAGGAGGATCAGTCCGATGCCCGCGGCGACGACGACGTCGACGACCTTCTGCGTGCGCGTGAGGACCCGGATCATCCGACCACGCTAACAAGAGAGGAGGCACGCCGGACGCCCACCGGCCGGGGTTCCGCCCCCGGGCCGACGAACATCATCCGCTGGGTTGACGCTCAGAAGCCGAGGCGCCTCAGCTGCTTCGGGTCGCGCTGCCATTCCTTCGCGACCTTGACCCGGAGGGACAGGAACACGGGTGAGCCCACGAGCGGCTCGATCTCGGCGCGGGCGCGGGAGCCGACGTCCTTGAGACGTGAACCGCCCTTTCCGATGATGATCGCCTTCTGGCTGTCGCGTTCCACGAACACGTTCGCGTAGATCTCGACGATGTCCTTGTCCTCACGCCGCTGGATGTCGTCGATCGTGACGGCGAGAGAGTGAGGGAGTTCGTCGGTGACGCCTTCGAGAGCGGCCTCCCTGATGAGCTCGGCCACCCGATCCTCGAGCGTCTCCTCCGTGACGGCCTCCGCAGGATAGAGCGCAACGGACGGGGGAAGCAGGGCGAGGATCTCGTCCGCGAGGACGTCGAGCTGGATGCTCTCGGTGGAGGACACCGGAACGATCGAGTCCCACTCGCGCAGCTGTGACACCGCGATCAGCTGATCCCCGACCTTGTCACGGGGAACATCGTCGATCTTCGTGACGATGGCGATCTTCTTCGCCCGACCGTAGCGGTCGAGCTGCTCGTTGATGAAGCGGTCCCCCGGGCCGATCTTCTCGTCGGCGGGGATGCAGAGACCGATGACGTCGACGTCGCCGAGCGTCGCCTCGACCAGATCGTTCAGGCGCTGACCGAGCAGGGTTCGCGGCCGGTGGATACCCGGCGTGTCGACGATGACGATCTGCCCGTCCGGACGGTGGACGACGCCGCGGATGGCGCGACGCGTCGTCTGGGGCTTCGAACTCGTGATGGCGACCTTCTCGCCCACGAGCGCGTTCGTGAGGGTCGATTTACCGACGTTCGGTCGCCCGACGAACGAGACGAATCCCGCGCGGTAGGCGGGCCCGGCGTTCGCCGCATCGGTGTCGGGGGAAGCGTCGGAGGATGGTTGCGTGGACCCCACTGGGGCCTCCGCGTCGTGCTCAGAGTGTTCGTTCGTCATTCCGCTGCCTCTCTGTCGAGCGCCGCGCGGATCTCGTCGAGCGCCTCCGTCGGTCGGACGACGACGCTCACGAGTCGCTTGCGTCTCCCGTCCACTCGTTCGGCGACGAGGACGAGCCCGTTCGCCGTGACCTGGTCGCCGGCGACGGGGAGTCGCCCGAGATGCTTCGTGAGGAGACCGCCGACAGTGTCGACGTCGTCGTCCTCGAGCTCGATCCCGTAGAGCTCGCCGAGTTCGTCGATCGCGAGCCGAGCGCTCACCCGGTGGCCGCCCTCCTCGAGCGGGACGACCTCCTCCAGCTCGGTGTCGTACTCGTCGGAGATCTCCCCGACGAGCTCCTCGATGAGATCCTCGATCGTCACGAGGCCGGCCACTCCGCCGTACTCGTCGATCACGATCCCGAGGTGCGTCGATTCGACCTGCATCTGAGCAAGAAGCGCGTCGGCCTTCTGCGACTCGGGCACGAAGAGGGCCGGCTTGGCGATGGCCGCTGCGGTGAGCACGTCAGCCTCGTGGGGAGTCTCGTAGCCGATCCTGGCCACGTCCTTCAAGTACAGGATGCCGACGACCTCGTCGATATCACCGTCGATCACCGGCAGCCGCGAGACTCCCGTGCGGAGGAAGACGCCGGTGGCCGCCTGGACGCTCTCCGACGCGTCGACGACGATCATGTCCGTCCGCGGGACCATGACCTCCCGGACGACGGTCTGATTGAACTCGAAGATCGAGTGGATCAGGGCCCGCTCGTCCTCCTCGAGGACGGCGAGCTCCGTGGCCTCATCGACCATGCTGAGGAGCTGTTCCTCCGAGGAGAACGCCGAGTTGCGGGAGACGCCGGGAGTGACCCTGTTGCCGAAAGCGACGAGCGCGTCGGCGAGGGGACCGAGGACGACGCGCACCGCGTGGACGATCGGCGCGGTCACCTCGAGGATCGAGTCGGCGTTCGATCGGCCGAATCCACGGGGGCTCGCTCCGACGAGCACGAAGGACACAGCGGTCATGAGCAGAGCGGAGAGGACGAGTGCGAGCCACAGCGACTCGAGGGAGAACGAGAAGGCCAGCGTCACGAGCACGGCCGCGGTGGTCTCCGCGCTGATCCTGATGAACGAGATCGCGTTCACGTGGGTACCCGTGTCCTCCGCGATACGCACGAGTGAGCGCCTGGCGCGAGACTCGATGGCGATCGACAGGATGTCGGAGCGCGACTTCACGGAGATGGCGGCCTCGGCGGCCGACATCAGCCCGGCGAAGGCGACGAGGACGAACGACCCGGCGATGAGCCAGAGCAGGAGCACGTCAGCCGCGCCGCTCGCTCATCGCGAATCCGAGCAGGATGTCCCGCTGGATGCCGAACATCTCCCGCTCCTCTTCGGGCTCCGCGTGGTCGAAGCCCAGCAGGTGGAGCACGCCGTGGGCGGTGAGGAGGAGGAGCTCGTTGATCGTGGGGTGCCCAGCCGTCTCCGCCTGCGACTCGGCGACCTGCGGACACAGGACGATGTCGCCGAGGAGGCCGGGAGGGGTGGGTTCCTCCTCGGTGCCCGGGCGGAGTTCGTCCATGGGGAAGCTGAGCACGTCGGTCGGCCCGGGCTCATCCATCCACTGGACATGGAGTTGCTCCATCGCGGCCTCGTCGACGAGCACGATGTTGAGCTCGGCCTCCTCGCTCACGTGCATGACGCCGAGGGCGAAGTCGGCGACCCGGAGGATCTTGGCCTCGTCGACCTCGACGCCGGACTCGTTGTTGATCTCGATGCTCATGCACGGCCTCCTCTGGGCAGACGATCCCGGGGGGACGCACCGCGTCGCTCCGCGCGGTTGGCGAACTCCCTGGCCTGCTCGCGCTCGTAGTGATCCGCCTGCTTCTTCGCGTCGTACTCGCTGTAGGCGTCCACGATGCGGCCAACGAGGGTGTGGCGCACGACGTCCTCACTGGTGAGACGCGCGAAGTGGATGTCGTCGATGTCCGTCAGGACACGCGTGACGAGGCGGAGTCCGGAAGCGTTGGTGGGCAGGTCGATCTGGGTGATGTCGCCCGTGATCACCATCTTCGACCCGAAACCGAGACGCGTCAGGAACATCTTCATCTGCTCGGGCGACGTGTTCTGCGCCTCGTCGAGCACGATGAACGAGTCGTTGAGCGTGCGACCGCGCATGTAGGCGAGCGGGGCCACCTCGATCGTGCCGGCGGCGAGGAGCTTCGGAACGAGTTCCGGATCCATCATCTCGTTGAGCGCGTCGTACAACGGCCGCAGGTAGGGGTCGATCTTGTCGGTGAGGGTGCCGGGGAGGAAGCCGAGCCGCTCCCCCGCCTCGACGGCCGGTCGCGTGAGGATGATCCGATTGACCTCTTTGCGCTGCAGCGCCTGCACGGCCTTCGCCATAGCGAGGTAGGTCTTGCCCGTGCCGGCCGGGCCGATCCCGAAGACGATGGTGTTCTCGTCGATCGCGTCGACGTAGGACCGCTGGCCCGCCGTCTTCGGCCGGATGCTCTTCCCGCGGGAGGTGAGGATGGCCTGGCCGCCGAGCACGTCGGCCGGTCGGCCATCGCTCTCGATGATGCTCGCCGACGAGCGCACCTCAGCGGGTTCGACGTCCTGTCCGTTGCGGATCATGATGAGGAGCTCCTCGATGAGAGTGGTGGCTGCGGCTACCTGTTCCGGGTCGCCGGTGAGGGTGAGTTCGTTGCCGCGGGCGTGAAGCTCCACGTCCGGATACTGGGTCTCGATCGTGCGCAGGAGGCGGTCCTGCGGACCGAACAGGCGCACGAGGGCGATGCCGTCGATGTGCAGGCGCGACACCGCGCCGCCGTCAGGCTCCGCCAAGCGTCCCCTCCTCGAGTCCGCCGGCCAGGACGTGGGCGTGGACGTGGAAGACCGTCTGCCCTGCTCGCTCTCCGGTGTTGAACACGAGACGGAAGTCGCCGTCCGAGTGCTCGTCGGCGATGTCCCGAGCGACGGCGACGACCTCCGCGAGCAGCCCCGGGTCTCCGGCGGCGAGCTCCGTCACGTCGCGATAGGCCTCGGTCTTCGGCACGACGAGCACGTGAACGGGGGCCTGCGGGGCGATGTCGCGGAACGCGATGATCCGCTCGGACTCGAAGACGACGTCGGCTGGGATCTCGCGCGCGACGATGCGGCTGAAGATGCTCGGCTCGGTGGTGTCCATGCGATCCAGTCTACGGGCGTGGGGCGGGAGCCGGGGCGCCCGGGAGCCGGTCACCAGCGGCCGAGGGCGACGTTCGTCACGGCGATGGCGGCCGGCCCCGCCGTCGACGTCCGGAGCACGGTGTCGCCGAGCACGACGAGGACCGCTCCAGCGTCCTCGAGACGCGTCAGCTCCTCGGGTGTGAAGCCGCCCTCCGGTCCGACGGCGAGCACGATTCGCCGCGTCGAATCGGGCACCGTGCGCACGGCGTCGGCGAGCCGGACATCGGCGCGAGGATCGAGCACGAGGACGGCATCCCCGTCCGCCACCAGATCGGCAGGAGGCAGAGGAGCGGTCACCTCGGGGACCCAGGCGCGGATCGCCTGCTTGCTCGCTTCCCGCACGATCGACGTCCAGCGGGTCACGCCCTTCTCGACCTTCGGGCCCGACCACCGCGAGATGCTCCGGGCGGCCTGGAGCGGGATCACGCCGGACACCCCCACCTCGGTGGCGGCCTGGATCGCGAGCTCGTCGCGGTCGCCCTTGGCGAGGGCCTGGGCTAGCCAGATCTCGGGTGTCGGCCGCTCCTGCCGACGCGGGTCCCCGATGCGGAAGGAGACGGAGGTCGGAGAGACCGCCTCGACCGAGGCGTCGGCCAGCGTGCCCCTGCCGTCACCGAGGAGGATTTGCTCCCCCACACGCAGCCGGTTCACGGCGGCGTGGTGGGCCTCGCGGCCGTCCACCGTAACGAGCGCGCCACCATCACGATCTGCGAGATCGTCCGCGTAGAAGAGCGAGCTCACGGCTCAGCCGCGGAAGCGGTCGCGGAGCTTCGAGAAGATGCCCTGGTGGAAGGAAGCGAGCTGCGGCCCGTGCTGTTTCCGGCCTTTCGCGAATGCCTCCATGAGCTCGCGCTCCTTGTGGTCGAGCTTGGTGGGAGTGACGACCTGGAGTCCGATGCGGAGGTCTCCGCGCCCGGATCCACGGAGCTTCGTGATGCCACGGCCCTTGATGGTGAGGACCTCGCCGCTCTGCGCGCCCGCGCGCACCTCGACATCGACGTTGCCGTCGAGACCGGGGATTGAGGCCTCTGTGCCGAAGATCGCATCCGTCATCGGGACCTCGAGCGTGCAGAGGAGATCATCGCCGTCGCGACTGAAGTCCTCGTTGTGGCGCACCTTGATCTCGAGGAACAGGTCGCCGTTCGGCCCGCCGGCCGGCCCGACCTCTCCGCTGCCGGGCATCTGGAGACGCAAGCCGGTGTCGACGCCGGCGGGGATGTCGACCGGAACGGTGCGCCGCGCCCTGACGCGCCCTTGGCCGCCGCACGTGACGCACGGGTTCGGGATGACGGTGCCGTATCCGCGGCAGGTACCGCACGGGGAGGCCGTGACGACGTTGCCGAGGAGCGAGCGGACGGTGCGTTGGATCTGTCCGGCTCCGCGGCACACGTCGCACGTGACAGGGCTCGTGCCGGGCTGGCAGCAGCTGCCGTTGCACGTTCCGCAGACCACGGCCGTGTCGACCTCGAGGTCGCGGTGCGTTCCGAAGATGACCTCGTCGAGGTCGACCTCGACGCGCAGGAGGGCATCCTGCCCGCGCTCCCGTCGAGACTTCGGGCCGCGCTGGGCTCCGCCACCGAAGAACGAATCGAAGATGTCCCCGAAACCGGAGAAGCCTGCGGCGCCGCCGCCCCCGAAGCCGCCGGCGTCGCCGAGGTCGTAGCGCTGGCGCTGCTCGGGGTCGCTCAAGACGTCGTAGGCGTGGGTGACGGCCTTGAACTTCTCGCTGGCGTCCGCCCCGGGGTTCACGTCCGGGTGGAGTTCGCGCGCGAGCTTCCTGTACGCCTTCTTGATCTCGTCGGCGCTCGCGTCGCGCGAGACGCCGAGGACGTCGTAGTGGTCAGCCACACAGGGCCTTTCGTCTGGGGTGCGTCGGCGCCTCGTGGGCGCAGACGGCGTGGATGGGATGTTCGGTGGCCCGGGAAGTCCGGACCAGGTTCGTCACGACTCCCCGAGGAGCCGCGTGAGGTAGCGGGCGACGGCGCGGACGGCCGCCATGTTGTTGCTGTAGTCCATGCGGGTGGGGCCGAGGACGCCGAGCCGGGCGGTCTCGCCCGCCGTCGAATAGTCGCTCACCACGACCGACGTCTCGGCGAGACCGTACGCCGCGTTCTCGCGACCGATGCGCGCGGTCACACCGAAGGCGTCCGACTGCATCTCCCCGAAGAGCCTGAGCAGGACGACCTGCTGCTCGAGCGCCTCGAGCACGGGGAAGATACTCCCACGGAAGTCGTCCTCCGTCCGCGCGAGGTTGGCCGATCCCGCGAGCACCAGGCGGTCCTGGCGGTGATGACCGAGCTGCCCGATCACGGCGTCGGTCACGAGGATGGCGAGGTCCCGATCCGGCGCGTCGACGGCGTTCGGCAGCTTCTCGAGCGCGGCGGCCGCCTCGGCGATCGAGAATCCGACCGTCGCGTCGCCGATGGCGGTGCGGAGCCTCTCGACGGCTTCGGCGTCGACGGGGGTTCCGGTCTCGATGACGCGCTGCTCCACGCGACCGGAATCGGTGATGAGGACGGCGAGCAGTCGGGACGGCGCCAGCGTCACGAGTTCGACGTGCCGTACGGATGCCTTCGAGAACGTGGGGTACTGGACGATCGCGACCTGGTTCGTGAGCTGCGAGAGCAACCGGACCGTGCGCGACAGCACGTCGTCGAGGTCGACCGACTCTCCGAGGAACTGCTCGATCGCGACGCGCTGCGCGCTCGAGAGCGGACGGCGGTCGGCGAGCTGGTCGACGAAGAGCCTGTATCCCTTGTCCGTCGGCACCCGGCCGCTCGACGTGTGGGGAGCGACGATGAGCTCCTCCTCCTCCAGGAGGGCCATGTCGTTGCGAATGGTGGCCGCCGAGACCCCGAACGCGTGGCGGTCGACGATGGACTTCGATCCCACGGGCTCGCGAGAGGCGACGTAGTCGTGCACGATCGCACGAAGGACATCCAGTCCGCGTTCCGATACCACCGGCGCCCTCCCGTCGATCGCGTTGGCACTCACCGTCTCTGAGTGCCAATGATACCCCTTACCCGCTCGCCCAGTGCTGGCGCGGAAGTCGTGTCGTCCGCTCCCAATTCGCTCCCCGTTGACCTTGGTCAATCAAGCCTCCTCCGGCGTATAAGAACTGACATACCAAGGAGGCACACATCATGAGCAGAATTGCCAAGGGCTCCATCCGCCTGGAGAAATCCGGACGCTGGTCCGTCCGGTACATCAACACGGTGGGTAAGAGGGTGAGCGGCGGAACCTTCACTACGAAGACGGACGCAGCTCGTCACCTTCGTACAGTCCTCGTGGACATAGAACGTGGTGAGCACGTGGAGAAGGAGAAGTCGCGCGTTCTCTTCTCCGCGGTCGTGGACAAGGTCATGGTCATCCGGCAGACAGAGGTGGCCCCGGGCACGTACCGCAACGATCTCTCCGCCCTCCGTGCGGTCATCCTGCCGACGTTCGGGTCCAAGAGGATCGGAGACATCGATGAGGAGGAGGTGGACCTCTGGTGGGCTGCGAACGCTCACCGGAAGGCATCGCGTCAGGCGGCGTATCAGCTCCTCAGGAAGATCATGAAGAAGGCCGTCTCCTGGAAGTACATTCGCATCAGCCCGTGCAACGTCGAGAAGAAGCGCGGTGAGCAGGCGCACACCACCCGACCCGTGTTCACTGTGAATCAGTTCCTCGACGTACTGGAGCACACGCCTCTGGAGCTTCAGGTTGTGCTCTGGGTGACTTTCTCAGCCCACCTCCGGCTCGGGGAGGTACTTGGACTCAACCGTGGTGACTTCGACAAGAAGACGGGCGTCCTGACCGTGCAGCGGCAGTTGACCAACATCGGTTCCAAGTCGCTTCGGCAGACGAAGACCGGACGGGTGAAGAAGTTGACGCTCCTTCCCGAGGGACTGGAGGAGCTGAGGGCGTACGTGGACGCACGGAACATCTTTGACCTGGCTCCCATGTTCGTGGGGAAAAAAGGTGATCGGCTGTCTCACAACGCCCTCCGGAGCGCCTTCATCAAGGCACGTGAGGCCGCTGGAGTCCCGACCATGCATTTCCACGACATCAGGCACATCAGCCTGACTCACGTGGCCCAGAACGGCGCGACCTTGAAGGACGTGATGCACCGGGGGGACCACACCACGGAGCGGATGGCTCTCGTCTACCAGGGGACCGACGCCGCTCGTGATGCTCAGGTGGCCGCTCGTGCGGGGATTCGTAGGCGTGCCTGAGCCCTACTTACAGGCGGCGCTCGCTCTGCACCCTCTGCCCGAAGCTCTCCAGGTCGTTCTCGAACTGCTCCATAATCTCGATATCGGTCTCTAGGACGTCCCGTGACATGGTCATGAACATGCTTCCGTCGTCGTGTGCCGAATGCCGCCGACCCACATAGCCATCCGGTCCGACGGCGAACCAGCCGGTGTGGACGATGGAGTTCCGAAGTCGTCCACGACGATCGGCGCTCCGGAGGAGATACGTCATCTCCTCCTCCCAGGGACCACCGGCAGCGTCTGCTCGGAGGATGCGAAGCAGACCGCCCCACATAGGGGCGTTTTCGAGGGTCGGTAACCCCGCCTGCGAGCGCATCAACAGGAGGAGACGGTACATCATCGATTCCGCGTTCCCCGCGGCAGTGATGTACCGACCGAGTAGTTCGTGGAACTTGGCCCAGTCCTCGGGCGACCCCTGTCTGTGCATGGGGAGAGAGTATCGAGCGTCTAGAAGAAGAGGCTTTTCGAAGCGAGGTGGGTGCTTGGTTCATAGAACTATCTGCTCCAGCAGATGAACAGATAGAGCCTCGTGCCCCTTCAACTTCTACGTCAATTTTCTACCTAGGTCATAGAACTATCTGCCCCGGTAGATGAGTACATGGGGTCCCATTGCCACCCTCTCTAGTTCCCGTCCGTACGCGCTAAACACCAGATGAAAGCGAGGATATTCGGCCTGCGTGATATGCTGGAGACGCTCCAGTGAAGTGAAGCATTCGCGTGGGGAGCTACGGAATACCCGACTCCCCACGCATCACTTCCTTGAGGCGCTAGGCGGACTAGTAGAGGCTCCATCCGCTGAGGCCCATTCGAAATTCATCACTTCACTTCGAATGGAGCCGACATGGCCTTCCCCGCCCCCACCCTCTTGGGACCTTCCGTCACGCACAAAGCGAAGAAGGCACCCAACCCCGACTACTTCAGACCACGGAAGTTCCGGGCCAAGACTCTTCGCATCCTCGTCGTTGAGGAGTTCTACCGACTGAACGACCTCGTACGAGCTGGCACCTACTGGGGCCTGGACCCCGTGGACATGACAGCGGAACGTCTGTTCGTCCGTGTTCGTGAACTGGCTCCACACCTCTCGTGGGACGACTGGGAGACGCTGGCTCAGGCAGCCGCTGTCCGAGTAGCTGAGACGTACGACGCTGGCTACATCGCCCGTTGCTCGCGTGCAGGGCGGAAGAGCAAGCCACGCCCTCGTTGGACGCTCAAGGAGTTGAAGGCCGTCAAAGGCCTCTCCAAGTCCGAACAGGCCCGGAAGCTGGAGTGCTCTGTGAGTACCATTACCCGCCTCCGTCGTCAGCTCGCACTCCGTATGGCAGCACTGGACTTCGCCTCTCGCCCCAAAGGGTTCAAGCTCACCATCCAGGACCTCGTGGCCCTCCGGGACCTCTACAAGGATGACCGCCGCACAGCCCGGAAGTCTCGCCCGTTCGTACCCCTCGCCGTCCTTCGTGGTGAGCGACAGAAGACGATCAACATGGCGCTCCTCTTCGCGCCTGACAGACGAGCACGCCTGGAGGTCGCACGTCACTACGGCCTAAGAGTCTCGTCATGAACACGTAACGAGAGACCACTGAAGAAAATCGATTCGGGGCCGATAGTACATACGACACCGAATCGACGTATCGACGGAGGGAGCACCGAGATGGCGAGACCCTGTTCTGTCTGCACCCATGTTTCCCGGGCCGAAATCGATCGATCTCTCGCTGGACTGACCCCTGTCTCCGACGTCGCGACGAAGTTCGGAATTGGCGAATCCTCCCTACGTCGGCACGCTCGAAATCATCTGGGTACTAGCCTCCTCGTGACCGCCAGCATGGAAGACGGGCCCAGCGTGTCGGACTTCGCTGGTGCACTGTCACTGGCTCTCAGCGACGTCATGGCGGTCCGCAGAGCGGCCCTAGCGGCGGGGCAGGCGGCGACCGTACTCCGGGCCGCAGCGACGACGGAACGCCTTGTGTCCACGATCCTCACCACGATGGGCGTGGATGACGAGGAGGTCGTGCGCCAGCTCAGAGACGGAGAGCGCCTTGCTCTGGCGGTCGGACAGACAGCACGCCGGAACCCCGAGTTCGCGGCGGCACTTCGTGATCGTCTCACCGCCGAAGGCGAACACGAGATGGCCGGGGCGATGGCAGTCCTCGCGATCACCCCACGAACTCACACCCAGGAGGAGAACTGAAATGACACACACCACGACAACCGACAAGGCCGCTTCCGCGACGATGCCGAAGGCAGGCGAGGAGTTTCACGTCCTCCGCTCAGGCACCGTCTTGTTCGGTGCGGTCTGGAAGCGGGGCGACACTGTCGTCCTCACGGCCGAGCACATCCAAGAGTCGATCAACCGGCATGGCGAAAGCTTCCTGACAACGTTCCACGATGCTGAAGCCCAGCGCTCCAAGTGGGGCCACGAGATTGTCCGTCCCGGTCCAGCTCCAGAGGGTTTCCGAGTGTGGACAGAGGGATCGCCGGAAGAAGATCTTGCACGGGACGCCGCTCGGAAAGCAGCTTGGGCGTTGGACGATCTTGAGGAGCGGACCCAGGCTCTCCGAGACCTGAATCGCACATACGGGTCGCGTAGAACATCCATCACGCTCTGAACTAGGAGAAACACCCATGGACACACCCACAATGGACCGCCACTCCGCTCTCTCCGAGCTGGTCGCGATCGCCCTGACCCAGAGCGGGGTCGCAGTGGATTCAGGCGACGCCAACCGCCCGACTCTCGATCTTCCAGGATGGAGTCTTGCCGTCAGCATCGCGAACGACGAGACTCCCGATGCCGCCCTCCGTCGCGCCGAGAACTTCGATGACGGCGGCACGGCCCTCCCCGCGGTCGTGTCGTACTCGCCCGGAAGAGAACTACAGGAGCAGCACGTCACGATGAGCCTCGGAACATTCGGGAAACTCGTCCAGCGCCTTCCGGAGCGACCGTGAGGACCCACGCCCCGTCGTTCGCCGGTAGCCAGACCATCCAGCTCTCTAGTGCGTCCTGGAGCGCTTCCCCTGCCGCTCGGGTGTCGGCCTCGCGTCGGAACGGACGACGCCTGGTCTACGTCATGGACGCTGGACGAGTGCACTGTCTCACCGCAGTGGGTGGCGAGGCTCTGGAGGTGGACATCCCTGCTGAGATGCGGGCGACGATCTTGGTGCGTCAATTCGGCCGGGAGCACACCTGACGCCTCCTCAACACTTCGGGTTCCTCCTCTCCTCCGTTGGTGAACCCGAATCCGGACGTGTCGCCCGGCACCCCGGAGGCCGCCCCCATCAGGAAATCGAGAGCCTGCTGGGGGCGGCTACTTTCTAGTGGGGGGTCACATTCTTGTTCTCAAAAACGATGCCCAGATGCGACAGATCGAGGCGATGTCACTCACTCGTCGTTCCGGGCCCCAACCTCGATCTTTCTTCGGTAAATACCCATACGTTTTTGCGTTGCAGAAACGTATGGCTTTGTGCGAGGCTTGGGGAATGACAACATCCTCGACGGGTACGCGCCTTGGGTACGTACGAGTAAGCACAGGTAAGCAGGATGAGAGCCTCCAACACGATGCGCTCGACAACGCGAAGGTACTGAAGAGGAACAGGTACGTCGATCATGGAGTCTCTGGATCGAAGTCTTCTCGTCCTGCTCTCGACGCCATGCTGGCCGACGCGAGTACAGGCGACACCATCGTCGTCTACAAGCTCGACCGCATCGGGCGCTCAACGGCGCACGTCGCACAGCTCCTTGCCAACTTGACCGAGCGAGGCATTTTCGTGGAGTCGATTTCCGATGGCCTGAACAGCTCTACTCCCACAGGCAGGGCCATGCTCCAGATGCTCGCCATCTTTGCGGAGATGGAGCGCTCGTTCATCTCTGAGCGCACAATCGCAGGGCTAGCCGCAGCGAAGGGGAAAAATCGCAAGGGCGGACGTCCAAGGACCGATCCCGCGACGGCTAGGAAAGCGCAGACGCTGCGGGATTCTGGCGAGAGCATCGCAGAGATTTCATCCACGCTCGAAATCTCGGTCGCTACGGTCTATAGGCTGACGTCGGCTCCTCGGGGTTAGCGGCCGGTTGGCCCCTGCTGCCTGACAACGAACTTAATTGCTTCGCCAAACGAGTCGAACTCTCGCCCCAGTCCATCGGACAGCTCAGCCGAAGCCGTGTACGCGTAGCTGACGCCGTCTCTACCCACGCTTATATGACCCGTGTGGGCGCCGAACGACACGACGTACCACTCCGACTCTCGCAACGGCTGTCCGAGCCATGTGTTGTCGTTCAGAACTCGAATGTGAACGGCATGACCGTCCACGTCAATCTCGACGTGCTTTCCCTCGGCGTACTGAACATCCTGGGGCTGAATCATAGGTTCTCCTTGGCTGTCGCACGTTCGGGAGGTCGAAAATTCTAGAGAGGAGGGCCGACCCTGACTGACACAGTCAGAATGGCACGTCGCATGGGTTGTCTCAAGAACTGAGACAAGGCGGTCCTACTCGCTCGCGTACGTGCTCCAGGTCCAGGCGATTTCGTCGTAGCGAACGGGCCGCGACCCGACGGTGGCGGCTTGCCGAAGCGTGTCCAAATCCACGTTGTCGGGCAAGATCGCTTCGAGGAGGTCGTACACCTGGCCCTCGGAGAATGGCGTGTCCCTGGGAAGAATCCAGGACACCCATCCTTCTTCACACTGTTCCTTCTCGATGACGTAGAGGTCGATGACGACGAGCAATTCCGAGTCATCCAGCAACCCGGAGTACTGCACCTCGGTGCCAGGGTTGGCGCGAGCTTCCTCATAGGCAGTGCGGCCAATCGCCCTGAACTCATCGAGCAAGTTTGCAGAGCTAATTCTTTCCAGCGCCTCGTAGTCGTCAGGAGTCGGAAGCAAAAGGTCTTTATCGCTCAGAGACATGAAGTGCTTGTAGACGTCTCGGTCCTCGTGCGTCGCGTGAGTGTCACCGTAGGCGAGCAGCCAGCACACGTCCTCGACTTCGTCCCAGTAGGTCGCCCCGCGTCCACGGCCCACGTGCAGGCTTAGCACCCCTGGGTACGGGAAGACGTCCTTAACGGGCTCACCGACCCCTGGCGAACCAGCCCTCTTGTTGACGAATGTCCTCAGTGCGTGGTGATCGGCACAGTAGTGGCGAGCGTCGCGGAAGGCGTGTTCGACATCCAGGCCTAGATCGCTCGCTACGCAGCGTCGTGTGGCTCGAAGATGGGGTGATGAGTGAGGCAATTAGCTGGCGCGAAGGCGAGCAGCAGCAGCCTCGGCACGGCTGCGTCGCTGGGTCTTCTCGCGCTCGACGCGCTCGTCGTTCGACATCGACCGTCGAGCCCGGATCTCGTCAGCAATGTGTTCGTCGCTGCGACTCCGAACGACCTTGACCAGGCGCTCAGCGCTGGAAGGTACGGGTTGAACGGAAGGCTTACGCTGAACCTTGAGGGTGGCGGACATGATGTGAGTTTAGCTCTGTACCAACGGGGTCCCGCTACCCCTCGCTGAAGGGGTACTGAGAATGCCTCGTTAGTCTCCGTTGCGTGACGTTGTCCACATCTGGCCCAACACGTCCCCTGGGCTGCCGGGGAGGGCCAGCGAAGGTCAGTCAACCCCGGGTGGATCAACCCTGTCAGGCGGACACAGTCCGGTTCTAGACCTGGGTCCGTCGCGGTCGAGGCCCGGGGGCAGCCTTGTACATCCCGAAGGCGTCCAGACCCTTCACGATCGATTCCGGGTCCGGCACGTCGAAAAGCACGACCGAATTCGCGTCCTGAAGTGACTCGTAGTATCCGACAAGCTTTCGGTCACGGGACTCCTCAGCCCAGGTGACCACCCTGTATGCCTGGACCTGATCGCCACCGGACGGAGGCGTCACGACGACGAGCCGAATCACCGCCTTGGGAATGACGGGATCGTTCCGCATACAGACCCACTCCACGCGGGAGACGCGAATAGGTTTCGGCAACAAACTGGGACACTCCTCTCTCGGAGCGCACCGGCCCGCGCGACTCCGAGTGTACGAGGAGCCCCCCGACATCCGATCAGACGGGGTCTACTCCGTAGTGGCGGTCCAGGTGCTCGTGCGCCTCCTTCAACACGTCATCAAGGTCACCCAGGCCCCCGAACATGACGTGCGGGTCATCGTTCTCGTCTGCGGTGTAAAGGGTCCATCGTCCACGCTCCGGGTCAGGCCACCCATCGTGCCACTCCAGGAGAGACCGGTAATTCTCGATCGCCACATTGACGTAGTCATTCACCCGCACATCAATGTCGTGCCCGAACAGGGCTACCAGTACCTCATGGAGACGCAGGCCGCCGCCCCGGTCGAACGCCGACTTCGCTGCCTGACCGCCTCCCTTCCGGCTACCGGCCTTGTCCTCTACGAACACGTAGGTCCCGTGGTCCTCAGCGTGGGGATCACGCCGACGGCTCTTCACGAGACGCAGACCCTGACGCTGTGCCGCCCGACGTGCTTTCTGTTCCTGAATTTTAATGTCCACGGTTCGCTCCTCAATTTCATGGCCAACTTCGCTACTACCGCTGGTAATTGATACGCCGAGCGAAGCCGGAACGAACAAGGTGAGCAAGAGAAAATGTCGAGACCAGGCGAACCGACCTCCCCTGACCGTTGCAGACACTTCTCCACAAACAAGAGGTCTACTGGGGCGGTTGGAACTCGACGGAAGGGACCCATCTACCTACCGTGGATCGTGAACGAGCGGTTAGTTCCAGCCGTTCACGAAGCCGATCCAGATCGTCAAGATTGCGAAGGGCAAGCCGATGGCGGCGACAATGATTGCTCGCACCCACCAGCGCTGACTCCAACGCGTCCTTAGCTTCGGATGCCCAAACGCGACTGACGTGAAGTCCCACACATCGAAGTCACGCCGGTCAACAGAGTCCATGAACTCCTGCATCTGTTCCTTGGCTCCGCGTACGACGACAGAGCTGGTTCCCTGAAAATGGATGCTCATGTCTCGAATGCCGAAGTGAGTGTGGAGGGTTGCACCGAGCCCTTGGACAGGTCTGCGGGGAAACCCGACCTGTCTGACCTCCATGAACTGGCGAACCCAACTCGGCTGAAGATTGTGGCTCTCGAAAGCTGCCTGCAACTCACCGAGTGTCTTTCGTTGAAGGAGGGTTCCGTCGTTCGCCGAGCCGGTGAACCCCTCGGTCCGGAGCTTCCCACCGACCCGGGACAACACCTCGCCTAGCTCCTGGGACACTCGTGTGGTCACGGCCCACAGTGAATCGTCGGGGCCGAACCCAATCACTGCTTCACCGCTGAACACATCTGGCATGCTCAAAAACCTAGTTGCTGGGTCGTTCCCTCCGCGCGTGCCACCCCGACCCATACGACCTGCCTTTCTCAGACAAAGGCTGCACCTCGCCTAGACAGTGGGCTTCGGCTCGTACCAGGCGAACCGGTTGCGGTCGAACTTGAAGCCGGTGGCGTCATCGATAGTTCCGACCGGGTTACCCACTCGTACGAGCTGGTAGATGCCCCGGTCGGTGGTGTACTCCTCCGGTGCGGTGTCGCCTTCCCAGCTCACGCCGGGCTCGTCTGGAAACACAAGGTGAATGTAGGTCACGACGGCTCCTTCTCGTGGGGCAGGGGAGCATCAACGACAGCCGACCCTCCGCGGGTGACTCCACCATGCCACGCGGACGCCGTCCGGTCTACGATCACGGCATGACTCTTCCGCTGTGGCTTCAGATCGTCGCACTCGTCGTCCCTGCGGTGGTCGCGGTGTTCTCGGCATTGTGGGCGACTAGGTCTGCCCGACGGGCGCAGCAGGCCGAACATGAGGCAGCACGCCTCCGCGCACTGGAAGACCGCGTTGCTCAGAAGACGTACGAGATGTACCAGCCCTTCCTCCAAGCGATGGGCGACATTCTCACGCCTCACCGGAGTGCAGCAGCCCTGAAGAAGTTCGAAGACGTGATGGCGGACTTCCAGACTTTCGTCATCGTGTGGGGCTCAGACGAGGCCATCGAGAAGTTCTTCCGTTACCGCCTCGCGGCGAACTCGTCGCCCCCGGTCTCGATCACGATGCGTCTGATGGCGGAATTTCTTCTTGCCGTTCGGAAGGACATCGCCTGGCCGAACACGCGCGTCTCTGCCTTCCACACGATCGCTATGCGTATCAACGACCTTCCGGAGCATCCCGAACTAGCGGAGGCGATGTCGATGCCCCTCGCGGACCTCTGCCGACGCGAGGGGTGGGAAGCACCCTTCGACACTTCAGAAGGTTCTCTCGACAGGACAAGCCTCTAGTGCTTTCACATGTCCACCTGTTCAGCTCGTCCACTTCCGACGCCTTCTCGTACCTGAGCATCGTCCCGCCGTCGGATCGCGTCTACAGAGGGGGCAGACCCATCGCCGACGACGTGGGGCGATAGGTTCCCACCATGACATTGGACGGTGCTTCGCTCCTGGCGACTCTCTACCCGATCGGCGTACTCATCCTCCTGGTCGAGACCCGAAGTCTTCGCGACCTTGAGGGACCCAGACTTGGAAGACACAGCAAAGTCACGCGCCTGCGTATTCTCTTCTCACCTGTTGGGATGGAACTCGTGCTTGTGAATCTCGGCGTCTTCTGCGGCCTAGGCGGAACGGTCATCGCGGCCTATGTCGTGGCAATCGGAGAGAGACCCAACGCCTACGTCGGCGGGACCATCGCCATAGACGGAGCAGTTCTAGCTATCGCTGTCTACTGGTTCGCTTTGCGCCTCCTCAAGTCACGCTTCGATTGAGACCGCCGCTCCCCCTACGCTCCCCTTTGAAACCCGTATAGTGGCGGGATCGAGGAGGCTTGTTTCTAGAAACAAGCAGGTCAGGCCCTGAATCACTAAAGGGCCTGACCACGCGAAATATTCGAGTGCCAATGATACCCGTTCCGAGTCGGGAACGGCCGAGGGCCGCTCGTGTCGGGGACGAGACACGATTCGACACCGTCGGCACGGCGATTGCGGGCTCTTCGGCCTGACCGATACCGTGATCCTGTGCCACGCGGCCCCGGCGACACGCACGTCGTTCCGATCACTCCGCCGCGCACGACCCTCGATCGAAAGGAACGGCGATGTCCGACCCCAACTCCCCCCAGTCGGGAGATCAGCAGCCGAATCCGAACGGCCAGCCGCCATACGGCGGATCCCAGCAGCCTCCTCCCCCGCCGCAGCAGCCGTACGGTGCTCCGCAGGGCCAGCCGGGTTACAGCGCTCCCCAGGGGCAGCCGGGCTACGGTGCTCCGCAGGGCCAGCCGGGTTACGGCGCTCCGCAGGGGCAGCCGGGCTACGGAGCTCCCCAGGGTGGCCAGCCCGGGTACGGCGGACCGCAGCAGCCCTACGGCCAGCAGCCCTACGGCCAGCCGTCCGGCGCAGCGCCCCTGACGCCGGCCGAGGACAAGCAGTGGGCGATGTGGTCGCACTTCGGTGGTGTGCTCGGCTTCCTGCCGTCCCTCATCATCTTCCTCGTCTTCAAGGACCGTGGCGGCTTCACGAAGCAGGAGTCCAAGGAAGCGCTGAACTGGCAGATCACGTGGATCATCGCCAACATCGCCGTGAGCATCATCACGACGATCCTCAGCGTCTCGCTCATCTTCGGCGGCGGCTATGGCTACGGCGGCATCAGCGCCCTCCTGAGCTTCATCGCCTGGCTGCCGTACCTCGCGAACCTCGTGTTCTCGATCATCGGCGGCGTCAAGGTGAACAGTGGTCAGGCGTACCGTTACCCGGTGAACTTCCGATTCATCAAGTGAGCCCGTGCGTCCGTTCCCGTCCGTGACGGTCGGGAACGGACGCTAGCCGACGAGTCGCCGAACGACGGCGTCGGCCAGGAGCCGCCCGCGCAGGGTCAATACGACCCGACCGCGCAGGGCGGCTTCTGCGTTGACGAGCTCGTCCGCGATGAGACCGGCGACGGCCACACGACCCTCGGACGGAAGAGCGTCGATCGCGAGTCCGTCGACGATGCGCGTCTCCAGAAGGATGCGTTCCACGAGCCGGGTCGCGTCGTCGAGTGTCTCGCGGCCGTGCGCCGGCGACGCACCGTCCGCAAGGAGAGCTGCGTAGGCCGCGGGGTGCTTGACGTTCCACCAGCGCACGCCGCCGACGTGACTGTGGGCCCCGGGGCCGACACCCCACCAGTCCGATCCCGTCCAATAGGACAGGTTGTGCCGTGAACGGAACGCCGGTCCCGTCGCCCAGTTGCTCACCTCGTACCAGGAGTATCCGGCGCGACCGAGGAGCTCGTCCGCGAGCTCGTACATGTCGGCCTGGAGGTCGTCGGACGGCGTCTCGAGTTGGCCCGAACGGATCCGGCGGGCGAGCTTCGTGCCCTGTTCGACGATGAGCGCGTACGCGGACACGTGGTCGGGGCGCTGCGCGACGGCCGTCTCGACGGATGTCCTCCAGTCGTCGAGGGTCTCGCCGGGAGTGCCGTAGATGAGGTCGAGGCTCACCTGGAGGCCCGCGGCCCTCGCCGCCTCGACCACGACCGGAATCCGTTCGGGGTCGTGGGTGCGGTCGAGGGTGGCGAGGACACTCGGAACGGCGGACTGCATGCCGAACGACACCCGCGTGAATCCCGCCTCCGCGAGCTCGGCGAGATAGTCGGCATCGACGCTGTCGGGGTTCGCCTCGGTCGTCACCTCCGCGCCGTCGGCGATGCCCACGCAGGATCGGATGGCGTCGAGCATCCGCACGAGGTGTGACGCCGGGAGGAGCGTCGGCGTCCCTCCACCGAAGAAGACGGTGCGTGCGGGCCGCTCGGGCAGACCGGCGCGTTCGAGCACATCGGCCGCGAGGGAGATCTCTCCGATCGCCTGGGTGGCGTAGTCGGCTTGCGAGGCGCCGCGCAGTTCCGTGGCCGTGTAGGTGTTGAAGTCGCAGTACCCGCACCTGACGGTGCAGAACGGCACATGGACGTACACGCCGAAAGGTCGATCCTCGGCCCCGAGGGCGACCGAGTCCGGGAGGAGTCCGTCGCGCGGGGCCGGGTCGGCGAGGGGAAGCGGACCGGCCACGCGCCGCTACTCCGTGACCTTGCCGCGCGTGCGCGCCGCCCAGAGGGGTGAGAGCGTGCGGGCGAAGCGCGTCGACAGGGCGACCCATCGACGGCGCGGAAGCCACGGGAGCACACGATAGTGCAGCGCCTTCGCTCGGAAGACCGAGCGCTGCATGAACCGCACGCTGTCGTCCTCGGCGAGTTCGACGATGTACGCATCCTCGCCGCTCGCGACGCCGCCGCCGAGCGTGCCGAACGTGACGCTCACGCGCCGTTCGTCCTCGACGACGGAGACGACGCGCACACGGCTCGTCACGCGGTAGACACCCACACGACCGCTCAGACGGGCGGACGCACCCGATGAGACGTAGGGCGTTCCGTCGGCGGTGAAGCGTTCCTCGGCCGAGAGCGTGGCCGGCGCGATCGGGGTGCCGTCCTCCGCGAACTTCACGCCCGTGTAGGCGCCGGGCTCGCCGTGGGCGAGAACCTGGACGGCGATGCCGGAGCCGCGGTAGAGGTCCCACGACATGATCGCGTCCACGGCCTGCGTGAAGCGTTCGGCGCCGCTGCCGAGGCGCACCTCGACCTCGGCGGAGCGGAACCCGCGGGGCGGGTATTGCATCATGTCCGGGGCAGCGGTGGCACCGACGGCGCCGTAGTCGACGTGGAGGTCCTCGAAGCTCTCGCGGCGCATGGCTCTACTTCTTGTCCTTCTTCGTCTCGGTGTCGCCGGAGAGCGCCGCGATGAACGCCTCCTGGGGTACCTCGACCTTGCCGACCATCTTCATGCGCTTCTTGCCCTCCTTCTGCTTCTCGAGCAGCTTGCGCTTCCGGGTGATGTCACCGCCGTAGCACTTGGCGAGGACGTCCTTGCGCATGGCCCTGATCGACTCACGCGCGATGATCCGGGCGCCGATCGCCGCCTGGATGGGCACCTCGAACTGCTGGCGCGGGATGAGGTTCTTGAGGCGCTCCGTCATGAGCACTCCGTACGCGTAGGCCTTGTCGCGGTGCACGATGGCGCTGAACGCGTCGACCTGGTCGCCCTGGAGCAGGATGTCGACCTTCACGAGGTCGGCCTCCTGGTCTCCCGACGGCTCGTAGTCGAGCGAGGCGTAGCCCTGCGTGCGGCTCTTGAGGTGGTCGAAGAAGTCGAAGACGATCTCGCCGAGCGGCATCGTGTAGCGCAGCTCCACGCGGTCCTCTCCGAGGTACTCCATGCCGAGGAGGCTGCCGCGTCGCGACTGGCACAGCTCCATGATCGTGCCGACGTAGTCCTTCGGGGCCAGAACACCGACCTTCACCATGGGCTCGGACACCGACTGGATCTTGCCGCCGGGGAACTCGCTCGGGTTGGTGACGATGACCTTCTTCTTGTCCTCCGTCGTCACCTCGTACGTCACGGACGGCGCCGTGGCGATGAGGTCGAGGCCGAACTCGCGTTCGAGTCGCTCGGTGATGATCTCCAGGTGGAGGAGACCGAGGAACCCGCAGCGGAAACCGAACCCGAGGGCCACGGAGGTCTCCGGCTCGTAATTGAGGGCCGCGTCGGAGAGCTTGAGCTTGTCGAGGGCCTCGCGCAGGTCGGGGTAGTCCGCGCCGTCGATCGGGTACAGACCGGAGAAGACCATCGGCTTCGGGTCGGTGTAGCCCGGGAGCGCTTCCGTCGCGGGCTTCGACGCGGTCGTGACCGTGTCGCCGACCTTCGACTGACGCACGTCCTTCACGCCGGTGATGAGATAGCCGACCTCGCCGACACCGAGCCCCTTCGTGGGGATCGGCTCGGGAGACGAGACGCCGATCTCGAGGAGCTCGTGGATCGCGCGCGTCGACATCATCTGGATGCGCTCACGGGGGCTCAGCGAGCCGTCGATCATGCGCACGTACGTGACGACGCCGCGGTACGTGTCGTAGACGGAGTCGAAGATCATCGCGCGGGCCGGAGCGTTCGCGTCGCCCTGCGGGTTGGGGATACGGTCGACGACGCGGTCGAGGAGCTCCTCGACGCCCATGCCGGTCTTCCCCGAGACGCGGAGCACGTCGTCGGGCGAGCCGCCGATGAGGCCGGCCAGCTCGGCCGCGTACTTGTCGGGGTCGGCGGCCGGCAGGTCGATCTTGTTGAGGACAGGGATGATCTCGAGGTCGTTCTCGAGGGCGAGGTAGAGGTTCGCGAGGGTCTGAGCCTCGATGCCCTGCGCGGCATCCACGAGCAGGATGGCACCCTCGCAGGCCGCGAGCGAGCGGGAGACCTCGTATGTGAAGTCGACGTGGCCCGGCGTGTCGATCATGTTGAGCGCGAAGGTCTCTCCGTTGCGCTCCCACGGCATGCGCACGGCCTGGCTCTTGATGGTGATGCCGCGCTCGCGCTCGATGTCCATGCGGTCGAGGTACTGGGCGCGCATGTCACGATCCGACACCACGCCCGTGATCTGGAGCATGCGGTCGGCGAGCGTCGACTTGCCGTGGTCGATGTGCGCGATGATGCAGAAGTTCCGGATCGACGCCGGGGGTGTGGAGGCGGGCTGGAGTGCCGTAGTCGCTCGGGGGCTCACGCGGTCCTCACGTCAGGGGGTGTTCGGTGGACATCACATTGTCCCACGGTGCCGGAGTCGGTGCGGACGGATCGATCGTGACCCCCTCAGGAGCGGCCCTCCACGATCGCGCGAACGGCGCCCTCGAGCTCCGGGTGGCGGAACGAGTAGCCGGCCGCGGTGAGCGTCTCCGGGACGACCCAGCGGCTCTTCAACAGCAGTTCGGACTCGGTGCGCATCCCGATCGCTCCGACCTCGATCATCCAGCGACGCAGCGGAACGCCGAAGGGCACGCCCAGCACCCGACGGAGAGTGGACATGAGCTCCGCGTTGTCCACCGGATTCGGGGCGGCGACGTTGATCGCGCCGGAGATCGCGTGATCGTCGATCGAGCGTCGGACGATGGCGAGTACGTCGTCGAGGTGCACCCAGCTGAACATCTGGCGCCCGTGGGTCGGCTGGTACTCGTGGAAGGCGCCGGCATCGCGCTTCGAGCGCGGCGCCCACCAGCGCCCGTCGTACTGGCGGCCTCCGAGGCCCACCCGACTGAGGCCGAGGAGAGGGGCGAGAGCCGAGCCCTCCCCCAGCACGATCGCCATGCGGAGAGCCACCCGGCGCACTCCCGGGAGTTCCGGCGTGAACAACGCCCGTTCCCATGCCGTCGCGACGTCGACGGAGAACCCCGATCCGATCTCGCCTGTGGACTCCGTCATCGGTCGGTCCATCGCGTGCCGGTAGATCGTGGCCGTGCTCGCGTTGATCCAGACCGGAGGGGGTGAGTCGGCCGAGGCGATGGAGCGGGCGAGCGCCGACGTCGTCGCCGTGCGGGAGACCAGGATCTCGCGACGATTACGGGCCGTGTAGCGGCAGCTGACGTTCTTCCCGGCGAGGTTGATCAGGACGGACGCGCCGTCGATCGCGGCGTCGACAGCGCCGGTGTCGCCCCACGAGGCGTGCGTTCCACCGGTCGGCACTCGACCGATCGTCACGACGTCGTACCCCTGAGCAGCGAGATCGGCGACGATGGCCGTTCCGACGAATCCCGCGGCGCCCGCGACGACCGCGCGGCGTCGCTCCCCCTCGGCCATCGGACTCAGCCGTTCCGGCGAGCGAAGCGGTCGGCCACGGTGGCGACTCCCTCGACGACCTCGAACTGGAGTCGCCCGTCGATGTAGACGCGCTCGGCGATGCTCGTCGTGTCGAGGGGATCGCCCGACCAGATCACGATGTCGGCGTCGAGACCGGGCGCCAGGGAGCCGACCCGGTCGTCGAGGCGCAGGAACGAGGCGGGATTCGTTGTGAGCGCCTCGATGGCGACGTCGCGATCGAGACCCTCTTTCACCGCGAGTGCCGCCTGGAGGATGAGGAAGTTGATCGGGACGACCGGGTGGTCGGTCGTGATCGCGACCCGGACCCCTGCGTTCGCGATCGTCGCGAGGTTGCCGATCGCACGGTCCTTGAGCTCCACCTTCGAACGCGAGGTGAGCATGGGCCCGAAGATGACGGGCACATCGCGCTCGGCGAGCACGTCGGCGACCTTGTGCCCTTCGGTTCCGTGGTTGATCACGAGGCGGTAGCCGAACTCGTCCTGCAGGCGGAGAGCCGTGGCGATGTCGTCGTGACGGTGGACGTGCTGGTCCCAGGCGAGTTCGCCGTCGAGAACACGGACGAGGGTGTCCTTCGCGAGATCGCGTGAGAACGGCTTGCCGTCGCGCGCGGCGGCTGCACGTGCCTCGGCGTAGTCCTGGGCGTCGATGAAGGCCTGCCGGATGACCGAGGCGACGCCGAGGCGCGTGCTCGGGGTCTTGCCCTTCTCGCCGTACACACGCTTCGGGTTCTCGCCGAGCGCCGACTTCACGCTCACGGAGTTCGAGACGAGCTGCTCGTCGATCGTGCGGCCGCCCCACGACTTGATGGCGACGGTCTGGCCGCCGATGGGGTTGCCGGAGCCTGGCTTCACGACGACCGTCGTGACTCCCCCGCTCAGAGCGTCGACGAAGCCCTCGTCCTCGATGTTGACGGCGTCGATCGCCCGGACGAACGCGGTGTTGGGGTCGGTCATCTCGTTCGTGTCGTCGCCGGCCTTGCCATTCGCCTCCTCGTGGATGCCCACGTGGCCGTGGGATTCGATGAAGCCCGGCAGGACGACCTTGCCGCTCGCGTCCACGACGTCCCAGCCCTCTGGAACGTCGAGTCCCGTGCCGACGGCGGTGATGCGTCCGTTCTCGACGAGCACGACGCCGTTCTCGATGGGTTCTGAGGAGACGGGCACGACGCGCCCGCCGACGATGGCGAAGGGAGAATGCTGGGAGGTCATGCGTCGAGCGTATCGCCGTGGACGCGATGCGCCACGAGGTGCGATCACCTCAGCGACCCTCGGGGGTGGGTCGCGGCAGTTTCGAGAGGCCCTCGAGCAGGCGGGGCCTGTCGGCGGCCAGGCAGACGCGGATCCATCCCTCCCCCGACCGTCCGAAGGCGCTGCCCGGCGCGACCGCCACTCGATGCTCGAGGAGGAAACGTTCGGCCCAGGTGGCGACGTCGCCGCCGGTCGCGTGGGACATGTCGATCCAGAGGTAGAACGCCCCCTCCGGATCGAGGAAGCGGATGCCGCGCTCGGTGAGGAGAGCCGAGGCGGCCAGTGCATTCGCCTCGTAGTGCCGAGACGCGACATCGACGGGTTCGCGCGGCCCGGTGATGGCGGCGACCGCCGCGCGTTGCGCCGGCGTCGAGACGCAGCTGATCATCGCCTCCTGCACGGTGCGCATCTCGGCGGAGAATCCGGGCGGCGTCACGAGGTAGCCCACACGGATGCCCGTCATGGCGTAGGTCTTCGACAGCGAGAACACGCTGAACACCCGACCGTCGTGGTCGAGGGTCGCCGGGCTCACGTGACGTCCGGTGAACGTGAAGTACTCGTACACCTCGTCGGACAGCACCCACAAATCGTGCCGGGCCGCGAAGTCGACGAGGCCCTGCAGGACCTCGGCGGAGAAGACACGGCCGAGCGGATTCGACGGCGAGTTGACGAGGAGAACCCGGGTCTGCGGCGTGACCAGGGTCTCGAGCTCGGCGATGTCGGGGGCGAAGCCGTCCTCCGGCGACAGTCGATACGGCACGGGGACGGCCTGGAGCATGCGCGCGTTCATGGAGAAGGTCGTGTAGCCGGGGTCGGGCACGAGGATCTCGTCGCCGGCGTCGAGGAGCAACCCCATCGCCTGCATGAGCGCCTGTGTCGCGCCGACGGTGACCCACACCTGCTCGACGTCCACGTGCATCCCGTTGTCGCGCGCGAGCTTGTCGACGATCGCCCGACGCAGGTCCGCGATGCCTCCGTTGGGCGTGTATCGGGTCTCGCCCGCCTCCCAGGCCGCGGTCGCGGCGGCGACGATGTGCGGGGCCACGGGCTGGTCCGGCTCGCCCACAGCCAGGATGTTGACGTCGTCGAGCGTCAGGGCGATCTCGAAGAGGCGGCGGATGCCGGACTCCGGCACGGACGACATGTGCGAGGCGAGCTGCGGCATGGGGCCACGCTAGTACGCGGGAAGCAGGTGTCGTCGCCGTCGGTCGCCGCCTACGATGACCGGATGGATCGAGTCGCAGGCGTTCGCCCTCCCGTGCTGTTCGTCCACGGCATCCGGACGTCCCGATCGATGTGGCGCGGTCAGCTCGCGGCAGTGGAGGCCGCGGGGATCCGCGCAGAGGCCGTCGACCTGCCCGCCCACGGCGCACGCATCGGTGAGACGTTCTCGCTCGACGGAGCCCTCTCGGCGATCGACGACGCCGTGACGGCGCTCGGCGGCCGCGTCGTGATCGTGGGACTGTCGCTCGGCGGGTACCTCGCGATGGAGTACGCCGGACGCCGTCCGTCGTCCGTTGCCCTGCTCGTGGCCTCGTCGTGCTTCACCCTGCCGACGGGGCTCGGACTCGCCGGCTACCGCGGCCTCGCGCGCGTGATCCGACGCCTTCCGGACCGCGGGATGTGGCTCAACGACACGATGGCGCGCTTCACGGTCGGACGCACGGCCTCCGCCGACGTCGGAGCCGGCGGCGTCGCGCTCGACGCGATGGACGAGACGCTCGCGGCCGTGGGGCTGACCGACCCGATCGACTCGCTCGGACGATACGACGGGCCGGTGCAGTTCGTGACGGGCGCTCTCGACCACTTCCGGTTGGACGAGAGGCGCTTTCGAGCGGCACGCCCGGAGGCTCCGTTCATCGTCGTGCCTCGCGCCGGCCACCTCGTGTCGCTCATGGCCCCGGAGGCCTTCACACGTATCGTCCTCGACGCGGTTGCCGCGGCCCCGGATGCGGGTGGCGGTGGGCCACGTCGTGATTTCCCCTCCGACGCCTGAACTGGTATCGTTTCCTGTTGGCTTGCGTGTGGGTTTCACCACACGAATCGCCGGTCACGACCCTCTCTCGTTCCCGGCATCTCCATACAACCTCGACGAAAGCGTACGTACACGTGGCAAATATCAAGTCGCAGATCAAGCGAATCGGCACCAACAAGAAGGCTCAGGAGCGCAACAAGGCGGTCAAGAGCGAGGTCAAGACGGCGATCCGCGCGACGCGCACCGCCATCACGGCCGGCGACAAGGAGCAGGCCGTCGCCGCTCTCAAGGTGGCCGGTCGCAAGATCGACAAGGCCGTCAGCAAGGGCGTCATCCACAAGAACCAGGGCGCGAACCGCAAGTCGGCCATCGCGAGCAAGGTCGCCGCGCTCTGATCGACAAGCTCCGCAGCTGACCCTCGGGTCGACAGCGTGCCGAATGCCCCGTCCGTCGGACGGGGCATTCGTCGTTTCCAGCTGCCGTCGCGTCGTGGTGCCGTCGCGCCGTCGCGCCGTGGTGCCGTCGCGCCGTGCACGGGGAACGAACCACGCGGGCGGTTGCGGCGCGGCGAGATGTCAGAAGGCGTCGGGTACGGGGACGACGGTGCCGCGGGACGCGACGGTGACGATCATCTGCTCGAGTGCGAAGACCGGGTCGCGCCCCCCGCCCTTGACGTTGGCGTCGGCCTCGGCGATGGCCTGGATCGCGACTCCGAGTCCGGCGTCCGTCCACCCCGACAGGTCGCGGCGGGCGCGGTCGATCTGCCAGGGTGCGAGGCCGAGGGACGCTGCTGACGATCCTCTACTGCCGCTCACCTTCGCCATCGTTCGCATCTTCATCGCGAAGGCGGCGACCATCGGCACGGGGTCGGCTCCGGAGTCGAGGGCGTTGCGGAGCGAGACGAGCGCCTCGCCCGTCCGTCCAGCGATCGCGGCATCGGCGACGGTGAACGACGACGTCTCGACCCGGCCGGCGTAGTAGCGCGTGACCGTCTCTTCGGTGATGTCGCCTTCGATGTCCGCGATGAGCTGCTGGCACGCGGCGGCGAGTTCGGCGACGTCATCGGAGAACGCGGCGACCACCTGGCGGAGAGCGCCTGGCGCGATCCGACGGCCCGCCACGCGGAACTCGCGGGACGCGAAGTCCATCTTCTCGGCGTCCTTCTTGAGGTCGGCGCACACCATTTCGACGGCGACGCCCGACGCGGCCCTCACGGCGTCGAGGAGCTTCTTGCCCCGCACTCCCCCGCCGTGACGGAGGACGACTGTGGCGCCGTCCGGCGGGGACTCGAGGTACCGCACGGCCTCGTCGATGAACGCGTCCGTGCACTTCTCGACGGAGAACACGCGCACGAGACGTGGCTCGCCGAAGAGCGACGGGCTCGCGAGTGAGATGAGTTCGCCTGACGTGTAGGCGTCCGCCTCGATATCGGAGACCTCGAGACTCGGGTCCTCCGCTCGGAGAAAGTCCCGCAGTGCCGTCATCGCCCGTGAGGCGAGGAACTCCTGTGCGCCGGAGACGAGGACCACCGGCGCTGGGCGGACGTCGTGCCAGGCGAGCTGCGGGATCGCGACCCTCGCCGACGGCTTGGCGCCGGCTTTCGACGCCCCTGCTTTCGATGCGCGACGCTCCGCCATGCGACCTCCTCCGACCTCTTGATTCTAGGGCGCACGGCCGTCATCCACTCGGCCCCTCCGGGGCCCCGCTCGGGCCCGACGACCAGGTCTCGAGCTCGCCTGCCCGGAGGGAGACCAGGGTCGTTCCGTCCTGGTCGGAACGTGCTACCGCGGTCCCGACGCGAGAGAGGAGGGCGAGGGAGCTCGGCGCCGGGTGACCGTAGTCGTTGTCGAGACCACACGAGATGAGCGCGAGTACCGCCCGGATCCGCTCGTACAGTGGGTCGTACTGATCGGCCGAGCCGTGATGGGCGAACTTCACGATCGCGTAATCGGATCCGACGGTCCCCTCTGCGAGGAGTGCCAGCTCGGAGTCGGCTCCGAGATCACCGAGGAAGAGCGCGTCGACGCCGCCGCCGAACTCGATGACGACGCTGCCGTCGTTCCCGGTGTACGACGATGGCTCGGGCGGCGGCCAGAGGACGCGCCAGGGCAACGCTCCGAGGTCACCCGACGAGCCGACCGTCGCCTCGTGTGCCGCGGCCCCTGCGGCGACGGCGCGTGCGATCAGTGCGCGATCGGCCGGTTCTCTGAGCGGCTGATGGAGCACCGTGTCCACGCGACCGGCGACCGCGTCGACACCGCCGACGTGGTCGGCGTCGAAGTGGCTCAGGACGAGGAGCTGTATGCGCCCGATCCCGAGGTCATCGAGGCATCGATCGAGTGCATCGGGATGGGGGCCCGTATCGATGAGCGCCACGCGATCATCGCTCCGGACGAGCACGGCGTCGCCCTGGCCGACGTCGCACATCGCGACCGACCAGTCGTCCGGGCGGGACCAGAGCTCGCCGACCCGTGCGCCCCCGAGGACGGCGAGGTACCCGCAGATCGCGACGGTCAGCGCGCTCGCGACCCATCGGCGCATCACCGGCGATCGCGAGCCCGCCAGCACAGCGACCAGCACGAGGACCACCGAGGCCGAGAGCACTCCGGCGACGCCCGGCGCGCCGGGCAGGCGAGCGAGTGGGGCGGCCTCCGTGGCCGCGGCCACTCCGGCGATCCACTGGGATGGCAGCCAGGCGAGGACGGCGAGCACATTCGCAAGACCCGGGAGGACCGGGAGGAGCAGGCACGCCGACATGCCGAGGATCGTGACGATGGGGGCGGCCGGGGCGGCGAGCATGTTCGCGGGCACTCCCCACAGAGGCACGCTCGGGTCGAGCAGCACGATGATGGGTTGACACGCGAGCTGGGCGGCGAGGGGTAGCGCGACCGCCCCGGCGAGCCACAGGGGCATGATCTTCTGCAGCACGGTCGTCAGGGGGCCGGCCAGAAAGAGGAGGCCGGCCGTCGCGGCGACGGAGAGCGCGAAGCCGAACTCGCGGGACAACCACGGGTCGATGAGCAGACAGACCACCACCGCGAAGAAGAGGACCGATGCGCCGAGAGAGCGGCGACCGATCCCCTCGCAGACCAGCACGATCGCCGCCATCATGGAGGCTCTCACGACGCTCGGTTCGGGTGTCACGAGGATGACGAAGCCCCCCAGGGCGAGAAGACTCCCGGCGACGCGCACCCACCGCGGGGAACCGCAGAGCGCGAGCACCCCGAGAACCGCCCCGACAACGAGAGCGCAGTTCGCGCCGGATACGGCCGTGAGGTGGCTGAGCGACGCGGCGGTCATCCGATCCGTCAGTTCGTCGTCGACGAGACTCGTGTCGCCGACGGCGAGTCCGGGAAGCAGAGGGCCTCCGTCTCCGGGGAACCGGCCGGCCAGATCGACGAAGGCCGCGCGCAGACCTGCCGCCGTGTCGATGACCGGTGGGGCGGGTGTGCGCGTGACGTGGCCGCCGACGTCTGTCACGAGATAGGCCTCCCGGTCTCCGGTGCGCCCCTGCTGGATGCGCGCGGTGAGTTCCAGGGTGTCCCCGATCCGGAGATCCTCGTCGGCGCCGACGAAGAGGACGGCTGGAACGGAGAGGCCGCTCTCCCGGCCCTGTCGGGACGCGGCGCCCGTGATGGTCACGTCGACGACGACGCGTTCAGACGCGCCACCGAGCGCGATCGGAGAGCCGCTCACGTCGGCCCGGATATCGAGGAGGCTGGCTGTATCCGCTGCGCGTTCGAGCGAATCCGGAGTGCGCAGGTGCGATGAGGCGGACACACCCGTGGCCACGGCGGCGCTGAGGGCGAGGCACACGGCCACGGTGGACAGGGTCCGTGAGAGACCACGGCGCGAGCCTGTCCGCGCGGCCGCAGCGAGGAGGGCGATCGCGCCGCCCCCGAGGACGACGCCGATGAGAACCGGCACGGAGCGGCTCTGTGTGCAGGCGAGAGCGGTGAGCCACGCCGCCACGGCGGGTGACACGATGCGGAGGTCGTTCACACCGTCACGAGCCCGTCGAGCCCGGCGAGGATCGCATCTCCGATACCGGGGACCGAGAGCAGCTCGTCCACCAGTCGGAAGGGACCGTTGTCCGTGCGCCAGGCGATGATCCGTTCGGCGAGGGCCGGCCCGATGCGGGGTAGCGACTCGAGTTGTGCGGCGGTCGCGGAGTTGAGGTTGACGGGGGCGTCCGCGGCACCGTCCTCGGTTCCGGCGGCGCTACCCGGCGCGGGCGCCTCACCCGGCTTCGTCACGGCGATTTGCTCGCCGTCCGTCAGCGTGCGCGCGAGATTGACGGAGCCCGTGTCGGCCTCGGCGGAGAATCCCCCGGCCGCCGCGATCGCGTCCACGACACGAGCGCCCATGTCGAGCGTGTAGAGCCCCGGCTTCGCCACCGCGCCGAGGACGTGGACGTAGAGGACGCCGGGTGATGCTGCGGGCGCCCCCGTCTCGAGATCGTCCTCTGCCGTCGCCGTCGTCGGTCCATCCACGGGGATGGTCGTACGACTCGTGTCGGCCGCCGAACGTGCTCCGGCGACGAGAGCGGCGATCCCCAGGAACACGAGCACGAGAACGACGGCGGCGGAGACGCCGATCCTCGCCCGCCGTTTTCGTGCCGCGAGCCGCGAGCGTCGGTCCGTGCCCGCGGAAGCGACATGGATCGGGACGTGTGGGGTCGAGGGGATCACACGCCGACGGTAGGGCTCTCAGAGCGATCGGCGTGCGACGCCCCGAGGAAGCAGCGGACAACCTGTCATCCACAAGCCCGCATCGACCAGGAGGCGCGTCCTCTCACGCCCGGTCGGCTACGGACCAGGGGGCGTGAGCACGGTCGATCCGCCTTCGGTTCAGGACGGGCCGCCGGCCGGGCGCCGAGAACTCGCGTCCCCCGACCGTGTCAGCGCTTGGTGACGACGTTCACGAGTTTCGGCGCCCGCACGATGACCGTCGCGACCTCGCGATCGCCGATCGCCTTCGTGACGGCGGCGGACTCCCTGGCCCGCTTCTCGAGCTCGGCGTCGTCGATGTTCGGAGCCACCTCGAGACGGTCGCGCACCTTGCCGTCGACCTGGACGACAGCCGTCACGCTCTCCTCGCGGAGCAGCGTGCGGTCGGCCTTCCGCCACTGCACGAGCGCGACGGTCGGCTCGTACCCGAGCGCCTCCCACATCTCCTCCGCCGTGTACGGGGCGAAGAGGTTGAGCGCGATCGCGGTGACCTCCGCAGCCTCGCGCACGGCGGCGTCGGCAGGGCCGGCACCCGAATCGATCGCCTTGCGGGTCGCGTTCACGAGCTCCATCAGGCGCGCGACGACGACGTTGAACTTGAACGACTCGATGAGGCCAGGTGCATCCGAGAGGAACCGGTGCGTCACGCGGCGGAGCTTCTCGTCGCCCGTCTTCCACACGACGTCCGGAGCGCTCGTGACGTCCTGCGCCACGCGCCAGGCGCGCGCGAGGAACTTCGCGGAACCCGCAGGCGACACGTCGGCCCAGTCGATGTCGTCCTCCGGAGGTCCGGCGAAGGCCATGGTGAGGCGCACGGCGTCGACACCGTGCTCGTCGAGCTGGTCACTCAGCTTCACGATGTTGCCGCGCGACTTGCTCATCGCAGAGCCCTCCATGATCACCATGCCCTGGTTCAGCAGGGCGCTGAAGGGCTCGGTGAACGACACGAGGCCGAGGTCGAACAGCACCTTCGTGATGAAGCGCGAGTAGAGCAGGTGGAGGATCGCGTGGGTGACACCGCCGATGTACTGGTCGACGGGAGCCCACTTCTCGGCCTCCTTGGGGTCGAACGCCTGGGTGTCGTCCCCCACGCTCAGGAAGCGCAGGAAGTACCACGAGCTGTCGACGAACGTGTCCATGGTGTCGGAGTCGCGCTTCGCCGGACCGCCGCAGGACGGGCAGTCCACGTTGATCCAGTCCTCGGCCGCGCCGAGCGGACTCGTGCCCTTGGGCTGCAGGTCGAGGCCCTCGGTCGGCGGCAGCTCGACGGGCAGCTGGTCCTCCGGTACGGGGACTTCGCCGCACGCCGGGCAGTGGATGATCGGGATGGGTGTGCCCCAGTAACGCTGGCGGGAGATCAGCCAGTCGCGCAGACGGTAGTTCTTGGCGGGCGCGCCGAGACCGGACGACTCGAGGGCCTCCGTGATCTTCCGGATCGCGTTGTTCTTGCTCAGACCGTTGAACGGACCGGAGTTGATGAGACGACCGGGACCGGTGAGCGCCTTGCCGTCGGCGAGCGGGTCGAGATCCGGCAGGTCCTCGAGTTCCGCGCCCTCGGGGATGACGGGGATCATGCCCGTGACGGGCTGATTGACATCGACGACGACCCGGACCGGCAGGTCGAACCGCTTCGCGAAATCGAGGTCGCGCTGGTCGTGCGCGGGCACGGCCATGATCGCGCCGTGTCCGTAGTCGGACAGCACGTAGTCGGCGGCCCAGATCGGCAGGCGCTCCCCCGTGAGAGGGTTCACCGCGAAGCGCTCCAGGAAGACGCCCGTCTTCTCCTTCTCGGTCGACAGCCGCTCGATGTCGGTCTGCGCCTTCACCTCGCCGAGGTACGTCTCGAAGCGCGCCTTGAGCTCGTCTGAACCGTCGGCGACGAGTTCGGCGGCCAGCGACGCGTCCGGGGCGACCACCATGAAGGTCGCACCGTACAGGGTGTCGGGTCGCGTCGTGTAGATCGTGACGGGCTCGTCCCGTCCCTCGATGGCGAAGGTGACGTCCGCGCCGCTCGAGCGCCCGATCCAGTTGCGCTGCATCGTGAGGACCTTCGACGGCCATGAGCCCTCGAGCTGGTTCAGATCGTCGACGAGGCGGTCGGCGTACTGGGTGATGCCGAAGAACCACTGCGTGAGGTCCTTCTTGGTGACGATGTTGTCGCAGCGCTCACAGCGGCCGTCGATGACCTGCTCGTTGGCGAGCACCGTCTGATCGAACGGGCACCAGTTGACGAGGCTCGCCTTGCGGTAGGCCAGTCCCTTCTCGCGCAGCTTGAGGAACAGCCACTGATTCCACTTGTAGTACTCGGGGCTGCACGTCTCGAGCGTGCGGTCCCAGTCGAACGACGCGGCGTAGCGACGCATGCTCGCCTTCTGCTGGGCGATGTTGTCGTAGGTCCACTGCCGCGGGTCGAGGCCTCGCTTGATCGCGGCGCCCTCCGCCGGCAGACCGAAGGCGTCCCAGCCGATGGGGTGCAGCACGTTGAAGCCCTGCTGACGCCAGTAGCGCGCGATGACGTCGCCGAGAGCGTAGGCCTCAGCGTGACCCATGTGCAGGTCGCCGGACGGGTACGGGAACATGTCCAGCACGTACTTGCGCGGGCGGGTGTCCGTGGTGTCGTCCGTCGCGAACGGGCGGAGCTTCTCCCACACCGGAAGCCACTTCGCCTGGATGGCGGTGGGGTCGTACGTCGGTGCGGCGGGGACGGTCGGGGCGTCGGTCACGGAACTCTCATTCGTTGCGGGGAGATCGGGGATTCGACGGGCAGGGCCGTCGGACCCGATCCTCTACGTTACCGGTTCAGGCGGAGGGGTCGGGCAGTGTGGCGGGGGCGCCGAGGGCGGCGAGCAGGGGGCGCGCCTTGAGCAGAGTCTCGTCCACTTCTCGCGAGGGATCGGAGAGGGCCGTGATGCCTCCACCCGTGCCGATCCGCGCCATACCGTCTGCGAAGACGATCGAGCGGATCACCATCGCCAGGTCGACGGCTCCGTCCGCTCCGAACCAGCCGATCGCGCCGGCGTAGAGGCCACGCGGACCGCCCTCGAGGTCGTGCAGGAGGGACATCGCACGATGCTTCGGCGCTCCCGTCATCGACCCGGCGGGGAAGCTCGCGCGCACAGCGTCGATCCCCGTGAGTCCGGGAGCGAGCTGCGCCGTGACGGTGCTGACGAGCTGGTGCACGCTGGGGTACGACTCGACGGCGAAGAGGTCCGGCACGTCGACCGAACCGAGCGCCGCGACGCGACCGAGGTCGTTGCGCATGAGGTCGACGATCATGAGGTTCTCGGCCCGTTCCTTCTCGTCAGAGCGGAGCTCGGACGCCAGCTCGGCGTCCACGTGAGGATCGGGATCGCGCCTCCGCGTGCCCTTGATGGGTCTCGTCTCGACGGCGCCATCCGACGAGACCGCGAGGAACCGCTCGGGGGAACAACCGGCGACGGCCACGTCATCGATGCGCAGGAAGCAGCCGTGGGGAGCCGGGTTCTCCCGCCGGAGCCGCAGATACACCTCGAACGGATCGGCGGGGGTCTCGACGATCGCCTCGTTGGTGAGGCACACCTGATATGCGTCTCCGCGCGAGATCGCGTCGAGACTCGCGGCGATCGCGCTCATGTACCCCACTCGATCGTGTCGCCAGTGAACGGTCGGACCGGCGCCGGAGGGAGCGTCCGATGACGGAGGTACCGCGGGGCGACCCGACATGTCGGCGAGCGTCGTGTCATCGCCGAGGATCCGCGTCACCGCGCCCGTGCGATGGTCGAGAGACCAGAGCAGATCGCACTCGACGAACAGGGCGTCGGGAAGATCGCTGGTCGAACGCGGCACACCGACGAGACCGGCGCCGTACTCGTACCCGAGCACGCCGACCCAGCCTCCACGGAACATCGGACCGCCGGAGGCCGCAGCCTGGTCGGAGGCCGCAGCCGGATCGGAGGCCGCAGCGTTCTCGACGAGTTGTGACAGCGTCGTGAGGACATCGGACCCGGTGACGTCGCCGCCGACACGCACGACACCGCCGCGAGCGGACAGCGTGCGGGTCCCGCGACCGAGGTAGCTCCACCCGTCCGTCGCATCCGGGCCGGCGTCGAGCCAGAAGACGTTCGCCTCGTCGGCGACGAGCCGTCGGGCCATCGCCTCGAAGTCGTCGGGACCGTGAGCCGGCGTCACGAGTCCGCTCCCGCGCCGACGGATGACGCGGGGACGAGGACACCGTCGCGCATGGTCGCGCGGGAGACCGCGAGTCCCCTGGGCACGTCGGCGTGCGAGATGAGGATGACCGTGCGGTCGGCGCTCGCGTCGAGCAGGTCGCGGAGCAGCCTGTCGGCGAGATCCGATTCCACGCTCGCCGTCGGCTCGTCGAGCACGACGATCGGGAAATCACGCAACAGCGCCCGCGCGAGGGCGATCCGACCGGCCTGCCCGCCCGAGACGAGGGCGCCGCGTTCGCCGACGCGGGCGTCGAGCCCGCCGCGTTCCGCGAGCCACTCCCCCAGCCCGACACGATCGAGGACGGCCTCGAGCTCGGCGTCGTCAGCGTCGTCGCGAGCGAAGAGGAGGTTCTGGCGGATCGACTCGTCGAAGAGGAACGGGTTCTGCTCCACGATCCCGACGACCTCGCGAACCGTGTCGGGGTGCAGGGAGCGGGCGTCGACCCCGCGCAGCATGTAGTCCCCCTCGTGGTCGAGGAATCGCACGAGGACGTGCGCGAGCGACGTCTTCCCCGACCCGCTCTCCCCGTCGATCCAGACCCGCTCTCCTTCGGCGACGACGAGATTCGCGTGCCGCACTGCCGGGGTCCCGTCCGGCCAGGTCGCAACGAGGCGTCGAATAGCGATAGCCGGTGCATCGCTCTGCGCCGGGGCATCCGTCGACCCCGTCTCGGCCGGCAGGTGCGCCGGGGCATCGGCTGGCGCCGCCTCCGCCACGCGATCCGCCGCTGCATTCACCTGGCGAGCGACACCGAGGGCGAGGGGAACAGCCGACACGATCTCGAAGACGGCGAGAGGCACGAGCACGACGATCGCGAACGACGGACCGTCGAGCGCCCCGGTCGAGGCCGACGGGATCGACACGAGGAGCGCGAGAGCCACCGCAAGGCCTCCGAACAGGCTCAGGCCCGCGGCGCCCACGGCGGCTCCGGCGGCTCGCCGCACCACGGCACCGGTGAGGGCCTGATCGGCGGCGCGCAGACGGTCGAGGGAATCGCCGGCGACGCCGAAGGCGATGAGCACGTCGAGGGCGCGCATGTGCTCGACGACGGCGCCGACGAGCCCTGCACGCAGCGGGGCGATCGTGCGCTCGGCCGAGGAGGCGACGACGGTCGATACGAGCGCGCTCACGACGACGAAGCCGATGAGGCACATCGCGAGCGTCACGGCCGCCGCCGGTGACACGGTCGCCACCACCACGACCGCGACCACCGCGACGCCGAGGGACGTCGCGAGAGGCTGGACGACCCGCAGCGGATGATCCTGCAGGTCGTCGACATCGGACACCATTGCCGAGAGGACGCTCCCCCTGCTCGATCGCGCGAGGCCGTCCGGCGCGAGCGGCACGAGGCGCTCGAAGACGTGGACGCGGACGGCCTCGAGCGAGCGGAAGGCGGCGTCGTGGCTGAAGAGCCGTTCGAGGTATCGGAAGAACGCGCGGGAGAGCGCGAATGCGCGGACCCCGACGACGGCCATACCGAGGAAGAGGATGGGCGGCTGCTCCGAGGCCCGCACGATGAGCCATGCGCTGCACGCCAGCAGCGCGACGGTGCTCGCGGCGGCCGCGAGTCCCGTGAGGAGTCCGGGCGCCGACGCGCTGAGACGGGGTCGCGCGAGACGCAGGACCTCGTCGCGGGGCGAGGGGCGAGCGGCGCGGCGCCTCACGGCGCACCCGCCACGACGCGGGAGTCCGCCGGAGCGAGCTGGACGACGACGTCGGCCCGCCCGATGAAGGCCTCGCGGTGAGAGACGACGAGCACGGCCCGACCCGTCCGGCTGAACCGGACGAGGTTGGCCACGAGCCGGGCCTCGGTCTCGTGGTCGAGCGCGGCACTCGGCTCGTCGAGGACGAGCACCCGCTCATCGGAGTCGAGGACGCGGTAGACCGCCCGGGCGATCGCCACGCGCTGCGACTGACCGCCGGAGAGTCCGGTTCCGCGCTCTCCGAGCGGAGTCGCCGGATCCAGATGCTCGAGAGCAGCGATCGACAGCGCCTCGGTGACGCGGTCGGTCGACGGGGTCGAGTCGCCGAGCGCGACGTTCTCCGCGATCGTTCCGGCGAAGAGCGTCGGCGCCTGACCGCTCCACGCGAGGGCCTCGCGTGCGGCGCCGCCGACGGCGTCATGCCCCGCTGCACGGATCGCGCCCGCGAAGGGGACGAATCCGAGCAGGGCCGAGACGAGACTGGACTTACCCGAGCCGCTCGGTCCGGACAGGACGGTGAGCACGCCAGGCGCGACGTCCGCCGAGAACCCGTCGACGACGGTCCGTCCGGACGACGAGTCGGAGTCGTAGGCGATCCGGACGTCGCGGAACGTCAGTCCGCGCTCCCCCGCCGTGGGCGTCGAGCCGGTGTCACGGACGGGTGCCGCGGCGCGGGCGTCGTCGAGGATCTCGAAGACGCGGTCAGCGGCTTCGACCCCCTCGGCGGCCGCATGGTAGTTGACGCCGACCTGGCGGATGGGCAGGAAGAACTCCGGTGCCAACAGGAGGATGAACAGTCCAGACACGAGGTCGATCTCTCCCGAGACGAGCCGCAACCCGATCGTGACCGCGACGAGCGCGACGGCGAGGCTCGATGCGAGCTCGAGGGCGAAGCTCGACAGGAAGGACACGCGCAGCACGGCCATCGTGCGCTGACGGAAGCGTCGTGTGATGTCGCGGAGCCGATCGACCTGTCGGTGCTGGCGCCCGTAAGCCTTGAGAGTGGACAGACCGCCGATCGTGTCATCGAACGCCGTCGAGAGCGCGGTGAGCTCGCTCCACTGGCGCTTCTGCATGGACTGCGTCGCCCAGCCGATGAGGATCATGAATACCGGGATGATCGGCAGGCAGACGGCGAGGATGACGGCTGAGAGGAGATCCTGCGAGAAGACGGCGATCAGAACGATCGGGGTGACGATGGCCGTGAGGAGGAGTTGCGGCAGGTACCGTGCGAAGTAGCCGTCGAGAGCATCGATGCCTCGCCCGATGACGGTCGCGATCTCGGCGGAGCGCCGTTCCCCGAGCCAGCCGGGTCCGAGCGTCGTGACCGCATCGAGCACACGCGACCGGAGCTGCGACTTGACGAGAGCGGCCCCTCTGGCCGCCACGGCCTCCTGCAGGAGCGCGAGGACCGCGCGCACCGCGACGACGAGACCGAGCGCGATGAGCGTGGCACTCAGGTCGTCCAGGCCGCGCCCGGCGATCGCGCCCGTCACCGCTTCGGTGACGAGCCAGGCGAACGCGACGACCGAGAGCGCTTGTGCTACCGCGATGACGCCGCCGAGCGCGAGGAAGGTCCGTGCGGCGGATGCGTACCGCACGAGACGGGGATCGAGGGGGCGCACGTTCCCAGGCTAGTGCGCTGCCGCGTCGATGTGAGCGCGCGTGATCCGCTTGCGGAAGGTCCAGTACGTCCACGCCTGGTAGGCCAGGACGAGGGGCAGGAAGATCAGGGCGGTCCACGACATGATCGTGAGCGTGTAGGTGCTGCTCGACGCGTTGGCGATCGTCAGGGAGTTGGCCACGTCGTTCGACGCCGGCATGACGGCGGGGAACAGACTGGAGAAGAGCGCGAGTACGGCTGCCGCGATCGTGACGGCCATGAGGGCGAACGCCGTCCCCTCCCGCCCGCGCCCGTTCGCGATCGCCGAGCCGATGAGTGCGACGGCGGCCACCGCGGCGAACGCCGTTCCGAGCAGCGTGCCGAAGGCGAGGACCGTCCACGCGAGGAAGCCGGCGGCGACCATGATCGTGAGGATGCTCGCGCGCACTCCGAGCCGGCGTGCGCGGGCCCGGATCTCACCGTCCGTCTTGAGCGCGACGAAGTAGACCCCGTGCGTGAAGAACAGGAGCAGGGTCGTGAGCCCTCCGAGCAGCGCATAGGGGTTCAGGAGGGAGAAGAACGTCCCGGTGAAGTTGTGGTCGGCGTCGAGAGGGACACCCTGCACGATGTTCGCGAACGCAACACCCCAGAGGAAGGCCGGAACGGCCGATCCGACCGTGATCATCAGATCGAATCGACGCTTCCAGGCGAGCTCCGGTCGCTGGTGCCGGTATTCGAACGACACTCCGCGGATGATGAGTGCCAGCAGGATCAGCAGGAGTGCGAGATAGAACCCCGAGAACAGCGTCGCGTACCACTCGGGGAAGGCCGCGAAGATCGCCGCTCCGGCGACGATCACCCACGTCTCGTTGAGGTCCCAGACGGGACCGATCGTGTTGATGAGCACGCGGCGGTCGGTGTCGTCCTTCCCGAGGAAGGGCAGCGACATGCCGACGCCGAAGTCGAAGCCGTCGAGGACGAAGTAGCCGACGAACAGGGCTGCGACGATCCAGAACCAGAGTGTGGGCAGATCCATGGCTGGTCTCCTAGTAGACGGTGGCTCGGACGATGGGCTTGGCAGCGGGGTCCTCGGGGTCGTCCCCCTCGAGCTCGATGGGCTCCGGCCCCTTCTGCGCGGTCTTCAGGATCAGCCGGAACTCGACGACGGCGAGGATGCCGTAGACGATCGTGAACGCGATGATCGAGATGAGCACCTCGAGCCCCGAGACGTTGGGCGACACCGCGTCGGAGGTCTTCATGAGGGAGAAGACGATCCAGGGCTGACGTCCCATCTCGGTGAAGACCCACCCGACGCTCATGGCGAGGAGCGACATCGGCGAGGCCCAGATGGCGATCGTCCAGACCCACTTCGCGGTCGGCGTGCGTCCCTTGCGGGTGAGCCAGAGGCCGACGACGGCGACGAGGGCGTGGGCGGCGCCGAGGCCGATCATCCAGCGGAACGCCCAGTAGGTGACCCAGATGACGGGGGTGTAGTCGCCGGGACCGTAGAGCTGGACGTACTGCGCCTGGAGGTCGTTGATGCCCTCGACGGTCCCGTCGAAGGTGTGGGTCGACAGGAAAGAGAGCAGGTACGGGATGCGGATGGAGAACAGCTCGTGCACGCCGTCCGGTGTTCCGAGCGTGAAGATCGAGAAGGACGCGTCGGCGCCCGTCGACGTGTTGTACATCGCCTCGGCCGCCGCCATCTTCATCGGCTGCGTATCCACCATCACGAGGCTCAACTGGTCGCCGGAGAGCGCCGTACCGGCGAAGGCGCCGACCATCAGCCACAGACCGAACTTCAGGGTGGGTCGCATCGTCTCGATGTTCTGGTTGCGCTTGAGGTGCCAGGCCGCAACGGCGATCATGACGCCGGCCGTCACCATGAACGCCGCGAGGATCGTGTGGGGGAACGCGGCGAGGGCGACCGGATTCGTCAGCACCGCTCCGATGTCGACGAGCTCTGCGCGCCCCTTCGCTTCGTTGATCGTGTAGCCGACGGGGTTCTGCATGAACGCGTTCGCGGCGATGATGAAGTACGCCGACAGGATCGTGCCGACGGCCACGGCCCAGATCGTCACGAGGTGGAGCTTCGGCGGCAGCTTGTCCCAGCCGAAGATCCAGAGGCCGATGAAGGTCGCCTCCAGGAAGAACGCGAGGAGCCCCTCGAGTGCGAGAGGAGCGCCGAAGACGTCGCCGACGAATCGCGAATAGTTGGACCAGTTCATCCCGAACTGGAACTCCTGCACGATCCCCGTGACGACGCCCATCGCGAAGTTGATCAGGAAGATCTTGCCGAGGAAGTGGACCAGCTGCAGGTAGACGATCTTGCCGGTGCGGACCCACATGGTCTGGTAGACGGCGACGACGCTCGCCATGCCGATGGTGATCGGTACGAAGAGGAAGTGATAGATCGTCGTCAGGCCGAACTGCCACCTCGACAGGGCGAGCGGGTCGAGCAGGTCCTCCACGAGTCCTCCGTCCAACGTTTTCTACACGGTGTAGAACACGTTCTTCTACGGAGTGTAGAACAAATTGCGATCGAGCGGTACTCTGTTCACATGGCACAACTGGGCGAGCTCGAGCGCAGCATCATGGACGCTCTCTGGGCGGCGGAGGGATCCCTCTCGGCCACCGAACTTCAGGAGACGTTGGAAGAGCGCGCGCGCGACACCAGCGGCAAACAGCTCGCCGTCACGACCGTGCTCACCGTGCTCTCGCGCCTCGAGCACAAGGGGCTCGTCGTGCGCGACCGCACCGTGCGCCCGCACCTGTACAAGGCGTCGTCGAGCCACGCCGACCACACGGCCGATCTCATGCACGAGATCCTCGGTTCGTCGACCGATCGGAGCGAGGTCCTCGCCCGCTTCCTCGGACAGGTGAGCCCAGAGGAGGCCGCGGCTCTCCGCGGACTCCTGGATCGCCCGCGCGACGGCGGCGCCCCCGAGTGACGCTGCCGCGCCGGTTCTCGTCGACGGGGCCGGCACCGCAGCTGACCGGACCGACCACATGATCGCGTTCACGATCGTCCTGGCTGTTCTGGCATGGGCTCTCGCATGGCCCATCCCCGCCCGACTCTCGCGAGCGAGCTGGCCGTCGCGAGCACCCAGCACGGCCTTGTTCCTGTGGCAGTCCATCGCGCTCACCGGTGGGCTCTCGATGATCGGCTCGCTCCTCCTGTTCGGCCTCTCCGCCTACGGCGATTCTCCGCTCGAGGCGCTCTCGGCCCTCGTCGACGAGACTCTCGCCGGCCGGATCCCCGAGGGCGCCACCATCTTCCAGGTGGGGTCCCTGAGCTTCGCCGTCCTCCTGACGGGCCATCTCCTCCTGAACCTCGCGTCCACCTTCGTCCGCACCGAGCGCCAGCGCCGTCGTCACCTCGACCTCGTGACACTGCTGAGCGATCCCGTGCCGGGCGAGCCGGGAACACGCCGACTCGACCACCCGGCGCCCGTCGCGTACTGCCTCCCCGGCGCGTTCCGGTCCGTCACCGTCCTCTCCGACGGGCTCCTCGAGCTCCTCGATCGAGACGAGCTCCGTGCCGTCCTCGAGCACGAGCGCGCGCACCTCCAGCAGCAGCACGCCCTCGTCCTCCTGAGCTTCCGGTCCTGGGGCAATGCCCTGCCGTGGTTCCCCATCGCTCACCTCGCCGAGATCGCCGTGGAGGCCCTGGTCGAATTCATCGCCGACGATCACGCGCGGACCGTGGTGGACAGCCGGCAACTGGCGAGCGCCATCGCACTCATCGGCTCCGCCGGCGCTCCGGCCGCCCCCGCCGACGTCGACTCGCCCGCGCGCGACTATCGCGTCGACACCCGGGTGGCGACGACCCGTATCCGTCGTCTCGTCGACGGGCCCCCGCCCCTGGATCGGGGACGACGGAGCGCCATCATGGCTGGTGCGATCGCCCTCCTCCTGCTGCCCCTCGCACTCCTGCTCACCTTCAGCCTCGTCGCGTAGGCTCGCACCGTGAACGACGCGCTGACCTGGATCCTCGACGCCGTCGGCAGCGTCGATCCGGTCGTCCGCACGATCATCGCCGGTATCGGAATCCTGCTCGAGACGAGCATCCTCGTCGGGCTCATCGTGCCGGGTGACTCGATCGTCATCGTGGCGAGTACGGGCGTCGACTCTCGGATCGAGTACTGGTCCCTCGTGATCGCCGTCATCGTCGGATCCCTTGCGGGTGAGAGCATCGGCTTCGCACTCGGGCGCTTCTTCGGTCCTCGCATCCGGTCATCGCGCCTCGGTCGCCGCATCGGCGAGCACAACTGGGTGCGCGCGGAAACCTATCTCGCGCGTCGTGGCGGCATCGCCGTCTTCGTCTCCCGGTTCCTCCCCGTCCTCCACTCGCTCATCCCCCTCACGGTCGGCATGAGCGCCATGAGCTACCGCCGATTCATCTCCTGGACCGCTCCGGCGTGCGTCATCTGGGCCCTCGCGTATGTGTCGATCGGCTCGGCAGCAGCCGGTGGCTACCGCGAGCTCTCCGATCGGCTGCACTACGCCGGCTATCTCTTCGTCGCCGTGATCGTCGCCTTCCTGCTCGTCGTGATGCTCGTTCGGAAGCTTCTCGCGCGGGCTGAGGCACGCCACATGCGGAGAACCGCCGGTACGGCCGACTCCGACGACGACACCGTCTGAGCGGAACGAGACGGCGCCGCGTCGTTCCCCGCAGACAGCGCGGCACAGTGTCGTCCGGCCGTGCCAGGGGTCGCGGCCGGGGGTCAACCTCATGAAAGACTGGATTCGTGGCACCGACCCCCGAAGGCACCCTTCCCAGCGCACTCGCGACGAGGCTCCACCGAGCGGCGCGCATCGACGACGCGTTTCTCGCCTGGCGACACGGCCGCGGTGTGAAACGCGGGCTCGTTCCCACCGTCATCCCGTTCGCCGGATACGGGTCCACGACCTGGGTCCGCGTCCTCTGCCGCGTTCTGCTCGCGAAGCCTGAGGTCGAGGACGAGCCGGAACGCTCCCTCCGCGGCTGGCGCAGCTTCACGAGCATTCCTGTCGTCTCGAGCACGGTGACCGTGCGCGTCGGCGAGACGGAGCACACCGTCGTCGCCGATCGCGGCGGACTCGTCGACGCCGTCGTGCAGGCGGAGTTGCCTCCTGGGTGGCAGCGGATCTCGCTGAGCGCCGACGGATCGGAACCGGTCGAAGCGCCCGTCTTCATCGTGGCGCCTGACGTACGGTTCGGGATCCTCTCCGACATCGACGACACGGTGATGGTCACGGCCCTCCCCCGGCCCTTCGTGGCCGCGTGGAACACGTTTGTCCTCGACGAGCATGCGCGCACGCCCGTCGCGGGGATGGCCGTGCTCTACGAGCGCATCATGCGCGATCACGAGGGCGCCCCGATGATCTACCTGTCCACCGGTGCGTGGAACGTCGCCCCCACTCTCACGCGCTTCCTGTCCCGGAACCTCTACCCGGACGGGGCGATCCTTCTCACGGACTGGGGACCGACGCCGGAGCGGATCTTCCGATCGGGTCGCGAGCACAAGCGCACGAACCTGCTCCGGCTCGCCGAGGAGTTCCCTGATATCTCCTGGCTGCTCGTGGGTGACGACGGACAGCACGACGAAGACCTCTACGGCGACTTCGCCGCGAACCACCCGGAGAACGTCAGAGCTGTGGCCATCCGGCAGCTCTCGGCGTCGGAAGCCGTGTTGGCCGGTGGTCGCTCCAAGGCGGAGGAGCACGGCGGAGACTCACCGCCGTGGGTCTACGCACCGGACGGAGCCGGACTGCTCGAGCGACTGTCTCGCCACGGGATCGAGTGACGCCGGGCGGGCGCGTGCCCGCATTGGCGGAGTAGCCTGAAGCTGTGTGCGGGCGATACGCGGTGGCCAAGGAGTCGAACGAACTCCTCACGATCTTCGATGTCGATCGACCGGGAGAGGACCTCCCCGGTCCCAATTTCAACATCGCCCCGACCACACGGGTACCCGTGGTGATCGAGTCGGCGGACGACGACGGCACCGTCGCGACGCGTCTCGAGGGTGCTCGGTGGGGGCTCGTCCCATCGTGGGCCAAGGATCCGTCGATGGGAGCGCGGATGTTCAACGCCCGCATCGAGTCGGCGGCCGTTAGACCGGCGTTCCGTCAGTCCGTCCGTTCGAGGCGCGCGCTCGTCCCCGCCACGGGCTACTACGAGTGGCGGACGAGCGCCGCGGGCAAGCAGCCGTACTTCATCCGACCGGACGACGGCGCACTGTTCTCGTTCGCGGCCCTGTACTCCTGGTGGCGGGATCCCGCCGCTGCGGACGACGACCCCGCGCGCTGGTTACTGTCCACGTCGATCATGACGCGTGCGTCGAGCGGAGCGCTCTCCGACATCCACGACCGCATGCCGGTCATGCTGAGCGACGACGTGGCCGAGACCTGGATCGATCCGTCGACCGCAGGTGACGCTTCGCTCCTCGACCGCGTCCTCGAGGCGAGCGACTCCGTCGTCGCCGGCGTCGCCTTCCACCCCGTCTCGAAGGCGGTCGGAAACGTGGCGAACACGGGCAGGGAGCTCATGGACCCGGTCGATCCGTCGGACGGCCAGTGAGGCGCCTCGCCGCAGCCCGCGCCGTCCGATCCGCCCGCCGGATCCCCCTGCTGCAGGCGGTCAAGACGTCGCTCGCGACCGTGCTCGCGTGGCTGATCGCCGGTATCGCACTGCCCGGTGAACTCCCCGTGTTCGCCGCCGTCGCCGCGCTCATCGTCGTTCAGCCGAGCGTGAACCAGACCCTCGTCAAGGCGCTCGAACGCAGTATCGGAGTCGTGGCGGGGGTGACGATCGCCACCGGCGTGTCGTTGGCGCTCGGGTCCGCCGGCTGGATCGTGATCGTGGCGATCGTCGTCGCCATCTTCGCCTCATGGGCGCTGCGGCTGTCGCCGACGTCGGCGAATCAGGTCGCGATCAGCGCCATGCTCGTGCTCGCCCTCGGTGCCGCGACGCCGGAGTATGCGGCTCTCCGTATCGTCGAGACCCTCATCGGCGCGGCGACGGCGCTCGTCATCAACGCGCTGATCGTGCCGCCCGTCGCGATCGGCCCGGCTCGCGAGGCCGTCGACCTTCTGGGACGGGCGGTCGCCGATCACCTGGAGGAGCTCGGTCGCGCGCTTCGACGCCCGATCGGACGGGCGGAGCTCGAGACGCTCATGATTCAGGCACGACTCCTGCGGCCCATGCGGGAGAAAGCTGTGACGGCGGTGACGGAGGCCGAGGAGTCGCTGTCGCTCAACCCGCGTCGAGGGAGCGTTGGCCCGCTCGTGGCCGAGACGGACGAGTTGCTTGCACGGCTCACGGCCCTCGTCAATCGCGTCGTCGGGATGACGCGGAACATCCATGACGAGTACGAGGGCTCTCTCATCGACGACCCGGTGGTCGCCGAGATCGCCTCGCAGCTCGAGCGAGCCGGCCACGATCTGCGCGGGGTCGTCGATGCGGGGCTCGGGACGGTGCCGGAGGAGGACCTCGAGCCCCCGCTCCTCACAGCACCCGTCGTGGTCCCACGAGCGAACCCGGATCACTGGATCCTGATCGGTTCTCTTCTCGAGGACCTCCGACGGGTGCGTGAGGAGATCGTCGGCCGTTCAGAGGCCGAGGGGTGATCAGGCCTGGTGGACGGCCTGGAGGTCGAGCGTGATCGTGACCTTCTCGCCAACGAGCACGCCGCCGGCCTCGAGGGCCGCGTTCCAGGTGAGGCCGAAGTCCTCGCGGTTGATGACGGTCTGAGCCGTCGCGCCGCCCTTGTAGTTGCCGAACGGGTCCTGACCGAAGCCGCCGAACTCGAAGTCGAACGTCACGGGCTTGGTGATTCCCTTGATCGTGAGGTTGCCGTCGACCTTGAGGTCGCCGTCCTCGTCGCGGGCACCCGTCGAGACGAAGTCGATCGTGGGGTACGTTTCGGCGTCGAAGAAGTCGGCGGAACGGAGGTGGGCGTCGCGGCCCTCGTCCTTCGTGTTGATGGTGGCGACGTCGACGCTCGCAGTGGCGGTCGAGTCGGTGGGGTTCTCGGCGGTCGTGAACGACCCGGAGAAGGTTCCGAACGTTCCCTTGACCTTGCTGATCATCATGTGGCGGACGCTGAAGCCGACCTCGCTGTGGGAGGGGTCGAGAGCCCAGGTGCCGACCTTGTAGCCGGGGATGTCGATCGTCGAGGATGCAGTCATTGTGTGCGGATCTCCTTCATCGAGCCGAGTCCGTCCCGGCTCAACTGGATGCAAGTGAATAGATCCGGCGTCTATTCCCGATTCGCCTGAGCAATTTCGAACGGCTTCGCGAGGCGGCGGAAGAGGAACGTCGAACCGACGACCGCGGCGGGCATCGCGACGATGGCGGCGAACGGGATCAGGAACACCACGTAGACCATGAGCCCGAACCCGAGGACGAGCGGGCGATCGGCCGCTCGCATCGCGGTCTCCGTGCGGCGGTCGAGGTCTCGCGCGTCGACGGGCCGCGAGAGAAGTTCTCGTGCGATCGCCCACCCTCCGACGGTCCATCCGCAGACGGGGCCGAGGACCGTGCCGGCCACGGGGATGAGACCGATCACGAAGACGACGAGGCCGGCGACGGCGGTGAATCCCACGAGCCGCAGGCCCGACGCCGTGGCCCGGCGGATACCTGCCCAGAACGGCAACTCGACCGGGCCGTCGAACTCCCCCAGGTCGCGTTCCGCGCGCAGCCAGATGCGCTCGTAGATGGGATCACCGACGGCGAGCGTGAGCGCCGTGAAGGTCACGACCACGAGGAGGAGCGCTGCGACGACGATCGCGGCTCCGGCGGCGAGCCGGACGGTGTTCCGAAGCGCGGCGGCCCAGCCGTCGGCGAAGGGCGTGAGGAGAACGACGAGGTCGTCGACGAAGAACCCGAGGGCGACGAGCGCCGCCACGACGAGCGCGCCGACGATGAGGGCCGGAGCGGCACCGAGGGCCATCAGGCTCGGACGAGTGCCCCAGACCGCGAAGCCTCGCCAGAAGTAGCCGGCCCCTGTGAAGAAGCGGGCAGCGGCGCTGGGACGGGACCGTTTGTTCACGCCTCAACGCTAGCGTGCACGATCGGCAGTCCTCACCGCGGCTCCGTCGGGTCGTTCTGCGGCGCGGTCCCCCTCACCGTGTAGACGAGGCGGGCGAATTGGCCGACCGCGGTCGCCGAGACGAGCCGCAGACGGTCGGCTTCGACGCGACGCGGGAACAGCGCTGCTCCGCCCGTCAACGCGACCGGAGCGACCGAGAGTGCGATCTCGTCGAGAGCGTCGGCGTCGAGGAACTGCCCGGCGAGGTCGCCTCCGCCCACGACCCAGATGTCCCCGTCGCCGGCGACGCGGCGGATCTCGGGCAGGATGTCGGCGACGGAACCCGAGACGAAGCGGATGTCCGCCCCCTCCGGCACGGGCAGTGATCGCGAAGTGAACACGAACGTCGTCTTCTCGCCGTGGAATTCACGCCACTTCTCCGGATGAGCCAGGATGTCCTGCTCGGCCAGAAGCCATTCGTAGGTGCTCGAACCTTCCACGAGGACGGTTGCGCCGGAGGGGAAGAGCTCCTCATCCGGGGTATCACCGTTCTCCACGGCGAAGAGCCAGTCCAGCGAGCCGGCCTCGTCGGCTATCCACCCATTGATGCTCGTCGCCGTGTCGAAGAGGATTCGTCCCATGGGGCCACGGTATCGAGAGCCCCCGACAACCGTTGCGCGACGTCGGCGCGTCATCGATCGTCACACTGCTCCACGACGCTCGATCCGGTCGTAGCGTGATGGAGTGGAGCCCCTCGCCGCCCTCTCGATCACCGCCGCTGTCCTGGCCGTCGCCGCCGCGATCGCGATCGTCCTCCGTTCGACGACGGGTCGCGCACGACCCGGAGACGACTCGTCGTTCGCACCCGGGCAGTTGCCGGGCCTCGACGTGCTCGGACGGACGGCCACCCTCGTCCAGTTCTCCACGGAGTTCTGCAGCAGCTGCCCCGCGACTCGCCGCTTGCTGCAGAGGATCACCTCGGATCGGGAGGAGCTGACCTACCTCGACGTCGATCTGACGCACGATGCAGAGCTCGCTTCGCGGCTGCGCATCCTGCAGACCCCGACGGTGTTCGTCTTGGATCGTCGGGGCCGGCTCGTATCGCGGATCGGCGGGAGCCCCCGGCTCGATGCCCTCACCGATGTGCTCGACGGGCTGTCCTCGATCCCCGTCCGCTGATCGCACCATGCCCTGGAAAGGACCGTCTCGATGCCCCAGAAACCGCCGTCTCGTCCGATCGATGTCCGCGCCCCTCGGTTCGTCGGGGGGTATACGTTCGTCCTCGCCGTGATCGTCCTGCTCGTGGCGCTCCTCCGTCCTCTGGAAGAAAGCATCACGGCCCGCCTCGCCGGCCCAGAGTTCCTGCTCCTCATCGTCCTCTGGGCGTCCTTCGGGGCTGGAACGGTATTCGGCAACGGAGCGCATCCATTCGCGGCCGTCTTCCGGACGGTCATCCGGCCTCACCTCGGACCAGCCGATGTGGAGGACCCGCGCCCGCCCCGCTTCGCTCTGCTCGTCGGCTTCGTGATCTCGACCATTGGACTCGTACTCCACGCTGCGGGCGTGCCCTTCGGCCTCGCCGTGGCCGCGGCATTCATCGTGATCGCGTCGTTCCTGCAGGCGTTCGTGGGCTTCTGCCTCGGTTGCCAGGTCTATCTCGTCCTGATCCGCGCCGGCTTCATCCGCCCGAAGACCCCGATCGCCACCTGAGGAGGACAGACTCGAACCCCCGTGACGCTTCTGGGGCCAGTGGGTTCTCCGTTCGAGCGGACTCCGATGAACCACGGGGTTCGACTCGATAAGCCACGGGGTTCGACTCTGACGAGCACCGACGATGAGCACAGCCGACTCGAACCAGGAAACCCCCGGATGCTGATGCATCGCGGGGGTTCGACTCTGATGAGAACTGATGAATTCGGTGGATCTGAGGGGACTCGAACCCCTGACCCCCTGCATGCCATGCAGGTGCGCTACCAGCTGCGCCACAGACCCAGATTCGTTCCCTCCCGGAGGAGGCAACTCATCGATCCTACAACAGGATCAAGCGGTGGGCGAATCGGGAGACACGGCTCCGGTCATCGCCGCTGTTTCGGGAATCGGGACGACCGGGCAGTCCTTCCAGAGGCGCTCGAGCGAGTAGTACAGCCGCTCCTCCTCGTGGAAGACGTGGACGACGAGATCTCCGAAGTCGAGGAGGATCCAGCGTCCCTCGGCCTTGCCCTCCCGCCTCACGGCCTTCGTTCCCGACGCGATGAGACGATCCTCGATCTCGTCGGCGATGGCGACGACGTTGCGCTCGTTCCGGCCCGTGGCGAGCAGGAAGATGTCGACGAGCGGCAGGGGTTCGGACACGTCGAGGGCGACGAGGTCCTCGGCGGACTTCGACGACGCCGCGTCGGCGGCGATCGCGAGCATCTCGCGGGCTTCGATTGTTGCGGTCATTCAGGTTCCTCCTGAACCTCAGGCGTGCGGAATTCGGGCCGGCGTGCGCGGTATCCGATCGAGATGGGTCGAGCCGAGGGGCGCCGACGGGGGATGTCCCCAGTCAGCGCGTATTGACTCGATGCGTGCCGACTCAGAGTGTTCCGGTGAGCAGGCTGGTGACGACCACCGCGAGCACGGCGACCATGAGGACACCGGCGATGATCGCGAGAACGGGCACGATGCTCGGTCTCTTGGAACGGGCGGGCGGAGCGATGATGTCGCGAGCCGACGTGTGGGTGCTCACGGCGCGCGACGCCGACACGGGGGTCCCGGCGGTGGGGGGTGCCGGCGGCTCGTGATCGAGCGACCGGTCGTAATCCGCGCGATCGCCGCCCGAGCCCGGGTCGGCTGTTCCGGTGAGAGTTCGCGGAAGGTCGATCGATCCCGTGACCATGATCTCCCCCGTGCCACCGATAGGACCCGTGAAGGTGGTCATCGGTGATCCGACGATGAGCGTGCTCGATGTCGTGGGTGTCTGTTCAGCCTCGGCGATACCGGTGGCGATGAGCTCGTCGAACGGCTGCTCCTCGGCGAGCGGGTCGGTGTCCGTCTCGAGGGCGGCCTCGCCGAAATCACCGGCCACGATCGTCGCGGGCTCCGACGTGTCCTGTCCTCCGGAATCCGTCGCCTCCGCCGGCGCGGGGTCGACATCGACGACCGCCTCCGTCAGATCGCCCGTCTCGGAGGCGCCCTTCTCGACGACCGCGAGTTCGGCTTCCGGGGCGACCACAGGGGCGTGCTCCCCCGTCGGGTCCTCGATCGCCTCCGCCGTCACGACCTCGCCGGTCTCATCGGATGACGAGCCCTGGTCTGCCCCGATGACGGAGATGGACGCCGTGCGCACTCGTTCGAGCTCGCGCGCCTGTCGACGGGTCAGTGGTACGCCGTCCGCCGGGATCGCCGGGACCACGGGATCGCTCTCGTGCGCGGTGACCTCGGGAGCGCCCGTCGGCACGGGAGCCGACTCGTCGACCGTGTCGCCCGACGACGACGAGACGATCTCCGCCGTCTCGATGACCTCGTCGGTCGGCGCGACCTTCGCGTAGGGCTCAGCGGTGGTCGGTTCGACGTCTGGTGCGTCGGTCGGTGCGCGCGTGCCGGTCGAGGAGGGTCGACCGGACTTCTGCAGCTCACGCAGCTGCCGGCGCGAGAGCGGCTGCTCCTCAGCGGGCGTGGTCATGTGCTACTCCGATACAAGTGGTGTTTGGTGATGTACTGGACGACGCCATCAGGAACCAAATACCAGACCGGAAACCCCCGGCTCACCCGGCTCCGACAGTCCGTCGACGATATCGCCAGGGCCGGAACTTCCAGCAAGCTTACGCGCCTGCTCGGCAATCCCGAAACGGACAGCGCGTGTCCTGGCCTGCTCACGGCGACGAAATGGGCGAGCGACCACAATTCTTCGACGTTCTTCCAGTTGAGGATCTGCGCGATGGCATCGGCCCCGGTGATGAAGAACAGGTCGGCATCCGGTCGCGCAGCAGCCAGATCGCGAAGCGTGTCGATCGTGTATGTGGGACCATCGCGATCGATGTCGACCCGGCTGACCGTGAAGCGCGGGTTCGCTGCCGTCGCGATGACGGTCATCAGGTAGCGATGCTCGCTCTCCGTGACGACCGTCTTCTGCCAGGGCTGACCGGTGGGGACGAAGACGACCTCATCGAGATCGAAGGACGTCGCGACCTCGCTCGCAGCCACGAGGTGGCCGTGGTGGATCGGGTCGAAGGTTCCGCCCATCACCCCGATCCGCGGGCGACGCGTCTCAGCCACCACGTCGTTCGCGTCAGTGTCCGCTGGCGGTCGAGTCGTGACCGTGCGCGTCCGCGCCACCGTGCTGGGTCGCGGAGGACGAGTTCGCCCCGGGGCGACGGTTCGCGACGTCCCGGTAGGTGAACATGACGAAACCGAGGATCGCGAAGACCACCGCAGCGACGACCCCGAACATGACGGCCGGCATCGGCAGCTCGTTGTGGTGCGCCTCAGCCTCGGCGACCAGGTTCACCATCATCGACACCGCGACCATCGACATCCGAGCTCCGTTTCGTTCGTGCGCATCTGGCGCCTCGTCAGTCTATCCGTTCACCGTCCGGCCCGACGACCCCACACGCGGCGGGCGGGAGGAGTCAGGAGCGACTCTGACCGTTGCCTCGGACGATCCATTTGGTACTCGTGAGCTCCGACAGGCCCATCGGGCCGCGAGCGTGGAGCTTCTGGGTGGAGATGCCCACCTCGGCGCCGAAGCCGAACTCGCCTCCGTCGGTGAAGCGTGTAGACGCGTTGACCATGACGACGGCCGAGTCGACCTCTGCGAGGAATCGTTCGGCCGCGGCCAGATCCTCCGTGATGATCGACTCCGTGTGTCCCGTGGAGTAGCGACGGATATGGGCGACGGCGTCGTCGAGCCCGTCCACGACTCGCACGCCGATGTCGAGGCTGAGGTGCTCGGTCGACCACTCGTCGTCGCTCGCCGGTAGAGCGGCGGGCCAGATGGACCGCGTCGCTTCGTCCCCGTGAACGGTGACTCCGGCGGCGGCGAGGCGGTCGAGCACGGGAGGCAGGAGCCTCCGCGCGGCGTCGGCGTGGACGAGGAGCGTCTCCACGCTGTTGCAGACGCTGGGGCGTTGCACCTTGGCGTTGTGCACGATGTCGACGGCCCAGTCCTCCCTGGCCGACCGATCGAGCACGATGTGCACGATGCCGGCTCCCGTCTCGATGACGGGGACGGTCGACGACGACACGACCGTCTCGATGAGGCCGGCACTCCCCCGAGGCACGAGCACGTCGACGAAACCGCGCGCCTGCATGAGGGCCGACGCACCCTCCCGCCCGAAGTCGTCGATGGTCTGGACGGCGTCGGCGGGGAGCCCCGCCGAGTCGAGGGCCGATCGGATGATCGAGACGAGCACGGCATTGCTGCGCTCGGCGGCTGAGCCGCCGCGGAGGATGCCGGCGTTTCCGCTCGCGAGGGCCAGGCAGGCGATGTCGACCGTCACGTTGGGTCGTGCCTCGTAGATCGCGCCAACGACGCCGAACGGCACGCGGACCTGGTCGATCTTGAGACCGTTCGCCAGACGCGAGCCCCTGACCGTCTGACCGAGCGGATCCGGGAGCGCTGCGATCTCGCGCACCGACGCTGACAAGGAGGCGACACGTTCCGGAGAAAGCGACAGCCGATCGAGCAGTGCCGTCGAGAGACCGTTCTCCCGTCCGTTGGCGAGGTCGAGGCCGTTCGCATCCACGATGTCGTCGGTGCGTGCGTCTATCGCGTCCGCGATCGCGAGGAGAGCTGTGCTGCGCTCGAGCCCAGTCGTCGTGGCGAGGGCGATGGACGCCGCACGAGCGGCGTGGAATCGCTCGAGGAGAGAGGTCTCGACGGTCACTTCGGTCATGCGCCGATTCTAGCGAGCGGTCACGATCACGCCGCTCTTGTGTCGGACCACCGGTCGAGTGGCCCGAGACCGCTCAGGACGACCGAGGCGTCGGCCGGAACCACGTACCGATGTCGGCCCCGTCGAGGGCCTCTGCGACACGCGCAGTCGACGTCACGAGAACACCCGTGCCCGAGGACGCAGCCAGACGGGCGGCGCTGACCTTCGTCGACGCTCCCCCTGTTCCGACCCCGCTCGTGGACTCGCCGAACGTGACGGCGTCGAGGTCCGAGTCGTCGATCACGGTGGTGATGCGTTCGGCACCGGGCTCAGCCGGAGGACGGGTGTAGATGGCGTCGACGTCGCTCAGGAGGACGAGGGCGTCCGCCTGGACGAGGATCGACACCAGCGCCGCGAGCCGGTCGTTGTCACCGAAACGGATCTCGTGCGTCGCGACCGTGTCATTCTCGTTCACGATCGGAAGGATGCGGAGACCGAGGAGACGCTCCATTGCCCGCTGCGCGTTGCTGCGGTGCGTCGCGTTCTCGAGGTCACCGGCGGTGAGGAGGACCTGCCCGGCGACGATGCCGAACCGGTCGAGGCTCTGCTGGTACCGGTTGACGAGGAGGTTCTGTCCGACCGCTGCCGCAGCCTGCTGGGTGGCGAGATCCGTCGGTCGGGACGACAGCCGGAGGAACGGCATCCCCGTCGCGATGGCGCCCGATGACACGAGGATGATCTCGGTGCCTCGCGAGTGGGCGGACGCCATGGCGTCGACGAGGGGTTCGATCGCTCCGGAGTTCTCCCCGCTGATCGACGACGACCCCACCTTCACGACGACGCGGCGCGCCGCCCGCACCGCCGATCGGTCAGCGAGCGTCATCGTCGTCGAGGGGTTCGTTCTGCTCGTCGTCACCGTCCTGCCAGAGGCCGGCCTTGCGTTCGCGCTCGAGCTCTGCACGGGCCTCGGCCTTGGCGTCCATCCGGTCGAAGTAGGCGTCGCGACGCTGACCGCGGGTCGGGCGGTCGTTGGTGTCGAGTCGGGCGTCGGCTCCACGAGGCGTCGTGATGAGTTCGGCCGCCGACGTGAGGGTGGGCTCCCAGTCGAAGACGATGCCGCTTCCGGGCCCGATGACGACGGTCGATCCGGCGACGGCGCCCTTCTTCATGAGCATGTCCTCGACACCGAGCTTCGCGAGCCGGTCGGCGAGGAAGCCGATCGCCTCATCGTTCGTGAAGTCGGTCTGGGCGACCCAGCGCTCCGGCTTCGCACCGAGGATCCGGTAGACGGGACCGTACGTGCCACCCTCGACCTTGATCTCGTAGCCCTGCTCGTCGACGGCCGTCGGACGGATGACGATCCGCTCGGGCGCCGGGGTGGCCGCCTTCAAGGCGCGATCGGCCGACACGATGTCGCCGAGGGCGAAGGTCAGCTGACGGAGTCCCTCGTGGCTCACGGCCGAGATCTCGAACACCTTGAATCCGCGGCGCTCGAGCTCGGGACGTACCATGTCGGCGAGTTCACGTGCGTCGGGCACGTCGACCTTGTTCAGTGCGATGAGCTGCGGACGCTCGGTGAGCGGCGTCTGGCCGTCCGGCACCGGGTACGCCTCGAGTTCGCCGAGGATCACATCGAGGTCCGAGATCGGATCGCGATCGGGCTCGAGGGTCGCGCAGTCGAGGACGTGCAGCAGCGCTGAACAGCGTTCGACGTGGCGGAGGAAGTCGAGGCCGAGACCCTTGCCCTCGCTCGCCCCTTCGATGAGTCCGGGCACGTCCGCGACGGTGAACCGCACCTCGCCGGCCTGGACGACACCGAGATTCGGAGCGAGTGTCGTGAACGGGTAGTCGGCGATCTTCGGCTTCGCGGCCGAGACGGCGGCGATGAGGCTCGACTTGCCGGCAGAGGGGTATCCGACGAAAGCGATGTCGGCGACGGTCTTGAGTTCGAGGACGACGTCGCCCTCCCAACCGGGCGTGCCGAGAAGCGCGAACCCGGGCGCTTTGCGCTTCGTGTTCGCGAGGGCCGAGTTGCCGAGCCCGCCCTGACCGCCGGGGGCGACGACGATGCGCATTCCTGGCTCGACGAGGTCGACGAGCTCTTCGCCGTCGGCGCTCCGAACGACGGTACCGACGGGCACCGGGAGCTCGAGTGTCTCCCCCGTCGTGCCGTTCCGGTAGTCGCCCATCCCGAATCCGCCACTCTGCGAGGAGCGGTGGGGGGCGCGGTGGTAGCCGAGCAGGGTCGTGGTCTGGGGGTCGGCCACGAGCACGATGTCCCCGCCGTTGCCGCCGTTGCCGCCATCCGGTCCTGCGAGGGGCTTGAACTTCTCACGGCGTACGGAGACGCAGCCGTTACCGCCGTTGCCGGCCCGGAGATGCAGCGTCACCTCGTCGACGAAGGTGACCATCGAACCACTTCCTTTTCGATCTCATGGATCATTCCGTCCCTCCGAAGTCGGGGGACGTTTCGTACTGGCGGGGATGGACCCCGATAAACGGACAAGGGCGAGCCGAAGCTCGCCCCTGCCTGAAGAACCGCCGCGAGGCGGAAAGCGCCGACTATTCGGCTGCGGCTGCCGCCACGATGTTGACGACCTTGCGGCCGCCCTTCTGGCCGAACTCGACCGAGCCAGCCGACAGCGCGAAGAGCGTGTCGTCGCCGCCACGACCGACGTTGACGCCGGGGTGGAAGTGCGTTCCGCGCTGACGCACGATGATCTCGCCCGCGAGGACGACCTGACCACCGAAGCGCTTCACGCCGAGTCGCTGAGCGTTGGAATCACGACCGTTGCGAGTGGAGCTCGCACCCTTTTTGTGTGCCATGTCTGTCTCTCCTCTGGCTACTTGATTCCGGTGACCTTGACGCGCGTGAGCTCCTGACGGTGCCCCTGACGCTTCTTGTAGCCGGTCTTGTTCTTGAACTTCTGGATGATGATCTTCGGTCCGCGGAGGTTCTCGATGACCTCGGCCGACACGACGACCTTCTCGAGCGACTTCGCGTCGGACGTGATCGTGTCACCGTCGACGAGGAGGACGGGGGCGAGCGTGAGCTTGCCATCCTTGTCCGCCTTGACGCGGTCCATCGTCACGATGGTGCCGACTTCGACCTTCTCCTGGCGACCGCCGGCTCGCACTACTGCGTAAACCACTTCGTACCTACTTCTCCCGGGAGCTCGCGCTCGCTGGCTTCGATTTGGAAAGTGTCACTGCCCGCGCCAGACCTCGTGGGAAGGAAAGTCTGTCGGTTCAGAAAACTACGGTTCGATCGCAGGGATAAGCTGCGCGCACCAAGGGTCGAGTTTACGTCATCGGAGCCGTTCCCGGCAAATGACGCGCGGCGCGGCGCGGCTCGTAGACTCCGGATATGACGGTCTTCATCGATCCCCCGCTGTGGCCGGCCCACGGAACCCTGTGGTCGCACCTCGTGAGTGACACGTCGATCGACGAACTGCACCGCTTCGCGCGAGCCGCCGGACTCCCGTCCCGGAGCTTCGATCTCGACCATTACGACGTGCCGGCACGGGAGCAGGATCGCCTCGTGGCCGCGGGTGCCGTGGCTGTATCGGCGAACGAACTGACCCGACGGCTGATCGCTTCCGGCCTGCGGATCCGCGCGAAGGACCGCTGAAGCGTGCTGAACCCGTCGACGGGACCCGACGTGTCGGGATCGCATCGACGGGCTCAGCGCGCGGGGATCAGCCCTGTTCGTCCTCGTGCGAGATCGGGGTGCCGGTGAGAGCGGCCGTCGTCACACGTCGGCTGCGACCGCGTCCCCGACCGGGACGCTTCGGCTCCGGAAGGGCGTCGAGGACGGAGCCGAGGAGGTCCTCAGCTGCGCGCTTGTCGACACGCTGCGACGACGAGCCTGCCGGTGCGATCGGGATGTCAAGGATCGCGAGAGGCGATCCGGACGGCTCCCTCGTCTCGACCGGTCCGAGCACGCTGTCCGACGACGCCCGGCCACCGCGGCGTCCCTTGCGGGGCTCTCGGGTGCGCGGTGCACGACGTTCGACGGGCTCGGTCGCAGCCACGGCGGCATCCTCAGAGGGCAGTTCGGCGTCGTTGTCCGGCGATCCGGACGCCGCCGTCGACCCGGTCTCGACGGAATCGGTGTCGGCGGACCCGGAGACGGCGGACCCGGAGACGGCGGACCCCGCGTCAGCCAGGGTGGCTTCGACGGACAGAGCCGTGCCGTCCACCTCGACGGCGTCGATCGACTCGACGGTGGGCTGTGCCTTCTCGACCTGCCCGTCGGTGGACTCGTCCGCAGCGGACGCACCCGTGTGGTGGATGGTCGAGGCGGCGATCTGAGCGAGCGCGTTCTTGGCGTCGTCGGTGATGGCGTGAGGTGCGGCCTTGGCGGCCGGAGCCTGCTGGGGCGCGTTCTGCCCGCCGTTGGCTCCGCCGTTGCCGTTCTGTCCACCCTTGCGGCGGCGATCCGAGCCGTTCTGCTGGCCACCGGACGAGTGAACCGGGCGACCGCCCTTGGCCACGGGCTCGTGGTGAACGATGACCCCTCGGCCCGCGCAGGTCTCACACGGCTCGCTGAACGACTCGAGCAGCCCGAGACCGAGCTTCTTGCGCGTCATCTGGACGAGACCGAGGGTCGTGACCTCGGCCACCTGGTGCTTCGTGCGGTCGCGGCTCAGGCACTCGACGAGGCGACGCAGGACCAGGTCCCTGTTCGACTCCAGGACCATGTCGATGAAGTCGACGACGATGATGCCGCCGATGTCGCGCAGACGCAGCTGACGGACGATCTCCTCGGCGGCCTCGAGGTTGTTCTTCGTGACGGTCTCCTCGAGGTTGCCGCCGGAGCCGACGAACTTCCCCGTGTTGACGTCGACGACCGTCATGGCCTCGGTGCGGTCGATCACGAGCGAACCGCCGGAGGGCAGCCAGACCTTCCGGTCGAGCGCCTTCTCGATCTGCTCGCTCACGCGGAACTCGTCGAAGACGTCGCGCTGACCCTCGTACCGCTCGATCCTGTCGACGAGGTCTGGCGCGACCTGGCGCACGTACGTCTCGATCGTCTCGAGGGCGTCGTCGCCGGCGATCACGAGGCGCTGGAAGTCCTCGTTGAACACGTCGCGGACGATCTTGATGAGGAGGTCGGGCTCCGAGTGGAGCAGCGCCGGCGCCTGAGCGGACTCCGCGTAGTGACTGATCTCGGTCCACTGCGACGTGAGGCGGTTGACGTCGACCGTCAGCTGCTCCTCGGTCGCACCCTCCGCCGCCGTCCGCACGATCACGCCGGAGCTCTCCGGCAAGACCTCCTTGAGGATGCGCTTGAGGCGCGCGCGTTCCGTGTCCGGAAGCTTGCGCGAAATGCCGTTCATCGATCCGTTGGGGACGTACACGAGGTACCGTCCGGGCAGCGACACCTGGCTGGTGAGACGCGCACCCTTGTGCCCGACAGGGTCCTTGGTGACCTGCACGAGCACCTTGTCGCCCGGCTTGAGCGCGAGTTCGATGCGACGGGGCTGGTTCTTGCCCTCGCTGGAGTTCTCGGCGGCGGCGTCCCAGTCGACCTCTCCGGAGTAGAGCACGGCATTCCGTCCACGTCCGATATCGACGAAGGCGGCCTCCATGCTGGGGAGCACGTTCTGGACACGGCCGAGGTAGACGTTTCCGATCAGCGAGGCGTCCTGATTGCGTGCGACGTAGTGCTCGACGAGGACACCGTCCTCGAGGACGCCGATCTGGATGCGCCCGTCCTTGGACCGCACGACCATGGCGCGGTCGACGGACTCGCGGCGCGCCAGGAACTCAGCCTCGGTCACGACGGTGCGACGCCGGCCGGCGTCACGGCCATCGCGACGGCGCTGCTTCTTCGCCTCCAGACGCGTCGAACCCTTGACCCGCTGAGGTTCGGTGATGAGTTCCGGCTCACGCTGCGGGCGGCCGCGGTTGGACGACTGCTGCTGCTCGCCGCTCCCCCGTCCGCCGTCCTCGCCGCGACGGCGGCGCGATCGGCGCCGGACGTTCGATCCGCGCTCGTCGTCGTCCTCGTCATCGTCGTCGAGGTCGGGACGGTCGTCGCGAGTCAGAGCGGGCAGGGGCGCGATCGCCGGGGCATGGAAGATGAGCGTCGTGGTGCTCATGGCCACTCCGGCGAACGGGTCTCCGGCGGGATCGGCTACCGCGTCGGCGGACTCAGAGGAGACGTCGACCGTGCGATCGCCGCTGCGGTCGGCGTTGATCGACTCGTCATCGGCCGACTCGTCGACCGGTGCGCCCGAGGTGTCGAGGACGTCGGCCTGTGCAACCGGCTGTCCTGCCTCCGCGTTCTGTGGACCAGCCGACTGGTCGACGGTCTCGACGGTGAGGCTCTCGCCCCGCTCCGGCGTGACGTCCTCGGCCTCAGTGTTTCCGGCTGCGCCGGCTGACTGTTCGTTGTCTTTCACCATCTCTGGTGTACTCCTCATCCGGGTGAGCCGCGCCTTCGCCCCGGGAATCTTCCAGCTCGACTCCGCCGAGGCGGTCCGAGCGAATCCTGTGTCCATGGCGACGGGGGTGTGCTCTGTGGCTCACCCGTGTCGCGCACCGTCGGCCTTCGTGACCGACTACTTCAGACCCCTCGACGAGCGAGGAGCCCTCGAATCCGGACCGGCGCTGCTGGCCGCGATGCGTCGCATCGACGGAACTGCACCGGTTCCCGTTCTCCGGGGGCCGAGCCTGAAAAACCTTGACGACGTTGTTCGACGCGCGGGCCGAACTCGTCTGACGTCATTATCGCACGGACCGCTGGATCTGCATGTTCCCTCGGGTTCCTCCGAGAGTCGCGGTGCCATAATCGAGCGGTGATCCCGACCTCGCAGGGGCGACGCCCCATAGCCCTGTCCCTGCTGCTCATCGTGTCGGGAGTCGTCGGGTGGTGGGCTGCCTTCTCGCTGACGATCGAGAAGTTCGAGGCGCTCGAGAATCCCGGGCGCGCCGCGGGATGCGACTTCAGCGTCCTCGTCCAGTGTTCGGAGAATCTGAACTCCCCACAGGGCTCCCTCTTCGGTTTCCCCAATCCGATCCTCGGGCTCGCTGCCTGGATCGCCCCGATCGTCGTCGGTGTCGCGCTGCTCTCGGGTGCCCGGTTCGCGCGGTGGTTCTGGATGCTCTTCTGGCTCGGGTTCGTCGGCGCGATCACCTTCGTGGTCTGGCTCATCTCCCAGAGCATCTTCGTCCTCGGCACGCTCTGCCCGTGGTGCATGGTGACGTGGTCGGTCACGATCCCGTCCTTCTTCGCCGTCACGTCCTACGTGCTCGCCGAGGGAGCTCTCCCCCTCGGCGCCCGTGCCCGTCGCGCCGGTCGTGTGCTCTTGCGCTGGGTGCCGCTCGCGACGGTGCTCGCGTACGTCGTCGTCGCGGTGATCGCACAACTTCAACTGGACGTCCTGAACCGGCTCTAACGCCCCCTCGCGGTCGGCGTCAGCCGTCGCTCCGCTCGATCCCGAGCCCGTCGATGCCCCCGATCCTGAGCCCGTCAATGAGCGATAATCGCGAGCTCGCGCCCGCTCCCGGGATCGCTGAAGACGGCCGGAGGGGGTGTCGATGGGCATCGCATCGAAGACGTGACCTGTCGTCCACAGGGAGTATCCGTCCGAGTTTCTGACTCCTTTTACGGATACCTTCGCGAGTGTCGGTGGTGTCGTGTTCACTGGACGCATGACCACCCACGGCGCGGCTCTCCAGGACGCGGTCGCCCACGCGACCGAGGTCCTCACCGCGCCCGTCGCCGGCCTCGTTCCCGGCCGGTTGTCGACCTCCGAGTGGATGATGATGGTCCGTGACGTGGAGCGTCTCGGCCGCCTCGTCGACGCGGCCCGCGTCGCGTTGGCCGGGGACGCGGAGCAGCGCACCGGCGGCCCCGTCGACGCTCTCGCCGCTCTCAGGTTTGCGTCAGCGGTCGACGCTGTCGCGACGCTCACCGGGTTGGCGGATCGGGACGCGAAGCGACGGATCCGGCTCGGTGCCACGCTGAATGCCGGGCTGTCGCTGACCGGCGCGGAGACCAGGTCGGTCTATCCCTCCGTCGCTCGGGCCGTGTCCGCGGGGAACCTCGGTGTCGATGCCGCGACGATCCTGACCGATGCCCTCGAGGGGGTCTCACCGCGGATCGATCCGGTCGTGATCGCCGAGGCCGAGGAAGCCCTCGTTCACCTCGCAGAGGGATCCCCGGATCACCCGCCGCTGCGCGCGGACCTCGTCCGCGGACAGGCGCACCTGTTCGTCGAAGCGATCGATCCCGACGGGGTCAGGCCTCGCGAAGAGGTCGCGAGGCGGAAGCGGCGGTTCACGATCGGACCGGACACCCACGATGGGCTCATCCCTGTTCATGGCTTGCTTACGTTGGAGATCGGCGCGGGCCTGAAGCGCCTCATCGACGCCCACGTCCGTAAAGTCACGTTCACCGACGGTCCACGGCAGCTGGATGACACGACCCGACCCGTGGAGGCCGCCGAGTCCGTGGAGTCCGTGGAGTCCGTGGATGATCGCACTCCGGCGCAGAGACGCCACGACACGTTGGCCGACATCGTCAGCGCCGCGTCGCGCGTGAAGGACGCCCCCGAACTGGCCGGGGCAGCTCCCGCGATCATCGTCACCGTGACACAGACGGTGCTCGACTCCGGTCGTGGCGTCGGATCGATCGATGGCGTCGATACCCCGATCTCCGTCGACGCGATCGAGAAGATGACCGACTCCCGTGGCATCCAGACCGTCACGATGAACCCGGACCGGCGGATCCTGTCCCTCGGGTCTGTGCAACGGTGCTTCACCTCCTCGCAACGCAGGGCGATCACCGCCCGCGACGGCGGGTGCGTCATCCCTGGGTGCACCACGCCCGCGGGATGGTGCGAAGTCCACCACGTGATTCCCTGGCGGGCCGGCGGTGAGACTCACACCGACAACGGGGTCCTGTTGTGCTGGGGGCACCACCAGAACATCGACAGAGGGCCCTGGCGACTCACGATGTCGGACGGGATCCCCCACGTCCGCGGACCCGGCCACCCCGACCGGACGCACACCACGAAGACCCGCACCGGGCCACCACTCACACGCACCGGATGACATCAGGGAAGCGCTCGCTCGACGTCTCGCGGGGCTTGTGGACGGGGCCACACGCGGAGTTCCTCCGGGCCTTAGGGTGTTCGACGTGGGGGAAACACGATTGACCAAGCAACTCGGCGCGCTCATCGCCACATTCGCACTGGCACTGACCGCATCGGCATGCGCTGCAGATCCAGGGACAACGAAGACGCCAACACCCGTCGCGTCGGACACTCAGTCCGCGGATCTCGCCGCCGCAATCGACGCCTTCACCGTTTTCAACGCGGCGTTTGACGGGTACTCGTCTGGCTCGACTTCTCTCGATTCGCTGAAGCCACTTGTCACGGATGAGTACTTCGCAACTCTGGCCGAACAGGATGCCACCTACTCGGAGCAGCGGGTGTCGGGGACGACCTCTTTCGATTCCGTCGTCTTGGTGGAAGACCCGCCGCTAAAGGACTGGCCAGACGCGACCGTCATCACGCTCTGCAGAGACCTCTCTCGGACGGAAGTCGTGAACCAGGACGGAGAACCCCTCGACGTACCGGATCGGGTCCTACGGGTCGCCCTCATCGTGTACTTCACCCCGAATTCGTCCGACTCTGAAACGCTCCTCATCACTGAAATGAACCAATGGCCCTCGCCCACGTACTGCTCGTAACCCACCTCTTAGCAGCGGCGACCCTTCCCGGAAATATCGCCCTGACGGCAGCCTGCGTCGAAGCCAGCGCCGTATCGGGGCTCTGCATCGACGCTGGCGCTTCTGGCGGTTCGGCGGACCTCACCGGCACGCAAAACACGGAGAACGGGGGCCCGTCTCCTTCCAGCCCCGGCGGATCTGGAGTATCTCCGAACCCAGATACGAGCTCCCCTGGAACCGGCGTTGACCCCACACAAATCACCGACACTCTCGGCACCTGCCGCAGCGACCGGTGTGGAGACACCGGCACCCGGAGCATCACCCTCACCGATCTCGCCAGTTTCACCCCCACCACACCCGCCATCCACATGGAACCCGACGGCTGGGCCCTTCGCGGACGACCCGCCAACGCGATCGCCGAGACCACCACCAACACCCACGACGGAACCCTCCTCGGTCACGCCGTGACCGTCCGGTTCACACCGACGGCGTACCGGTGGGACTGGGGTGATGGTTCTCAGAACGTCTTCTCCACTCCCGGCGCGACGTGGGAGAACCTCGGCGTCCCCCGCTTTTCCGAAACCGACACGTCACACACCTACTCGGATCGTGGAACAGTCGAGGTCTCGTTGGCCGTCGACTACTCCGTCGCCTTCCGATTCGGAGACGGAGAGTGGATCACCGTCGAGGGGACCGTGTCCTCCGCCAACACCGTCGACGTTTACGTAGGTACCGCAAAGACTGTCAACGTGCCGGACGACTGCGACGCGGACCCCACCGCACCGGGGTGTTAGTCCGATAACCGCAAAAACGGCCCGGACCCTCACCGGGTCCGGGCCGTCGATACAGCGGCGACGCTCGCGTCAGGATGCGAACCAGAGACCGAGCTCTCGTGACGCGGATTCCGGGCTGTCAGACCCGTGCACGAGGTTCTGCTGCACGGCCAGTCCCCAGTCGCGACCGAAGTCACCACGGATCGTCCCAGGCGCAGCGGTCGTCGGGTCGGTCGTCCCTGCGAGCGAGCGGAAGCCCTCGATGACGCGGTTCCCGGCCACGCGGAGTGCGACGACGGGCCCGGAGAGCATGAACTCCACGAGCGGCTCATAGAACGGCTTGCCCTCGTGCTCCGCGTAGTGCTGGGCGAGCAGGGCGCGGTCGGGCTCGATCATGCGGATGTCGACGAGAGAGTACCCCTTCGCCTCGATGCGGCGCAGGATCTCACCGGTCAGATTGCGGGCGACCCCGTCGGGCTTGACGAGGACGAGGGTTTCTTCGACGTCCATGAGCATCTCCTCAGATATCCGTTGTGTCGGTGGCCGAATTCCTCCGGTCGATCCCGGTCCCCACGATCAGGCAGTACACCCAGACCGCGGCGAACGTCCCCCCGATGAAGAACATGACCGGGACGAGGAAGCCGCTTGCAACGATAGCGGCTTGAACGACCGTGCCGATGACGGCCCCGATCCGGAACCGGACGAGTCCGAGGGTGACGATCATGACCGCCACGAGCACGCCACCCCCGATGAAGGCCACCGGCGGTTCCAAGGCGTCGAGACCGAAGGCGACGAGCGCGCCCAGGAACACGACGATGATCTCGAAGCCGAGCACGATCGACAGAAGCGACCCACGCACCGACCGCGGGCGCCCGCCGGAGCGGCCTGCGTTCCGGAAGAGGCTCACGGCTTCCACCCCTGATCGTCGGCGAAGGCGGCCGCCTCGCCACCGAGGACGATCGAACCGGTGACCACGACGATGCGCTTCTCACCCGCAGCCGCCCAGGTCCGCGCGTCCTCGAGAGCATCCTCGACCCGTTCATAGCCGTCGGCCTCCACCCCGGGAATCACCCGCGCGATGCTCGCGAGGTCCTCGAACGGGATGGATCGGTCGGATTCCGGCTGGGTGAGGTGGAAGCGAGCTGCGATCGGCGCGAGCGTCGTGAGGATGCCCGCAGCGTCCTTGTCCGAGAGGATGCCCACCACGAAGGCGATCTCGTTCGCGTCGAAGTAACGACCGAGGGCGGCGACGAGCGACTCGGCGCCGTGCGGGTTGTGCGCAGCGTCGACGAGGATCGTCGGATCGGCGCCGATGAGCTGCAGCCGACCGGGCGACGTCGCCGAGCCGACACCGTCGCCGAGGGGCTCCGCTGCGAGCGGGATCGCTCCCCCACCGAGGAAGCTCTCGACCGCGGCGATCGCCACGGACGCGTTCACGCCCTGATGATCCCCGTAGAGCGGCAGGTAGAGCTCGTCGTAGGTCGCCGCTCGTCCCCTGACGGTGATGAGCTGACCACCGACGGCGACCCGATCGTCGAGCAGCTCGAACTCGGTACCGGACCGCACGAGGGTCGCTTCGCTCAGCTCGGCAGCGCGTTCGATCTCTGCAAGAGCCTCCGGCGCCTGCGGAGCGGTCACCACCACGGCCCCCGGCTTGACGATCCCCGACTTCGTCCGAGCGATCTCCGCGACGGTGTTCCCAAGCTGTGCTGCGTGGTCCATCCCGATCGGAGTGAAGACGGCGATGGCCGCGTCGGCGGCGTTCGTGGAATCCCACTCCCCGCCCATTCCCACCTCGACGACGGCGACGTCGACGGGCGCGTCGGCGAACGACGCGAACGCGAGGACCGTGAGAACCTCGAAGAACGTCAGCCGCTTCTCTCCGGCCGCCTCGAGCTCCGCATCGACCATCTCGACGTACGGCGTGATGTCGTCCCAGTTCGCGGCGATGGCCTCGTCGGAGATCGGTTCGCCGTCGATCGTGATGCGTTCGGTGAAGGACACGAAGTGCGGACTCGTGAACAGGCCCGTCCGAAGCCCGTAGGCGCGCAGGATGCTCTCGGTGATGCGGCTGGTACTCGTCTTCCCATTCGTTCCGGCGATCTGGATGATCGGGTACGCGCGCTGCGGGTCTCCGAGGAGCTCCAGGACGCGGCGCGTCGGTGCGAGTCGCCGCCGAGGCGCGCCCTCGCCGACGCGTCCGAGCAGCGCCTGGTAGACGTTCTCGGCGTCTTCGGTCATCGGTCTCCTCCGTCGATCCTGCTCACCGCGATCTCCACGGAGCCCACGTTCGCATAGGTTCCGGCCGTGATCGAGGCCACGTGTTCAGCGTCCCCGGGGACGGCGAGGTTCTCTCGCCATCCGGCGACGATGTCCGTCGCGAGCGTCTCACGGGCCACCTCCTCGGTCCACCGCTCGATCGCCGCCTCGTCCTCGCGGTCGGCGAAGACGAGGTGCAGACTGATGCGGTCGCTGACGTCGAAGTCCGCGGCCTTACGGGTGTCCTGCACGGCACGGATGATGTCGCGCGCGAGCCCCTCGGCCTCGAGCTCGGGCGTGAGAGTGGTGTCGAGGAGGACGAATCCGCCCGTCGGCAGCACGGCCACAGCAGCGCCCTCCGACCCGTCAGCCGCCTCGAGGACGAGGTCGTACTCGTGCGGCTCGAGCTCGATGCCGCCGGCGGTCACGACCCCGTCGACGTCGGACCAGTCTCCCGACTTCGACGCCTTGATGGCCTCCTGCACCCGCTTGCCGAGTCGGGGGCCGGCCGCCCGGGCGTTGACGGTCAGGCGGGATGACACACCGAAGCGCTCGGCGCTCGACGGCTCGAGGTGCTCGATCGTCACACTCTTGACGTTGAGTTCGTCCCGGAGGATCGCTTCGAACTCGCCGAGCCGCTCGGCTTCCGTCGACACGACGGTGAGTCCCGCGAGGGGAAGACGAACGCGCAGCCCCTCCTTCTTCCGGAGCGACAGCACGGAACCCGTGATGGTCCGGACCGCATCCATCGACGAGACCAGATCGTCGTCGCTCGGCAGGGACTCGAGGTCCGGCCAATCCTCGAGGTGCACGCTGCGTCCCCCGGTGAGGTCCTTCCACACGCGCTCGGTCGTCAGGGGAAGGAGCGGGGCGGCGAGGCGCGTCAACACCTCGAGCACCGTGTAGAGGGTGTCGAACGCGTCGGCTCCGACGCCGTCCTCGCCCACTCCCGTCCAGAACCGATCGCGTGAGCGTCGGACGTACCAGTTGGTGAGCACGTCGGCGAAGTCACGGAGCGCGTTCGCCGCGAGGGGCGAGTCGAGTGCGTCGAGGTGTCGCGTGACCTCCTCGCCCACCGTGCGGAGCTTCGCGAGGATGTAGCGGTCGAGCACGTCCGCCGAGTCGGTGCGCCACGTGGCCTCGTAGCCGCCGGGACGCGCGGAGTTCGAGTAGAGCGCGAAGAAGTACCACGAGTTCCACAGCGGCAGGATGAACTGCCGGACCCCTTCGCGGATACCCGCCTCCGTGACGACGAGGTTCCCGCCGCGGATGACCGAGCTCGACATGAGGAACCATCGCATCGCATCGGCACCGTCACGATCGAAGACCTCGGAGACGTCCGGATAGTTGCGGAGGCTCTTCGACATCTTCTGTCCGTCGCTGCCGAGGACGATCCCGTGGCTGATGACGTTGGAGAACGCCGGACGATCGAACAGCGCCGTCGCGAGTACGTGCATCACATAGAACCAGCCGCGGGTCTGTCCGATGTACTCCACGATGAAATCGGACGGATTGTGAGAGTCGAACCACTCCTGGTTCTCGAACGGGTAGTGCACCTGCGCGTACGGCATCGATCCCGAATCGAACCACACGTCGAAGACGTCCTCGATGCGGCGCATCGTGCTCTGTCCGGTGGGGTCGTCGGGGTTCGGCCGGGTGAGTTCGTCGATGAACGGGCGGTGGAGGTCATCGGGTCGCACGCCGAAGTCGCGCTCCAACTCGTCGAGCGAGCCGTACACGTCCACCCGCGGGTGGTTCGGGTCGTCGCTCTTCCAGACGGGAATCGGCGATCCCCAGTACCGGTTCCTCGACACCGACCAATCACGTGCGTTCTCGAGCCATTTGCCGAACTGGCCGTCCTTGACGTTGTCCGGAACCCACGTGATCTGCTCGTTGAGCTCCACCATGCGGTCCTTGATCTCGGTCACGCGGATGAACCAGCTCGACACCGCCTTGTATATGAGAGGGTTCCGGCACCGCCAGCAGTGCGGGTAGCTGTGCTCGTAGCTGCGCATCTGCAGGAGACGCCCAGACGCCCGAAGCGACTGCGTGAGGGGCTTGTTGGCGTCGAACCAACGCTCACCGGCCACGTCGGGGACTGTATCGAGGAAACGACCGGCGTCGTCGAGAGAGAGGATCACGGGGATGCCGGCTTCGGCACATACGATCTGGTCGTCCTCGCCGTAGGCCGGAGCCTGGTGGACGATACCCGTGCCTTCGCCCGTCGCCACGTACTCGGCGACGAGGATCTGCCACGCGTTCTCGGTGCCGAAGGCCTCCGTGTCGGCGTAGTAGTCCCACAGGCGGTCGTAGTGGACGCCACCGAGCTCGGTGCCCGTGACCGTGCGCTCGATCGCGGCCACGGCATCCTCTGCGCTGTCGAAGCCGAGGTCCTTGTAGTACGCCGCGACGGTGTCCTGGGCCATCAGGTAGCGGGCGGCCCCTCCCTCACTCCCATCGGCGGCGCCGTTCGGGCCGGCCGGTAGGACCGCGTAGACGATCTCCGGTCCCACGGCGAGAGCCATGTTGGTGGGTAAGGTCCACGGGGTCGTCGTCCAGGCGAGGGCGTTGACGGCGGTGAGTCCCAGTGCTTCGGCCTTCTCGCCGACGAGGGGGAAGGTGACCGTGACGGACTGGTCCTGACGCATCGCATAGACGTCGTCGTCCATCCGCAGCTCATGGTTCGACAGAGGCGTCTCGTCGTTCCAGCAGTACGGAAGGACGCGGTAGCCCTCGTAGGCGAGTCCCTTGTCGTGGAGTTGCTTGAACGCCCAGATCACGCTCTCCATGAACGTGATGTCGAGTGTCTTGTAGTCGTTCTCGAAGTCGACCCAGCGCGCCTGACGCGTGACGTAGTCCTGCCACTCCTGCGTGTAGGCGAGCACGGATTCGCGCGCCTTCGCATTGAAGGCACCGATCCCCATCTCCTCGATCTCGTCCTTCGTCGTGATGCCGAGCTGGCGCATGGCCTCGAGCTCGGCGGGAAGGCCGTGGGTGTCCCACCCGAAGCGCCGGTGCACCTGCTTGCCGCGCATCGTCTGGTACCGAGGAAAGAGGTCCTTGGCGTACCCGGTGAGCAGATGGCCGTAGTGCGGAAGGCCGTTGGCGAACGGCGGGCCGTCGTAGAAGACCCACTCGGGCGCGCCCTCACGCCGGGCGATGGATTCGGCGAACGTCCCGTCCGCCTTCCAGAAGGCGAGGACATCCTCCTCGAGGCGCGGGAAGGACGGGTTCGACGTGACACCGAACGATGCGCCGGGCTCGTGGTTCTCTGGATCGCTCGAAAGACCGGCGGCGTCTGCGGATCGGGGGTAGGTCATCTCACTCCTGCGGATCGACTCGTTCCGCAAGGACGCCGTGACCGACGCGGTACCACCCTGCTTGCCTGGCCACCCGGGTGGATGATCGGGCCTCTCGTCTGCGGCTGTCACGGGCCTGCCCCGTCCGGTTCTACCGGGGTCGCGAGACCCGTTCTTCCGGAAGCTCCCCGGTGATGGCCGGATCTGTACTGGTGACTTCAGTCTACAGCGCCGATTCGTGCTCGCCAGCCGACGATCACGGGCTGCACGGCCTCGCGGATGTGGTCCGCGAGGGGACCTCGGGCCGTGCCTGTCCCGATCCACTGCGCGGCACCGGCCATAGCGGCGCCTGCTATCGCCGATGCGGCTGCCCGCGCCCCGGCATCGCCGAGCGTCGGTTCCCGCCGAGACAGGTGCCGCGCGATGACGTCGACGACCTCCAGAAGGCGTGCGAGTCCGGTGGCCTGGAGTTCCGCCGTCGTTCCCATCAGGTCGCGATGCGCGATCGCCCACGGAACCCGCGCCGCGGAGATGCCGTCGGCGACCCGGGACAGCGCGGCCTCCACACTCTCGAGACCCGGGGTGGGGCCTTCCGGCGCATCGAGGGCGGCCCGCAATCGCGGAATCGCGGCGTCCAGTTCGACCCACAAGAGGTCGCCCTTGCTCCCGAAGTAGTTGAAGAAGGTGGTGCGAGCCACTCCGGCGCGAGTCGAGATCTCGTCGATCGTGGTGCCGTCGTAGCTCTGTTCCAGGAACAGTTCGGCCGCAGCCTCCTCGAGCATCACCGGTGATGACCGCCGAGGACGCCCGACGCGCGAGGCGCCCGCGCGAGGGCGTCGCTCACTCGTGGTCATACGCCCATCCTCTCGTAGCCGGAGGGCTCAGGGGTCCTCCGCACCGTGCACCGCATGGTTCGGGCTGCAGTAGGCTCTTTCTGTACTCAGTACACTAACCACTCCGTCTCGTCCCGAGGACTTCCGTGCGCTCTCCACTCCATCGTTCCTCCGTCGTCGTCGCCACGGCGGCCATCGCAGCCGTCGCGCTGAGTGCCTGCAGCTCGAGCCCCGAGCCGGCGGCCACCGGCCCCACGACCGGTGGCACTCTCACGTACGCGAGCGGTGACGCAGAGCCCACGTGCCTCGACCCTCATGTCGGTGGCAACTATCCGCAGGCGCTGCTCGCCACCCAGTTCCTCGAATCCCTCGTCTCACGCGACGACGAGGGAACGATCATTCCGTGGCTCGCCGAGTCCTGGTCCGTCTCCGACGACGCGCTCACGTGGGACTTCGTTCTCAAGGACGGTGTGACCTTCACCGACGGAACCCCGCTCGACGCCGAGGCCGTCAAGACCAACATCGAACACCTCCAGGACCCGGCCACGCAGTCGTCGACCGGTTACCTCGCCGTCGCGAAGGTCGAATCGGTCGAGGCCGTGAACGACACGACGGCCCGATTCACCCTTTCAGCCCCGGACAGCGCACTGCTCGAGTCGCTCTCCCAGCCATGGCTCGCGATCGAGTCGCCCGCCGGCCTCGAGCGCGGACTCGAGGCGAACTGCGAGAGCCCCATCGGCACCGGCCCGTTCGTCGTGGAGTCGTGGACGAAGCAGGATCGTGTGACCCTCGTTCGAAACGACGACTACTCCTCGGCTCCGGCCGACGCCGGGCACGAGGGAGCCGCCTACCTCGACGGGATCGAGTGGCGCTTCATCCCCGACTCGGCCTCCCGCTACGCCGCGCTGCAGAGCGGTGAGGTCGACGTCATCGACAACGTCCAGCCCGATGTCCTCGTCCAGGCGCAGGATTCCGACGCCGTGGTCGAACTCGACGCCCCGCGTCCCGGATCGTCCAACCGCATCGAGCTCAACTCGGGCAAGGCGCCGTTCGACGACGTCGACGTGCGCGAGGCCTTCATCCGCAGCGTCAACGTCGATGACGCGGTGAGTTCACTGTTCCAGGGGACCGCCGAGCGCTCCTACTCGCCTCTGGCGAGTGTCGAGCCGTCCGCCTACTCGGACCCGTCGCTCTTCGAGTTCGACCTGGACGCCGCGAACGAGCTGCTCGACGGTGCCGGGTGGACGGAGAAGGACGAGGACGGCGTCCGAACCAAGGACGGGGAACGCCTCACCCTGACGTTCCCCGTGAGCACGAACCAGTCGATACCCGCCGAAGTGTCACTGTTCGAGCAGTTGCAGGCGAACGCCGCTGAGGCCGGATTCGACGTCCAACTCGATCTCCTCGACCTCGCCAGCTGGTACGAGGCTCTCGGCGCGAATGAGTACGACCTCGTGAGCGCTCCGTACACGAAGGTCGGACCCGACGTGCTGCGCATCCTCTACCACTCCGACGGCATCGTGCCGGCGCCGAGCGGCTACTTCGCGAACCACGCCCAGGTGGACGATCCCGCCATCGACGCCCTCCTCGACGAAGCGAGCGCGACGCTCGACGACGGTGATCGGTCGGCCCTGTACGAGGAGGCTCAGGCCGACGTCCTCGAGGGCTTCTACATCCTGCCGCTCTACGACCAGCAGAACCACTTCCTGCTCTCGACGACGGTGCACGACGCGCGTGCCCTCGGCACGGTGTCGACGCCGAGCTTCGCCGACGCCTGGTTGTCCTGAACCGAGTGCCTCGGGCCTCCACGACCTCGACGCGCCGAGCCGCCATCCTGAGATGGCTCGGCGCGTCGGTGCTGCGCGCGGTCGTCGTCCTGTGGGCGTCGGCCACCCTCGTCTTCTTCATCACCCGCCTCGTTCCGGGAGACCCGGCTGAAGCCGCGCTGGGCGGTCCGGGTTCACAAGCGTCCGAGGAAGCGGTGGATGCGGTCCGCCGGCAATTCGGCTTCGACCAACCGCTTCCCGTGCAGTACGGGATCGCGATGCTCTCGCTGCTGCGCCTCGACCTCGGCACGTCGTATGCCCTCCGTCAGCCGGTCGCGACGATCCTCGCTGACGCGGTTCCCGGGACCCTCCTCCTGGCCGTGCTGTCCCTCGTGGTCGCGTGGGTGCTGGCGCTCGGCCTCACTCTCGCCCAGGCTCACGGGTCCCGGATCGCCGCGCGCATCGGCGACACCGTCGAGATCGTCGCCTCGGCTCTCCCCCACTTCTGGCTCGCGACGATCCTCATCGCGGTCTTCAGTACCGCTCTGTCCTGGCTCCCACCCGTGTCCAACGGGACGGCGGCGGGCCTCGTCCTGCCAGTCGTCACCCTGGCGATCCCCATCGCCGGATTCCTCGCACAGGTGATGCGCGGCTCCCTCGCCGAGGCCCTCGACTCGCCGTTCGCGATCTCCGCTCGAGCCAGGGGTGAGACGCGGATGGGCCTCGTGACGCGTCACGCACTCCGGCACGCCGCCCTCCCCGCTCTCGGACTCTCCGCCTGGGCCTTCGGATATCTCATCGGCGGAGCGGTCGTCGTGGAGACGATCTTCGCCCGACCGGGTCTCGGGCGCACTCTGCTCTCCGCGATCACCGTTCGCGACATCCCCGTCGTCACCGGCGTGGTCCTCGTCTCAGCACTCGTCTACGTCGTGCTCACAATGGCGACCGACGCACTCACCCGCCTCCTCGATCCGCGCACGGCCGGAGGATCACGATGACCGTCGTCGATGGACGTGCCGTGGATCCGCTCGTTCCGCCTCCCGCGCCGTCCGCGCGGCCGCGGATCACCGTCGGGCTCGCCTGTGCCGTGGCTTTCGTGTTCTTTCTCGTGATCGCCTGCGTGGCGCCGGCCCTCGTCGCCCCGCAGGATCCCACCGCCGTCGCCCCGCTCGATGCATTCTCGCCGCCCTCCCCTGCCCATCTCTTCGGAACCGATGAATCCGGCCGAGACGTCTACACACGGGTAGTGCACGGGGCTGGCTCCTCTCTCCTGATCGGCGTGGCGGCCACAGCGATCGGCCTGTCGACGGCTCTGGTCCTCGCGCTCGCAGCCGTCTTCGGCGGGCGTCTCGGCGACGCGGTCGTCGGCCGCACCGTCGAGGTGCTCTTCGCCTTCCCCGCTCTCTTGTCCGCGCTCCTCGTCATCCTCGTCCTCGGCCCGGGTCCCGTCGCCGCGACCATCGCCGTGGGACTCTCGACGGCCCCCGGCTATGCACGCATCATCCGGACGAGTCTGTTGACGGTGCGCGCGTCCGGATATGTCGAAGCAGCTCGGCTGCTCGGGCACGGGCCGTTCCGGATCCTGACGCGGACGGTTCTCCCCAACGCGCTCGCGCCTCTCCTCGCCCTTGCCACGCTCGGCGTCGGCCAGGCCGTCGTGTGGGCGTCTTCGCTCAGTTTCCTCGGTCTCGGCGCCCAGCCGCCCGCACCCGAGTGGGGCGCCATGCTGGCCTCGGCCCGCGTCTACCTGACGACGGCGTGGTGGCTCACCGTGTTCCCCGGACTCATGATCGTGGCGACGACGCTCTCGGCGACGGCGATAGGTCGCGCGCTCGACGCCCGCGGACGGACGCGCCGATGAGCGAGAAGGCGGCGTCCGCGGTGCTCGCCATCGACGGCTTGGCGATCTCCTTCGACGGAGGCCGTACCGACGTCGTGCGCGACGTGTCGTTGACCGTTTCGCCCGGCGAGTGCGTCGCCGTCGTGGGCGAATCGGGCTCGGGAAAGAGCGTCACGGCCCGTTCGGTCCTGGGTCTCGCCGGTGACGGAGCGTCCGTCACCGCCCGGCGACTGGAGGTGGCCGGGATCGATGTCCTGACGGCCGGAGAGAACGACCTGCGACGCCTTCGGGGCGGCGCGGTCGGGCTGGTCTCGCAGGACGCGCTGGTCTCCCTGGATCCTCTGCGCCGAGTCGGAAGGGAGATCGGCGATCCCCTCCGGCTGCATCGCGGGCGTGGACGTGCGTTCCCTCGGGGTGACCAATCTCGGGACGACGAGGTCGTCGACCTGCTGCGGCGCGTCGGTGTGCCCCGGCCCGAGTTGCGGGCACGCCAGTATCCCCACGAGTTGTCTGGTGGCCTGCGCCAGCGTGCTCTCATCGCGTCGGCGATCGCCGCCGGACCCCGTCTCCTCATCGCGGACGAGCCGACGACCGCCCTCGATATGACGGTGCAAGCCGGAATACTGCGGCTCCTGGGAGAGCTCCGTTCCTCGGGAACCGCGCTCCTCCTCATCAGTCACGACCTGGGTGTCGTGTCGCACCTGGCCGATCGCGTGATCGTCATGCGCCAGGGAGCCATCGTGGACGAGGGCACGACAGCGGACATCCTCGTGGGAGGACGCCACCCGTACACGAGCGACCTCGTCCGCGCCGTCCCGAGCAGCGTGCCCCGCGGCGTCGCGCTGACCGCCGCCTCCCGCGGCGAGGAGCAGCCTGTCGCGGCCGCGATGCCCGGCGTCGTGAGGGTCCTCGAAGCCACGGGCGTCTCGAAGAGCTTCGGAACGGGCGCCGACGTGACGGCGGCGGTCGCGGACGTCGACGTCTCGGTCTCGAGCGGAGAGACCCTCGGCATCGTGGGCGAATCGGGGTCGGGGAAGACGACGCTTGCTCGCCTCCTCCTCGCACTCGACGAGCCCGATCGGGGAGTCGTCCTCCTCGCCGGCGAACCGTGGTCGACGATCCCCGAGAGGAGGCGACGCGCCCGCCGACGCGTGCTCGGCTCTGTCGCGCAGGACACCTCGAGCGCTTTCGACCCGCGGGCCTCCGTCTTCCAGGTACTCGCCGACGCGCTCCCTCCCGGCCCCGTGGCGGAGCGCCGCGAACGCATCAGAGGTCTCCTCTCCGATGTCGCACTCGACGAGAGCCTCCTCGACCGCTCTCCTTCGACGCTCTCAGGCGGGCAGCGCCAGCGCGTCGCCATCGCCAGAGCGCTTGCGGCCGAACCGCGAGTACTCGTCCTCGACGAGCCGGTGTCGGCGCTCGACGCCACGGTCGCCGCTGGCGTCCTCGATCTGCTCGACGACCTCCAGAGACGCCGGGGGCTCGCTTTCATCTTCATCTCCCACGACCTCGGCGTGGTGCAGCACATGAGTGATCGTGTCGCGGTCATGAACGGCGGTCGGATCGTCGAGACCGGCCCGGCTGATCTCGTCTTCTCGACGCCTCGCCACGAGTACACACGACGACTCCTCGCCGACGTGCCTCGGCTCCGTCGTCCGGACGAGGGCTGAGTCGGCCTCCCGTAGGATGAGGGGATCACAAGAGGCACGTTGACACGGTGCCGCCCACATCGAATCGGAGATCCCATGAGCAACGCCCTGCCCGACAAGCCCGCACTCGAAGGCCTCGAGGAGAAGTGGGGCGCCACGTGGGAGAACGACGGGACCTACCGATTCGATCGTGACGCCGCGGTGTCGCGCGGGCACGGATCGGTGTACTCGATCGACACTCCCCCGCCCACGGCCTCGGGCTCGCTGCACATCGGGCACGTCTTCAGCTACACCCACACCGACGTGATCGCCCGGTACCAGCGGATGCTGGGCCACACGATCTTCTACCCCATGGGCTGGGACGACAACGGCCTGCCCACCGAGCGTCGCGTGCAGAACTACTACGGCGTCCGCTGCGACCCGACACTCCCATACATCGATGGATTCGTCCCGCCCCATGACGGAGGCGAGGGCAAGAGCGTCAAGGCGGCCGATCAGGTGCCCGTGAGCCGCCGCAACTTCATCGAGCTGTGCGAGCGTCTCACCGTCGAGGACGAGAAGCAGTTCGAGGCGCTCTGGCGTTCCCTCGGACTCTCGGTCGACTGGACACAGAGCTACCGCACGATCGACCACGACTCTCTCCGCATCAGCCAGAAGTCATTCCTCCGCAACCTCGAGCGTGGCGAGGCGTACCAGGCCATGGCCCCCACCCTGTGGGACGTCACATTCCGCACGGCGGTGGCCCAGGCCGAACTCGAGGACAAGGACCAGCCGGCCGCGTACCACCGCATCGCGTTCCACCGCCCCGACGGCGGCACGATCGAGATCGAGACGACCCGACCGGAGCTGCTTCCCGCCTGTGTCGCCCTCGTGGCCCACCCCGACGATGAGCGCTTCAAGCCGTTCTTCGGAACCACGGTCACGACCCCGCTCTTCGGCGTCGAGGTTCCCGTTCTCCCCCATCACCTCGCCCAGCAGGACAAGGGGGCCGGCATCGCGATGGTCTGCACCTTCGGCGACGTGACCGACGTCGTGTGGTGGCGCGAGCTCGACCTCCCCAATCGCACGATCATGGGTCGTGACGGTCGCATCATCGCCGAGGCGCCGGACGTGATCACGTCACCTACCGGTCTCGAGGCGTGGGAAGCGGTGACCGGGAAGACGGTCTTCAGCGCGAAGCAGGCCGTCGTCGAACTCCTGAAGGAGTCGGGTGACCTCATCGGAGAGCCACGCTCGATCACGCACCCGGTGAAGTTCTTCGAGAAGGGCGACCGGCCGCTCGAGATCGTCTCGACGCGTCAGTGGTACATCCGCAACGGCGCTCGGGATGAGGAGCTCAAGGCCCGGCTGCTCGACCTCGGCCGGGAGCTCGAATGGCACCCCGACTTCATGCGCGTCCGCTACGAGAACTGGGTGAACGGACTCAGCGGTGACTGGCTCATCTCCCGTCAGCGGTTCTTCGGTGTACCCATCCCGCTCTGGTACCCGCTCGACGCCGATGGTGAGCCCGTGCACGACTCCCCCATCGTCCCGTCTCCGGAGTCGCTTCCCGTCGACCCGTCGAGCGACGTGCCGGACGGCTACGACGAGTCGCAACGTGGTGCGCCGAACGGCTTCGTCGGTGAGGTGGACATCATGGACACGTGGGCCACGTCGTCGCTGACCCCTCAGTTGGCCGGCAAGTGGGACACGGATCCCGAGCTCTGGGACGCCGTGTTCCCGTTCTCGTTGCGACCGCAGGGTCAGGACATCATCCGCACCTGGCTGTTCTCGACGATGCTGCGCTCGGCTCTCGAGTTCGATCAGAAGCCGTGGGACCACGCAGGGCTGTCCGGCTGGATCCTCGATCCGGACCGCAAGAAGATGTCGAAGTCCAAGGGCAACGTCATCACCCCGGCGGTGATCCTCGAGCAGCATGGATCGGACGCTGTCCGATACTGGGCGGCTTCCGCGCGCCTCGGGACGGATGCGGGCTTCGATCCCCAGAACCCGACCCAGGTGAAGATCGGTCGCCGTCTGGCCATCAAGGTGCTGAACGCGTCCAAGTTCATCCTCTCGTTCCCCGCCGCGGATGACGCACAGGTCACGGAGCCGGTCGACCTCAGCATGCTCGCGACGCTGCGCACCGTCGTCGCCGACGCGACCAGGGCGCTTGCGGGATACGACCACGCACGTGCGCTCGAGATCACCGAGAGTTTCTTCTGGACGTTCTGCGACGACTACCTCGAGCTCGTGAAGGAGCGCGCCTACGCCGAGGGGACCCCGGGGCAGGCCTCCGCCGCCGCCGCCCTCCGGCTCGCCCTCGACGTGCTGCTCCGCCTGTTCGCGCCGGTCATCCCCTACGCGACGGAGGAGTCCTGGTCATGGTGGCACGACACCTCGGTCCACGTGGCCTCCTGGCCGACGGAGGAGGAGCTCGCCGTGGCCGCCGGCGGTGACACCGAGCTCCTCGACCTGACGAGCCTCGCTCTCACCTCGATCCGCCGTGCCAAGACGGACGCGAAGGCTTCGCAGAAGACCCCGGTCTCCTTCGCCGAGATCGCGGCTCCCGCCGAGTCCGCCGAGCGTCTCCGCGCGGTCGCGGGCGATCTGCGAGCCGTCGGCCGCATCGCGGACCTCTCCATCGTCGAGGGCGGCGACCTCGCGGTCACGCGTGTCGACCTCGCCGTCACCGAATCCTGAACGGACCGACCATGACCATGATCCGCGCCGCCCGCGACGATGATTTCTTCCCGTGGCTGACCCTGTACGAGGGCTATGCCGAGTTCTACCACCAGCCCCTCACTGATCAGCGGTCGGTGAAGACCTGGCAGTGGATCGTGCGCGGCGACCACGGACTCCGTGCGTTCGTTGCGGAGAACGGCGACGGAGACCTCGTGGGCCTCGCGCATGTCCGCACGATCGCTCAGCCTCTCGAGGGCACGACCGCCCTCTACCTCGACGACCTGTTCGTGGCCGAATCCGCGAGGGGTGCCGGAGTCGCCACGGAACTGCTCGAGTTCCTTCGGTCGCTCGCATCATCCGAAGGCCGCTCGGGTGTCTCCTGGATCACCGCTGACGACAACGCCGCTGCGCAGGCGGTCTACGACAAGCTCGCGACGCGCACCAGCTGGGTGACGTACGAGATGGCCGCGCAATCGACCTCCTCCGTCGCAGAGGAGTCGGGTCCGTGAAGCTCGGCACGCGCTGGGGCTTCGGGAGTGCTCCGCCCACGGCGGTGCCGATCGGCATCCATGCGGCGATCAGTGAGGCAGAAGCCGCGGCGGGTCCGGCCGGCGAGGGTTCGTCTTGGACGCTCACGTGGCTCGAGGGCCGTCCGATCGCCACTCTCGACGACGGTACGACTGTGACGATCGACGGCGGAATCCCGCGCATCAGCACCGTGGACGGCGAGGACGACGCCGACGCCTGGTGACGTCGCTCAGCGGGGAAGGATGCCCGAATGAGCGATCGCGGCCGCGGTGGAGCGCTTCTCGGAATACCGAGCGATGAGCTGTTCTCGTCGGAACGCACCGTGGGCGCGACGGATACCCCACGCTTCGAGGGCACGTCCGAGTCGGATGAGGGCGAGATCCACGCCGTCGGCCGATTCCGTTCCGCGGTCGACGAGCGTTCCCGCAGCGACGGTTGTCATGATTCCCCCTCGAGGCTCTCTGGAAGCGGAAGACTGTTGTACTGGACCGTGACGGGCCGGACCCCGTCGCCCTCCTGGTCGCGATGGCGGTCCACCCAGGTCTGGAGGAGCGCGTAGACCTCGGAGTTGAGCGCGTCGAGCTGGTCGGCCGTCAGACGCAGATTCGCTGAGGAGAACGTCGCCGCCTCCTGCCACGCCACGCTCTCACGCTGGAAGTCGTCGACGAAGAACCGTTGGATCTCACGCGTTCGCCTGTTGATCATCTCCCGCAGGACGAACCCGGAGGCCTCTCGCCCCGACGGAGTGGAGAGGACGTCTGCGCCGCCCATCGTGACGCCGCCCGGCGGCCGTTCCCACCAGCGCTCTCGCGCGGTCCCCTTGCCAGGCACCTCCCTGATGAGCCCGTGCTTCGCGAGCTGGCGCAGGTGATAGCTCGTCGCGCCCGAGGACTCTCCGAGATGTGCGCCGAGGCCCGAAGCCGTCTGGGCCCCGTATTGAGACAGGGTGTCGTAGATGGCCACGCGCAGAGGGTGAGCTATGGCCTTCATCGCGGAGATGTCGAGGGTGCGCTCTTCGGCCACGGGGCCGTCATCGTCGGTCATGGCTCGACCGTACTACCGCAAAGCTTCCTTTGCAAGGGTTTCTTTGCAATGTTTGCTTTGCACGCTGACGTGCTCAGACGCGAGCGATGATCTCCCCGTGGGGCATCGAGAACCAGGCGTCATCGTCATCCACCCACGCGGTCCACGCGTCGGACACCGCCTGGAGGTCGGCGAGGGTCGCGACACCGGCTTCGATCGACTGCGGCGCGAAGCTCGAGGCGACCGCTCGCTCCGCCCAGGCACCGCCCCACCACTCCCGATCCTCTCGGCCGGAGAAGCACCAGATCGACGCGGTGCTCGTCACGTCGCTGAATCCGGCCTCATGGGCGAGGGCCTTGAGCGCGCGACCTGCGTTGGGATCGCCCCCGTTCGAGTGGGCCACTCCCTGATAGATCCGCATCCACTCGGCCAGACCAGGAAGGAGCGGGTACCAGGACGCCGACAGGTAGATGACGTCGCGAGCCGCGACGATACCGCCTGGTCGCGTCACGCGTCGCATCTCGCGGAGTGCCGCGACCGGGTCGCCGAGGTGCTGAAGGACCTGGTGAGCGTGCACGATGTCGAACGAGTCATCCGGGAAGTCGAGGGCGTACGCGTCACCCGAGGTGAACTCGACATTCCGGAGGCCCTCCGACTCCGCGAGGGCAGTCGCCTGGCCGACGACGTCCGCTGCTGCGTCGAGGCCGACGACTCGACCCGGTGCGACACGGCGACCGATGTCGACGGTGATCGTGCCGGGCCCGCTCCCGACGTCGAGCACATCGAGACCCGGTCGGAGATGAGGGGCCAGGTAGGCGGCGGAGTTGTCGACGGTCCGCCAGGAATGAGCTCGGAGAACACTCGCATGGTGGCCGTGGGTGTATCGCTCGGTGCGTTGTGGTGCGTCAGGCATGTGTCGAGCCTATTGCCCCGTCGTGCGGGATTCCGCCGTGTGACGAGGTCGTAGTGTGGAGGGATGTCGACACAGGACAACCCTTTCATCGAAGCCAGCACACTCCCATACCAGCTCCCGCCGTTCGAGCGCATCACCGACGAGCACTACCTTCCCGCGATCGAGGCGGGCATGGCTCAGCAGCGGGAGGAGGTCGAGGCGATCGCGTCCCAGAGCAAGCCGGCCGATTTCGACAACACCCTCGTGGCGCTCGAGCGTTCCGGTGCGATCCTCTCCCGCGTCCTGCACGTGTTCTACAACAAGAGCTCTTCCGATTCCAATGACGCGACGAACGCGATCGAGGAACGGATCGCTCCCCTGCTCGCCGCTCACGAGGACTCGATCCGCCTCGATTCCCGTCTCTACGCCCGTATCAGCGCATTGTGGGACGCTCGCGACGACCTCGGGCTCGACGACGAGCGGGCGTACCTCCTGGAGCGGTACTACACCGAGTTCACGCTCGCAGGCGCCGGCTTGTCCGACGACGAGAAGTCACGACTGACGGAGTACAACGCACGGCTGTCCTCGCTCACCACCGCCTTCGAGAAGAACCTCCTCGCCGACACGAACGACCTCGCCGTCGTCGTGGAGGACGTTGCGGACCTGGCGGGTCTCAGTTCGGGCGAGATCTCCGCCGCCGCCCAGGCCGCCGCTGATCGCGGACTCGAGGGCTCGTACGTCATCACACTCGTACTTCCGACCGGTCACCCGTCGCTTGCTTCTCTCCAGAACCGCGACGTGCGCGAGCGCATCATGACCGCATCGCGGTCGCGCGGTACGCGTGGCGGTGACCACGACAACCGCTCCGTCCTGCTCGAGATCGTCAAGCTGCGCGCCGAGCGTGCCCGTCTCCTCGGCTTCGCCGACCATGCGTCGTTCGTGACGGCCGACCAGACGGCGAAGAATCCTGAGAACGTCGCCGATATGCTCGAGCGTCTCGCGCCGGCTGCCGCGCGCAACGCCCGTGCGGAACAGGCAGAGCTCGCCCGGGTCTCGGAGACGGGCGCCGTGGAGAGTTGGGACTGGGCGTTCCTCACCGAGATCGTCCGCCGAGAGCGCTATGCCGTCGACACCGCAGCGATGCGACCGTACTTCGAGTCCGAGCGCGTTTACCACGACGGCATCTTCACTGCGGCCTCGAAGCTCTATGGATTGTCCTTCACGGAGCGACCCGACCTCGTCGCCTACCACCAGGATGCCCGTGTCTTCGAGGTGTTCGATGAGGACGGCAGCGCCCTCGGCCTCTTCATCCTCGACCTGTACACGCGCGACTCCAAGCGCGGCGGCGCCTGGATGAATTCGCTCATCGCGCAGAATCGTCTCCTCGACCAGCCCACGATCGTCGTGAACAACCTCAACGTCCCCAAGCCGTCGCCCGGGGAGCCGACTCTCCTGAGCTACGACGAGGTCGTGACCGCGTTCCACGAGTTCGGGCACGCGCTGCACGGCCTCCTCGCCGATGTCACCTTCCCCCGGTTCTCTGGCACGAGCGTCCATCGCGACTTCGTCGAGTTCCCGAGCCAGGTGAACGAGATGTGGATGCTCTGGCCGGAGATCCTCGCGAACTACGCCGTGCATCACACGACCGGCGAGCCCATGCCGGCAGATCTCGTGCAGAAGCTCCACGAGTCCGCGGCGTTCAATGAGGGGTTCAGCACGAGCGAGTATCTCGCGGCCGCGCTTCTCGACCAGGCATGGCACCGCGTCACGGCGGACGAGGAGATCACCGATGTCGCTGCGTTCGAGGCCGCGGCCCTCGCGCGGGTCGGACTCGACAACCCGTCGGTACCGCCTCGCTATGCGAGCACGTACTTCGCGCACACGTTCTCAGGCGGCTACGACGCCGGCTACTACTCCTACATCTGGAGCGAGGTCCTCGACGCCGACACCGTCGAATGGTTCCGCGAGAACGGCGGGCTCACGCGTGAGAACGGAGACCGGTTCCGGCGCTACGTCCTGGGCATCGGTGGTTCGACGGACCCGATCGCGTCCTACCGGGAGTTCCGCGGCCGCGACGCCGACATCACTCCCCTCCTGAAAAGGCGTGGACTGCTCGCAGACTGAGCGCGGAAGACCCGCGTCACGGCGAAGGGCGCCGCATCCCTGAGGATGCGGCGCCCTTCGTGACGTTCCGGCGACGGCCGGTCTACGCGGACTTGTCCTGGCGACGCTCGGCGTGGGGCACGATCGTGGGAGCCGCATTGTCGAGAACCGACGCCCGCGTGACGACGACCCGGGCGACCTCGTCGGTCGACGGCACCTCGAACATGATCGGTCCGAGGACCTCCTCCATGATGGCGCGGAGACCACGAGCTCCGGTCTTCCGGAGCACCGCGAGGTCGGCGATCGCCTCGAGAGCATCCGGGGCGAAGTCGAGCTCGACCCCGTCGATCTGGAACATGCGCTGGTACTGCTTCACGAGCGCATTCCGTGGCACGGTCAGGATCTCCATGAGAGCGTGCTGATCGAGTGGGGTGACGGTCGTGACCACGGGAAGACGGCCGATGAACTCGGGGATGAGACCGAACTTGTGGAGGTCTTCCGGGAGTACCTCGGTGAAGAGGTCGATCTCATCGAGCTTGGAGTGAAGGGGCGCACCGAAGCCGATGCCCTTCTTGCCGGCGCGGGACGAGATGATCTCCTCGAGCCCCGCGAACGCCCCGGCCACGATGAACAGCACGTTCGTCGTGTCGATCTGGATGAACTCCTGGTGGGGGTGCTTCCGGCCACCCTGCGGAGGCACCGACGCCACCGTTCCCTCAAGGATCTTCAAGAGCGCCTGCTGGACGCCCTCGCCCGAAACGTCACGCGTGATCGACGGGTTCTCGGCCTTGCGGGCGATCTTGTCGACCTCGTCGATGTAGATGATGCCGGTCTCGGCTCGCTTGACGTCGTAGTCCGCCGCCTGGATGAGCTTGAGGAGGATGTTCTCGACGTCTTCACCGACGTAGCCCGCTTCGGTGAGCGCCGTGGCGTCAGCGACGGCGAACGGCACGTTCAACCGCTTCGCGAGGGTTTGCGCGAGGTATGTCTTACCGCAACCGGTCGGGCCGATGAGCAGGATGTTGCTCTTCGCGATCTCGATGTCGTCACCGAGCGAATCCGCACTCGTGAGGGTCGACTTGGCTTTCACACGCTTGTAGTGGTTGTAGACGGCGACAGACAGGGCCTTCTTCGCTGCCACCTGCCCGATGACATACTCCTCGAGGAACGAGAAGATCTCCTTGGGCTTCGGGAGCTCGAAGTCACCTGCGGGCTCTTCGCCCGCTTCGGCGAGACGCTCCTCGATGATCTCGTTGCAGAGCTCGACGCATTCGTCGCAGATGTACACACCGGGGCCGGCGATCAGTTGCTGGACCTGCTTCTGGCTCTTGCCGCAGAACGAACACTTCAGGAGGTCTGCGCTCTCGCCTATCCGAGCCATGCGGTCACTCCCTCTTAAGCGGTGGTACGTACTGTTCTGTCAGCCTAGCCGCTCCCTCCGACAACGCTGCGCAACCGCCTCGGCTTTTCGAGGTCGATTGCGCAGCGTCGTGAGTGGAGCCCGGACGGTGTCCGGTGCTAGCCCTGGGTGATGGCCAGCGGGTTCTTCCGGGTCGTGAGGACCTGGTCGATGAGCCCGTACTCGAGGGCTTCTGCCGCACCGAGGATCTTGTCGCGGTCGATGTCCTTGTTGACCTGCTCCTGCGAACGGTTCGAGTGATGCGCGAGCGTCTCCTCGAGCCACGTCCGCATGCGCAGGATCTCGGCCGCCTGGATCTCGATGTCTGACGCCTGCCCGTGACCGGATTCGCCGACGGCGGGCTGGTGGATCAGGATGCGCGCGTTCGGAAGCGCGAGGCGCTTGCCCGGCGTGCCCGCAGCTGTGAGCACGGCAGCGGCCGAGGCCGCTTGGCCGAGCACGACGGTCGACACGTGGGGCCGGATGTACTGCATCGTGTCGTAGATCGCCGTCATCGCGGTGAAGGAGCCACCGGGTGAGTTGATGTACATCACGATGTCGCGGTCCGGGTCCATGCTCTCGAGCACGAGGAGCTGGGCCATGATGTCATCGGCCGACGCGTCGTCGACCTGAACTCCGAGGAAGATGATGCGGTCCTCGAAGAGCTTCGCGTAGGGGTCCTGGCGCTTGTAGCCGTAGGCGGTGCGCTCCTCGAAGCTCGGGAGGATGTAGCGCGCTCCCGGCATCTCCATGGAGCGGCCGGCAGCAGCGAACGTGGGGGTCTGCATGGGGTTCGTCCTGTCTCTCGTTCTCTCGCCGGCGATCAGACCGCGGGGTTTCCGGTGCCGCCGTCGGCGACCTCGGTACCGCCGCCGCCGATCACGTCGGTCGCGGACTCGCGGATGTGGTCGACGAAGCCGTACTCGAGGGCCTCCTGCGCGGTGAACCAGCGGTCACGGTCACCGTCCGCGTTGACCTGCTCGAGCGACTTGCCCGTCTGATCCGCCGTGATCTGCGCGAGGCGGTTCTTCATGTCGATGATGAGCTGCGCCTGAGTCTGGATGTCGCTCGAGGTTCCGCCGAAGCCACCGTGCGGCTGGTGCAGCAGGACACGGGCGTTCGGCGTGATGTACCGCTTGCCCTTCGTGCCGCTCGTGAGCAGAAGCTGCCCCATCGAGGCCGCCATACCGATCCCCACCGTGACGATGTCATTGGGGACGAACTGCATCGTGTCGTAGATCGCCATACCCGCGGTGATGGATCCACCGGGCGAGTTGACGTAGAGGTAGATGTCCTTCTTGGGATCCTCGGCCGCGAGGAGCAAGATCTTCGCGCAGATCTCGTTCGCGTTCTCGTCCCGGACCTCGGAGCCCAGCCAGATGATCCGGTCCCTCAGAAGTCGATCGAATACACTCTGGGCCATCAGAGGCTCTGCCATGTCGCGCTCCGTTTCAGTTGTCGCTTGCGTTATCGAACTTATCGGGTGCGACGCTGGCGGGTCGCCGTGTTCGCCGTGGGCGCATATCGAGCCGCATCAACGGCGAAGCGGGCCGTCGACATGACGTCGACGACCCGCTTCACGGAAGAGGAACGGCCTACTTCGAGGCGGACTCGTCGTCCGCATCGGCGGCGGCGTCCTCAGACTCGTCGATCTCGTCGTCGTCCGACGGGATGAACCCGCTGAGGTCGACGGGCTTGCCATCGGTGTCCACGACGGTGACCTTGCCGAGCGTGATGGCGATCGCCTTGTTGCGTGCGACCTCGCCCATCATCTGCGGGATCTGGCCGTTCTCGTCGAGCACCTTGATGAACTCGCCGGGCTCCATGCCGTACTGGGCTGCACCCTGGATCAGGTAGGACGTGAGTTCCTCCTGGCTGACCTGGACCTTCTCGGTCTCCGCGATCTGGTCGAAGAGGATCTGCGTCTTGAAGGTCTTCTCGCTCGATTCCGTGACCTCGGTGCGGTGAGCGTCATCCTCGAGACGACCCTCACCCTCGAGGTGACGGTGCACCTCGTCCTCGATGAGCTTCGGCGGAACGGGGACGTCGACCTTCTCCAGGAGGGCGTCGACGAGCTTCGTGCGCGCCTCGTTGCCCTGACCGAAGGCCTTCTGACGCTCGACCTGCTCGGTGAGGCTCTCGCGGAGCTCGGCGATGGTGTCGAACTCGCTCGCGATCTGGGCGAAGTCGTCATCGGCCTCAGGAAGCTCGCGCTCCTTGACAGCCGTGACCGTGACGGTGATCTCAGCGGTCTCGCCGGCGTGCTCTCCACCGAGGAGGTCGGACGAGAACGTCGTCGTCTCACCGGCGGTGAGCGACTCGAGCGCCTCGTCGATACCTTCGAGCAGCTCGCCGGAGCCGAGCTCATAGGAGATGCCGGAGGCGTTGTCGACCTCGTCGCCGTTGATCGTGGCGATGAGGTCGATCTGGGCGAAGTCACCCGTCTTGGCCGGACGGTCGACGGTGACGAGCGTGCCGAACCGGGTACGGAGACGCTCGAGCTCCTCGTCGATGTCCGCGTCGGTGACGGCGGCGGGCTCGACCTCGATCGTGATCTCGTCGAGCGCGGGCACCTCGACCTCGGGGCGGACGTCGACCTCGATGGTCACGAGGAGGTCGCCGGAGAAGTCCTTGTCGCTGGGCCACTCGGTGATGTCGGCCTCTGGACGGCCCAGGGTGCGGATGCCTTCGGTCGTGACGGCCTCGCGGTAGAACTTGTCGAGGCCTTCGTTGACGGCGTGCTCGAGCACGGCGCCCTTGCCGACACGCTGATCGATGATGGGCGGCGGGATCTTGCCCTTGCGGAATCCGGGCACGTTGATCTGCTCGGCGATGTGTCCGTAGGCGTGGTCGATGCTGGGCTTCAGCTCGTCCGGCGTCACGGCGATCGCGAGCTTGACGCGCGTCGGGCTGAGCTTTTCGACGGTGGTCTTCACGTTGGTACGTTCTCCTGGTTGGTGGATCTGACGTCAGTGGTCGTGGTCGGGGCGACAGGATTCGAACCTGCGACTTCCCGCTCCCAAAGCGGGCGCTCTACCAAGCTGAGCTACGCCCCGGCTGACTCAAGCCGGTGGTCACACGACCTCGCGTAGCTGGCGTCGGGCGGATGGACCTCATGCAGTCTAGCCTCAATCGAGCGCGGCACCCTGACCCACGTGCACGGAACGGCCACGTCGATGTAGTAACCTTGCAGGGCGCTTGCGGCGTCTGACGCCGCTTTCGTAGCAGTGACAATTGAAATCCCCCCGACGGATATCCGCCGGATTCGGGGCTGTAGCTTAGTGGTAAAGCCTCTGTCTTCCAAACAGATGATGCGAGTTCGATTCTCGTCAGCCCCTCCATCTCGACCGACCTCCTGGTATACGGGTCGTCCGCGAGCGCGACCTGGGGCCGAAGGCATGATCACCGAGCGACGAGCATGAACGCACGCGATCAGAGGCGTCTCACGCGGGCGCGTGCCCTCTGGACCTTCGCCGCCTCGGCCTTCACGGTCGCCTCGGCCATCGCGTTCGGACTCGGCCGTCCCGGGCTCGGGGTGGCCTTCCTCGTCGGGCTCACGATCTGTCTCGGTGGGCTCACCCGTGCCGGGCGTTCGACCGGGGGACGGCGCGGTTAGGCTGACCCCTCAGTCGCCCTGCTCGACCCATCGCGCGAGCTTTGCGAGGAATCGCCGACGTTCGCGCCGAGACGACCGGGGCATCCATCCGCTACTCCCTCCCCACATCATGGTCGGAGGGGTGAAACACCACAGCCCGATCCTGGTCCGCCAGATCACGACGTTGTCGTGGGGCTCGGTATCGGTGTCGATGATCGCCCGACCGCGCCGAACACCGACACATTCATGACGCGCCACCACCGTTCGGGGCGGTAGCTCGGGAAGCGTCCCCCGTTCACCCGGCTATCGCGCCACGGTGCAGCGCGCTGTACTCGATGTAGGTGTCGGCGTTGCGCCGGAGGCCGTCGATCTCGTCGTCCGTGAGCGAACGCCTGACCTTGGCGGGGACGCCCGCGACGAGACTGCGCGGGGGGACGACGGTCCCGCCGAGCACCACAGCTCCCCCGGCGACGAGACTCTCCTCTCCGATCACGGCTCCGCTCAGAACGACGGCACCCATGCCGATGAGACTGCCGTCGCCGATCCGGCAGCCGTGCACGACCGCGTTGTGACCCACGGACACTCCCGCGCCGATGGTGACTCCGCTCCCGGAATCGACGTGCACCGCTACCCCGTCCTGGAGGTTGCTCCGCTCGCCGATCACCACGGGCGCGCGCTCGGCCCGCACGACCGCGTTGTACCAGACGCTCGCACCGGAGGCGATCGTCACGTCGCCCACGATGCGCGCGCCGGGAGCGATGAAGACGCCATCGGCGATGCGTGGGGCCGGTACGCCGGGAAGAGCGATGGCGGTCGATGGGACGTGGTGGTCTTCACTCATGGCCACACGCTAGCCGCTCCCCCACGGCCTGGGCACGACCGACCTGTGGACGGCGGGGGATCCCACATCGGGGGGCCCAGTACGAGAAGCTCGCACGCCCTCTGGCAGAGTGTGCGGCATGACCGATTCGCAGCACCCTCGAACGGCCCATCCGCAACGGTTCTGGCCCGTGCGTCCCGCGGACCTCGTGGACACGTCGCTCTGTCCGTCCTGCTTCCGAACGCTGGGCGCGTCGGTATGCGGGTTCTGCGGGCTCGACCTCCGCACGCCACTCGCTGCCCGAGTCCTGGAGCTCGGGCGGGCGATGGTGCAGACGGAGGCGGAGCGCCAGGCCGTCATCGTCGATATCCGGCACGAGGCCTGGCAACGGGCAGCTTCTCGCCCCACGCCCCCTGACCAACCGACGGTCGTTCAGGCATGGGCGGCTGCAGGCCCGACGACGACATCTCGCGAGACGGCAGCCGGCGCGATCCCGGCGCCCGGTCCGTTCCCACCCCCTGGTGGACCCGCGCCCCGTGATGAGGCCCTCCCGGTTTCGCAGGGCCGCGCCGGAGTGCCCGCTCGACAGCCGGTCTCGCCTCAGCGCATCGGCGAGTCGCCCGAGCAGCACCGTCGCTCGACCGGACAGATCCTCCTCCTCACGGCGGGTGTCGTCCTCGTCTCGGTGTTCGCCATCTTCTTCGCGATTCTCGCCTACGTCTTCGCCACCGTGGAGTTTCGTTCGATCCTCACGGGTATCGCGAGCCTCCTCGTCCTGGGTATCGCGTGGACGCTGCGCTCCCGTCGACTCGCGGGCACCGCTGAGGGAATCGCCGTCATCGGTGTCGTGCTGCTCCTTCTCGACGTGTGGATCATTCGGGTGAATCGCCTGTTCTCCGTCGATCGTCTCGACGTGTGGCTCTACACCGGACTTGCTCTCGTGGTCCTCGCGTCCATCCTCGTCGGCATCGCCCGACTGACGGGTCTCCGAGCCCCCTCCCTCTCCGCGGTCCTCGTCGCTCCGGTCGGGGTCTTCGCGCTCGGTGTCGGTGGCTCGGCATCCTTGGACGACGGGGCTGCACGAGTACTGCTCGGCGCTGTTGCGGCCGTCCTCGTCGGCGCGGTCGAACTCGTCGCACCGGTGCCTCGGGCCGAGCGCGAGATGACTCGCCTCGGCGCGTTGATCTTCGGAGTCGTGGCCATCTCCGTGGCCGGTGCCGCATTCCGCACGATCGACGGGGGACCCGTCCTCGCCTTCGCCCTCTCTGCGGCCGCGTGGTGTCTCGTCCTCCTCGTCGCTCATCGGTCGACGACCGCCCTCGCGGGCCCGGCGTGGCGGGTCCTCGCGGGGCTCGGACTGGCGCTTGCGCTAGGGGGCCTCGCCGTCTCCGCCGCTGACGAAGTGGCGACGACTCCCCCGGTCGTCGATGCGCTGCGCCCCGTGTTCCTCGCGGCGGCCGCGCTTGTCGTCGTCGCCGTCGCGAAGTCCGTGCCGGATGCGGCACGGCGCACCTTGCACCTCGTCTCGGCCGTCATGATGTCGTTCACGTCCCTCGCACTGCTGCTCCCGGCGGGCCTCGTCGTCGAACATGCAGGCGATGCGCTGTCCTCTCCGTGGTTCAGGACGTACCCGACGGGAGCGCTTCTCGTGGGAATGGAGGGTCTCGCCGAGTCCACCGCCGGCCTGGGCGTCACCGCGGTCCTCGTAGCCCTCCAGCTCCGCGCCCTCGGCGCTGGGCGGGTCGTCGCGATCTGGGGGTGGGGTCCCGTGGTCGTCTTGTCGCTCGCCGTCATCGGCGGCGCACTCGCCGTTCCGGGCGTGGTCGTGTCGATCGCGATCCTCCTCATCGCCGCCGCTGTCGCACTCGTGCTGTGCGTGTGGAGTCGACCTGGCCCCCAGATCCGCACGACGGCGTTCGCGTGCAGCATCATGCTCGCGCTGCTCACCTCCGCGCTGGCGACCGCCAGCGCGGCCGTCTGGCCGGGGGCCGCACTTGTCACGCTCGTCATCCTGGTCGGCGCCCGCGCGCTCGTTTCCCAGCGGCGCACACCCGGGGCCGCAGCGTCGGGAGTGATCGCCTCGACCAGCGTCGCCGTCGCCGTCATCGGCATCGGCCTCGTCGCGCCTTCGTGGGCGCGATCGATCGACCTCGTCGGCGGGCCGGTCCCCGACGGTTTCGGCGTCGCGGTCGCCGGTGCCGCCGTGCTCATCGCGCTCGCCCTCCTCGTCGGCCGGCTGACCACTGTCGAGGCCGTCGTCGTCGCCTGTCTCGCTGCGGTCGCGACCGTCGCATCCTGGGGAATCGTGTGGGTCCTCCAGAACGGAGTGGCCGACGTCGGCTGGCGGATCGCGATCGCGCTCTCGGTTCTCGCTGCGGCGGTCTGCTGGAGCGGACGACGTCGGCCCGAGATCGTTCGTGTCATCGCAGTGTCGGCCATCGTGCCCACGTCGACGGTCATGGCGGCCGAGATCGGCCTGTGGCTCGACCACGGAGCGACCGAGGGCCTGGGGGTCCTCGCGGCCGGCGGCACCCTCGGCCTCATCGCTGCGGTCAACGCCGTCCGGGTCGCGCGGTCTCGGTCCGTCGCTCTCGCCGCGGACATCGGGACCGCCGTACCGGCGCTCGTCATCCTCGTCCTCACGGCCGGCCTCGGCGCTCCGCTCGGGCCACTCTCGCTCCTCATCCTCGCCGCCGCGCCGACATTCGTCGCCTTCCGCCCGATCGGAGGCGTCCACCCCCGTCGACAGCTCGGTTGGGTCGGCGCGATCCTCGCGACCGCGGCGCTCTGGTGGTTCCTCGCGGATCGGTCGGTGGACACGGTCGAGTTCTACTCCCTGCCCGTCGCCGGGCTGCTCATGATCGTGGGAGGCGTCTCGACGATCAGTCGTACGCGAACCATCGAAGGCCGACGGACGCCGCTCGGGCGCATCCAGGGCGCCGACGTGGTTGTCGGTGCGGCTGCGGCCATCGCGACACTCCCGAGTGCGTTCCAGGCGGGGTCCGGGCCGATCGGGCGCGCCGTCGTGGTCGTCGCGATCGGCGTCGCGCTCCTGGTTCTTGCCCTGGTCCTGCTCCGAGATTCGTGGCTCCTGCGTGGACGCACCATCGCGTGGTTCACGGCATTGGCGGCCATCGGTGCACCCCTCATCTTCCGCGTCCTCGGACCCGACGGCACCCGTGCCCCGGCGGAGATCCTCGCACTGCTCGCCGGTGCCACGTCGGCGTTCCTCATCGCGGCGGTCGCCGTCTCGCTCTTCCGGGCTTCCGCTCTCCTCGCGAACGCCGCAGCGACCGCGAGCTCGATCGTCGTGGTCGTCTGCGCGTCGTGCCTCGTCGGGCAGGGATCACTGGAGGGCGTCGACGGGCTGTCCTGGCTCCTGATCGTCGGCGCCACCGCCGTCGTCGCGACGACTCGATCAGGGCGATCCTCCGTGGTCACGGCGATCACGTCGACCGTGGGTGCCGTCGTCCTCGGTGTCACCATGCTGGCGACCGTGCCCCAGGTCGAGTACGTCAGTGTGCCGCTCGCCGCCGCCGCGATCGTGGCGGGGGCCATCCGGCTCGCACGTGATCGCGCCGCGCGCTCGTGGCCCATGCTGTCACCGGGGCTGATCCTGCTCATCCTGCCCTCACTGGCGTACGACTTCGGCGAGACCACGTTGTGGCGGGTCATCGCGGTGGGCCTCGTCGCCGTGGGGGTCCTTCTTATCGGCGTCCTCCGGCGACTGCAGGCTCCCATCGTCATCGGCGCTCTGACGGTCATCACCCACGGGCTGGCACAGCTCTGGCCGTGGATCTCCGGGCTCTACGAGTCCGGCTACTGGTGGCTCTGGGCAGGCGTCTGCGGTGTCGTCCTCATCGTCTTCGCCGCGCGATACGAGCAGCGCGTGAAGAACATCCGGGACGCCCGCCGGGCTCTCGTCGCGCTTCGGTGAGGCTTGCCTCACTAGAAAACCCCCGGTCAGCGGGGAGTAAGCCGAGCCTTCTCTTGCTTGCGGAATGCCCAGGGACGCGTACGGTTGTACTCAACAGACCTCAAGGAGAGCCCATGACCGACATCACCGTTTCCCAGACCTCCGTCAGCCCCGACGTCGCCGCCGGCGTCGCGCAGTTCCTCAGCCCCCTCGTCATCGACCTGACGGCCATCGTCGTCAACGGCAAGCAGGCTCACTGGCACGTGCGCGGTGCGAACTTCATCGGCGTGCACGAGCTGCTGGACGACGTCGTCGCCCACACGCAGGAGTGGGCAGACCTCGCCGCAGAGCGGATTGTCGCCCTCGGCCTCCCGGTCGACGCGCGACTGGCCACGGTCGCAGCGAAGACCACGACCGGCTCGCTCACCGCCGGTTTCCAGCAGTCGGACAACACGATCGCGGAGATCGTCGCCCAGATCGATGCAGCCCTCGTGGGTGTGCACGCCGCTGTCGACGAGCTCGGCGAGATCGACGCAGCCAGCCAGGACGTCGCAATCGAGATCGCCAGAGGGCTCGAGAAAGACCGCTGGTTCCTCGTCGCCCACATCAGCAAGTAGTCGGTCAGGCCTCTCCGCCGCTCATCACGTGACCTGAAAGGGCCCTCCCCGGGAACGGGGAGGGCCCTTTCACGTCATGCCTCACCACGCAGACCTGCGGACGGACGGGGCGTGGCATGGCTTCCGAGCCACCGTCACGCCTGGCAGACAGGGCACCAGTACAACTTCCGGGCGCCCATCTCCTCGAGGACGATCGACGTGCCGCAGACACGACACGGCAGGCCCTCACGCTTGTACACCCAGTGCCGATCGGCACGACTCGCCATGGCCTGGTCGTACGCTTCGCCTTCGAGACCGTCGATGGTCATCATCTGACCCGTCTCGACCCCGATACGCAGCAACTGCACCCAATCGCGCCACAGCTCGCGCAGAGTGTCGGTGGGCACCCGCTTACCCGTCGTGTGAGGATTCACCCGCTCGCGGAACAACAGCTCGGCGCGGTAGACGTTGCCGATGCCGCTCACGACGGACTGGTCCATGAGCAGAAGCCCGATCGCCGTGCCCCGCTTACCGGCCCGCTCCACGAAGCGACGCTCCCCGACGTCGATCTCGTCGACGAGCGGGTCGGGCCCGAGCCGCTCGATCACCGCCTGGACACCAGACGCGTCGAGCAGCTCGCATGCCGTCGGCCCCCGAAGATCGGCGAGCGACTCCTCGGTGAGGAGCCGAAGGCGGACAGCACCGACAGGGGGTGGGGGAAAGGATTCCGCCTCGACGCCGGGCAGGGCGCTCGTCTGCTCCGACATGCGGACGCGTGCGCGCCTCGGCGCGCCGATGCTCGACACCGAGTCCTCGAAGGCACCGTCCGCGACGGTGTCGAGCCGCACGGTCCCCCGCTGATTGGTCTGACCCATGCGGCCGCCCGCCGACATGATCGTGGGGTCTGTGTCGATCCGACCTGCGAAGTCCCAGGCTCCGTAGAGACCGAGATGGACCCTCAGGAAGACGCCCCCATCGAATTCGAGGAACATCTGCTTGCCCACCGCGACGGCGCCGAGCATCTCGCGGCCGTCGAGCACCGTCGCGCCCTCGGCGAAGCGCCCCTGCGGCGACGACGCGGAGACCCGATGACCCACGAAGTTGTGCCCGAACTGGCGGGCGATGCGGTGGACGGAATGACCCTCAGGCATCGGTGGAGCGCGACGCCTCGTATGCCGCGATCTGGCCGATCCGACGGATGTGCCGCTCGTCCTGCGAGAACGGCTCGGCGATGAAGGCGTCGATGAACGAGATCGCCTCGTCCTCGGGGTGCTGGCGCGCGCCGATCGAGATGACGTTCGCGTCGTTGTGCTGCCGAGCGAGAAGAGCTGTGCTCTCGTTCCAGACGAGGGCCGCGCGAACACCCGTCACCTTGTTCGCGGCGATCTGCTCACCGTTGCCCGAGCCACCGAACACGACACCCAGGGCGTCGATTCCTGCTGCCTGGTCCCGCACGACCGCCTCGGCCGCTGCAATGCAGAATCCCGGGTAGTCGTCGAGCGGCTCGTAGCTCTGCGGACCGTGGTCGACGACCTCGTGTCCCGCGTCGATCAGGTGGTCCTGCAGCCGGCGGGACAACTCCAGGCCGGCGTGATCGGTGGCGATGTGGATGCGCATGCGCCCAGTTTAGGGTCGCGTGCGCGGCGGATCGTGCGATCGGGCGCGCCCCGGCTCAGTCGAAGATCGGCCCGACGGTGCGCGTGCGCTTGAGCTCGAAGAATCCCGGGTACCGTGCAGCGGCGACGACGCCGTCCCACAGGGCGAGCGCCTCGTCCCCCTTCGGCGCCGGCGAGATGACCGGGCCGAAGAAGGCGACGCCGTCCACCGAGAGGATCGGGGTGCCGACCTCCTGACCGACGCGCTCGATGCCGTCGAAATGGCTCGCTCGCATGGGGGCGTCGTACTCGTCGGACTCCGAGTAGCGTGCGAAGTCGGCCTCGAGACCCACCTCATCGAGGGCGCCGGCGATGACCGCGTCGACATCGATGCTCTCGCCCGGGTGGATGCGTGTGCCGAGTGCATCGTAGAGCGGCTTGACGATGGCGTCTCCGTGGATCTCCTTCGCCGCGGAGACCAGTCGCGTGTACCGCAGGGCGCGGGGGAAGAACGCGCGGTACTCCTCCGACACGTCCTTGTCCTCGTTGAGGACGGCGAGGCTCATGATGTGCCAGGTGACGTCGAGGGGGCGGTGACGAGCGACCTCGTCGACCCAGCGGGACGTCATCCACGCCCAGGGGCAGGAGGGATCGAACCAGAAGTCCACGGTCACCGTCTCGGCGGTGGTGTCGGAGGAAGCCATACTCCGACTCTAGCTCCGGGTGAGACCCGGAACGGCCGCACTAGGCTGGCCGATGGACAGAATCCACACACATCACAGGAGGCACTGTTGCCCGGAGAGAACCTCACCCGCGCCGAAGCGATCGAGCGGGCGAACATCGTCTCGACATCGAGCTACGACGTGACGCTCGACCTCACCACCGGTGACGAGACGTTCCTCAGCACGACCACCGTCCGCTTCACGGCATCGGCCGGAGCCTCGACGTTCATCGACGCCATCACGGCGTCCGTCCACTCGGTGACTCTCAACGGCCGCGAGCTCGACCCGTCCGTCGTGAGCGACGGCGTGCGCATCGCCCTCGACGACCTGGCCGAGGAGAACGAGCTGACGGTCGTTGCCGATGCCCTCTACACGAACACGGGCGAAGGACTCCACCGTTTCGTCGACCCGGTCGACGGTGAGGTCTACCTCTACACGCAGTTCGAGGTACCCGACTCGCGTCGGGTGTTCGCGGTCTTCGAGCAGCCCGATCTGAAGGCGACCTTCACGTTCACCGTGACCGCACCGTCGGCGTGGAGCGTCGTGAGCAACTCTCCGACGCCCGAGCCGGTCGCAGCCGGCGACGGTGTCAGCACGTGGAGCTTCTCCCCCACCCCGGTGCTGTCGTCCTACGTGACGGCTCTCGTCGCGGGACCCTACGTCTCGGTGCACAGCGAACTGACCTCGAGCGACGGCCGCACGATCCCGCTCGGGGTGTTCGCTCGCAAGAGCCTCGCCGACTACGTCGACGCCGACTACATCTTCGAGAAGACCCGGGAGGGCTTCGCCTTCTACGAGAACGCGTTCGGCATGCCGTACCCGTTCGAGAAGTACGACCAGCTCTTCGTCCCGGAGTTCAACGCCGGGGCCATGGAGAACGCCGGCGCGATCACCTTCACCGAGACGTACGTGTTCCGATCGAAGGTCACCGACGCCGTGAAGGAGCGCCGCGTCGTCACGATCCTGCACGAGCTCGCCCACATGTGGTTCGGCGACCTGGTCACGATGAAGTGGTGGAACGACCTCTGGCTCAACGAATCCTTCGCCGAGTACGCCTCGACTCTCGCGGTCGCCGAGGCGACGGAGTGGACCGAGGCGTGGACGACCTTCTCCGCCATGGAGAAGTCGTGGGCGTACAAGCAGGACCAGCTGCCCTCGACACACCCGATCGTCGCGGAGATCCGCGACCTCGAGGACGTGCAGGTGAACTTCGACGGCATCACCTACGCCAAGGGCGCCTCGGTCCTCAAGCAGCTCGTCGCCTGGGTGGGGCAGGAGGACTTCCTCGCCGGGGTCTCCGCCTACTTCGCCAAGCACGCCTACGGCAACACCGTGCTGAACGACCTGCTCGACGAGCTCGAGGCCACGAGTGGGCGGGAGCTCCGATCGTGGTCGAAGCTGTGGCTCGAGACAGCGGGCGTCAACACGCTCCGCGCCGCCATCGAGACGGACGACGAGGGCCGGATCGGTTCCTTCGTCATCGAGCAGACGGCTGTCTCCGATTACCCGACGCTGCGTCCGCACCGCCTGGCGATCGGCTTCTACTCGCTCGAGGGCGGTAGCCTCCGCCGAACGCATCGCGTCGAGATCGACGTCGACGGAGCGTCGTCGCCCGTGCCGGAGCTCATCGGCCTCGCACGTCCTGACCTCGTCCTCCTCAACGACGACGACCTCGCCTACGCGAAGATCCGTCTCGACGAGGTGTCACTCGCGACCGCTATCGCCCACCTCTCGGACATCGAGAGCCCGCTCGCCCGCTCGCTCGTCTGGGGCTCGGCATGGGACGCGACCCGTGACGCCGAGACGCCGGCGAGCGACTACGTGGCTCTCGTGCTCGGGAACATCGCGAGCGAGACCGAGTCGACCACGATCCGCACGACGCTCAACCAGCTGCTGCTCGCGGTCGGCGCCTACGTCGCCCCCGAGCGCCAGAAGGCTGCCGGCGACGAGGCGGCATCGACGCTCTGGACACTCGCCCGGAACGCCGAGCCCGGGAGCGACGCGCAGTTCCAGTTCGTCAAGTTCTTCGCCGCCCTCGCATCGAGCGACGAGCACCTCGACATCATCGAGAACCTCCGCGATCGGACGGAGACCCTCCAAGGGCTCGACATCGACACCGACCTCGGGTGGGAGCTCCTCATCGCTCTGGCGGCGGGAGGCCGGGCCGACGAAGCCCTCATCGAGGCCGAACTCGCCGCCGACAACACGGCGACCGGGCAGCAGTCGGCAGCGCACGCGCGCGCCTCGATCCCCACCGCCGACGGCAAGGCCGCTGCGTGGTCCTCGGTCTTCGACTCGGACAAGCTGCCGAACACGATCGTGCGGACGACGGGCCTCGGCTTCCAGCGTGCCGCCGACACCGAGGTGCTGCGGCCCTTCGTCGAGCGGTACTTCGACTCGATCGAGGAGATCTGGGAATCGCGCAGCTACAAGATCGCCGAGTACCTCGTGGCGGGAATGTACCCATCCGCCCTCGCGGACCAGGAACTCGTGGACGCGACCCGTTCCTGGCTCGACGCCCACACCGATGCAGCACCGGCACTCCGGCGCCTCGTCCTCGAGAACCTCGCGGGTGTCGAGCGCGCTGTGGCTGCACAGGCTCGAGACAAGCGCTGACGGACCCGGCCCCTGCGTGGTCGCTGAGCGCCGGATCCCTCTCCTGGGGTCCGGCGTTCAGTCTTCTCCGACCGGCTCGCGGATAGGCTGGATCCGATGAACCTCAATGAGATGCTCGATGCCGTCGGCACGTTCCTGAACACGACGTTCCTCGGCAAACTCACGTCCATCGCTCTCATCGTCGCCTTCGCGTTCGCCGCCGTCTGGTTGATGCGCCTCGTCATCCGCCATGCTGTCGACCGGATCGTGAACGGGGTCAAGCGTTCGAACAACGCCGACGACACCAAAGAGCTCTCGGTCTCCCCGCTCGCTGCCGTGCGAGTGGTCCAGAGGACCAGGACGATCGGCACCGTGCTGTCGAACATCGTCAACGTCGTCGTAGCCGTCATCGCTATCGTCCTCATCGTCAACACGGTCGACAAGGACATCATCGGGTCGCTCGCATTGCTCACGGCGGCGCTCGGCGCGGGCCTCGGCTTCGGCGCCCAGAACATCGTGAAGGACGTTCTGAACGGTCTGTTCATGGTGATGGAGGATCAGTTGGGCGTCGGCGACGTCGTCGACCTCGGTCCGGCGACCGGAGTGGTCGAGGCAGTGGGCATCCGGATCACCCAGGTGCGCGACGTCAACGGAACGCTCTGGTTCGTGCGCAACGGTGAGATCCTGCGCGTCGGCAACATGTCGCAGGGCTGGGCCCGTGTCATCGTCGACCTCGCCGTCCCGTACGACGTCGACGTCGACGCGGTTCAGGACCGACTCCTCGATACGGCCAATGCGCTCGCTCGTGAGACCAAGTGGCGCACACGGATCCTCGAGCGTCCCGAGTCCTGGGGTCTCGAGTCGATCTCAGACGATGCGCTCGTCGTGCGCCTGGTCATCAAGACGCGCACGAGCGCGAAGGACGACGTCGCGCGCGAGCTGCGCCTCCGACTGAAGGCGGCGATGGACGAGATGGACGTGAAGCTCCCGTCGCTGAAGAGCGTCGTGCTCGAGGGCTTCGACGGAGCCGCGAGCGTGTCCGGCGCCCGTCCCCCGCGCACCAAACCCGTCGGCGTCGTCGATACACCTCCCACGAAGAAGCCATCGCGCATCCGCAAGCCGAAAGCGACCGACGAATGAACGACCTTCTCGCACGATCGTTCTATGACGACGTCGGAGGTCGACCGACCTTCGAGAAGCTCGTCACCGAGTTCTATCGTGGTGTGGCGGGCGACCCCGTCCTGAAGCCGATGTACCCGGAGGAGGATCTCGGACCGGCGGCCGAGCGCCTCCTCCTCTTCCTCGAACAGTACTGGGGCGGTCCCTCGACGTACGGAGAGACCCGCGGCCACCCGCGTCTCCGCATGCGCCACATGCCCTTCAAGGTGAATCCGGATGCCCGCGATCGCTGGCTGCACCACATGCGCGCAGCCCTCGACACGCTCGAGCTTTCTCCGCTGCACGAGGCGGAACTCTGGGCCTACCTCGAGCGGGCGGCCCACGCGATGGTCAACACGTTCGACGAGTAGAGGCGGTCGTCGGCGACATCGCCATACGATCGGTGCATCACGTGATTGACGAAGGAGTCGATGATGACCGAGAACGTGACCGCTGGCGCCACCCTCTCAGCTGACGCCGTGGTCGTCGGAGCAGGACTCGCCGGGCTGGTTGCGGCCCACGAGATCGCCTCGGCCGGCCGGTCCGTCATCGTGCTGGACCAGGAGCCGCCCGCTTCCCTCGGCGGGCAGGCATGGTGGTCGTTCGGCGGACTCTTCCTGGTCGATTCGCCCGAGCAGCGTCGCATGGGCGTCCGCGATTCCGTCGATCTGGCGTGGAGCGACTGGACGGCGACAGCAGCGTTCGACCGCGAGGACGACACCTGGCCGAAGCGATGGGCCAGGGCGTACGTCGAATTCGCCGCCGGTGAGAAACGGCCGTGGCTCCGCTCGCTCGGTGTCGGATTCTTCCCCATCGTCGGCTGGGCCGAGCGTGGCGGCGCCGGTCCGGAGGGACCCGGGAACTCGGTGCCGCGATTCCACGTCACCTGGGGCACGGGTCCTGGCGTCCTCGCCCCGTTCGTCCAGCGCGTCGAGGCCCACGTAGCGTCAGGCCGTATCAGGGTCCTGCACCGACACCGTGTCGATGCCGTGGACCTCGTGGCCGGCACGGCCGTCGGTGTGAGTGGAACCATCCTCGAGCCGAGCGAAGCCGCCCGCGGACAGTCCTCGACGAGAACTCCCATCGGCGACTTCCGGGTGGCGGCCTCCGCGGTCTTGCTGACGACGGGCGGAATCGGAGGATCTCCCGACCTGGTCCGTCGTTACTGGCCCGAGCGTCTCGGACGGGCGCCGCGGTCGATGCTGTCGGGAGTGCCGGCCCACGTCGACGGCCGCGGATGGGGGATCGCCGAGCGTGCCGGAGCTCGGCTCATCGGTACCGACCGGATGTGGCACTACACCGAGGGGATCACGAACTGGGACCCGGTCTGGCCGGGCCATGGCATCCGCATTCTCCCGGGTCCGTCGTCGCTGTGGCTCGATGCCTTAGGACGTCGGCTCCCCCACCCCTACTCGCCCGGCTTCGACACGCTCGGAACGCTTGGGCACATCCTGAAGACAGGGTACGAGCACAGCTGGTTCGTCCTCACCCAGAAGATCATCGAGAAGGAGTTCGCACTTTCGGGCAGCGAACAGAACCCCGACCTGACCGGGAAGGATCTCCGGCTGCTGGCGAAGCGACTCGGAGCCGGAGCCCCCGGGCCCGTCGAGGCGTTCAAGGATCACGGCGAGGACTTCGTCGTGTCGAGGACGCTGTCAGGCCTGCTCGATGGAATGAAGTCGCTCTCCCCCGACGCCCCGCTCGACCGACGAGAGGTCACGCGCGCGATCCGCGATCGCGACGCGCAGTCCATGAATCCGTTCTCCAAGGATCCCCAACTCGCAGCGATCACATCGGCGCGTCAGTACCGCGGCGACCGGATCCTGCGGGTCGCCGCTCCTCACCGGCTTCTCGATGCAGCTGCCGGTCCCCTGATCGCGGTCAAGCTGCACGTGCTGAGCCGAAAGACCCTCGGCGGTATCGAGACGGATCTCGAGGGACGCGTCCTCAGTGACGATGGGACGACCGTCGGCGGGCTCTATGCGGCGGGCGAGGTCGCCGGATTCGGAGGGGGCGGGATGCATGGCTATCGAGCGCTCGAGGGGACGTTCCTCGGAGGGTGTCTCTTCTCCGGTCGAACGGTGGGCCGGAGCGTCGCCGCCGCCGTGTGATCGGCGGAGGGTGATCAGACCGCGCTGCGACGAGCCAGAACGTGGCCGCGCCGCGGACTCAGCCGCACCCAGGACCCGCTCGCGAAGATCGGGACGTTCTCGTCTCCGTCCGGGATGAAACCGAGAGCGTCCGCGGCGAAAGCCGCGCCGCTCGGCAGGTCGTCTCGATCCCCGATGGGCCGTGTCCACACAGCCTGCCTGATCGAATGCACGACGTGGTCCCCCGCGGCCTCTGGAACGGCATCGGCGACGTCCGCCACACCACGGCGCGCCGTCTCGACGAGTGTCGCGGCGGAAACATCGCCGATCGGGAGCCACCCTGAGCGGGGCGGCGAGATCCCTGCCCACACCGTCGTGACCCTCTGATCGGGGAGCGCGAGATCCAGAGGCGGACCCGCGTCGGGACCCGGCGTCGCAATGCGATCGAGGATGCTGCGGACCGGGACGACGATATCGAGGTCGGACCCGCTCGCCGCACGCATGGTGCGCAGCCCGAGCACCGTGAAACCACGATCCATCAGGCCCCGCGGGGAGAGCGCAGCCGTGTAGAGCGCGAGGACTCCGCCCCGGAGGACGAGACGAACCGCTGTGTCGTCGACACGAGCAGCGCGCGCGAGGTACGTCCGGGCGTCGGAGAGGGACGCCGGGTCTGGGAAGGTGATCGTGGAACTCATGTCCTCATAAACTTACGTGACCGACGCCGTCAGGGTGTCCAGAGGAGGCCAGCCGATGAACCCCATCGAGTCGCTCTTGCACACGCTGGATCTCACGGACACGGGGGCACGCACCACGGAGGACATCTACACCGGACCGTCGCAGTGGATGCCTCACGGCCGCGTGTACGGCGGTCAGGTCCTCGCGCAGTCGCTCACCGCCTCCATGCGGACGGTCGCGCCCGACCGTTCGGTCCACTCGATGCACGGCTACTTCCTGCGAGCCGGCGATGCGAGCCAGGAGATCACGTTCGCGGTCGATCGCATCCACGACGGGCGGTCCTTCTCCACCCGTCGCACGCAGGCTTACCAGAACGGTGTCCCCATCCTGTCGCTCATCGCCTCGTTCCAGGACGAAGACGATGGCCTGGATCATCAGCACGCCGCTCCTGTGGGCGTTCCACAGCCAGAGGACCTCCCGTCTGCAGCCGATCTCCTCGGCGATCTCGACCACCCCGTGGCCCAGACCTGGGCTCGGGACCGCCCCTTCGACATGCGGCACATACCGTCGCCGATCTACCTGAGCGTGGAGGGCGAGCACGTCGACCGTCAGGCGGTATGGATGCGCGCGACGAGTCCCCTTCCCGACTCGCCCCTGATCCATCAGGCGGCGCTCGCCTACGCGAGCGACTACACGATCCTGGAGCCCGTCCTCCGCCGGCACGGCATCCCGTGGGCGACCCCTGGAGCGAAGATCGCCAGCCTCGATCACGCGATGTGGTGGCACCGCCCCGCCCGCGTCGACGATTGGCTCCTCTACGTGCAGGACTCCCCGAGCGCGGTGGGCGGACGGGGTCTCTCCCGGGGTGCCTTCTACACGCGCGACGGTGTCCTCGTCGCGAGCGTCGCCCAGGAGGGAATGATCCGCATCCCGTCGACTCGCTGAATCGAACGGCCGTGCCCGTGGACAGGCACGCCGGACTCAGGCGTCAGTCGCGTTTGCGTCCCAGCTGGAGGGGGTCTCCGAGGTAGACCGACCACGCAGAGCGCTCCTCGTCCGTGATGCGCCGCGGACGGCTCGTGGACGAGTCCACGAGGACGATGGTGCTCACCGCTCGCGCGTAGAGGTCACGCGACGTCTCACCCGTGCCGTAGACGTCGTAGCAGACGTCGAGGCTCGCTCCGCCGAGGTGCGAGATCCACAGCTGCACGTCGAGCGGAGCCCGACGATAGGCGATCGGTGCGACATAGGCGACCTCGTGCCGTGCGATGAGCGTGATCGTGTCGGATCCGGCCTCCGCCTCGATGAGCGCCATGCCGCGGTCGACGCCGTCGCCGTCTTCATCGCTCCGCCAGAAGGCGCGCACACGCGCCTCTTCGAGCAGGCGCATGAGTTCCACGTTGTTGACGTGGTTGTACGCATCGAGGTCGCCCCAGCGCAGATGGACGGGGACGTGCAGGCGCATCAGTCCCTCGTGAGCTTCCGATACGCCGAGCGGTTGGGCTTCGCGGCGTCCGGCCCGAGGCGCTCGATCTTGTTCTCCTCGTACGCCTCGAAGTTCCCCTCGAACCAGTACCAGTTGGCGGGGTTCTCCTCCGTGCCCTCGTAGGACAGGATGTGGGTCGCGATGCGGTCGAGGAACCACCGGTCGTGTGTGATGACCACGGCGCAACCGGGGAACTCGAGGAGTGCGTTCTCGAGGCTTCCGAGCGTCTCGACGTCCAGGTCGTTGGTGGGCTCGTCGAGCAGCAGCAGGTTTCCGCCCTGCTTGAGCGTGAGGGCGAGGTTGAGGCGGTTGCGCTCACCACCGGAGAGCACTCCCGCCTTCTTCTGCTGGTCCGGACCCTTGAACCCGAACTGCGAGACGTAGGCGCGGGAGGGGATCTCGGTCTTCCCCACCTGGATGTAGTCCTGGCCGTCGGAGACGACCTCCCACAGGTTCTTGTTGGGGTCGATGCCGCCGCGGCTCTGGTCGACGTACGAGATGTCGACGGTCTCGCCGACCTTCAGGGTGCCGCCGTCGAGCGGTTCCAGTCCGACGATGGTCTTGAAGAGCGTCGTCTTGCCGACACCGTTCGGGCCGATGACGCCGACGATGCCGTTGCGCGGAAGAGTGAAGGTGAGGCCGTCGATCAGGATGCGGTCGCCGAAGCCCTTCTGGAGCTTGGATGCGTCGATGACCTGACTGCCGAGACGGGGACCGACAGGGATGACGATCTCCTCGAAGTCGAGGACCCTCGTGCGCTCGGCCTCCGCCGCCATCTCCTCATAGCGGGCGAGGCGCGCCTTCGACTTGGCCTGGCGGCCCTTCGCGTTCGAGCGCACCCACTCGAGCTCCGACGACAGGCGCTTCGCGAGCTTCGCATCCTTCTTGCCCTGGACGTTGAGTCGCTCCTGCTTCTTCTCGAGATAGGTCGAGTAGTTGCCCTCGTAGGGGTACAGGTGCCCGCGGTCGACCTCGGCGATCCACTCGGCGACGTGATCGAGGAAGTACCGGTCGTGTGTCACAGCGAGCACGGCGCCCGGGTACTTTGCGAGGTGCTGCTCGAGCCAGAGGACGCTCTCGGCGTCGAGGTGGTTGGTGGGCTCGTCGAGGAGCAGGAGGTCGGGCTTCTGGAGCAGAAGCTTGCAGAGCGCGACGCGGCGCTTCTCACCACCGGAGAGGTTCGCGACGCTCGCATCGCCCGGAGGCGTGCGGAGGGCGTCCATGGCCTGCTCGAGCTGAGAATCGAGGTCCCAGGCGTCAGCAGCGTCGATCGCCTCCTGAAGCACGCCCATCTCGGCCAGCAGAGCGTCGAAGTCGGCATCGGGCTCGGCCATCGCGAGCGAGATCTCGTTGAAACGATCGACCTTGCCCTTGATCTCGCCGACGCCCTCCTGGACGTTCTCGAGGACGGTCTTCGACTCGTCGAGCTCCGGCTCCTGCATGAGGATGCCCACCGAGTAACCGGGGGTGAGCTTCGCTTCGCCGTTGCTCGGGGTGTCGAGACCGGCCATGATCTTGAGGATCGTGGACTTACCGGCGCCGTTCGGACCGACGACGCCGATCTTCGCGCCGGGGAGGAACGCCATCGTGACGTCGTCGAGGATGAGCTTGTCGCCGACCGCCTTGCGGGCACGGACCATGGAATAGATGTATTCGGCCATATCGGGTCCAGTCTACGGGGCGAGCGCGCTCCAGACGTATCCGTCGCGGTGACACACGGCCGGACTCACCAGTCGATGACGCGGGTGTCGCCAATGAGGCAGAGACCGGTGCCGAGCACGGGTTGGATGGTCGAGTGGTACCCGTCGACCGACGGACCGAACTGTCCGATGAGGCAGGACTCGCCCCAGCGGACACTGAACTGGATGGACTCCGCCCGATCGCCCAGCGTCGTGGCGTCGTTCGTGACCTCCATCGCACCTTTGTCGAATCCCGCCGCGACGAGGGCGTCGATGAAGTCCCGCCCGCCGGCGTCCGCGTTCTCCGCCGTCGCCGCGTTCACCTGGTCGAAGAACGGCTTGTTGTCCTCCGCCGTGCCGTCCGGGACGAGGACGATCGCCTCCGCGGTCGGCGTCGCTGTGGGCGACGATGTCGTCGTGGTCTCCACCGTGGTGGGCGCCTGCATCGTGCAGCCGGCCAGCACGACGACGGCCGCGACCGCCGACGCAGCGAAAACGCCGCGGGCTCCTCGCGTCGGTCGACGCTCGAGTCGATCGGATTCCACGGGCGCTCCCCTGAGTCGGACCGACAGGCGGTCGATTGCGTGCTCGTTCGAGTCTAGGAGAGGAACGCCCGGCCACCTGGTCGCTCCACAGACGCAGGATGCACGCGGGATTCCCGGTCGACGTCGACGAGGTCTCCGTGGAGCTCGGCGAGCACGTGCGGCGGATCGGAGGATTCACGCAGCACGATCGCGCCCGCAACGGTGACAGTCGCCCCATCGCAGAGGCTGTTGGACATGTCCAGAGCAGGTTCGCCGATCACCGTCACGAGGAAGCAGCCGGGTGAAGCGCCTCTCGGCAGCCGGATGCGGGCCGCCCCGTCTGCTCGCGTCCTCAGCAGGAAGCTCGTGACGACGAGGCCGTCGTCCGTGCGGACGGAGCGGGGTCGTCCGTCCACCGAACCTCTCACGATCGCCCGGTCCCCCATGTGTCTGCACTCCTCCACCGTCGTGACCGCGGTGCGGATCGCCGCTCCGGCGTGGATGCCGGGTCCGCCGGAGCGACGACCGCAACACGAGTGTGCAGGAGCGGATCGAGGGGCGCTGCCCTCGATCGCCGCGTCGGCGGACAACTCCCCGCCCGTCCCCCTGTGGACGACGTCGCAGGCCGCCCGACGGCGATGTCGGTGGTGCGTCGTAGCCTTCGATCACGAGTTCAGCGGGGCCGGCCGCACATCAGAAAGGACAACGGGAATGACCCTCGACACCCTCACCATCGAAGCACCGGTCGCCGTCACGTCGACCTCCGCCCCCACCACCTCGCCGTCGTCCGGCACCGTGCGGGTCGATGCGCGCGGTGAAAGGCTCTGGCGTGTCTCCACGCCCACGTTCGCCGTCGTCGGTCATGTCGAGCTCCTCGACACGGCAGCGGGCGAGATCTTCTTGGCGAAGCGATACTCGCCGACCTACGCGAGGTTCGTCGATCACGGCCGGTTCTGGTCCCTCGACGATGCCGTCGATTGCCTTCGACTCGGAGGGTGACGCCGCACCTGTCGAGGCGAACGTCCACGGCCCCGAACGGGGGATCCCGGTCATCCGGCGACACCCTCCACTAATGCCGGGAACATGCCGACGGCAGCGGTATCGTTCGGCGCATGGACTGGTGGAATGACCTCACGACCTGGCTGACGGCGCCCGAGACGCGCCCGACTCTCTTCACGGCTGCGACCATCGTGCTCGCGATCCTCGTCTCCGGATTCGTGTCCGCATCGATCGCGAAGGCGGCAGTCCGCCGTCTGGTCGATCAGCGCGAACGCGAGCAGAAGTCGGCGGCGATCGCCGCCTTCATCGACGCGGCGACCGAGGCGTCGGTGTGGAATTCCCTCACGCCCGGCGAACAGGTTCTCGCCGACCGTGCGGTCGGGCAGGCCGACATCCTCGTGCGACTCCTGCCGATCAAGTCCGCCCCGATCGTCGCCGACTGGGCCGCTCACCAGCTCGCCGAGATGAAGCGAAATTCCGCCACCTTCGGCTATGAGCTCGCGCCAGCGCTCACCGAGTTCCGTGACCGCCTCCTCGACTGGCAGCATCGCCCCGCGAAGGCGAAGAAGCTCTTCCAGAGCGACATCGAGCGGTGGTCCTTCAACACCGACGATTCGGAGCGAGACCTCGTGCGTCGGCAAGACGGGTGGGTCGCCGAGCAGCACCAGAAGGCGCACACGTCCCCGGCTCCCTCCGCGCAGGAGACCGAACGCCCGGCGGCTGCAACGACGGCGCTAGCCGACCGCAACATCCGCGAGCCGAAGACGGACACCCAGACGCAGAAACTCATCGAGGACGTTGCGGCCATCGACCAGCGCATCGCCGCGACGAGTAAGACCCCGTCCACGGAGGAACGCTCGGCCTGACCTCACCGTCCGTCGGTGCGGGATTCGAGACCCCACGCCGAGCGAGGTGCCGGTCCGCTACTGCGGGCCGGCACCTCGCTCGTTGTCACGCCGTGCGCCACCAATCGTCGAACGGAGTGACGGGCACGGTGCGCTTGTGCCGCGTCATGAGAAAGCGCGTCTCGATCGCCTCGGCGACGTCGTCCGCGACCTCGCGACCTTCGAGATAGTCGTCGATGTCGTTGTACGTCAGCCCGAGGTTCGCCTCGTCCGTCTGCCCGGGAGTGTCATCGAGCAAGTCGGCCGTCGGCGCTTTCTCGTACAAGCGAGCCGGGGCGTCGAGATGCTGCAGGAGGGCCTTGCCCTGCCTCTTCGTGAGCCCGCTGAGAGGCAGGATGTCCGCTCCCCCGTCTCCGAACTTCGTGAAGAAGCCGGTGATCGCCTCAGCGGCGTGATCGGTTCCCACCACGAGGAGGGCGCGCTGACCGGCGATGGCGTACTGGGCGACCATCCGTGCCCGAGCCTTCACGTTCCCCTTCGTGAAGTCCGTCATCCGATCGCCGACGGCGTCTCCGTATTCGTCGAAGAAGCCGTCGACGCCGCGCTTCACGTTGAACGTGACGCTCCGATCGGGGGCGATGAAGCCGAGGGCGAGCTGCGCATCGTCCTCATCGTGCTGGACGCCGTACGGTAGCCGGACGGCGACGAACTCGGCCGTGCCGCCCCCCTCGCGGAGCCGCTCGCTCGCCAACTGGCAGAGCCGTCCGGCCAGGGATGAGTCCTGTCCACCGCTGATCCCGAGCACGAATCCGGCCGCGCCTGTCGTGGTGGCGTAGTCGACGAGGAACGAGACCCGCCTCTCGATCTCGGCGGCCGGATCCACCTCCGGAAGGGAGCCCAGCTCGGCGATGATGTCGCTTTGAAGATCACGCATGACATCAGCCTAAACCCGCTGGATTACGGAGTCGTTTCCGTTTCCGGAGCCGGGTGGACATGGAGCGAGAGCCTCCTGATGTCACCGAGCTCCCATTGACGGAACATGGGGTCGAGGTCGGTCGCCTCATCCGCCAGCACGATGCCGCAATCGCCTCCTCCGGCACCCGACGACTTGGCCGCTGCGCCGACGAATTCGGCCGAGTCGCACAGAAGAGTGAGGTCGGGGGTCTCGATCGAGATCCCGACGCTGACACCGAGTCGGACGAGCAGTCGACGTGCCCGGTGGAGTTGCTTCTGGGCGCCCGCGAGATCGTCGGCGTCGAACGCGGCGACCAGAGCCTCGACACACGCCCTGCTGTCCTCCAGGAACGATTCGTAGTGGCTGTCTTCCTGCTGCTTCCGTTTCTGGATCCCATCGACGAGCTGAGCCGTCGACGCGGGTTCGCCTGTCCAGCCCACGACGAGTCGACCCCCGGTCAACGGGGGCAGTCTGCGAACGGATAGCCCCGGCCAGTCCTCAGCGATCAGTGAGACGACGTCCGTCTCCGCGGATCGACGCGCGACCCACCCGCGATCAGGAGATGAGAATGCGATCCACCCGCCGTAGAGACTCGCCGCGACGTCGCCGCCCGACGCGAGCGGATTCACGCCGATCGTCGCGAGAAGCGCGAGCTTGAGGCGGGAGAGCTCGTCGAGTCCGAGCGAGTAGAACCGATCGAGGGCCGTCACCGTCGCGACCGTGACGGCGGCGCTCGACCCCAGTCCGAACTTCCGGCCGGAACGGTCGTCGAGCTCGCTACGGATCGCCAGGTCGTAGAAGTCCAGCCGACGACCCGATTCGAGGGCGAAGGCCTCGACCACGCGAATGGCGGACAGCACGTAGTCGAACGGACGCTGATCCCTGTCGATGACGAGTCGATCGCCGTCGCGCCGCCACACCACGGGCAGATGGCCGAACTGATCGGAGATCAGCTGTCCGCGCCCCGCACTCGCTTCGAGCGTCACCGTGACGAACCGGTCCACGGCGATGAGGACCGCCGGATACCCGGGCTCGACCACCGCATACTCTCCGGCGATGAAGAGCTTCCCCGGCGCTGCGACCTCGATCATCGCGGAGCCTCCGTGACACGCACTCCCGGTCCCGGGAGCGACGTGGTCACTCCGGCCACACCGAGAGATCCGACGGCCGCGGAAACACTCGCGACATCCGGACGACGGCACAAGACCTTCACGTTGGGTCCGGCGTCCATCGTGGCGTAGCACTCGGTGCCCGCAGCACGCAGCTCGCGGACGAGTCGAAGACACCGGACGCTGTCGGGCTCCCAGTACGAGACGGGAGGTGTCGATCCGAGCATCGAGGCGTGCATCCGCATGGCGTTGGATTCGGCGAGCTCTCCGACTCGGGTGAAGTCCCCTGCGGCGACCGCCTCGAGCATGCCCGCGAAGTCGACGCGCGACGACGACACCCACGCGTCATAGTACGGCGAGGTGTCCGCGGTGAGCCGCATCGCGTCGCGGCTCGAGATCTCCTTCGTCCCGGCATTGACGACGGCGACGACCATCGCCAGATCGAGCCCCGGGTCGTGAAGGGGCTCAGCGTAGGACGAAGCGTCGTCCGTCCCGGCATACCAGACGGCGAGACCGCCGAAGATGCTGCGCGAGGCGGAACCGGAGCCTTTCCGAGCCAGGATCGACAGCTCTCGGGGGCTCAGAGACAGCCCGGCCGCCGACGTGGCCGCGGCGGCGAGAGCCGCGAATCCGGACGCTGACGACGCGAGACCGGCAGCGGTGGGCACCGTGTTCCGAGAGACGACGCTGGCGTACTCGCTCCGACCCGACAGGTCGCGCACGAGATCCAGGAATCGGGACACACGATCAGCTGGCACCCCGGACAACGGATCTCCGTCGAGAACGACGGAATCGCGATCGTTCCCCCACTCGACGGTCGTCTCCGTGCGGTAGGCGTCGAGCGTCAGCGACACACTGCTCGTCGCGGGGATGGCGAGCCGCGAATCCACCTTGCCCCAGTACTTGATCAGCGCGATGTTCGAATGAGCGACAGCCGTCGACCTGCCGCTCATGCGATCGGCACCATCGTGTCGTAGGTCCAGGTCGCGTGCGCACCCGCCGCGATGAGCGCATCGGCGACCTCCACCGAGTGAGCCGGGGAATTCGTGAGAGCGACGACGCACCCCCCGCGTCCACCACCGGTCAGCTTCGCGCCCACAGCGCCAGCGGACGAGGCAGCACGCACGAGTGCGTCGAGTTCGTCAGAACTCACACCGAGTTCGGCGAGGATGCCATGCGCCTCCGCCATGCGCGCTCCGAGGCGATCAGCGGCACCCTCGCCCAGGTCGCCAACGGCACCTTCCGCGAGAACCCCGAGACGATCGATGCGGTCCTCCGTCCATTCGGGTCGCTGCGCGAGTTGCGCGCGCACGGAGGCGACCGAGTCCCTCGTACGCCCGCGGACACCCGTGTCGGCGATGACGAACGTCGCGTCGAGCGACATCGGCAGGCTCTGCGCCACACCGCCTCTGAACAGTACGGGGACACGGGAGTTCGTCGCCACGGCGTCGAGGCCGCTGGGCGTTCCGTGCGCCACCCGCTCGGCCACCTGGACGAGGTCGAAGTGCTCGACGTCGCCGATCCGCCGACCGGCCGCATCGGCGAACGCATGGACGATCGCGCCGGCCGTCGCCGCACTCGAACCCAGCCCACGCTCGGCCGGGATCGTGCTCTCGATGGCGACGGTGACATCGCTCAGCGGGACGTCGAAGGCACGACTGGCTGCGTCGATGGCCGCGACCGGACCCGCGAGATCGGCGGGGGCGTCGGCGAGAGCGCCGGTGAACAGATCGGATGCGATCCGAGCCGGCCCCGGTACCGCGAAGATCTCGACATCCATGGCGAGCGCCGGCAGGGGAAGAGCGATGGCCGGCCGGCCGTAGACCACGGAATGCTCACCCATGAGGATGAACTTCGCGCGCGTATGCCCGGACCCGAGCACTCCGCTCCGACGTTCCACTGCCGATTCCTCCCGAGGGTTCCGGACGGACGCGGCCGTTCGCGCGCCGCCCACGACTGTACCCGTTCGGCGTCCGCCCGGAGCGCGGTTGCGCTGGGAGGAGATTCGACGCGCTGTCGGATCCGATAGATCCGCTCTGCTCCAGTGCCCCCAGCAGGACTCGAACCTGCAACCTACGGATTAGAAGGCCGTTGCTCTATCCATTGAGCTATGAGGGCAGACCGGCAACCAGGATAGCCCACCGGTGTCCCGCGACCTGGATCAGGCGACGGTGACGAGTGCGGCGATACCGAGAACAGCGGAGACAGCAGCCAGACCGAGAGCCACCGAGATCAACACGAGGTGCACGCGGAAGAACGCGGTGCGAGAACCATCCGCCGCGCGGGCCCGTGGGTCCTTCGCGATGCGCGACAGGAAACGGGGCCACACGATCACGTTGTACGCGGCGTTCACGAGCAGGGCGATGGCGAGGGCGACGAGCATGGTGCGACCAGCCTACCGGCGCCCGAACCGGGGTGTCGGCGGTCGCGGATAGGATCGGAGCATGACCACAGGCAGCGACCTCCTCGTCTGGATCGACTGCGAGATGACGGGACTCGACCTCTCGGTCGACGAACTCGTCGAGATCGCCGTCGTCATCACGGACTTCGATCTGAACCCCGTCGACGAGGGGCTGAGCGTCGTCATCAAACCCAGCGATGCCGCCCTCGCCAACATGGGCGACTTCGTGACGACCATGCACACCACGTCGGGACTCATCGAGGAGATCCCGGATGGCCTCGACCTCGCCGACGCCGAGTTCCGAGTGCTCCAGTACGTCGTCGACCACATCCCCGATGCGCAGAAGGCACCGCTCGCCGGAAACTCCATCGGCACGGACAGGGCGTTCCTGGCGAAGTTCATGCCACGGCTCGACGCCCACCTGCACTACCGCAACGTCGACGTCTCCTCGGTGAAGGAACTCGCCCGCCGGTGGTACCCCCGTGCCTACTTCAACGCACCGTCGAAGGACGGCGGGCACCGCGCCCTCGCCGACATCCTCGAGTCCATCCGCGAACTCGCGTACTACCGGTCGGCGGTCTTCGTTCCGCTCCCCGGGCCCACATCCGACGAGGCAAAAGCAGCCGCCGCGGCCACGGTGAACGCATACACCTCAAACGTGTAATACAATTTTCGAGTTGCGTCTTCCGGGTCAGCCCGGAACAGGCGCACATGGTGGGTATAGCTCAGTTGGTAGAGCGCCTGGTTGTGGTCCAGGAGGTCGCGGGTTCAAGCCCCGTTACTCACCCCAGTGTTCATTAAGGTCAATGGATCTCTGCCGTGGCTTCGTGAGGTCAACGGATCTCTGCCGTGGCTTCGTGAGGTCAACGGATCTCTGCCGTGGCTTCGTGAAGTCGGGGGTGCGGAATGCACCGGCTTCCGGGGTCTGTCAACGGCCAACTTTCGTTTGCGCGGTCCATCAGACTGGGAGCGGCGGGCGATCGTGCTGCCCACGACAGAGGAGCATGGATGACCGTCGGACACGTCCCCGCTGACGCGTTCATCGGTCACGTCCTCGGCGGGCGATACCGGGTCGACTCCCTCATCGGACGAGGCGGTATGGCCAACGTCTACCGAGCCACGGACGAGGTCCTGCACCGACCCGTCGCTGTCAAACTGTTCGGTGACACCTCGGACGGCGAACACCAGGCCCGACGGGCCTCGACGGAAGTCCGACTTCTCGCCGCCCTCAACCACCCCTCCCTCGTGACCCTCTACGACGCACGGGTCGCTCCGGGCGATGACGCCTTTCTCGTCATGGAACTCGTCGACGGTCCCACACTCCACGAGCGCATCAGCGACGGCCCCCTCAGCGACGTCGACATCGCAGCTATGGCGCTCGACCTGGCCGAGGCGCTGCACACCGTTCATGACGCCGGCATGGTCCATCGCGACATCAAGCCGTCCAATGTCCTCCTCGCTCCGTCCGTCTCGCCGACACGGGAATTCCGGGCCAAGCTCGCCGACTTCGGAATCGCGCATCTCGTCGACTCGGCCAGGCTCACCATGCCCGGCACGATCATGGGAACCGCCGCCTACCTGAGTCCCGAACAGACGAGAGGTATCACCCCCGCCCCGGCCGGAGACATCTACTCCCTCGGTCTCGTCCTGCTCGAGAGTTTCACCCGCACGCGCGCCTTCCCCGGCGGGATGACCGAGTCGCTCGTGGCGAGAGTCCAGCGCGACCCCACGATCCCCGGCGAGCTCGGATACGCCTGGAAGTCCCTCCTCACAGCCATGACATCCCGCTCCGTCGAGGCGCGGCCGACAGCCCTCGATGTGGCCGCCTCGGCGCGTGAAATCCTCCGCTCGGAGGGAACGGGTCCCCTCGTCGCGACGGAGACGGTCTCGCTCGCGAGGGTGTCGCCCGCCCAGGGCGGAGTCACGAACGTAGCCGCAACCGTCACGAAGCGCATTCCCGACGTCGGTGCCTCCTCCCCCACACCGACGGAGCCCATGACTCATGGTGCGGTTCCCCAGCCTGCCGCCGTCCGCGCCGCTGGAGTGACGCTCGGTGTGCCCGCACGCCGACTCCGACGTGACAGGCCAGGCGCACGCCGCCAGGTGGACCGTCGCCGTTCTCGTCGTCGCCTCCTCCTCGTCGCGTGCGCCGCCGTCGTCACCATCGGTCTCGGCGGAGGCCTCGCGGGGTTACTGACGAGCGGTCGAGCACCCGTGAGCGCCTCGAACACGGGCGGCGTCGGGATCGCCACCCTCTCGACGGCCATGGACGAGTTCTCGACCGGCATCACCTCGTTCGTCGACGAGCGGAAAGCCGCCGCCGCAGCTTCCGAGACCGCGCAAACCCCCGATGCCATCCCGGCCACCGATGCCACCGATGCCACCGATGCCACCGACACCGAGACCACCGACACCGAGAACGACGCCACCGACGCCGGTACCGACGACGAGACCGAGAGTCCCGCCTCCGACACGTCGACTCCCTCAGGACCGGAACCCGGAACGGACGACAACACGCCCGGAGGTGAAGCGGGACCAGGAACGGACCAGACTGCGCCGGGCAACGGAAACGGGAACGGCAAAGGTCAGGGCAACGGGAACGGGAACGGGAACGGGAACGGTGCCGACAACGGAAAAGGCCCCGGCGGCTGACGTCCGGTTCTGTCACAACTCGACCGCATACGATGAGTCCTCGTGATCGACATGACGCCGGACGACTTCGAAGCCCTCGTCGAAGAGGTCTTCGACACGCTCCCCGATGACATGGTCGCCGACCTCGACAATGTCGCGATCATCGTTGAGGACCGTCCGGAGGACGGCTCCCTCGACCTTCTCGGTCTGTACCACGGCGTCGCCCTGACCGAACGGGGACAGTACGGGTTCGGCGAGCTGCCCGACACCATCAGCATCTATCGCGAACCACTCCTCCACCACGTCGACGATGTCGACTCGCTGCGCGCCGAAGTGCGGGTGACCCTCGTCCACGAGATCGGACACTACTTCGGTCTGGACGACGCGGAGTTGCACCGACTCGGCTGGGGCTGACGAGCCGAGCGGCGCATCCGGGTTAGCCTGAACCCATGTCGGGTAGCCGGGGGTCTTCGTGGGGGTAGGACGCGTCATCGGAGTGAGCGTCGGAACCGTCGCGATCCTGGCCGTCGGGCTGTACGGCCCGGCCACTCTCCTCGGTCCGCTCCCCGAGGCGACCACCTCCACGATCCCTGTCGACGAGATTCCGGCCAATGATCCGGTACTCCCCGCTGACGGTGCCAGCGCCCTGACGGAAGATCCGACGGGGACACCGCTCGCCGTGGCGGGCGACACGCAGCCCGTGCCGATGGCCGCCGCCACCAAGGTCATCGCGGCGCTCGTGGTGCTCGATGCGCACCCCCTCGCTGCGGACGACGAGGGAGCGATCGTCCCGATCACCTCAGAGGACTTCCTCTCCTACCGCGACTACCAGGCGGCCGGAGCCAGGACCGTCACCGTGTACACGGACGACCAATGGAGCGAGCGGGGAATGCTCCAGGCGCTCCTCCTCGGCTCGAGCAACAACCACGCCGACACTCTCGTTCGATGGGCTTTCGGCTCCGTCGATGACTACCTCGTCGCCGCTCGGGCTTGGCTCGATGAGAACGGACTCGACGGCATCACAGTCGCCGACGCCACCGGTCTGTCCGAGGAGAGCGCCGGCACGGCCTCCGACCTCGCCGTCGTGGCCGCACTGGCCCTCCAGGATCCCGCCATCGACTCGGTGCTGACGAGCACGGTCGAGGGACTCCCGTCCAGGAGAGGGATCGAGAACACCACGACCTACCTGCCCGAGCTCGGCATCACGGGCGTCTCACGGAGCTACACGGACGCTGCCGGCATCTGCCTGCTGTTCGGCCTGAGCGTCGAGATCGGGGACACGACCTACCGGGCCTACGGCGCCATCCTCCGGCAGTCCGACTGGGACGCTCTCGAGGCGGCGGTCCGCGCTCTCGCCGAGCAGGCCGCCACTGCGGTCGTCGACGAGTCGCTCATCGCCGTCGGCACCCCACTGGTCACCGTCACCGCGCCGTGGGGCGACGAGGTGACGGCGTCCGCCGGGGCTGCCGTGTCGGAACCGCACTGGGCGGTCTCCACCCCCGTGGTGACGACGACCCTCGACCCGCTCGAGGCCGCCGGTGCGGGGACGACGATCGGTTCGGTCGAAGCGACGGCCGGCGGGCGTACCGAGACGGCGCCACTGCGACTCGACGAGCGGCTCCAGGATCCGGGCGTGCTGTGGCGGATCACCCACCCGATCCCCGTGATCTCGGCCCTGATCGCCGACCTCCACGAGGGCTGAGCGCGTCTCTAGACGGTGGTGCCGGTGGAACGGTCGAGGACGTCGTCGAGCCAATCCGCCGCCTCGCCGCCGTCATTCCCCAGCACGAGATCGGCAGACGCGATCGGGTCCTCGCGGCCGATGAAGGACTCCATCTGGTCCGTCCACATGTCCCAGTGTCCGTCGAATGCGCCGGCGTCTCGCGTGAGCGCACGCCTCTTGCGGACGACGGGACCCGCCTCGAGCCAGATGCGGAGGCTCGCGGCTGAGGCGTTCGTCCTCGAGAGCGTGCCGCACCCCTCGATCACGAGCGGACGGTCGGCCGGAACATCATGCCACTCGGCTGATCGGCCGAGAACCCAGTCGTGACGCCGCCAGCGTCCAGGCATTCCGACCGCTCGCGGGGCGAGGAGCTCGCTCCACACCTGCTCCGACGCGTCGTCGAGTCCAGACCACCCCGGATAGATGTCGTCCATCCGCACCAGCACCGGCGGAACCTCGCCGGGCCAGCGTGACACGAGGAGGTCGGCGAAAGTCGACTTGCCCGCACCGCTCCGGCCGTCGATGAGAACGATGCCGTCGGAGCGCCGAAGCTCGCTCCTGACGTCCGATCGAGTGACTACCACGTCAGGACCCCACGAAACGGAACGTCCCGGCGGCGACCGCCCCACCGATCGCCGCCGCCATCACGGCAACGCATCCCAGGAGGAAGACGGCATCTCTCCAGGACAGCGACGACGGACGGGCCCACGTGCGTGTCGACTGCGCGCCGAAACCCCTGGCCTCCATCGCCGTCGCGAGCTTCGTACCACGGCGGACAGCGAAGACCAGCAGTTGGAACGACATCGAGAAGAGTCGACGGATCGGCGCGGCATCACCGACTCCCCGCGCGCGACGCGCGAGTTCCATGCTCCGCCAGTCGTCGATGAAGAGCCCGAGCAGGCGGACACCGGCGACGACCCCCAGCACGAGCCGTGCGGGGAGCCGTGCCACCTGCGCGAGCGCGTCAGCGAGCTCCGTCGAGTCGACACGGGAGAACAGCAGGATCGTGGGCAGGCCGAGCGCGAAGACGCGGAGCGTCACTGCGACAGCGAGCTGGATCGACGAATCGCTGATCGTGGCAGTGAGGAACTGTGCGTGGACGCGGCCCTCCGGCTCTGCGTAGAGGAGCATGCTGATGCCCGCTATCGGCGCGAACATCGCCAGGGGGACCGCCCGGCGCAGCAGAGCCCCGAGTGCGAGACCGCACAGCGGAAGGAGGACGAGCTCGATGGCGATCGCCACGGCGGCGCTGACCCAATCGATGGTGACGATGAGCGGAACGGAGAGGATGACCATTGCGATGATCTTCGAGACGGGGTTGATGTCGTCGAGGAGCGCCCCCCGTGTGAGAACGGCCGGCGCCGCAACGCGGAGGGTGGTCATGCGGCCGCCTCCGTCATACCAGGAACCCCGACGTCGTCGAGCCTGATGACGTGCTGCCCCAGGTGACGGACGACCCCGGCGTCGTGAGTGACCGACACGACGGTCCCACCGTCCGCGACGAGCTTCTGAAGCAGGGCCACGAGGCGGATCCAGCTCCCACGGTCCTGTCCGAACGTCGGCTCGTCGAGCACCATCACGGCGGGCCGGGCGATGAGGACGGTGCCCACGGAGAGCCGCCGCTTCTGCCCTCCCGAGAGCGTGAACGGGTTCGCACGCGCGAGCTCGGCGAGGCCGAGGACATCCAGCATCTCGTCGACGCGCCCCTGCACCTCGTGGTCCCCGAGCCGGAGTGCCCGCGGGCCGATCGCGAGCTCGTCTCGCACCGTCGAGGCGAGGAACTGGTGTTCCGGTTCCTGGAACACCGTGCCGATCCGGGTGAGGAGATCACGCGACGACCACCGGGAGGGACGGGGGCCCCGCCATGTCGCGAGCGCGGCCGAAGCCGTCACCGTCCCCTCCCTCTCCGGGAGGAGGCCGGCGAGTGTCAGTGCGAGCGTGGACTTCCCCACCCCGTTCGACCCGACCACGACCGTCGAGCGGTGCATCGGCACCACCACATCAAGACGGGATCGGACGATCGCCTCGGCCGATCGACCGATCGAGAGGACGGACGTCGAGAGCGCCGCTCCGTCGTCGGAGCCGGGTCTGCCGGCATCCGGTAGGCCCACGGACACCCCGGGCACCCAGACACCGGCGTCCGCGAGAGCCGCGCCGGCGCGTGCGAAGACCTCCGCAGGCGGACCGTCTGCGAACACCCCGCCGCCGGCGTCGAGCACGATCACGCGGGTCATGAGGTCGACCCAGACCTCCGTACGGTGTTCCACGACGACGAGGGTCGTCCCGTCATCGAGGACGGCTCTCTCGATGGCAGCCCGGACCTCGGACACCCCCACGGGGTCGAGATTCGCGGTCGGCTCGTCGAGGAGGATGACGGCGGGGTCCATCGCGAGGATTCCCGCGATGGCGAGGCGTTGCTTCTCCCCACCCGACAGCTGTGATGTCTGGCGGCTGAGCGGGACATCGAGCCCCACCGCCTCGAGGCTCCGCGCCACCCGTCGCCAGATCTCGTCGCGCTCCACCCCGAGGTTCTCGCATCCGAACGCCACGTCGTCCCCGACACGGGACAGCACGGGAGCGGCATCGGGGTCCTGGAGAACCAGACCGGTTCGGCCGCGCGCTTCGCGTGCGTCACGACCGTCCACCGTCAGGGTTCCGACAGCCGTTCCATCCTCATCGCCCCCGAGGAGACCCGCGATTCCCGCGAGGAGGGTCGACTTCCCCGAGCCCGACGCGCCGAGCAGAAGGACCCGCTCCCCCGGAGCGATGTCGATCGAGACGTCGGCCACCGCTGCACGCTTTCGACCCGCGTGCCTCCAGCCCCAACCGGTCGCGGTGATGCGCGCTCCTCCGGTCATACGTCCCGCCGCGCGTCCCTGCCCACGGCGAATCGGCTGAGCGCACCCGACGCAGCCAGGGCACGGACCAGAAGCCAACCGAGCACGCCGGCCAGCAGAGCACCGGAGACAACGACCGACGACAGGTAGATGACGTTGAACGTCGCGCTCTTCTCGATGTTCCCGGTGAAGAACTCGAAGAGCCACGCCGCGGCACCCGCGCCGATTCCCGCGAGGGCGGCCGTGACGACACCGAAACGACGGTAGGCGAACGCCGCGAAGACGAGTTCGGCGCCGAGACCCTGCACGATGCCGGAGTACACGGTCGAAACGCCCCAGACGTTGCCGACGAGCATCGACACGACGGCGCCGATCAGTTCGACCAGAAGCGCGGCCCCCGGCTTCCGGATGACGAGCCCGCCGATCACGCCTCCGATGAGCCAGATACCCACGGCGACGCCGCCGAAGCCCGGCGTGACTGCGTCGGCCGTCTGGAACCAGAGGTACCCGACGGTGTTCCAGAACCAGAAGATGAGGCCTGTCGCGACGCCGAGGACGGCAGCGATGACGATGTCGATGACCCGCCACCGCAGGGACCGTTCCGAACGGTCGGTCGACGATGAATCGATGGACGATGTTGTTGCGTGCACGTGACGTGCCCCTCTCGATGAGTGGATAGGGCACGGGTGATGAGATGTCAGACTCCCTGCGCTGGCATGATCCAGATCAGGTTCGACGGTCGAAGGTTGAGGACCTTCCTCTCAGCCCGGCTCACCGGACTCCCGTGTTCATCGCAACTATAGCGCGCAGCTCACCGCTTGAGCGCCTTGATGATCAGGCTGAGGGCCTTGCCGGTGACGGCGATGAGCGGCACCGAGACGATGATGAGCGAGATGACATTCGGTTCGAACCGGACTGTTCCCGATTCCGAGACGTAGGCGCCGACGGGCCACGAGTAGCCACCGCCCCCGCCGCCCGCACCCGAACCGCCGACCTTTCCCGTGGTCTTGTCGCCCGAAGCGCCGTCTCCGGTGCCCTCGCCCTCACCCGCGCCGAAACCGAAGACGCTCACGGCGACGGGAACGATGGTGGAGCCGTCGAGGTCGACGGGGTCTCCGTAGACGGATTTGACTCCGATGGTGCGGAAACGGTCTGCGAGGTCGAGCGCTGGGTTCGTCATGATGCCACGCTACCCGCGCGCACGGGCACTTCCAAGGGGTCGGAACCGCGAATCAGTCGTCGGGGAAGGGCGCCGTCCGTGGGCCTCCTGCGCCGCCGGACGGCTCCCTCAGAAGCGATGCCGGGGCGAGTGCCGACGAGCCGAAACGCTTTCGCACCGCGTCCACGGAATTCTCGGCCTCACGCCAGTCCTCGTCGGGGTCCCACAGCAGTGCCCCGTCTCCAGCCGGCGAGAGGTGCTCCGCCCGGATGCCGATGAGTCGGACCGGTCGGAGGGGCCGAAGCCCGTCGAGGAGGGACACCGCCTCCTCGTGCAGCCGACGGCCGACGGATGTCGGCTCCGGCAGGGTGTGCGATCGCGACAGCGTCGTGAAATCCGTCCAGCGCACCTTCAGGCCGATCGTGCGGGCGACCCAGTGGCGTTCGCGGAGGCGGACGGCGACCTTGTCCGCGAGCCGGAGGAGCTCCACCCGCAGCTGACCGATGTCGGTGATGTCGGTGTGGAACGTGACCTCGTGGCCGATACTCTTCTCGATCCGTGTCGTCTCGACGGACCGCGGGTCGAGACCGAGAGCGAGGTCGTGCAGCTTGTTCGCGCCCGCGTTGCCCACGGCGCTCCGGAGAGCAGCGATCGGCACCTCGGCGATGTCGCCGATCGTTGCGAGCCCGAGACGGCGCAGGGACTCCTCCGTCGACGGCCCGACCCCCCACAGTGTGCGGATCGGCAAGGGGTGCAGGAAGGCGAGGGTGTCAGCCTTCGGGACGACGAGGAAGCCGTCGGGTTTCGCCCGCGTCGACGCCATCTTGGCGACGAACTTGGACGCGGCGACGCCCACCGAGCAGGTGAGACCCGTCTCGCACTCGACCCGTTCGCGAACGAGCGCTGCGATCTCTGCCGGAGAGCCGAGCAGACGACGCGCACCGGAGACGTCGAGGAACGCTTCGTCGATGCTCAACTGTTCGACGAGCGGAGTGACGTCGGAGAAGATACGCATCACTTCACCGGAGAAGTGAGAGTACGCCGCGTAGTTGGGCGGCACGACGACGGCATGAGGGCAGAGCCGGAGCGCTTTGGAGACCGGCATGGCCGCGCCCACGCCGAACTTCCGAGCTTCGTACGTGGCGCTCGTGACCACGGAACGTCCGTCGCGGTGGCCGATGATGACGGGGAGACCTCGGAGGTCCGGTCGATCCAGGAGTTCGACAGAGGCGAAGAACGCGTCCATGTCGATGTGCAGGATGGGAGTCTCCGAATCGTCGGCGGAGCCGACGGTGACCTGCCGTCCTGCTCCGTCGTCGCGACCCATGGATCCATTGTCCCATCGGCCACCGACATCGCGGCCGTCCACGGTACCGCGCGGGAGGGAATGCGGGCGCCCACGCAGCGTTGCTTTTCCGTAAGCTCGACTTCAGGAGGCGACGATGTACGGATACGAGGAATGGCTCGAGTTCCAACGAATGGCGGGCGAAGAATTCGGTCGACGCGTCCGACGCATCACCGACTGGACCGCCCCCACTCCCGACGACGACTGGGACGTTCGGGCGCTCGTGGCTCACGTCACCGAGGAGCAGCAGTGGGTGGGTCCGCTCCTCGACGGACGCTCCCTCGCACAGGCCCGACTCGTCGTCGAACCCCTCGGCGACGACCTCGTCAGTGAATGGGAGCGGCACCATGAGCGCGCCTCGCAGGCGTGGCGCGCCCATGACGAGCGCCAGCACGTCCAGCTCTCTTCCGACACGGTCACGGCGCTCGCCTACCTCACCGAGCAGGTATCGGACGTCGCCATCCACACGTGGGACCTGGCACGTGCGATCGGCGACGACGAGCGCCTGCACGACGATCTCGTCGAAGCGGTCTGGACCGTCTTCGCCCCGCAGCGGGAGACCCTGCAGGCGAGCGGCCTCTACGGCGCGCCGATTACCGTGCCGGAGGACGCTCCTCTCCAGTTCCAGCTGCTCGCCCTCACGGGACGCAACCCGGCCTGAGCCGCAGGACCGCCGCCCGACGCGATCGGAGCGCCGCCCACAGCAGTGGGAGACGCTCCGATCGTCGTTCGTCGGACGGCCGCCAGTGGCGGACCGTCATCACACCTGGCCGGCGCGCTCCAGAATGAGTTCACGCACGCGGGCCGCATCCGCCTGGCCCCGCATCGCCTTCATGACCGCTCCGATGACGGCTCCGGCCGCCTGGACCTTGCCGTCCTGGATCTTCGCGAGCACGTCGGGCTGGGCCGCGAGGGCCTCGTCGATCGCGGCGATGAGGGCTCCGTCGTCCGACACGACAGCCAGTCCCCGGCCATCGACGACCTCTTGCGGCGTGCCTTCGCCGGCGATGACGCCCTCGAGAACCTGTCGGGCGAGCTTGTCGGTGAGGGTGCCGGCGTCGACGAGCCGCGCGAGCTCCGCGACGTTCTCCGGGGAGATGAGCGAGGAGGCCTCGACACCTCCGGCGTTCGCGAGCCGCGAGATCTCCCCCGTCCACCACTTACGCGCCGCGGCGGGCGTTGCCCCGGCGGCGATCGTCAGCTCGACCTCGGCGACCAGTCCGCCGTTGGCGACGTCCTGGAACTCGAGGTCCGTGTAGCCCCACGACTCCTTGAGCCGGCGGCGACGGATGGCAGGCGCCTCGGGAAGTGCGGCACGGAGCTCCTCGATCAGCTCGGCCGACGGCACGACGGGAAGCAGATCGGGCTCGGGGAAGTAGCGGTAGTCGTCCGCGTCGCTCTTCGGCCGACCGGCAGACGTCGACCCGGTGTCCTCGTGCCAGTGCCGCGTCTCCTGCGTGATCGTCCCGCCTTCGGCGAGGATCACGGCCTGGCGCTGGATCTCGTATCGCACGGCGCGCTCGACCGAGCGTAGGGAGTTGACGTTCTTGGTCTCCGTCCGCGTCCCGAGCTTCTCCTGGCCGCGAGGGCGCAGCGACACGTTCGCGTCGCAGCGCAGGTTGCCGCGCTCCATACGGGCGTCCGAGATGCCGAGCGCGATGACGATGTCGCGGATCGTCGACACGTAGGCCTTCGCGAGCTCCGGCGCATCGTGCTCGGCGCCGTAGATCGGCTTCGTGACGATCTCCACGAGAGGCACACCCGCGCGGTTGTAGTCGACGAGCGAATACTCGGCACCCTGGATGCGCCCGGTCGAGCCGCCGACGTGCGTGAGCTTGCCGGCGTCCTCCTCCATGTGCGCGCGCTCGATCGGGATCGTCCGGACGCTGCCGTCGGCGAGCTCGACGTCGACCTGGCCCTCGAAGGCGATCGGCTCGTCGAACTGCGAGATCTGGTAGTTCTTGGCCAGATCCGGGTAGAAGTAGTTCTTGCGCGCGAACCGCGAGCTCGGCGCGATGCTGCACCCGAGCGCGAGACCGAGGCTGATCGAGTAGCGCACGGCCTGCTCGTTCACGACCGGGAGGGAACCCGGGAGGCCGAGACACACGGGTGAGACGTTCGTGTTGGGAGCGTCGCCGAAGCCGTTCGGAGCCGACGAGAACATCTTGGTCTTCGTGTTGAGCTCGACGTGCACCTCGAAACCGAGCACCGGCTCGAAGAGCTCGAGCGCCTTGTCGAAGTCCATCAGGCGATCCTTCGCCATCACTTGCCTCCCAGTTCCGGTGCCTCGGCGAGGAGGCCATGTCCCCACTGCTCCAGGAGCAGCGCTTCGAGTGCCGCACCCGCGCGGTACAGACGGGCGTCCTCGCGGAGCGGCGCCATGATCTGGAGTCCCACGGGAAGGCCGTCCTCCGGAGCGAGTCCGATAGGCACGCTCATCGCGGGGACTCCCGCGAGGTTCGCGGGGATCGTCGCGATGTCGTTGAGGTACATCGCGAGCGGGTCGTCGAGCTTCTCTCCGAGACGGAACGCCGTCGTGGGCGCGCTCGGGCTCACGAGCACGTCGACCGACGTGAACGCCTGCTCGAAGTCGCGCTGGATGAGCGTGCGGACCTTCTGGGCGCTGCCGTAGTAGGCGTCGTAGTATCCGGCGCTCAGAGCGTAGGTGCCGAGGATGATGCGCCTCTTGACCTCGGGGCCGAAGCCGGCCTCACGGGTGGCCGACATGACCTGCTCGACCGTGCCGCCACCCGGAGGTGTGACCCGCATGCCGAATCGCACGGAGTCGAACTTCGCGAGGTTCGAGGAGGCTTCAGCCGGCAGGATGAGGTAGTACGCGGCGATCGCGTACTCGAAGTGCGGTGCACTGACCTCGACGAGCTCGGCACCGTTGCGCTCGAGGAGAGCGAGTGCTTCCTCGTAACGACGACGCACCCCGGCCTGGAAGCCGTCGCCGTTCAGCTGGGAGACGACGCCGACGCGGAGGCCTGCGAGCGAACCCCCCGACGCGCCCTCACGGGCTGCTGCGGCCATCGATGGCCACTCGTCACGCAGGGAGGTCGAGTCGAACGGGTCGTGGCCGCCGATGACGTCGTGCAGGAGACCGGCGTCGAGGACCGTGCGGGTCACAGGACCCACCTGGTCGAGGGACGACGCGAGGGCGATCGCTCCGTAGCGGCTGACGCCGCCGTACGTGGGCTTCACGCCGACCGTTCCCGTGACGTGCGCCGGCTGACGGATCGAGCCGCCGGTGTCGCTGCCGAGGGCGAGAGGGGCTTCGAAGGCGGCGACGGCCGCGGCCGAGCCACCGCCCGAGCCGCCGGGGATGCGGTCGAGGTCCCACGGGTTGTGCGTGGGTCCGTACGCCGAGTGCTCGGTGGAGGACCCCATGGCGAACTCGTCCATGTTGGTCTTGCCGATCGGGATGAGACCGGCGGCGCGCGACTTCGCGACGACCGTCGCGTCGAACGGCGACATGTAGCCCTCGAGGATCCGGCTCCCCGAGGTGGAGGGCATGTCGGTCGTGACGAGCACGTCCTTCACCGCCAAGGGGATCCCGGCGAGAGGACCGAGGTCTTCACCGGCTGCCCGGCGCTCGTCGATCGCCGCGGCGACGTCGAGCGCATCGGACGACACGTGGAGGAAGGCCGCGACCTCGCCGTCCACCGCCTCGATGCGGTCGAGGTGGGCGCGCGTGACCTCGACGCTCGAGACCTCGCCCGATCCGAGCAGGTCGGACAGCTCGCTCGCGGACTTACGGATGAGCTCGCTCACTGTTCCTCCCCCAGGATCGCCGAGACCTTGAACCGGTCCTCCGTACGCTCGGGCGCGTTGGCGAGAGCCTGCTCGCGCGTGAGCGTCTGTCCCACGACGTCGTCGCGGAAGACGTTCTCGAGCGGCACGGGGTGGCTCGTCGCGGGCACGTCTGGTGTCGCGACCTCCTGCACCTTCGCGATGCTGTCGACGATCTGGTCGAGCTCGCTCGTGAGGCTCGTGATCTCTTCGGGGGTGAGTGCGATGCGGGCGAGGTTCGCGAGATGTGCGACCTGCTCCTCCGAGATTTCGGACATGGATCTCCGTCAGATGGATGTCGGGGTGTCGCCCCATTCTAGGCCGTGGCGGGACGGCGCTCAGTCGCCCGTGGCCGCCTCGGTCGTCGCGTCGGCAACCGCGAGGTCGTCCATCGCGTCGTCGGCACCGCTCGGTTCGCCGCTCGTCTCGGAAAGGGCCCCCGGCCCCTCCGTCACGAGGAGGGCGAACTGTTCGGCGTCGATGATGCGCAGACCGAGCGACTCCGCCTTCGCGAGCTTGGAGCCCGCCCCGGGACCTGCCGCGACGAAGTCGGTCTTCTTCGACACGCTCGATGCGGCCTTGCCGCCAGCCGCGATGATCGCCTCGAGGGCGCCCTCACGGGTGAATCCCTCGAGTGACCCCGTGGCCACGACCGTGATGCCCGCGAGCACTCCGCCGGCGTTCGCGGCCGCTCCGGGACCGGGGTGTCCTGGAGTCTCGAACGGCACGCCGTCGGCGTACCAGCGGTCGATGATCTCCTGGTGCCAGTCGACCGAGAACCAGTCGATCAGGGCATCCGCGATGGTCGGACCCACGCCCTCGACGGCCGCGAGTTCCTCTCGGCTCGCCGACCGCATGGCGGCCAGGGAGCCGAACCAGTCGGCGAGGGCCCGCGCGGCGACGGGCCCGACGTGCCGGATGCTCAGGGAGACGAGGAACCGCCACAACGGCTTCTGCTTTGCACCGTCGAGGTTGGCGATGAGGTCGACGGCGTTCTTCGACGGAACGTGCGTCTCGGTGCCCTGGAAGCCCTCGGCCTCCGGGTCGAACGGGCCGTCGCTCTTCTTCCGCTGGCGTCGGAACGGGGTGTCCGTCTTCTCCGTGCCGTCGTCGCGGAGCTTGGGCAGCCCCGTCTCGTTGTCACGGACGATCACCTCGATCGGGAAGAGATCCGCGAGCGTGAGGGAGAACAGTCCGGCCTCGGTGTGGAGCGGCGGATCCTCCGGCACGATGGGCTGGGTGAGCGCGGCGGCGGAGACCTCTCCGAGGGCCTCGATGTCGAGGGCACCTCTCGAGCCGATGTGCTCGACCCGTCCCCGCACCTGCGCCGGGCAGCTTCGCGCATTCGGGCACCGCAGATCGACGTCGCCTTCCTTCGCCGGGGCGAGCGGGGTGCCGCACTCCGGGCAGTTCGTCGGCATGACGAACTCGCGCTCGGTCCCGTCTCGGAGCTCCACGACCGGACCGAGGACCTCGGGGATGACGTCGCCGGCCTTGCGCAGGACCACGGTGTCGCCGATGAGGACACCCTTCGCCTTCACGACGTCCTGGTTGTGGAGTGTCGCCTGGCGCACCTCGCTTCCCGCCACGCGCACCTTCTTCATGACGGCGAACGGCGTGGCACGACCGGTACGCCCCACGCTCACGACGATGTCGAGAAGCGTCGTGTTGACCTGCTCCGGCGGGTACTTGTAGGCGATCGCCCATCGCGGGGCCCGGCTCGTCGCGCCGAGCTCGTCGTGGAGCGCGAGTTCGTCGACCTTGACGACGACTCCGTCGATCTCGTGCTCGACCGAGTGGCGGTCTTCGCCCGTGCGGACGATGAAATCGGCGGCCTCCTCGACGGAATCGACCACGCGATAGTGACTCGACGTCGGCAACCCCCACGAGCAGAGCAGGTCGTAGACCTCCGACTGGCTCGACACCGGGGGGTTCGGCCACGCACCGATGCCGTGCACGAGCATGCCGAGGCTCGACAAGCGCCTCTCCATGAGCTCCATGGCCTTCGCGTTCTTGCCCTCGGCCTTCTGCCGCAGCGAGCCGCTCGCGGCGTTACGCGGGTTCGCGAACACACGCTCTCCCGCTTCGGCCTGCGCGGCGTTGAGTTCGCGGAACGCCTCGACGGGGAAGAACACCTCGCCGCGCACCTCGACGACCTCCGGGTGGGCATCTCCCTGGAGCTGGGTGGGGATGACCGACATCCGCCGCACGTTCTCGGTGACGTCCTCCCCCACGACGCCGTCGCCGCGGGTGGCCGCGCTCACGAGGCGCCCGCGTTCGTAGCGCAGGTTGATGGCGAGTCCGTCGATCTTCAGCTCGCACAGCCAGCGGATGGGCCGACCGCTGGCCGCGACGACCTTGCCGGCCCAGACCTCGAACTCCTCGCGGGAGAACACGTTGTCGAGGCTCAGCATGCGCTCGAGATGCGTGACCGGATCGAAGAGGGTCGTCTGCGCGCGGCCGCCGACCGTCTGCGTCGGGCTGTCCTGGCTCTGCAGCGCAGGGAAGAGCCGCTCGATCTCGTCGAGACGCCGCAGCATCGCGTCGTATTCGGCGTCGTCCACGAGCACCTCGTCGCGCTCGTAGTAGGCGTCCCGCAATTCGAGGATGCGCCCGGTGAGCCGGTGGGACTCTTCGGCCGCCTGCTCCGGAGAGAGGTCTGCCGGGTCGATCTCCGAGCCGCTTGAGTCGCCCGTCACGGCGTGGGTGTTCCCCGATTCGTCTGTCGCGTTCACGCGTCAAGTCTAGGGACGGCCACCGACACTCTCAGGGGGTGGCGCGGTCGAGGGACCACCGTGCGGCGGTCAGGCGCCGGCGGTGACCGGAACGGCACTCACGGTGCGGTCGATGGTGAACTGACCGAGCACGCGCGTCCCGAGGTACACGACAGCCGTCTGCCCGGGGGCCACTCCATCGAGCGGAACATCGGGGACGACGACGAACTCGATCCCGTCGGCTCCCTCGACGACGCGAGCCTCAGCCGGCACGGGGTCGGCGTGCGCGCGGATCTGGACATCACAACGGAACGCCTCGCCCGCGTCCTCCACCGGAGCTCCGGCCCACGAGAAGCGTCGGCCTCCGATCTCCGCGATCGCGAGAGCCTCCTTCGGTCCGACGACGACCTCGTTGGTCTTCGGCCGCACCTCCAGGACGAAACGGGGCTTGCCATCGTCCGCCGGCACCCCGAGTCGGAGCCCGCGGCGCTGCCCCACGGTGAATGCGTGGGCTCCGTCGTGGTCGCCGACGACCCGGCCGTCGCGATCGAGGATGGAGCCCGTCTCCGCACCCACACGCTCGGCCAGCCAGCCGCGGGTGTCGCCGTCGGGGATGAAGCAGATGTCGTGGCTGTCCGGCTTCGCCGCGACGCTCAGGCCGCGAGCGGCGGCCTCCGCCCGGACGACGGCCTTCGACGGCGTCTCTCCGAGCGGGAACATCGAGTGCTCGAGCTGGTCGCCGGTGAGGACGCCGAGCACATACGACTGGTCCTTCGCCTCGTCGCTCGCTCGGTGCAGTTCGATGGAGCCGGCGGCCGAACGCTCGAGGCGCGCGTAGTGCCCCGTGCAGACGGCGTCGAAACCGAGATCGATCGCCTTCTCGAGAAGCGCTGCGAACTTGATCTTCTCGTTGCAGCGCATGCACGGGTTGGGGGTGCGTCCCGCCGAGTACTCCGCGATGAAGTCGTCCACGACGTCGAGCTTGAACCGCTCGGAGAAGTCCCAGACGTAGTAGGGGATGCCGATGAGGTTCGCCGCGCGCTGCGCGTCCATCGAATCCTCGATCGTGCAGCAGCCCCGGCTGCCGGTGCGGAGCGTGCCCGGCATCCGGCTGAGGGCGAGGTGCACCCCCACCACCTCGTGACCGGCGTCCACGGCTCGCGCCGCTGCGACCGCCGAATCGACGCCACCGGACATCGCCGCGAGAACCTTCATGGGTCCAGTCTACGGCGGGCCACAGCCGTCGGTCCGTGGCTCAGCGGAGCGCGACGTCACGCTCGGAGAGACCGGCCTTCCGCGCCGAGGCGATCACCCCGGGTATCGCGGTGAGGAATGCATCGACGTCGGCATCGGTGGTCGTACGACCGAGCGTCACCCGGAGAGCAGAGCGCGCCTCGTCCTCCGACCGCCCCATGGCCAGGAGGACGTGAGACGGCTCAGGCACTCCGGCCTGGCACGCCGACCCGGTCGAGACCGAGATCCCCGCCATGTCGAGCAGGAACAGGATCGAGTCGCCCTGACATCCGGAGAAGGCGAAATGGGCGTTACCGGGGAGTCGATCGGGTCCATCGAGCGGCGCACCGTTCACCCTCGTGTCCGGCACGGACGCGAGCACTCCCGCCACGAGCCGATCCCTCAGCACGCGCAGTCGCCGTCCTTCCGACGGAAGCTCGGCACGCGCGAGCAGCGCCGCACGGGCGAAGGCCGCCGCGGACGCCACATCCTGCGTGCCCGAACGGAGCCGTCGCTGCTGACCTCCGCCGTGCTGAAGCGGTTCCACCGTTGCACCCCGATGGAGCGCGAGCACCCCGATCCCCTGAGGGCCCCCGATCTTGTGGGCGGACACCGAGACCGCGACCGGTCCCGTCGCGCCCGTCGCTCCGGTCTCCGACCGCAGCGCGCGGAGGTCGAGCGGCACATGACCGTAGGCGGCCACCGCGTCGAGGTGCAGGGGCACGTCGGCCGCGACCGCGCGCACCGCGATCTCCCGGACGGGCTGGATCGTCCCGACCTCGTTGTTGGCCACAATCACGGTCATGACGGCGATCCGGCCGGCGTTTTCGGCGAGCACCCGGTCGAGGTGCGTGAGATCCACGGCCCCGTCGTCGAGGAGATCGACCCACGCGGCCTCAGCACCCTCGTGGTCCACGAGCCACTCCACCGCGTCGATCGTCGCGTGGTGCTCCCCCCGTGCCGCGACCACCACCGGTCGCTCGGAGTCGGCGTTGCGCGTCCAGTACAGGCCCTTGATCGCGAGGTTGATCGCCTCGGTCCCGCCCGAGACGATGAGCGCCTCGATCCCGTCCACCCCGAGTGTCGCTGCGATCGTCTCGCGCGCCTCCTCGAGTGTGCGTCTGGCCGCTTGCCCATGACTGTGGATCGACGACGAGTTGCCGATAGACGAGGCGACCTCCATCCACGCGGCGGCCGCCTCCGGGCGCAAAGGAGTGGTCGCGGAGTGGTCGAGATAGACCGGCATCGGATCGCCCTCCTCACAGCCGTAACGCCGACGACATTCGTCACCCCTACTGTAGAACGCATGACTGCCGCCGATCCCCTCCGCGACCTCGGTGTGAGGCTCACTTCCGGAGGCGGCGAGATCCGCGTCTGGTCGGCCAACGCCACGGCCGTGGAACTCGTGATCTTCGATGACACCGACCTCGACTGGATCGTCAAGACGGTCCCTCTTCAGGACGTTGGAGCCGGTGTGTGGTCGGCACGGACGCGCAGCCTCAAGGTGGGCACCCGGTACGCACTCCGCGCCGATGGGCCGAACGGTCCGAACCATGCCTTCAATCCGTCCCGGTTCCTGCTCGATCCGTGGGGCACCGGGCTCGTCCGCCGCAAGCCGGGGGTGTTCCGCTCCGCCGTGCCCGACACCGAGTTCGATTTCGGCGGCGTCGCCAAGCCGCGCATCCCCCTCGACCGCACCGTCGTGTACGAAGCCCATGTGAAGGGGCTCACCAGGCTGAGCCCGAACGTCCCGGAGGACCTGCGCGGGAGCTACGCCGGTCTTGCTCACCCGGACACGATCGCACGGCTGCTCGATCTCGGGGTCACGACGATCGAACTCCTCCCGATCCACGCATACGTCTCGGAGCAGCGACTCATCAAGCAGGGCCTCACGAACTACTGGGGCTACAACACCCTCAACTTCTTCACGCCCCACTCGGCCTACGCCTCGAAGCGCGCGCAGGCCGACGGCCCCTCCGCGGTGCTCCGTGAGTTCAAGGGAATGGTCAAGCTCCTCCACGAGGCCGGTCTCGAAGTCGTGCTCGACGTGGTCTACAACCACACGGCGGAAGAGGGGCCCGGCGGGCCCACGACGAGCCTCCGCGGCCTCGACAATGCGAGCTACTACCGACAGACCGCCGAGGGCCACTACATCGACACGGCGGGCACGGGCAATACCGTGAACTTCGCGACCGAGGCCGCTCAGCGACTCGTGATCGACTCGCTCAGCTACTGGGCGAACGACGTCCAGGTCGACGGCTTCCGCTTCGACCTGGCACCGGCGCTCGGGCGCGACGCGACGCACGAGTACCGCCGCGACCACCCGCTCCTCCGCCGGATCGTCGAGGACCCGCGCCTCGCGGACGTCAAGATGATCGCCGAGCCGTGGGACACCGGGATGGGTGGCTGGCAGACCGGCAACTTCCCCGACGGCTGGCACGAGTGGAACGACCGCTACCGCGACCGCGTCCGCAACTTCTGGCTCAGCGACGTGGACTACGCGCGGCGCGCGGAGCACGCCCCCGTCGGCATCGGCGGCTTCGCGACCCGCCTCACGGGATCCTCGAACACGTTCTCCACCGACCGCGGACCGCTCGCCTCGGTCAACTTCGTCACGGCGCACGACGGCTTCACCCTCGCGGACCTCGTGTCGTACGACGTGAAGCACAACGTGGGCAACGGCGAGTCGAATCGCGACGGGAGCGACAACAACCGCTCCTTCAACCACGGCGCGGAGGGCGACACCGACGACGAGGCCATCCTCGCCGTGCGCAGGAAGGCGATGCGCAACCTCCTCGGCACCCTGCTCCTCTCCGCGGGAATACCGATGATCACCGCCGGCGACGAATTCGGCCGGTCGCAGCGCGGTAACAACAACCCCTACTGCCACGACTCGGAGCTCACCTGGATGAGCCACAGCCTCCTCGACTGGCAGCAGGACCTCCGTGAGCACACGAAGCGTCTCCTGTCGTTGCGCGCGGAGAACCCGGCGCTCCGGCCGTCCCGGTACGGCCGTCCGGGAGAGACGACGCCGAGTGCGAGTCGCATGGACTGGTACGACGCCGACGGTGGAACGATGAGCGACGACGAGTGGACGCGGCCGGATCACCGCACGCTGCAGTACCTCGCGACCTCGACCCCGGAGACCGAGGACCTCAACCAGATCCTGCTCGTCGTCCACGGCATGGAGCGGCCGACCACCATCGCGCTTCCCCGGCACGAGGGCATCGCGTGCTATGAACTGCTGTGGTCGAGCGCCGACGAGCGTCCGGTCCACGAGATCTCGATGCACGAGCCCGGCTCACGCATGGATATCCCGGGAACGTGCGTGCTCCTGTTCCGAGCGGTGCCGTGAGTCGTTCCGCCCCACGTATCCCCGCCACGCCTGCGACGCGGGTACTCGACTCGGCACGGATCACCTGGAGCGGTCACGTCTACACCCACGATCCGGCCGTGACCGCCTACGGCCTCGAGGCTGCGACGGCTCTGGATGTTCCGATGGACAGGGTCTTCAAGACGCTCATGGTCACAGCGGACGACGAACTCCTGGTTGCGGTCATCCCGGTGGCCGAACGGCTCGACCTGGGGGCTCTCGCTTCCGCCGTGAGCGCGAAGCGCGCGGCCCTCGCCGACCGGGCTTTAGCCGAGAGGCGAACCGGTTACGTCGCCGGCGGCATCAGCCCACTCGGCCAGAAGCACTCTCACCGCACCGTGATCGACGCATCGGCCGAGCCTCACCCGACGGTCTTCGTGTCGGGAGGGCGCCGAGGATTCGACGTCGAGCTGTCACCGGCGGATCTGGTCGTACTCACGAACGCGAGCGTCTCCGCGATCACCGCGCCCTAGTGCCCCGGGACGCCGTGGCCGAGCCCGTCACCGCGCGACGGCGACGAGCCCCATCTCCACGTCGCTCGCCACGTCCCTGTGATGGGGAACGACACGCACGGTGTAGCCGAAGTTTCCCGAGCGCTCGAGGCGCAGCTCTCCTCCGTAGACGACACTCGTCTCTCCGTCGCCGCGTCCACTGGGACCGTCGACCGGCTGCAGCGGGAGCGTCGCGACGTCGGTGAGCTCGCCCTCCGCTGAGCCCGCACCGTAGACGAGTTCGACGCTCACGTCGTCCGGTGTCAAGCCACCGAGCGCGACGTAGGCGCGCAGCCGCAGCGTCTCCCCCACTTGCGGCGTGACGTCGAGCCCGCCCGATTCGACGTGACTGATCTCGACCCGCGGCCACGCCTCGACGACGCGGCGCTTCCACGCCGCGAGCTCGCGCGCCGGCTTGTACGAGGACTCGCTCAGTCGCTCAGCCGCGGCTGCAGCCGGCAGGTAGAGGGCGCCGACATATTGCCGCAGCATCCGGTCGGCACTGAGCTCCGGCGAGAGTGTGGCGAGCGAGTGTCGCATCGTGGCGAGCCATCCGTGTGGCAGCCCGGACTCGCCCCTGTCGTAGAAGCTCGGAACGATGTGGTGCTCGAGCAGTTCGTAGAGCGAGGCCGCCTCGATCCGGTCCCGTTCCTCCGGCGAGAGGTTCGCGGCCGCCGTGGGGATGGTCCATCCGTTCGCACCGTCGGCGAACTCCGCCCACCACCCGTCGAGCACCGACAGGTTCAGCGAGCCGTTGAGAGCGGCCTTCATTCCCGACGTGCCGCACGCCTCGAGGGGACGCAGCGGGTTGTTGAGCCACACGTCGGTACCCGGGAACAACGTCTTCGCCATCGCCATGTCGTAGTCGGGCAGGAAGACGATGCGCGAGCGCACCTCCGGCTCGGCCGCGAACTCGACGAGCTGCTGGATGAGGCGCTTGCCCTCGTCGTCAGCCGGGTGGGATTTGCCCGCGACGACGATCTGGATCGGTCTCTCGGGGTCGAGGAGGAGCGCGCGCAGACGGTCCTCGTCGTGCAGCATGAGCGTGAGGCGCTTGTAGGTCGGCACACGACGCGCGAAGCCGATGGTCAGGACGTCGGGATCGAGGACCCCGTGCACCCATTCAGGAACGACGCCGCCCGGGTTCTGCGACACCCAAGACGCCTCGACCCGCCGCCGGGCGTCCGCAACGAGCTCGGCCCGGAGGTGCCGCTTCGTCTCCCACAGGTCCGCGTCGGAGACCGCGTGGTCGCGCCAGTCGACCGACGTCGTGTCACGCGTGCCCCACGCCCGTTCGGCCAGGTCGGTGAGAGGCGTACTCGTCCAGGTCGCCGGGTGCACGCCGTTCGTGATGGACCCGATGGGGATGTCGTTCTCGTCGAACCCCGGCCACAGCGATCGGAACATCCGGCGGGAGACCTCTCCGTGCAACCGCGAGACGCCGTTCGCGCGCTGCGCCAGACGGAAACCCATGATCGCCATGTTGAACAGCCCTGGTCGCCCGTCCACTGCAGACTCGAGGCCGAGCGAGAGCACATCGCGCGACTCGACACCCGGGAGCAGTTCCGTGGAGAAGTACCGGGTGATGAGCTCGGGATCGAAGCGGTCGATGCCGGCCGGAACCGGCGTGTGTGTGGTGAAAACCTCGCCACCGCGCACCACTTCGAGGGCCTCCGCGAATCCGAGGCCCGCTCCCACGAGGTCGGAGATGCGCTCCAGTCCGAGAAAACCGGCGTGTCCCTCGTTCGTGTGGAACACCGTGGGCATGTCGGCGCCCGTCAGATCGCACCACTGCTTGATCGCCCGGACGCCGCCGATTCCGAGGAGCAGTTCCTGCCGGAGACGGTGCTCCTCCCCTCCGCCGTACAGACGGTCCGTGACCTGACAGAGGTCGGCATCGTTCTCCGGCACGTCGGTGTCGAGCAGCAGGAGCGTCACCCGCCCGACCCGCGCGACCCAGACGCGCGCATTGAGAGAGCGTCCGTCCGGCAGCGCGAGCACGATGTCCACGGGGGTGCCGTCGAGATGACGCAGGACGGAGAGCGGAAGACCGTCCGGATCGACGATCGGGTAGGTCTCCTGCTGCCACCCGTCGGCCGAGAGCGACTGGCTGAAGTACCCGGACCGGTAGAAGAGGCCGACCGCGACGAGAGGCACCCCGAGGTCGGACGCGCTCTTCAGGTGATCGCCCGCGAGGATGCCCAGGCCGCCGGAGTACTGCGGCAGGGCCGCCGTGATCCCGTACTCGGGCGAGAAGTAGGCGATCGACGTCGGGGCGGACTCGCCGAGGCCCTGGTACCAGCGCGGCTCGGAGAGATAGCGCTGGAGATCGTCCCGGAGCGCGTCCACGCGAGCGACGAACACGTCGTCGGCCGCGAGCTCGTCGAGCCGTGCTTGGGACAGAGAGGCGAACAGTTCGGCGGGGTCGCGAGCGAGTCGATCCTCCACGCCGTGAGCCATGTCGGAGAACAGCGCCACGGTCGGCTCATGCCAGACCCACCGCAGATTCCCGACAAGGGTCTCGAGCGCGGCGAGGCGTTCGGGGAGGGCTGGACGGACGGCGAAACGACGGATGGCCTTCACGCGCTCAGCCTAGACGAGGAGCGGAGTGTAGCGCGTCGGTGTTCACGCCCCCGAGCCCCGTCGCGCCCCTGCCGCTCGGGGTCGCGACCCGGTACGGTCGGAGAGTGGCTAAGAAGAAGGCCGGCACACCGGCCGCACGCGATGTCCAGTCGGCGACGACGCCGAAACGATCAGCCTCGGCCGCGGTGACGCCGCAGCCTCAGAGAACCGAACCGGAGGCCGCCGCGGCAGCCCCGACCCCGGAGCCGGCGACGACGAGCGGCACGTCGACGTCCTCGGCTCCCGCCACGGTCGGCAGACTGCCGATCCTCGGCGTGAAGCCCGAGGTCGAGGCAGGCCGCTGGCCGGCGAAGGCCTTCGCGGGCGAGGTCGTGTCGTTCGGTGCGACCGCGTTCCGCGAGGGACACGACCTCATCGGGGTACGCGCGCTCCTCACCTCCCCCACCGGCGCCCGGTCGACCGTGATCCTCGATCCCGGGGCGCCCGGAACCGACACGTGGGTCGGATCCGCCCGACTCGACGACGAGGGGACGTGGACGTTCCGCATCCTCTCGTTCGCCGACGAATTCGCGACGTGGCACCACAACGCGGAGATCAAGATCGACGCGGGGATCGACGTCGAACTCATGTACACGATCGGCGAGCAGCTGCTGACCGAGGCCGCCTCCGATGAGGGTCGTCCCGAGGACGAGCGCCGTCTGCTGTCAGATCATGCGGCGACCCTCGCCTCCTCGACCGACCCGGAGGCCCGTCGCGCTGTCCTCGACGACCCCGACCTCGCAGAGATCGCTCGGCAACGGCCGTTCATGGGGCTCCGCTCGGAGTCGGACGAGCGCTCCATCGTCGTCGAGCGGACCCGGGCAGGCTTCGCCTCCTGGTACGAGTTCTTCCCCCGCTCCGAAGGTGCGAAGAAGAACGCCGACGGCTCCTGGTCCTCCGGCAACTTCCGGACCGCGGCCGAGCGTCTGCCCGCCGTCGCGGCCATGGGATTCGACGTGGTCTACCTTCCGCCGATCCACCCCATCGGTCGCGCCTTCCGGAAGGGGCCGAACAACACCCTCGACGCCGGGCCGAACGACCCGGGCTCGCCGTGGGCGATCGGATCCGCCGAAGGCGGTCACGACGCCATCCACCCCGACCTCGGAACGGTCGCCGATTTCGAGGCATTCGTCGCCGCCGCCTCCGCGCTCGGCATGGAGGTCGCGCTCGACCTCGCGCTGCAGGCGTCGCCTGACCACCCCTGGGTCACCGAGCACCCGGAATGGTTCACGACGCTCCCGGACGGCACGATCGCCTACGCCGAGAACCCGCCGAAGAAGTACCAGGACATCTACCCGATCAACTTCGACAACGATCCGGAGGGCATTCGCGCCGAGGTCCTCCGCATCGTCCGCTACTGGATGTCCCTCGGCGTTCGGACCTTCCGCGTCGACAACCCCCACACGAAGCCCGTCGAGTTCTGGGAGTGGCTCATCGGCGAGGTCAACGCGTCGGACCCCGACGTCGTCTTCCTCGCCGAGGCGTTCACCCGACCGGCGATGATGCGCGCCCTCGCGAAGGTCGGATTCCAGCAGGGGTATTCGTACTTCACCTGGCGCAACACGCGCGAGGAGCTCGAGGAGTTCTTCGGGAGCATCTCGACCGAGACGGCCGACTACTACCGGCCGAACCTCTTCGTGAACACGCCGGACATCCTGACCGAGTATCTGCAGTTCGGCGGTCCCGCGGCCTTCACGATCCGCGCCGCACTCGCTGCGACCGCCGGACCGCTCTGGGGCGTGTACTCCGGCTTCGAACTCTTCGAGAACGTGGCGCGTCCGGGGTCCGAGGAGAACATCGACAACGAGAAGTACGAGTACAAGCCGCGCGACTACGCGGCGGCCGAGGCCGCGGGCTCGTCGCTTGGGCTGTTCATCGGCACGCTCAACCGTGTTCGACGCGAGCACCCCGCACTCGGTCAGCTCCGCAACCTGCGGCTCCACTCCTCCGACGACGACAGCATCCTCGTGTACTCGAAGCACCTGAGCGCCGAGCTGTCGCCGACGGGAACGGCTGACACCGTCATCGTGGTGGCCAACGTCGACCCGCACTCGGTGAGGGAGACGACGGTTCACCTCGACTCCACCGCTTTCGGCATCCCGAGCGGAACACCTTTCCGTGTGCGTGACGTCATCACCGACACCGTCTGGGAGTGGGGCGAGCACAACTACGTGCGTCTCGACGCCTTCACGACCCCTGTGCACATTCTCGAGATCCTGGAGGACCGACCGTGAGCACGATTCCCCCCATCCCTTCGCAGCCGACCGAGCACGTCACGGTATCCGCCCAGCGGTCCGCCCCTGACAAGGTCGCTTTACCGGAGCTGAGCGACGATCTCCTCGGGGCCGTCGCCTCCGGGACGCACCACGACCCGCATTCCGTGCTCGGCAGCCACCCCGTCGCGGCCGAGGGTGTCAGTGACGCACTCACGGTGATCCGCACGCGTCGCCCCCTCGCGACGCGCGTGGCCGCCATCCTCGATTCCGGGGCACGCGTCGAGCTGACGCACGTGCACTCCGGGATCTGGCAGGGCGCGCACGTGACCGGCCATCAGCCGTACCGTATCGAGGCGAGCTACGACGGCGGTCCCGACTGGATCGCCGACGACGCGTACGCGTTCGCTCCGACCATCGGCGAGCTCGATCTCCACCTGATCGGCGAGGGCCGCCACGAGCGCCTCTGGGACGTGCTCGGCGCGCACCACCGCACCCTCGGCACGGCCGATCGCGCCGTGCACGGCACATCCTTCACCGTCTGGGCACCGCACGCGAGTGCTGCGCGCGTCGTCGGCACCTTCAACGACTGGAGCGGCGAGGCGCACTCGATGCGCTCCATGGGAGGCTCCGGCGTCTGGGAGCTCTTCGTCCCCGACGTCGAGCCCGGTGCCATGTACAAGTTCCAGCTCCGCGGCCGGGACGGCGAGTGGGTGACGAAGGCGGACCCCCTTGCGCGGCACGCGGAGACGGCCGGGCTCACGGCATCGATCGTGACCGAATCGCACTACACGTGGAACGATGACGAGTGGATGACCGCGCGCGCGGCGAGCAACCCGCACGACGGCCCGATGAGTGTCTACGAGTTGCACGCTGGATCGTGGCGGCTCGGACTCGGGTACCGTGAGCTCGCCGACCACCTCATCGACTACGTCACGGAACTCGGCTTCACGCACGTCGAATTCATGCCTCTCGCCGAGCACCCGTTCGGCGGCTCCTGGGGCTACCAGGTCACGGGCTACTATGCGCCGACGAGCCGCTTCGGCAACCCCGACGACCTCCGCTACCTCATCGATCGACTGCATCAGGCCGGCATCGGCGTGCTCATGGACTGGGTGCCCGGCCACTTCGCCACCGATGCGTGGGCACTCGCCCGCTTCGACGGCGAGGCGCTCTACGAGCACCCCGATCCGCGCCGCGGAGAGCACAAGGACTGGGGCACGCTGATCTTCGACTTCGGTAACCCGCAGGTCCGGAACTTCCTCGTCGCCAATGCGCTGTACTGGCTCGAGGAGTTCCACGTGGACGGTCTGCGCGTCGATGCCGTCGCGTCGATGCTCTACCTCGACTACTCCAGGGAACCGGGCGAGTGGCTGCCGAACATCCACGGCGGCAACGAGAACCTCGAGGCCATCAGCCTGCTGCAGGAGGCCAACGCCACGGCATACCGGCGCAACCCCGGGGTCGTGATGATCGCCGAGGAGTCCACCAACTGGGGAGGGGTCACCGCCCCGACGAACGGCGGCGGGCTGGGCTTCGGCTTCAAGTGGAACATGGGCTGGATGCACGATTCGCTCCAGTACATCGCGAACGATCCCATGTGGCGCTCGTACCACCACGGCGAGATCACGTTCTCGTTCCTCTACGCCTACAGCGAGAACTTCCTCCTGCCGATCAGCCACGACGAGGTCGTGCACGGCAAGGGATCGCTCCTCGGCAAGATGCCCGGTGATCACTGGCAGAAGCTCGCCAACCTCCGTGCGTACCTCACCTTCATGTGGTCGCACCCGGGCAAGCAGCTCCTGTTCATGGGTCAGGAGTTCGGCCAGCTCAGCGAGTGGTCGGAGTCGCGCGACCTCGACTGGTGGATCCTCGACCAGCCGGCGCACCGCGGACTGCACTCCCTCGTGACACAGCTCAACCGCGTCTACACGGAGAACCCCGCGCTGTGGGCGCTCGACAACTCGCCCGCCGGCTTCGAGTGGCTCGACGGTGGCGACTCGACGCACAACATCGTCTCGTTCCTCCGACGCGACGGGAATGGCGACGAGATCGCGGTCTTCATGAACTTCTCCGGAGCGACCGTCGGTCCGTACCGGGCCGGTCTCCCCCAGGCCGGCATCTGGGACGAGATCCTCAACTCGGACGCCGGCGACTTCGGCGGCTCAGGCGTCGGCAACCTCGGGAGCGTCACGGCGCGGGACGAGCCGTGGGCTGGTCGTCCGGCCTCGGCGGACATCACCCTTCCCCCGCTCGCGGGCCTCTGGCTCAAGCGACGCCGCTGATCGGCTGAGAACCGATGAAGGGGCACGGCGACCGATGTCGCCGTGCCCCTTCGGTATCGAGCGGGCTGGTCAGTAGAGGAGCCCCGCCAGCCGTGCCCGAGCGGACACGACGAGGGGGTCTGCGACTCCGACGATCTCGAAGTAGTCGAGTAGGCGCGTGCGGACCGCATCGCGACCGTCGCCGTCGAGGGACGGGAAGAGCGCGAGGAGGCGGTCGAACGCATCAGCGACGTGCCCACCGGAGAGATCCAGATCGGCGACGTCCAGAGCGGCGTCGACCGATTCGGGATCCGAGGCGGCCGCCGACCGGATCGCGTCGACGGTCTTGCCGTCGAGGCGGTCGAGCAGGCTGACCTGGGCGAGTCCGGCCACCGCTTCGCGGTCGCTCGGCTGCTGCGCGATCTGCTTGCGGTAGGCGGCGATGGCTGCTGGGTAGTCCCGGCGGGCGATCGCGTCGTACGCCTCCTGGTGCAGCGGCGGCAGCTCGGGCTCGGGAACGGGCTGCGACGCGTCGCCCTCGACCGTCACCTGACCGGCGACACCGCTCTGAGCGGCCGCCTCGATCACTCGAGCGACCACATCCGTCAGCTGTGCCTCGGGCAGGGCGCCCTGGAAGAGCGGCATCGGCTGACCGCCGATGAGGACGACGACGGTCGGAGCGGTCGTCGCCTGTAGGCCCTGGACGAGCTGAGGGTTCGAGTCGACGTCCACCCGGACGATCACGACCTTGCCGGCGTGCTGACCGACGATGCGCTCGAGCACGGGGCTCAGAGCCACACTCGCCTCTGAGCGGGCGGAGTACAGGTCGATGATGACGGGAACACGTGACGACAGCTCGATGAACTGACCGAAGTTCTGATCGTCGCCCTCGAGGACGAGGGACGGCACGCGGATCGCGTCTGTCGACGCCGGCCGCCCCGGAGCGGCCTGCTGCGCGGGCTGGCGAGTGGAGAGCCCCGACAGGTCGACGGCTCCTCGGAGGTTCGCGCCGGAGTTCATGGGGATGCTCATGGCAATTCCTTCGCAGAGGTGAGTGACTGACTGAACCCGAGGAGAACGACCTGATCGGTCGAGTCCGCGGGAGGCACGTAGAACAGGAGTTGGTCGGAGTACTGGACCTCGGCGCCCTTGGCCGTCTCCTCGAGTCCGACGACGGCGGCGACGGCTCCGCTGAGTTTCACGACAGCGCCTGTTTCCGTCGGCTTGACCGTCTCGCCCTCGGTCATGCTCACGGCGACGATGGCTCCTGATGAGATCGTGGCGAGTCCCAGCGCATCCGTCTCGCCTGCCGACGTCGCGAAATCGATGCTCGCCGTCGAGGGGAGAGCATCCTGCTTGCTCTTCCGGTCAGCCGCAATGAGCTCCCGGAACGGATCGGACTCCGCGAACGAGGCGGCGAACTCGCTCTCCGCCCCCTTCGCCACCAGATCCGCGTACTGCGTCGCCAGATCGGCCGGCGTCACGAGCATGAGCGGCGAGTCCGGCGGGATGAACGCAGCCCCGATCGACGCGGGCGCGGACTCGGGGATCGTGGCGTTCGGTTCCAGAGCCACGGCGTACGCCACCTTGTAGTTCGAGCGCGGGTCGTCCTGCTGGAGCATGAGCGCGATCAGCGGCGTCTCGGTGTCCTCCTGGTCCCCGACCACCGTGAACACGGAGCGCGGCCAGACGTCGGTCGCCTGGGGCAGCGAGAGGAGCAGTGGAGACGACGGGATCGCCCGCGGGGCGGCGTAGTCGCTCACCTTGCCCCTGACCGAGTAGTTCGACTGCCGTTCCAGCAGCGCGGCACCGGTGAATCGCGTCGCGGCGAGCTCGCTGTTGCGGTCAGCGTCGGCCTCCGTCGCGACGGCGGAGATGCGTGTGATGATGCGCTCCAGCTGGGGAACCGTGACAGCGGGAGTCGCGGACTCGTCGGTGGCTTCCGGTACGACGGCGGCGCTGTCCGTGGGTTCTGGCGTGGATCCGGACGACGACAGGTCCGGCCAGTAGTTGGCCGAACAGCCGCTGAGGAGCAACCCGGAGATGAGGATGACCGGCATCCCGACACGCATGCTCGCGCGGGCGCGGGTCCGCCGCGCACGTCGTCTCCGCCTCGGCGGCTTCGCCGTCTGCTCGAGGCCGGGACCGGCCGTGATCCCCTTGCGCCGCGGGCCGCGCGACTTCCGGAGGTGGTTGAGGCCCAGCAGGTAGAGGACCAGGCCGACGATCAGCAGGAGGATGCCGCCCGCGATCAGCGGTCCGGCCCACGGAGTGGCGTTGCTGACGGGCCATGACAGCCGAACCGTCGCCGGGGCTGCCGCCTCCCCGTCGGAGGCGATGAGCACGCTCACGTCATCCGGGACGCTGATCGGCGCGATGACGGCCTCGTCCTCGTCGTACTCGCTCAGCCAGAGGTCGGAGCCGCGCGGATCCGTGGGAAGGTCAGCTGCCTGGGCGTCGTCGGTCGTCGCGTCCCCGGTCGCATCCTCCGTCGCCGCGTCCTCCTCGGAATCGGGATCGGCCGGCGCCGCGGTGTCCGTCGGGGCAGGTGATGCCGTCTCTGTCGGCTCCTCGGCCTCGTCTCCGCCGCGGATGGTCGTCGTGAGCTCGCCCGTCTCCTCGTCGACCGACAGCTCGGCGTACTCGCTCGTACCGAGCCAGGCCATCACGTCACTCGTGCGCCCGTAGGCCACGAAGACGGTGTCGGAGCCCGTCGCCGTCACGGTCTGGGAGCCCTCGCGGGAGTTCAGCACCGCTCCACTCACGAGCGTGTACGGAAGGCCGCCCTCGACGGTCCCCTCCGCTGCGACGGTGGACGGCGGGAGGAAGACCGTGCGCTGGGCGATGCCCAACACGATCATCGCCGCAGCGACGACGAATGCGGCAATGGCGAGAACAAAACGCACGAACACTCCTTCTACGTTGCCGATGGACGGCCGGAGAGGCACGTCGAGCGGGATGGACACGGCGCGGCAACGGACACGGGACGATCCAGAATATCGGAAAAAGGCTGAGCGCCGCCTCCGCACGTCGCCCGGCTCCCGCCATACACCAGCCGCGTCGTGTCCCGGCCCGGTCCATACCGGCCCATAGGATGATCGGGTCGAGGTCGAGAGGGAGGTCGGATGAGGATCCAGAATGCGTTCCGCGTCGGGCTCGTCGGGACTCTCGGTGTGGGCCTCGGGCTGCTCATCCTGCTCTCGATCGTGACGCTGCAGACGATCCTCGTCTATATCGGTGCCGCACTGTTCCTGGCCCTCGGTCTCGACCCGATCGTCACGTGGCTCGAGCGGAGGGGTCTGCCCCGGTGGGCGGCGCTCGTGATCGTCGTCGTGGCCCTCCTCGCGCTCTTCGGGGGTCTCGTCTGGATGGTCGTGCCGATCATCGTCGACCAGATCAGCGATCTCGCGAGGCTCGTGCCGGTGCTGCAACTGCAGATCAGCTCCAATGAGTTCATCGAGAACCTCCGGGATCAGTTCCCGTTCCTCAACGTCGACCTCATCATCAGCGAGGCCGGATCGTTCATCACCGACAACATCTCGAACATCGGCAGCGGCGCCGTCCAGGTGGTCTTCGCGATCGGTTCCGGGTTCTTCGGAGCGGTCATCGTCCTCATCCTGATGATCTACTTCACCGCATCGCTCCCCGCGACGAAGCGCGGCCTCTACCAGCTGGTCCCGGCGACGAAGCGGGAACGCTTCGCCGATCTCGCCGAGCAGATCACCGCGTCCGTCGGACGGTACGTCACAGGACAGGTGACGATCGCGGCGTGCAGCGGGATCCTCAGCTACATCATGCTGTCGATCATCGATGCGCCGTTCCCGCCGGTCCTGGCATGCATCGGGTTCTTCTTCTCGCTCATCCCGCTCGTCGGCACGCTCACCGGGTCGATCATCATCTCGCTGGTGTGTCTCATCCCGGGACTCGGCTCACCGATCACCGCCCTGATCGCAGCGATCTACTACCTCGTCTACATGCAGATCGAGGCGTACGTCCTCAGCCCCAACATCATGAAACGGGCAGTGGCCGTGCCGGGCGCCGTCGTGGTGATCGCCGCCCTCGCCGGCGGGTCGCTCCTCGGGATCCTGGGCGCGCTCATCGCCATCCCGACGGCGGCTGCGGTGCTGCTCATCATCAAGCAGGTCGTCATCCCACGGCAGAACGAGCTCTGACCTCCCCGTCGACAGGTCAGCCGGCGTCCGGCCAGTCCGTCGCGAGAGGCAAAGCCGCCGGATTCACCACGCGCACGATCTCGTCGAGAACGCGGCGCGTGAGGTTCTCCCCCACCCAGAGGTGCTTGCCGCCCTCGACCGGGATGAGCACGGCGTCCGGCACGGAGGCGAACCGTTCCGCGGCCTCTGCCGGACGCAGATAGTCGTCGAACTCGGGGACCAGCACGACGAGCCGTCGCTCATCCCCGGCCCATGCGGCCACCTCGTCGGGCGTCGCCCGATGGAGTGGCGGCGAGAGGAGGATGGCGCCCTCGACGTCGTGCTCGCGGCCGTACTTGAGGGCGAGCTCGGTGCCGAACGACCAGCCGAGCAGCCACGGGCGCGGCAGACCGCGCTCCGCCACGAACCGCATCGCCGCTGCTACGTCCGCACGCTCGGCCGTTCCGCCGTCGAACTCGCCGTCGCTCGTCCCTCGAGGAGATGACGTTCCACGGGTGTTGAAGCGGAGGACATTGAGATCGGCCAGCGCCGGAAGACGCCCGGCGGCCTTGCGCAGCACGTGTGAGTCCATGAACCCGCCGGCTGTCGGCAGAGGATGCAGGGTCACGAGGGTCGCCACTCCGTCGCCGACCTCCGGACGAGCGAGCTCGCCCACGAGCGTCAGGCCGTCATCTGTGCGCAGCTCGATGTCCTCGCGGCGAGCGGGTAGCTCGACACCGCCTCGGATCTCGGTCATCGTCTTCCTTCCGATCGAGGACGGGTTCACTGGATCTTCCAGCAGTGGAGATGCCAGTGCCTTCGGGCCGCGAGATCGGCGGCATCGCCGAGGAGACCGTCGGCTCGCCACGCGACGACGTGGGCCACTCCCGAGTCGATCGTGCCGCCGCACCCGGGGCAGACGTAGTCCTTCTGGGCCCGAGCCGCCGATATCGGCTGGACGGACCAGGTGATGCCACGACGGACTTCCGTTCGCTTCCATCCCTGGAGCAACGACGACAGGTCGGACTCCTCGCGGTCTGCGGATCCGCCACCGGATCGGCGCGGTCGATTACTGCGTGGCATTGTGGTTCCGCTCCCGTCCTCACGATCGATCGTACGCGGTGCGCGTCGTCGATCCCGTCGAGGTCACGGCCGGTCAGAAGCCGAGGAGACAGACCAGCCTCACGCGGCCCGGGCATGCTGTCACCTCGTGCTGCGGGCTGGGACGATCGACGGTCAGTACCAGCCGACGGACTGGGAGTGGCCCCATGCGCCGCAGGGCGTGCCGTACCGACCGCTGATGTAGCCGAGACCCCACTCGATCTGGGTCGCCGGGTTGGTGGCCCAATCGGCACCGGCCGTCGCCATCTTGCTACCAGGGAGCGATTGCGGGATCCCGTAGGCACCGGAACTGGCGTTGTGCGCGTTCACCCTCCAGCCGGACTCCTTGTTCCAGAGCGCGACGAGGCACGAGTACTGGTCCTCGCCCCACCCGCGCGCCACGACCTTGTCGTACGCGATCGCCTGTGCGGTGCCGGGATCCGGCACGGCGGCGCTCGGCGCGGTGAAGCCGGACCCGGAGGACGCGTCGGACGTCTCGTCTTCTACCTCTTCCTCCACGGGCGGAGGCGGCGGCGGGGGCGGCGGAGCGGCTTCGGAGTCGTAGACGTCGCGTGTGAAGGTCGTGTCGTAGTCGCCGGCGAGAGCGAGGCTCTGAACATCCGTCTGCTCGTAGCGCGGGACGATCTGGAAGTACGGCGACGCCGTCGCACCCGAATACGGATCCACCACGTTCACGGCGATGAAGCCGATCGCGGCGAGAGATCCGAGAAGGGTCAGCGGAAGGCGCTTCCGCGAAGAAGAACTACGGACATCCCGCTGGCGGCCTACGGCCGGGACGGGAACTGAGATTGCGACATGCTTACCCACGATCCAACGATTTTAGCGTAGATCACGAAAATGTCACGAAACAGCTCAGCGCGTCACCGAACGGCGAGCATCACATCGACGACGGCGTCGAGCACACGGTCGACCTGCTCCTCCGCATATCCCCCGCGTTGCGCGCGGAAGACGGCGGTTCGGACCACGTCGACGTCCACAGCCGCGCCTGTCTCGAAGTAGGCCACGAGGCGGGCGGCAAGAGCGTCGACATCGGTGATCGCATACCCCTGCGTCAGCTTCCCGACGCGCCGGAACCTCTCGCCCGCGGGACGGGACAATCGGTTCAGGAGTACCTGCGCGGTCTCGCGCGTCTCCGCGAGCCACGCCCTCCGACCGACGATGTCGAGCGAGCGTTCGCGCTCGCGGATCGCGAAGGCGTCCTCGAGTCGCTCGAGCGCCGCGTCCACGTGAGAGGTCGAGTATCCCTTGCGGACCAGGCCGAACGACACCCGACGGATGTCTTCTGCGCTGAGGACGGGTTCAGCGGACGGATCGAGGTCGTACGCCGCTCGCGCATCCGTCAGAAACGCGTCGACTTCGGCGGGATCGTAGCCGCGACCACGGCGGACGGCGGGGAAAGGAGACGTCGACACCGTCTTATTCTCGCCCACCCCTCGCCTGGAGGAAGCTGAGACACTCGCGCCGGTCACGAGAAGATCACGAACAGGAGGTAGGCGATGGGGGCCGATGGGAGGATCGAGTCGAGCCGGTCGAGGAAGCCGCCGTGGCCGGGAAGCCAGGAACTCATGTCCTTCACACCGATGTCACGCTTGATCATCGACTCGGACAGATCGCCGATCGTCGCCGAGAGGATGATGACCGCACCGAAGATCATGCCGACCCACCACGGCTGACCGAGCAGGAAGACGGCGATCAGGACACCGGCGACCTGGCTCAGGATCAACGCACCGGCGAAGCCTTCCCACGTCTTGTTCGGGCTCACCCGTGGCGCCATCGGATGGCGGCCGAAGGTCAGGCCGGACGCGTAGGCGCCGACATCCACGACCACGACGAGGCAGATGAAGGCGAACACCCACAGTTCTCCACCGTCGCGAGCGACGAGAATGACGGCGAAACTCCCGAGGCCGGCCACGTAGGCCTGGACAAAGACGACCGCGGCGAGGTCGAGGACGACCTCCAGCGGCGCACGCCCATCGCCTGCCGCCATCTGCGCGATGAGACGCCACACGACAACGAACGTGATCGCCGCGATCATCACGGCCCACCGCGTCGGTCCGTCCGTGAAGTACGCGGCCGCCACGATCACCAGACCGGCACCGGCAGCGGGCCAGCGATCTGCCCGACGATCCGAGTGGCGGAGGGCCGTCGCGAGCTCGAGGGTCGTGAAGACCACGACGGCCGCGCCGAAGACGGCGAACAGACCCTTGAACACGAAGAGGCTGAGGAGCAGCACGGCCCCGAGACCGACGCCGATCCCGATCGCCATCACGAGGTTGCGTCCGACGCGCGCCTCTACACGTTCATTCGCCTGGTCGAACTGGGCGCGGGCCTCGGTGACACGGCCTTCGAGGTCGGCGCGCGTGGATCGGACGCGTTCCTCGATCTCCGCGCGCTTCGCGTTCAACTGGGAGTGTCGGCGAGCCTCCGCTGGAGACGTCGGCGACGACGGGTCACCGTCGTCCGGCGTTGTCACGTCCGACGCCATGGTGTCGAGTCACGGCTCACGGGTCAGACCTCGAGCAGCTCTGCTTCTTTGCGCTTGAGAGCCTCGTCGATCGCGTCGATCCGAGCCTTGGTGATGCTCTCGAGTTCCTTCTCACCGCGCGCCACATCGTCATCGCCGACCTCGCTCTTGAGGGCGTCGAGGTCGTCCTTCGCCTTGCGGCGGATGTTGCGGACGGAGACCTTCGCGTCCTCGCCCTTCGACTTGACGAGCTTCACGAACTCCTTGCGGCGCTCCTGGGTGAGCTCGGGGAGGCTCACGCGGACGAGATTGCCGTCGTTCGTCGGGTTCGCCCCGAGGTTCGGCATGTCGCGGATCGCCTGCTCGATGTCCTTGAGCGCACTCTTGTCGTACGGGGTGACGATGAGGGTGCGCGCCTCCTGGTTCTGCAGCGAGGCGAGCTGCGCGAGCGGCGTCGGAGTGCCGTAGTAGTCCACGAGCACCTTCTGGAACAGCTGCGGGTTCGCCCGTCCCGTTCGCACGGTGGCGAAATCGTCCTTGGCGACCTCGACGGCCTTGTCCATCCGGCTCGATGCATCGGCCAAAACTTCGGCGATCACTCGCTTCTCCTCACGTTGCGGTACTGGGACGAGTCTAGTTGCTGACGAGCGTCCCGATTTCCTTGCCCTCGATGGCCGCGGTGACGTTGCCCTCCGGCTCCATCCCGAACACGCGCATCGGCATGCCGTTGTCCATGCACAGGCTGAACGCCGTCGAGTCGACGACCTTCAGCCCTCGCTGCAAGGCCTCCTGGTAGGAGATGTGGTCGATGCGCGTCGCATCGGGATTCGTCCGCGGGTCGGCCGAGTAGACGCCGTCGACGCCGTTCTTCGCGAGCAGGACGCTCGAGGCGCCGATCTCGAGGGCCCTCTGAGCAGCCACGGTGTCTGTCGAGAAGTACGGGAGCCCCGCTCCGGCTCCGAAGATCACGACGCGACCCTTCTCGAGGTGACGCTCGGCGCGACGCGGGATGTACGGCTCGGCGACCTGTGTCATGGCGATAGCGGACTGGACGCGCGTCTCGGCTCCCGCCTGCTCGAGGAAGTCCTGCAAGGCCAGCGCGTTCATGACGGTCCCGAGCATGCCCATGTAGTCGGCACGTCCCCTGTCCATGCCTCGCTGGGAGAGCTCGGCGCCGCGGAAGAAGTTGCCGCCACCGACGACGATCGCCACTTCCACCTCTCGAGCAGCTGCGGCGATCTCGCGAGCGAGCTGGCTCACCACGTCGGGGTTGACCCCGAGGGCTCCGGCGCCGAACGCCTCCCCCGAGAGTTTCAGAAGTACACGTCGTTTCTGCGGTGCGGTCATGTTGGCCCGTTCCTTCCCGAGGGTCTTGCCTAAAACTAGTGGGCGAGCGAGCTCGCCGTACACACGAAAGAGTCCGGACCGCCATGAGCGATCCGGACTCTTTCAATCATCGGTTACGCGCCGACCTTGAAGCGCACGAAGTCGGTGACCGTGAGGCCCGCGGCCTCGAGGATCTTCCCGACCTGCTGCTTGTTGTCGCGGGCGTAGTCCTGCTCGAGCAGCGCGACCTGCTTGAAGAACGCGGTGAGGCGACCTTCGACGATCTTCGGAAGCGCCGCTTCCGGCTTGCCCTCGCCACGTGAGATCTCGGTGACGATCTCGCGCTCCTTGTCGACGGCGTCCGAGGGGACGTCGCCGCGCGTGAGGTACTGCGGCGCGAACATCGCGATGTGCTGCGCGACACCACGGGCCGTCTCGGCGTCGGAACCCGTGTGGGCGACGACGACACCGATCTGCGGCGGCAGGTCCTTCGACGTGCGGTGCAGGTATACGGAGAACTGGTCACCCGTCACGAGTGCGACACGACGGAGTTCGACCTTCTCGCCGATGGTGGCGGCCTGGTCGTCGATCGCCTGTGCGACGGTGATGCCGTCGACAGGAGCCGCGAGTGCCTCCTCGAGGGTGGTCGCGGCGGCGGCGGCCACCGCTGCGACGACCTTCTCCGAGAGAGCGACGAACTTGTCGTTCTTCGCGACGAAGTCGGTCTCGCACGCGAGCTCGATGATCGTCACGCCCGCGTCGGTCTGCGTCGTGGCGACGAGGCCCTCGCTCGTGGAGCGGTCGGCACGCTTCGCGTTGCCCTTCGCACCCTTGAGACGGAGGATCTCGGTGGCCTTCTCGACGTCGCCGTCGGCCTCGACGAGAGCATTCTTGGTGTCGCTCATTCCGGTGCCGAGCTGCTCGCGGAGAGCCTTCAGGTCGGCGATGTTGAAGTTTGCCATGCGGCGGTTACTCCTTCGGTGCTCAGTTGTTGTCGGCGTCGGCGGCGGGGACCTTCTCGTCCTCGGAAGCCTCGGCCTCGAGACGAGCCTCGGTCTCGGCGTCCGTCTCGGGGGTCTTCGGGTCCTCAACGGGAGCGTCGTCGCCCTTGGCCTCGTTCTTCTCGGCCACGGCGGCGTCGGCGTCGTTCTCCTCGGTGGGGAGCTCGGCCTCGGCGGCGGGGGTCTCGGCGGAGGCCTGGCCGGCCTGGAGGAGCTCGGCCTCCCACTCGGCCATCGGCTCGGCGGGCTCGGCGCCCTCCTCGGGCTTCTGGTGACGCTGGATGAGGCCCTCGGCGGCGGCGTCGGCCACGATGCGCGTGAGCAGGCTCACGGAGCGGATGGCGTCGTCGTTACCCGGGATGGGGTACTGGACCTCGTCCGGGTCGCAGTTGGTGTCGAGGATGCCGATGACCGGGATGCCGAGCTTCTTGGCCTCGTCGATCGCGAGGTGCTCCTTCTTGGTGTCCACGACCCAGAGCGCCGACGGCGTCTTCGTGAGGTTGCGGATACCACCGAGCGACTTGTGGAGCTTGTCCAGCTCGCGCTTCTTGATGAGGAGTTCCTTCTTGGTGAAGCCGGACTTCGAGCCGTCCTCGAAGTCGAGCTCCTCGAGCTCCTTCATGCGAGCGAGGCGCTTCGAGACCGTCTGGAAGTTCGTGAGGAGGCCACCGAGCCAGCGCTGGTTGACGTAGGGCTGGCCGACACGGGTGGCCTGCTCGGCGATGGACTCCTGCGCCTGCTTCTTCGTTCCGACGAAGAGGATGGTGCCGCCGTGGGCGACCGTCTCCTTGACGAAGTCGTACGCCTTGTCGATGAAGGCGAGCGACTGCTGGAGGTCGATGATGTAGATGCCGGAACGCTCCGTGAAGATGAAGCGCTTCATCTTCGGGTTCCAACGGCGGGTCTGGTGCCCGAAGTGCACGCCGCTGTCGAGCAGCTGGCGAATGGTGACGACGGCCATGAGCCGTTCTCCTTTTCCGGCGCGTGAGCGCCATTCGGTTGTCGCCGGTCGGTCGACCGGTCTCCTGGTGCCCTGGCGCACGACCGCCCCCGCGACCGTTCGAGCTCGCGCTCGATCGGGAGAGTTGGGGACCGGTGGTTGTGCTGCCGCAAGTGGGCACGCGTAGTCACCCCGCTCAGCGAGGTGCTCCGATCATGGTACACCACCGATACGGCCCCCGATGCGGCGACCGGTGCTGCCGACGACGGACGACTGTCGTCCACAGACTCACATCGACCGGCATATCCCCCATGTGCCCGGCGACACCATCGGGACGCGATCTGCATGCGGTCTAGTGGGGCGATGCACACCCGCGCCTGCGCCCACCCGTCCGTCCGAGTCTCCCTGTCTCCCAGAGGATGCGCCGTCCGCGTCACGCGCTCCCGCCGCCGGCCCGTCGCCGCTGAAACCCCTGCCGGTTGATGACCGGCCGCGTGTTCGCGATCGTCCTCATGGGCGCCGGAGTCCTGGGCTTCGGGTACGTGCCGGCCATCGCGGTCGAGGCGGCCGGCGCCACGGGTCAGATCGAAGCGTCGGGTGAGGTCGTGGGCGGCCAGGGTTCCTGGGCCTGGCCGGTTCCGGAGCCGCGCGTTCTGAAGCGTCCGTTCGATCGTCCTGATCACGAGTACGGCGCCGGGCACCGCGGCATCGACGTCGCAGCAGGGGTCGGAGCGTCGGTAGCGGCGCCCGCGGCCGGCACGGTCCTCTTCGCCGGGCCCGTGGCCGGCCGCTCCGTGGTCACCGTCGACCACGGCGGCGGAATCGTCACGTCGTACGATCCCGTCGTCCCGGCTGTCACCGTCGGGGACGCGGTGACGCCTGGAACGGTCATCGGGACCCTCGAAGCCGCGGAGGCGATGCACTGCGCGTCGGGGTGCCTCCACCTGGGCGTCCGCGTCGGCGGAGACTACGTCGACCCGCTACCGTTCTTCGGCAGACCCGCGCGGTCCGTTCTGCTTCCCCTCGGGAACTGACGTCGCCGCCGCGGTTCGCTCCTGACGGAGGAACCGGACACGTTCAGGCGCGCGGATGTGCCTGGCGGTAGCTCTGCGCCAGCCTCTCCATCGAGACATGCGTGTAGATCTGCGTCGTCCCGAGGCTGGCGTGCCCGAGCATCTCTTGAACGCTCCGGAGGTCGGCTCCCCCGTCCAGCAGATGGGTCGCCGCCGAGTGCCGCAGGCTGTGCGGGCCGGACGCCGCGATCCCATCCACGCGCGAATAGAGACGCTGCACGATCGAGTACGCCGTCCGCGTTCCGAGGCGTCTCCCCCGTGCTCCGAGGAAGAGCGCCGTCTCCACACGGGCGCGATCCCCCGATCGTTCGAGCAGGGCCGTTCGAGCGTCTCCGAGGTAATCGACCACGGCGACGCGGGCGGGGACGCCGAACGGTACGACACGTTCCTTGTCGCCCTTGCCGATGACGCGCGCGGTCAAGCGATCGAGATCAAGATCGCCGAGATCGAGCCCGCAGAGCTCCGACACACGGATTCCGGAGGCGTAGAGCAGCTCGACGACCGCACGGTCCCGTCGGGCGATCGGATCCCCCGAGGCGGCGTCCTCTTCGAGGGCGTCGAAGAGCTCGTCGATTTGAGGCTGTTGGACGACCGCCGGCAGGTGTGAGCCGCTTTTCGGCGTGCGTAGGCGACCCGCGACGTCATGCGGCGTCAGGCCCGTCGCGGCCAGCCAGTGGCAGAGGCTCTTCAACGCCGCCGAACGTCGCGCGAGCGTGCGCGGCGCCAGTCCGTCCTTGGCCGACGACCACAACCAGTCGCGGAGGACAGGGAGATCGAGATCCTCCACAGATCGAACGGACCGCCGTTCTCCCCACGCCACGAAGGTCGCCAGATCGGAGCGATAGGCGCGGACCGTTTCCGGCGAGAGGTTGCGTTCGTCACGCAGATGGCCGAGGAACGCGTCGATCGCCGTCCTGAGGTCCATACCCCCAGCTTGCACCACCCCGGCGCACGTCGGCGGAGCCGCCCCGCCGGCCGAGCGGGTCCGGTCCTGTTCGCGGCGGACGAACCCCTGAGGATGAGGGACCGAGAGGGTCCCGATGTGCTGGAATCGACGCATGGACGCCGCGCAACTCCGCTCGGTCGCCGACGAGCTGTATGCGTCGCCGATCGACACCTTCACCGCGTCTCGGAATGCACGAGCAGCGGAGGAGAAGAAGCGCGGGGCCGCCTCGCTCGCCGAAGCGATCCGAGCACTGACGAAGCCGACCTCGGCGGCCTGGGCCATGAACGCCCTGGTCCGCTCGTCCCCGGCCGCGCTCGAGCCGGTGGCGAGCTTGCGCGATCGCATCGAGTCGATCACGGCCGCCGGTGACCGCGACGATCTGCGGGAGGCCACGCGGGATCGACACGCTGTCGTCGCGCGTCTGGTCGAGGACGCGCGCTCCCTCGCGGCCGAATCGGGAGTGTCTCTGAGCGTGGCCTCGTCGGCCGAGTTGTCGGATGCCGTGCTCGCGGCGCTTGCAGACACGGACGTGGAAGCAGCGCTGCGCACAGGCCGCCTCGTCACCCTTCCTCGGACCGGTGGGATGGCGGCGAGCGACATCCGTGCGCTCGTCGCCGCTCCCCCTGACGGGCTGGCACAGAACCGGGACGATCCTGATGCCGAGGAGGGCGGCGCGGACTCGGACACGGGCGACGAGGGGGGCGACACGCCACACCATCGCGCTCCGCCGGGTGGGAATGGACACCGTTCGATACTCACCGACGGATCGGCGCGCTCGTCGCGGGGGCGCCGTCGAGGTTCCGAGTCGTCGACGACCGAGCAACGCCGACTCGAGCGCGATCTGGCTGCCGCCGAGGGTGCGGAGGCGACGGCACGAGCGGACCGGTTGACGCGCGAGACCGAGCGGGAGGTGCTCGCAACCCGGCTGGAGGGGATCCGCGAGGACCTGGCCCGAAAGCGGGACGCCGTCCGAGTCGCGGAGGAGGAGCTCGCGGACGCCGAGGATCGTCTCGACTCCGTGGTCGCCGACATCCGGTCTCGTGAACTCGAGTGGAAGCGGACGGAGGCGGTGGTCCGCCGACTCCGGCGAACGTCAGCGCGGTCCACGGAGGGTCCCGAGAGCTGATTCCGCAGATCTGACTGCAACCCGTCGGCACGGGTGTCATCACCTACGCACCCACCCGTCTCCCCTCTCGATGACGGATCCATCGAGATCGAGCAGTCCCAATGCCGATTGAACGTCTCTCGTCGTGAGTCCCGTCGTCGTGACCAGCTCCGCGACGGTCGTCACCCGCCGGAGCCGGAGTGCACCGAGCACGTGGGCGGATGCAGTTGCCCCCACGGCGGACTCGACGACCACAGGGGGTCCCACGAGCTCCGCCATCTCCGCTGCCGTTGTGACGCAGGTGGCATGGTATTCGCGGAGGAGGCGGTGGCACCCCGCCGAGGCGACCGACGTGACGGGACCGGGGACAGCCCCGAGCGGGCGCCCGAGAGAGGCCGCGTGACCCGCCGTGTTCAGGGAGCCACTGCGTGCACCGGCTTCCAGGACGACCGTGGCCGCCGATGCGGCGGCGATCAGACGGTTCCGCTGCAGGAACCGCCACTTGGTCGGAGCGACGCCGCACGGAACCTCCGCGTAGACGGCACCCACCTCGGCTATCCGTGAGATGAGAGACGTATGCCCACTCGGATAGGGGCGGTCGACGCCACCGGCGAGGAACGCGACGGTGGTGCCTCCATCCGCGAGGGCTGCCCGGTGGGCTGCCCCGTCTATCCCGTAGGCCGCACCGGAGATCACGGTGAAACCTCGATCGACGAGCCCACTCGCTGCGTCCATGGTGACGTGTTCGCCGTATCCGGTCGCGGCGCGAGCGCCGACGAGCGCGATCGACCGGTCGAACTCGGCCGCGAGCCTTCTCCCCCGCACCCACAGGGCGGTGGGGCCATGCACCCCGAGATCGTCCAATCGAGTCGGCCACGACGGCGCCCCCGGGGTGGCAAGCCGGGCCCCGGTACGACGCGCAAGATCGATGGACCGCTCGACAGCTGTCGGATCGAGACGCGCCGCCCAGCGTGCTGCGCCGGATCGCCAGGCCGCCACCACAGCCTCGGTCACATCCTCCAGACCGCGTTCGGCGCACAGTGACCGGAGTCTCCGTGTGGCCCCGGAGGACGTGAGAAGCCGCAGGGACGTCGCTGCACCGATCGCTGCGACGACCCCGCCGGCCGCTCCGTCCCCGGGTTCCGCGACACACGACCACGCGGCACGAGCAATGAGATCCTCGCACCAGCCGACGGGGTCGGAGTCGACGGGCTGCGGTCCGTCGGCGATCGCGGCCGCGAGCTCGGCGACGCGATCGTCCGAGAAGCCGAGGAGCGTCACGAGCTGATCCCCTTGCGGAGGAACAGGGCACGACTGACGTCGTCGAGGTCGGGCCGGTCGGCGCCTCGGAGGTCGGCAAGCGTCCATGCCACGCGAAGGACGCGGTCATACCCTCGCATGGTGAGAGCTCCCCGCTCGAGTCCGCGGTCGAGGGGGCGGAGTACGGCAGGTGACAAAGCAACGGAAGACGACCGCAGCCACGAGCCCGGAACATGCGCGTTCAGCGACCACGGAGTGCCCCGAAGTCGATGTCCGGCACGCTCCCGGGCTTCGATCACCCGAGCGCGAGCGGCCGCGGTGGTGGAGACCGGCCGCTCGTCGGCGTTCCGCATCGTCGCGCTCGAGACGCGTCTGACGGTGACCTGCAGGTCGATCCGATCGAGAAGCGGCCCGGAGACTCGTGAGAAGTACCGCCTGATGGCCGACGGCGGGCATTGGCACGAGGACTCTGGCGCGCCGTATTGACCGCATGGGCACGGGTTCGCGGCGAGAATCAGCTGCACACGGGCAGGGAAGCGTGCGATCGCGTTGGCCCGATGGATCGTGATCCATCCTGTCTCGAGCGGCTGCCGAAGACAGTCCAGGACCACTCGAGCGAACTCGGGGGCTTCGTCCAGGAACAGGACGCCGTGACTGGCCCGCGCCACCGCACCCGGTCTGATGAGCCCGCTCCCGCCCCCGACGACGGCGGCAGCGGTGGCCGTGTGATGCGGACTCTCGAATGGTGGCACGGTGTCGAGCGATGCTCCCACCCGCTCACCGCCGAGGGACCGGACGGAGCAGACGTCGAGAGCTGCAGCGGTGGACAGAGGTGGGAGGATGCCGGGCAGTCGTTCGGCCAACATCGTCTTGCCCGACCCGGGCGGGCCGAGGAGGAACAGATGGTGCCCGCCGGCCGCAGCCGTCACGAGCGCCTCGACGGCGTCCTCCTGACCGAGGATGTCGCCGAGTTCGAGCGGCGCTGGTGGAAGACGGGGCGGGGCCGCCGTCGCCTCGAGGACCGGGTGTCCGGGCTCGAGTTCTGCCCCATGCCAGATCGCGGCTGCGCGGAGAGAGTCCACGGCGACCACCTCGATGCCTGGGACCAACGACGCCTCGGCCTGGTTGGCCGCCGGAACCATGACGGTGGCGCGGCCGGCTCGCTGCGCCGCGCGCACGATCGGCAGGATTCCCGGGGTGGGCCGCAACCGGCCGTCGAGACCGAGCTCCCCCGCGTGCACCACCCGAGTGATCGACTCGGCCGGAACGGCTCCGGTCGCCGCGAGGCAGGACAGTGCGATGCCGAGATCGAAGGCCGTCCCGTTCTTGGGGAGCCCGGCCGGCGAGAGGTTGACCGTGATCCGTTGCGGCGGCAGCGTGCAGTCCGAGTTGGCGATCGCCTGCCGGACCCGGCCTTCCGCTTCCGAGATCGCCCGATCCGCGAGCCCGATGATCGTGAACCGTGGCAGTCCGGACGACACGTCCGTCTCCACCTCGACGATCGCCCCCTCGAGCCCGAGAAGACTCACCGCCCATGTGCGCCCCACCGGCATCACATCACCCCCGTGAGGTGCTCGACGACGGCCGGCGCATCCACCGGCGCGACGACGCCGATGACGTCGATACGCAAGAGCGACGCCCCGCCCCCATCTGCCGCGCTCCATTCCGCGGCCAGCGCTCGAAGCCGCGAGAGTTTGCGGAAGGTGATGGCCTCGAACGGGTGGCCTGAGACCACGCTCGTGCGGGTCTTCACCTCGACGATCGCAGTGACCGTCTCCTTCCGAGCGACGATGTCGATCTCGCCGGTTCGGGACCGCCAATTGCGGGCCAGGATCTCGTATCCTGACCGCTCCAGAAAGACGACAGCGAGGTCCTCCCCGCGCCGCCCCAATTCGTCCTTGCGTGCCATGTGCACCTCCGCACACGAGCATGCGGGGAGCCGCGGTCGCGCTCGGTCGGGGTCGCGTGTTCGGTGGAATCCCGGCGGCCTGGGCGTCTGTGGACGACGCTCATAGCGCTCATCGACGACGGAGACCCGTGGGGCGATCCGTCGGCCGCGGCGCTACTCGTCGAGCGCGAGTTCCTTCGGGAGTTCGAAGTCCCGGCTCGAGAGCTCCTCGATGTTGACGTCCTTGAAGGTCAGGACGCGCACCGACTTCACGAAGCGGTCGGAGCGATAGACGTCCCAGACCCAGACGTCTTTCATGGTGATCTCGAAGTAGAAGTCGTGTTCGGTGTCACGACGTACGAACTCGACCTCATTGGCGAGGTAGAAGCGACGCTCCGTCTCGATGACGTAGGCGAACTGGCCGACGATGTCGCGGTACTCGCGGTACAGCGCGAGCTCGACTTCGCGGTCGTAGTCTTCGATCTCTTCCTCGTCCATCGAACCCATCCTAGGCGGTCGCGTGAAGCCAGGTGCGTCGGTGATGGACCGTCGCGCCGACCGCCCCGATCGCCTCGAGGTGCGCCGAACTGCCGTAGCCCTTGTTGCCGGCCCATCCGTAGTCGGGATGCTCGGCGTGACGGGAGATCATCACGCGATCGCGGGCGACTTTCGCTACGACCGACGCCGCGGCGACGGACCCGCAGTCGCGGTCGGCCTTGACTCGGGTGACGATGCGCAGAGGCGTCGAGAGTGAGGCGCTCACGTAGTCGTGGTTGCCGTCGAGCAGCAGCGTGCTCGCGAGCACGTCGACCCCCTGGGCGTGGAGAGACGCGAGGGCCCGCTTCCCCGCGAGGCCCAGGCACCGCATGATGCCGAATTCGTCGATCTCATCGGCCTCGGCGAACCCGACGGCTGTCGCGACGGCCCACTCGATCACGACGGGTTCGAGGAGCTCACGTCGCTTCTCGCTCAGGAGCTTCGAATCACGGACACCATCCGGAAGAGGCGCACACGACGGGGCGACGGCGGCGACACCCACTGCGACCGGACCGGCGATCGCACCTCGCCCCACCTCATCGATGCCGATGACGAGGGGGGCGCCGGCGCCGAACATCTCCCGTTCGACCTCGAGATGCGGAAGGACGACGACCATCAGCGCGCGCTGTCCGTCCGACCGTCCACCTTCGAGCGATAAACGACGTCCCGTCGACCAGCCTCACTCATCGGCGGGATCCGGTACAGCGTCGAAGACCGACGGGTAGTCATCGAGCCATGCCCAGTGCGACATGGGCCAGCTCACCACGAACGCACGACCGACGACGTCGTCGATCGGTACGAAGCCTCCGCCCGGGGTGCTGGTGTTGTAGCGAGAGTCCTTCGAGTTCCATCTGTTGTCCCCCATCACCCAGAGGGAATCCTCCGGGACGACGACGTCGAAGGCGTCTTTCGAGACGGGTGACGACGCATCCGGGAGGAGCACGTAGGGCTCATCGAGCGGGACGCCGTTCACGCTCATCTGTCCCAGGGTGTTGCAACACACCACGTGGTCGCCCGGCAGGCCGATGAGCCGCTTGATGAGGTGCTCGTCATTGTCGGGGGATGTCAGTCCGACCAGGCCGAGCGTCCAATCGATCGCCTCGACGACGGGAGAGCGCTCGGGCTCGGGAGCACTGTCGAGCCAGCCACCTGGATCGCGGAACACGATGACGTCGCCGCGCGAAAGCGGTACGACCTCCGGAACGAGCTGATTCACGATGATGCGATCGTCGATCTGGAGTGTGTTCTGCATCGACCCGGACGGGATGTAGAAGGAGCGGATCAGGAAGGTCTTCACCAGGAAGGAGACGAGGAGCGCCACCACGAAGATGACCAGTAGATCGCGGAGGAAATAGAGGGCGCCGCGTTTGCGAGGACCCTCTCCCGAACGCCGACGGGTACGCCGGGACGAGGTGGACGCATCGTCCACCGAGAGAGTGTTGTCTGTCATTTAACCGCCCGGAGCTCCCCACCAGTGTAACCGTGGGGAGCTCCGTGAAGATGACGCGCAAGGCGTCCGGCGCGTTGCTTACGCGTCGCGCTTCTCCTTGATCTTGGCCTTCTTGCCGCGCAGGTCGCGCAGGTAGTACAGCTTCGCGCGGCGGACGTCTCCACGAGTCACGACCTCGATGTGGTCGATGTTCGGGGAGTGCACGGGGAACGTGCGCTCGACGCCGACCTGGAAGCTCACCTTGCGGACCGTGAACGTCTCACGGACGCCCTCGCCCGAGCGGCCGATGACGACACCCTGGAAGACCTGGATACGCGAGCGGCTGCCCTCGATGATGTTCACGTGCACCTTGACGGTGTCGCCGGCGCGGAAGGCGGGGATGTCCGACTTCAGGGATGCTGCATCGACGGAGTCGAGGATGTGCATGATGATTCACTCTCTGCGACCGCCTCTGGTCGATCGCGCGTTCGGGGTTTCAACGATGAGGTGCGCCCGCTCGATTCACGGAGACCCCCAGAGGCAGGAGCCGAGAGCGGCACAATCATCTATTGTGCCATGCGGACGTCGCGATCCGCAAAGCGTCAGGCGACAGTGCCCCTGTGGGTCTCCTCCACGACGATGACCCGGCCGTCCACGGAATGGGCTCGCGGTGCGCTCGGGGGGCTCGAGGTCATCTGCTCGAACTCGCGGAGAGCGGCACGGGCTCGTGACCGCGTCTCCTCGACGAGCTGCCAGACCGCACCCCAGAACGCGGCGAGTCCGAGGATCACGCCGACCACGGCGATCGCCGAGGTGGCCTCGGTGAAGAGTCCGAAAGCGATGATCGCCACGTGGAGCGCTCCGAGAAGGCCGACATCCAACCAGGAGACCGCGTTGGTGCGCCGCACTCCCGCCCGCATGTAGACGATGACGCCCACGATCGTGAGGAACACGAACAGGAGGGGTGCGAGGAGGAGCAGGCCGACGAAGGACCATCCGCTTCCGCTCGACACGCCCCAGCCGACGAAGAGCCAGAGCGGGAGCACGAGGGCGGCGATGAACTGCCAGTAGAAGAACGTGCGTCGCAACAGCATGAGCCGATTCTAGGATCGGCCGCTGGGAGTTGGCGGGGCGTCGGCTGTGTCGGGGCCCCCTCCCGCGGCCTGTCAGAATGGACGAGGAGGTAACTGATGATCGAATTGCGCACGCCCGCCGAGATCGAGGAGATGCGACCGGCCGGACGCTTCGTCGCCGACGTCCTCACGCGGCTCGCAGCCGAGGCGGCCGTCGGAGTGAACCTCCTCGAGCTCGACGCGCTCGCCCACGAGATGATCACACAGCGTGGCGCGACCTCGTGCTACATCGACTACCACCCGTCGTTCGGCGCCATGCCTTTCGGCAAGGTCCTCTGCACCTCGGTGAACGATGCCGTGCTTCACGGCCTCCCCTTCGACTACAGGCTCCGCGACGGCGATCTCGTGAGCCTCGACTTCGCCGCGTCCGTCGACGGCTGGGTCGCAGACTCCGCCGTGAGTGTCGTCGTCGGCCGCGCACGGCCAGAGGACGCCCGCCTCATCGAGGTGACGACGGCCGCTCTCGACGCCGGGATCGCCGCAGCGCAATCAGGCTCGAAGGTCGGCGACATCTCCGCCGCGATCGCGGCCGTCGCGACCTCCGCCGGCTACTCGATCAACACCGACTTCGGTGGACACGGCGTCGGTCGCACCATGCACGGCGACCCGCACATCCCGAACAACGGGCGCGCCGGCCGCGGCTACCCGCTGCGACCCGGCCTCGTCGTCGCCGTGGAACCGTGGTTCCTGCAGTCGACGGACGAGATCTACACGGACAAGGACGGGTGGACCCTGCGAAGCGCCGACGGCTCGCGAGGCGCTCACATGGAGCACACGATCGCGATCACCGACGACGGCCCGATCGTCCTCACGGCGCGGGGCTGACGTCCTTCTCGCCCACCGGCGGGATCAGGAGGGCGGGAGCAGGTCGGGCCTGACGCGTCGCGTGCGCTCCTCACTCGCCGCGTGCCGCCAATCGGCGATCGCCCCATGGTTGCCGCTCAGGAGGACATCGGGCACGGAAAGGCCTCGCCACTCCTTCGGCTTGGTGTAGGACGGGTACTCGAGGAGACCGGCTTCGTGAGACTCCTCGACGAGGCTCTCCGGGTTTCCGACGACGCCGGGGACGAGACGGATGATCGCCTCGAGCATCGCCACGACGGCGACCTCTCCGCCGTTGAGCACGTAGTCTCCGATGCTCACCAGCCGCGTCCGAGCGCGCGCCGCCGTGTGATCGAACACTCGCTGATCTATTCCCTCGTAGCGGCCGCAGCCGAACACGAGGTGCGATTCTGCGCTCAGCTCCCTCGCCATGGCCTGGGAGAAGACCTCCCCGGCCGGCGACGGGAAGATCACGAGAGGATCGTCGGCGCCGTCGAGGATCCCGTCGAGTGCCTCGCCCCACGGCTCCGGCCGCATGACCATACCCGCACCGCCGCCGTACGGGGTGTCGTCGACGGTCCGGTGGCGGTCATGGGTGTGATCGCGGAGATCGTGGATCGTCCACGACACGGTGCCGCCCCGACGGGCGCGGCCGAGCAACGAGATGTCCAGGGTGTCGAAGAACTCGGGGAAGATCGTCACCACGTCGAAACGCATGGCGCTCCTCCTCAGCCTTCGGGCTTGTGCTCCGGCGACGCGTCGCCGTCGGGCTCGCCCTGGCTCTCGTCGGAGACGGCCTCCGGGGCGTCGCTGTCGGCTGCGTCGCTGTCGGCTGCGTCGGCTTCCGTTGTATCGGCGTCGGCGTTCATCTCGAAGAGACCCGGAGGAGGCGTCACGATGACCGTGCCGGCCACGACATCGACGGAGGGCACGATGGCCGAGACGAAGGGAACGAGGACCTCGCCGGCCGGCGTGGTGACGACGAGGAGGTCCTGCGCCGGGAAGTGGTCGACGCGGGCTACTCGACCGACCTCGTCATCGCCGTGAAGGACACGGAGGCCGACGAGCTGGTGGTCGTACCACGCGTTCTCCTCCTCGGGGAGCGCGTCGGGATCGAGCGAGACCCAGAGGATCGCCTTGACGAGAGTCTCGGCGGCCGTGCGGTCGTCGATTCCGACGAAGAAAGCCACGGGCTGCTGGTTGTACCAGCGGAGCTCGGCCAGTTCGATCGACTTTCCCGACCACGGGGAGTCCGCGGGGACCTGAAGCGAGAAAGTGGCTCCGGGAGTGAAGCGCGTCGACGGGTCGTCCGTGTAGAGCTCGACCTTGAGAGCGCCCTTCAGGCCATGCGCTTTGGTGAGCCGACCGACGCGCAGTTCGGTCTTGCGATCCACGTCCGCCACGTCAGGCGTCGGTGTCGACGACGTCGACGCGCACGCGCCGTCCGTCGGCGAGAGCCGTGATGAGCGTGCGGAGCGCCTTCGCGGTGCGGCCCGAACGACCGATCACGCGGCCGAGGTCCTCGGGGTTCACGTGAACCTCGAGGACCTCACCGCGTGCGGTGTTCTGTTCGACCACGCGGACGTCGTCGGGATTGTCGACGATCCCCTTGACGAGGTGTTCGAGCGCGGGTCCGAGCAACGTCAGGCCTTGTCTGCGTCGGCGGCCTCTGCGGGCGCCTCGGTCTCGGCGGCCTCCGGAGCGGGAGCGGCCTTCGGCTCCGACTTGGGCTTGAGGACCGGCTTCTTCTTCTCGTCGGCGACGAAGGCGACCTTCGCCTCCTTGACCTTGACGGTCGAGACGGCGTCCTTGTCGCCCTTGAAGCGACCCCAGTCGCCCGTGAGCTTGAGGATCGCGGCGACCTGCTCGGTCGGCTGAGCGCCGACGGAGAGCCAGTACTGCGCGCGCTCGGAGTCGACCTCGATGAACGAGGGCTCCTCGGTGGGGTGGTACTTGCCGATCTCTTCGATCACGCGGCCGTCGCGCTTGGTGCGCGAGTCGGCGACGACGATGCGGTAGTAGGGCGCGCGGATCTTACCGAGGCGCTTGAGACGGATCTTGACGGACAAACGATGCTCCTGATGTGTATGAGATGTCGTATGAACTGCCGCCGTGAGCGTGGGGGCACACTCGGCATGAGCTCGAGGGGACGCAGCCGGACCGGATAGAGGGTCGGGCACGGCGCATCCAACTCTGTATTCTGTCACGACGCGAGCGCTCGTCCTAATCCCGGGGTCGTCGCCGACACGGGAGGCAACAGCCGTCCGCGCCGTCCGCGAAAGCCGGTCGACGCATGGAAGGATGGCGACGACGCCAGCCAGCCCACCGGAAGGGGCACAACGTGCAGATCGAGTTCGCTTCGTCGGAACGCTCGACGATCGGTCTCGAGTGGGAGCTCGCGCTGGTCGACGCCGAGACGGGAGAGCTCCGCTCCATCGCCGACGAGGTCCTCGAAGGACTCAAGCAACCAGACGGATCGGACCACCCGCACATCACGGGTGAGCTCCTCCTCAATACCGTCGAACTCGTGAGCGGAGTGCACCACGACGTCCCTTCGGCCGTCCGGGACCTCGAGGGGCAGATCGCCGAGGTGAGGGAGATCATCGATCCCCTCGGTGTGGAGCTCATCGCGAGCGGTTCTCACCCGTTCGGGCAGTGGTTCGACCAGCCGGTCACGGACAAGCCCCGGTACCACAAGCTCATCGACCGCACCCAGTGGTGGGGACGCAACATGATGATCTGGGGTGTCCACACCCACATCGGCATCGAGGACCGTGACAAGGTGATGCCGCTCCTCGACGCCCTGCTGACGTGGTCGCCCCACGTCCAGGCCCTGTCGTCGTCCAGCCCGTTCTGGGCCGGGGTCGACACCGGGTACCCGTCCAATCGTGCGCTCATGTTCCAGCAGCTTCCGACGGCCGGCCTGCCGTATCAGCTCCGCGAGTGGGGCGACTTCGAGCGCTATGTCGACGACATGTCGAAGACCGGGATCGTCGAGGACGTCACCGAGGTCCGCTGGGACATCCGGCCGGCTCCCCGCTGGGGCACCCTCGAGTTCCGGGCGTGCGACAGCACCTCGACCCTCACCGAGTTCGGGGCCGTCGCCGCCCTCATCCACTGCCTCACGGAGGACCTCTCGTCCGCTCTCGACCGCGGAGAGTCACCCACGACCCTCGCGCCATGGTACGTCCGCGAGAACAAGTGGCGCGCCGCGCGGTACGGCCTCGACGCCGAGCTCATCGTCGGCTCGGACGGACGGGAGTCTCTCGTCTCCGACGACCTGCGCTCACTCGTGCAGACGCTCGCTCCGACGGCCGAGCGGCTAGGGTGCTCGGCCGAGCTCGCCTCGATCGGCGACATCCTCGACGCCGGCGCGAGCTCGCAGCGTCAGCAGCGGGTGGCCGCGGCGAACGGCGGCGATCTGACGGCCGTGGTCCGTTCCCTCGCTCACGAGCTGCGACACGGAATCGCTCCGGCCTGACATTCACCCCTGCCTGACACTCTCCCCGGCCTGACACTCACCGGCAGGCGACGGAGCGGCGCCGAGGCTCAGCCGCGACCGAGGAACTTCTGCAATGCGGCGAGCTCATCCTCCGACGGGGCACCGGCCGGAGCCGCGCCACCGGATCCGAGCCCGAAGCCCGAACCGGAGCCCGGCTGCGGCGCGGCAGCGAGAGCACCGGAGTTCTCTGCCGCCCGCTTGGCGGGGTTGCCCGACCGCGAGCCACCGGACTTCTTCTTCGCCTTGGCCGACTGCTTCCGCGATGCTCCGCCGTGAGCGCCAGGGATCGGCCCCATGCCGGGCATCTGGGGCACTCCCCCGCGGGCGACGGTCTTCATCATCTTCGCCGCTTGCTCGAACCGCTGGACGAGCTGATTGACCTCGGTCACGCTCGTGCCGGCGCCGCGGGCGATACGCAGGCGGCGGGAGCCGTTCAGGAGCTTCGCATTGCGTCTCTCCGCCGGAGTCATCGACTGGATGATGGCCTCGGTCCGCACGATCTCGCGCTCGTCGAACGAGTCGAGCTGCTCTCGCATCGCTCCGGCGCCCGGGAGCATGCCGATCATCTTCTTGATCGAGCCCATGTTGCGCAACTGCTGCATCTGCTTGAGGAAGTCCTCGAGCGTGAACGTGTCCGTCGCGAACTTCTCCGCGACCTTGCGGGCCTCCTCCTCGTCGAAGGCCTCCTGGGCCTGCTCGATGAGGGTGAGGATGTCACCGAGGTCGAGGATGCGGGACGCCATCCGGTCCGGGTGGAACGGCTCGAAGTCGTCGAGGCCCTCACCCGTGGAGGCGAAGATGATGGGGCGGCCCGTCACGGAGGCGACGGACAGAGCCGCTCCACCGCGGGCATCGCCGTCGAGCTTGGAGAGGACGACACCCGTGAAGTCCACGCCGTCCTGGAACGCCTTGGCGGTGTTGACCGCGTCCTGGCCGATCATCGCGTCGATCACGAAGAGGACCTCGTCAGGGTCCACCGCCTTGCGGATGTTGGCGGCCTGCTTCATGAGCTCCGCGTCGACGCCGAGTCGACCGGCCGTGTCCACGATGACCGTGTCGTACTGGCGCGAACGGGCGTAGGCGACGCCGTCCTTGGCGACCTTCACCGGGTTTCCGACGCCGTTGCCCGGCTCGGGTGCGAAGACGGCGACACCGGCCTGCTCAGCGACGACGGACAGCTGCGTGACAGCGTTCGGACGCTGGAGGTCGGCCGCGACGAGGAGCGGCGTGTGCCCGTCCTTCGCGAGCCACTTCGCGAGCTTGCCCGCGAGCGTCGTCTTACCGGCGCCCTGGAGACCCGCGAGCATGATGACCGTCGGCGGGTTCTTCGCGAACTCGAGGCGGCGCTGTTGCCCGCCGAGGATCGCGACCAGCTCCTCGTTGACGATCTGGACGACCTGCTGAGCCGGGTTGAGCGCCTTGTTGACCTCGTCGCCGAGAGCCCGTTCCCGGATGCGCGAGGTGAAGTCCTTGACGACATCGAATGCGACGTCGGCCTCCAGCAGCGCCCGGCGGATCTCACGAACGGTGCCGTCGACGTCCGACGCCGACAGGGTGCCCTTCTTGCGCAGGTTCTTGAAGGTGTCCGCGAGGCGGTCGGAGAGATTTCCAAAGGTAGCCATGAGACCTCCAGTTTACCGGTCGATGAGCGCGCCTCCTCATCGTCGCGTGTCGTATTTGTGTACTGGATACATTAATTGCAGACTTGGCCCATGACCGATGTGCTTCTCGCGGGTTTCGCTCCGCACACGCTCCCATACGCCGACGGACTCCGGCTGCAACGCGAGATCCATGCAGAGGTGGTCGCCGGGGTCCGGCCAGAGACTGTCATCCTCTGCGAACACGACTCGGTCTACACCGCCGGGAGCCGCACGGAACCAGGCGACCTGCCCCGCGACGGGAGCCCCGTCATCGACGTCGACAGAGGCGGCCGCATCACGTGGCACGGTCCCGGACAGCTCGTCGGCTACCCCATCGTCAGACTGGCGGAGTACCGAGACGTCGTCGGTCACGTCCGTCGCCTCGAACAGGTCATGATCGACGTCGCCGCGCAGGTCGGCGTCGTCGGCATCCGGATCACCGGCAGGTCCGGCGTCTGGGTCGACTCCCCCACAGGCGCCGTCAAGATCGGTGCTGTGGGCGTGCGCGTCGTCTCCGGCACCACCCTCCACGGGTTCGCCCTCAACTGCTCCAACTCACTAGCGGCCTACGACACGATCGTGCCGTGCGGGATCTCCGACGCCGGTGTGTCCACGCTGTCGATCGTGGCAGGACGGCGCATGGTGCCCGCAGATGTGGCGGACATGGTCACCGCCGCCTTCGCTTCCGAGCAGGTGCCCGCATGACCGCGGCGCCCGACGGCCGCCGACTCCTCCGTATCGAGGCGCGGAACGCCGAGACACCGATCGAGCGGAAGCCCGAGTGGATCAAGACACGAGCACGGATGGGGCCGGAGTACCGGCAACTCCGTGAACTGGTGTCGAGCCAGAGTCTCAACACGGTCTGTCAGGAAGCCGGCTGCCCGAACATCTACGAGTGCTGGGAGGACCGCGAGGCGACCTTCCTCATCGGCGGGTCCCAATGCACTCGTCGCTGCGACTTCTGCCAGATCGACACCGGGAAACCGGCCGCCTACGACACGGGCGAGCCGACGCGTGTGGCCGTCTCGGTGCGGCGTATGGGACTGCGGTACGCGACGGTCACGGGCGTCGCGCGCGACGATCTTCCGGACGAGGGCGCATGGTTGCACGCCGAGACGGTGCGACGGATCCACGCGATGAACCCGGGAACGGGCGTCGAGATCCTCGCGACAGACTTCTCGGGAGATCCCGCCCTGCTCGACGTGGTCTTCGAATCCATGCCCGAGGTCTTCGCACACAACGTCGAGACCGTTCCGCGTCTCTTCTCACGCATCCGGCCGGCGTTCCGCTACGAGCGCTCGCTCGGCGTCATCACCCGAGCGAGGGACGCCGGTCTCGTGACGAAATCGAACCTCATCCTCGGGATGGGCGAGGAGCGGGCCGAGGTGTCCGAGGCGTTGCGCGACCTGCACGAGGCGGGGTGCGACATCATCACGGTCACCCAGTACCTGCGCCCGACTCCGCGCCATCTACCGGTCGCCCGCTGGGTGACCCCGCAGGAGTTCGTCGAGATCCGCGAAGAGGCCGAGCAGATCGGCTTCGCCGGGGTGCTCGCCGGACCGCTCGTGCGCTCCTCGTATCGCGCCGGCCGCCTGTGGGCGCGGACGATGCTCGCTCACGGTCGCGAGGTGCCTGAGGCCCTCAGACATCTCGCCGACGCCGGCGGTTTCCGACAGGAGGCCACCGTGTCGGCCGGCACCCCGGCCTGACGGCCGAGGCGAACGACAGCTGGGATCAGTCCTGGATCTCCGTGTCGACCATCTCGCCGGTGCGGTTGATCGAGGCGACGAGGAACTCTTCGCTGAGGTCCTCACCCAGGGTGTATTCGAGCACCGCGAAGACGTCGTCCGTACCGCGGGACAGTGGACGGAACTCGATCCTCGACACGATGAGCGAACGGAGGACGTCCATCGGGAGATCGCCGGACGAGTCGGTGAGCACGTCGTGGATCGCGTCCCCGAGTTCCTCGATGAGGGCGTCGACGTACGTCACCGTCACGGACGAGCGGTCACCCAGCTCGGCGACCATCGATTCCCGGGTCTCGCGATCGATCCCGTCCAGCGAGAGGATCATGGCCTGGACGAGGTCGAGGTCCTCCTCACGCAGATCGCCGGCATCCTCGGCGACGAGCGAGACGTCGACGGAGAGGTCGCCGAGCTCGACGTTCTCCGACCAGTAGGCGCTCCCGTCGCTCGATGCCTCGACGACGCCGAAGAAGTCGTGTTCCACTGCCATGTCAGCCCACCAGTTTCTGTGCGAACACGTGGGGCGTGAATCCCGTGAGGTCCCCGATGCCCTCACCCTGCCCCACGAGCTTGATCGGGATGCCAGTCTGCTCCTGCACGGCGAGGACGAATCCGCCCTTGGCGGAACCGTCGAGCTTCGTGATGACGAGGCCCGTCACACCCGCGTGCTCGATGAACGCCTGCGCCTGCATGAGGCCGTTCTGGCCGGTGGTCGCGTCGAGGACGAGGAGCACCTCGGCCACCGGAGCCTGCTTCTCCACGACGCGGCGGATCTTCGTGAGCTCGTCCATGAGCCCACCCTTCGTGTGGAGCCGGCCGGCGGTGTCGATGAGAACGATCTCGGTACCGGTGCGCTGGGCGAACTCCACCGTCTGGTAAGCGACCGACGCGGGGTCCTGACCCTGCTGCTGCGGGCGCACGATCTGCGCGCCGCCCCGCTCGGCCCAGGTGGCGAGCTGGTCGACGGCAGCCGCGCGGAAGGTGTCGGCCGCACCGACGACCACCGTGCGTCCGTACGTTCCCAGGAAGCGCGCGAACTTGCCGATCGTCGTGGTCTTGCCCACGCCGTTCACACCGACGACGAGGACCACGGCAGGCCGGTCCGTCAGCCGCAACGTCGTGTCGTACTTCGACAGCCGCTCCTCGATGGTCTCCCGCAGCATGCGCTGGAGGTCGCGGGGATCGGTCGTACGGAACCGCTCGACGTTGGCGCGCAGCTCAGCGATGACCGCCTCCGTGACATCGGGACCGAAGTCGGCGCCGATGAGGGCGTTCTCGAGATCGTCCCACGTGTCCTCGGTGATCGTCGGACGTTGGAACATGCCGCGCAGGGCCCCGCTGAGGGACCACGGAGTGCGTTCTGCCATCCTCCCAGCCTACCGGGGGCCGGGCTCGCGAATCGTCGACGGTGGACGACGGCGTCAGGAGGCGCGCTCCTCCACGACCCGCTGACCGACGACGGCGGACACGCCGTCCTGGCGCATGGAGACGCCGTAGAGGGCGTCGGCGATCTCCATGGTGCGCTTCTGGTGGGTGATCACGATGAGCTGGCTCGTCTCCCGGAGATCCTCGAAGATCGCGAGGAGTCGGCCGAGGTTCGCGTCGTCGAGGGCCGCCTCCACCTCGTCCATGATGTAGAACGGGCTCGGGCGAGCCTTGAAGATGGCGATCAGAAGCGCGACGGCGGCGAGCGACCGTTCTCCGCCGGAGAGCAGCGACAGCCGCTCGATCTTCTTGCCGGCGGGCTTCACGCTCACCTCGATGCCCGTCGTGAGCAGGTTCTCGGGGTCGGTGAGCCGGATGCTGCCCGTACCGCCCGGGAACAGGACGGGGAAGACCTCGCCGAATGCCGTACGGGTGTCCTCGAACGCCGCCTCGAAGATGACCTGCATCTTCTCGTCGAGCTCCTCGATGATCGTCACGAGATCCGCTCGGGTCTTGGTGAGATCGGTGAGCTGCTCGGTGAGGAAGGTGTGACGCTGCTCGAGAGCCGCGAACTCCTCGAGCGCGAGCGGATTGACCCGGCCGAGTTGCGCGAGCTTCCGCTCGGCCTGTTCGAATCGGCGTTGCTGCTGCTGGCGCTCGAACGGCACGCTCGGTCGATTCCCGTTCTCGTCCGGCTCGGCGTCGGCGACCGGGATCTCGACGTCCGGTCCGTACTCCGCGACGAGGACGTCTTCGACGAGGCCCAGTTCCGACCCAGCGCGCTCGAGGAGCCCTGAGAGGTGGAGCTTCTTCTCGTAGATCTGCAGCTCGAGGCCGTGGACGCTCTCCGTGATGGCCTGGAGCCGCTCACGAAGGGCCTGCTCCTCCCGTCGCAGCCGACCGAGCTCCTCGTTCTGGCTCGAGCGGTCGGCCTCCGCGCGCGACAGGACGAGCCGGGCTTCGGCGACGGAACGATCGAGCGACGACAGGACGGCGGGGAGGGCATCGACCACCCGCCGGGCCGTGTCCATCTGGCGCCGACGGACGACCGCCCGGCGCGCGGCCTGCTCCGCCGCCTGACGTTCCGCGGCGCGACGCCGTTCGAGCGCCTGGACGCGCTCCTGCTCGGCCCGGATGCGCTCGCGCGCCGTCTCGACCTCGAGTCGCGCCTCCACCTCACGCTCCCGAGCCTGCTCGAATTCCGCAGACAGTGCGTCGCGGGCGGACACGTCGAGGATCGGCCGGGGACGAGAACGCGCCGTCTCGAGTTCCGCCTTCGCGCGGTCGGCCGCGGACTCGGCCGCGGAGAGCTGCTCGGCGGACAGATCGAAGGCGACGACGAGACGATCGAACTCGGCGGCGGATGCCTCGGCCTGCACACGAGCCCTGTTGACCTTCTCGGTCTCGGCAGCGAGCTGCGCGTCGTATTCGCGCAGCGCGCCGAGGGCGAGCTGGGAGCGCTCCTTCGCGGCCGACACGGCGGCCCGCTGCTCCGCGAGCTCGAACCGTTCCTCGTCGATGGTGCGCTCCACCACGGTGAGACGCTCGGCAGCGGCGTCGCGTTCCGCGACGAGCTCGATACGGCCCTGTTCTCCGCCGGAGCCGCCTCGCAAAAGGTGCTCCGTGAGCACCTCCCCCGCTCGCGTCACGATCGTGACCGGCACGCCGTCCATGGCCGCACGCAGCGTCGGCATCGCCGCACGCGCTGCGGCGATGCCGTCGGCGACGCCCACATACGCGAGCAGACCCATCACCCCGTCGGGAGCCGTCACGACGGACGAGGCCGGGGTCACACCGTCGACCTCCGGCCACGCGGCGGATGGCGCATGCGCGTCGCCGATGACGACCTCGACGCGGCCGAGGTCGTCATCCGTCGCACGCGTCACGGCCGCGACGGCCGCGTCAATGTCCTCGGCGAGGACGGCCTCCGCCGTCGATCCGAGGGCGGCGGCGATCGCCGTCTCGAATCCGGACGACACCTGGACGGAGTCGCCGACGATCCCCCGGATGCCCGGCAGCGACGCCCTGATGAGGTCGGACGCGCCGTCCTTCACCTCGAGCGCCCGACCGAGGGCACGCACCTGGGCGGTGAGAGCATCCCGCTCGCGTTCGTGGCCGTGCAACTGTTCGCGCAGACGATCGATCTCGGCTTCGGCCTCGAACACCTCCCCCTGAGCGAGTTCGTACGCCTCGTCGAGACCGCTGTCCCCCAGGTCGCGGAGCGGCGACTCTTCATCGATCCGCGCGAGCGTGCTCGCCGCTTCGTCTCGTCGCACCTCGGCCTGATCGATGGCGTTCTGCTGGCGCAGTCGTTCACCGCGCACGGCGGCGAGTCGACTGGCGGCGGTGTCGGCCTGACCGACGAGCTTCGTGATCTCGAGATCGTGCCGGGACACGAGCGCACTCTGCGCGGCGATCTCCTCGTCGATCGCGTCGAGGCGCGCTCGAGCGGACGACGTCGCCGTGCGCGCCGCGGTCCACGCCGCCTCCGCGCCGGCGAGTCCGCCCTGCAGTTCGACGACGAGGGCGGCGGCCCGCGCAACGGCCTCTGGCGTCACGCCCTCGGTGAGCTCCGTCGGTTCGGCCTCGGCCCCGAGGAGCGCGAGTTTCTGGGTCGCGAGCGTGTAGAGCCCTCGGGTGCGCTCCTGGATGGACTCGAGCGCGAAGCTCGTGCGGCGCGCACCGTCCACGGCATCACTCTGCTGCTCCTGCTCGATGCGCGCGATGCGGAGAGTCTTCTGCTCCAGCTGCTCCTGCAGGACGATCCGCTCGGTGTGCCGCTCCGACTCGTTGCGGGAGAAGTCCTCGAGTTGCCGGCGGAGGCCCACGACCTCGTCGGCGAGCAGGCGGGCACGGGCGTCGCGGACGACGGCGGCGATCGTCTGGGCCTCCCGTGCGACCTCGGCCTGGCGGCCGAGCGGCTTGAGCTGACGACGGATCTCGCTAGCGAGATCGCTCAACCTCGTGAGATTCGTCTGCATGGCCTCGAGCTTGCGGACCGTCTTCTCCTTGCGGCGACGGTGCTTGAGGATGCCGGCGGCCTCCTCGATGAATCCGCGACGCTCCTCGGGGCTCGCGCGGAGCACGGCGTCCAGCTGCCCCTGCCCGACGATGACGTGCATCTCCCGGCCGAGGCCCGAGTCGGAGAGCAGTTCCTGCACGTCGAGGAGGCGGCAGCTCTCGCCGTTGATCGCGTATTCACTGCCGCCGTTGCGGAACAGCGTTCGGCTGATCGTGACCTCGGTGTACTCGATGGGCAGCGCGCCGTCTGAGTTGTCGATCGTGAGCGTGACCTCGGCGCGACCAAGCGGTCCCCTCGTCGAGGTACCCGCGAAGATGACGTCCTCCATCTTGCCGCCGCGGAGGGTCTTCGCGCCCTGCTCCCCCATGACCCAGGCGAGAGCGTCGACCACGTTGGATTTGCCCGAGCCGTTCGGCCCGACGACGCACGTCACGCCCTGCTCGAAGGCGAACGTCGTAGGGGACGCGAACGACTTGAAACCCTTGAGCGTGAGGCTCTTCAAGTACACGCGCGCTGTCCCTTCGGCCGATCCGTCGCGATCGATTCGGGTCTACGGTAGCCGACCCCCGGCGCGGCGCCCCGCTCCCACGCTGCGAGCGACGGAGCGGCGCCGTCGATCGCCGGTCGAGGACACTGGTCGGCGATCGGTGCTGGATGTATCCTGATCGGCTGCCCGCGCGGGCCGCGGATGGAGGAACGTCATGGCCGAGAGGGTCGAACTGGACGAGGCGATCATCCCGGCGTCTCTCGAGGGACCGGGTGCCGAGGACTTCCGCGAGATGGTCGAGGTGCGCAACGCGATAGAGGCCGAGGCCATCGGCTCCGACGAGTTCTCGCCGACGGCCGAAGAGCTGCTCCCGGCATGGCGGAACACGGTCGACGAGCCCAAGCGACTCCTCCTCGCTCGAACGGACGGGAGGATCGTCGGCCGAGGAGTCATCGAGCTTCCCGTCGAGACCGGCTCCCCCACCGCCTTCGTCTCCGTGGAGGTCTTGCCCGACTATCGCGACGCCGGCATCGGCACAGCCCTTCTCGAGCGACTCGAAAGATGGGCGGCCGAGGCCGACCGGACCGTTCTGAAGGCGTTCGTCGCCCACGGACCGTTCCGCGGCGGGCCGGAGCTCCGGCCGCCGACGGGTTTCGGCGCTGTTGCCGCGAACGCGCCGGAGGTCCGCTTCGCGACGGCACGGGGATACCGGCTCGAGCAGATCGAGCGGATGTCCCGACTCGACGTCGGCGAGACCGCGCCTCTGCTCGTCTCAGCGAGGGACGACGCCTCTCGTCGGGCCGAGGGTTACTCCCTGCACACCGCGGCGGGGCCCGTCCCCGAGTCCTGGCTGAACGACATGGTCGACCTCCAGCAGCGGATGTCGACAGATGCTCCGGTCGCCGGAATGGATCTCGACGAGGAGATCTGGGATGCCGCTCGAGTCCGGCGGATGGAGAGGGACCGTCAGGACGGTGGCCGCCTCGGCCTGACGACCGTCGCTCGGCACGACGCCAGCGGGCGACTCGTCGCGTTCACGGAGCTGCTCGTCCCCGCCGATCGCCGCCGACCCGTCGTCCAGGAGTCGACGCTCGTCGTTCGAGAACACCGCGGACGTCGCCTCGGCATGCTCGTGAAGGCGGCGAACCTCATCGCCCTGCGTGACGTCTCACCCGCATCGCGCGTCGTGACCACCTTCAACGCCGAAGAGAATCGGCCGATGCTCGACGTCAACGAAGCCCTCGGTTTCCGCCCCGTCGGCGCCGAGGGTGGGTGGCGGAAGGATCTCCGCGCCACCGCCCTCACCCCGTGAGGACCTGGCAGACCGGGCAGTAGTGGCTCGAGCGGTTCGCGAAGGCGACGCGGACGATGCTCGTACCGCAGCGCGCACAGGGCTTGCCCTGACGCCCGTAGGCGTTCAGGCTGTGGGCGAAGTAGCCGGCCTGTCCATTGACGTTGACGTATTGCGCGTCGAAACTCGTCCCACCCTCGACGAGCGCCTTCCGGAGCACCGAGCGAACCTCCTCGAGGATCCGCTCCACGTCGTCGTCGTCGAGCGATGCGCCGGGTTGTTCCGGTGCCGTCATCGCGGCCCACAGGGCCTCGTCGGCGTAGATGTTGCCGATCCCGCTGATCACGGTCTGATCGAGGAGCAGCCGCTTCACTCCGCTTCGGCTCGCCCTGATACGCGCAGCCACGCGCTCGTGATCGAGGAACGGGTCGAGAGCGTCGCGGGCGATGTGGGCGACCCGCTCGGGGATGAGCGGCTCGGCCGTGCCCTCGCCCGCGTGCCCGGCGGGCCGTGCGTCCGCGGTGATCACGAGGGGATCGATCGCGAGCCCCCCGAAGATGCGTTGATCCGCGAAGTTCACGACCAGCTCGCCGTGGTCGGGGTTCTCGAGCGACAGGGCGACGCGTGTGAAGCGATCCGTCTCGCCCGGGCGGCGCAGCAGCATCTGCCCGCTCATCCCGAGGTGAGCGGTGAGGGCACGGCCGTCGTCGAGGGGGAACCACAGGAATTTGCCGCGACGCACGGCCGCGGTGATCGTGCGCCCGGCGAGGTCCTCCTCGAAGACCGTGCCGAGATGCCGTCGGAGCGAACGGCGGTCGAGGACGTCGACGCCGGTCACGGCGGCCCCTGTCACGGCGGCCTCGAGGCCGGAGCGGACCACTTCGACTTCAGGGAGTTCGGGCATCGGGTCCGACGATCACCGAGAGGACCGGGCGTCGAGCTCGGTCCATGCGGAGAGCGCGGCCGCCATCTCCGCGTGCTTCTTGCTCGTCCCGGTACCCTCCGCCGTCACGAGCGTGCCGACGGACACCCGCGCGACGAAGGTCCGCGAGTGGTCGGGTCCAGAAGCGGAGACCGTGTAGGTCGGGGCAGGTCCGCCGAGGGCAGCTGCGGCTTCCTGCAGGCTCGTCTTGGGGTCCATGGTGGCCCCGAATCGGTCGATCTCGCCGATGAGCGGTGAGACGAGGCGCAGCACGAGGTCCTTCGCGACCTCGGGTCCACTGTCGAGGAAGACGGCGCCGAACAGCGCTTCCGTCGTGTCCGCGAGGATCGAGGACTTGTCGCGGCCTCCGGTGAGTTCCTCGCCGCGACCGAGCCGGATGTGCTCGCCGAGCCCGATCCGGCGTGCGACGACAGCGAGTGCGACCGTCGAGACGACGCTCGCGCGCATCTTGGCGAGGGACCCTTCCGGCAGATCCGGGTTGTCGCGGTAGAGCTTCTCCGTCACGGCGAGGCCGAGCACGGAGTCGCCGAGGAACTCGAGCCGCTCGTTGTGAGGGACGCCGCCGTGCTCGTAGGCGAACGAGCGATGGGTCAGCGCGAGCTCGAGCAGTTCGGGACTGATGGGCACGCCAAGAGCCACGATGAGCGAATCATGCTCATCGTGGCTCATGGGAAGACGTGTCGACGGCGAGCCCTCATCGGGCTCCATGTCGGAATCAGACGTCGGCGACCTTGCGGCCCTTGTACTCGAGGAAGAGCGGGGTGCCCGCGGAGTCCTCGACGACCTTGGCACGGTGCGGCAGGCTGTACGTGACCTTGCCGTTCTCGACCGTCTTCACGAGCGTGGGGACCTCAGCCTTCCACTGCGAACGACGAGCGTGCGTGTTGGCACGGGATTGTTTCCGCTTCGGAACAGCCATGATTCAACCTTCTTCTTTGTCTTCCGTGCCCGATCCTGCGGCACCTGGTCTGGGGGCGAACTCCGCGAGCGCAGCCCACCGAGGATCGGAGGCTTCACGGGATTCCGGGTCCGGCCGACTCTCCATTCGCTCGCCGGTCTCGGGGTCGAGACCGGGGCAATCGGGAGTGCATACCGGTTGAAACGGCAGTGACAAAACCACTGCATCTCTGACGAGAGGTTCAAGATCGACGTGGTCGTTGAGAACCTCGTACTCAGACGCTTCCGATCCAGAGTACGCGAAAAGCTCCTGAAACTCGACTTCGACAGGCTGGGACATCTCACGAAGGCACCGACCGCACTCACCATCGGCCGTCGTGTCGATCTCCGCGGTCACGAGGATGCCCTCGTGCACCGACTCCAGCCGGATCTCCGCGTGCAGCTGTGTGCCCTCCTTGACGGCGACGAGCCCCTCTCCCAGCTGATCGGGGACGGGGAAATCGTAGGAGTGCTCGCGCATCTCACCGGGACGCCCCTCGAGGTCCCTCACTCCGACCGTGTACGGCGTCTTCTTCAGTCCAGTCACCGGGAGATTCTATCCTCGCCCCGACCCCTAGGTGTCCCGATGGGCCTGGACCGGTCGTGCACGGGCGCCCAGCATGGGGCTCAGCACCGAGGCGGGGGCGATCGCCGCCCGCGCACGCCGAGAGCGGGAGGCCACCTGTCCGAGTGCCCCGACGACTCTCACGGCGTCGTCTCGACGCGCGACGATCATCCCCTCATCCGTCCTGGCCCCCGGTCCCGCGTACCGCTCCGCCTCGGTCGAGGCGAGGAGACGGCCGAGGGCCTCCCGTGCCGTCACGTCGTCCCGGAGGATCCCCTCGAGTCGCGAGGCGAGGTCGCGCTCTGAATCGGCCTCGCCGAGCGGGTAGCCGAGGTCGGCGACCGAATCCACCAGATCGTCCCAGACGGGGAGCACGGTGGATCCGATCGTCGCCGCCGCCCATCGCCGACGGCGCCGCATGAGACGGATGGCACCGGGTGAGAGGACCAGGAGGAGTACGAGGACGAGCAGCACCGAACCGACAGCCGTCGTCTGCGCAGCCGAGACGTCGCGCGCACTCCCGGCAGACGAGGCATCGGGATCTGTCGATGCGGACGGAGTGGGTGTCGCCGACGGCGTCCTCGTCGCGGACCCATCCGGCACGTCGTCCTCGTCGGGAGCCTCGCTCGTCTGGAGCGCATACGACGGGACGACGCCACGACCGGGGGTCGGCTCGAAGGGCACCCACCCCACCCCGGCGAAGTACAGCTCCGGCCATGCGTGCAGGTCGTCGCTTCCCACACGGTAGGCGACGAAACCGTCGTCGTCCGAACCGACGCGATCGCCCGGCAGGTAGCCGAGGGAGACGCGTGAGGGGATCCCGGCCATGCGGGTCAGGATGGCCATGGCTGAGGCGAAATGCACGCAGTAGCCGCTGCGCTCCTCGAGGAAGTCGGCGATTGCGTCGAAACCGTCGCCGTCGTAGCCGTCCTGCACCGGTGTCGACACCGAATAGCGGAACTCGGTCCGGAAGAACTGCTGGATCGCGTAGGCGGCGTCGTAGCCGTTCGCGGTCCCGGCCGTCACCTCGTCGAACACCGACTGGAGCGTGTCCGGGACCTCGTCGGGAAGATCGAGGAACGGCGTCACGTCGTCCGGGTACTCCGCTGGAGCGTTCCGCAGCTGATCGGCCGTCGGCTCGATGACCAGGGAGGTCACCGAGTACTCCTGGTCCTCGACCGTCGCGGTCGGGCTCGACAGCGTCAGCCCCTCCGTGTCCCACTGCCACTGGCCCGACAGCCCGTCGACGGCGACGGACGGGAAGGGCACGGGGAGGAGATCGCCGACGAGGCCGGTGATCTCGACGTTCGCCGTGGCCTCCTCCCTCGCGATTTCGCCGTCGAGGCCGGGCACCGTCAGGCGCTCTCCGTCGGCCTGCGCCGCCGTGGCGTGTTCACCGCTCGAGGTCCACTGCGTGCCCTCGAACCGATCGAGCGTGAGCAGCCGAAGGTATTGGGCGGAGGTCGACGTGGTCTGGTACTGGAGGTGCGGTGTGTTCCCCGGCCTCTGGAGGTCCCGTCCGAGATCGGCGAGCTCGCTCACTCCGGAACCGAAGGCCGATTCGCCGTCCGGCTCGATGAGGCTGCGGGTGGAGAAGGTGGGCACGAGGGTCGCGGCGACCACCGTCACGGCGACAGCCGCGGCACCCACCATGAGGGCGGCCGACCGGGCGGAGCTGGAACCCGCCGCCACCGCGGGTCGGCGGCCGTCGAATCGGAGCACGACGAGGAAGACCACGGCCACGATCGCGTACGCGACGAGGTCGATACTGCCGGTGAAGATGGACGGCGGGACGAGCATCCCGATTGCGAGGACACCCGTGAGTGCGGGCGAGCGGAGCGACATTCCGACCACGTCGGCGAGGACGGCGATCGCGCCGAGTCCGACTGCGAGAAGGAACTGCAGGGCGGTGATGGGCTCGACGGGCACGCTCTGGACATACAGTGATCGGCCCGCCTCGACGGCGAGATCACGGAAGGCCGAGATCGTCTCCGGTGTGGGGATGACGCCGAGGATGGCGGACCCGGGGGCGTAGACGATGACCAGGCCGAGGAGCCAGACTCCCCCGCCCACGAGCGTCCCGACCCAGGAACGACCACCGACGGACCTGACGATTCCTGCCGGGACGAGGACGGCGGCGATGGCTCCGATGGCCGTCAGCCACCAATCCATCCCTTGGATCACGGCGCCGAGCGGAAGGAGCGACGTCGCGAGAAGGGCGCCGATCGCGAGCACCGTCGTCCACTGACGCCCGCGCGGCTGCGCGTCGTCGACCGGCGCGACACTCGGATCGGCGGCGGTCATCGTGGGCCCCCGACAGCAGAATCCAACAGGACCGTGTCGTTCCAGATCTCCGGGACCGCTCGCTCCGGATCGAGGGCGCCCGTGACCCATCCGGCGCCTCGCAGGACCGCTGCTCCCCCGTCTACCGTGGGGAGGAAGGCGATCGCGGGATCGGCCAGACGGGCGAGCGGGCCGAGACGACGGGTCGTCGTCACACCGCCGTCACCCAGGACCGCGACGACGGGCACCGGTGCACCCGCCCGATCGAGGACGTCGCGCGTGACGACGGCGATGTCGGGAGTATCGTCGTCCGGGCGAATCGGCGCGACCACGGCGAGCCGCTTCAAGACGTCGGCGGACTGCGAGGGTTCGAACCTCCGTGCCGCGTCGGTGTCGCGCGGCACGGACTCGACGAGGGTCAGTCTGAAACCCGCCGCGAGCGTGTGCACGGCGATCGACGCGGCCATCTCGACCATGTGTTCGAACATCCCGGGATCGATCCGCGGACCGTCGACGCGCTCCCCGGTGTCCAGGACGAGGATGACGGCGGGGTCGACCTCCTGCTCCTCTTGCCGCACCATCAACTCGCCGCGACGCGCCGTCGCACGCCAGTGGATGCGTCGCATGGGGTCGCCGGCGCGGTATTCGCGTGCGATGAGTTCGTCGACGCGGGGATGGCTCGACATCCGGTGTTCGTGGCGGGCACCCTCTCCGCTCGCCTGGATCAGCTCGGACGGGACGAGCGGGAAGACGCGTGGTGTGACCACGACATCACTGCGTCCCGTCGACGACCTCTCCGCGGACACGAGACCGAAGGGATCCTCCCTGGTGACGACGAGCGGGCCGAGCACGAATTCGCCGCGCCGTCGAGGACGCACCCGGTAGGTGGCGCGGACCGAACCGCCGACACTCGCCGATGTGAGGACGTGGGCGTCCCCCATCGGCGGCCGGCCGAACGACTCCGGCACGACGTCCCTCCACCGACTGATCGATGAATCCCACGTGTCTGTCCGGACGTCGAGGACCACAGCGGCGTCCTCACCCACCGAGAGGATGTCGGAGGACAGTCGTCGGGAGACGACCAGTCCCGCTCGACGGGCGACGACGAACACGGTGCTCACGATGAGCAGGGTCAGGAGAAAGACGGCGACGATGAAACCCTCGCGACGATCGAAGACGGCCGCGGCGATCAGGACGACGACGGCGACGACGGCGACGGCCCAGCCCCTGCGAGTGGGTCGGAAGGGCGGCCGTCGTCGGAACCACCGGCGCACGGGCATGTCAGGTCCGGGGGACGACGGAGGGAACGGGCGTCGCCGCGACGATGTCGTCGAGGAGGGCCGACAGGAAGGCGTCGCTGTCCCCCGTGTGCCCCAGAGCCTTGTTGGTGGCCACCAGGCGGTGACCCAGAACGGGGACGACGAGTCGGTCGACATGATCGGGCAGGACGAACTCGTAGCCCTCGATCACCGCGAGGGCCCTGGCTGCCCGCACGAGCTGCAGCGTGGACCGCGGACTCGCCCCGAGACGGAGGTCTGGATGGGCGCGCGTCGCCCGCGCGAGCGCGACCGCGTAGTGCGTGACGGCCGGGGACACGTATGTCGCCGTGACCGTCTCGATCACGCGGACGAGCTGATCATTCGTGACGACCGGGCCGATGGCGTCGAGGGGGTTCGAGGTCTCGCGGCGCGTCAGGATGGCCACCTCGGCATCGGCCGACGGGTACCCCATCGAGATCCGCGCCATGAAACGATCGCGCTGGGCCTCGGGCAGCGCGTAGGTGCCCTCCATCTCGATCGGGTTCTGTGTGGCGACGACGGTGAACGGACGGGCGAGAGGATAGGTGGTTCCGTCGACCGTGACCTGGCGTTCCTCCATGCTCTCGAGGAGCGCGGACTGCGTTTTCGGGGACGCCCTGTTGATCTCGTCTCCGATGACGATGTTCGCGAAGATCGGTCCGGGCGAGAACTCGAACCGGCGCTCGACCTGGTTGTAGACGGACACGCCCGTGACGTCCGACGGAAGCAGATCGGGGGTGAACTGGATGCGGTTGACCTTCGAGCCGACCGATGTCCCGAGCGTGCGCGCGAGCATCGTCTTGCCCACGCCAGGGACGTCCTCGAGGAGGAGGTGGCCCCCGGCGAGCACGACGGTGAGCGCCATCCGGACCGCGTCCGTCTTCCCGGAGATCACGCTCTCGACGTTCGCGATGATGCGTCGAGTGAGGTCGTGCGCCTCGTCGAACGTGAGGTCTCCTGACTCCTCGCCTCGCCGATCGGACCGCTGCGCCGTGGTGTCGGTCATGCGCGCTGGATCCTCTCGGCGACAGCGTGCGGCACATAGGGTGAGACGTCGCCCCCGAGTGCTGCGACCTGCCGGACGAGTGAACTGGAGACGTGGCCGTGGGCCGGGTCCGGGAGGAGGAAGACCGTCTCGACTCCGGCGAGCTTGCGGTTGACGATCGCCATGGGCGTCTCGTAGGCGACGTCGACCTGCGAACGGATGCCCTTGACGAGGACATGCGCTCCGACGTCGGTGCAGTAGTCGACGAGCAGTCCCATGCTCCACGAGGCGACGACGATATGTCCGTCGAATCCCGCGTCGGCGATCGACCGTTCGAGGAGAGACACCCGCTCGTTGATCGGAAGCATCGCCTCCTTGCCGGGATTGTGCACGACGACGACGTGGACCTCGTCCCAGAGACCCGCCGCACGCTCGATGACATCGAGATGGCCGAGGGTGACGGGGTCGAAGGAGCCGGGAATCACGGCGATCCGGTGAACCATTGAGCCAGCATATCCGGCGCACAGGGAGCCTGGCCGGTCCCCCACAGATTCTCAGTTCTTCGCGAGGGCCGCGCGCGTCTGTTCGTCGAGGCGCCGATCGAGGGCGGCGCGGAGGGCTGGCTGGGCGGACAGATCGGGATCGGTCCGCAGGACCTCGAGGGCGAACCCCCTGGCCCGTTCGATCACGTCGGAGTCGGAGACGACCCGCAGCAGCTTGAGCTGGGATCGTCCACCCGACTGCGCACTGCCCAGAACGTCGCCTTCCCGACGGAGCTCGAGGTCCACCTGAGCGAGCTCGAATCCGTCGAGCGTCGCGGCGACGGCCTCCACACGATCGCGCGCGATGGTCTCCTCCGGAGCGGACGTGACGAGCAGGCACAGGCCCGGCAGACCTCCACGACCGACGCGGCCTCTCAGCTGGTGCAGCTGCGAGACGCCGAACCTGTCGGCGTCGAGCACGACCATCATCGACGCCCCGGGAACGTCGACGCCGACCTCGATGACGGTCGTGGCCACGAGCACGTCGATCCGCGCGTCCGCGAACCCGCGCATGACCCGGTCCTTCTCGTCCGATGCCATCCGCCCGTGGAGCGGCTCGATGACCCGCCCGGCGAGGGCCGGATGGGCGCGGAGTTCGGCGAGCACGCCGCTCACGGTCGAGAGCGGCGGCCTCGTGTTCTCGTCATCGTCGGGAGGAGCATCCGAACCGTCGTCGGAGGCGATCTGTTCGCCCGGTTCGATCGCCGGGCACACGACGAAGGCCTGCCGCCCCGCTTCGAGCTCCTCGGACAACCGCTCCCATGCCCGCCGGATCCACAGGGGCTTCTCCGCGAGCGGAACCACGAAGGACTCGATCGGCTGACGCCCGGAGGGCAGCTGTCGGAGTGCGCTCACGTCGAGGTCTCCGAACACCGTCATGGCGACGGTACGCGGGATGGGCGTGGCCGTGAGCACGAGGACGTGAGGCGGAACCGCTCCCTTGCGTCGGAGCGCCTCGCGCTGTTCCACACCGAAGCGGTGCTGCTCGTCGACGACGACCAGTCCGAGGTCGTAGAACTCGACGCCGCTCGACAGCAGTGCGTGCGTGCCCACGACGATCCGCGCTTGGCCGCTCACGATGCGCAGCAACGCACGGCGGCGCTCGGCCGTGGACAGCTGACCGGTGAGGAGGACCGGAGCGAGCTCCGCCGCGAGATCGGGGCCGAGGGACGCGACGATCGACCGCAGGTGCTGCGCAGCGAGCACCTCCGTCGGGGCGAGGAGGGCCGACTGACCGCCCGACTCCGCGACGGCGAGCATCGCACGGAGGGCGACGAGGGTCTTCCCTGAACCGACCTCGCCCTGCACGAGGCGGTTCATGGGGATGCCGGACGCGAGCTCGTCGGCGATCTCCTGTCCGACGTGCCGCTGGTCGTCGGTGAGCTCGAACGGGAGGGCGGCGTCGAGCCGTTCGAGCAGCCCGCCGGGCGCGGCGGCACGTTCCGTGGCGTGTTCGGCCCGCTCGGAGAGACGCCGCTGAAGGAGACCGGCCTGGAGGACGAAGGCCTCGTGGAAGCGCAGGGTCTCCCTCGCACGCTTCCAATCGGGGTCGTCGGCCGGCCGGTGGATGCGCTCCAGCGCGTCTCGGAAGCCGAGGATCCGTTCCTCCACCGCCACGTCGGCCGGGACGGGGTCGTCGATCGCTCCGAGTCCGTCGAGGACGAGCGCGATCGACTTCTGGATCACCCAGCTCGTGACCGCAGCCGTCGCGGGGTAGATCGGAAGCGGCGTCTCTGCCCAGACCTTCGGCGAGATCCCGGTCGGGGCGTCGGGCTCGAACAGTTCGTACGTGGGATGAGCCAGCTGGTTGTGCCCCTTGTACGAGCTGATCTTGCCGGCGAATACACCGGCGCGTCCGGGTTTCAGCTCGTTGGCACGCCATGACTGGTTGAAGAACGTGAGTGTGAGAGCGCCGTTGCCGTCCGAGATGAGGACCTCGAGAAGGGAGCCGCGTCGGGCGCGCATGGGACGCTCGTTGACCTCCACGACCTGCGCGACGATCGTGACGTTCTCGTCCATCGGCAGTTCGGACAGCACGGTGAGATCGCCGCGCCGTGCATACCGACGAGGGTAGTGGGCCAGGAGATCGCCGACGGAGCGGAACCCGAAGCCACGCTCGAACACGCCGGCGGTCTTGGCCCCGAGAACACGATCGAGTCGATCATCGAGTCCGAGAGCCGTCATGACCCGATTCTACGGCGCACCCCCGACACTGCGGCCGGCTCACGGTGCGTCGCCCGGTACGCTCGAGGAGTGACGAGGATCATCGCCGGACGCGCCCGATCGGTCCGTCTCTCCGTCCCGTCCGTCGGGACACGGCCGACCAGCGAGCGCGTGCGAGAGGCGTTGTTCTCCACGCTCGACGCATGGGACGCGATCTCCGGCGCCCACGTCCTCGATCTGTACGCCGGGTCGGGGGCCCTGGGCCTCGAAGCCGCCTCGCGCGGCGCCTCGTCCGTCGTGCTCGTGGAACGCAACGCGAAAGCGGCAGGCCTGTGCCGGACAAACGCCGCAGCTGTGCAGCGCGCGCTGGGTCCGCGTCCGACGCCGATCGACGTGTCCACGCGCTCGGTTCGCGCTCACCTCACGACGGCCACTCCACCCGTCGACCTGGTGCTCGTGGATCCGCCGTACGACGTCTCCGAGCAGGACATCGCCGACGATCTCGCGGCGATCGCGCGGCTGCTCTCCGCCGGCGGCGTGATCGTCGTCGAACGCAGCTCCCGCTCCCCCGAGCCCACATGGCCCACCGGCATCGAGGCGATCAGGAAACGCGCGTACGGCGAGACGACGCTGTGGTTCGCCGAGTCTCCGGCTCCGGAATCCGACGAAGCCGAAAGATCCGAGACGAGCCGCGCCAGCGACTAGCCGCGGCCGCCGTCCCAACCGGCGTACGGGTCCCAGCCGGCGACGTCGACCGGTTGAGCGTCGCACGTGACCGCCGCGACCGGCGACGCGACGACCGTGCCGACACGCCGGAACCCTCCGGGGAGCGCAGTCCCGGGAGGGAACGTCGCGAACAGCGAGTGGTCCTCTCCCCCGCCCAGCGCCCGAGCCACGTCCGGGCCGAGCGTGGCTGAGTCGAAGTCGATACCCACTCCGCTCGCGGCCGCGACGCGCGCAGCGTCCTTCGCGAGACCGTCGGACAGGTCGAGCATCGCGGTCGCGCCGGCGACGGCCGCGAGCACGCCGTCCGCGATCGGTGGTGACGGGGTCAATTGGGCGGCCAGGCGCTCAGCCTCCGTCTCCCGCAGACGCGCAGCACGCGCTGCATCCGGTCGACCGTCCTCGTCGACCGCATCACGGAAAAGGAGGCTGAGGCCATCCGCGGCGTTCCCGAGCGCACCCGAGACGGCGACGACGTCGCCGACCTTCGCGCCGGAACGGACCACGGGCGCACGCCCCTCGAGGTCGCCGAAGGCCGTGACGGCGATCGTGAAGGTGTCCGAGACGGAGAGGTCGCCCCCGACGACCCCGCAATCGGGGCTGAGCTGCTCGATCGCGGCCGAAACCCCTCGCGCGAACTCTTCGAGTGAGACGACAGGCATGTCGGACGTCACGGCGAGAGCGATCACGAGGGCCGTCGGCCGTGCGCCCATCGCCGCGACGTCCGAGAGGTTCGTCGCCGCTGCCTTCCAACCGAGCTCCCACGGCGACGACCATGCGAGCCGGAAGTCGGGACCATGGACCATGAGGTCCGTCGTCACGACGAAACGACCATCAGGCGCCGAGACGACCGCCGCGTCGTCTCCCGGGCCGAGCGTCGCAGACGACGACGGGGACAGCAGAGGCAGAATGCGCGCAAGGATCGCGCCCTCTGTCTCATCGGAGACGGTGGGGCGGGAGGGCATCAGCGCGGACCGCGGGCCACCGCGAGCTCGAGCAGTTCCGTGATGAGGTCTGGATAGGCCAGCCCGCTCGCCAACCAGCACTTCGGGAACATCGAGATCGGCGTGAAACCCGGAAGGGTGTTGAGTTCGTTCACGACGAAACCGTCCTCCGTGAGGAAGAAGTCCACACGAGCGAGCCCCTCGGCGCCGACGGCGTCGAAGACCGCGGACGCGATCCTGCTCATCTCCGTCAGCTCGGACTCCGTCATGTCCGCAGGACACACGAGGTCGATACCGGGGGCGTCGAGGTACTTCGCCTCGAAGTCGTAGAAGCCGCGGCCCGAGACGACGATCTCCCCCGCGACGGAGGTACGGGGCGGCGCACCGTCTCGCCCCTCGAGCACGGCGATCTCGACCTCCCGTCCGACGACGGTCGACTCGATGAGGACGCGATCATCGTGGGTCAGGGCCTCGGCGATCGCCGTGTCGAGCGAGCCCGGTTCCTCCACCTTGGCCACGCCGACGCTCGAGCCCGCACGGGCCGGCTTGACGAAGACCGGGTAGCCGAGCGCGTCCGCGCCTCGGTGCGCCGCACCCGGGTCGGCCCGGAATCCGACGGCCGAGACGGTCACCCAGGGGGCCACCGCGATCCCGGCGTGCTGGAGGACGGTCTTCGTGAAGTGCTTGTCCATCGAGACCGATGACGCGAGCACTCCCGAACCGACGTAGGGCAGACCGACGAGTTCGAACAGCCCCTGCACCGTGCCGTCCTCGCCGTATCGCCCGTGCAGGATCGGGAAGACGACGTCGATCACGCCGAGAGACGACACCGCGCCGTCGACCGACGTCACCGAGAGTTCGCGTGACGTCGCGTTCTCTGGCCACATCACGCGCGAGCCGTTGTCCACGACCTCCGGCAGCCGCTCGGGATCGAGGGCGAACTTCGCGGGGTCGTCCTCCTCGAGGACGAAGGCGCCTCCCCTGGTGATCCCGATCGGCACGACCTCGAAGAGGTCGCGGTCAATCGCCGAGAGCACTCCGCCCGCCGTTGCGCAGCTGATCGAATGCTCGCTTGAACGCCCGCCGAAGAGAACCGCCACTCGTCGCTTCACTGTCATCGCCTGTCCTCTCGCCCTGGGGCTCGTCACTGTCTGTCGTCAAATGGGGCGCGATGTCGCGCGGATCGAGAGTTCCATCGAGCACCTGCTTGACCTGCTGCACGATCGGCATCTCCACGCCGATCTCGCGAGCGAGCTCGAGCACCGGGGCGACCGAAGCGAGGCCCTCCGCCGTCTGCTGCATCTGCTTCACGACGGCCTGGAAGCTGTACCCCTGGCCGAGGAGTCGACCAGCGGTGTTGTTGCGGGAGAGCGGCGACTGACACGTCGCGATCAGGTCGCCGAGACCGGCGAGGCCGGAGAGCGTCTCTGCCTTCGCCCCCCGAGCCACGGCGAAATCGGTCATCTCGACCAGGCCTCTCGTGATGATCGAGGCCTTCGTGTTCTCTCCGTAGCCCACACCGTCGACGATGCCGATAGCGACAGCGATGAGGTTCTTCAGCACGCCGCCGAACTCGGTGCCGATCACATCCGTGTTCACGAACGAGCGGAAGTACCGATTACGGGCGAGCATGGCGACGCTCTGGGCCGTCTCGAGGCGGCTCGACGAGATCACGGCGGCGGTCGGTTGCTCACGAGCGATCTCGAGGGCGAGGTTCGGTCCGGAGGCCACGGCGACACGGTCGGGATCGATGCCGAGGCTCTCGACGATGACCTCGCTCATCCGAAGGCCCGAGCCCTTCTCCACGCCCTTCATGAGGGAGACGACGACGGCGCCGGGGGCGAGCAGGGGCCGCACCGCTTCGAGATTGTCGCGCAGCGTCTGGCTGGGAACCGCGACGAACACATGGCTCGCCCCGGCCAACGCCGCCTTCAGATCCGACGTGGCCGAAAGGCCGACCGGGAGGGTGATCCCCGGGAGGTAGTCGCTGTTGCGGTGGGTCCGCGATATCTCAGCGGCGATCTCGGGCCGGCGGGCCCACATGGTCACCGACGCACCGCCGTCCGCGAGGATCTTGCCGAACGTGGTGCCCCAACTGCCGGTGCCGAGCACCGCGACCTTCGCCTGTTGTCGTCGACTCAAAATCGTCCTGTCTCGGTCTGTCCGCGCTCGGTCGGGTCCCAACGGGAGTCCGGGGCCGTCTCGCCGCGCAGCTCCTCGAGCTCGTGCGTCACCGCCGCCATGACCACCTCGGTCGCCGCCGCGAGCGTCTGCCCGTCGAGCGGCTTGCCCTGGAAAGCAGACAGGTCGACGGCGTCCCCGAAGCGGACACGGATGGTCTTCGGAGGGAAGAAGTCGATCTTCTTCGAATACCGCGCCATGAGGTTCTGGGTTCCCCAATGCGCCACCGGGTAGATCGGGATTCCGTGCTGCAACGCGAGTCGTACCGCCCCCGTCTTGCCGCGCATCGGCCACATCGCGGGGTCGCGGGTGAGCGTGCCCTCCGGATAGACGACGAGGACCTGTTCCTTCTCCGCCACCTGGACAGCGGCGGCCATGGGATCGCTGCCGCGGGTCGCGCCCGCTCGCTCGACCGGGATCTGACCGGAGGACCGAAGCATCCAACCGAGTACCTTCACGCGGAAGAGTGACGACTTCGCGAGGAAGCGCGGCGCACGACCGAGCTTCCAGATCGCGAGCCCGACGACGACGGGATCGATCTCCGAGTAGTGGTTCGGTGCCACGATGGCCGGGCCGAAGCGCGGCAGCTTGTGGCCGTTCTCGATGCGGATGACCATCATCGCCCTGCTGAGCGGCAGCGCGACGCCGGCGAGGAACCAGAAGAAGGAGGGCCGGGACTTCTCCGGATTCGATCGCCTCTCGGCTTTCGTCCGGCGGCCACGCCGACCCGATGAACTCACAGACACCGGACCATTATCTCCCGCTGTCGTTCCCACGACCGTGCGACCGGCCCGGCGGCGCCGGAACCGGTCGCGCACGGTCGTACGCTCGCGGCTCAGAGGCTCCGCGCCGGGATCGTCGTCGGACGCCATCCGGCCCGCGTCTGCTCGAAGCGCGTGATGGCCTCTTCGTTGCGCAGCGTGAGGCCGATGTCGTCGAGCCCCTCGATGAGTCGCCACCGCGTGTAGTCGTCCACCTGGAACGAGAACGTCTCGTCGCCGGCGACGATCGTGCGCTCGACGAGATCGACCGTGAGGCGCAGACCCGGTTGCGCGTCCATGATCGCCCAGATCCGTTCGACGTCGGCTTCCGCCACCTCAGCGGCGAGCAGTCCCTGCTTGCCGCTGTTGCCGCGGAAGATGTCGGCGAAGCGGGCGCTCACCACGACACGGAAGCCGTAGTCGCGGAGCGCCCAGACGGCGTGCTCGCGGCTCGACCCCGTGCCGAAGTCGGGGCCGGCGACGAGGACCTCGGCACCGGCGTACTGCGGCTGGTTGAGGACGAACTCCGGGTCCTGCCGCCAGCCGGCGAAGAGGGCGTCCTCGAAGCCGGTCTTCGTGACGCGCTTGAGGTAGACGGCGGGGATGATCTGGTCGGTGTCGACGTTCGACCGCTTGAGCGGCATCGCGACGGCCGTGACGGTCTCGAACTTCTGCATGGTCTACGCCTCCAGATCGGACGGGCTGGACAGGGTTCCGCGAACCGCCGTAGCGGCCGCGACGAGCGGAGAGACGAGGTGGGTACGGCCTCCCTTGCCCTGTCGCCCCTCGAAGTTCCTGTTGCTCGTCGATGCGCAGCGCTCCCCGGGGGCGAGCTGGTCCGGGTTCATCCCGAGACACATGGAGCACCCCGCGAACCGCCATTCCGCGCCGAAGTCGATGAACACCTTGTCGAGCCCCTCCGCCTCGGCCTCGAGGCGCACGCGGGCAGATCCGGGGACGACCATGACGCGGACGTGCTCGGCCTTCTTGCGGCCCTGGATGACCGATGCGAAGGCCCGGAGGTCCTCGATCCGGCTGTTCGTGCACGATCCCATGAACACCGCGTCGACGGGGATCTGCTTCATCGGCGTGCCGGCCTCGAGCGCCATGTACTCGAGCGCCCGCTCAGCGGCGGCGCGCTCGTTCGCGTCGGCGATGGCCTCGGGGTCCGGCACGGATTCGCTGAGCGACACACCCTGACCGGGGTTCGTCCCCCACGTCACGAACGGCTCGAGCTCGTCTGCATCGAGGAAGACCTCGGCGTCGAAGGTCGCGCCGTCGTCCGTCGGGAGCGTGCGCCAGTAGGCGACGGCCTCGTCCCAGTCGGCACCGGCCGGCGCGTGCGGTCGTCCCTTGAGGTACTCGAAGGTCGTGTCGTCCGGAGCGACCATGCCGGCGCGCGCGCCGGCCTCGATCGACATGTTGCAGATGGTCATGCGGCCCTCCATGGAGAGCTGCCGGATCGCGGATCCACGGTACTCGAGCACGTAGCCCTGTCCACCGCCCGTGCCGATCTTGGCGATGACCGCGAGGATGATGTCCTTCGCCGTGACGCCCGGCTTGAGCGTTCCGTCGACGTTGATCGCCATGGTCTTGAAGGGCTTGAGCGGGAGCGTCTGCGTGGCGAGCACGTGCTCCACCTCGCTCGTGCCGATGCCGAACGCCATCGCTCCGAAGGCGCCGTGGGTCGAGGTGTGCGAGTCGCCGCAGACGACGGTGATGCCGGGCATCGTGAGGCCGAGCTGCGGACCCACCACGTGCACGATTCCCTGCTCGACGTCGCCGAGCGAGTGCAGTCGCACGCCGAACTCCTCGGCATTGCGACGCAGGGTCTCGATCTGGGTACGGCTCGTCAGGTCGGCGATCGGCTTGTCGATAGCGAGCGTCGGCGTGTTGTGGTCCTCGGTCGCGATCGTCAGGTCGAGGCGTCGCACGGGCCGGTCGGCGAGGCGCAAGCCGTCGAACGCCTGGGGGCTCGTCACCTCGTGCACGAGGTGCAGGTCGATGTAGAGGAGGTCCGGCGTACCGTCCTCGCCCTTGACGACGAGGTGATCGCGCCAGATCTTCTCGGCGAGCGTCAGGGGCGAGCCGGACTGCCCGGACGCCTCCGTCGACCCGTCGGGATCCACGACGGAGGAGTTCACAGGTGTGCTCACGGGAACTGTTTTCATGGTTTCGGTCCTTCTTCGATCGGGTCCGGCCACAGCAACCTCCGCGACGAGGGAGGCCAGCTGATCAGGCCTCGTCGCGGCGACGAAGGAGGAGGGACCGATCGAGCAGCATCGTCACAGAATAGCACCCGTCACCGGGGCGATCCCCCGTCATCAGAGCGCGGAGCGTCCGGAGTCCTGTCGGATTCCGAGGCCTCGACGGCGGACTCCACGCGGTCCTTCTCGCCCTCCGGGTCGATGCCGTTGCGCTTCTCGTGGGCCGAGTGGAGCAGGCTCGCGACGGTCGCGACGGCCATAGACGCGACGATGACGATGAGCGACACCCACGTGCTGATCTCCGGGGCCCACTCGATGTGCTCGCCGCCGTTGATGAACGGCAGCTCGTTCTCGTGCATCGCGTGGAGGAAGAGCTTCACGCCGATGAAGGCGAGGATGAAGGCGATCCCGTAGTGCAGGTAGCGCAACCGGTCGAGGAGGCCGCCGAGCAGGAAGTAGAGCTGACGGAGTCCCATGAGCGCGAAGACGTTCGCCGTGAACACGATGAACGGGCTCTGGGTGATGCCGAAGATCGCGGGGATCGAGTCGATCGCGAAGATGAAGTCGGTGGTGCCGATGGCGATGAACACGACGATCATCGGGGTGAAGTAGCGCTTCCCGTTCACGGTCGTGCGGATCTTCGATCCGTCGAACTCGTCGTGCACGCCGAGCTTGCGACGCAGGAAGAGCGTGAATCGCGTCTCGCCGTCGTCGGCGTCGTCGTTGTCCGCGAACGCCTGCCGGTACGCCGTGATCAGCAGGAAGATGCCGAAGATGTAGAACACGAACGAGAAGTTCGCGATGATCTGCGCACCCAGGAGGATGAAGATCCCGCGCAGGACGAGCGCGATCACGATGCCCACCATGAGCACTTCCTGCTGGTACTTCCGGGGCACGGAGAAGCGCGCCATGATGATGACGAACACGAACAGGTTGTCGACGGACAGGCTGTACTCCGTGAGCCATCCCGCCAGGAACTGGCCGGCGTACTCGCCTCCCGCGAACGCCCACATGAGCCCGGCGAAGACGAGCGCGAGACTCACGTAGAAGACGACCCAGAGCGTCGCCTCCTTGAACGAGGGGATGTGGGGACGCTTGACCACGTAGAGCAAGTCGAACAGCAGGATCAGGCCGAGGGCGATGTACGACCCGATCTCGAACACCAGGGGAAGCTCGGGGTGCACTCTGTGCCTTTCGTGACGAGGGGCTGACCGACCGGACGATCGCGGATGTCGGCAGCAGCGGTCAAGTGTACAACCCCCTGAGGTGTCACGATCTGTCGTCATCCGACGAGGACGGTGACCGATCGTGACACCTCTGGGGGTCGAGGGCCCGGTCAGCCCGCGGCGCGTTCCGCCGCGATGATGCGGGCGAGGTCCTCGCGCCGCGTCCGTTGGGCGGCGGGGTCCGGGACCGGGAGCGAGGCGAGAAGGCGCCGAGTGTAGGGATCCGTCGGCGATCCGAGGACCTCCTCCCCCGTGCCCTCCTCCACGAGCCGCCCGCGGTACAGCACCGCGATCCGGTCGGAGAGGATGTCCACGACAGCCAGGTCGTGGCTGATGAACAGTGCCGCGAAGCCGAACTCGGCCTGGAGCTCCGCGAAGAGCTCCAGCACACGAGCCTGGACCGAGACGTCGAGCGCGCTCGTCGGCTCGTCGGCGACGAGCAGCTTCGGCTCGAGCGCGAGCGCTCGAGCGAGGCTGGCGCGCTGACGCTGTCCGCCCGACAGCTCGTGCGGGAACCGATCGCCGTAGGACCTCGGAAGCTGGACCGCCTCGAGGAGCTCATCGACCCGCTTCCGCGCCGCACGCTCGTCGAGGTCGGGCCGGTGCACCGCGAGGGGCTCCGACACCGCCTCGGCGATGGACAACAGCGGGTTGAAGCTCGACGCCGGGTCCTGGAACACGAACCCGATGTCCTTACGGACCGGCGCGAAGGTCCGCTCGCGGACCCCGTTCATCTCGATCCCGAGCACGCTGAGCGAACCGGAGGTGACCTGCGTGAGGCCGGCGATGGCCCGCCCGATCGTCGTCTTCCCCGATCCGGACTCCCCCACGAGGCCGACGACCTCGCCAGCGCCGATCGTGAGATCGACGCCGTCGACGGCCACGAAGCCGGGCCGACCGAAGCGACCGGGGTACTGGATGCGCAGGTCCTTCGCGACCACGATCGGGGCGGTACCCACCTCAGCGGGTACGCGCCGCTCGGCCGCCTCGAGCTTCTGCCCGATGCGGGGAACGGCCTCCAGGAGCCGCTTCGTGTACGGGTCCTTCGGCGACGAGAAGAGCGTCTGGACGTCCGCCTCCTCCACGAGCTCCCCCTGATACATGACGGCGACCCGGTCTGCGAGGTCCGCGACCACTCCCATGTTGTGGGTGATGAGCACGATCGATGCCCCGAACTCGTCACGGCATCGCCGCAGCAGGTCGAGGATCTCGGCCTGCACCGTGACGTCGAGAGCCGTCGTGGGCTCGTCCGCGACGATGAGGCCGGGATCGAGCACGAGGGCCATCGCGATGACGACGCGCTGCTTCTGCCCGCCCGAGAACTGATGCGGGTAGTAGTCGACGCGAGACTCGGGCTCGGGGATCCCCACGCGGCGGAGGATGTCGATCGCCTTCGCGCGTGCGGCCTTCCGCCCGAGCTTCGCGTCGTGGGCCCTGAGACCCTCGGCGATCTGCCAACCGACCGTGAAGACCGGATTGAGCGCGGTGGAGGGCTCCTGGAACACCATCGAGACGTCGGAACCCCGCAGACGACGGAGGGTCGCTCCGGAGACGGAGATGACGTCGTTCTCACTCGACCCGTCGCGACTCCGCAGGACGACCGCACCGGAGGATGTCGCCGTGTGCGGCAGCAGCCCGAGGATCGTCTTGGCGGTGACCGTCTTGCCCGAGCCGGACTCGCCGACGATGGCGAGGACCTCGCGCTGCCCGACCGTGAGGCTCACGCCGTCGACGGCCTTCACCGCCCCCGCATCGGTCGAGAACGAGATGTCGAGGTCGGAGATCGTCAATACGTCGGTCATGCTCGTCCGTCCGTTCCGTCGATGGTCGTGGGATCGATGCTGCCTCCCGGCACCACCGAGGTCTCGGCCACGGTGCCGGCGTCGGCCGACACGGACCGGCGTCCGCGGAGACGCGGGTCGGAGAGGTCGTTGAGGCTCTCGCCCACCAGGGTCACACCGAGCACCGTGAGCACGATCGCGATGCCCGGGGGCACAGCCGTCCACCAGATGCCGCTCGACACGTCCGCGATCGCGCGGTTGAGGTCGAAGCCCCACTCCGCGGCGGCCGTCGGCTCGATGCCGAAGCCGAGGAAGCCGAGACCCGCGAGGGTCAGGATCGCCTCTGACGCATTGAGGGTGAAGATGAGCGGGAGGGTGCGGGTCGCGTTCCGCAGCACGTGCCGGAACATGATGCGGCCGTTGCTGGCCCCGATCACACGAGCCGACTCGACGAAGGCCTCCGTCTTGATCCTCACCGTCTCCGCGCGGATCACGCGGAAGTACTGCGGGATGAAGACGACCGTGATCGAGATCGCCGCGGCGAAGATGCCGCCCCAGAGGCTCGAGCGCCCGCCGGAGATGACGATCGACATGACGATCGCGAGGAGCAGCGACGGGAACGCGTAGATCGCGTCGCACACCACCACGAGCACCCGATCGAGCCATCCACCGAAGTAGCCGGAGACGAGTCCGAGGAAGACACCGGCCACGATCGAGAGGGCGACGGCGATCACGACGACACCGAGGGCCGTCTGCGCGCCCCACACGACTCTCGAGAACACGTCGAAGCCGCTGACGGTGGTGCCGAGGAGGTGGGCGGCGCTCGGCGGCTGCTGGGTGCCGAAGCCGCCGTCGTCGTTCCGAGTCTGGCTGAAGCCGTACGGCGCGATGAGCGGGGCGAAGATGGCGGAGAGGACGAAGATCGCCGTGAGCACGAGGCCGGCGATGAGCATGAAGCGCTGGATGCCGACGCTCTGCCTCAGCTGCCGGATCACGGGCAGCCGGTCGACGAGCCGCCGCCGCGGCACCCGTTGGGTCGTTGCGGTCATGTCAGTACCTCACCCTCGGGTCGATGAGCGCCGCGATGATGTCGACGAGGAAGTTGGTCACGGCCACGATGACGGCGAGCAGGACGACGATCCCCTGCACGGCGACGAAGTCGCGCGCCTGGAGGTACTCGGACAGCTGGAACCCGAGTCCCTTCCACTCGAAGGTCGTCTCGGTGAGCACGGCTCCGCCGAGCAGGAGCGCGACCTGCAGGCCGATCACCGTGATGATGGGGATCAGAGCCGGTCGGTATGCGTGGGTGCGGACGAGTCGCAGCTCGCTCACTCCGCGCGAACGCGCAGCATCGACGTAGTCGGTACTGAGTGTCCCGATCATGTTCGTGCGCACGAGGCGGAGGAAGACACCGGCCGTGAGCAGGCCGAGGGCGAGCCCCGGCAGGACCGCGTGCGCGAGGACGTCGCCGATGACCTCGGCGTCACCCGTGCGGAACGCGTCCACGATGTAGAAACCGGAGCGTCCGTCGAGCAGAGCGAACTGCAGCTCGGAGGTCGTCGACGCGCGCCCGGAGACGGGCAGCCATTTCAGGGTCACCGCGAAGACGAGTTTCAGCAGCAGCCCGGCGAAGAAGACGGGCGTCGCGTAGAACAGGATCGCGAGGATGCGCAGGAAGGCGTCAGGGGTGCGGTCTCGGAAGTACGCCGCGACCATCCCCAGCGGGATGCCGACGACGAAGGCGACGAGAAGCGCGTAGAACGCGAGCTCCACTGTCGCCGCTCCATAGACGACGAGGACCTCGACGACCGGACGGTTGTCGGACAGCGTCGTTCCGAAGTTCCCGGTGAAGATCTGGCCGAGGTACTCGACGTACTGGACGAACAGCGGCCGATCGTATCCGGCGGCGGCCACCCGCTCGGCGAGCTGATCGGCTGTGAGACGGCCTCCGAGGGCCGCGGTGATCGGGTCGCCCGTCGTCCTCATGAGGAGGAACACGAGGGTGACGAGGATGAAGATCGTGGGGAAGATGAGCAGGAAGCGGATCAGGATGTAGCGCCCGAGATTCGAGCCGGCCTGTCGTGGCTTCCGCGGGGTCGCAGCCGGAGCCGGCGTCGTCGCCGGATCGTCGGTGCGGATTGTGGCGTTCAGAAGAAGACCTCCGGAGTGGGAACGTGGAGAGGCCGGGGTGACCGTGAACGGTCACCCCGGCCTCGTGGGTCGGATCGGCCGGTCGAGGCGGCGGATCAGCCCTTCGTGAGAGGGGCGAAGCGGAACTTGAACGACGCGTCGAGCGTCACTCCGCTGACGTCGGAACCGACGACGGCGACCTGTGCACCCTGCAGGTACGGGATCGTCGACAGGTCCTCCGCGACCTTCTGCTGGATCTCACCGATCACCGAGGCGCGCTCGTCGGGGTCGACGGTCGTGGCCTGCTGGAGGATGAGGTCGTTGACCTCGGGGTTGTCGTAGTGGTTGCCGAGGAAGTTCTCCGTGAGGAAGAACGGGGTGAGGTAGTTGTCGGCGTCCGAGTAGTCGGGGAACCACCCGAGCTGGTAGAGCGGGTAGACGTCGCTCGTCCGGTCCTTCGAGTACTGCACCCACTCGGTGGTCTGCAGGTTCACGGTGAACAGGCCGGACTCCTCGAGCTGCGACTTGATCGCGGCGTACTCGTCGCCGGAGGTGGGTCCGTAGTGGTCGTTCGAGTACTGGAGGTTCAGCTCGACGGGTCCGTCGATGCCGGCGTCGGCCAGTCGTGCGGCCGCCTTGTCGGCGTCCGGTCCGCCTTCGCCGTCGCCGTAGAGCTCCTTGAGGGGCTCGGTGGCGCCTGTCAGTCCCTCGGGGACGAACGAGTAGAGCGGGGTGTAGGTGCCCTTGTACGTATCCTCGGAGAGGGCGTCACGGTCGATGAGATCGGCGACGGCCTGGCGGACGGCGAGGGCCTTGGCCTCGTCGGCCTCCGGGGTCTGGGCGCCGAAGGGCTGCGTGTCGAAGTTGAAGACGATGTAGCGGATCTCGCCGCCCGGGCCGGTCTCGACGCTCACGTCGTCGTTGCCCTCGAGGTCGGCGATGTCGGTCGGCGAGAGGCTGCGGTGCGCGACGTCGATCTCGCCCTCCTGGATCGCGAGCTTGAGGTTCGAGGAGTCGGCGAAGTACTGGAGGACGACCTGCTCGTTCTCCGGAGCGCCGAGGACGCCCTGGTAGTCCGGGTTGGCCTTGAACGAGATGAGGTTGTTGAAGTCGTAGCTCTCGATCGTGTACTGGCCTGCGAACGCCTCACCGTCGACGATGTCGGAGTCGCTCGTGAGCTCGGTCGCCGAGAACACGTCCTCGTCCACGATCGGGCCGACGGGGCTCGAGAGGATCTGCGGGAAGACCTGGTCGTTCTCGCTCTTGAGGTTGAAGACGGCCGTGAGGTCGTCAGGCGTCTCGACGCTGTCGAGGTTGTAGAGCAGCGAAGACGGGCCGTTCTCATCGGCGATCGCGAGCTGGCGGTCGAACGTGAACTTCACGTCGGACGAGGTGAGCTCGTTGCCGTTCGCGAACGTGAGGCCCTCCTTGAGGGTCACCGTGTACTGGGTCGGCGAGGTGAATTCGGCGGACTCCGCGATGTCCGGCTCGACGTCGGGGCTGCCGTACGGGGTGTTCATGAGGAACGGGAACACCTGGTTCATGACCGCGAACGATCCGTTGTCGTACGAGCCGGCGGGGTCGAGGACCGTCACCTTGTCGGTCGTGCCGACGGTGATGGCGCTGGAGGAGGAGCCGCCGTCATTCGACCCGCCGGCGCAACCGGCGAGAACGAGGGCTGCGCCCGTTGCGGTTGCTGTGATGGTGAGGAGGCGCGCTCGACGCCTGGATGCGGATGTCATCTATCCGTCATTCCTTCCTGGTGGGGGATGGCGTGGGCGCGACAAGTCGCGGCGCACGCCGCTGTGATGTTCCAGGTCTAACACACATCGTTCTCTCAGCCACTGCCGGTGTGACCGTTCCCATCGGATTTAATCCGATCGCAACGTGGCACGGCGGCGGCAGAGTGCGAGGAGCGCGAGCGCGCTCCAGGGATGCAGAAGACCCCCCTCGACGCACGCATCGAGGGGGGTTTTCTGCTGTTGTTTCAATCCGACTACGTCACTCGAGATCTGACCCTTTCGGACGTTGATCGTGGTGACACGTGACCCCAGCGGGATTTGAACCCGCGCTGCCGCCGTGAGAGGGCGGTGTCCTAGGCCGCTAAACGATGGGGCCGGAAAACAACGAGATTGAGTATGACACACCGTTCGGAGTGAGCCAAATCGGCTCAGATCAGCACCCGCAGAGCTCGTTCTTCGAGCGAGATCCGCACCGGCAGAGGACCGATCCGCTCGCCGTCGGCGTAGGCGACGATCGTCTCCTCCGCGTCGATCGTGATGACGGACCCCGAGAGGAAGGAGACGACGTCGAGCTCCGTGTGACGACCCGCGAAGACCCGCGGGAACAGGCGGAGGAACCGCAGCCGGCTCACCGGAGCGACGACGAGCGCGTCCAGCCGACCGTCCTCGGCGGACGCGAACGGGACGATGCGCATCCCGCCTCCGATCGATCCGAGGTTGGCGACAGCGAGGAGGACGGAGTCGAGCTCATACGCGCGCCCATCGACGGTGACCCGATACCGTCGCGCGCGGAGCCGGAGGAGTTCTAGGAGGAGAGCGACGGTGTAGCGCTGCGGCCCTCTCGGAAATCTGAGAGCGTTCGCGCGCTCGTTCACGAGGGCATCGAAGCCTGCTGACACGGCGCACAGGAATCGCCGCCGCTCCCCCGCTCCTCCGCCGAGGGATTCGATCACGCCGACGTCGATGAGGCGACCTCCCCCCGCGAGCGCGTCCACCACGCGACGGCACGCCGCAGCTGGATCATCGATCGGCACGCCGAGCTCACGGGCAGCGTCGTTCCCGGTCCCTGCCGGCACGATGCCGAGGGGCGTCCCGGTACCGGCCAGGACGTCGACGGCGAGATTGACCACACCGTCACCGCCGACCACCACGACGGCGTCGACGGCCGACGCGACGGCGTCACCCAGGCGCGAGCGCAGCTCGCCCTCGTCCACAGCCGCGATGACCCGGACGTCGACGCCCGCGGAACGCAGGGTGTCGACGACCGCGGACCCGACCCGTCGACTCGCTCCCCCGGCCGCAGCCGGGTTCACGGCGACGGCGATGGTACGACTACTTGTGGACACGAGCGAAATTATCGCACCGGCGGCGCGTTCCCCTTGCCGCCCGAGGTTCCGCCCGCTTGGCTGGTGCCATGGAACTCACGAAGCTCGAACATGCCGCTCTCATCCTCGAGGAAGCGGGCAGGCGCCTCTTCATCGACCCCGGTGCGTTCACCACCGCCATCACCGACGGCACGCGGGCCGACGCGATCGTCGTCACCCACGAACACCCCGATCATTGGACGCGCGAGCAGCTCGACCGCATCGTCCAGGCGAGTCCCGGCGTCACGATCTTCGCTCCCGCTGGAGTCGCGGCAGCGGCCGGAGACATCCCGATCACGGTTGTCGCGCACGGTGACTCCGTGACCGCCGGTCCCTTCCGGCTTCGCTTCTTCGGCCGCAAGCACGCCGTCATCCACGAGTCCATCCCGGTGGTCGACAACGTCGGTGTCCTCGTGAACGACGCGTTGTACTACGGCGGTGACTCCTTCACGATCCCCGACGGTGTCGACGTGAACGTCCTGGCAGCCCCGGCGGGCGCTCCCTGGATGAAGGTGTCCGAGACGATCGACTACGTGCTCGCCGTGAAGCCGCGGCACGCGTTCCCCACCCACGAGATGGTGCTGTCTCGCGCGGGTAAGGACATGTCGAACCAGCGACTCGCGTGGGCGACGGAACAGGGCGGCGGCACGTTCCACCCGCTCGAGCCCGGCGACAAGCTCTCCGTCTGAGTCTCGGCGCGCCGGTGCCCTCGGCGCATCGGGTCGGGTGTCTGCCGCACGCGCGCCGGTCCGTCAAGGTCTGTCGGCGCGACTCGCGTCGACCTAGCGTGAAGGTCTCGATGAGGAGACTGGCAGGCAATGGATCAGAGCACGGCCACACGGTGGGGTAACCACGACATCACGTCGGACGGACGGATCGTGGAGGAGTGCGTCCGAACCGCCGGAAGCGACCGACGCATCACGTGGTACGACGAACGGGGACGCGTGGCACATCGCGAGCGGATCACGCGGACCGACGGTGAGGAACGCCGCGCACGTACGGCCTGACCGTCCGCGGCGTGAATCGCGACGCCTACACGACGGCTGGCAGATCGTGGAGGGGCCGGATCGCGCAGGGCACGCCCGACCACTCGACGCACCACGAGTGGTCGGACGGCCCCTCGATCCATGATTCTGTTCCGTCATGCGTCGGCCGCCAATACGTTGACAACGAAGTCGAGGTTCTGTCATGCATTTGTGATGTCGTCCGAGTCGTCCAGTCGGCGCACGGCGAGCGGCGCGACCAGCCACAGCGCGACGAGGACCGCGAAGGCGAGCGCTCCCGCGACCAGACCAGCGGTGCGATCGAGCACGACGTCGAACAGGAAGAACACCACGCCGACGAGGAGCAGCGAGATCGTCACGAGAGTGATCCTCAGGAGGACGTCGCCGAAGGCCACCACCCTTTCCTTCACGAGACGGCCGTAGAGGACACGGTGGGAGCTCACCGGCGCCAGGCCCGTCACTGTCGCCAGTACGGCGAGGCACACGAGCGTCAAGTACACCCCGGTCTGCACACGGTCGAGATCGGCGAACGCCGGCTGGAAGGCGAGGGCGAGGAGGAAGCCCGTGAGGATCTGCGTTCCCGTCTGGGTGACGCGCAACTCCTGGAGGAGATCTGCCCAGTGGCGGTCGAGTCGTTCGTTGTGCGTCTCTCGCCGTCCATCGGGTTGAGCGTCCGCGTCGGCATCGGATGGGGAGGAGCGATCGTTCACGGTCCCATCAGTGCATATCGGTGGAATCGTGTCAACGGGTGTTAGGCTGGCATCACACCGGTGGTCAAACAGCGTGCCATCGCCTTCTCTTCTTCTGTGATGAGGCCACCCGTGTCCACTCTCACCCGAGCCGGGGTCCCCGCACGCTCGACCGTCGCATCGAGATCTCGTTGCGATCGTACGGTCGGCGTCGATCCCGCCGCGCCCCACGACCTGATCCACGGCCATCTCGCGCTCGCCGAGGCCCTCGCCGAACGGTGGTCGACCCGGCCGTCCGAGCGATTCGACCTCCGGCAGGTCGCCTACCTCGGTCTGGTCCAGGCCGCCAAGCGGTTCGACCGGGGACGGGGTGTCTTCGCCGCGTTCGCCGCGTCCTACATCCGCGGAGAGCTCATGCACTACCTCCGCGACACCTCACGGACGATCCGACTCCCTCGCGCCATCGCGGAGAAGGCCGGCCCGGACGGAGTCGCCGCACCGCTCTCGCTCGACGCCGCGCTCACGCTCGACGGTGAGGACGTTCCGTTCTCGTCGACCGTCGGCGACTTCGATCGTCGACTCGACGCCGTCGAATCCCGCGTGCCGCTGCTCAGCGCGCTGCGCTCACTGCCGAAGGATGCTCGGCTCGTGGTCTACCTGCGGTACTTCGAGGACCTCACGCAAGACGAGATCGCTCATCGGACGGGCTCGACGCAGAAGGCCGTCTCCCGCTTGCTCGCAGCGTCGCTCCGATCTCTTCGACAGGAGCTGTCTGGGTCGGCTCCACATCTCCCAGGGCCGCGAACAGCTCACCGCTGACGACGTCCTGGGCCACGGACACGAGCTTCATGTTGTGGTGCTGGGAGTACCGACGGAGAAGCGAGAACGCGCGTCCCTCGTCGATGCTGAAGCGTTCCATGAGGATGCCCTGGGCCTGCCCGATCGTCTTCCGGCCGTCGAGCGCCTTCTCGAGGTTGTCCTCCGAACGCGCGTTCGCGAGCGCGATCGACGCGTGACGACCGAAGATCCGGGCGACGGCCTCGTCCGTGTCGTCGAGCGAGTTGGGTGCGACGGAGAACAGGTTCAGGGAACCGATCACCTTGTCCTTCGTGACGAGCGGGACACTCACCATCGATCTGTAGCCGAGGCGCGCGAGTCGGGGACCGTAGTTCGGCCAGCGGGGGTCGTTCGCGGTGTCGGGCACCACGTAGCTGCCGAGGGTCTCGATCGACGACACGCACGGCCCTTCCCCGAGCTCGTTCTGCAGTTCGTCGGCCTCCCAGACGCGCTCGCCTGTGGCCGCGGCCGTTCGGATCTTCTTGCCCTCGAGCAGGTGGATGCCGACGTCGTCGCACCGCACGGCGTCCCTGGCATACTCGACGACGACCTCGACGGTGGCTTCCGTGTCGGGTTCGGCCTGCAGATCGAATGCGAGTCTCGCGAAGTACTCCGCGCCGGGTTCACTCATATCCCTCATGATGCCGCACGATCGGGTCCCCGACCACCTCTCGAGGATCCACGGCGCGCGGTTCCGGCACCCGTCTCGTCCCCCGCCGGCACCTCGGGGACGTCCTCCAGGTTGAGGCCCATCACGGAGTGGCTTGCGGACATCATCCGATCGAGCCATTCGCGATCCAGATTGGCTGCTCGGCTGCCGAAGAACGTGAAGCCGAGGTTGACCCCGTCCGTGATCCAGAGGGAGCTGCGCCCGCCGCCGTTGTGCGCGTGGTGGTCCCACGAGAGCAGGAAGCTCTCCCGGCGACGGAGCTTCTGTGCGATGACGACCCGCAGGTGTGCGAGGATCCGGTCGTCGAACTCGTAGTCGCCGGTGCCGTATTTGAGCGTGCCCATTCAGATCTCCCTGAGAAATCCACGACGTGGTGTTTCCACGTCCATCCCCCACGTACCCAGGGCGATGCGGTTTCAGACAGGAATCGAGAAATCGTTCGGGATCATGTCGACGCCGCCGGTCCCGACGTCAATCGAGCGCGTCCTCTCCGAACGCACGGAGCTCCTGATCGCACCGGCACGCTGCCGCGACCCGCGCAGCCCATTCCACGGCTTCCTCCCGATTCGGAACGTCGATGACGGTGAATCCGCCGTTGAATCCGACCGTCTGCGGGTACGTGCCCGGAGTGACCGCGGCATCCGCCGCGACGCGCACCGGTGGGGTGCTCTCGTCGATCCCGCCCGCGAAGACGAGGACGCCGGCATCGCGCATGTCCCGGACCACCGCGTGGGAGGTCTCCACGACCTCGGACAGCTCCGCCTCTGAGAGCATCATCGCCTCGCTCGGGAACGAGATCAGGTAGTTCGTCATCGTCGACTCCTCACGGTGTCCTCCTGCGTCCGCCGCGGGTTCGCGTCAACGCCGTGTCCCGATTATCCCGACGGAGCGCCCGCAGCGGTACCGTCGAATTGCGCACCGGAGCGCATCCGAAGGAGGCCGAGATGGAACACGTCGACACGATCGTGGTGGGCGCCGGCGTGGCGGGCCTCACCGCTGCCCGGCTCCTGGAGGACGCCGGCCGACGGGTGGTCGTGTTGGAGGCACGCGATCGCGTCGGCGGACGCGTGTGGACCGATCGCCGAGACGGACTCGTCACCGACATGGGAGCCTCCTGGATCCACGGGATCACCGACAGTGCCGTGTTCGAGGCTGTCGAGGCATTCGGAATGGACACCGTCGAGTTCACCGTGGGCGGCTACCAGCCCGACAGCCGCCCGATCGCGTACTACGACCCGAACGGCGTCCGCCTGTCGGACGCCGAGGCTCAGGTGTTCGCGGCGGACATCCACGCGGTCGACGCCGCACTCCTGCCCGTGATCGCTGCGTCGGGACCTGGGGACTCCTACCACGACGCGACAGAGGCCGCCCTCGCGGCGCAGGGCTGGGAGGCGGAGCGCGCCGAACGGGTTCGCGAGTATCTGCAGCACCGCACGGAGGAGCAGTACGGCGCGTGGATCGAGGACCTCGCGGCGCACGGGCTCGACGACGATGTGACCGACGGAGACGAGGTGGTCTTCCCCGACGGCTACGACCGCCTCCCTCGACACCTCGCGGACGGGCTCGACGTCCGCCTCGAGCACGTCGTGTCCCGCGTGGACTGGGCGGAGGACGGCGTCACCGTGACGACCGACCACGGAGCATTCCGCGGACGCGACGCCGTCGTCACCGTCCCGGTGGGCGTGCTCCAGTCGGACGAGTTCACCATCTCTCCCCCTCTCGCCGAGCCGAACGCCGGCGCCCTCTCCAGGCTCGCCATGAACGCCTTCGAGAAGGTCGTCCTTCGGTTCCCTAGCCGGTTCTGGGACGACGACGTCTACGCGATCCGGCAGCAGGGTCCTGAGGGCGTGTGGTGGCATTCCTGGTACGACCTGACCAGGCTGCATGGCGACCCGACCCTGCTGACGTTCGCCGCCGGGCCCGCCGCGCGCGAGATGCGCGGATGGGCCGAGGAGCGGGTCGTCGAGTCCGTCCTCTCCCAGCTGCGCCGGCTGTACGGCGACCGCGTCGAGCAGCCCACGAGCGCGCGCGTCAGCGCGTGGCAGGACGATCCGTTCTCCCGCGGCTCCTACGCCTACATGACGGTGGGATCGACGACGGCCGACCACGACGACCTCGCGGCGCCGATCGGCGGTGTCCTCCACCTCGCCGGCGAGGCCACGTGGACCGATGACCCGGCCACTGTCACGGCCGCGCTGCACTCCGGGCATCGCGCCGCGGAGAACGTGCTCGGCCGGGAGATCCGGATCGCAGACCTCTGGTCGAGGTGAATGCAAAAACTCCCCCGCCTGAGGACGGAGGAGTGACTTGCTGGGGTACCTGGACTCGAACCAAGAACAACTGAACCAGAATCAGCCGTGTTGCCAATTACACCATACCCCACCGGTTTCGGAGCCTTGCCCCGACCGACATCCAACCCTAGCTCACCGAGGGAGCTCCCTCCAAACCGGCGGAACGGCTCTCAGGACGAGAAGTCGACGTCGACCGTGAGGGCCGAGCCTCCGGCACCCGAGACGGACACCGTCGCCGTCGTCGGACGGCCGAAATCGGTCCCCGGACCGAAGGAGTATTCAGCGGAAGCCCCGGTGCGGACGTCGTCCGCGACCGCGGCGTCGAGATCCAGAGCCCCGCGGTCGAGACCGAAGCGCTCGGCCACCGCATCGAGGATCGCGCTCTGCGCCTGGTAACCGCCGCTCGACGCTGCGAGAGAGAGCCCGACGAGGCGACCGTCCTCCGTCGTGAGCGTCATCGAGCTCGTCGGGATGCGGATCGAGTCCTCTCCGACGTACAGACCGACGCTCACCGAGAAGCCGTTCGCTTCGACCACCGTGTCGCCGTTCGCCGGCAGCCCGAGTTCCGAGGCGTCCGGCTCGGGCTCGCTGAGGTCGATTCGAGCCTGGAGCGAGTCCTCGATGTAGGTGACCCCGTCCTCGGAGAACCGTGAGTAGCCGTCCTGAGTCACGGCCTCGGCAACCTCCGGCGGGGCGTCTCGACCGACCGAACCGGATGAGACCTGCCACGCGAGGACACCGGCGCCCGCGATGAGGACGACGGCCAGCAGCGACGGCACCCAGATGAGCCATCGGGGCCGCTTCCGGGAGAACGCGCGATCCGACATGTCAGACCGATTCGACGGGCGACGTTGGCGTGCGGACGGACAGGGACGGTGCCGAGCGGCGTCGTTCCGCGGTGATGTCGGAGAGGATGCCGCCGGCGACGACGGCCGCGTGGCCCGCGGCGACCACGAGCTGCTGCGGCCCCGGCGGGGTGAGATCGCCCGCAGCGAAGAGACCGGTCACACTCGTGTGTCCTACGTCGTCGGTGCGCACGAGCCCGAGGTCGTCGAGGACGAGGTCGTCCGCGAGCGGGGCGAGGAATCCGAGGCTCGTCGTCCAGCGCGGACGGACGAAGCCTCCGGTCCGCGGAACGGTCTCCCCCGAGTCGAGAGTGACACCGGTGAGGCCCGATCGATCGCCGTCGAGCGAGGCCACCTTGTCGTCGACGACGCGCACGCCGACAGACTCGAGGGACGCGCGATCGTCTCCCGACACCACGCCGGACCCGTTCGTGAACACGACGAGGTCGTCGGTCCACTGCAGCGTGCGCCACGCGACCTCGGCGAGGTCGTCCGTGTCGCCGATCACGGCAAGGGGCTCACCGCTCTTCTCGTAGCCATCGCACGTGAGACAGCTGTGCAGGCTCGTGCCGTAGTAGGCGCGCATGTTGGTGATGTCCGGGAGCGTCTCCGAGAGACCCGACGTGACGAGCACACGAGCCGCGACGACGTCCTGGTCCGGAGCGCCGCGGACACCCGTCGCGCGCACGCGGAAGCCCGTTCCTGCTCGCTCGATCGAGGTCACGAGTGCGAACGCCACCTCCGCATCGTCGTACCCGTCGACCTCGGCGCGACCGAGCGCACGGAGCTCATGGGGCGCTATGCCGTCCCGCGTGAGGAAGCCGTGCGAGACGAGCGTCGCCGAATGCCGAGGCCTGTTGCTGTCGAGCACGAGCACGCGCAACCGCGCCCGGACGAGATTGAGCGCGGCGGAGAGACCGGCCGGTCCCCCGCCGACGACGACGACATCCCAGTCGGTCATGCGGAGATCCGAGCCCTCAGCCGCTCGACACGGGCGAGGGACTCCTCCCGACCGAGGAGCTCCATGGATTCGAAGAGAGGCGGAGACACCCGACGACCGGAGATCGCCACCCGCACGGGGCCGTAGGCCACGCGCGGCTTGAGCCCGAGACCCTCGACGAGCCCGCTGGCGAGTGCCGTCTGAATGGCCTCGGTATTCCACTCCCCGTCGTCGATGGAGGTGAGGGCCGCCGAAGCGGCGGCGAGCACATCGTCGGCGTTGGCCGGAAGGCCGGCGACCGCATCCTCGGCGTACTCGAGCGCGTCGGAGGTCGTGAAGAGGAAGCCGAGCATTCCGGGCGTCTCGCCCAGCAGACCGACGCGTTCCTGGACGAGCGGGGCGGCCGCGAGCAGCAGCGACCGCTGTTCGGCGGTCGGCTCTGCTGCCAGGACGCCGGCTCCGCGGAGGTACGGGATCGTCCGCTCGGCGAAGTCGGCGACGTCGAGCAGACGGATGTGGTCTCCGTTGATCGATTCGGCCTTCTTGAGGTCGAACCGCGCGGGGTTCGGGTTGACGTTCTCCACGTCGAAGGCTGCGACCATCTCGTCGAGGCTGAAGACGTCGCGGTCGGCCGAGAGACCCCACCCGAGCAGGGCGAGGTAGTTCACGAGCCCCTCGGGGATGAATCCGCGCTCGCGGTGATGGAAGAGGTTCGACTCAGGGTCGCGCTTGGAGAGCTTCTTGTTGCCGTCGCCCATGACGTACGGGAGGTGGCCGAAGCGCGGCACGACGTCCGTCAGTCCGATGTCGACGAGGGCGTGGTAGAGCGCGATCTGGCGCGGCGTGGAGGACAGGAGGTCCTCGCCGCGCAGCACGTGCGTGATGCCCATGATGGCGTCGTCGACGGGGTTCACGAGAGTGTAGAGCGGCTGACCGTTGGGACGTTCGACGACGAAGTCCGTGAACGAACCGGCGGGGAACGTGATCTCCCCGCGCACGAGGTCGTCGAAGGAGAGATCGGCGTCGGGCACGCGGAGGCGGAGGGCCGGCTCGCGGCCTTCTGCGCGGAATGCGGCACGCTGCTCGTCGGTGAGGTCGCGGTCGAAGTTGTCGTAGCCGAGCTGCTTCGCGCGGCCGGCCGCCTCGTTGCGGGCGTCGATCTCCTCAGCGTTCGAGAAGCTCTCGTACACGTGACCGGCGGCCACGAGTCGCTCGATCACGTCGGTGTAGATGTCGGCTCTCTGCGACTGACGGTACGGTCCGTGCGGACCGCCCACATCGATGCCCTCGTCCCAGTCGAGGCCGAGCCACCGCAGCGCCTCGAGGATCTGCTCGTAGCTCTCCTCGCTGTCGCGGGCGGCGTCGGTGTCCTCGATGCGGAACACGAAGGTGCCGCCGGTGTGACGGGCGTATGCCCAGTTGAACAGGGCGGTGCGGACGAGTCCGACGTGCGGTGTTCCCGTCGGTGACGGGCAGAACCGGACGCGGACGTCGGAACCGGTGGCGGAGGAGAACGGGGGTGCGGTGAGGGCAGACATCACCGCCATTCTATCGGCGGGAGGATGCCTCTTCCGGGTCGCACTCAGCCGCGTGCGGCCGCTTCTCGTCGCGATGACGCGATGGTGACGAGGCCGGTGACCACCACGACGGCGACCAGGGCGAGACCAGAGAGGGCGAGGCCCCCGTAGCCGACGAGCGAGAGGACCACACCCGCGAGAGCACCGGCAGCCGCTCCCCCGAGGTTCATCGTCAGGTCGGTCCGGCCCTGCACGCGTGGACGGTCCTCCGCGACGGTCGATTCGGTCACGAGCGCCGAGCCGGCGATCGTCGACGCGCTCCAGCCCACGCCGAGGAGGACGAGCCCCGTGCCGACGGCGACGGAGTCGTGTGCACCGACCGACGCCACGACGAGGGCCACGACGATGAGACCCTGTCCCCCCATGACCACCGGTACCCGGCCGATCCGATCGGCGAGCCAGCCGAAGACCGGAGACAGTGCGTACATTCCCGCGATGTGCAGGCTGAGGGTGAAACCGACGACGGCATCCGCGTCGCCGTGATGGTGCAACTGGACAGGGGTCATCGCCATCACGGCGACCATCACGGCATGGCTCGCCGCCACCGCGACGATGGCGAACCGTCTGCGGCCCTCCGACGGCACGGCTTCGAGGCTCCGACCGCCGACCGCGGGAGCGTCCGAGACCCGTCGACGACTCTCGAGGAGGGGGTCTGGACGCAACCCGACGAGGTAGACGGTCGCCGCCAGGAGCCCGCTCACGATGCTGAACAGGAACGGTCCGGTCCGATCAGGGAGACCCACGACGTCACCTACCGCGGCACCCGGACCCACGAGATTAGGGCCGAGGACCGCGCCGATCGTCGTCGCCCAGACGACGACAGAGAGGTCTCGCGCGCGCGTCGACGATCCCGAGAGGTCCGTTGCGGCGAATCGCGCCTGCAGTCCGACGGCCGAGCCGACCCCCACGAGGAGGAAGGAGCCGAAGAGCCACACCGGCGACATCGTCACGACGGCTGCGATCGTCGAAGCCGCCCCGGCCGCGCTCAGGAGCACCCCGCTCGCGAGAGCGATCCGTCGGCCGGAGCGGACGGCGAGCCGAGCGAGCGGGACGGCCGCGATGGCTGCACCGAGCGTCAGGAACGTCGAGGCGAGACCCGACAGGGCTTCGGAGCCGGTGACGTCGGCCGCGAGCAGAGCGCCCAGAGAGATCGTGGCACCGGCTGACACGCCGCCGAGCACCTGTCCGGCGACGAGGACGCCGATGATGCGGGGACGCACCCGGTCCCGGGCGGCGTCCCCTGCGGTCACGAGCGGGGGCCCGAGACCGGGTTGGAAAGCGTGCCGATTCCGGAGATGGACACGTCGACGACGTCGCCCGCGACGATCTGCCCCACCCCGGCCGGCGTTCCGGTGAGGATGATGTCTCCCGGGAGCAGGGTGAACACGGACGAGGCGTATGCGACGATCTCCGCGACGCCGTGCACCATGTCCGTGAGCGGTCCTGACTGCTTCACCTCGCCGTTCACCGTCGTCGTGATCGTGCCGTCCGAGACGTCGAAGTCCGTCTCGACGAACGGCCCGACGGGGCAGAACGTGTCGAAGCCCTTCGCGCGCGTCCACTGCGGATCGGACCGTTGCAGGTCGCGCGCCGTCACGTCGTTCGCCACGGTGTACCCGAAGATCACTTCGGCGGCCCTGTCCGCCGAGACGTTCTTCGCGATGCTCCCGATCACGATCGCGAGTTCGCCCTCGAAGTCCACCTGCTGCGACTGCCGAGGCAACACGATCGTGTCACCGGGACCGACGACCGACGTGTTCGGCTTGAGGAACAGGAGCGGCTCGGTCGGGGGCGCGTCTCCGCCCATCTCCTGCACGTGGTCGACGTAGTTCTTCCCCACTCCCACGACCTTCGACCGCGGGATCGACGGCGCCAGGAGGGTCGCCTGCGCGAGCGGGATGCGCTCGCCCGTCGTGTCGAATCCCTGGAACATCGGGTCTCCGCCGAGGACGACGAGATCCTCGCCGTCGACGATTCCGAAGTGGATGGACCCGGACGAGCTGAATCGAGCGATCTTCATGCGTCCAGCCTAGGCGTCGAGGCGCGTGAGCCATCCGTGCCGATCGGCGATGCGGCCGTACTGGATGTCCGTGAGTTCCGAGCGGATCGACATGGTGAGTTCGCCTGCCACTGCGTCGGGGGCGCCGACGGAGAAGTCGGCCGACTTGAGCTCGCCGATCGGCGTGATGACGGCGGCCGTGCCGCACGCGAAGACCTCGGTGATCTCCCCGGAGGCCACGCCGTCCTTCCATTCGTCGATGAGGACCTCGCGCTCCTCCACGTCGAGTCCGCGGTCGCGGACGAGCTGGATGATGCTCTCGCGTGTGACACCCTCGAGGATCGCGCCGGAGAGTGCGGGGGTCACGACACGCCCGTCGCGGTACACGAGGAAGACGTTCATGCCTCCGAGCTCATCGACCCGCGTGCCCGTCTCCGCGTCGAGGAAGAGCACCTGTGCGCATCCGTTCGCTGCCGCCTCGTTCTGCGGGAGGAGCGATGCAGCGTAGTTGCCACCGCACTTCGCGGCTCCGGTGCCACCACGCCCGGCGCGGGAGTACTCGGTGGAGAGCCAGATCGACACGGGCTTCACTCCACCGGTGAAGTAGGCGCCTGCGGGGCTCGCGATGACGTAGTAGCCCACACGCTGGGCCGATCGCACGCCGAGGAACGACTCGTTCGCGATCATGAACGGACGCAGATAGAGGCTCTGGTCGTCTCCCGACGGCACCCAGGCGCCGTCGGCCGCGATGACCTCCTTGACGGAATCGACGAAGGTCTCGGTCGGCAGCTCGGGGAGCGCGAGTCGTCGCGCGGAGCGCTGGAGCCTCTCTGCGTTCTTCTCCGGACGGAAGGTCCAGATCGATCCGTCGGCGTGGCGATACGCCTTGAGCCCCTCGAAGATCTCCTGGGCGTAGTGGAGCACGGATGCTGCGGGGTCGAGCTGCAGCGGGCCGTACGGCTGGACGCGAGCGTCGTGCCAGCCTCCGTCGATCGTCCAGTCGATCGCGACCATGTGGTCGGTGAAGTGCTTGCCGAAGCCCGGGTCGGCGAGGATCTCCGCGCGCTCGGCGTCGGAGCGGGGGGACGGAGCGGCGGTGTGGCTGAAGGCGAGCCGGTCCGCAGTCGGTGCGATGGTCATGAGAGGTCCTTGGAGGCTGAGGGAGTGGGCTGGGAGACGGCCGTCGCGATGGCGTCGCCGATCTCCGAGGTGGAACGGGTCCGTCCGGCGCGACTCGCGATGTCGGCGGTGACCGCCGTGGTGACGGCGGCCGAGGCCTCCGAGAGGCCGAGGTGATCGAGCAGGAGCGCGACGGAGAGGATCGCCGCCGTCGGGTCCGCCTTCTGGGTGCCCGCGATGTCGGGAGCTGAGCCGTGTACCGGCTCGAACATGCTCGGAGACGTGCCGTCCGGGTTGATGTTGCCGGAGGCCGCCAGACCGATGCCGCCGCTGATCGCGCCGGCCAGATCGGTCAGGATGTCACCGAACAGGTTGTCGGTGACCAGGACGTCGAATCTACCAGGATTCGTGACGAGGAAGATCGTGGCCGCGTCGACGTGGAGGTAGTCGACCTCGACGTCGGGGAACTCCGCAGCCACCGCGTCGACGATCCTCTTCCACAGAGAACCGGCGAACGTGAGCACGTTGGTCTTGTGGACGAGCGTGAGCTTGCGCCGGCGGGACTGTGCCGTGCGGAACGCATAGCGCACGACGCGCTCGACGCCGTACGCCGTGTTCACGGAGACCTCGTTCGCGACCTCGTGCGGTGTACCGGTCCGGATGCTCCCGCCGTTGCCGACGTAGGGCCCCTCGGTGCCCTCGCGGACGACCACGAAGTCGACATCCCCCGCGTCGGCGAGCGGGCTCGGCACGCCGGGGTAGATGCGCGTGGGTCTGAGGTTCACGTAGTGATCGAGGCTGAAGCGCAAGCGGAGCAGGAGACCCCGCTCGATGTTCGCGCCGACGAGGCGCGGGTCACCGGGCACGCCGCCGACCGCACCGAGGAGGATCGCGTCGTGAGAGGCGATGGCGGCCAGGTCCTCATCCGTGAGCACGTCGCCGGTCTCGAGATAGCGCGCAGCCCCGAGGGAGAAGGACGTCGTCTCGAACTCCACGTCGTGGTCGGACGCCACGGCGTGGAGCACTTTGAGCGCCTCCGCTGTGACTTCCGGTCCGATTCCATCCCCGGGGATGACGGCGAGTGAGACGGTGCGCGACATGAGGCTCCTACTGGCGGTGTGGACAGCCTTCAGCCTACTCGCGCGGCTTGTGCCGACGAGGCACGCCACGGCCGCCTCAGCGTGCGCGACGCAACGTCGTCCGCGCGACCACCATCGCCGCGACGATGAGCGCCGACCCGATCCACGCAGCGACACCGACCCCGCTGTCGAACGCGTCACGAGCCGATGCGAGGAGAGCCTCCCCGACCTCACCCGGGAGCTGCTCGGAGACCGACACGGCGCCCCCGAGGGTCTCCCCCGCCGCGAGTCGCTGCGCCGCGGTCAGCGTGTCGGGGAGGTCTACGTTCGCGCGGTACGACGCCGTGAGAATGGTCCCGAGCACGGCCGTCCCGAGGACCGCTCCGAGCTCGTACGCGGTCTCCGACACGGCCGAGGCCGCGCCGGCCTTCTCCGCCGGCGCCGTCGCGATGATGAGCTCGTTCGAGACGGTCTCGGCCGCGCCGATCCCGAGCCCGAGACCCATGAAGATGAGCGCGAGCCCGATCGCCGTGAGCTGTCCGCCCGAGAGTGCGACGAGGGCGTAGGCGACCGCCGAGATACTGAGCCCCACCGGGATGACGATCGACGGACGCACGCGCTTCGCGATCGGCACGACGACGAGACCGGACACGATCATGACGACGAGGCCGGGAACGAGGACGAGACCGGCGTCGAGCGGCGACATGGCGAGTACCAGCTGCAGGTGCTGCGAGACGAAGAACAGTCCGCCGACGAAGGCCGTGACACTCAGGAGGTTCACTCCGACGGCTCCGCTGAACGAGCCGCGCCGGAAGAGGCTCATGTCGAGCATGGGTGTCCGTGCGCGCAGCTGGCGGCGCACGAAGGCGATCCCGCTCGCGAGCCCGATCACGATGCCGAGAGCGGAATCGACCGCGAAGCCGTGGCTCGCGAGACTCTTGATGGCGTAGACGATCGGCAGCATCGTCGTGAGGGAGAGCACGATGCTGAGGGGGTCGATCGGGCCGGGAGCGGGGTCACGCGATTCGGGAACGAGCAACGGCACGAGGACGACGAGAGGGATGAGGACGGGAACGGCGAGGAGGAAGACGGAGCCCCACCAGAAATGCTCGAGCAGCACGCCTCCCACGATCGGCCCGAGCGCGCTCCCGCCCGCGAAGCCCGACGCCCACACGGCGATCGCGAGCCGCCGCTGCTCCCGATCCACGAAGATGCTGCGCAGGAGCGACAGCGTGGACGGCATGAGCATCGCGCCGAAGACGCCGAGGAGCGCGCGTGCACCGATGAGCGCCTCGGCGTTGGGGGCGAAGGCGGCGGCAGCCGAGACGACGCCGAAGCCGGTGGCGCCGATGAGCAGCAGCCGGCGACGGCCGAAGCGGTCGCCGAGGCTCCCCATCGGGACGAGAAGACCGGCGAGCACGAGCGGGTACACGTCGATCATCCACAGGAGTTGCACTCCCGTGGGCCGGAGCGCCTCGGAGATCGCGGGCAGCGCGAAGTTGAGCACGGTGTTGTCGACCGATACGAGGAGCACCGGGAGCATCAACACGACGAGGGCGCCCCATTCGCGCAGCCCGGCGCGGGGGCCGAGCGCGGTCGTGGGACGTCCGGTTGTGGTGGGGATGCTCATGGTGCTGCCTTTCCTGTCTCGATCACTATACCGTCTGGTCGGTACAGTAACCACCCCCGTTCGGATACGATGGACGGCATGGCGAGACCCGATTCCGCACGCGACCGCATCCTCGACGCGTTCCAGCAGCTGCTCGTCACGAGCGGGGAACGTTCCGCGACGCTCGACGCCGTCGCCGCGGCGGCCGGCGTCTCCAAGGGTGGGTTGCTCTACCACTTCGCGTCGAAGGATGCACTCGTCGAGGGCCTGATCGGACGCGTCCAAGCGTTCGTCGAGGCCGACGACGAGCGCATGCGGACCGCCGAGGAGGGCACGGTCGACTACGTGATCCGCTCCTCCGTCGACAGCGGCTCGCCGTTCGACGAGGCCCTCATCGCCATGTCGCGTCTCGCCCAGGGCTCGCACGAGGAGGCTCGGACGGCGCTCGCATCGTTCCGCGCACGCTGGGAGGCGGCTATCGCCGCGTCGGTCGGCGACCCGGCGATCGCGCGGACGATCATGCTCGTGAGCGACGGTCTCTACTACAACTCGACGGTGCTCGGTGCCCGCGAGACCCGCGACACGCGGGACGGGGCGATGGACGAGCTCATCGCCGTCCTCTCCCGCCTCACGCCGGAATCAGGACCCGCCGAGAGCTCTCCGCACTGACCGGCGTACCGACCGGACCCGGAGCCCCTTGCCGACGACGCACGGCGGCGTCATGCTCGACGGATGACAGACATCGTCCTCACCCGCCGGATCGATGCACCGATCGACGAGGTGTGGCGCGCCTGGACCGACGAGTCGGTCTTCGCCTCGTGGTTCTGGCCATCCCGGCTCGATCCCGTCTACGAGCTCGACGCGCGACCGGGCGGACGATGGCGCGTCGCCTCCCCCGTCGCCTCGATGGCCGTCGGCGGAGAGTTCACGGCCGTCGACGCACCGGAGAGGCTCGCCTTCACGTGGACGTGGGAGGGGGAGGCCGCTCATACCGTCGTCGAGGTGCGCCTCTCCGTCGCGCGCGGCCGCTCGACACTGCTCGACCTCACCCACACGGGAATCGACGGAGAGGCGACAGCGGCGGACCTCCGCCAGGGATGGAACGACTGCCTCGACCGCCTGCCGTCCGCCGTCGGCGGCTGACGGGGCCGACTAGGCCGTGATGTCGATGGAGCGGATGACGCTCGCCTCGATGACACGCGACACGTCCTCGAGGAGGTCGTCCGGCACGCGCGAGTCGACGGTCAACACACTGAGCGCCTCTCCCCCGGCCTCGCGACGCGCGATCTGCATGCCGGCGATGTTGATCTCCGCGTCACCGAACCGCTGCCCGTAGACCGCGACGATTCCGGGGCGGTCGCGGTACAGCATGACGATGTGGTGCTCGGCGATCGGCACCTCGACGTCGTAGCCGTTGATCTCGACGATCTTCTCGATCTGCTTCGTGCCCGTGAGGGTGCCGGAGACGGAGATCTGGGAGCCGTCGCTGAGCGCGCCGCGCAGCGTGATGACGTTGCGGTACTCGTCGCTCGTCCCGTCGACGATGAGGCGGACCTCGAGGCCGCGCTGCTCGGCGAGGAGCGGGGCGTTCACGTACGACACGGTCTCGCTCACGACGTTCGTGAAGATGCCCTTGAGGGCCGCGAGGCGGAACACGGAGACGTCGTACTCGCTGAGGTCGCCGTGGACCTCGACGTCGACGCTCGTGAGCGGCGAGTGCGTGAGACCGGAGAAGACCTGGCCGAGCTTCTCGACGAGCGGGATGCCGGGACGCACGTACGGGTCGATGACGCCGCCCGCGACGTTAACCGCGTCAGGGACGAGTTCGCCACCGAGGGCCAGACGGACCGACTTCGCCACAGACACACCGGCCTTCTCCTGGGCCTCGTCCGTCGAGGCGCCGAGGTGGGGCGTGACGATGACGTTCTCGAGGGCGAGGAGCGGCGAACCCGTGGGGGGCTCCGACACGAACACGTCGAGGCCGGCGCCCGCGATGCTCTTCGCGACGAGCGCGTCATGGAGCGCGTCCTCGTCGATGAGGCCACCACGGGCCACGTTCACGATGAACGCCGTCGGCTTCATGAGCGCGAGCTGATCGGTCGAGATCATCCCCGTGGTCTCCGGCGTCTTCGGCATGTGGATCGTGATGAAGTCGGACTGGGCGAGGAGCTCGTCGAGGGACAACAGGCGCACGCCAAGCTGCTGGGCGCGTGCGCTCGTGACATAGGGGTCGTACGCGACGACGTCGACGCCGAAGGCCTGGAGGCGCGCCGTGATCAGGGCGCCGATGCGGCCGAGTCCGATGATGCCGACGGTCTTCTCGTAGAGTTCCACGCCCGTGTAGGCGGAACGCTTCCACTGACCCTGAGCGAGAGCGCTGTGCGCGGCTGGGATGTGACGCGCCAGGGAGAGGATGTGGCCGACGGTGAGTTCGGCGGCGGAGATGATGTTCGAGGTCGGCGCGTTCACGACCATGACGCCGGCCGACGTGGCGGCCTTGATGTCGACGTTGTCGAGTCCGACACCGGCGCGCGCGATGACCTTGAGGTGGGGGGCAGCGGCGATCGCCTCGGCGTCGACCTTCGTCGCGGAGCGCACCAGGACAGCGCTCGCGTCGGCGAGGGCGGCCAGGAGCGCCGGCCGGTCGGTGCCGTCGACGTTGCGCACGTCGAAGTCGGGCCCGAGGGCGTCGACGGTGGCCGGGGAGAGTTCTTCTGCGATCAGGACGATCGGTTGTGACACGGAGATTTCCTTCTGACGGTACGTGCGCGGGCGGCGCGGCACAGGGGGCACGGAGTCGACTCGTCGTGCCACAGACCGTTGGGGCACGCGGCGACCAGCCTAGTCCAGCCCCGGGGGATGGGCCGTCCGTGTGACGTAGGGTGGAGCGCCATGAGCATCGAGGTCGCTTCCCTGGTCCTGCGGATCGTCCTGGCGATCGCGTTCGTCGCCATGGGCGTGCTCCACTTCGTGCCGTCGGCCGCGCGCGGCATGGCCGCGATCATCCCTCCGGCCCTCCGCGGTTCGGATCCGCGCACACCGAGACGGCTCGTCGCCCTCACGGGTGTATGCGAGATCGCGGGAGGGGTCGGTCTCCTCGTTCCCGGCGTGCACACCGTCGCCGGGATCCTGCTCGCCGTGTTCCTCGTCGCCGTCTTCCCCGCGAACGCCTTCGCCGCCCGCCACCCCGAACGCTTCGGCCGCCTCGCCATCCCCTTCTGGCCTCGACTGATCGGCCAGATCGTCCTCATCGGACTGTGCCTGACCGCCGCGGTTCCCGTCTGAGCGACCCGTCACCCCCGCGGTCGAACGACGAGCTCAGACGAGCAGTGTGCCGATCCCGTAGATGGCGAGGAGATCGAGCGAGAGGGCTGACACCACGACCGTCACCGTCGCGTAGGCGATCGTGAGCGATACGACACCGGTGCGTCGCCCGAACCAGAGCACTCCGAGGAACGCGGCCACCGGGAGGACGATGGCCAGGACGAGCACGGCCCACCCCACGCCCGACACCGACGTGCTGAGTGCGCTCGCCGTGCCGGTGACGCCGAGGAGGTTGCCGACGGCCTCCCAGACGTCCCACGCGAGCAGCAGTCCGAAGACGACGGCGAGCACGAGACGGATCCATCGAGGAGCGACCCGTCGTTCCACGACGTCGGTCTCGCGCGCCATCAGCGCATCCCCACGAGGAACGGCCACGGCACGAGGATCACTGCGCCGGCGACGAGGGCCGCGATCCGTTGCCAGCTCGGGCGTGACCGCGTGAACCAGAAGCTCGCGCCGAACCAGACGAGCGGCGCCGCGATCGCGAAGACGAGACCGAGGGAGAACATCGCCCCTCCGAGAACGTCGAGGGGCCGGTAGGCAGCCTGCAGAGCGCCGACCGAGAGGACCCAGCCGACCGCGTAGAGCAGGTGCACTCCCCCGAGAAGACCGAGGAGCACGAGGGCGACGGAACCGGTCTGGGCCGGCTCGGCGTGCACCGTCGCAACGTCCGCGGTGCCATCGGGTCCATCGGCGCGCACCTCTCGTTCGGCGGCCTCGGCCCGCTCGCCTCGGCGCGCCCTCGCCTGGCGTGCACCGACGGACGACGGGCGCACGGGCGCTTCGTCACCCGCCCAGCTCAAGGCCTCGTCGTCGTCCGTGCTCATGTCCCCCACGATACCGCGACGAGCGAAGGCCGCCCGGTCGCCCGGACGGCCTTCACGATTCGATCGACGAGGATCAGCGAGCGGCGCTGCCGTCCGTGTAGTCGTCGTCCTGCTGCTTCCACGCGAAGAGGGCGCGGAGCTCCTTGCCCGTCGCCTCGATGGGGTGAGCCTCGCCCTTGGCGCGCAGCTCCTGGAACTCCGGAGCCCCAGCGTCCTGGTCCTCGATGAAGCGCTTCGCGAAGGCACCCGACTGGATGTCCGCGAGGACGGCCTTCATGTTCTCCTTGACGGAGGGGTCGATGACGCGGGGACCGGAGACGTAGTCACCGTACTCGGCCGTGTCGGAGACGCTCCAGCGCTGCTTCGCGATGCCGCCCTCCCACATGAGGTCGACGATGAGCTTGAGCTCGTGGAGCACCTCGAAGTAGGCGATCTGCGGCTGGTAGCCGGCCTCGATGAGCGTCTCGAACCCGTACTGGACGAGCTGCGAGGTGCCACCGCACAGGACGGCCTGCTCGCCGAAGAGGTCGGTCTCGGTCTCCTCGGTGAAGGTCGTCTTGATGCCGCCGGCGCGCAGGCCGCCGATCGCCTTCGCGTAGGACCAGGCGAGGTCCCATGCCGAGCCCGAGGCGTCCTTCTCGACGGCCACGATGACGGGCACGCCGCGGCCGGCCTCGAACTCACGACGGACGGTGTGGCCGGGGCCCTTCGGGGCGACCATGAAGACGTCGACGCCCTCGGGAGCCTCGATGTAGCCGAAGCGGATGTTGAAGCCGTGACCGAACACGAGGGCCTTGCCGTCGGACAGCTGGTCCTTGATCGACTCCGCGAAGATCGTGCGCTGGTGCTGGTCGGGAGCGAGGATGACGATGACGTCGGCCCATGCGGACGCGTCGGCGACGTTCTTCACCTCGAAGCCGGCCTCCTGGGCCTTCTGGATCGACGCGGAGCCGTCCTTGAGGCCGACGACGACCTCGACTCCCGAGTCGCGGAGGTTGAGAGCGTGGGCGTGACCCTGCGACCCGTATCCGATGACGGCGACCTTCTTGCCCTGGATGAGCGAGAGGTCGGCGTCCTGGTCGTAAGCGATTTCAGTCACTGCTGGTTTCTCCTTGTTGTTGAGGTTCGTCGTTCTAGTTCTTGAAGACGCGCTCGGAGATCGACTTCGATCCGCGTCCGATGGCGAGGAGGCCCGACTGGGCGATCTCCTTGATGCCGTACGGCTCGAGCACGCGCAGGAACGCGGTGGTCTTGCCGGAGTCGCCCGTGACCTCGATCACGAGCGCGTCGGTCGAGACGTCGACGACGCGGGCGCGGAAGAGGTTCACGGCCTCCAGCACCTGGGAGCGCGTGGTGTTGTCCACCCGTACCTTGATGAGCAGGTGCTCCCGCTGGACCGACTGCGCCGGGTCGAGCTCGACGATCTTGATGACGTTCACGAGCTTGTTGAGCTGCTTCGTCACCTGCTCGAGAGGGAGCGATTCGACGTCCACCACGACCGTGATGCGCGACAGCCCGTCGATCTCGCTCACACCGACGGCGAGCGACTGGATGTTGAAGCCGCGGCGGGCGAACAGTCCGGCGACACGGGTCAGCAGACCCGGCTTGTCCTCCACGAGGAGGCTCAGAACATGGGCGGTCATCTCAGTCCTCCTCATCCCACGACGGGGCGTGTTCGCGCGCGTACTGGACGTAGCTGTTGCTGACGCCCTGCGGGACCATCGGCCACACCATCGCGTCCGCGCTCACGACGAAGTCGATCACCACAGGACGATCGTTCGTCTCGAGGGCGAGCTTGATCGCGGCGTCGACCTCCTCCTCCTTCGTGACGCGGATACCGAGGCAGCCGTACGCCTCGGCGAGCTTCACGAAGTCCGGCACCCGGACGGTGTCGTGGCCGGTGTTGAGGTCGGTGTTCGAGTAGCGGCCGTCGTAGAACAGCGTCTGCCACTGGCGCACCATGCCGAGCGAGGAGTTGTTGATGATCGCGACCTTGATCGGGATGTTGTTGATCGCGCAGGTCGCGAGCTCCTGATTCGTCATCTGGAAGCATCCGTCACCGTCGATCGCCCACACGTCCCGGTCGGGCTGGGCCACCTTGGCGCCCATCGCTGCGGGTACGGAGTACCCCATGGTGCCGGCACCGCCGGAGTTGAGCCACGAGTTCGGACGTTCGTACTTGATGAACTGCGCAGCCCACATCTGGTGCTGTCCCACGCCGGAGGCGAAGACACCCTCCGGTCCGGTGATCTCGCCGATGCGCTGGATGACGTACTGAGGGGCGAGGAGACCGTCCGTCGTGGGCGCGTAGCCGAGCGGGAACTCCTCACGGAGGCCGTTCAGGTAGGTCCACCACTCGGAGATATCCGGCTCCGTCTCCTTCGCCGCGGCGTCGTACGCGGCGACGAGGTCGACGATGACGTCCTTCGCGTCGCCCACGATGGGGACGTCGGCGATGCGGATCTTCGAGATCTCGGCGGGGTCGACGTCGACGTGCACGACCTTCGCATTCGGCGCGAAGAGCTCGGCCTTCCCGGTGACCCGGTCGTCGAAGCGCGCGCCGAGAGCGACGATCAGATCGGCCTCCTGGAGGGCGAGCACCGCCGGAACGGTGCCGTGCATCCCGGGCATGCCGAGCTGCTGCTCGTGCGAATCGGGGAACGCTCCCCGCGCCATGAGAGTCGTGACGACGGGCGCTCCCGTGCGCTCCGCGAGCTCGAGCAGCTCGTCCGAGGCCTGCGCTCGGATGACACCGCCGCCCACGTAGAGCACGGGCTTCTTGGCCTCGACGAAGAGCTGGGCCGCGGCCTGCACCTGCTTGCCGTGAGCCTTCGTAACGGGGCGGTAGCCCGGCAGGTCGATCTTGGGCGGCCAGACGAAGGGTGCCGTGGCCTGTTGAGCGTCCTTGGTGATGTCGACGAGGACCGGACCCGGTCGCCCCGTCGAGGCGATGTGCGCCGCCGCAGCGATCGTCGCCGGGATCTCGCTCGCGTCCTTCACGAGGAAGGAGTGCTTCGTGATCGGCATCGTGATGCCGACGATGTCGGCCTCCTGGAAGGCATCGGTGCCCATGAGGGTCGAGAAGACCTGTCCGGTGATCGCGAGAAGCGGCACGGAGTCCATGTACGCGTCGGCGATCGCGGTGACGAGATTCGTCGCACCGGGCCCGGACGTCGCGATGCAGACGCCGAGCCTGTTGCTCGAGGAGGCGTATCCCTCCGCGGCATGGCCGGCGCCCTGCTCATGGCGCACGAGGATGTGGCGAAGATCTTTCGAGTCCATGAGCGGGTCGTAGACCGGGAGGATGGCCCCGCCGGGGAGGCCGAAGATGTCGTCGATGCCGAGCAGTTCGAGGGTCCGGACGACGGCCGCGGCACCCGTGAGGATCTCCGACTGAGAGACGGCGGCCTGTGGTTTCCGCGGCAGCGGACTGGGGATGGGATCGGCAGACATGGCGTTTCCTTGACGATAGTGATCGATGATCCGGCGGAGGCCTCGTGCTCACTACCCCGTGATCGCGCCCTCCGCTGCGGAGTGCACGAGCTTGGAGTACTTCGCGAGGACACCGCGGGTGTAGCGGGGAGGAAGTGGGGCCCAGCCTTCTCGGCGGGCAGCCAGCTCAGCGTCGTCGACAAGTAGGTCGAGAGAGCGAGCAGCGATATCGACCCGTATCAGATCACCATCGCGCACGAAGGCGATGGGACCTGCGTCCACCGCTTCGGGTGCTATGTGGCCGATGCACAGGCCGGTTGTGCCGCCTGAGAATCGTCCGTCTGTCAATAGTAATACATCTTTGCCGAGCCCAGCGCCCTTGATGGCCGCCGTGATGGCGAGCATCTCGCGCATTCCCGGGCCTCCCTTCGGCCCCTCGTAGCGGATGACGACGACATCCCCCGCCGCGATCTTCCCCTCGGTGAGTGCGTCCATCGCGGCACGCTCCCGCTCGAAGACCCTGGCCGGACCCTCGAACACCTGCGCGTCGAAGCCGGCCGTCTTGACGACGGCGCCCTCGGGGGCGAACGATCCCCTGAGGATGGTGAGTCCGCCGGTGGCGTGGATCGGGTCGTCGAGCGTGCGCAGCACCTTGCCGTCGAGCGGCTCCGGCGCGATCTCTGCCAGGTTCTCAGCGACGGTCTTGCCGGTCACCGTGAGGCAGTCGCCGTGCAGCAGACCGGCGTCGAGGAGCGCCTTCATGACCACGGGGACTCCGCCGTGCCGATCGACGTCGTTCATGACGTACTTCCCGAACGGCTTCAGGTCGCCGATGTGCGGGACCTTGTCGCCGATGCGGTTGAAGTCGTCGAGCGTGAGCTCGACCTCGGCCTCACGGGCGATCGCGAGAAGGTGCAGGACGACGTTCGTCGATCCGCCGAAGGCCATGGCCACGGCGATCGCGTTCTCGAACGCCTCGCGCGTGAGGATCTGGCGCGCCGTGATGCCCTTCTTGAGCATGTTGACGACGGCCTCGCCCGAGCGGTGCGCGAAGTAGTCGCGACGGCGGTCGGCCGAGGGCGGCGACGCGGAACCGGGAAGGCTCATTCCGAGAGCCTCCGCGACGGAGGCCATGGTGTTGGCGGTGTACATCCCGCCGCACGCGCCTTCGCCCGGCACGATCGCGCACTCGATGCGCTTGAGGTCCTCTTCGCTCATGTTCCCGGCCTTGCACGCACCGACGGCCTCGAAGGAGTCGATGATCGTGACCTCCTTCTCGGTGCCGTCCGTGAGCTTGACCCATCCGGGAGCGACGGAACCCGCGTAGAGGAAGACGGAGGCGAGGTCGAGACGGGCGGCGGCCATCAGCATGCCGGGCAACGACTTGTCGCAGCCTGCGAGCAGGACGGTTCCGTCGAGGCGCTCGGCCATCACGACGGTCTCGACCGAGTCGGCGATGACCTCGCGGGACACGAGAGAGAAGTGCATGCCCTCATGCCCCATCGAGATCCCGTCGGAGACGGAGATGGTGCCGAACTGGAGCGGGTATCCCCCGCCGGAGTGCACGCCTTCCTTGGCGCCCTGAGCAAGACGGTCGAGCGAGAGGTTGCACGGCGTGATCTCGTTCCACGAGCTCGCGATACCGATCTGGGGCTTGTCCCAGTCCTCATCCCCCATGCCGACGGCACGGAGCATTCCCCGGCTCGTCGTCGCTTCGATCCCGTCGGTGACCGCGCGCGACCGCGGTTTCACATCGATGTCTGGCATGTTACGAGTCTAGAACGCGACGGATGCCCTCACGTCCACCGACGCGGCCTCCGTCGAGGCCGTCGAGGCCCGTCAGCGCGAGCGGACGTGCGTTGCGCGCAACTCGGCCAGACGGGTGAGGATCACGGCGACGTCCACGGGGGCCGGTACGCGGAAGGGAGCGAGAGTGTCCCCCGGGCCGACCTTCACACCGACGTCCCCGTCGTGGAGCGCACGGAACGCGTCCTCGTCGGTGAGGTCGTCGCCCGAGTAGTAGGTGGCCGTCGCCCCGACGTGAGCGCGGATCCTCTCGATCGCGTCGCCCTTGGTCGCCGCGAGCACCGAGAACTCCTCGACGTCCTTACCCGGCCGTGCCGTGACACCGGGGAGCTCAGCCAGGACGCGACGCCGGACGTCGTGCTGCGCGTCGAGGGCGACCTCGTCGTCCGCGTTCCGCAGGTGCAGGGCGTGTCCCGCCGGCTTCGACTCGACAGCCGTGCCGGGGTGACGGGAGGACACCTCGTGCAGGATCGCGCCGAGTCGCTCGACGTCGTCCAGCTCCTTCTCACTGAGGGAGAGCGGAGGGGCGCCCACCTCCATCCGGTACTCGCCGCCGTGGGACCCGGCGAGCAGGATGTGGTCACCGGCTCCGGAGACCTCCACGAGGGAATCGATCGCCCGTCCAGAGACGAGGGCCACCGACGTGGAGTCGAGCGCTGAGAGAGCCTCGACGGCTTCGGCCGCCTCCGGCAGCGGGCCTGCGGCCTCCGGGTCGTCGACGTGGACGGAGATGTTGCCGTCGAAGTCGAGGGCGACGAGGAGCACGTCCGTCTCGGCGAGACGCTGGAGTGCGAGGTCGAGGGGTCGTTCGATGGCGCTCACGCGTTCGTCTCCTGGGGATCCGTCGTCTCGTGCTCCGGAGTGTCTGCCGCGGTGCCGGCGTGGGACGCGCGTCTCAGTTCCTCGAGGAATGTCGCAGACCACTTCGCGACGTCGTTCTCGATGACCTTGCGACGGAGCGCGCGCATACGCCGCTTCCGATCGCGCGGCTCCATCTCGACGGCCGTCACGATGGCCTCCTTGACACCCTGGATGTCATGCGGATTGATGAGCAGCGCCTGGCGGAGGTCGTCTGAGGCCCCGGCGAACTCGCTGAGGATGAGGACACCGTCCCCGTCGATCCTCGACGCCACGTATTCCTTCGCCACCAGATTCATCCCATCGCGCAACGCCGTGACGAGCATGACGTCGGACGCGAGGTAGAGGGCGACCATCTCCTCCCGCGGATATCCGTGGTGGAGGTAGTGCACCGGCGCGGACCCGATGGATCCGTAGTCGCCGTTGATGCGTCCGACGGTCATCTCGATCTCGTCGCGCAACTCCATGTACGCGGCGACACGTTCTCGGGATGGGCTCGCGACCTGGATGAGTGTGGTCTCCGATGCGTCGAGCCGGCCGTCCTGGAGCAGTTCGGCGTATGCCTTCAGGCGGTGCCGGATGCCCTTCGTATAGTCGAGCCGGTCGACGCCGAAGAGGATCGTCTTCGGGTTGCCGAGGTCCTCGCGGATCTGCCGAGCACGTTCCACGACATCCGGGCGGGCCGCGAGATCGGCGAAGGACGCGGAATCGATCGAGATCGGGAACGCCCGGGCCACGACGGTGCGGGAGTGCCTCGAACGCCTCTCCGCGCCGTCCTCAAGCGGGACGCGGATGGACGACCCGCGCGTCTCGTACCCGAAGAGCCGACGCACGGCACGAGCGAAGTTGCCGGCGTCCGCAGTGCGCTGGAACCCGATGACGTCGGCTCCGAGGAGTCCTGTGAGGATCTGGCGACGCCACGGGAGCTGCGAGTACAGGCCGTACGCCGGGAACGGGATGTGGTTGAAGAAGCCGATCGTGAGATCGGGACGCTTCTCCCGCAGCATCCCGGGAACGAGCTGCAGCTGGTAGTCGTGGACCCACACGATGGCGCCGTGCGACGCGAGCGACGCTGCACGATCGGCGAACCGGCGGTTGACGGAGACATAGGAGTCCCACCACTCGCGGTGGTAGCTCGGCTGAGCGATCACGTCGTGATAGAGAGGCCACAGAGTGTCGTTCGAGAAGCCCTCGTAGTAGCGCTCCACCTCGGTCTGATCGAGGGAGACGGGCACCATCGTGATGCCGTCGTGCTCGAAGGGGTCGACGTGGGTGTCCGCGGCCCCTGGCCAGCCGATCCATGCGCCGTCAGCTGAACGCATCACCGGCTCGAGCGCCGTCACGAGACCGCCTGGCGAGAGCTTCCATCCCTTCGTCCCGTCGGCCTCTGTGACGCTGTCGACGGGGAGCCTGTTCGCGACGACGACGAAGTCGTAGCTCTCGTCCTCGAGCTCCACGGCGTCGTCTCGGTCGTCGGTTGAAGTGTGGGTGGCGATGATGGTTCCCTTCCGCGCCGGACGGTATCCAGGCTATCAGCGCGCCCTCGACTGCCCCGAGCGGTGGTCTCCTGTGGTAGCGGCTTCCTAGCGGAGGCGCTCGTGGTGCGCAAACCCCGCGGTCGCCCCGGTCGATCCGCTAGCGTTGCGCTCGAGCGAAAGGACGCCCCATGCGTAAATACATCATGAATTCAGCCATCATCGGCGCGGTGTTCGGAGGGTTCCAGACGCTGCAGGCGACCCGGAAGGGCCCGCGCGATTGGCGACTCGTCTTCATCTGGATCTCGTGGATCGCGACACTCGCCCTCGCGATCGGTTCGGTCGCCGACGAGGCGAACGATTCGCCCGCCGAGAAGAAGGCCAAGAAGCTCTCCGACGGCCGCAAGTAGGCCTCATCGGCGTGTCAACGCCCGAAAGACCGTCCCCCGGGAGAAGATGACCGCAAGTCAGCTCTGAACGGGGGACGATCCATGTTCGGTCGCCGTCGCCGCGCGAAAGTCTCCACGGACCGCCCGGCCACACCGAAGTCCACGAGCGCCTCCTCTCGAGGCGTCTCCTCCTCTGAGCCGTCGTCGCTCACACCGGATGACGTCTACGATCTCGTGAACCGACGCGTCGCAGACGCTCTCGGTCCCGACGGCCGCTATTCGCTCGTTCTCCGCAGCGCGGCCGACACCGACGCGATCTTCTCGCAGCTGGCGAGCCGGTCGCTGTCGCTCGCGATCACGCAGGCCATCGTCGGTGCCGGCGTCGTTCCGGTTGCATCCCACCTGCCGGGCGCCCACGAACGGACCGTCCTGTCACCGCGCGCCGAGCACACCGCTGTCGCGGTCTGGGCCGACCCGACCCGTCACGATCCCGACACCGTCGATCCCCGCATCGTGTCGCCGGAGCCGCACACCGTTCCGCTCCGGGTCGTCTCCGGCGCGTGAGCCGCGTCTCGTCCGCTCGGCCTGCGACGCCGTGAGCACCGCGGTCGTCCTCATCGCCGACACCCATCTGCCGAAGCGGGCGAAGGTCCTTCCCGATCCGCTGCTCCGCGCCGTCGACGAGGCCGACGTGGTGATCCACGCGGGCGACTGGGTCGACACCGCAACGCTCGACCTTCTCGAGCAGAGATCGTCGCGGCTGATCGGCGTCTATGGCAATAACGACCACGGCGAGCTCCGGCGGCGACTGCCCGAGGTCGCCACGGCGGAGATCGAGCGGATCCGCATCTCGGTCGTCCACGAGACGGGTGCGGCCACGGGGCGCGAACGACGCATGGACGAGGCCTTTCCCGACACGGATCTGCTCGTCTTCGGACACAGCCACATCCCGTGGGACACGACAGCACCCTCGGGACTGCGGCTCGTGAACCCGGGTTCGCCGACGGATCGGCGTCGGCAGCCCCACGCGACGTTCATGACGCTGACGATGGACGACGGCACCATCGGGCCGGTCGAACTGGTACGGCTTCCCCCGCGCTGAGGCGGCGGACTACGCGGGAACCGAATCCACGTAGGCGACGAAGCGGGATCCGACACCGTACGTCGCGTCCCGGTGCGCCCCATCCGGCACGACGGGCAGCTCGTCGGCATCGTGATCGTCGCAGGCGAGGAACGTCCACGACGGCCACCACTTCTTCGGCCGTTCCACCTCGGCGAAGCGGCAGACCACACAGCGCAGCTCGGCCCACACAGGCTTGCCCGTGCGGTTCAACCGCGATTGGACGAGCCACGCGGGCGGCTCTGCTTCGAGCGCGGCCAGCACGTCGGGGGCCACCTGCTTGGGGATGCCGTGCTTCGCGGCCATCTCGAGCGGGATGTCGAGCTGGATGGCTGCGTCGCGGCGGGAGATCACCGAGCAAGCCTAGCCCGCATGCTGCTGCTTCCCGCCCCGGTCACCCCTCCCCGCAGACGAAATCCTCCGACCGGTGTCGAGTGGTCGACACCGATCGGAGGACGGCGGAACGGGCGCGAGAAGGTCAGGCCTGGACGTCTCCGCGCCAGCCGCCTTCTTCCACTCCGCGGGACTCGATGAACTCCTTGAAGTTCTTGAGGTCCTTCTTGACGGCGTGGTTGTCGGCGCCGAGCGTGGATCCGAGCTTCTCAAGCAGCCCTGACGGCTCCCAGTCGATCTGGACGGTGACGCGCGTCTGAGCGTCTCCGAGCTTGTGGAACGTGACGACGCCGGCGTGGTCGGTGTCACCGCCTGTGCTGTTCCAGGCGACGCGCTCGTCCGCGTGCTGTTCGGTGATGTTCGCCTCGAACTCGCGCTCGAAGCCGCCGACCTTCACCTTCCAGACCGTCAGCGTGTCGGTGACCTGCTGGATGGACTCGACCTCGTCGAGGAACTTCGGGAACTCCTCGAAGAGGGTCCACTGGTTGTAGGCGACGGAGACGGGAACGTCGACGTCGATGGTTTCGATGACCTGGGGCATGCTGAACTCCTTAGCGATTTCCGAGTGTGCGTTCGTGACGTTACCCACGCCACCTGCGGGGAACCGGATTCGGGCCGGAGCCTCGCTTCTTGAGCGATGAGCGCCTATCATCGGCCGTCATGCGCCAGGACGTTCATTTCGTCACCCTCTCCACACCCGACCTCGACGCGGCGCGTCGGTTCTATGTGAACGGGCTGGAATGGCACCCCCTGCTCGATGTGCCCGGCGAGATCCTCTTCTTCCAGATCGCGCCGGGACTCGTCCTCGGACTGTTCGACGCGAAGAGCTTCTCGCAGGATGTCCGGGGCGCCGGCCCTGTCGCCGCGACCGGCGTGACGCTCGCGCACAACGTCGACAGTCCAGAGGCCGTCGTGGATCTCGTCGACCGCTTCACCGGCGCGGGCGGCAACGTCGTCGTACCGCCGGAGCCCGGTGCGTTCGGGGGCGTCTTCCACGCGATCGTCCGCGACCCGAACGGCGTCCTGTGGGAGATCGCCCACAACCCGGGCTGGCTCGTCGCCGACGATGGCACGGTGTCGTTCTCCTAGACGGCCCCCTCGGACGTGAAACGCCCCCCACGATCCCGACCGACCGACACACCCAAGACAGCAAAAAGCCCCATACCTGGCGAGAGGTACAGGGCTTTTCGTGCGCCCCCTCGGACGTGGACCGCATCCCACGATTCCGAGTGGCCAAGCAAAACAGACAGCAAAAAGCCCCATACCTGGCGAGAGGTACAGGGCTTTTCGTGCACCCCCTCGGACGTGAACCGCATCCCACGATTCCGAGTGGCCAAGCAAAACAGACAGCAAAAAGCCCCATACCTGGCGAGAGGTACAGGGCTTTTCGTGCACCCCCTCGGACGTGAACCGCATCCCACGATTCCGAGTGGCCAAGCAAAACAGACAGCAAAAAGCCCCATACCTGGCGAGAGGTACAGGGCTTTTCGTGCACCCCCTCGGACTTGAACCGAGAACCCACTGATTAAGAGTCAGTTGCTCTGCCGATTGAGCTAGAGGTGCGTGATTCGGATGACCCGAACCGAGGGACAACACTAGCATCCGATCCGCGGTCGGCGCCAATCGACGGCGTCGCTCTCGGAAGCCGGTCGATGCGAAAGGATCCGAGCCGCGAATTCCCTCTCACCGGCCGACACGGACGCCCTATCGTGGGAGCGTGACTTCTGCCCCCGGAAACGCTCCTCTCGACGGTCGTGCCCTGTCGGCCGATCTCGATCTCGCCCTCCGCCTCGCGGACATCGCCGATTCCATCGCTCTGGAGCGCTTCCGCTCGGCCGATCTGTCGGTCACGTCGAAGCCCGACCGCACTCCCGTGACGGATGCGGACCTCGCCGTCGAGACGGCCATCCGCGACGTCCTCGCCGCAGAGCGCCCGGAGGACGGGATCCTCGGAGAGGAGTTCGGAACCGGCGGTTCGACGGAGCGGCAGTGGATCATCGACCCGATCGATGGCACCGCGAACTTCCTCCGCGGGGTGCCGAACTGGGCGACCCTCATCGCCCTGGCTGTCGACGGACGCCCTGTCGTGGGCGTGGCGAGCGCTCCGGCGTTCCGCAAGCGCTGGTGGGCGTCGCGCGGTTTCGGCGCGTGGCTGCACGACGGCGACGTCGAGCCGCGGCGTCTTCGCGTCTCGGGCGTCGAGTCGCTCGCCGACGCGTCGCTGAGCTTCCAGAGCATCCAGCAGTGGGACGAGGCGGGCTACCTGGACCGTCTCGTGGACCTCACGCGCGCGGTCTGGCGGGACCGCGCCTACGGGGACGCCTGGTCGTACGGCCTCCTCGCGGAGGGACTCGTGGACGTGGTCGCGGAGTTCGATGTGAAGGAATGGGACATCGCACCGTTCGCCGTGATCGTCGAGGAGGCCGGCGGACGATTCACGTCCGTCGATGGGACCGATTCGATCTCCGCTCGCAGCTCCGTCGCCACGAACGGGGCCCTCCACGCGGACGTCATCGCCGCGCTCGGACGCTGACGGCCGACGGCGCGACGTGACGACCGACGAGGGGCTTCCCCGGCCCGACATCGACCTCGCCGAAGCCGAACGCCTCGCTCGCGACCTGTTCGCCGTCACGGGAACCGTTCGGGAATTGGGCAGCCAGCAGGACCGCAACATCCTCGTGTCGACCGGAGACGGCCGCGTCCTCCTCAAGGTGAGCAATCGTGCCTTCTCCCGCGCGGAGGTCGAGGCCCAGAACGCGGTGATGAGGCACCTCGACGCCGCGGGGATCGATGTCCCCGTCCCCATCGCCTCGATCGACGGGGACGACATCGCGGTGCGCGAGATCGGTGGGGAGCCCCATCACGTCAGGCTGCTCAGCTTCGTCGAGGGCGACCCTCTCATCGACCGCGCCGTCCTCTCCCCCGCCGATGCGGCTGCTCTCGGCGATCTGGCAGGCCGCACCGTCGTCGTGCTCGCCGACGTCGAGCATCCGGGCCTGGAACGTGACCTCCAGTGGGATCTCCGCCAGGGTGAGGACGTCGTCAGGGCTCTTCTGCACCATGTCCCGGATGACGGGCGGCGTCAGCGGGTCGCGGCGGCCCTGGAAGCGGTCGGTGAGGCAGTCGGGCCCGTTCGTGACGACCTGCGACTGCAGACCGTCCACGGTGACCTCACGGACGACAATGTCGTGACACGTGCCTCCCGCGGTGTGCACGATCTGGCGGGCATCATCGACTTCGGCGACGCCATGACGAGTTGGCGTGTGGCCGAGCTCGCGGTCGCGTGCACGGCTGTGCTGCACCGTGAGCCAAACGATCCGTTCACGGCGCTCCCCCTTATCGCGGCGTTCGACCGCCGGGTCCCCCTCGACGACGCGGAGATCACCGCACTCTGGCCCCTCGTGATCCTGCGCGGAGCCGTCCTCGTCGTGAGCGGACTGCAGCAGGTGGCTATCGACCCGACGAACGACTACGCGTCGGAAGCGCTCGACCGGGAGTGGAGCATCTTCGCCACGGCGGCGTCCCTGCCCCTCGACGTCGCCGAACGCGCCGTCCGTCTCGCTCTCGGGCGTCCGACGACAGCTTTCGACCCATCGACCGATGCGCACGCGTTCCCCGCCGTCCAGACGGCTCCCGTCGACCTCTCCTGGTCGTCCGACATCCTGCGGGACGGCGACTGGCTCACGGAGGATCCGGAGAGACGCGAAGCCGAGGCGGCGGACGCGGTTCGCCCCGGAACCGGCGTCTCGATCACGCGTTTCGGCGAGGCCCGGCTCACGCGCTCCGCCCTCCACAGCCCCGCACCGCCCGCCAACGTTGCTCTCGGCGTCGAACTGTTCCCCGAATCCCCCGTCCTCGTTTCCGCACCCCTCGACGGTGTGATCGAGCGGACGCCCTCCGGCCGGATCGTCCTCGCGGGCGCCGACGTCGCCCTCGTCATCGACCACCTCGACGATGCGGCGCCCGCCGGCTCGCGACTGCGCGTCGGAGATCCGCTCGGGTCGGTCGGGAACCGGTCGACGGTGTGGGCGACGCGGCCGGACGTCGCACAGGACGAACACGACCTCGTCACGACACGAGCACGGTTCGACGCCCTCCGATCACGCTACGCCGATCCCACGCCCTATCTCTTCGGCGGAGCCGTCGCACGTCCGACAGCGGCTCCGTCCACCGATCTCCTCTCACGTCGTTCGCGCTCCTACTCCCCCATCCAGGGTCATTACTACGCGGAACCTCCGCGGATCGAGCGCGGGTGGCGCGAGCACCTCATCGATGTGGACGGGCGCCACTACCTCGACATGGTGAACAACGTCACCGTGCTGGGACACGGGCACCCCGCGGTCGCTCGGACCGCCGAACGCCAATGGCGTCTCCTGAACACCAACTCGCGGTTCCACTACGCATCCGTCGCCGAGCTGAGCGAGCGCCTGCTCGCCACCCTTCCCGACTCGTTCGACACCGTCCTGCTGGTCAACAGCGGCACCGAGGCCGTCGACCTCGCCCTGCGGCTCGCCCGTGCCTTCTCCGGACGTCCCGATGTGGCGTGTGTCGCCGAGAGCTACCATGGCTGGTCGCTCGCGGCCGATGCCGTCTCGACGTCGACATCGGACAACCCGCGCGCCGCTGAGACCCGTCCGCCGTGGGTCCACGTGCTCGATGCCCCGAACGCGTATCGCGGCGTGCACCGGGGGGACGACGCGGGCACGGCCTACGCCGACGACGCCCGCGAACGATTCGACGCGCTGCGAGCTGCCGGGACGCCGATCGGGACGTTCATCGCCGAACCGCGAAACGGGAATGCCGGGGGGATCGCCGTGCCTCCTGGATACCTCGCCGCGGTCACCGAGGCGGTGCGTGCTGGCGGGGGTGTGACGATCTCCGACGAGGTGCAGGTGGGCTACGGTCGCCAGGGCTCCGTGTTCTGGGGCTTCGAGGACCACGGAGTCGTACCCGACATCGTCACGGTGGCGAAGGCGATGGGGAACGGCCACCCTCTCGGCGCGGTGATCACGCGCAGCGACATCGTGGCAGCGCTCGCGGACCAGGGCACCGTCTTCTCGTCCTCCGGCGGAAGCACTCTCAGCTCGCGGATCGGCGTCACGGTGCTCGACGTCCTGCGGGACGAAGACCTCCAGGGCAACGCGCTTCGCACGGGAGGCCGCCTCCGGGATGCGCTCGTCGCGCTCGCGGAGCGGCATCCGCTCGTCGGCACCGTCCATGGACAGGGCCTCTACCTCGGCGTCGAACTCGTCCGGGATCACGACACCCTCGAACCGGCGACCGAGGAGACCCGCCTCATCTGCGACCGCATGCTCGACCTCGGCGTCATCGTCCAGCCGACCGGAGACCGCGGGAACGTGCTCAAGGTGAAACCTCCGCTGTGCTTCTCCGAGGCGAGTGCCGACGTCTTCGTCTCCACCCTCGACCGTGCCCTGACGGAACTGCGCTGACCTCGACTGCGCTGACCTCGACTGCGCCGACACGTTGTCGCCCTCCTGGACGGATGCCGCAAGGCGTCCTCCGCGGCGCGGGCCGCGCGTAGGGTCGATGAGAGCGGACCGACCCCCTCTCGACGGTCCGCGGGAAGAGGGACGAGATGACGACGGTGGCCGAGAACATGGTCGCGATCCTCGAGGCGAGCGGCGTGAACCGCGTGTACGGATTGCCGGGCGACTCGCTCAACGGCTTCACGGACGCACTCCGGACGAACGGCTCGATCGACTGGGTGCACGTGAGACACGAAGAGGCCGCGGCGCTTGCGGCCGCGGCCGAAGCGCACACGACGGGCGAGCTCGCCGTGTGCGCCGGCAGCTGCGGGCCGGGTAATCTCCACCTCATCAACGGGCTGTACGACGCCAACCGTTCGCGGGTACCCGTGGTGGCCATCGCCGCCCACATCCCGAGCTCCGAGATCGGGACGACGTACTTCCAGGAGACGCACCCGCAGGAACTCTTCCGCGAGTGCAGTGTCTACGTCGAATACGCTGCGGTCCCCGAGCAGCTACCGCGTGTCCTGGCCATCGCGATGCGCGCGGCGGTCGAGAAGCGTGGCGTCGCCGTGGTCGTCGTGCCGGGAGACGTGCTGCTCTCGTCCGCCACCGATACGAGCGTGCCGGTCATCCACGCGGCCGAGCCGGTGATCGTCCCGTCCCCTCGTGAGCTCGACGACGCGGCCGGTCTGCTCAACGGGAGCCAGAAGATCACGATTCTCGCCGGCGCGGGGGTGCAGGGGGCGCACGACGAGCTCGTCGCCCTCGCCGATCGGTTGGGCGCCCCGATCGTGCACGCGCTCCGCGGCAAGGAGTTCGTCGAATACGACAATCCCTACGACGTGGGCATGACCGGACTCCTCGGCTTCGCCTCCGGTTACCGTGCCATGGAATCGTGCGACACGCTCCTCATGCTCGGCACCGACTTCCCCTATCCGCAGTTCTTCCCCGAGCACGCGACCGTCATCCAGGTGGACGTGCGCGGCGAGAACCTCGGGCGGCGCACGACCGTCGATCTCGGTCTCGTCGGATCCGTCCGCCCGACGATCGAGGCGCTTCTCCCCCTCCTCGATCGCGCCACGAATCGCGCGCATCTCGACGACGCTGTCGATCACTACCGGAAGACGCGGGCGAAGCTCGACGACCTCGCTGAACCCGGATCGGATCGTGCGCCCGTGCACCCGCAGTTCCTCACCCGCCTCCTCGACCGCCACGCGTCGGAGGACGCCGTGTTCATCCCCGACGTGGGTTCTCCGGTCATCTGGGCATCGCGCTATCTCACGATGAACGGGCAGCGCCGGCTCATCGGTTCGTTCTCGCACGGGACGATGGCGAATGCGCTGCCCCACGCCATCGGCGTCCAGGCGGCCCACCCGGGGCGCCAGGTGATCGCGCTCTCCGGCGACGGTGGCCTCGCCATGCTCATGGGAGAGCTCATCACCCTCACGCAGAACCGGTTGCCGGTGAAGGTCGTGGTGTACGACAACTCGTCCCTGGCCTTCGTCGAGGTCGAGATGAAGGCGGCGGGCTTCGTGAACTTCGGAACGGACCTCGCCAATCCCGACTTCGCCGCCGTCGCGAACGCCCTCGGCATCCGCGGCTTCCGCGTCGAGAAGAGCTCGGAGCTCGAGAGCGTCGTGGAGGAGTTCCTCGCGCATGACGGCCCGGCCGTCCTGGATGTCGTCACGGCCCGTCAAGAGCTCTCGATGCCTCCGAGCATCACGGCTGAGCAGGTGAAGGGCTTCACGCTGTACGCCCTCCGGACCGTGATGTCCGGTCGCGGCGACGAACTCATCGACCTCGCGAAGACGAACCTCCGACAGGTGTTCTGAGCATCGGGCACGAGGAAAAAGACGGAGAGGGCCGCCCCGTGGGGCGACCCTCTCCGTCTACTCGACGGTGTGATGACGACCGATGGTGGAGATGGGGGGAATTGAACCCCCGTCCATCGCTGTAATTCCGAGCCTTCTACGGGCGTATCCTGTGCAGACGTTCTACTCGGCCCCGACCTTTGCCACAGGCATCTAGGTCGACGGGCCCAGTCCGGGAAAAGTCCCACACACCGTCCGAACGCCGGTGCGCAGCAAGTCCCCTAAATGACGCCAGGGTCCGGAACGGGAACGCATCCGGTCTGACGGACTCTCAAACTCGCTTAGGCAGCGAGAGCGAAGTCAGTGCGCTTGGAATTGGCACTTGTGTTTTGCAGAGATCGTTTACGAGATAACCCTGCATCCTCGGCCCGCTTCTCTCGGTTTTGCAGGCGATGTCGAAACCGATCATCCCCCTGCTCGATCCATCGGAGTCGCCTCCGGTAGAACGGGTCGTCATCACACTGTCGAGTTGTCACGACCGGCGAACCGGTCATCGTGCGCGTGAAGCGCAGTCACAGTCTACAACGGCCGCTCGCCGCAGCTATTCCCCGTTCGCGGATGGATCCGACTAGTCGCCGACCATGTTCTTCGTGCGCATCGCCCGGTCGGCCTCGCGCTTGTCCTGCTTCTCACGCAGTGCCTGGCGCTTGTCGAATTCGCGCTTTCCCTTCGCCACGGCGATCTCGACCTTGGCGCGCCCGTCGCTGAAGTAGAGACGGAGCGGGACGAGCGTGTACCCGCCCGGCGCGATCTTGTGACTGATCTTGAGGATCTCCTGCTTGTGCAGGAGCAGCTTGCGCTTCCGCCTCACCGGGTGGTTGTTCCAGGTGCCCTGGCCGTACTCCGGGATGTGCACGGCGTCGAGCCAGGCCTCGGCGCCGTCGATGTAGGCGTAGCCGTCCACGAGGGACGCTCGACCGTGGCGCAGCGACTTGACCTCTGTGCCGGTCAGCACGAGGCCCGCCTCGTAGGTGTCCTCGATGAGGTAGTCGTGCCGGGCACGCCGATTGGTGGCGACCACCTTCTCGCCCTGTTCTCTCGGCATCGTCCGCTCCTCGTCCGCTCGTCTTCCGGTGAAGACAGCCTCCTATTCTATCGGGAAAGGGACCGGTCCGCGCACACGAGGGGGGATGCGCGCGGACCGGCCGGTCACGGATGCCGCCGCCGCGACGGCGTCCACGAGGAACGCGTCGCCGCGACGGCGGGAGTCAACCGCCCGGGGTGAAGCCCTCGGGCGGAGTGAACCCGTCGGGGAGACTCCCGCCGGGGAACCCTCCCCCGGACATCTCCGAGTCGCTCGACCCGCCGATACCGGTGAGCCCCGTCTCCGTCTCCGCATCGTCGGACGCGATCTCCTGGTCGAGATCCGCGAGAACCACGAGATCGCCGGACGCGATACCGTCTGCGACCTCGGTGTAGTCGGCGCCGACAGCGCCGAGCTCGACCTGGCGAGACTCGACCGTTCCGTCGACGAGGACGTCCACCGTCGAGGTGGTGCCGGAGACGTGCACCGCCGACGTCGGGACGACGAGGACATCGGACGCGGCGGCGGCCGTGATCGCGAGCGAAGCGGCTGTACCGGTCAGCGGTTCCACCTCGGTGTCGTCGAGAGAGACCGTCACGGCGAACGAAGGCGTCGAGGTCTCCGAGACGTTGAGGACGCCGATCGAGGAGACGGTGCCGGCGATGTCGGAATCCTCTCCCTCGACGGTGATCGCGACGGCCTGCCCGACGTCGACGGCACGGACGTCGCTGAGCGGCAGTGTCGACTCGACGACGTAGCCGGAGTCGGCGAGGACCGTGATGACAGCCGTCGTCGAGGCGGCCTCGACCTCGTCGCCTGCCGCGAGCGAGACCGCCGCAACGGTTCCGCTCGCCGGCGCCGTGATCGTGTTGTCCGCCAGCTGCTGCTGAGCGATCGCGAGCTGCTGCTCGGCGAGGGTGATCGCGGCAGCGTCCGCGAGCAGCGTCTCGGCCGTCACCGTCGTCGAGGTGCCTCCGATCGTCGCATCCCCTCCCGACGTCGCCGTCGTGGACGGCGTCGTGGTCTCCGCCGACGAGCTGGTCTCCGCGGCCTCGGTGCTACCCGTCGACGGTGAGCCCTCCGTCGATGGGGTGCTCTCCGTCGGCGCGCTCGATGACGGCGTCGACCCCGAGCCCGAGGTGCCACTGCCGTCGGACGAGGCGGACGACGCCTCCGCGACGGCCGTGCGCAGAGCGGTCACCGCCTCGTCGAGAGCCGTGGCACGCTCCTGGAGCGCCGACTGCGCCTCGTCGACGGTGGACTGATTCTCGAGAACCGTCCCGATCGCGGCCTGGCATGCTTCGAGCGCCTCGACGATGGTGCTCGTTCCCGAGCCGGTCGTCGTCTCGTCGGTCGTACCGTCATCGGCCGCGGATTCCCCGGCCGTCGTGTCGTCGCCTTCCGGGACGGTCTCGTCGTCCGATTCCTCGGACTCCTCGATGGCGGCGTCGAGGAACGGCTGGCAGGCCGTCCCTGAACTCGTCACGGCATCGCTCGAGACCTGGAGCGCCGCCGCCGCCGTCTCGTACTGGGTGAGGAGGGCTTCCTGGGCCGTCGTCACGGCCGCGATCGCCTCCTCCACGGCCGGATCGGTCGAACCGTCGTCGCCCGGAGTCGTGGGAGTGGCGGTGGGAGTGGTGGTCGGCGTCGCCGTGGGCGTCGGAGAGGGAGTCGTGCTGGTCCCGCCTGTCGTAGCCGAGCCGGACGTCGGGTCGGTCGTCGTGCTGCTGGACGACGAGCTGGCGGAGGACTGCGCCTCCTGGTCGGTCGCGAGCTGGCTCTCCGCGTCGTCGAGCGTCGACTGCGCGTCGTCGACCGCGTCCTGCAGGGATTCGGTGTCAAGCGTCGCGAGCACCGCCCCTGACTCCACCTCGTCGCCGACGCCCACGGACACCGAGGCGACCTCCCCGGCCACATCGAATGAGAGGTCGTAGCGATCAGCGGCCGCAACGGTACCGACCGCGTCGACCACCTGGGTTACGTCACCCTGCCGGGCCGTCGCGGTGCGGTAGTCGCCCGACGATCCGGTGGTCGCGGCGAGAGCCACTCCTCCGCCCGCCAGCGCGAGTGCCGCGACGATCGCCGCGACGACGACCACCCGGGAGCGGCGACGTCGACTCTTCCGGCGGGCGGCCGACGTCCCCGCGGAGGACTCAGTCATCGGTGCTCTCCGAACCGGGGCGGCCGCCGAATCCTCCCGGCATGCCCGTCGTGCACTCGCCGTCGACGGCGTCGCTCACCGTCAGCGCCGTGGCCTCGACCGTGCCGGCATCGTCAGCGTCACCTTGCACGACGACGCAGCGCCCCACCTCGAGAGCCGAAGCATCAGAGGCGACGGTCGTCGTCACACTGGAGTCGTCGGTCGTCACGACCGAACGGGTCGTCGACTCATCGCCCATGGACGACTCCACCGTCACCGTGTCGCCGTCGACGGCTGACACGAGCCCGACGACGATCCCGCCTCCCATGCCCGCTCCTGTCGGAGCGCCGCTCGGCATCTCACCGTCGGCCGGGGCTCCGCTCGGTCGGGCCGGCATCTCGCCGTCATCGCCGGTGGGCAGATCCCCTGACGGCATGCCGCCTCCGAACCCTCCCGTGCACTCGCCGTCCACGGCTTCGGAGACGGTGACGCTCTCGGCGGTGACCGTGGCACTCTCGTCGTCGCCGTCCGCCGAGCCGGTCACGAGGACGCAGGACCCGACGACGATGGACGAGACGTCACCTGACACGGTCTCGCTCACGGTCGTGGAGTCGCCGTAGGACACGGCGTTCTGCTCGTCCGTGCCTTGCACCTGCATCGTTCCGTCGGAGATCGAGGCGATGAGACCGGAGACCCCTGACGGCGCCTGCATCTGCTGATCACTCGCTGCGCTCGGCGCACTCGATGCGCTCGAGGTCTCCGAGGAATCGGACGAGCACCCCGCGAGGAACAGAGCGCCGGCCGCGATGAGGGCGATCGACGCGCCGCCGCGGGCGAGGGTGCGGGAAGAGGGTGAAGGGGTCACGGATGATCTCCTGGTGTCGGGGTCGAGGATGGATGGGGATCGACGCGCATCATTCGCTGCGCAACGCGTCGATCGGGGCGAGTCGAGCTGCTCGGGTGGCCGGATAGACGCCGAAGGTGACGCCGATCGCGACGGCGATCACGAGGGAACCGCCGACGGCGAGACCGGAGACCACGATGGAGCTTCCGATCACGTCTGGCAGAGTCAGCGCGGCGACCACTCCGAGGACGGCGCCGAGCACTCCTCCGATGAGTCCCAGGATCGACGCCTCGACCAGGAACTGCCGTCGGATGGCCCACGGGGGTGCACCGAGCGCCTTGCGGAGACCGATCTCCCGGGTCCGCTCGGTGACGGAGACGAGCATGATGTTCATCACTCCGATTCCACCGACCAGCAGCGACAATGCGGCGACGCCGGTGAGCAGGATCGTGAGCGTCTCGTAGACCGAGGTCGCAGTCTCGACGAGCGCGTCCTGACTCTCGATCGTGAAGTCGGCGTCCTCAGAATCCGTGATCCCGTGGAGGTTGAGGAGGAGGCTCTCGACCTCCTGGTACGCGGCGGAGAGCTGATCGGCCGATTCCGCCTGGATGTAGACGGTCGACACGGCGTTCGCCGTCGTGCCCCCGATGAGCTGCTGGCCGACCGTGCTGATCGGTGCCACCGCGATGTCGTCGAGGTTCGTGGACGAGCTGGAGCCGGCCGATTCGAGGACTCCGATCACCGAGTACGCGGTTCCGTCGATCGTGACCTGCTGACCGACGACGTTGAGGCGCCCGAACAGCTCGTCGGCGGTCTCGGAACCGAGCACGATGACGTCGGCGGCTGATGCGACGTCCTCCTCTGTGAAGAACTCGCCGACCGCGAGTGTGCGGGACCGCACGTCCGTCCAGGACGCGGTCGTTCCCGTGACGGTCGTCGTCCAGTTCGAGTCGCCGTTCTCCAGCGACACGCTCGTCGAGGTCTCGGGAGCCACTCCCGACACATCCGGTGTGCTCGGCGAGTCCGCGAGGGCGTCGGCGTCATCGACGGTGAGCGTCGTACTGGTCCCGAATCCGCCGCGGATGCCGGACGCATCGGTGCTGCTGCCGGGCGTCACGATGAGCAGGTTGCTCCCCAGGGAGCTGATGTCCTCGCTCACGTCCTTCTGTGTGCCGAGGCCCAGCCCGACCGTCAGGATGACGGCGGCGATGCCGATGAGGATTCCCAATACCGTGAGGGTGGAGCGGAGCGCATGTGAGCGCACCGCCGACCAGCCCGATCGAAAGGTCTCAGACCAGGTCACGACGCCACCGCCTCGGCGCTCGGGGTGTCCGCTGCGATCTCGCCGTCGCGGACGAACACGATGCGGCGCGCCCGCTGGGCGACCTCGAGTTCATGGGTGATGAGCACGACCGTCCTGCCCTGCTCATGGAGCTCGTCGAAGAGCGACAGCACGTCCTCCGTGGACACGCTGTCGAGGTTCCCCGTCGGCTCGTCCGCGAGGATGAGTGCGGGCTCGCCGACGAGCGCTCGCGCCACCGCGACGCGCTGCTGCTGGCCGCCCGAGAGCTCGCCTGGCCTGTTCGCCAGGCGGTCTCTGAGGCCGACGCGTTCGAGGGCTTTCGCCGCCAGTTCTCGACGCTCGTCCCGGGGCGTACCGCGGTAGAGCAGCGGCAGTTCCACGTTGCGCCAGGCAGCGAGAGACGGGAGCAGGTGGAACTGCTGGAACACGAAGCCGATCTCGCGATTGCGGATGCCGGCGAGCTCGATCTCGTCGAGTTCGCCGACGTCGGCGCCGGCAAGCCGGTACTCGCCGGTCGTCAGCGTGTCGAGACATCCAAGGACGTTCATGAGCGTCGATTTACCCGAGCCCGACGGGCCCATGATGGCCACGTATTCGCCCACGCCGATCGTCAGATCGATGCCCTTGAGCGCCTCGAACGTGACCGAGCCGGACGAGTAGGTCTTGCGCGCCTCCCGCAGGGCGATGACCGGCTCGAGACCGTGGTCCGTCTCCGTCATCCGGGCGTCGATGATCGCGTCAGCCATTCTGACCGCCCGTGAATCCGGCCGGTGGCTCGAATCCGTCCGGCAGTTCGACACCGTCCGGGAGCTGGCCCCCACCGGGGAACTCGCCGGTCTGCCCGCCGTCGCCGCCGCCCGATGTCGGAGTCTGAATGGCGACGACGACCTCGTCACCCTCCGCGAGTCCGCTGAGGATCTCGGTGTACGTTCCGGCCGTCTCACCGACGGTGACCTCGACCTCCACCTCCTCGCCGTCCTCGTCGAGCTGGGTGACGGTCGAGACGCCGTCTGTCGTCGTGACGGCGGCCGACGGCACGGCGAGCACATCGGTTCGGCGCTCGTAGACGATGTCGACCGTTGCGGAGAGCCCGTCGTAGAGTCCGTCGACCTGGCCCGTCGTCGTGATGGTCACCGGGAACAGCGCGGCGCCCGAGTCCGTGGACGGGAGTCGGCCGATCTCGGTGACCGTTCCGAAGACCGTGTCGTCCACGCCGTCGACCGTGAGTTCGGCTTGGTCGTCGACGGCGATGTTCTCGAGGTCGCTCGCCGAGAGCGAGACGGTGGACGTCCAGCTGTCCGTCGCGACGATCGTGACCTGGGACGTCGACGACTCCTCCGTGGCCGTGGTCGTGGCGCCCGGCAGGGTGGTCCCCGTGCTCGCCTCCGTGGAGCTGCCGCCGGATGTCGACGATCCCACGACGTCGCCGACGGCGAGGTCCATCGAGGTGATCGTGCCGGCGACCGTGGCTTTCAGATTGACGTCGTCGAGAGCGTCCTCCGCCTTCGAGACCGCATCGGCGGCAACGTCGACGGCCGCGCTGTTGGCGGAGATCGTCGCGACATCGGCGTCCGAGCCCGAGCTCGACTCCTGGCTCTCGGAGAGGCGGGCCTCGGCGCTCGCGAGGTCGGCCTTGGCTGAGAGCAGCGCCTCCTGCACGTCGAGGTCATCGACGGTCGCGATGACGTCGCCCACGGCGACGGTGTCGCCCTCCGCCACGTTCACGGCCGTCACGGTGCCGGAGACCTCGAACCCGAGCGACTCCTGCACGGACGGCGTGATCGTCCCCGTCGCGGACACGGTCTGCTCGAGCGTCTCGAGGCTCGCCGCGATCGTCTGCGTGCGTGCGGACGTCTCGGCCGTCGTGGTCGATGGCACCACGACGGCGAACCACATCACCACGGCTGCGATGATGAATGCGGCGACAGCGGCGGAGATGATCACCCACGTCCGCTTCCTCAGCCTTGCGGTGAAGGTCCTCACTGTGTCTCCCTGCGAACATCCGTCATGATCGGCCCGGCGGGGCCGTCAGCAACGGTAGGGAGCACACCTTTCGGGGAGCGAGCGAATTGCTATCAGTGAGCTAGCAGAGGGCCGCCGAGACATCGAACGCGAAAGAGAAGAGGCCCCCACCGTGCGAACGGTCGGGGCCTCGTCACCGGTCGCGACGCGACGCGATCAGATGCGGAGGTATCTCTTGATCGCGAAGTTCGCGGAGAGTGCGGCGAGCACCATGCCGAGAGCCAACAGGATCGGGACGACCACCATCGCGTCGCCGATGTCCACGAAACTGATGAACAGCATGCGGGGGGCGAGGTAACCGGTCACGACGAAGTGCACAAGGGCGAGGATCGCTCCACCCGCGAGGATCGAGCCGATGAGCGCTGCGAACACGCCCTCGAGCACGAACGGTGTCTGGATGAAGCGGTTCGACGCACCCACGAGCCGCATGATCCCGAGCTCTTTCCGCCGCGAGTAGGCGGAGAGGCGGATCGTTGTCGCGATGAGGAGCACGGCCGCGATGAGCATGAGACCGGCGATACCGATGGCGGCGTAGCTCGCGATGTTCAGGACCGAGAAGATCTGGTCGAGATACTGACGCTGATCCGTCACGGTCTCGACGCCGGCGACACCCGAGAACGCCTCGCTGATGACAGCGGACTGCGACGGATCCTTGAGGTTCACCCAGTACGCCTGCGGCAGCTGGTCCGGCGTCACGAGATCGGCGAGGTCGTTCCCCGAGAACTGCTCCTGGAAGTTCTCGTACGCCTGTTCGCTGTCCTCGAAGTAGGAGTTCTGGATGTAGGGAGCGAGCGTGTCGGACTCGAGCTGCTCCCCGATCGCGGCGACCTGCTCCTCCGTCACCGCCCCGCCGGCGCACGACTCGCCGACGGAGTCGTCCGTGCAGAGGTAGACGGCCACCTGGGCGCGGTCGTACCAGTAGTTCTTCATCTGGGCGACCTGCATCTGCATGAGCACGGCGGTGCCCACGAAGGTCAGGGAGATGAAGGTCACGAGCACCACGGAGATGACCATGGAGACGTTGCGGCGAAGCCCGTTGAGAGCCTCCGACCAGACGAGTGCGAATCTCACTGCGTGGGCCCCACGTTCTGTTCCTTGTCCTCGTCGCGCGGTTTCGCCGCTCGGAGGCCGAGTCTCTCCGCGAGCGACAGGTGCTCCTGCGTGTCCTCGGGCAGCGGACCCGAGACGAGCGGGAGTCCGATGATCGGTTGGCTCTGGGTCAGCGGCTGAGCCGGTGGCTCGTCGGCGGCCGGAGCGGACCCGGTCTCCTCGGCGCCCGCGTCCGATTCGTCCACCGCACGCGAGGTGACCCACGGCGGGGCGGAGTCGACGTCCTCAGTCGCCGACGAACGCTGGGCGTGCGTCGTGGCATCGGCGGACACTGGCGCGTCGTCCGCGGTCTCGACCGGTGCGTCCGCCTCAGCCGATTCGACGAGTCGAGGAGCTGCGCCGGTCTCCGCGGTGGCGGTGCGCCGTGGCGTCACGACCGACTGGGTGGTCGGGGTCTCGCGGGCGGCCTCTTCGACGGCGCGCTTGGCCTTCTCGGCGTCGACGCCGCGCTCCTTGCGGGGTCCGAGTTCGGGGATGACGGCGGTCGTGCCGTAACCGCCGTGGGTCTCGTCGCGTACGATCCCGCCCTCGACGAGTTCGATCACCCGGCGCTGCATCTTGTCGACGATGGCCGCCTCGTGCGTCGCCATCACCACGGTGGTGCCGTTCGCGTTGATGCGCTCGAGGAGCTGCATGATGCCGGCGCTCGTGGCGGGATCGAGATTACCCGTCGGCTCGTCGGCCAGGAGGACCTGCGGCTTGTTGACGATGGCGCGTGCGATCGCGACGCGCTGCTGCTCCCCACCGGAGAGCTCGTGCGGCATGCGCTGGGCCTTGTTCTCGAGGCCCACCATCTTGAGCACGTCCGGCACGGCCTCCTGCACGAAACCGCGCGACTTCCCGATCACCTGCAGGGTGAAGGCGACGTTCTGGAAGACCGTCTTGTTCGGAAGGAGCCGGAAGTCCTGGAAGACCACGCCGAGGTTGCGGCGGAAGTAGGGAATCTTGCGGTTCGAGATCGACGACACGTTGTGCCCGAGCACGTGCACCGTGCCGTTCGACGGCTTCTCCTCCTTCAGGATCAGCCGGAGGCAACTCGACTTGCCGGAACCCGAGGCGCCGACGAGGAAGACGAACTCGCCGCGCTTCACCTCGAAGTCGACGGCGTTGAGAGCGGGCTTCGTCGTGCCCGCATATTTCTTGGTGACCTGGTCGAAGCGAATCATGGCGGTTCGAGCCTAAGCACGGTCATCGCGGATGCCCGCAGGACGCGCCGCGAGGCCGTGCCCGTTCACGTTCGACACGCGACAGCCAACTACTCTTCGATGTCCTTCATGGACCGCCACCGGATACCCGCGGCAATGAAGCCGTCGAGGTCGCCGTCGAAGACGTTCTGCGGGTTGCCCGACTCGAAGTTCGTACGCAGGTCCTTCACCATCTGGTACGGAGCGAGCACGTAGCTGCGCATCTGGTCGCCCCAGCTCGCGGTGATCGTACCGGCGAGCTCCTTCTTCGTGGCGGCCTCCTGCTCGCGCTGGAGGATGAGGAGCCGGGACTGCAGCACGCGCATGGCGGCTGCGCGGTTCTGGATCTGGCTCTTCTCGTTCTGCATCGAGACGACGATGCCCGTGGGGATGTGCGTGAGGCGGACGGCCGAGTCGGTGGTGTTGACCGACTGGCCGCCGGGACCGGACGAACGGAACACGTCGACCCGGATGTCGTTCTCGGGGATGTCGACGACCACCGCCTCCTCGAGGAGAGGAATCACCTCGACGGCGGCGAAGCTCGTCTGACGCTTGCCCGCAGAGTTGAAGGGGCTCATGCGCACGAGACGGTGCGTGCCGGCCTCGACGCTCATGGTGCCGAAGGCGTAGGGCGCGTCCACCTCGAACGTCGCCGACTTGATGCCGGCCTCTTCCGCGTAGCTCGTGTCGAGGACCTTCGCGGGATAGTTGTGCTGCTCGGCCCACCGCAGGTACATGCGCAGGAGCATCTCGGCGAAGTCGGCGGCGTCGACGCCACCCGCACCCGCGCGGATCGTCACGACGGCGGGCTTCGGGTCGTACTCGCCGCTCAGGAGCGTCTGCACCTCGAGCTCGCCGATGGCGGAGCGCACCGACTCGAGCTCGGAGCGCGCCTCGTTGGCGGTGTCCTCGTCCTCCTCCGCGTTGGCGAGTTCGACGAGCATCTCGACCTCGTCGAGGCGACGCTCGATTCCCGTGATGCGGGCGAGCTCGGACTGGCGGTGGCTCAGCGCGCTTGTCACCTTCTGCGCGTTGTCGGTGTCGTCCCACAGGTCGGGCGCACCGGCCTGCTCGCTGAGCACCTCGATGTCGGCGGTGATGCGGTCGATGTCGACCACCGTCTTGATGTCGGCGAAGGTGGCGCGCAGCGCGTGGATGTCGGAGCTCAGATCCAGAGGAAACATAACCGTGCAAGCTTACCGTGGCGCGCGGCTCCGGGCGTGGCTGTGGGTATCGTGGACACCCTGATGACGGCTCCCGGTCCTGCGTTCTCCTTCCGCTCCGTGGCCCTCTCGGCTCTTCTGCCCACGTTCGTGTTCTCGATCGGGCAGGGCGCGATCATCCCGATGATCCCCGTCATCGCCTCGAGCTTCGGCGCCAACCTCGCGTTCGCCGGGTTCCTCGGTGGCCTGTTCATGCTCGGTGAGCTGCTCGGCGACGTGCCGGCGGGCTCGCTCGTCGCGCGCTTCGGCGAGCGCGTCGCGATGATCGGTGCGGCGATCGTCTGCCTCGCCGGCCTCGCCGTGTGCCTCGTTTTCCCCACCACGGTCGGTCTGGCGGTCGGCATCGTGCTGAGCGGACTGTCCACGTCGGTCTTCGCTCTCGCCCGGCACGCGTTCATGACCACCTACGTGCCCCTGCAGTTCCGTGCCCGCGCGCTCTCCACTCTCGGTGGCACGTTCCGCGGGGGCTGGGCGATCGGGCCGTTCATCGCCGCAGCCCTCATCCACGCGACCGGGCAGACGAGCGCCGTGTTCTGGGTGCACGTGGTCGCGTGTGTTCTCGTGATCGGGATCCTGCTCGTCGTGCCGGATCCGTCGGCCGTGGCTTCCCGGCGTCTCGGACGCGCGGCGGCGGAGAAGCTGGAGAAGACCGAGCGGGCGCCGGTCAACGTCTTCACGACCATTCGTGACAACCGGGCCGTGCTCGGTCGGATGGGAGCGGCGGCCGCCATCATGTCGGCTCTGCGCTCGTCGCGCACCGTGATCCTGCCGCTCTGGGCCGTCGCGATCGGTATGGCGGACGCGCAGACGGCCGTCGTCATCGGCATCGCCGGTGCCGTCGACTTCGCCCTCTTCTATACGTCGGGTCAGATCATGGATCGCTTCGGTCGCCTCTGGTCGGCGATCCCCGCGCTCACGGGTCTGGGGCTCAGCCACATCGTGCTGGCGTTCACCAGTACCGAGGGTCTGTTCATCGCCATCGCCATCACGATGGCCCTCGCGAACGGTATCGGCAGCGGCATCCTCATGACGGTGGGCGCCGACCTCGCCCCTCGCGAGGACCCGGCACGATTCCTCGCCGCGTGGCGCTTCACGACCCACGCCGGCGAGGCGACCGCTCCCTTGCTCATCTCGGGCATCACCGTCGTCGCGTCCCTCGCCGCCGCGAGCCTCTCCCTCGGCGTCCTCGGCCTCGTCGGCTCGCTGCTGTTCGCGCGGTACCTGCCCCGCTATGTGCCGAGGGTGCCGCGCCTCCGCGACTGAGCTCGTTCAGCCCTGCGCAGCCTTCTCCTCACCGCAGCACCGCTCGTGCTGACGATGTCGCCTCGATGCGGAGTCCCTCGGGCAGGAACAGCGTGAGCACCGGCGGCTTCCACGCGGACGACAGCGACACCTCGGCGCTGCGACCGTCGGGTGTCGTCGCCTCCTCGATCCGGAGCCCATCGAACTGGGTGGGCCCGACCCGATCGATGTGATCGGCGACCGTGGCCGCAACCGTCTCCGGGTCCAGCGTCACCGTCACCGCCTTGGCGTCCTCGGAGACGCGGACGTCGGCGAGGTCGAAGGCCTCTGCTCCGACGAGCGCGGCGGAGTCCGCCAGGCTCAACAACCGCTTCCGCTCGATGTAGAGCGACGTCGCCGCCGCGACCACGAGCGTGACCACGAGGGCGAAGGCAGCGAAACCTATCGTGAGGACGAGCGTCGACCCCGTCTCGTCGACGGCGTGTCGCCGCATCACGGCTCCACCACGTGGAAGTCCGACACCGCATTCACGGCGCTCGCCTCGATCGGAACGACAGCGATCTCGTCGAGACCGAGAACGGGCGGCGCGAGCGGAAGATCGATCGTCACCCGGACGACGACCGTGACGAGGTCACGCGGATCCAAGCACTCCTGCGGTCCCCCGTCGGCACACGAGATATCCACCGTCGCTGCGGAGTCGTCGATCCCCTGATCGGCAAGCGCGAACTCCACCGCTGTGGATGCGCGCTCGGTCGCTGTGTCGACGTTCGGCGCTTCGACGAACAAGCGTGCCGCCTGTCGTGCACCGCCCTCAGTCGCGAGCACCGCCGCCTGGATCTGGAAGAGCACGACCACCAGGTAGACGATCGGCACGAGGAGGACGAGCCCCGCCACGATGAATTCGAGCGACGCGCTTCCTTCATCCTTCGTCGAGCGTCTCGACAGCGGAACGTCCGACAGCATGCAACCCCTCCCCCACGCCGAGAAGTCCGATCACGGGGAGGGTGCCCTCGACGATCACGGCGATCGATCGGTGGCCCCGGTAGTCGCCGTATGCGGCATGGATGTCCGTGGCATAGCCGTCGCCGATGGCCGAGCCGATGAGCTCGCGCGTGCGGTCAACGGCGTCGCCGGGACCGTTGCCCGCGAGAGCACCGAATCGTGCTCCCTCCGACGCCGCATCGGCGACCGTCGTCCGCACATGCAGGGCGAGCGCCAGTTGGACCACGGCGAGCGCAAGGGCCGTCAGCAGTACCGTGACGAGGAGGTTCTCCACCACGGCCGAGCCCCGATCATCCTCGACGAGGTGCCGGATATGGTGCCTCGGCAACCGGCGTCGAGCGATCACAACCCGGAGACTCGCGACATCGCCTGCTCGAACAGTCCGGCAAGAGCTGGTCCCGCGAGTCCCCAGATCAGGATGACCAGCCCCGCCGTCATCAGCGTGACGAGGACCCAGCCGGGTACGTCACCCCTGTCGCTGCGCAGCCGGCTGACGAGTCGGTCGAGGACGAATGTGTTCATGGTCATGGGTGTAGTGCCTCTCTATGGTCGAGGTGTGATGGTGGAGTCGAGGATCAGAACCCCGTGCGGAGCACGAGCAACCCGGGCAGGACGGCGAACGCAACGGAGAGCGGAAGGATCAGGAAGACGAGAGGGACGAGCATCGCCACCTCCTTCTTGCCGGCCGATTCGAGGAGACGCCGCTTGCCCTCCACCCGCGCGTCGGATGCCTGCGCCCGGAGCGTCTCGGCGAGCGGGCTACCCCGTTCGAGCGCGCCGGTGAGTTGCTCGACGGTGCGGGTGAGCGACGGGACGCGAATCCGGTCGGAGAGCTCTATGAGAGCTCGTGAGAGAGGAGTGCCGGAACCCACATCCGCGACGACGCGCCGGAACTCGGCGGCGAACTCGCCGGAACTCACCGTCGCCACGCGGCGCATCGCATCGAGGATCCCTTCTCCCGCCGACAGGCTGAGGCTGAGGAACCCGAGCACCGTCGGGAGTTCCTGCTCGAGGCGGTCGATGCGACGTTTCGCTGCTCGAGCCAGCTCCCACTCGCACGTGAGTGCGCCACCGAAGGCTCCGATCAGAGGAAGGGCGCCCAGGACGATCGGTGGGAGGACTCCGGCCAGGAGCGCGGCGAGCACGGGGAGCGCTCCGATCGCGAGGCCGAGGACGGCGCCGAGCAGCTGTCGCCGACGGAAGGCGGGGACGTCGAGGTGCGATCCACGCTGGGAGAGCCGGAGTGCGATCGTGTCGTTGCTTGCGAGCACGACCGACAGCGTGCCCGCGAATCTTCCGAACACCGGCGACAACAGCCCCCAGACGACGGCGACGGGGTCGCCCGTCGGACGGTCCATGAGTGCCCTGGCTTCTTCGGAGACATCGACGACGTAGGGCGCGACGCGGTCGGTCAGCCTGGGGCTGCCGATGCGCGGCGTGATGCTCACGAGCGTCCAGAGCCCCAGCCCGAGTGCAGCGCCGAGAAGGAGCGCCCACGGGGCCGACGCGATCACCGGAACCACCTGCGCTCAGCCGGCAGTCGACCCACCATGAGCATGAGTCTGTAGGCGAACACCGACACAGCCGCGCCCGCCAAGATCAGGGCCGTCCCCTCAGGGGCTGCATAGGCGGCGGCAGCCTCCGGCCTGGTCGACAGCAGGAACAGGATCAGCCATGGAGCGGCCACTCCCAGTTTCGCGGCGTTCCTCACCCAGGACTGACGCGCATCGAGCTCTGCTCGGGTGGCCGCGTCGTCCCGAAGCGCGGCGGACAATTGGCGGAGGATGGCCGTGAGGTCGGCGCCTCCCACCTCGCGTGCCATGCGGAGCGTCTCGAGCACGCGGTCCGCCACGGGGTCGTCGAGGGTCGCCTTGAGGCGGTCGAGCGCCCCGCCCCACGACGCCGATGACGCATAATCGCGGGCGAAGGCACGGAACTCGGGACGGAGGTCCTCCGGACCCTGACGCCCGAGGCTACCGACCGCATCCGGAACCGCCAGCCCCGAGCGCGCTGCGGCCACGAGGTGATCGACGACATCGGGCCAGAGAGCGGAACGTTCCCTCCGGCGACCCGCAGCGCGCACGGACACGAGGATCCACGGAAGGGCCGTGCCGACCACGCCGGTGAGGACGCCCACGAGCGGCACGGAGGTGACGAGCAGGGCGGCACCGGCGAGTAGGAGCCCGACGATCAGACTCACCAGGACGAACGCAGGGATCGGGACGCGCCCGAGTCCCGCGAGCGCAAGACGGGCGCGGACGGGTGCCCAGCGATCACGGCCGCTCCGCTCCCTCCTTCGCGCCGGCCATAGGCGCGGCGAGATCGAGAGCACGAGCCCGGCTCCCAGCATCGCTCCGAGGACCCAGGTCATCGGCTCTGTCCACGCACTTCGACGGGATGCCAACCGGTGGAAACGAGGGCTCCGCCTCGCGTCTCGAAGACGGTGCTCGCCTCGATCCCACCGTCTCGGCCGCCTCCTGTTGGAGCGAGGATCTCATCCACGCGGCGCCTCCCATCGGCGTCGAGGACGCAGTGCACCACCAGATCGATACTCGACGCGACGGCGGGCCGCACGAACTGCGAGTCGATATTGCGTCCGGCCAAGAGAGGAAGGGTGCTGAGTTTGACGAGCGCGTCCCGCGCCGAGTTCGCGTGCACCGACGACGCGCCGGGAAGCCCTGAGTTCATGGCGATGAGCAGATCGAGCGCTTCCGCCTCGCGCACCTCGCCGACGACGATGCGGTCCGGGCGCATGCGCAGTGCCTCCTTCACGAGCCGCCGGAGGGTGATCTCGCCGGTTCCTTCGAGGCTCGGTTGACGGCCCTGCAACCCCACCACGTCCTGTCCGGGCAGATCGAGCTCGAAGGTCTCCTCCACCGTGACGATGCGTTCGTCTGGTCGAGCCGCTCCCAGAAGCGCGGACAGCATCGTCGTCTTACCGGATTGCGTGCCGCCCGAGACGACGAAGCTGCTGCCGGAGCGGACCGCCGCTCGGAGGAAGTCGGCCGCATCCGGCGTCAGCGAACCGAGGTTCACCAGGTGCCCGAGCGTTCGGACGCGCCTCGAGAACTTACGGATGTTGATGGCCGGATGCCGGCGTGTGACATCGGGAATGGCGATGTGGAGCCGCGACCCGTCCGGAAGAGAGGCGTCGACGAACGGCGAGCTGTGATCGACTCGGCGCCCCGTGCTGCCGAGGAGCCGCTCGATGAGGTCCCGTACCGAGTCCTCTGTGAGAACCGTGTTGGTGAGCTCGCTCACGCCGTTCTTGGCGATGAAGACGCGGGAGGGCCCGTTCAGCCAGATCTCTTCCACGTCGGGATCGTCGAGATACGGCTGAATGGCCCCGAAGCCCGTGAGCGCGGCGAGCGCCTCGCGCGCCGCCTCGTCCTCGTCGGCCACGCGGGGTTGACCGTGGCGTACCGACCGCTCCGCGTGGACGCGGAGTTCCTCCCGCACCAGCCGCTCCGCTGCGACGTGATCCCCGTGGAGATCGACCCCTTCACGCCTCACCCGCGTGCGCACGCGCTCCGCGATGCTGTCCCCCGACTGCCCCATGACAAGCATGATTCCTCACATCGTGCGGCATTCGTTCGCCCTCTCCACAGCCAGATGCCCACCCGCCCTAGAATCGACCTGCACCACACGCGGAAGTGGCGAAATCGGCAGACGCGCAGGATTTAGGTTCCTGTGCCTTCGGGCGTGGGGGTTCGATTCCCCCCTTCCGCACCCACGGGACCATCAGTCCGGAGATGAGTCGGGTTCTCATCCTCCGGGCGGATATTCATAGCGTTCACCCAAGTCCCGGACAGCACCGCGGATAGACTTCGAGTCACGACCGTGCGCCGACTGGCTCGGAAGCAGCCGACGACTGGAGACCCCCGTGCATCACTCCGCACTCATCCCCTGGCTCGACCCGGAGAACATCATCATGACGGCCGGCCCGTGGGCCCTGCTCGTCGTCTGCCTCATCGTCTTCGCGGAGACCGGCCTCCTCGTCGGATTCCTCCTGCCGGGCGACACGCTCCTCATCATCACGGGGCTCTTCGCGTTCCACCCCGGGCTCGGGTTCCCGCCGTACGTCGTGGCCCTCGCCATCGGCCTGGCTGCGTTCCTGGGTGGCGAGGTCGGGTATCTCATCGGCCACAAGGCCGGACCGAAGATCTTCGAGCGGAAAGAGTCGGGTCTCTTCAGCATCGAGAACGTCGAGCGCACGAACGCATTCTTCACGCGCTTCGGCGGTCTCGCCGTCATCGTCGCCCGCTTCGTGCCGATCGTCCGCACGTTCGCCCCCGTCGCGGCGGGCGTCGGCCACATGGACTACCGGAAGTACACGCTCTACAACCTCATCGGCGCCGTGATCTGGGGGGCGGGGTTGACGTTCGCCGGCTACCTGCTCGGCTACATCCCGCCCGTCGCCGACTTCGTGCGCAACTACATCGACATCATCCTGCTCGCCGCCGTCGTCCTCACGCTCGCTCCCACGATCTACCACTACGTGCAGTCCAGCCGGAAGGCCAAGCGCAAGGCAGCCGCTGGTCAGGACGTCGTGACGGACGAGTCGGAAGCCGAGGAGCTCGTGCTCGACCGCACGATGTTCGACCAGGACAAGGACAACGACAAGCCGGAGGGCACGCGCGGGGCCTGACCCCCTTGCCCGCATCATTCAGCGGTGGTGCTGGTCCTCGTGGGCCGCGTGTGTCGCCGGCTCGAGCTGGAACGTCGAGTGCTCCACGTCGAAGTGCTCGGTGAGGCACTCCCCCAGCTCGTCGAGCATCCGACCCGTCGCGCCGTCCGAGAACACGGCGGTGTCGACCACCACATGGGCCGAGAACACGTGGGCTCCGGACGTGATCGCCCACACGTGCACGTCGTGGACGTCGACTACGCCAGGCGTCTCGCGGATGTGGCGACGGATCACCTCGACGTCCGTACCCAGCGGCACTGACTCGTTGAGCACGCGCCACACGTCACGGATGAGGAGCGCCGCGCGCGGAAGGATGCCGGCGGCGATGAGGAGCGACGCGATCGCGTCAGCCTGCACGAAGCCCGTGAGGGCTATCACGACGGCCGCGACGATCACCCCGATCGAGCCGAGGGTATCGCCGAGCACCTCGAGGTAGGCGCCCCTCATGTTGAGCGAGTCCTTGGCCGATCCGCGCAGGATGAGGAGCGACACCACGTTCGCCACGAGGCCCACGGCCGCGACCACGAGCATCGGGAGCGCCGAGACCTCCGCCGTCGACGGCTCGACGAGCCGTCGGATCCCCTCGATACCCACACTCACCGCCACGACCGAGAGGATGAGCCCATTGGCGAGCGCCGCGAGGATCTCGGTGCGCTGATAGCCGAAGGTGTGGCGATCCGTCGCGGGCCGGGATGCTATCCCGATCGCGACGACGGCGATGACGAGACCCGTGAGGTCGGAGAAGAGATGACCGGCGTCGGCGAGGAGCGCGAGTGAACCGGTGAGGAGACCACCGATCACCTGGGCGACGAGCACGGCCGCCACGATCGGGATGACGATCAGCAGGCGCGCGCGACTCGATGACCGGTGGGAGTGATCGTGCGCCATGCCTTCAGCCTAGACGAGCCGAGAGCGAAGAGAACGCCCGGTCAGCTAAAAGAAATGATCGTCGTTCCCATTATCGGATCGGCGCGACCGCTGTGCGTCTTTCAGCTCGCGCGAGCGTCGAGGAGAGCGCTCACGGCGGGGATCGCCTCCGCGAAGGCTCGGGCCCGGTGGGAGACGGCGTTCTTCTCGTCGGCGCTCATCTCCGCGGCGGTGCGCTCCTCGCCCTCGGGGATGAAGACGGGGTCGTATCCGAAGCCGCCGTCACCCCCGGCTTCGGTCGCGAGCGAGCCCGGCCAGACTCCGACGGCGACCGACTCCTGCTCCGGAGCTCCGTCCACCCCCGGTGCGACGATCGCGATGTGGCACTCGAAGCGCGCGCCCCGCGCAGACGGCGCGATGTCTCGCAGCTGCGCGAGCAGCAGGTCGCGGTTCTCGACATCGCCGCGGCCGGGACCGGACCAGCGAGCGGAGAAGATCCCCGGGGCGCCTCCCAACACGTCGACGCAGATGCCGCTGTCGTCGGCCAGAGCGATGCGGCCCGTGAACGCTGCAGCGGCGCGAGCCTTGATGAGCGCGTTGTCCGTGAAGCTCAGACCGTCTTCGACGGGTTCGGGCCCGTCATACGGAAGCACCGTCACCCCGGGCAGCGCCGCCTCGACGATGCGCTGGAATTCCGCGACCTTGTGGGCGTTGTGGGTCGCGAGGACGATCTCCGTCACGCCGACGCCTGTGCCTGCAGCACGGACCGCTGGATGGCCGCGAGCTCTCCGGCTCCGGCGACCGCGAGGTCGAGCAGCGAGTCGAGTTCCGCACGGTCGAACGGCGCACCCTCCGCCGTGCCCTGGACCTCCACGAACTGGCCGCGGCCCGTCACGACGACGTTCATGTCGGTCTCGGCGCGCACGTCCTCGACATACGGGAGGTCGAGCATCGGGGTGCCGTCGATGATGCCCACCGACACGGCGGCGACGCTGTCGGTGAGTGGCACGGCATTGCGGCCGATAAACTTCTGCTCGCGCGCCCATGACACGGCGTCGGCGAGGGCGACGTATGCGCCGGTGATCGCGGCCGTGCGGGTGCCCCCATCGGCCTGGAGGACGTCGCAGTCGATGACGACGGTGTTCTCTCCGAGGGCCTTGGTGTCGATCACGGCGCGAAGGCTCCGACCGATCAGACGCGAGATCTCGTGCGTCCGGCCCCCGATCCGTCCCTTCACGGACTCACGGTCCATGCGGTCGTTCGTCGAGCGCGGGAGCATGGCGTACTCCGCCGTCACCCATCCCTTGCCCTTGCCCTGCAGCCAGCGCGGGACGCCGTTCGTGAACGAGGCCGTGCAGAGCACCTTCGTGCGGCCGAAGGAGATGAGTGCGGAACCCTCGGCCTGCTCGCTCCAGCCACGTTCGATCGTCACGGGGCGGAGCTGGTCGGGGGTGCGCCCGTCGGCGCGGATGATGTCGGTCACGAGTTGCTCCTCGGTGCTGGTGGAAGGGTGGAGAGGTCGATCGCACCGGTCTGGACGAGGTCGACACGGTCGATCTCCTGCCCGAGCAGCCGGTTGGCGAGGTCGCGGAAGTCGTCCGCGCTGTTGCCCGTCGCCTCGTAGCGTCGGGTCGGCGGCTCGGTCGAGACGCGTTCGAGGCGCCTCGACACGAGTTCGCGGTAGACGTTGTTGGCCGTCTCGGAGTCGCTCGACACGAGGGTGACGTCCGGTCCCATCACGTAGGAGATGGCGCCCTTGAGGAAGGGATAGTGCGTGCAGCCGAGCACGAGGGTGTCGATGCCGGCGTGGCGTAAGGGGGCGAGGTACTGCTCAGCCACCTCGAGCACCTCGGATCCCGTGGTCACGCCGCTCTCGACGAACTCGACGAACCGCGGGCACGCCTGAGTGAAGAGCTCGAGCTGCGGCGCCGCGGCGAAGGCGTCCTCGTACGCGCGCGAGTTGATCGTGCCGACGGTGCCGATGACACCGACCCGCCGATTCCTCGTGGCCGCCACGGCCGTGCGAACGGCCGGCTGGATCACCTCGACCACGGGGACGTCGTATCGTTCGCGCGCGTCTCGAAGCATCGCGGCGGAGGCCGTGTTGCAGGCGATCACGATCATCTTCACGCCCTGGGCCACGAGATCATCGAGGACCTCGAGCGCGTAGCGCCGCACGTCGGCGATGGGCTTCGGGCCGTAGGGCGACCTCGCCGTGTCGCCGATGTACAGAATGGATTCGCGCGGCAGCTGATCGTGGATCGCTCGCGCAACGGTCAGCCCACCGACCCCAGAGTCGAAGATCCCGATCGGCGCGTCCGTCACGAGAACCCAGCCTAGCCGCGTCGTCGACCACTCGGCGTCGTAGGCTGGCGAGGTGAACGACTCCACGGCGCTGCACACCGACCGCTACGAACTGACCATGGTCGACGCGGCCATCGAGGACGGTACGGCCTACCGCGACGCCGTGTTCGAGACGTTCGCGCGCCGGCTCCCCGGCGCTCGGCGCTACGGCATCGTGGCAGGCACCGGGCGGCTCGTCGAGTCGATCACACGCTTTCGGTTCCGCGACGAGGAGCTGTCGTGGTTGGCCGACGCCGGTGTGGTTCGCCCGGCGACCATCGACTGGCTCGCCGACTACAGGTTCTCCGGCTCGGTGTGGGGCTACCGGGAAGGCGAGGTCTACTTCCCCGGCTCCCCCGTCCTGGTCGTCGAGTCGAGTTTCGCCGAAGGCGTCGTCCTCGAGACCCTCGCCCTCAGCGTGCTCAACTACGACTCCGCCGTTGCGAATGCCGCCACACGCATGGTGACGGCCGCCGGTGGCCGACCGCTCGCGGAGATGGGCTCCCGGCGTGCGCACGAGGGCGCCGCCGTCGCGGCCGCTCGAGCCGCGTACATCGCAGGCTTCGGCGCGACGAGCAATCTCGAGGCCGGGCGAACGTGGGGCATCCCCACGATGGGTACGGCGGCGCATGCGTTCACGCTGCTCCATGACTCGGAGGAAGACGCCTTCCGAGCCCAGGTCGCGACGCTCGGTGCCGGCACCACCCTCCTCGTGGACACCTACGACATTCCGACAGCCATCGAGACGGCCGTCCGGGTGGCGGGTCCCGAGCTCGGCGCCGTGCGACTCGACTCCGGCGACCTGCCGACGCTGGTCGTCGAGGTGCGGGAGCAGCTCGACCGTCTCGGCGCGCACGGCACCCGGATCACGGTGACGAACGATCTCGACGAGTACGCGATAGCGGGCCTCTCGGGCTCCCCCGTCGACTCGTACGGGGTCGGGACCTCACTCGTCACGGGCTCCGGGGCACCGGCCGCTGGAATGGTCTACAAACTCGTCGCGCACCGGAACGACGACGGGGACTGGGTCTCGGTCGCGAAGGCGTCGGTCGACAAGGTGTCTCTCGGCGGCCGGAAGCGCGCGTACCGTCGGTTCGGTTCTCACGGACACGCCACGGCCGAGGTCGTCCGAACCTCTGCGGTCGCTGCCGCACGAGACGATGAGCGCGAACTGCTGTCACCACTGCTCATCGGCGGTGAGCCCGTCGAGGGCGTGATGGGGCCTGAGGGAGTGTCCGCCGCGCGCTCTCACCGGGAGCGCTCGACAGCCGAACTGCCGCTCGACGCCTTCCGCCTCACCCGCGGAGAACCGGCACTCCCCACCGTCTATGAGTGAAACCCGCCGATCGCGGTCGAGGCATCTCGCTCGGGAGGCTCAGTCCTTCTTGAGCTTCTCGTAGACCTCTTTGCAGGCCGGGCACACCGGAAACTTCTCGGGGTCGCGACCGGGAGTCCACTTCTTGCCGCACAGGGCCCTGACCGGCTTGCCGGAAAGGGCTGACTCGAGGATCTTCTCCTTGCGCACATAGTGCGAGAAGCGCTCGTGATCCCCTGGTTCGACGGCCTCGTCGGACAGGAGCTTCTCGAGCTCGCGATCGAGGACCGACGTCGATCCGCCGTCGGGCGTACCCGTCGGATCCATGGTGCTCAGTGTGACCGTCTGCATGCACCCAGTCTACGACCGATGATCGGCTGGAGAGGGAGCGGGTGGTGCACCGTCGAACCCGCCGGGACGGTCAGACGCTCGTGGCGAAGCCGATGATCTCCGGGCCCCGCCTGTCGAAGATCCTCCCTCCGACGAGCACACCGGCGGCGAGCACGACCACACCGGTCCCGAGCCCGCAGGCGAGAGCCGCGAGATGCCAGGACGGCGATTCGACGATCGCGCGCCACGCGAGCCAGATGGTCGGCATCGAGAGGAGGAGCGTGCCGGCCAGGCTGATCGACTGCGACATCACTGCTGGGCCACCGCTCGTCTGCGGCTGCTGGAACGGGCTGTCGCCGGGGAGCACAGCGGCATACGGGAGCCGGGCGGAGACGATGGAGGACAACCCGACGCCGACGAGGAGCAGACACGCTCCGATTCCGACGACGGAAGGGAACACCCTCCAGTCGCCGAACACCATCGCAGTGAGGGCGGAGCCGCCCACGATGAGAACTGACCCGATCAGGAGGATCGGCACGGTTCGGCCGAGGCGGTCAGCCCATCCCTTGACGCCCGAGGTCACGTGGAGCCAGACGGCGCTCGAGTCGTGCGCGAGCTCGTTGTGGAGAGACCAGCCGAGGAAGAGACACATGACCGGCAGAGGGAGGAGCGCGAGCGGCTGAGCCGGCACACCGGCCACGAGCAGCGGAGCGATCATGAGGAACGGCACGACCGGGATGATCAGGAGGGGCGCGAGGTAGCGGGAGTCCCGCGACCAGTACGTCAGACTCCGGGCAGCGATCACGCCGACAGCCCCGGCCGGGAGCGCGTCGAACCAGCCGAGACCTCCGAAGCTCTTGGTCGGGGCCTCGCGCACCGGTGAGACGACGAGCTTGGCGACTAGCCGCTCCCAGGCCAGCCAGAGGAGGGCGACGGTGACGCAAGCGATGCCCAGCTTGAGGAAGGCCGCGCCGACGTCCCCGGCGGCTGCATCGCCCGGAGCCGACCAGACCGCGCCGATCGGAGCCCAGCTGACGATGGAGGCGGCACGACCGAAGACGGTCAGACCGGAGTTCCCCCAGTCCATGCTCGCGAGCAGGGCGACGGCCGGCAGGACGAGGATGATGACGAGGAGCCAGAGCATCCCGGTGAATTCCCGTGTCCGTCGGTGAGACAGGAACACCGAGCCGACGGCGATCACGACGCGGCTGACGAGGACGCACGTCGCCACCGCGAGCAGCGCACACACGGCCGCGACGAGCGCGGGAAGGACGCCCCGCGACCAGGTGACGACCGTCGCGAGGCTCAGCACGGCGACGACGATGGACGGCACACTGATGAGTCCGGCGAGGGCGAGTCCCACGGCGAGCCGACGTGGATCCATCCCGAACAGGGCGAACGACCGAGGGTCCATCGGGTCCTCGAGCCGGAACAGGAGCGGCACGGCTGCGAATCCGAGAACGACGAACGACCCGACGACGACGAGGAGATCCCGGACGTTTCCCGTCTCGGCGAACCGCAGGCCGAAGAGTCCGAGCCCGAGGACCCACACCACGGCGATCCCGAGTCCGACTCCGAGGAGGAGTCCGATCATCTGACGCGGTGTCCGCCTCAGCGCGCTCAGGGTCGACTGGAGCCTTAGCCGGAGAAGCTGTGCAACCATTCCATCCCCTCCGCAGCCTTACGTCCGCCGGCCAGCTCGAGGAAGCGCTCCTCGAGCGACACGGGTCCGCGTACGTCCTCGACGGGACCGGCGGCGAGCACCTGTCCCTCGACGATGATCGCGACGTGGTCGCAGACGCGCTGAATGAAGTCCATACTGTGGCTCGACAGCACCACCGTGCCGCCGTTGTCCACGTACACGCGGAGGATCTCGACGATCTTGGCAGCGGACACCGGGTCGACGGACTCGAACGGCTCGTCCAGGATCAGCAAGCGCGGCGAGTGGATCATCGCGGCGGCGAGGGAGACCTTCTTCACCATCCCGGCGGAGTAGTCGGACACGAGGCGTCCCATGGCGTCCTCGAGCCCGAAGGCGCGAGCCAGGTCCTCGACCCGTCCCCTGACCACGTCACCTTTCAGCCCCCTCAGGGTGCCGGCGTAGTACAGGAGCTGCGCCCCCGTGAGCCGGTCGAACACGCGAAGCCGATCGGGCAGCACGCCTATCGTGCGCTTGGCCGCCGCGGGATCGGCCCAGACGTCGATGCCGTTGACGGTCACCGAACCGGCATCCGGTCGGAGCAGACCCGTCATCATCGAGAGCGTCGTCGTCTTGCCCGCGCCGTTCGGTCCCACGATCCCGTAGAACGAACCGGCGTGCACGTCGAGATCGAGGGAGTCGACCGCGTGGGTGTCGCCGAAACTCTTGGTGAGCCCGCGAACGGAGAGAACGTCGTCCGCGCCGACGGCGGACACCGTCTGGGTCTCCTCGACCGATGCGGATTCCGTCGCCTCGTCGATCGCAACGACCGTCTCGACCTCGTCGCCCTCGTCGCACGCGCTGACGTCGGGAACGCTGACGTCGGGAACGCTGACGTCGGGAACGCTGACGTCGGGAGCGATGCCGTCAGCCACGACGTCATCGGGAGCACGTTCACCGAGAGCGGGCCCGTCGCCGACGGTCTCGTCCTCGCCCGACACGGCACCGGCGGGCTCGGCGTCCCGGGGAGGTCGAGCAGCGAACGCACGACGCAGCCGATCGACGAAACCGACGGGACGGGTCGGCTCATCGCCGGCACCATCGTTCGCCGGGGAATCCGACTCGCCCGGCGCAACCGCGGCCGGCTCCGCGCCGTTCGACACAGCCGACGTCGATTCATCGCCGTGGAGTTCAGCACCGCCGACGTGAGCACCGTCGAGTTCAGCACTCTCGGGTTCAGCCTTCTCGGGTTCAGCACTCTCGGGCTCAGCATCGTCGACTTCGGCATCGTCGACTTCGGCATCGTCGACTCCAGCACCGTCGAGCGGGACGCCCTGCTCATCCGATCCGGCCGAAACGGGGTCGTCGGCCTCGGCGGTCGTCCGCTCGGCAGCAATGTCGCCGGGAGAGGTGAGCTCGGGCAGGCCCACCTCCGATCGCGACGTCTCCTCCGCGGGGTCGCCGGTCGCGGCATCCGCCCGCGCGAAGGCCGCAACTGCTTCCTCCGCGGACATGGGCGGCAGTGGCGGCACGGGCGGGACGGATGGGAGAGGCGGAAGTGGTGGAAGAGCGGACACGGCGGGCCGGTCGCTCGCCTCTGCCGCCACGCCGGCCTGGCCGTCGACCGGCCGCTCGTCGATCATCTCGTCGCGAGCCGCCGCAGCCTCAGCTGCTTCCCTCTCCGCGGCCTCCTTCGCCGCCTTCCGTCGCGCGGCCGCCGCCTTCGCAGCCGCGGAACGGACGGGATCGGGGGTTCGCTTCGGTCCGGCCCCCTGAGGCTTCTTCGCCGCGGGGCGCTTCGCCGCAGCGGGTCGTCCCGTCGTCGGCTCGGCGATCGATTCTGCAGCGTCCGACGATGCGGCGGCGGTCTTCCGACGGTTCGTCGAGGGGGTGGACGAACGAGATGCGGAGGAGGACGATGTGGATCGTGCAGCACTCGTCGATCGGCTGGGCGTCTTCTTCGCCGTGGTCTTCGGCGTGGACGCGGGCTTCCGCGCGGCGGACCCGTGTGGAGCGGACGCCGGCCTCCCCGACGGGGCACCCTCCCGCGGCGCGTTCGCCGCGGACTGCTCGGAAGGGATCGACGGAGCCTCGCCGTCGTCGTTCTGAGTGGGTTCGGAAGTCACCGCTTAAACCTACCAAGGGCTACGACGACCCGCCGAAGGCGACGTCATCTCCTGTGCGTCGCAACCTGAGAGAACACCGAGCGGCGGATCACGAATGCACAACGACCGTCCGCGTGCTTCTGTGCGGTGAGCGGATGGCCCGCTATCGTGTAGGAGGGCATAACGGGGTGTCATTTCATCGACTTTCGGATGAACGAAGAGTGAACGCCCCTGCCGGCGCACGCACGACGTTCTCCGACATCCAACAAAGGAGTCATTCGTGACGACACAGGTTGTGATTCTGGCCGCGGGCATGGGAAGCCGTCTTGGACGGTCCCTGCCGAAGCCGCTCACCGAGCTGAGCGACGGCCGCACCATCATGCAGCAGCAGTTCGACAACATCCGCCACGCGTTCGGTAAGCGAGCCAAGGTGACGATCGTGGTGGGCTACAAACTCGAGCACATCGTCGAGGCGTTCCCCGAGGCCGCATTCGTCTACAACGAGCAGTACGACCAGACGAACACCTCCAAGAGCCTCCTGCGCGCCCTCAAGGCCTCGCAGCCGGGTGGAGTGCTGTGGATGAACGGCGACGTCGTCTTCGACCCGCAGGTCCTCGACCGTGCGGCCGAGATGATTGCTCGCGACCAGTCATTCGTCACCGTCAATACGTCGAAGGTCTCCGACGAAGAGGTGAAGTACACGACGAGCGCCGAGGGCTACATCAAGGAGCTGTCGAAGACCGTCAAGAACGGTCTCGGCGAAGCCGTGGGCATCAACTACATCTCCGCGGCAGACAAAGCCACCCTCGTGCGTCACCTCCAGCGTGTCGATGCGCAGGATTACTTCGAGCGCGGACTCGAGCTCGCGATCGAGCACAACCGCATCCTCGTCGAACCCGTCGACATCTCCGACCTCTACGCCGTCGAAGTCGACTTCGCCGAGGACCTCGACCGGGCGAACCTGTTCGTCTAGAACCCCGTGTGAGAGGGGCCGGCACGCGCCTGCGCGTGCCGGCCCCTTTTTCCGGATAAGTTGGTGACGTGAGTGAACCCGACTCGGTGAGCCCGGCGAAACGGTCGCCCGCCTCCCGATACCGGCACGCGCTCGTCCTGCTCACCGCCCGCGATCTGCGTGTCCGCTATTCGACGAGCGCGCTCGGCTATCTGTGGTCCATCCTCGACCCTCTCGTGATGGCGGGCATCTACTGGTTCGTCTTCTCCGTGGTGTTCGATCGAGACGGTCGCATCGGCGAACAGCCGTACATCGTCTTCCTGCTCGTCGCGCTCCTGCCGTGGATGTGGTTCACCGGTGCGGTCTCCGACAGCACTCGCGCATTCCTCAAGGACGCGAAGCTCGTGCGCTCCACCTCGATCCCCCGCACGATCTGGGTCAATCGCATCGTCGCTTCGAAAGGCATCGAGTTCGCGGCGGCGCTTCCCGTCCTCGCGGTCTTCGCGATCGTGAACAACGCCGGCGTGGGCGTCGAGGCGCTCTACTTTCCGCTCGCGATGGTCATACAGGCCGCGCTCACGATCGGGGTCGGGATGCTCGTCGCTCCCCTCGTGGTCTTCTTCCGTGACCTCGAGCGTGCCACCAAGCTCGCATTGCGCTTCCTCTTCTACGCATCGCCCATCGTCTACGGCACCTCCGATCTTCCGGAGCAGCTGCACTTCTGGGCGGCGTTCAATCCGCTGAGCGGCATCTTCTCCCTGTATCGCGCCGCATTCTTCCCCGGCCAGCTCGACCTCTTTCTCGTCGGAGTCTCAGCAGCGATGTCCCTTCTCTTCCTCGCCGTCGGTCTTATCGTCTTCCGTCGCTGCGAGCGCGCCGTGTTGAAGGAGCTGTGATGGCCGATAAAGGTACGGCTATCGCCGTCTCGGGTGTCGGCATCCGCTTCCGTCGCAACAAACGCGGGCGACGTACCTTCAAGGACCTCTTCGCCGGACGCAAACGCCGCTCGCGGCCGAACGAGTTCTGGGCTCTCCGGAACGTCGACTTCTCGGTGGCCCGCGGCGAGTCCATCGGCGTCGTCGGCCGGAACGGGCAGGGCAAGTCGACGCTGCTCAAGCTCGTCGCCGGCGTCGTCCTCCCCGACGAGGGAACGGTCGAGGTCATGGACGGTGTCGCCCCGCTCATCGAGATCACCGGCGGCTTCGTGAACGACCTCTCCGTCCGCGACAACGTGTATCTGACGGCCGGGCTCCACGGCATGACGAGGGCCCAGATCGATGCCCGATTCGACGACATCATCGGATTCGCGGAGATCGAGGACTTCGTCGACACACCGTACAAGCATCTGTCGAGCGGAATGAAGGTGCGGATCGCCTTCAGCGTCATCTCGCAGCTCGACGAACCGATCCTCCTCGTCGACGAGGTCCTGGCCGTGGGAGACCGAGCCTTCAAAGCCAAGTGCTATCAGCGCATCGACGAGATGCTCGCGGGCGGGCGCACCCTCTTCTTCGTCTCGCACAACGAGTCGGATCTGCGCCGGTTCTGCTCGAGGGGGCTCTACCTCGACCGCGGAGCGCTCGTCCTGGACGGTCCCATCGGGGACGTACTCGATCGGTACAACGACGACTACAACAGGCCCGCCGCCGGCGCGTGATGCGACAGCGCTCGCACATCCCCCGCGCTGCTGCAAGACTCAGCAGCCGGTCGGATGGGCCGCATAGACTTCACGAGTGAATCGGCAAGCGGACTTCCAGACGGTGAGCTCGACGGATCATCCCGCATGGGTGAAGGGCGTCGACCGGGTGCTCGCGGTCCAGCGACCAGCCGTCGTCGCGTACGTGCGCGGCATTCGCCGCCGCTATCCCGGGGCCACTCCCGAGCAGCTCGTGAAGGTGCTCGAGCGCCGTTACCTCACCGCCATCACGGCGGGCGGGGCCGCTGTGGGAGCCACAGCCATGGTGCCGGCGATCGGCACGGGCGTCACGCTCGCGCTCTCGGGGGTCGAGACGGCCGGCTTCCTCGAGACCACCGCCCTGTTCGCCCAGTCCGTCGCCGAGGTCCATGGCCTGTCGATCGAAGACCCCGTGAGAGCCCGTGCGCTCGTCATGTCCCTCATGCTCGGGCGGACCGGCGCCGACCTCGTCAAGCAGTTCACGGGGCAGGCGATGGGTCAGGCCCCCGCACGCAAGGCGTTCTGGGGCGAGATGGTGTCGTCGAGCATCCCCCAGGTCATGATGGGTCCCGTGGCCGACGAGCTCAAGAAGCGATTCCTTCGCAAGTTCGCGGTGAACCATGGAGCGTCACTCATCGGCAAGGCCGCGCCCTTCGGTATCGGCGCCGCGATCGGAGGCGTCGGCAACAACATCGCCGGACGCCAGGTCGTCGCTGCGACACGGACAGCCTTCGGCCCTGCACCGTTCGTGCTTCCCGCTGAGCTGGAGCCATCCGAACGCGGCTCGCGATCCGAGCGAGGACGTTCCATCCGCCTGCCGTTCGTCAAGCGTCGCCAGATCGAGGCCGCCTCGGACGACGGGATCGATCCGCTCCCGGACGACACGTCATCCACCGACGGCTTCGACCACGCTCCCGGCCGGAACGAAGCCTCCGATCACGACGAAGCCGAGACGCGAGCATCACGCGACCGCTGACGTCGACGAGTCGACCGGTCGACGTCGGCACGAACCGCCCTAGTCGCCGTCGTCGTCCGGGTCGTCGACGTGCGTTGTGTGCTCGCCGACGCGTCGGCGGGCGAGATCGGTATCCCCGTCACCCGCGTGGAGGGCTGCGGACCGCTCCCACTCGGCCATGAGGTGGTCGACGGCCGCGTGGAAGCGTCTCGTGGCCTCCCCCGGGGTCGGGTCGCCGAAGTAGTGACGAGACCAGTAGTCGATGCGCGACACGGTCTCTTCATCGTGCAAGAGTCTCTCGACCTCACCGACGATCCCCGACGCCCCGTCGACGGTCAGCCACTCGCACGCCGTCAAGTACCCTTCGGAGTCCACGGTCGCCGCCGGGTCCACCGGCCGTGTGACCATCAGGGGCTTTCCCGTGGCGAGTCGGTCGTAGACCATGGCGGAGATGTCGACGACGGCGACGTCCGCGGCCGAGAGCTGCCATCCGAGCTCGGGTCCATCGTCGAAGATGTGATGCGCGCCGGGGTCGGCGCGATTGGCCTCGGCGAGCATCGAGACGATCGTCTTCTTGGCAGCGCCGTACTCGGCATCGACGACGCCCGATCGCGGATGCGGCCGGAAGATGACGCGATGCCGACCCGTCGCGAGGAGTTCGCGCACGAGCGTCACCCCGTGGCTGGCGATCGATCCGTACGCGGCCGACGCCCTGTCGCCCTCCCAGGTCGGAGCGTAGAGCACGACCATCCGCTCGTCCGGCGTGTACGGCAGCTCTCCGGAGAAGTGGTCGGCCTGTGGCCGACCGATCGGAATCGCCCTCTTCTCGAGGTCGAAGTCCCACAGTGCGCGACCGAGCCGGGCGAGTGCCGCATCCCCTGCCACGAGACTGTAGTCGTACGCCTTGAACTGGTTCGTCGTCATGTACATCTTGTCGCTCTCACCGTGATTGATGAAGACGTGCCAGCGACGGCCATAGCGGAACATCTGGAAGTTGCGCGCATTCTGGTTGACGTAGAAGACGATGCGGATGTCCTGCTCCGCCAAGGTCTCCTCGAGGGCGACGACCGTCCTCACATACGCCACCGGCAGAGGCGACTCCTCGAGGAGAGCGGCTGCAGCCGTCGAGCTCCTGCTGAGGATGAGAACAGGCCACCGCTCCGCGAGCACGGCCAGAGGCTTGTACCACTGACGGATCTGATACATGTTGACCCTGCCGTCGGCGAAGTACACCGCGACCTTGAACCGACCCGGCTCGATCGTCGGGCGAGAGGCGAGGGTCCTCGACAGCTCGCGCGACGCCGAACGCGAAGCGAAGGCCCTCCGCAGCAGCCGAACGGCCTTGCGGGAATCGGACAGGAGAGGCATGACCTCCACCCTAACCGCGGAAGATAACGGTTCAGATAACGGGAGGACGCCCGGCACGCGCCATGCGGAGGACGGTGCGCCAGGACATCGGCCGTCTCTCCCCCGGGGACGAGCGCCAGCCTTCCGACCAGCCGCCGAACCACGCCGAGAGCGCCGACGGCATGCGCCACCACCGCACAACGGTCACGGCGGTCCACGACCCGACGTAGAGCGGGATGAGTGGGAGCGGCAGATTCCGGCGAGCGAGCCACACCCGGTTGCGCGCGTTCAGTCGGTAGTAGTCCGCGTGTCTCGTGGGATGGACGACAGGGTGCTCGGCGACGAGGTCACCCGCGTACCACGCCCGTTTGCCCTGGTTCCAGACGCGCCACGCGAGCTCGATCCCCTCGTGCGCGTAGAAGAACTCGTCCCCCCAGCCACCAGCACGATCGAAGACGTCGCGCGGGAGCAGGACAGCGGCCTCGAGACAGGAGAAAACGGCGCTGGAGTCGTGCCGGTCCCCCTTCCTCATCCGCGGTATCCAGCGGAGCGGTGGCTCCACATCGTCGCGACCTTCAAGCCGGGGTTGGATGAGGCCGATGCTGGGGTCTGCGGCGATCAGACCGATCGCGTCGAGGAGGAAACCCCGGCTCGGGATTCGCGCGTCGTCGTCCAGGAAGAAGACGTACTCGCCCGAGACCCGGGCCGCTCCGCGATTGCGGCCGGCGGGGATACCGACGTTCGTCTCGATTCCCAGCCCGTGCACGCCGTCCGGCAACCCGGTCGGATTCCACCCGTTGCCGACGACGACGATGTCGGTGTCGACCCCGTCTTGCGCGAGCACGCTCGCGATCCCCTCGGCGAGCTCCACCGGCCGGTCCCCCTGCGTGAGGACCACGACGCCCACTCGCGGTGTGGTCGCAGCGAGCTCAGGCACTGACCCTCTTCGACGCCATGATGGCCACGAAGTGGCCGACGAGGGTCACGACGCCGAGCGCGAGCAGTCCGATGAGGGTCCAGCGCATGGCGACGACGTCCCCGACCGCGAGACCCACGACCGCGGCCACGAAGATCACCATCGAGAGTTCGACGGAGTGGAACAGGCGGTGGAAGGGCACGAATCTGGCGATACGGCGGGCGACGGCGAGAAGCCCGCCGCGCGGTGCGCTCTCCCCCTCCGTGTAGGTGAGCTTCGGGGCGCCGAAGTTGGCGCGGGAGACGCGAACCATGTCGTTGAGCGCCTTGTTGAGCACGATCACGAGGGCGAGGAGCGCCCCGAGCGTGGTCCAGAAGAAGTCCTCCGGGGCGTCGACCGGATATCCGGCCGCGCGGATGGCGAGCGCGAGGGGAATCAGCGCCTCCGTCGAGTAATGTCCGACAGCGTCGAGGAACATCCCGGCCGGTGACGAGGTCTTCCGCCACCGCGCGACCTCACCGTCGCTGCAGTCCACGAGCATCTGGAGCTGGCCGAGGACGAGCGCGAGAGCAGGACCGGCGAACCCCGGGATGAGGAGGGCCGCGGCGACCGACCAGCCCGTGAGGATCATGAGGCCCGTCACACCGTTGGCACTGATCGAGGTCTTCAGGAGGACCCACGTGAGGTACGGGGAGATGTCCCGGAGGTAGAGCGACGCCGTCCAGTGCTCGGCGTTCCGGCGGCTGCGGACCTCCGGCGGCTGCGCGACGGCCCTGAGCTCAGCGAAACTGGAGGGTTTCGCGTTCCCGTCAGCTCTTTCGTGCATCACTCTTGGCCGCGCCTTTCTTGTACGTCTGCGCGGCGATGTTGCTCGCGAGCGACAGGTACCCCAGCACGAAGCCGACGCCCCAGCAGAAGTGGATACACGGCAACACTACGAGAAACCACATCATGGTGCGGACGCCGTCCGGGCGTGCCACCACGACCGCGGATGCACCGACGATGAGCGCATAGGCGACGGGCGCACTCCATCCCAGCAGGAGAACGGGGCCGGCGGGACTCCCGACGACGGCGAGCACGAGGCCGAGAAGACCGAGCACCACGCCGAGGGAGACGCCGAGGACGAGGACAGGAGGCGCGAAATACCGGAGCCTGCGCGAGCCGGCGATGAGGCGGGTGAGCTCGCCCCGCCACAGCCCGGTCGAGAAGAACTGACGTCCGAGCCGCGAGAGTGTCGAGCGGGGCCGATACGTGACCCGGAGATCGGGCGTGAACCAGACGGTCCCTCCGGTGGAACGGATCCGCTCGTTGAGCTCCCAGTCCTGGCCGCGCTTGATCCGCTCGTCGAACAGCCCGACGCGCTCCAGGGCACTCCGCCGGAAGACCCCGAGGTAGACCGTGTCGGCCGGGCCCTCCGCTCCGCCGACATGGTGCGGGGTGCCTCCGAGGCCGATACGCGAACCGTAAGCCCGAGCGACCGCCTTCTCGAAGGCCGAGGTCCCCCGCGCATCCATGATGCCACCGACGTTGTCCGCGCCCGTGCGCTCGATCGTCTCGACCGCGACACGCGCGTAGGAGGTCGGAAGCACCGAGTGCGCGTCCACGCGGATCACGATCGGGTGCCGAGACGCACGGATCGCGATGTTCAGACCGGACGGGGTGGTTCCCGCCAGATTGTCGACCACGGTGATGCGCGGGTCCGCGCGGCCCATCTCCTCGACGAGCTCGTTCGTGCCGTCGATCGACGGTCCGACGGCGATGACGACGTCGAACTCGCCCCGGTAGTCCTGATCGAGCAGGCTCTGGACCGCCGCACCCACATGGGTGACGTCGTTGAGGACTGGCATGACGTAGGAGACTCCCGGCAGAGCCGTGACAGGCTCATCTGGCCGCGGTCGTTCCATGTTCTCCACTCGCAATTCGGGTGCGCCCGAGCTTATCAGGGGGCGCCAGACGGACCTGGGAGTGGACGTGCGAACGGCCGCGCGGACCAGGAGTCCGCGCGGCCGTTCGGCCGGTCGACGATCAGAGGACGAGCTCGCCGAGCGTGACGTCGACGGTGTATTCCTTCCCATCCCTCTGGAAGACGACGGAGGCCGTCGATCCGGCTGCGAGGGCACGGACCTGAGCCGTGAGGTCGGTCGCCCCCGTGATCGGCACGCCGTTGAACGAGGTGATGACGTCACCCGATCGGATGCCGGCCTTCTCGGCCGCCCCGTTTGTCGACACCTCGTTGATCACGGCACCGGCCACGGTGCTGCCTTCGACGGACGACGAGTCGCCGACCGTCGCACCGAGCAGTCCGTGGGTCGCCGAACCATCCTTGATGATCTCGTTCGCGATCCGCTCGGCGATGCTCGACGGGATCGCGAAACCGACGCCGATGCTGCCGGACTGCTCACTCGAGGAGCTCCCGCCCGCACTCGCGATCGCGACGTTCACCCCGATGAGTTCGCCGTCGTCGTTCACGAGGGCACCGCCGGAGTTGCCGGGGTTGATCGCCGCATCCGTCTGGACGACGGGCAGCGAGATCGACGCCGTCGCCTGCGTACCCCCGCTGTCCTGACCCGGGATCTCGAAGCCCCAGGTGTCGCCGCTGTCGCTGCCGTCCTCTCCGTCCGTGGTGTCGGGCACGGCCGACGATGCGACGGTGATGCTGCGGTTGAGGGCGCTGATGATGCCGTCGGTGACGGTACCGGAGAGGCCGAGGGGTGCGCCGATCGCGACGACGTTGTCCCCCACGTTGAGCTTCGAGGAGTCCGCGAACTCCATCTTGGTCATCCCGCTCGCTCCATCGAGCTTGATCACCGCAAGATCGAAGACAGGATCGGTTCCCACGATCGTCGCAGAGTAGATCTTCCCATTGTTGTCCGTGACCTGGATCGTCGGATCGGATGCGCTGCCATCGAGGGTCACGACGTGGTTGTTGGTGAGGATGTAGCCGTCCTCGCTCAGGACGATCCCCGATCCGGTGCCCGAACCGTCCGAACCGGCGACCGCGATGGTGACGACGCTCGGCGACGCCTTGGCCGCGACAGCCGTCGTGCGGTTGACCGATTCGGTGTCATTTATCGTGACGTTCTGCGTTCCCGTCGCGGTGGACGAGACCGACGTCGGCGACTGCAGCCCGTTCATGAGGGCGAACGCTCCGGCGCCCGATGCGCCTCCCACGAGTGCTCCGATCGCGAGACCGGCGACGAGCATCGTGGATCCGCGACGCTTGGTCGTGGTGCGTGCGGGGGCGGACGGGACCGCGCCGAAGATCGGGTTGCCGAAAGCATCGCGTGTGTCCCTGGGCGCGTCGCCCGACGGTGCGGTCGACGCGTACGGGTGGAACGCCTGGTGGTCGGACGGCCGCCCGGCGGAACCGGTGGGCTGCGTCGGCGCACCGAAGGCTGGCGCTGCACCAGCCGTGCCCGCACCGGGGCCCGACGGGCCGTGCTGGTGGGCCGAGACACCGTGCGCGGCGGGAGGCACCATCGGCATCGGCGATGAGACGTTCGGCGCCACATAGGGGCTGGCCGGTCGCGGAGGGACGTCGGACGACCACTCACGGGAGTGTGCGGCGTTCTCGCTCGTGGACGGGGCACCGGCTCCGCCGACGACACCGTGGCCGGCGGCGTGCTCTGTCGACGAGGCTCCAGCCGCGGCGTCCGACGAATCCTGGACTCCACCCGACACGTTGGCGTCGTCTGCGTGCTTCTCGGAATCCGGTTCGTGCGAGCCGGTGGTGTTCTCGGTCATGGTGTTCTCCTTTTTCCAACCGGGGTAAGCATGTCGCCGGAGTCTGGACGTTTGATCGACCGTGTCTGTGAGTGAGCTTTGGCCGAGCCGAATCCTCGCCGGGGGTCTCGGTCGCTAGCCTGGAGGAATGACCAACGACAATGGGCCGTGGCGTCGTGTCGGCGAAGGAGCCGGTCTGCTGCGAGCTGACGGCACGATCGCGGCGACCGTGTTCGCCGAGATGAGCGCGCTGGCCACGCGAACCGGAGCCATCAACCTCGGGCAGGGCTTCCCTGATGAGGACGGTCCGATCGAGGTCCTCGAGGCGGCCAGAGAAGCGATCGCGTCAGGCGCCAACCAGTACCCGCCCGGCCGGGGTGTATCAGCCCTCCTGGAGTCCATCGCGCGGCACCAGAGGCGGTTCTACGGGCTCGAGGTCGACCCGGGCACGGAGGTCCTCGTCACAGCCGGTGCGACGGAGGCGCTCGCTGCGTCGATCCTCGCGCTCGCCGGGCCGGGCGACGAGGTCGTGACCTTCGAGCCGTACTACGACGCCTACGCCGGCCTCGTCGCTCTCGCCGGGGCGCGCCTCGTCACGGTGCCCCTCCGGTGGCCGACGTTCTCTCCCGATCCGGACGAGCTCCGTTCCGCGGTCACGGATCGCACCCGGATCATCCTCGTCAACGATCCCCACAATCCGACGGGTGCGACATTCGACGCCACGACGCGTGAGCTCATCGTGGATCTCGCGCACCGGCACGATGCCGTGATCCTCACCGACGAGGTCTACGAACACCTAACGTTCGACCGCCCCCATGTCCCGATCAGCACGATGCCCGGCGCCTGGGAGCGCACCATCACCGTCTCCTCCGCCGGCAAGACGTTCAACACGACGGGATGGAAGGTGGGCTGGCTGATCGGCCCCGCCCGCCTCGTGACCGCTGCGCTCACCGTGAAACAGTTCCTCACCTACGTCAACGGTTCGCCGTTCCAGCCGGCGATCGCCCGCGGGCTCGATCTGTCCGACCGGGTGTTCGACGACATCGCCTCGTCCCTCCGTGACAAACGGGATCTCCTGACAAGCGGACTCCGGAGCGCGGGATTCGACGTCTCCATCCCGGCCGGGTCGTACTTCACTGTCGTGGACGCGGCTCCCCTGGGCTTCGACGATGCCGAGTCCCTCTGCGCCCGGCTCCCCGACCTCGCCGGTGTCGTCGGCGTGCCGGTCACGGCTTTCGTCTCGACCGGCTCCCGCGCGTCCTACCGGTCCCTCGTGCGTTTCGCGTTCTGCAAGAGGCTCCCGGTGCTCGAGGACGCGTCGGCGCGCCTCGCCGCGCTGCGTCCCTGAGGCGGCCCGACTAGGAGATCGCCTCGGTGGCGCCGGGTCGGAGCAGGTCGACGAGAGCGGCTTCGCCGGCGTGTCCGCGGGCGGGGCGCGCGGTTCGGCCGTTCTCGTAGAGCGTCAGGACCCGCGGATCGATGTAGCTCGAGCGGGCGATCGCCGGTGTGTTGCCGAGCGTCGCGGATGCGGCCTTCACGGCCGTCACGACGGCTCGTTTGCGGGCCGTCATGGTCTCCTCCGGCCCCGTGAGAGCAAGCGACTGCGCGGCGACCGATGAGCCATGAAGGGTGCGGAAGTCCTTCGCACTGAAGGCCTCGCCTGCCAGCCCCCTGATGTAGTCGTTCGCATCCTCCGCGGAGAGGACCCGCCAGCGCCGGCCGTTCTTCCAGGCGAAGACGCGCGAGGCCTTCCCTCGACGGCGCCGCAGCGAGCGGAGGACGGTGGCGAGGTCGCCGTCCGTGATCTCCGAGTGCCACTGCTGCGAGCTCTTACCGGGGAAGTGGAGCGTCACGACGTCCCCGGAGATCAGCAGATGCTCTCCGAGCAGGGTCGACAGCCCGTACGAGCCGTTCTCGTCGGCGTAGCGCGCTCCTCCGATGCGAGGGGCGGCCGTGTCGAGCAGTCGGAACATCGCGGCCAACACCGCATCCCTCGACGTCGGATCCCCCCGCAGATGCCGCGTGACGGTCGGACGCACCCCCGGTAGCGCGCCGGCGAGGTCGAGGGAGCGTTCGAACTTCGCGATGTCCTGCTTCTCGCGCCACGCCTCGTGGTAGATGTACTGCCGGCGACCGGCCTCGTCGGTTCCGACGGCCTGGATGTGCCCGTTGGCGTACGGCGAGATCCACACGTCGGCCCAGGCCGGTGGGATGACCAGGTCGACGAGACGTTCCCGCGCCTCCGGATCCGTGATGGTGGCCCCGGACTCGTCCAGGTAGCGGAATCCCCTCCCGGACTTCCGTCGCGTCCATCCGGGACCTGAGGAGACACTCCGACGCAGCCTGACCATTCCGTCACTGTAGGTCGCCGGAACCGCGTACCGCCGCCCGATGCGCGAGCCCCCCACACCCTGCTACGGTGCGCCCGCATCCGCCTCCGGTCGCTGGTGACCACACCCTCGGCCACGGCAGACCCCCTGCGTCCCATACGCGGCAGTTGACCTTAAAAGGAACAGGCCCGGAATCAATGATTCCGGGCCTGTCTTTGTTGCGGGGGCAGGATTTGAACCTACGACCTCTGGGTTATGAGCCCAGCGAGCTACCGAACTGCTCCACCCCGCGGCACAAGAATTTACTCTAGCACGGGATCTGCACGGCGTCGAATCGAGCCGATGGGGCGGCCTCCCGGCCGCCCCGATCGGCTATTCCCCGAGCAGTTCGAGGGCGCGATCGACGGCAGCCGTGAGCTTGTCGTCGGCCTCGCCGAAGGCGGCGAGATCGCCGGCCTCGAGGGCCGCCTGCTTCTCCTCCATCGCGGCTTGCGCGTCCGCCAGAGCGGCCGCGAGTTCGGCGTCGATCCCCGTCGAGGGGGTGTCTGCGCCGCCACCGGTGTCCGGGTCCGTGGGTGTCTCCTCACCGCCGCCCTCGTTCTCGGTGGGAACGTCGCCGTCACCGGCGCTCGCACCCGAGTCGCCGCCGAACAAGGAGTCGAGCGCCTGATCGAGCGTGTCTTCGAACGCGATCTGATCGCCGAAGCCCACGAGCACCTTCTGCAGGACCGGGTAGCTCGTCTCACCCGTGGACTGGACGTAGACCGGCTGGACGTAGAGCAATCCCCCACCGACAGGGAGGGTCAACAGGTTTCCGTTGAGCACGTCGGTCTGGCCCTGCCTCAGGATGTTGATGAGGGACGACACGGTCTGATCCGAGTTGAAGTCGTTCTGCATCTGTCCGGGGCCCGGCACGGTCGATTCATCCGGCATCGTCAGCAGCCGGAGCTTGCCGTATCCGTCGCCCTTCACCCCGTCTTCGGACCCGGCGTCCGCGTCCACAGCGAGGTAGCCCTTGAGGACGTTCGACGCGTCCTCGCTCGAGGCGCCTCGCGGGATGAACGTCGAGTAGAGCGAGAAGGACGGCTCGTCCTGCCCCGGCATCTGCAGCGTCAGGTAATACGGCGGCTGCAGACTGTTCGTGTCAGCCGACTCCTGCGGGTCCGCAGGCGTCTGCCACGCGTCCGTCCTCGAGTAGAAGCGTCCGGCGTCGGTCACGTGGTACTGGCCGAGGATCGCACGCTGCACCTTGAACAGGTCGGTCGGGTAACGGACGTGGCTCATGAGGTCGCCCGACATCTCGTCGATCGACTTCACGGTCGACGGGAAGATCTTCTGCCACGTCTGCAGCACGGGGTCCGACTCGTCCCACGCGTAGAGCGTGACCGTGCCGTCGTACGCGTTCACCGTCGCCTTCACCGAGTTGCGGATGTAGTTGATGTCGTCGATCGCGTAGCGCTGGGCCTCGGAATCCGAGTCGGCGATCGAGTTCGAGAGGCTCACCGTGCGGGAGTACGGGTAGGCGTCTGACGTCGTGTAGCCGTCGACGATCCACACGACCTCGCCGTCGACGACGCTCGGGTACGGGTCGGAGTCGAGCGTCAGATACGGCGCGACCTTCTGGACGCGCTGCACCGGGTCGCGGTCGTAGAGGATCTGGGATTCGCTGTTCACCGCGTCGGACAGGAAGATCTGCTCCGACTGGAACTTGAGCGCGTACACGAGGCGGTTGAACACCGTGTCGAGCTTCGGCCCGGCGTCGCCGTCGAACGTGTTGTAGGTCTCGGTCGCGCCGTCCTCGCCCGACGGGTAGTCGAGTTCTCTCGGGTCGGATCCCTCCGGTGCTCCGACGATCGAGTACTGGGGCGACTGCTCGCCGAAGTAGATGCGCGGCTCGTAGTCGCCGAGCTCGCCGCTCGTGGGGATGCCCGACTCGAAGAAGACGGGCTGACCGTCGGACGACCGCTGGTTTCCGTATGCCGCGACGACACCGTATCCGTGCGTGTAGACGACGGTGTTGTTGTACCAGGACGAACCATCGCCGAGACCTGACTGCCGCAGCTCGCGAACCGCGATCACGGTGTCCTGGCTCTCGCCGTCGATGTCGTACCGGTCGACGTCGAGCTCGCTGTTGAACCCGTAATAGGTCTTGAAGCGTTCGAGCTGGGTCACAGCCGGGCTGACGATGGCGGGATCGATGATGCGGATCGACGCTGTGGTCTCGGCGTCCGAACGGAGCGCCCCCTGAGAGGCCTCGGTGGTCGCCGAGTACGCGACCTCCTCCACGTCGGCCACGTCGAACGCATCGCGTGTCATGTCGATGTTCCGTTGGATGTACGGCTGCTCGAGGACACGTGCGTTCGGGTCGACGGAGAAGCGCTGCACCACCCACGGGTAGAGCGATCCGACGACGACGCTGGCGACGAGCAGGAGTGCGGTGCCGACGAGCGGGAAGCGCCACCGTCCGATGAACGCCGTGACGAAGAAGAGCACGGCGATGAGCACGGCGATGCCCGCGAGGATCTGGCGTGCGGGGATCGTGGCGTTCACGTCGGTGTATGCGGCACCCGTGATGAGGTCGCCCGTCTGTGTCAGCGTGACGTACTGGTCGAGCCAGATGCTCACGGCCTGCAGGAGCAGGTAGAGACCCGCCAGGATCGCGAGCTGGATGCGGGACGACTTCGAGATGCGCAGCTCGCGACCGTTGACACGGACCGAGCCGTACAGGTAGGCGACGGCCGCGGTGAGCAGGGCGGAGATGAGGACGACGGCCGACGCGAAGGCGACGACACCGCGGTAGAACGGGAGCTCGAACAGGTAGAACGAGAGGTCGAGCCCGAACTGCGGGTCGGTGGTGCCCGTGACGGTGCGGTTCAGCCAGAGGAGGGTGGTCTCCCAGCGGCTCGAGGCGGAGAGCCCGGCGAAGAGTCCGAGGACGGCGGGGATCGCCCACATCGCGAGACGGCGAAGGGGCTCGACGAGCTCCTGATACCGGTCGAGCTGCGAGTTGAGCTTCGCGTAGACCGGTCGGAGGCGGTACGCGAGGGTGAGACTGAGCCACACCGGCACGGCCATCGCGACGAATCCGATGGCGAACATCACCGCCACGGCCGCCCATTGGGTTGTGAGGACCGACGAGTATCCCAGCTGGGCGAACCAGAGGTAGTCGGTGTAGAGACCCGAGAACAGGAAGAACGCGACCACGAGCGCTCCGACCACGACGAGCGTGATCGCGAGCGGGAGGCGTCTCCTGCTGGGTGACTCTGAGCGGGCGGTGGATGCAGAGGTCATTGCGTGTTGGCCTTCATCGGTTTGGGAGGTGCACCCAATCCTACGTCGGCTGGCTGAGCATCAGCCCGCGACGACCTCGTCGCACGTGGTGAGCGAGGAGGTGTCTCCCCCCTCCCCCGTCGTCTCGAGCACCTCGAGTGCGTCGTCGAGCGTCGAGACGGCGTACACGTCGAGTCCGTCGGGCACGTGACCGACGACTTCGTCGCAGTTCGACGCAGGAGCGAGGAACAACTCTGCGCCGGCGTTCTTCGCGCCGTACAGCTTCTGGCGGATTCCGCCGATCGGACCGACGGCCCCGGTGTCATCGATCGTGCCGGTCCCCGCGACCGTGCGCCCGTCGTTCAGCGGCCCCTCCGTGAGCTTGTCGATGATGCCGAGCGCGAACATCATGCCGGCACTCGGACCACCCACGTTCTCGAGCTGGATCGACACGTCGAACGGGAAGTCGTAGGTGCTCGCGGCGATGATGCCGACGGCGACGCTCGAGCTGCCGTCGTCGAGAGTCTGCTCGGCCGGCGTGACTTCGACCGTGAGCTCCTCGCCATCGCGCAGGACCTCGAACGAGACAGGCTTCGACGCGCCGTTGTCGGCGATGATCCGGCGGAGCGTGGTGACGTCCGTCACGGCTTCGCCGTTGGCGCTCTCGATCACGTCACCGACCTCCAGGACGCCGTCGGCCGGGGCTCCGTCCGAGAGGTCGCCGACGGTGACCTGCTGACCGATGTCGTAGCCGAGCGAGCGCAATGCGGCTGCTACCGCCGTCTGCTGGGAGTCGGTCATGAGGGTCTGGTTCTCCTCGTCGCGCTGCTCGCTCGTGACTCCCGGCGGGTACACCGAGTCGATCGGCAGGACGGCCTTGCTGGAGTCGAACCACGCCGACGCGACCTCGAACCAGGTCGGCCGCTGCTCCGGCGTTCCGACCACACTGACGGTCAGCATGTCGAGCGAGCCGTCGGTCTCGTACGTTTCGGCTCCCTCGATCTCGATCATCGGCACCTCGTCGCCGTCATCACCGGTCGGGACCGTACCCAAGGTGTCGAACACCGGCCCCGGCTGCTGCACCACGTATGGACTGGGCGCGAGGGCGAGGACCGCGAGGAGCAGGAAGGCGACGGCGAGGGCGATCCACCCGGCCGTGTGTCCACGACGACGCGCACGACGAGGAGCGGCTTGAGCCGGGTGCACGACGAGATCGTCGTCGAAGAGAGACACGTCAGGGGTCCTTTCCGCGGTGTTCGCGGCGGGCGGACGACCCCTGGCCCGCACCGCGACATTCCGTCAGGTTCAGCGACTAGCGTAGATGGCCCGACACGGTGCTCGCTGGAAGGTGACCGAGATGGCTGAAGACGACGACAAGTCCCCAGAGGACCAACTGCGCGAGATGCTGCAGAACCTCCTGTCCGGCCAGGGCGGAGTGGACGCGTCGAGCCTTGCCGGAGCCGCAGGCCTCCCCTCGGACCCGACGGCCGTCGCGGCCATGATGGCGCAGTTCCAGGCGGCGATGCGCAACCAGGGCGACGGCATCGACTGGAAGGTCTCGACCGACCAGGCGACACAGATCGCGACGACAGGCACCGTCGTGACCTCGGCCGCCGACAGAACCGCGCTCGAGCAGGCTTTCCACGTCGCGTCGCTGTGGCTCGCCGACGCCACGAGCATCACCGAACTCACGGCCGAACCCCGACTGATGTCGCGCGCCGAGTGGGTGCGCGCGAGCATGCCCGTCTGGTCCGAGCTCGCCGAGCCGGTCGCCACGAGCATCTCCGACGCACTCACTCGTGTCCTCGAGGAGCAGGCGCCCGAGGAGATGCAGGGCATGATCGCTGGTGCCAGCAAGCTTCTCCGGGGCCTCGGCGGGACGATGTTCGCCATGCAGCTCGGCCAGGTCGTCGGCCAGCTCTCGACGGAGGTCGTCTCCGGCGGGGACGTCGGCATCCCGCTGCTCGACGACAACGTCGTGGCGATCCTGCCCCAGAACGTGCGGGCCTTCGGCGACGGTCTCGAGCTCGCCGACGACCAGGTGCAGCTCTACCTCGCGGTGCGCGAGCTCGCCCACGCCCGACTGTTCCGCCACGCGCGCTGGCTACGACTCCACCTCATCTCGTCGATCACGGAGTTCGCGCGCGGCATCCGCGTCGACACCGACCGTCTCGAGTCACTGGCCGAGAGCTTCGATCCGTCGAACCCCGAGGAGTTGCGGGCCGCGCTGGTCGACGGTTCCCTCATCCCCCCGAAGAGCGAGACACAGCTTGCGACGCTCCGGCGACTGGAGACCACGCTCGCCCTGGTCGAAGGCTGGGTCGACGTCGTGACGAACGAGGCGACGCGACGCCTGCCCAATGCCGACGCCGTCGCCGAGACGGTCCGCCGGCGCCGCGCCACCGGCGGACCGGCCGAATCGGCCTTCGCCACGCTCGTCGGGCTCGAACTGCGACCGCGACGGCTGCGCGAGGCCGCCGCGATGTGGACGGCCGTCACGGCAGCCGTCGGTCCCGAGCTCCGCGACTCGCTGTGGTCGCACCCCGACCTCATGCCGTCCGGTGACGACGTCGACGACCCGGCCGGCCTCATCGCCGCACTCGAGGCCCGATCGCGCGGCGAGGAACCGGAGCGGGACGAGATGGACGACGCCCTCGACGAACTGCTCCGCGGAGCGGACGCTACAGACGGTCCGGCCGTCGACGGCCCATCGGGTGACGGCCCATCAGGAGACGACCCATCCGGCAGCGGTCCACGACGTGAGGACCCGCCTCCGAGCGTGTGAGCCCGGGCCGGGACCCCGCCGTTCCGTCACACTGTGGACAGCACGAGCGGGGTCCGTGACTCGTGAGCCACCATGTGCGGATGATTCTGCGCATCGACCCCACCAGAAGCCTCGTCTGGCGGACACCCACGACCCTCCAGATCGGACTCGGCGCCTCGGCCGTGGTCCTTGAGAACGTCGCAGCGCTCGACGAACGGCTCGTCTCCGCGCTGCTCGTCGGCACGACACGGGAAGCTCTCGCCGTGGTCGCGACGCAGGTCGGTGGCACGCCCACCGACGCGGCGTCTCTCATCCGACGGCTCGAACCGGCTTTCGTTCCTCCCCACGTCGTGCCGCGATCGCGTGCCCTCCGCCTGGCGATCGACGGACGCGGGGCGACCGCCGAGAAGATCGCGGAACTCGCCGCACTCGACGGGATCTCCGTGGTCGCGCACCCGGACGACGCCGACGTTGCCGTGATCGTCGGTCAGTACACGATCGCGCCGTCACGCTACGCCGTGTGGCTGGGGCGCGACATCGACCATCTCGCCGTGGTCCACGGCGACGACTCGACCGTCGTCGGCCCGTTCGTCCAGCCTGGTCGAGGCCCGTGCCTCTACTGCCGGGACCGCGCCAGGGTAGACGACGACGGAGCCTGGCCCGTCATCGCGAGCCAACTCGACGGGCGCCCATCCCCGCGGGAGACCGGCGCCACCGTCTCCGAGATCGCGGCCCTCGCCGTCCGACTCGTGGTCGCGCACGACACACGCAGCGTCGATCCCCTCGTCGACCGTGCGATGGAGATCAGCGCTGCCCCGTTCCCCGTCGTCCGCCGCTACCGCGTTCATCCCGAGTGCGGATGCCGATCTCCGCAAGGAAACGCGACGGTTCACGCGGCATCGTCGATCGTGCGCCGTACGCGGCCCACGAGACCCGCAGTCGACGACGTGCCCGCGTGACGCCGACGTAGAGCAGGCGGCGTTCCTCGTCGATCGCCTCGAACGACTTCGCGTAGCTGATCGGGACGAGGCCCTCGGTGAGCCCTATGAGGAAGACGGTGTCCCATTCGAGGCCCTTCGATGCATGGAGGGTCGCGAGAGTCACCGCGTCGAGGGTCGGCTCGTGCTGAGCCGACTGTCGTTCGAGCAGCTCGTCGGTGAACTGGCGCAGGGTCGTCCCCTCCGGCGCGTCGTCGAGCAGCCCCATGATGGCGTTGAGCGATTCCCACTTGTCGCGAACGGCGCCCCGCTGCTCGGGCGCGACGTGGGTCCACCCGAGTGACCGGAGGACATCGCTAACCGATTTGAACAGGGGCTCGCCCGTGACCGCCACCGATGCGCCGCGCAGGGCCATGATGGCCCGCTTCACCTCCGGCAGATCGAAGAAGCGGGTGGCACCCCGCACGTGGGAGCCGATGCCCCGGTCCGCGAGGGCGCGCTCGATCGCGGCCGCCTGGACGTTGACCCTGTAGAGCACCGCGATGTCCGAGGCCGGAGTGCCCGATCGCACGAGGGCCGCGATGGCGTCCGCCGTCGCGGACGCCTCGGAGGCGTCGTCACGGTGGGCCGTGACGACGGGCAGGCCGCCGTCGAACTCGCCGGGCAGGTCGTCGGCCGAGCCCGGCGACGCCGTGAGGCTGAGCGCGCCCGGTCGACCTCTCATGAGTCGGTTCGCCGTGTCCACGACGGATCGGGACGACCGGTAGTTGTGCTCGAGACGCACGACGAGGGCGTCCTTGTGGGTGCGCTCGAAGTCGAGGAGATACGACGACGATGCTCCGGCGAAGGAGTAGATCGTCTGACTCGCATCGCCGACCACGCAGACGTCGCGGCGGTCTCCGAGCCACAGCTCGAGAAGTCGCTGTTGCGCCGGCGAGACGTCCTGGTACTCGTCCACCACGAAGAATCGGTACTGCTCGCGCACCTGAAGAGCGACACGGGGCTCCTGCTCGAGCATCCCGGCGCACGCGAGGAGGACGTCCTCGAAGTCGAACTGGCGTCGTTCGTCCTTCAGCGCCTCGTAGGCTCGCTGCAGGTCGACGACCATGTCCAGGGTGAGGGACCCCGGCACCGGTCGACCGGCGAGCGCGTACTGGTCCAGACTGCGACCGGTGACCTTCCGCCATTCGATCTCGGATGCCACATCCCGCAGGGTCGCCGTGTCGACGGCGATACGCGCGCGATCGGCCGCGTGCGCGAGGAGCGTCGCTTTGCTCGACACGACCTGCGGAAGCGTCCCGCCGACCGCTTGCGGCCAGAAGTAGCCGAGCTGGCTGAGGGCTGCGGCGTGGAACGTCCGAGCCGACACCCCGCCGGCACCGAGAGCGCGAAGGCGCGAACGCAGCTCGGCAGCGGCCCGGGACGTGAAGGTCAGGGCGAGGACGCGGTTCGGGGCGTAGGTGCCCGTCGCCACACCGTGAGCGATTCGGTGCGTGATCGCCCGCGTCTTCCCCGTGCCGGCGCCGGCGAGGATGCAGACGGGACCGCGCAGCGCCTCCGCTGCACGTCGCTGCTGTTCGTCCAGTCCGTCGAGGAGATCCGGCGTCACTGTCTCTCGTCGCCCCGCAACCAGTCGTCGATGATCGCCCGTGCGATCGACGTGGGACCGGGGAGCGTCACGCGCGAATCGGATGCGAGGAGCTCCTCTCGCGAGAACCACCGCACGTCGTCGAGCTCTTCCTCGTCGCGGGAGATCGCGTCCGGGTCCTGGTCCGGTGCCAACTCGGCATGGTAGCCGAGCATGAGGGAGCGGGGGAACGGCCATGGCTGGGAACCGAGGTATGTCGGAGAGGCGAGGCGCATGCCGGACTCCTCCTCGACCTCCCGCAGGACGGCGGCCTCGATGGACTCCCCCGCCTCGACGAATCCGGCGAGGAGCGAGTACCGTCCTTCCGGCCAGAGCGCGCTCGAGCCGAGCAGGATGCGGTCATCGTGCACGATTCGGACGATCACGGCGGGATCCGTCCGGGGGAAGTGGTCGACACCGCAGTTCGGGCAGGCTCGCATCCAACCGGCGTTTCGAACGACGGTCTCCGTTCCGCAATTGGAGCAGAACCGCGACGAGCGGTGCCACGCGGCGACGGCCGCCGCTTCGGAGGCTATCCCCGCGTCCCGATCGGACAAGAGGTGGGCCATGTCCCTCGGGCTCAGCCACTGGACACCGGTTCGCTCGTCGTCGTCGCCGGCCTCGGCCGACGCGAGGAGCAGGATCGGCGTGCCGGCATCGATGTCTCCATCGTCGTCGACCGTCCGCCCGAGGTAGACCGCACTGCCCGCCTCCGCGGCATCCGCCTCCGAGACCTGCTCGAGGACGAGAGCGTTCTGCCGCACCCGCATCCGGCCGGCACCGAGACGTACGATCCTCGATCGGGGATCGGTGAGGGCCGCTGCGACGAATCCGTCGGCGGACCGCGAGAGCTGATCACGGTCGAGGGCGGACCTCGAGAGCGGAAAATCACCCAGTGGGCGCACGGGCGGAATCATCGAACCCCAATCGGACAGGCGTGGCGCGGGCTCCTGGCACGGGCAGGCGACCTACCCTAGGAGGCATGGCCAGATCCCATCTCACTCTAGCCGCGCTCGCGACCTCGGCCGTCCCCGGCCTGACCGTCGTCGGCAGCGGTCCGCTCGGGCTCGGTGCGACGGGTGACTTCGATTCGGCCCTGCTTCGAACCGCGACAGGAGACGAGGTCGTCGTCCGCGTCCCCACTTCACAGCGCGCGGAGACCGAACAGGCCAGGGAACTGATCGCTCTCTCGGCGCTCACGGACGGCATCCGCAGTCGGCTTCCCTTCAGCGTTCCCGTCGTCCTCGGTCAGACCCCGGCCGGCGATACCCGCGCCGTCGTGTCCTCATACATCGCGGGCTTCCAGGTGAACGCCGAGACGCTCCCTGGCGGAGACGGCGTGGCGACGTCGATCGGTGGGGCCATCGCGGCCCTGCACGCGGTTCCCGGGTCGTTCGTGGGCGATGTCGGCCTCCCTGTCCAATCGGCCGATGACTCACGCACCGAGGCGTCGAGCGTCGTGGAGCGCGCCATGGCGACACGCCTGCTGCCGGCCGCCGTCGGCACCCGCTGGACCGACGCGATCGGCGACGATGCCTTGTGGCAGTTCAACCCCACGGTCGTGAACGGGACCGCATCCGCCGAGTCCTTCGTGATCGCCGATCACGAGGTGGGCCAGATCGTCGTCGGGATGATCGGGTGGAGCGGACTCCGCCTCTCGGATCCCGCCCACGACCTCCACTGGCTCTCAGGTGCCGGAGAGGCCGCTGACAGCGTCTTCGCCGCGTACGCCGCCGCGTCGAGTCGGACACCGGACTCTCGCATCCGCGTGCGGGCGATGCTGTATGCCGAACTCGAGCTCGCACGTTGGCTTCTGCACGGCAAGGATGCCCACGACCAGTCCATCGTCGACGATGCGGTGTCGATGCTGGACGGGCTGGTCGAACACGTGCTCGGCGATGTGATGAATCCGCTGTCCCAGCAGACGGGACCCGTTCTGTCGGTGGCCGACGTGGAGACCCTGCTGCAGCGCACGCCCCGCACGAGTTCCTCCAGCGGCGGAACAGGCATGGAGACGGATTCGTACGACCGCTCGGAGATCGAGAACGTCCTCGGAGGGCGCAGCGACGCGGATGACGACAGCGCCGATGCCGACGGACCCGGCCGCGACGACGTCGACGCGCCCGAACACGCCGTGTCGACGCCTGACGCCGAGACGGGGCCGATCGACATCCTCGACGGGTCGCTGCGGTCGACGCTCTCCGACGAGGAGCGCGCGCGGCGGGCACGAGCGAGCTCCCGGGAGACGGTGGAGTTCGACACCGCGGCCTGGAGCGATCGCCGCACGGCGACCGGCGACGTTCATGCTGACGACATCACGGCTGTCGGTGGAGGTGACGGCCACGGTCAGGCGGATCCCACTGCGGCTTCCCAGCGCGACCGCAGCTCCTCCTCCGAATAGAAGCGTCTCGGGCGGATGACCTCGTCGTCGCCGACGTAGTAGAAGACGGCGTCCACGGCTTCGGGCTCGATGCCGGCCCACGCCGCGTAGGCGAGGCGATAGAGCGCCAACTGGATCTGACGCTCCTCGAGCTCGGCGTCGTTCTTCGGGGGGCGCCCCGTCTTCCAGTCCACGATCTGGTGGACCCCGTCGCGATCGTAGACGGCATCGAGCTTGCATACGACGATGCGCCCAGCGATCATCGCGTGGATCTCGCGCTCCACCTCGATCGGTCGTAGATCCGCCCATTCTGAGCGCTCGAATGTCGCGCGAAGCGCCGCGAAGCCGTCGTCATCGCCTTCGATCCCTCCAGTGGAGGTGTCGAGCGACCCGTCGTCCTCGTCGAGATCCATCTCCTCGAGGAGAGCGTCGATGGTCTCAGGCGAACCGGTGGCCCCGAACCTCTGCTCGACCCACGAGTGGAACAAGGTACCGAGCCGGGTCTGACGGTACGGCCTCTCGGGAACGGGCCGCTCGATCGAGGCGACCACCGCGTCGGCGTCGCTCAGATAGTCCTTGAATCGTGAGGCGGCGATCCGCGAGGGGATCGTGCCTCGCGTCTGGATCTCGCGAGCGGCCCGCTCCGCGAGGAGCAGATCGATGCTCTCCGCATACGCCCCGGTGGCCTCCTCCTCGGGGGCGGGGCCGTCGCTCGCCACCGACGTGACGAGGTGCGCTGCACGTTCGACCGACCGTCGCCGCGAGCCGAGCGGATCGCGCGGCCAGACGAGGAGGTCCTCGTCAGCCGCGAGGGGATTCTCGTCCGAACGCGGTCCGTCCGGGAGCGCCTCGATGATCCCCTCCTGCTCGAGATCGCGGAGGAACGCGCTCGGTCGTCTCGGCGTCTTCTGCTCGGCCCAGAACGATCCGCTCACGAGAAGCCGGGAACGCGCCCGCGTGAGCGCGACGTAGGCCAGTCGCCGTTCCTCGAGTGCATGACGCTCCGCCAGCTCCTCCGAGAATCGGACGACGGCCGCGTCGACCTGCTGCTGTGTCTCCGCCGCGCGCCACGCGAGCGCCGGTAGCTCGAGGGAGTCCCCCCTGAAGTCGTAGGGCAGCTCACCGAACGACAGCCATCCTCTGCCGTCTTTCGATGCAGCGGGGAACTCTCGTTCGACCATGCGGACCACGGCGACCGCATCCCACTCGAGCCCCTTCGATCCGTGCATCGTGAGGAGCTGCACCTCTCCGGGCTCCGCCGACTCCGATCGTGGACCCATCATGTCCTGACGTTCGGCCCGATCGATCCAGGCGAGGACGCTCCCCAGGGTCGGGGACTCCTCGCTGGCGAGGAAGGAGGAGATCTCGTCGGTGAAGGCATGCAGGCGCGCATGTGCCGTACGGAGCGACGATGCCGAGGGGTTGGCGACGACCTCGAGGTCGAGGCGGAGACCCGTTGTGACGAGCGTGATGAAGTCGAGGACGGGTACTCCGGCACGGCTGCGGAAGAGCCGGAAGAGATGTGCGGCGTCCCTCAACCGGGAGAGCCCCTGCTGGCTGAACCCCTCGAGCGCCACATGACCGTCCGGCATATCCCGGAGGGCGTCGAGGGCGTCGACGATCGAGACGGACCCGTCGGCCGCGACCGACGCTCGGATCCGGGCGATGACCTCGTCGCTCAGCCGGGATGAACGGACGTCACGACGCTCGAGCCAGGAGGCGAGCGCCCTCAGCTCGCGGAGGTCACGTACTCCGATGCGCCATCGCGGCCCGGCGAGGACCCGGATGAGCGAGGACCCGGCCGTGGGATCGTGGCAGACGCGGAGTGCGGCCACCAGGTCGGTGATCTCCGGTGACGACAGGAGTCCGCCGAGACCGAGGATCCGGTGGGGCACGCCTCTGTCTCCGAGGGCGCGGGCGAAGAGGTCCATGTGCCGGCGCACGCGGAACAGGATGGCCGCGGTCGGGGGCGGATCGGACCGAGCGGGACCCGAACGCAGCGCACCCTCGTGGACGACAGCGTGCATCCAGTCGGCGACACGCGCTGCCTCGTCGTCGATCGTCTCCTCGAACGACACGTCGAGCACTCCGGGTTGGACACCTGGACGCGCCCCGAGGGCCGGGACGGGAACCGGCTGGTCCCGGCGGAGAGGCTCGACGAGGGCGTTCGCCGCATCGAGGATGACCGTGTCGTTCCGCCAGCTGGTGGAGAGGGTGTAGCTGGCGGCCGGGACAGAACCGGAGAAATCCCGGCCGAACCGCGACAGATTGTCCGCGCTCGCTCCCCTCCATCCGTAGATCGATTGGTGCGGATCGCCGACGGCCATGACCGGGTGGTCGGCGAACAGGAGGGCAAGGAGGCGCGTCTGCACGACCGAGGTGTCCTGGTACTCGTCGAGGATGACGACCCGATATCGCTCCCGGTAGGACTCGACGATCGATGGGTCGCGACGGCACGCCGCGAGGGCGAGAGCCACCTGATCGGAGAACTCGACGAGCCCCCTGCGCCGTTTCTCCTCGGCGAACCGCTCGGCGAGATCGGTGAGCGGAGCGAGCGCCGAGACCGTTTCGACGGCTTGCGTCACCCGGACGTACGGCGTGCGCTTCGACCCCCCGTATGGCAGATCGGGTAGTCGGAGGAACTGCTCCACCAGGCGCCTGACATCGCCGGCCGACGCGATGTTGTCGGCGAGAGCATGGGACAGTCGCACGACGGCCTCGGTGACCTGGTCGATGGACTTCCCGATGCCGATGAGTCTCTCGTCGCCGTGCTCGACGACGATACGGCGCGCCAGTCGCCACGCCGCCGCGTCGCCGATGAGAGCGGACTCGGGGTCTCTCCCGACGAGGAGGGCGTTCTCGCGGAAGAGGCCGTCGGCGAACGAGTTGTAGGTGGCGATCGTGGGTCGCTCGAACACGTCGTCGGCGTCGAGGTCGAGCGCTCCGGCGGCTGCGCCGTCCCGGAGGCGGCGCTGGACCCGCTCCGAGAGCTCGCCGGCGGCCTTGCGTGTGAAGGTGAGCCCGAGGATCTGCGAGGGCGCTGCCGCCTCGTTCGCCACGAGCCAGACCGCGCGGTTCGCCATCGTCTCGGTCTTGCCGCTCCCCGCGCCCGCGACGACGAGTGACGGCGAGAGCCCGGACTCGATGACGGCCGTCTGCTCGCCCGTGGGCCCGGGCAGGCCGATGGCTGCAGCGATCTCACCCGCCGACCGCATCGTCCCTCTCCCTGTCACGACGTCACCTCCGGGATGACATGGATGCGGCAGCGCCCGAACGAGAACGGGTCGAGGCAGTGGGTCGACACGTGGGCGAGGAACTCGGCGCCGGACATCTCGATGGCCGTCCGCGCGATCGAGAGACGGAAGGCGTCGGCCTCCTCCGAGGTGAACGCCGCCTGACGCGGCTCGTAGAACGGCTTCGTCTTCGCTGTCCCCGACAGGACGACGAGCTTTGCGCCGGCACCGTCACGACCGTCGACGTCGGGCACGGCGCCGTCATGGAACGCGAGCTGGTACGCCCCGAGCTGCGGGTTGTCGACGACACCGGCATCGCTGGTCGCCTCGTGCTTGCCCGTCTTGAGGTCGACGATGTCGACGGTGCCGTCGGACAGGATCTCCACACGATCGATCGATCCCCTCAGGACCGCGAGCGCGGGCCTCGCGTCAGCCCGCGCGTCCGCCACCGTCTGCGCGGACGCCTCGTCCAACGCGATCGGCACCTCGAAGGCCACTTCCTTGCCGACGACCCGGCCACCGCGCGCTTCGAAGGCGGTGACGTAGGCCGCCAGACGCCTGGCGAGGTCCTTCCCTTTCAGCTCCTCGACTCCTGCCTGCCAGTCGGCCTCGAACGGCAGTTCCTTCCATCGTGTCGCCATGGCGGCCCAGATGTCTGCTGCGTCGGAGCTCTCCGTCGTCTCGGCGACCTCGTGGAGCAGCGTGCCGAGCCCCGAGGCGACAGTCGAGGTCGACCCACCGAGCTCGTCGATGAGCCAGTGGAGGCCGCACGTTCTGAAGGCCTGCACACGCGACGGTGAGACCCGGACGATCTCGTCGGCATCGACGAGCGGGGCGTCCGTCGATGGCGCGAGCAGCCCGGACCAGTCGTCGGGCGACGCTCCGTCGACACCGGCGTGGACCAGACGAGCGAGCGACACGGCGGCGCGCTCCGCCGCGGCATGCTCGCTCCGCTCGAGGGCGACGATCAGGTCGCGACGCAGCCGGGCGGTGAGTCCTCGCAACGACAGAGGGTGCCGCTCGACGAGGCCATCGGTGGGCGGGGGGAAGAGCGGGAGGAACGGACTCGGCGACGCGTCCTCGCCCGAGACGGCGCTCACCACGAGCTTGTTGCGCGCTCGGGACACGGTTCGGGCGAGAAGTCGCAGTTCGTCGTGGAGGACGATGGTACGGGCGTCCGCCGGTGTCGGGTCGATGCCGGCGGCCGCGTCAGCGAGAGCGCCGCTCGAAAGAAGCGTCCCTCGCTGCCTCATGTTCGGCCACCCGTTCTCCTGGAGCCCGCACACGACCACGGTGTCGAAGTCACGATCGACGGTGCCGGCGGGTGTCGTGATGACGACGGCCGATGCGGCCGCCCGCGGCGCCAGGGTGTCCTCCGGGAGGTCCGACTCCATGAGGTGGTCCAGGAATCGTGCGGGCGCATCGCCAGGAGACCGCTCCACAGCGCGTCGGGCCGCCGCGAAGAGCGCGACGATGGCATCGAGGACGCGGTCCGCTTCCTCGGCGGCGAGTCCCGACCCCTTCGATGCGTCGACGAGGGGCCGCTCCAGACGGCTTCGTTCCCAGAGGCCCCAGAGGAGCTCCTCGACCGAGGCGCTTCCGACTGCGCTCGCGGCGGCGGCACGCAGATTGTCTGCGAGCGACTGCGCCTTGCGACCTGTGCGTGTGTCGAGATCGGTGAGCGACCCCGGGACCTGCATCGCGTCGACGAGGAGCTCGTCGGCCGAGCGATTCCCCTCGAGATCGGCCTCCCGCTGTCGCAGAGCGGCTCTCAGACGCCTCAGTTCGACTCGATCGAACCCGCCGAGAACACTCGTGAGCAGATCGACGGCGGCTGTGGCGTCGAGTGCGCACTCCCCCAACGCGATCCTGCCCGCGAGGACGAAGGCACGCACCGACGGGTCGTCCCGCAGAGCCGTGCCGCCGGCGAGCACGCGCGTGGGAACCTCGAGCCCGGCGAGTCCTCGCTCGATCGCGGCGATCTGCGAACGGCTCCTCACGACCACAGCCATGTCGTGCCACGGGACACGCCCGAAGACATGCCGTTCCCGCAGCTCCCTGGCGACGATCGACACCTGCTCTGCGACCGACGACGGCGTCGAGACGAGCACCGACGCGTCGTCGGACCGATCGGGACGATCCACCCGCCGCTGCGCACCGGCCGCCGCCGTGCCGACCTTCGACACGATGCGCTCGTACACGGCTGCCAGCTCCCGGGTGCCCCGATAGCCGGTTCCGAGGACGACCGAACCGGCGGGAGCGTCGAGGATCTGGGGCAGCCGCCCGACGACGTCGGGACTCGCTCCACGGAAACCACCGCTGGCCACATCCGGATCCCCCGCTACGACGATCGCGACGCCGCGGCGCGAGAACGCCCGCAACAGCTCGGCCCCGGCAGCGCTGAGTTCCTCGGCGTCGTCGACCGCGAGCAGGCGCAAGCGTGAGAACGCCCCGAGCCCCGTACCGTCGACGCCCGCCGACTCGACGATCTCGGTGGCCCGATGGATGAGCTCCGTGGAGTCGTAGAACTGGTCGCGGAAGCTGTCGACCACCTCGTGGTACTCCTCGATGAACCGGCCGGCCGCCCGCCACGCCGGTCGCATCCGTCGATCGCCGAGCTCCGAGAGCAGTTGCGGTGACACGTGAGACTCGACGGCGCGAGCCATGAGCTCCCTGAGCTCACCGCGGAACCCCGGAAGGCGTCGAACGTCTGCGTCGAGGTGCGCCGGCCAATCGCCGCTGCGACCGTCCTCGTCGTCTCCCGAGAGGAGGTCTGCGATGATCACATCCTGCTCGCCTCCGGTCAGGAGTCGCGGCGCCGGGAGCCCCGCAGCCGCGTTCCCCGACACGACGATGCTGAAGGCGAACGAGGTGAGCGCTCGCGCCAGCGGACCCGACGTGGGGACGGCCACCCGAGCGGCGAGAACGTCGCGGAGTCGAGTGGCCGCTCGACGGTCGGCGGCGATGACGAGCACCTCGTCCGTCTCGTACCCGCGGTGCGTGACGCGGTCGGCGATGAGCTCGACGAGCACGGTGGTCTTTCCCGTTCCCGGCGCCCCGAGAACCGCGAGGTTGCTGCCGTCGGGCACCGAGAGGACGCGTTCCTGGTCGCCGTCGAGCACGAGCCGTGTACCCACGATGGTGCCCACGACGGATCCGTCGGACGGCGGTCGTGCTGGGTTCGGGTGGCGTTCGGGATTCACGGTCTCACGGTAACCCGGGCCTCCGACATCGCCCGTCGTGGCGACGGCTCGTCGCCGAGCACTGTTCGCTCACGGCGAGGTTCCGCTGGGCGTCGGCCGGTGCGGCGTGTCGTAGAGTCGTAATCCAGGCAATCGAAAGGCACCCCCGTGGAAATCCGCATCGGAATCGCGAACAGTCCCCGCGAAGTGAGCTTCGAATCGTCCGAGTCCATCGCGGACGTCAAGAAGACGATCCAGGCAGCTCTCGACGACAAGAGCTCGTACTTCAGCCTGACGGATTCGAAGGGCAGCCTGTTCATCATCCCCACGGCCGGTCTCGCTTACGTCGAGGTCGGTTCGGAGGACCAGCGTCGCGTCGGTTTCGTCGCCTGAGCCATGGAGCTCCTCTTCATCGCCATCGGCGGAGCGATCGTCGGGCTCGCAGCCCACTACGCGCTCCCCTGGCGGGGTGAGCGCGGAGTCCTCCTCGTCCCCGCCGTCGGAGTGATCGTCGCGTCGATCGTGTGGCTCGGTCTCACCGTGCTCGGGTGGCCGTGGGACGGCGGGTGGATCTGGGCGGTCACGCTCGTCGCGGCGACGGCACTGTCCGTCATGGCGGCGCTCACCATCGGTCGTGCCCGAGCGGCTTCCGACGAGCGCCGACTCGTGAGTCTCGGCGGCTGACCGCTCCGGTGGCTCGTCGAGTCGCCAGCCGGTCGCGTCGCGATCAGGCGGTGAGGCCGAGCGCGTCCATCCGCCGCGTGTGAGCGGCTATGAGCTCGGTGAAGACCGGCTCGACCGCATCTCCTCCGCGCGCGTCGTGGACGTCGACGACATCGCGCGCGAGCAGGAGAGTGTCGCCGACGAGCCGCCGACCCCACATCGCGAGGAATGACCCCGTCCGACGGTCCACGGAGATCTCCCGCTCGAGGATGTCTACGATTCCGGAGGTACCCGCGTCGGCCCCCAGAAGGCTTCCGACACGAGGCCCGAGATCGGACGGCAGGCTCGCCGTCAGGCCGATGAGGAGATCGTCGAGGAGTCCAGACGTCACGTGGAACGACAGGAGCGATTCGAGAGGCGTCTCGCCTCTGGTGATCCGACGGAAGTGATCGATCGGGGCCGATGCCTCGGCCATCGAGCGCGCGGCGTCGCCGTCGCGCCGTTCGATCTCCGCCACCAGACCCTGATGCTTCGCGAGGGCGAAGCCGGCAGCGACCGAGAGTCGCTCCTTGTCGTCGAAGCGGTCGAAGTCGCCGATGAGAGAGCCGAGCGTCTCGACATGGCCGAGCTGGATCCGAGCGGCCCGACCGAGGTAGCTCTCCGGGTCGGGATGCAGGTCGGTGAACTCGACTCGGGTCACCGAACGCGCCGACCCACGCGCACGCAGACGCGGGATCTCCATTCGAGGACCGCGTCGGCCGAACCAGGATGCCACGTGCGCCACTTTAGCTGAAGACGCGGGGCGTTCCGTGATCGCGGGATGACCGTCCCGCCACCCCGCTAGACGAGACGTCCCGTCGTCGTTCGACGTCGTCCGGTAGTCTGAGGAGATTCCCGGCACCGGATCGGGGACCTACGCCGCGGACGTGACGATATCGGCGTAGACCGAAATTCGCACCGAACAGGCACATACATACGTGGACTTCCGTGATCTCGGGGTCGACCAGGACATGGTCGACGCCCTCGCAGCCAAGAACATCCTCTCGCCCTTCCCCATTCAGGAGCAGACGATCCCCCTCGGTCTCGCCGGCCAGGACATCATCGGCCAGGCGAAGACGGGTACGGGCAAGACCTTCGGGTTCGGCCTGCCGATCCTGCAGCGGCTCGGGGCGAACCCCGAGCCGGGTGTCAAGGCGCTCGTCGTCGTGCCCACGCGTGAACTCTGCGTCCAGGTGACGGAGGACCTCGAGGTCGCCGCGGCCAATCGCGGAACCAAGATCGTCTCGATCTACGGCGGCAAGGCGTACGAGGGGCAGATCGAGCAGATCAAGGCCGGCGCGCAGCTCGTCGTGGGCACCCCCGGCCGTCTCATCGACCTCAACAACCAGCGCCTCCTCGACTTCTCGAAGGTCCAGGAGATGGTGCTCGACGAGGCCGACAAGATGCTCGACCTCGGATTCCTCTCGGACATCGAGAAGCTCTTCTCCAAGACGCCGCCGGAGCGCCACACGATGCTGTTCTCGGCGACGATGCCCGGGCCGATCGTCGCGCTCGCGCGCCGCTTCATGAACAAGCCGATCCACATCCGGGCGTCCGACCCGGACGAGGGTCTGACGCAGGCGAACATCAAGCACCTCATCTACCGTGCGCACTCGCTCGACAAGGACGAGGTCATCGCGCGGATCCTCCAGGCCGAGGGTCGCGGCAAGACCGTCATCTTCACGCGGACGAAGCGAGCGGCGGCGAAGCTCGTGGAAGAGCTGAACGATCGTGGCTTCAACGCGGCGGCCGTCCATGGCGACCTCGGCCAGGAGCAGCGCGAACGAGCGATGGCGGCGTTCAAGGCCGGCAAGAAGGACGTGCTCATCGCCACGGACGTCGCGGCCCGCGGGATCGACGTCGACGACGTGACCCACGTCATCAACCACACGATCCCCGAGGACGAGAAGACGTACCTCCACCGTGTCGGTCGCACCGGGCGCGCGGGGAAGACCGGGATCGCCGTCACCTTCGTGGACTGGGACGACCTCCACAAGTGGGCGCTCATCAACCGCGCCCTCGACTTCGGTCAGCCGGAGCCCACCGAGACCTATTCGTCGTCCCCGCACCTCTTCACCGACCTCGACATCCCGGCCGGGACGAAGGGGCGCCTCGCGAGTGCTCCCCCGGCAGCGTCCGCTCCGCCGCGCAACCGCACAAGCGGTGAATCCGGCGATCGTCCGCCGCGCGACGGCACCCGCCGCCGCCGCACGCGTGACGGCTCCGGTGCAGACAACGCCCCGCGGCAGGATGACAACCGATCGAAGGACGCCGTCCGCGACTCCTCCGAGTCGGCCGGCACGCACGACGGTGGAGGACGACAGCACCACGACGGGAACAGCGCTCCCCGTCGACGGAGCCGCACCCGCCGCCGCAGCACGCCACCGGCGGTCTGACACCACGACGTTCATAGACCGATGCGGACGGCCCCGATCCTCTCTCGAGGATCGGGGCCGTCCGCATCGGCAGCGTCTGCTCCGGCCCGCGGTGCGTCAGGCTCCCGACGCACCGTAGACGGGCTGCGATCCCGTCCCGCGCTCGATGATGGCGTCGACCGCGGCATCGGACGTCGTGTTCTCGCCGAGCCGATTGGGCTTTCCCGTGCCGTGGTAGTCACTCGATCCCGTGAGGATGAGGTCGTGCCGACGAGCGAGCCGGGCGATGGACTCCTTGCCGGCCGTCGTGTTCTCGCGGTGGTCGATCTCGAGTCCCGCGAGACCGACACGCACGAGCTCCGCGACGTCCTCGTCCGAGACGACCAGCCCGCGACCGCGCGTGGCCGGATGGGCGATCACCGGCACCCCGCCCGCCGCCACGACGAGGCGCACGGCGTCCGCCGGTTCGGGTGCGTAGTGCGGGAGGAAGTACCCGCGTGAGGGATGCAGGATGCTTGCGAAGGCCTCGCTGCGCGTCGGGACGTGACCACGGGCCACGAGGGCATCGGCGATGTGGGGGCGACCGATCGTCGCACCGTCGCTCGTCTGCGCCACGACGTCGGCCCAGGTGAGGGCGTAGTCCCGCGAGAGGTTCTGGACGATGCGCTCGGCCCGGATGAGACGGGCATCGCGGATGCGCGTCATCTCCGCGACGAGATCGGCGTCATGAGGATCGAACAGGTAGGCCAGCAGGTGGATGCTCCGGTAGCCGAGCCGGGTGCTGAACTCCATGCCGGGGATGAGCGTGATCCGCGCATCGATTGCGGCGTCGGCCGCCTGGGACCAGCCGGCGGTGGAGTCGTGGTCGGTGATCGCCACGGTGCCGAGTCCGGCGGCCGCGGCGGAGAGCACGAGCCGACCGGGTGTCTCCGTGCCGTCCGACACGCTGGAGTGGGTATGCAGGTCGCTCGGGCCGCTGAACCGCCGATCGCCCGCCATGTCCCCCATCCTATGCCGCGGTGCATGCGCGACTCGGCCCCTTCCCAGCACGTCGTCGGTAGGGTGACAACGCCATGCTCAGACTCCTCGGTGCCCTCATCACGATCGCGATCGCGCTTGCGTGCCTCGTCGCCACGTGGCCACAGCTGTTCGGGGCTCAGAACCTCTGGATCGTCGCCCAGATCGTCGCGCTCCGCGGCGCCCTGGTGGTGGGCTGCCTCGCCGCCGCCGTCGTCTTCGCCCTCCTGTCGCTCGCTCGACCGCTTCGCGCGTTCGCCGCGACGATCGCCATCGTCTTCGTCGTGACCGCCGTCGGCAACGCCGCCGTCATGGGTGCCCGCGGTCTCGGGGACACCGCGTTCGAGGACTGGACGGACGACTCCGTCAAGGTCCTGAGCTGGAACACTCTCGGCGACGCCCCGGGAGCCGAGACGATCGCACGGGTCGCGCTCGAGAGCGGCGCCGACATCGTGAGCCTCCCCGAGACGACGAAGGAGACGGGCGTCGAGGTCGCCCTCCTCATGAAAGAGGGCGGCAACCCGATGTGGGTCCACACGGTCTGGTTCGACAAGATCGCGAAGGCCCGATCCACCACGATCCTCGTGAGTCCTCGCCTCGGCGACTACGAGAGCGTCTACGACTCCAACCGCGATCGGGCCGAGGAAGCCGCTCGGGTGGGCAACACCTCCGTGCTCCCCACCGTGGTCCTCAAGCCGACGGGTGGGTCGGGACCCACGATCGTCGCCGTGCATGCCGTCGCACCCGTGCCCGGACAGATGGACAACTGGCGCTCGGACCTCGAGTGGCTGGCGACCCAGTGCACGGAGGACAACGTGATCATGGCAGGGGACTTCAACGCCACCATCGATCACATGGCGGACCTCGGGACCGAGACGGGAGCGACCCTCGGCCGATGCATCGATGCGGGGGCCCGGACGGGCAATGCCGCCGTCGGCACGTGGTCGTCAGCCGTACCCCCTCTGCTGGGCACGCCGATCGACCACGTCATGTCCACGTCCAACTGGTCGGCCACCGGGATGCGGGTCATCGACGACGACTCCCTCGACGCGAGCGACCACCGCCCCATCCTCGTCCAGCTCCGCCGCACGGACTGACCCGTCCCGCGCGGCCGCCGTCGGGCGTCGGTGCCAGAATGGAGGACATGGCTACCTCGAGTGACGCGACCTCCACGACCGACCACGCATCCGGCATCGACGACGCTCCGACGGGCGAGGCGGCGCTCGACGACGTCGCACCGGAGACGGAGACGCCCGTGTCAGCGCCCGCCGGCGGCAACACGAACCGGTCGACGACTCCGGACAGCACGCGGTTCCAGGACTACATCTCGACAGGGTGGGTGGAGCAGCCCGCCGTACTCCCGCCGGCGCGCGAGGCCTCGGGCTTCGCAGCCGAGCGCCGCCGTCTCGTGTCGCAGGCCTTCGCAGGACAGCGCGTCGTCGTCCCGGCAGGCGACCTCAAGCAGCGATCGAACGACACGGACTACCCGTTCCGTCCGCATTCCGCGTTCGCCCACCTCACCGGGTGGGCGAGCGACAGCGAGCCCGGCGCCGTCCTCGCACTCGACCCCGTCGACGGAGGACACTCGGCGACCCTCTACTTCCGCGAGAGGGCTGGTCGCGACTCGAACGAGTTCTACGCGAACCCCGCGATCGGCGAGTTCTGGATCGGCGCACGGCCGTCGCTCGCGCAGGTCGCGGCGGACCTCGGCGTCGCCACAGCCCACATCGACGAATTCGTCGCCTCGGAGAGCGACAGGACGGTCGGCTCCGATGAGGAGCTCGACCGTTTCGTCTCCGAGCTCCGGCTCGTGAAGGACGCCTACGAGGTGGCCGAGCTCCGTTCCGCGGTCGACGCGACGCGGCGTGGTTTCGACGACATCGTCGCGGAACTCCCACGGATCGCCGACCAGACCCGCGGAGAGCGCATCGTCGAGGGCGTGTTCTACACCCGCGCACGACTCGACGGGAACGCCGTGGGCTACGACACGATCGCCGCATCGGGACCGCACGCCTGCATCCTGCACTGGACCCGGAACGACGGTTCGGTGTCGACGGGAGACATGATCCTCGTCGATGCCGGGGTGGAGGTCGACAGCCTCTACACGGCCGACATCACCAGGACCCTCCCCGTGAACGGCACGTTCTCCCCCGTGCAGCGCCGCGTCTACGAGGCAGTCCGCGAGGCGGCCGACGCCGCCCTCGCGATCGTCCGCCCCGGGATCGTCTTCCGCGACGTCCATGCCGAGGCCATGAAGGTCATCGCGCGGTACACGGCCGAATGGGGCATCCTCCCGGTCAGCGCCGAGGAGTCGCTCGAACCGGACGCGCAGTACCACCGCCGCTACATGGTGCACGGGACCAGCCATCACCTCGGCCTCGACGTGCACGACTGCGCGCAGGCACGGCGTGAGATGTACCACGACGGGACCGTCGAGGAGGGCATGGTCTTCACGATCGAGCCCGGACTGTACTTCCAGCCGGACGACCTCACCGTCCCTGAAGAGTTCCGCGGCATCGGCGTTCGGATCGAGGACGACATCCTCGTGACCGCGGACGGGGCCGAGAACCTCTCAGCCGGAATCCCCCGCACGGCCGACGAGGTCGAGGCCTGGCTGAGCGGCCGCTGACATCGGCCGACTCCCGCTGTCGGGAGCGTGGAGCACGGAGGTCTCTGCGACTAGAGGTACATGCTCGGACCCTGTTCGCCGCTCGATGTGGCGGACACTCCGAGGATGTTCCGCGCCTTGTTCGCGAGCTCGACCTCGACGATGACGGAGTAGGACGAGGCCACGATCTGCGCGATCGAGCTGAAGTCCCGCCGGCGACGTCTGGCCGTGTAGGTCACGACGTTGAACAGCATGCCGAACGCGGCACCGATGAGGGCAGCGGCACCGACGAACACGAAACCCGATTCCGGCGAGACGATCACGAGGAGCAGGCCGAAGAAGAGTCCGAGCCAGGCGCCGCTCAAGGCGCCGGCCGCGGCGGCTCGTCCGTAGCTCATCCGCCCGGTGATGCGCTCGACGCTCTTGAGGTCGGATCCCACGATCGACGCACGGCGCACGGGGAAATCCGCCGCCGCGAGCTTGTCGACGGCCGCCTGCGCGCCGGCGTAATCGTCGAAGGAGGCCACCGTCTCACCCGAGGGGATGCCGATGACGGGTCCGCGTCGTTGTCCGTTCTGGGGAATGCTCACCCCACCATTGTCCCACCCGCCGGCTGAACATCCCGTGACGAGACCGCCCGTCTTCGCGCGGCGGTCTAAGTTAGGAGGGTGAGTGCCACAAGAGTCTTCGTCGCCCGGTTGGCCGGGTGCATGGTGTTCGATCCGGCGGGTGACCGGGTCGGCAAGGTGCGCGACGTCCTCGTGGTCTCGAGACCCACCGATCCCCCGCGCGTCGTCGGCCTCCTCGTGGAGATCCCCGGCAAGAGGCGAGTGTTCGTGTCCATCAACCGGGTGACGAGCATCGCCTCGGGCCAGATCATCACGACCGGCCTCATCAACGTGCGCCGGTTCGAGCAGCGGGCCGGCGAGGAACGCGTCATCGCCGAGATCCTCGGTCGCAAGGTGCTCTTCGCCGACGGCTCGGGCGAAGCCACGATCGAAGACGTCGCTATCGAGCAGAAGTCGGGCGGGACGTGGGCCGTGAGCCAGTACTTCGTCCGGCGGCCGAAGACGAACTCGTCCCTGTTCGCGAAGGGCCACACCTCGTTCGTCTCGTGGCGCGACGTCGCCGAGAAGACCGGAGGCACGGAAGCCCAGTCAGCCGAGCAGCTCATCGCCACCTACTCGGACCTCAAGCCGGCCGACCTCGCGAGCACCCTCCTCGATCTGCCGGAGGAGCGCATGCTCGAGGTCGCAGGGGAGCTGCCGGACGACCGCCTCGCCGATGCTCTCGAGGAGATGCCCGAGAGCGATCAGGTGAACATCCTCGCCCAGTTCGACGACGACAGGGCGGCCGACGTCCTCGACCAGATGCAGCCAGACGACGCCGCCGACCTGATCGCCCAGCTGCCGACCGAACGCGGAGAGCACCTCCTGGAGCTCATGGAGCCGGAGGAGGCCGAGGACGTCAGGATGCTGCTGACGTTCGCGCCCGACACGGCCGGTGGACTCATGACGACCGAGCCCGTCATCCTGTCAGCCGATTCGACGGTGGCGGAGGCCCTCGCCCTCGTGCGCCGAGCCGAGCTCCCTCCCGCGCTGGGTGCTGCCGTGTGCATCACGTTGCCGCCGTACGAGCCGCCCACCGGACGTTTCCTCGGGATGGTGCACTTCCAGAGGATGCTGCGGTATCCGCCTCACGAACGGCTCGGCACGATCCTCGACCAGAGTCTCGATCCGGTCTCGGCCGACACGTCGGCCGCCGAGGTGTCTCGCATCCTCGCGAGCTACGACCTCGTGTCGGTGCCGGTCGTCGATGACAACCATCGCCTCGTCGGGGTGGTGACGATTGACGACATCCTCGACTACCTGTTGCCGGACGACTGGCGAAGTCACGGCGACGACGACCACCCCCAGAAGCTGCGTACCGGACGGAGGATGACGCATGGCTAGGAATTCGAAGGACGTGCGCCTCGACGCACCGAAAGGCATGCGCGCTCCCGTTCTCGTTCCGCGTCGCCGGCAGTCGAGCGACCGCTTCGGGCGCTTCACCGAGTGGATCGCCCGCGCGATGGGCACGCCCTGGTTCCTGCTCGGCCTCACGGCCTTCTGCATCGCCTGGCTGGGGTACAACACGGTCGCGCCCGAGAACATGCGATTCGACTCCGCGGCGCTCGGCTTCACGGCCCTCACCCTCATCCTCTCCCTCCAGGCGTCATACGCCGCTCCGCTCATCCTCCTCGCCCAGAACCGGCAGGACGACAGGGACCGCGTGCAGATCGAGCAGGACCGTCAGCGCTCCGAGCGGAACCTCGCCGACACGGAGTACCTCGCGCGCGAGGTCGTCGCGCTGCGGCTGGCCCTCAAGGACATGGCATCCCGGGATTTCATCCGGCAGGAGCTCCGTTCGCTCCTGGAGGAGCTCGAGGAGCAGCGCGACGGCGCGACAACCGACGGGGAGAGCGCGGACCGTTCCCGTGCATGACGGAGCGGTCCCGCAGAACCACGGCGCCCTCGCGGACCGCGTGCGTCGATCGCTCGACGCGGTCATCGATCCGGAGATCAGGCGCCCGATCACGGAGCTCGACATGGTCGGCGATGTCTCCGTCGACGCCGACGGGGCCGCGCAGGTCGACATCCGCCTCACCATCGTCGGATGCCCAGCCGCACGCACGATCGAACGCGATGTTCGAGAGGCGATCGCGCGCGTCGATGGGGTCACCTCCACCTCGGTCGACGTCGGAGTGATGAGTCGCGAACAACGGGCGGCCCTCACGGAACGTCTGCGCGGTCCCGGCAAGCGACGGATGCCCTTCACCGCGGACTCCCTCACCCGCGTCATCGCCGTCACGAGCGGCAAGGGCGGCGTCGGCAAGTCCACGGTGACGGCCAACCTCGCCGTGTCACTGGCCGCTCGCGGACTCGCCGTCGGGCTGGTGGACGCGGACGTCCACGGCTTCTCCATCCCCGGCCTTCTCGGACTCGACGACCCGGAACGACCGGGCCGCGCCGTCCGGCCCACGCGAGTTGACGACATGATCCTCCCCCCCGTCGCTCATGGAGTGAAGGTCATCTCCATCGGCATGTTCGTCGACGACCCGGCGACGGCGGTCGCGTGGCGCGGACCGATGCTGCATCGCACGATCGACCAGTTCCTCACCGACGTCTACTTCGGCGACCTCGATGTGCTGCTCCTCGATCTCCCGCCCGGCACCGGCGACGTGGCCATCTCTGTTGGGCAGATCCTCCCCCACGCCGAGGTCATCGTCGTGACGACGCCGCAGGCAGCTGCGGCCGATGTCGCCGAACGCAGTGGAACGGTCGCTCGTCAGACCGGGCAGCACGTCATCGGTGTCGTCGAGAACATGGGGGCTTTCGTCGCGCCGGACGGTACCGTGGTCGAGATGTTCGGGTCGGGGGGCGGGGCCGACGTGGCCGAGCGTCTTTCGCGCGGCCAGGAGGCCGCCGTGCCGCTGCTCGCTTCGATCCCGTTGAGCGTCGACCTCCGCAGAGGAGGAGACCTCGGCATCCCCGTCGTCCTCGATCGACCGGACGATCCGGCCGCGCGGGCGATCACGGCGCTCACCGACGCGGTGATGTCTCGCGGCCGCGGTCTCGCCGGCCGCCCTCTCGGAGTGAACGTCGTGTGAACCGACGACGGGCGCGAGTATCGACGGCCGCGGCGGTGGCCGTGCTCGTCGCCCTGTCGGGGTGCTCGTCGGCTCCAGCGCCACGGACCTCCGCGTCGGTCACCGTCTCCGCAGACACCGCGGCGGAAGACGCGGCAGCCGCCGCGACCGATGGGCACATCCTCGTCGGCGTGACCCAGGGGCGGACGGACTACACGACGGGGATGTTCGCGATCTCCGTCGAGAACGTCACGGACGCCGAGCTGATCGTCCGCTCGGCCCGGTTGTCCTCTCCGGCGTTCGACGCCGATGCCTCGTGGGACGGGGACGCCATCGTCCCGGCCGGACGGACGCGCGATCTCCGGATCGCCGTCCCCGAGTTCGATTGCCCCGCGACGGACCCGATGACGTCGATCGTCGTCTCCTACGAGTCCGACGGCGACTCGCGCACCGCCGTGCTCGCACCCGTGGACGAGTTCTCGACGGTCGAGAGGTTGTCGGACGCCGCGTGCTTCACGCAGGCGGTATCCGAGGTGGTCGCGTTCGGCCTGGCCGATCGTCTCGACCTCTCCGGGCAGGGGCCGGCTGCGGTGACGACGTTGTCCCTGACCGCGACCCCCGTCGCCGGTCCGGGTGCCGGGTCCCTGACCGTCCTGGGTGTCGACGCGACCACTCTGCTCTCTCCAGCGTCCGGGGACGCTGCATGGAGCGTCGACGAGAGGGTGGCGGCCGGGGACTCACCGACGACGATCGCGCTCCCCGCTGTGCCCGCACGCTGCGACGCTCACGCCGTCGCCGAGGACAAGGTCGGGACGGTACTCCGCGTGCGCGTGCTGCTCACCGGCGGCACGGAGGGCTCCGTGAGCGTGCCCGCGTCCTCCACGCTTCGAGCGGACCTCTACGCGTTCGTCACCGACCGGTGCGGGCTCAGCGGCTGACCGGGCGACGACGCACGGGTACCGGACGACGCACGAGCACAGCCTGACTCACACGTGGAACAGGCTCACGATCCGCGCAGCACCGTCGCCGGAGACCACAGCGCGCCCATCGAGAGCATCGATCTCGAGCACCACGGAAGCGCCGACGACGTCCCATCCGAGGCGATCGGCCACGCGGATCGCGGCTCCCAGCGTGCCGCCCGTCGCGAGGACGTCGTCCACGAGGAGCACTCGAGAGCCGGCGGGCAGATCCCCGCGATGCGCCTCGATCGTCGCACTGCCGTATTCGAGGTCGTAGCTCTGGGCTTCCGTGGCGCGCGGGAGCTTGCCCTGCTTCCTGATCGGCACGAGGCCTGCGCCCGTCCTCATCGCGATCGCTCCGGCCAGAAGGAATCCCCGCGCCTCGAGACCGGCGACCGCGTCGAAGCGACCCGCGAACGGGGCGATGAGCGCGTCCACCACGTCGGCGAAGGCCGCTCCGTCGGCGAAGAGCGGAGTGAGGTCGCGGAAGACGACACCGGGAGTCGGGTGGTCGGGGATCGACGCAATGAGGCCCAGCGCACGCTCGAGGGCGTCGCTCGACGCCGGCTCGCGACCGGCGCGGGTGGTGGACGCGGTCACGTGGACTCCGTATCGAAGGGCGGAGGCCCCGAATACTCTCCGGACTCCAGCTTCGACCGATGGGTCGGCTGCACGGACGGCTTCACCGTCGGCTCCTTGCGCGATGGAGCGGTGAGGACGGGCGCCGGCTCGTCGTCGAGGAGAGCCTCCTTGATGATGCGCCGCGGATCGTACTGACGCGGGTCGAGCTTCTTCCAATCGACCTCGTCGAATTCGGGCCCCATCTCCTCGCGCATGCGATCCTGGGCACCACGGGCCAGGTCGCGGAGCCACCGGATGAACTGGGCGAACTTCGACGCGTAGAGCGGCAGGCGCTCCGGACCGACGATCAGCACGGCGATGACCGCGATGAGCAGCACCTTCTCAGGGGTCAGTCCGAACACGGATCAAGAGTACCCCGACGTGGCTGCACGTCCGGCCAGCGCCAGCGCCGTATCCTGGCTGAGATCAGCGGCAGACCCTTTGCCACGACACCACGACCACGGAGCGAACCAGTGACCCCTCACGACGCCAAGTCCTCTCACGACGGCAAGTCTGAGCACGTCGCCAACTGGAAGTACGCCGACGACGTCGTCGTCGAGGCGGAACCCATCGCCCGCGCCCGCGCCCATTCGATCGAGGTGGGGATCGATGCGGTCTCCCCCGCCGTCGGCGCGCAGCTCGCGCTCCTGGTGGCAGCCACTGGCGCTCGGAACATCATGGAGATCGGGACCGGTTCCGGAGTGTCGGGGCTGTGGATGCTCTCCGGGAACCCGCGCAGCGCCCTGACGTCGATCGACAGCGAGGTCGAGCACCAGGCTGCGGCCCGCGAGCACTTCCACGATGCGGGCATCCCGACGAACCGATTCCGGCTCATCGCCGGGAAGGCCCTCGACGTCCTCCCGCGCATGAACGAGAACTCTTACGATCTCGTTCTCGTCGATGCGGACTCCGCCTCGGTCATCGAGTACTTCGAGCACGCCCTCAGACTGGTCCGGGCCGGCGGAACCGTCGTCGTGACGCACGCTCTGTCCCGCGGGCGCGTCGCCGACCCCGCGGCACGGGACGACGTGACCGTCGGCTACCGCAGTCTGATCGATGAGGTCGCCTCGTCGACCGCCGTCGTCAGCGCCCTGTCCGTCGTGGGAGACGGACTCCTCCAGGTCACCACGCTCGCGACCTGATCGCGGCGTCTCGAGGGCGACTCGGGACAAGCGAAACGCGTCCGTGCCCCGAGGGGACCGGACGCGTTTCGCGTTCACCCGACGAATCGGGCCTTACTGATCAGACTGTCGTCGACCGGTGGTTCGATCAGACGGAGACGACTGCGGCGAGCGCGTCGTGGAGTTCCTTCGCTTCGGCATCGTTCACCGACACGACGAGGCGACCTCCTCCTTCGAGCGGCACGCGCACAATGATGAGCCGACCCTCCTTTACGGCCTCCATCGGCCCATCTCCGGTCCTCGGCTTCATTGCGGCCATTCGGCTCCCCTTTCGTGTACTACTCCCTATTATCCGTGATTGTTCGCGCTTCGCGCCAATTGCGCGGCACCGGAGCGGGCATCACGGGGGTGTCCAGTCGTATCCGTCCACCCTCCAGGCGATCAGGAGCCACCCCCACTGGAGCGCCAACGAGCCGAGGACGACGAACACCCGATACACGCGGGACGTCGGGACGGCGATCGCGCCGGCGAGCGGGAAGAGCGGCACGAGAAGCCGGAAGGTGCTCGACTGCGGGAAGAAGACGGCGAGGAGGTAGAGCGCGTAGCTCGCCAGCCACAGGCGCAGATCGACGCCGAGAGCCCGGACCGGTCGCGAGAGGAGCGCAGCCGCGAAGCCCAGGACGATGAGGACCACGAGGACCCAGCCCCAGCGACTCCCCACCCACCACTCGAGCCCCTGGAACCACGGGGCGAAAGGAACGAGGTGCTGGTACCCGATGTAGGCCGAGCGCCACGCGAGTTCCGTATCGGTGTAGGCGGTGATCGATCCGGTCACCGCCCAGGCGATGGCCGGCCAGGCGAACCCGACGACGACGCTCGTCACCGTGGCGAGGATCGCGGTCGGGAGCTCTCGCGGTGCGAACGGGTCCTGACGCCGGCGCACGAGCCGGACGACCACGTGCAGGCCGAGGAACAGCGCGAAGGCGAGCGCACTCGGCCGTGTGAAGCCCATCACGACGATGACGGGGACGAGGAGCAGGTACCGGCGACGCAGCAGGAGGAGGAGAGCCCAGGCGAGGAGGAGCAGGTGCAGGGACTCGGCGTACGCCACCTGGAACACCGCTGACACAGGGGCGACGGCGAAGACCACGACTCCGAAGAGGGCCGTCCGACGATCGAGTCGCTCCCGGAAGAGCAGGTACGTCACGAGCGCCGCGCCGAAACCCGCCAGGATCGACACGGCGACGGCGGCGAGGGCCCACTCCGCCCCCGTGAGCACCATCACGATGCGGACGACCGCCGGGTACACGGGCATGAACGCCCAGGCGTTCTCACCGACGTGGCCGTCCTCGGTGAGCGGGAGCGACGAGGGGTAGCCGGAGACGGCCACGATGTTGTACCAGCGACCATCCCACATCGAGGCGAAGTCGATGTAGCGCGGCGAGGCACCCGTCCAGGCGTTCTCCGGCTGAGCGGCGGCGAGGACGAGGAGGAAGACGGTCGTGACGACCCTGGCCGCGCCGAAGACGACGAGGACCGCCGCCCACCATGGCATGCCTCTGAACCTGTCGCCGCGCACGCCGCGGGTCGCCGCCCCGTGGGCCACCCTCATCGACGCCGTGGAACGGGCTTCCCCGTCCGTCACCGGCGGGACGAGGCCGGTCGCGGACCGCGGTGGGTCACGATCACGCCGTGAGCCACGACCGGAGACCCCGCTCGCACTCGACGATCTGCTCGACCGAGCAGCGTTCGTCGTCGGCGTGCGCCTTGAGGGGATCGCCCGGACCGTAGTTCACGGCCGGCACGCCCATGGCCGAGAACCGGGCGACGTCCGTCCACCCGTACTTCGGGGCAGGCTCCGTCCCCGTCGCGTCGACGAACTGACGAGCGATGGGAGCGTCGAGCCCCGGGCGAGCCCCCTCGGCCTGATCGACCACACGGATGTCGTAGCCGCCGAACAACTCGTGCATGTGCGCTATGGCCTCCTCGACCGAGCGACTGGGCGCGAAACGGTAGTTGATATGGACCATCGCTTCGTCGGGGATGACGTTCCCGGCGATCCCGCCGGAGAAGCCGACGGCGTTGAGGCCCTCCCGGTAGACGAGCCCGTCGACCTCGACCTGGCGCGGCTCGTAGGCCGCGAGGGTGTCGAGAACGGGGACGATCTTGTGGATCGCGTTGTCGCCCACCCAGCTGCGCGCGGAGTGCGAGCGGAGCCCGAACGCCCTCACCTCGATCCGCAGGTTGCCGTTGCACCCGCCCTCGATCCGTGAGTTCGACGGTTCGCCGAGGATCGCGAAGTCGCCCGCGAAGAGGTCGGGGCGGTTGGCCGCGAGTCGGCCGAGGCCGTTCAGCTCAGCCGAGACCTCCTCGTGGTCGTACCACATCCACGTGATATCGACACTCGGCTCGGTGAGGGCGGCGGCGAGGTGGAGCTGAACGGCCACCCCGGCCTTCATGTCCACCGTTCCACGCCCCGTGATGTATTCGACGCCATCGATCGTCTCTCGGACGGTCGGGACGTTGTCGTTGATGGGCACCGTGTCGATATGCCCGGCGATGACGACCCGCTGCGACCGGCCGAGATCGGTGCGGGCCACGATCGTGTCACCGTCGCGCACGACGTCGAGGTGAGGAAGGGCGCTGACGGCCTCGAAGATGAGGTCAGCGAGAGGCCCCTCGTCCCCCGAGACGGACTCGATGTCGCAGATGATCCGGGTCAGCTCGACGGGTGAAGCCGTCAGGTCGAGTCGATCGGGCGTGGCCGTCGCGGTGGGAGACTCCATGGCCCCAGTTTATCGATGCCATGGAGGGCGACATCGGGCGTCCTCCACGCCGCACTCCAACTAGCCTAGGAGTCATGACCGCTCCTGACGCCTCCTCCCCGTCCGCTCCGGCCACGACAGCCGAACCGCGCTTCGCCTGGGGGTACGGCCTCGCCTCGACGGCCGCCGACGGCACCGTGCTCGACACGTGGTTCCCCGAGCCGCGACTCGGTCGACTCCCGGCGGGCCGAGACAAGTGGATCGCTCCGGCCGAATTCGAGAACCTGGCGACGGCCGACCCGCGACGGCGAGTCACCGTCGACGTGGTGACGGTCGAGATCGACCTCGACGCAGCCCCAGCCGACACGCCAGACGCCTACCTGCGACTGCACCTGCTGTCCCACGTGCTCGTCGCCCCGAACACGATCAATCTCGACGGCGTCTTCGGGCATCTCCCGATCGTCGTGTGGACGAATGCCGGCCCGGTGCACCCCACCGACTTCGACACCCTCCGCCCGGCTCTGCAGCGCGCGGGCATCCACGCCACGGGCATCGACAAGTTCCCCCGCCTCCTCGACTACGTCACGCCGGATCGAGTGCGTATCGCCGACGCGTCCCGCGTCCGGCTGGGGGCGCACCTGGCCCCCGGAACGACCGTCATGCACGAGGGCTTCGTCAACTTCAACGCGGGGACCCTCGGGGCCTCGATGGTGGAGGGGCGGATCTCGCAGGGGGTCGTCGTGGGCGATGGCAGCGACATCGGCGGCGGCGCATCCATCATGGGAACGCTGTCGGGAGGCGGGTCCCACCGGGTGTCCGTCGGGGAACGGGCGCTCCTCGGAGCGAACTCGGGGATCGGCATCTCGATCGGCGACGATTCGGTCGTGGAGGCCGGGCTCTACATCACGGCAGGGACGAAGGTCACCGTCATCGATACGAACACCGAGGACCGCCCGGTCGTGAAGGCGGCGGAGCTCAGCGGCCACCCTGGTCTGTTGTTCCGCCGGAACTCCACGACGGGCGCCGTCGAGGTGCTCCAGCGCTCAGGGACCGGTATTGTCCTGAACACCGCGCTGCACGCCTGACGGGTTCACCCCTCCGGCCGTCGACCGGCCGGTTGCCGACACGAGGGAGTGCGCATGCGACGGGACGCCTACGACAGACGCCGACACCCGGTTCGTCGAGCAGCCCTCGTCGTCATCAGTCTGCTCGCCGTGGCCGCCGTCGTCGTGGGAGGGATCGGACTCTGGACGGTGCAGCGTTCCTTCCCGCAGACGTCCGGTGAGCTGAGTCTCGCGGGCCTCGACGCGGACGTCGTCGTGACCCGCGACGCCGCAGGGATCCCGCAGATCGTGGCGGACTCCGCGGCGGACCTGTTCGCCGCGCAGGGCTTCGTGCACGCTCAGGACAGATTCTGGGAGATGGACTTCCGGCGCCACGTCACCGCCGGCCGCCTGTCGGAGCTGTTCGGATCGAGCCAGATCACGACCGACACCTTCATCCGCACACTCGGCTGGCGCACTGTCGCCGAGGCCGAGGTCGAGTCGCTCGACGACACGTCCCGCTCCTACTACGAGGCGTATGCGCGGGGCGTGAACGCGTACCTCGATTCCCGGAGTGGAGCCGATCTCTCGCTCGAGTACGCGGTCCTCGGACTGCAGAATCCGGGATACGAGCCCGAGCCGTGGACGCCGGCCGACAGCGTCGCCTGGCTGAAGGCCATGGCGTGGGATCTGCGATCGAACCTGGAGTCGGAGATCGACAGGGCGCTCCTCTCATCGACCCTCGATCCCTCTCTCGTCGCCGACCTCTACCCGCCGTACCCGGCGGACCGTCATGCGACGATCGTCGGCGGGGCGAACGCGCTCTCCACCCCGATCTCCACCAACGCTCTCGCCTCCGCGCCGACGATCGACACCGACAGCACGGCCGACACCGAGGCCACGACACGATCCCTCTCGACCCTCGACGCCGTCCTCTCGGGCCTGCCGGAACTGCTCGGCCGCGCGGGCTCCGAGATCGGCTCGAACGCCTGGGTCGTGTCCGGCGATCACACCGAGTCCGGACGCCCCCTCCTTGCGAACGACCCGCATCTCGGGCCGGCGATGCCGTCGATCTGGTACCAGATGGGTCTGCGCTGCAGCACGGTGAGCGACGCCTGCCCCTTCGACGTGGCGGGTTTCACCTTCTCAGGGCTCCCCGGTGTGATCATCGGCCACAACGATGCCGTCGCCTGGGGCTTCACGAACCTCGGGCCCGACGTCGCCGACCTCTACCTCGAACGCGTCACGGGCGACGAGTACGAACTCGACGGGGAGATGATCCCGCTCGACGTCCGGGAGGAGACGATCCGCGTCGCCGGAGGAGACGACGTCGAGATCCGGATCCGCTCCACGGGGCGGGGACCGATCGTGTCGGACGTCTCCCCCGACCTCGGTGCCATCGCCGAGGACCTCCCCTCCACGACAGAGCAACCGGAAGGCGACTACGCCCTCTCCCTGCAGTGGACGGCCCTGACTCCGGGACGAACGCCCACCGCGATCTTCGCCATCGACGCTTCCCGTGACTGGGACTCCTTCAGGGAGGCGGCACGCCTGTTCGAGGTGCCGTCCCAGAATCTCGTCTACGCGGACGTGGAGGGCAACATCGGCTATCAGGCGCCCGGGCGGATCCCGATCAGGGCCGGTGGAGACGGGACCACCCCTCAGACAGGGTGGACGAGTTCGACGGGCTGGACCGGCGAGGTCCCCTTCGACGACCTCCCGAGCGTCTACAACCCGCCCTCCGGATACATCGTGACCGCCAACAACGCCGTCACGACCCCCGGTGACGGCCCGTTCCTGACCACGGACTGGGATGCCGGATACCGCGCCGATCGGATCGACACGCTCGTGCGCGGACTCATCGAGGAGGGCGAGCCGATCACGGCCGACGACATGGCGGACATCCAGGGCGACGACTACAACGCCGTCGCGGCCGTCATCGTTCCCCGGATCCTCGAGCTGGAGTCGTCCGGACGGGTCGCGGACGCTCAGGAGATCCTCGCCGATTGGGACTTCCACGACGACGCGGACAGCGGCGCCTCCGCTCTGTTCAACGTGTTCTGGAAGACGCTGCTCGACACCACCTTCCGTCCCTCGCTCCCGGACGACCGCCCGCCGGCCGGAGGATCCCGGTGGTTCCTCGTGGTCGAACGGCTGCTCGAACAGCCCGACTCCGCCTGGTGGCAGGATGAGGCCGACGACGTGTCGGGCGTCGAGGACGCCCTCGCTCGGGCGGTCACCGACGCCTGGGCGGAGACGACAGCCCTGCTCGGCGGGGACTCCGAGGAATGGGCCTGGGGCGACCTCCATCGCCTCGACATCCGCAACGCGAGTTTCGGCACATCGGGCGTCGCGCCGATCGAGTGGCTCTTCAACAGAGGCCCGTGGGAGCTCTCCGGAGGCTCGAGCGTCGTGGATGCGGCCGGATGGGATCTCCCGAACGGTTACGCGGTGGACTGGGTCCCCTCCATGCGAATGGTCATCGACCTCGACGACTTCGACCGGTCGACGTGGATCAACCTCACGGGTGCCTCAGGGCACGCTTTCCACCCGCACTACACGGACCAGACCGACGCCTGGGCGAGCCACGAGACACGCACGTGGGGGTTCACCCCGGACGCCGTCGAGAACGCCACGGTGGATACCCTCGTACTCACGCCGTAACCGGCGACCCCCCGAACGCGCTCATGGTCCAGCCCGTCGGGGCTCAGCCGCGCGGGAACTCGCGCTCGCCCGGACCCACGTAGAGCTGCTGGGGGCGGCCGATCTTCGTCTGCGGGTCGAGGTTCATCTCGCGCCAGTGCGCGATCCAGCCCGGCAGGCGACCGATCGCGAAGAGAACGGTGAACATCCGCTCGGGGAAGCCCATCGCCTTGTAGATGACGCCCGTGTAGAAGTCGACGTTGGGGTACAGACGACGCTCCTTGAAGTAGTCGTCCTCGAGGGCGATCTGCTCGAGCTCCTTGGCGAGGTCGAGCAGGGGATCCTGGACCCCGAGGTGCTCGAGCACGGCGTCGGCGCTCTCCTTGACGATCTTCGCGCGCGGATCGTAGTTCTTGTAGACGCGGTGCCCGAAGCCCATGAGCTTCACGCCGTCTTCCTTGTTCTTCACCCGCTCGACGAACCGGGAGACGCTCTCACCGCTGTCTCGGATCTTGCCGAGCATGTCGAGGACGGCCTCGTTGGCTCCGCCGTGGAGCGGACCCGAGAGGGCGTTGATACCGGCGGAGATCGAGGCGTAGAGGTTCGCCCCCGTCGAGCCGACGAGCCGCACCGTCGACGTTGACGCGTTCTGCTCGTGGTCCGCGTGCAGGATGAGCAGGCGCTCGAGCGCACGGGAGAGCACGGGGTCGATGTCGTAAACCTCGGCGAGGTTGCCGAAGTTCAGCTTCAGGTAGTTGTCGACGAAGCTCAACGAGTTGTCCGGGTACAGGAACGCCTGCCCGAGCGACTTCTTGTGCGCGTACGCGGCGATGACCGGGAGCTTCGCGAGCAGACGGATCGTGGTGATCTCGATGTGCTCGGGGTTCTTCGGATCCTCGCTCGTCTCGTAGTACGTCGACAGCGCGGAGAGGGCGCTCGAGATGACCGCCATGGGGTGTGCCGTGTGAGGGAGCGCCGAGAAGAAGCGCTTGAGGTCCTCGTGGAGCAGCGTGTGACGGCGGATGCGCTCGTCGAACTCCGCGAGCTCGGTCTCCGTGGGGAGCTCGCCGTAGATCAGGAGCCAGGCCACCTCGAGATAGCTGGATGAGGCCGCGAGCTGCTCGATCGGATAGCCCCGGTAGCGCAGGATCCCGGCGTCACCGTCGATGTACGTGATCTTCGACTTCGTGGCCGCGGTGTTGACGAACCCGTAGTCGAGCGTGGTGTACCCGGTCTTCTTCGTGAAGGCGGAGATGTCCATGCTCGACGCGCCATCGACGGATGGCAACAGGGGGAACTCGGCTGTCCCACCGGGATAGGACAGCGTGGCCGTCCCGTCGTCATTCGCGGAATCGTGACCGGCGTCGCCCACAGTGCCTCCCTGGCTGGATGTTCCATTCGAGCCGCGCCACCGACGGTTCCCGACGGCGGCGCCAACGACTACAGCCTAATCGGCGGGGACACCTACTGTCGCATCCGCCAACACTCGGGCGCGGACGCCGGAGGTTTCCACAAATCGTGTCAGGCGAGAGCGGAGAGACGTCCCGCCGCGGCGGCGACGCGTTCGTCCGTCGCCGTGAGCGAGAGGCGGACGTGCTCTGGCGAGGTCGAGCCGTAGAACGGACCGGGGCCCCCGAGGATGCCGAGTCGCGCGAGTCGCGCGATGGAATCCCACGACGGCCGCCCTTCCGTCGCCCAGAGGTAGAGACCGGCCTCGCTGCCGTCGATGCGGAACCCCGCGCGCTCGAGCGCCGGTCGGAGAACGTCCCTCCGGTCCCGGTACCGCTGCTTCTGCCGCTCGACGTGCACGTCGTCGGACAGCGCGACGGTCATCGCGCGTTGGAGGGGGGCCGGCACCATGAGTCCGGCGTGCTTCCGAACGGTGGTGAGGCGTGCGATCGTGTCGCGGCAGCCCGCGGCGAACGCCGCCCGGTACCCGGCCATGTTGCTCTGCTTGCTGAGCGAGTAGATCGCGACGACGCCGCGGTCGTCTCCCCCGGTCACTCGGCGATCCAGGATCGAGGGAATGGGTTCCGTGTCCCACGGCGCGTCCCAACCGAGCTCGGCGTAGCACTCGTCACCCACGATCACGGCACCGAGCTCCCGAGCGCGCTCGACCCTCGACCGCAGGGCCCCGACGTCGAGCACCCGCCCATCGGGGTTGCCCGGGGAGTTCAGCCACACGAGCCGCGTCTTCTCGGGCCAGTCGGCCGGGTCGTCCGAGGCGACGGCGGTCGCGCCGCTCATCGCCGCGCCGACCGCGTACGTCGGATAGGCGGCCTGCGGGTGCACGACGACGTCACCGTCGCCGAGTCCCAGCATGTAGGCGAGGAAGGCGACGAATTCCTTGGAGCCGATGGAGGGAATCACCTGGTCCGTCGTGAGTCCGACGACGCCGCGTCGCCGCGCGAACCACTCCACGACGGCGGCGCGCAGCTCGGGGGTGCCGATGGTCGCGGGATAGCCGTGCGCATCCGTGGCGACGGCGAGGGCGTCACGGACGATCGCGGGCGTCTCGTCGACGGGGGATCCGATCGACAGGTCGATCAACCCGTCCGGATGAGCAGACGCCTCCGCAAGGAATGGCGCCATGGCGTCCCACGGGTAGTCCGGCAGCGGCGAGAGGGCCATGGAGGACTCCTCGGAACCGTCAGTGAGACTGCGGAGGCAGGGCGGCGATGACCGGGTGGTCCTTCGGGATCACCCCGACCTTGGCTGCCCCACCGGGCGACCCGATCTCCTGGAAGAATTCGACGTTCGCGGTGTAGTAGTCGCTCCACTCGCCCGGGAGGTCGTCCTCGTAGTAGATCGCCTCGACCGGGCAGACCGGCTCGCACGCTCCGCAGTCGACGCATTCGTCTGGGTGGATGTAGAGCGAGCGCTCGCCCTCGTAGATGCAGTCGACGGGGCACTCGTCGATGCAGGCACGGTCCTTGACATCCACGCAGGGGAGGGCGATCACGTACGTCACGGTGTGGGGAACTCCTTCGCGTCGGGTCCGTCCAGTCTATCGGCGGGCGCGGGCTGCCGGACGCCTTGCGCTCCGCCGCCACGGGCGGGGAGGGAGGGGAACGAGATCACGAGTGCAGCGAGGAGGGCGGGCCCGAGCACCCAGATGAGCCCGGAGACACCCTGCTGGATCAGCACGGAGCCGCCGGAACTCTCGAGCGAGAACAGCGCCACGATGCCCACGACGCCGACGGCGGCGGCGACGACGGGCAAGCGCTCCCCCAGCACGAGACGGAATCCGGCGAACAGAGCGAGGACCCCGACGAGGGACAGGACGAGGCCCCACGGGACGGTGACGGACGCGATCGTGACCGAGAGCGGATGAGCGACGGTGCCGACGGCGCCGTAGACGACGCCGACGATGAAGGCGAGGGCGACACTCACGAAACGTGAAGCCACGCTCGGACGACCATCGTCATCGTCGACGTCTCCGATCGCGGGCGGCGCGACCTGCCAGGTCGGGATCCGGTGTTCCTGCTCCGGGTCGTCCGCTCGGCCGTCACCCAGGTTCGCAGTCACCGCAGAAGTCTATCTGGACATCTCATGGCCCCGTCGCTATGGTCAGAACGGCCACTGGTTAGGCAAGCCTTTCCAAACCGCACATTCTCCCTCCACCGTCGGGCGATTCGATCGTCTCCACCGTCCCCCAAGGATCCCGCGTGTTCGCCAGTCTGCTGATCGGTCTCCGTGAAGGCCTCGAGGCCGCCCTCGTCGTGGGCATCCTCGTCGCCTACGTCGACCGCATCGGTCGACGCGACGTGCTCCCCCGCCTCTGGGCCGGCGTCGCCGCTGCCGTCGTCCTCTCGCTGGGCGTCGGTGCGATCCTCACGTGGGGGCCGTACGGGCTCTCCTTCCAGGCACAGGAGATCCTCGGCGGCGTCTTCTCCCTGCTCGCCGTCGGGCTCGTGACGTGGATGATCTTCTGGATGGCGGCCAACGCGCGCACCATGGGGTCCGACCTCCGAAGCCGACTCGACACGGCGATCGGCACGTCCGGCGGAGCGGTCGTGCTCATCGGATTCGTCAGCGTGGGCCGCGAGGGGATCGAGACGGCTCTCCTGCTCTGGGCCGCCACCTCGTCATCGCAGAACGCCGTCACGGGTTCGGTGGCCGCCGTCGTCGGCATCCTCCTCGCGATCGGTATCGCGTGGCTCATCAACCGCGGACTCGTCCGTGTCGACCTGTCGAGGTTCTTCCGGTGGACTGGCGTGTTCCTCATCGTCGTGGCGGCCGGGATCCTCGTCTACGGCATCGGTGATCTTCAGGAGGCCGCCATCCTCCCCGGATGGGGCGTCGCGGCGTTCGACGTGAGCGGGATCATCCCTCCGAGCAGCTGGTACGGCACGCTCCTCGCCGGAATCCTCAACTTCACTCCCCAGCCCACGTGGGCGCAACTCATCGGCTGGATCGTCTACCTGCTGGTCGTCCTCACGTTCTTCCTGGTCCGGACGACGAGAAGTCACGGCCGCCCCGACCTCGGCCGGGCCGGTCCCGCCTCCTCGGCGAGCATCCCCGCCTGACACCGCCGGGGTCCACGACACCCCGCTCGCGTCGGTCGCCGCGGTCCGCCCGCCGCAGGTCGGCGACCACCCGTCGTCGTGCCGCGTTCACTCGATCCTCCTCAGCCCCTCTCCCCCATCCGACTGGAGCACCCCATGCATGCACGCCTTCTCACCGCGATCGGAGGCGTCGGTCTCCTCGGCGTCACCCTCACCGGTTGCGTCGCGAACACCCCGACCGACGGCGCGTCAGCGCTCACCGTCACGATCGCGGACGACGCCTGCGACGTCTCCGTCGACTCCGCCGCGGCCGGCGCCGTCACCTTCAGCCTCTCGAACGAGGGGTCTGACGTGAACGAGTTCGAGATCCTCGCCGACGACAAGCTGCGGATCGTCGGCGAGAAGGAGAACATCGCGCCGGGACAGACCGTCGACTACGTCGCCGATCTGCCGGCGGGGACCTACTACACGGCCTGCAAGTTCCAGCAGGTCGGGGCACCCGTCGGGCTCGCCGAGTTCACCGTGAGCGGCGAGTCCGCCGCGGTGAGCGAGGACGAGCAGAAGCTCGCGGACGAGGCCGTCACGAACTACATCGCCTACATCCGCTCGCAGGTCGGCGAGCTCATCCCGGCCGTGCAGGAGTTCGCCGACGCCTACGCCGCTGGGGACGACGAGAAGGCGCGCTCCCTGTTCGCCTCCACCCGCGTCTTCTACGAACGCATCGAACCGACGGCCGAGGCGTTCGGCGACCTCGACCCGAAGATCGACTTCCGCGAGGTCGACGCCGTCGCCGACGGGCTCGACTGGACGGGATTCCACCGCATCGAGAAGGACCTGTGGCCCCCGGCGGACGGCGACCTCAACTCCGACGGCACCGACGCGCGCCTCGACTGGACGCCGTCCACTTCCGAGCAGCGGCAGGAGTTCGCCGACGGTCTCGTGGCCGACGTGGGCCAGCTTCACGATCTCGTCACCGCGAAGGACTTCACGGTCTCCCTGAGCGACATCAGCAACGGCGCGATCGCGCTCCTCGACGAGGTCGCGTCCGGAAAGATCTCGGGCGAGGAGGACTGGTGGTCGGGAACGGACCTCACGGACTTCGCGGCGAACGTCCAGGGCGCCGAGGTCGCCTTCGGCAACGTCAAGGAGATCGCCACAGCCCAGGGCGATGACGGTGCGGCCCTCGTCGAGGAGATCGACGAGCGATTCGCCTCCCTCGACGCGCTCCTCGCGACGCACGGCAGCATCGACGACGGCTTCGTGTCGTACGACGAGGTGGACGACGCCGGCCGGAAGGCCCTGTCCGACGAGGTCAACGCACTCGCGGAACCCCTGTCCCAGCTCACGAGCGTCGTCCTGGGAGTGTCAGCGGGATGACCGATCGGCCCGAGCCTCCCGAAGCCGACGACGCGTCGCCCGCAGCGCCCGACGCGGCTCGCGGCGTCTCCCGGCGCGGGCTGCTCGGGCTCGTGTCGGCCGGCGCCGCCGGTCTCGCGGCCGGTGCGGCCGGCGGCGTCGCATTCGGCTCGGCCGTCGGGACCCCATCCGGGGCAACGGGGGCGACCACGACGTACCCGTTCTACGGCCAGCACCAGTCGGGCATCACGACACCGGCGCAGGACCGACTGCACTTCGCCGCTTTCACCGTGTCGTCGACGCTCGATCGCGAGGGTCTGATCGACCTGCTCACGGACTGGTCGGCGGCGGCCGCCCGCCTGACGCAGGGCCTCGACGTGAGCAGCTCCGGCGCCCTCGGCGGGTCGGACATCGCGCCGCCTGACGATACGGGAGAGGCACTCGATCTCCCGGCGAGCGGCCTCACCATCACGTTCGGGTTCGGGCCGACGCTCTTCGAGGATCCCGAAGGCGTCGATCGTTTCGGCATCGCATCGCGTCGTCCTCCGAGGCTCGAGCGACTCCCCCGCTTCGCCGGCGACGCGCTGCGCCCCGAGTGGAGCGACGGCGACCTCTGCATCCAGGCGTGCGCCGACGACCCTCAGGTGGCGGTGCATGCGATCCGCAACCTCAGCAGGATCGCGTTCGGCCGCGCGTCGCTCGCCTGGTCCCAGCTCGGATTCGGCCGGACCTCATCGACCTCGACGGCTCAGAAGACGCCCCGCAATCTGTTCGGCTTCAAGGACGGCACGGCCAATCTCAAGCTGGAGGACCACCAGGGAATCGACGACTGGGTCTGGGCAGGGGGTGACGACATCGACTGGATGGCCGGCGGGACATACCTCGTGACCCGCAAGATCCGCATGGTCATCGAGGTGTGGGACCGCCAGCAACGTCTGGAGCAGGAGCGGGTGATCGGACGCTCCAAGGGCGAGGGCGCCCCGCTCTCGGGAGGCACCGAGTTCACCGAACCCGACTTCGAAGCGACGGGCGCCGCCGACGAACCACTCATCGACGCCGCGGCCCATGTGAGGCTCGCGCACCCGAGCAACCTCGGCGGCGTGCAGCTCCTCCGCCGCGGATACAACTACGTGGACGGCAACGACTCCCTCGGAACTCTCGACGCCGGACTGTTCTTCATCAGCTTCCAGCGATCGATCTCGCAGTTCACGACGGTCCAGTCGGCCCTCGCGGGTGACGCTCTCGGCGAATACCTGAAACACGTCGGCTCCGCGGTGTTCGCCGTTCCTCCCGGAGCACGGGAGAATGGCTACGTCGGGCAGACCCTGTTCGCGTCCTGACAACCGCACGTCGTCCGTCGCAGCCCGCAGCGGACGCGTTCCTGATCGGAGACACGATGGCGATGACGCCGGCGGCCGAGGTCGACATCGACGAGTCGCTTGTCGAGTCGCTCCTCTCCGATCAGCACCCCGACCTCCTGGGCGGCCACGTCCGCCTCCTGTCCAACGGGTGGGACAACGCGCTGTTCCGGCTGGGAGACGACCTCGTGGTCCGTCTCCCCCGGCGTCAGGCCGCCGCCCAGCTCGTCGAGCACGAGGCGCAGTGGCTCCCGATCGTGAGCGGCCTCCTGCCGGTCGCGACGCCTGTCCCCATCCGTACAGGCGCCCCGTCGTGGCGCTACCCCTGGGCGTGGACGGTGACCCCGTGGATCGAGGGACGGAGCGCGCTCGGCCTCTCCCCCGACGAACGCGGCCCTCTCGCGCGTCCCCTCGCGGAGGCTCTGGCCGCCCTCCACGTCACGGCCCCTACCGGCGCCCCGCACAATCCGGTGCGCGCCGTCGATCTCCGGTCGCGAGACGCAGCCGTCCGCGGTCGGCTCACGTCCTCGGCGTCCCCGGCGTCTCCCGCCCTCGAGTCGCTGTGGTCGGAGCTCGTCGACGCCCGAGCGTGGTCCCACGAGCCCGTCTGGGTCCACGGTGATCCGCATCCCGGGAACGTGCTGGTGCGCGACGGACGACTCGTCGCCCTCATCGATTTCGGGGACATCAGCGCGGGCGATCCCGCGACCGACCTCGCAGCCGGATGGCTGTTCTTCGAGCGGGACGCGCGGGACGAGTTCCGCTCGGCGGCCGACGCGATCGGACACTACGACGCAGCCGACTGGGTCAGAGCGCGTGCCTGGGCTCTCGTGCTGGGATCTGCGCTCGACGCCCATTCCGATGACGACACGGCGATGGCGGCGCTCGCCGCCCATACGCTCACGCAGGTCGCGCTCGGCTGACGTGCCACAACGACACGATCCCCCCTGGAGTCCAGAGGGGATCGTGTCGTGGGGCCGGCCGACTCCGGCCGACCGGCGTTACTCGGACTGCTTCTTCAGACGCGACGTCAGGCGTGCGCGCGCGTTCTGGTCGAGCTCGACCTTGCGGATGCGCACCATCTCGGGCGTGACCTCGACGCACTCGTCCTCCCGGGCGAACTCGAGGCTCTCCTCGAGAGTGAGCTGGCGCGACGGCGTCATCGACTCGAACGTGTCGGAGGTGGACTGACGCATGTTCGTCAGCTTCTTCTCCTTGGTGATGTTCACGTCCATGTCGTCGGCGCGCGAGTTCTCACCGATGACCATGCCCTCGTAGACCTCCTCCGTGGGGTTCACGAAGAAGGACATGCGCTCCTGGAGCGCGATGATCGCGAACGGCGTGACCACACCAGAGCGGTCGGCGACGATCGAGCCGTTCTGACGCGTGACGATGGTGCCGGCCCACTCGCCGTACCCGTGCGAGATCGCGTTGGCGATGCCGGTTCCGCGCGTGATCGTGAGGAACTCGGTGCGGAAGCCGATGAGACCGCGCGACGGCACGATGAACTCCATGCGGACCCAGCCGGTGCCGTGGTTCGACATGTTGTCCATGCGGCCCTTGCGGGCGGCGAGGAGCTGCGTGATCGCACCGAGGTGCTCCTCGGGAGCATCGATCGTGAGGTGCTCGTACGGCTCGTGGACCTTGCCGTCGATCCGCTTCGTGACCACCTGGGGCTTGCCGACGGTGAGCTCGTAACCTTCACGGCGCATCTGCTCGACGAGGATGGCGAGAGCGAGCTCTCCGCGACCCTGGACCTCCCACGCGTCCGGGCGCCCGATGTCGAGGACCTTGAGCGAGACGTTGCCGATGAGCTCGCGGTCGAGACGGTCCTTGACCATGCGAGCCGTGAGCTTGTGGCCCTTGACCTTGCCGACGAGCGGCGAGGTGTTGGTGCCGATCGTCATCGAGATCGCCGGGTCGTCGACCGTGATCCCGGGAAGCGGGCGCACGTCGTCCGGGTCGGCGAGGGTGTCGCCGATCATGATGTCGGCGAAACCGGCGACCGCCACGATGTCGCCAGGACCCGCGCTCTCGGCCGGGTAGCGGTCGAGTGCCTTCGTGATCATGAGCTCGGTGATGCGCACGTTGTGCACGTCGCCGTCGTGACGGACCCAGGCGACGGTCTGACCCTTCCTGAGCGTGCCGTTGAAGACGCGCAGGAGGGCGAGACGACCGAGGAACGGCGACGAGTCGAGGTTCGTGACGTGCGCCTGCAGGGGGTGCTCGTCGTCGTAGGTCGGTGCCGGGATGTGCTTCAGGATCGCGTCGAAGAGCGGTTCGAGATCCTCGCTGTCCGGCAGCGTGCCGTTCTCCGGCTTGTTCTCCGAGGCGCGGCCGGCCTTGCCCGACGCGTAGACGACGGGCACGTCGAGGACGGCGTCGAGGTCGAGGTCGGGGACGTCGTCGGCGAGGTCGGACGCGAGACCGATGAGGAGGTCCTGGCTCTCGCTCACGACCTCGTCGATGCGCGCGTCCGGACGGTCCGTCTTGTTGACGAGCAGGATGACGGGGAGCTTGGCCTCGAGCGCCTTGCGCAGCACGAAGCGCGTCTGGGGCAGCGGGCCCTCGCTCGCGTCGACGAGGAGGCACACGCCGTCGACCATGGACAGACCGCGCTCGACCTCTCCACCGAAGTCGGCGTGGCCGGGCGTGTCGATCACGTTGATCGTGACGGGACCGTCCGTCGCGTGGACACCGTTGTATGAGATCGCCGTGTTCTTGGCGAGGATCGTGATGCCCTTCTCACGCTCGAGCTCGTTCGAGTCCATGGCGCGATCCTCGAGGTGCGCGTGCGCCTCGAAGGAGTTGGTCTGACGGAGCATGGCGTCGACGAGAGTCGTCTTGCCGTGGTCGACGTGTGCGACGATCGCCACGTTCCGTAGGTCATTACGTGTGGCGATCGCCATAGTGCTATCCCTGGTCCTTCTGCTTGGCTTGGTGTCGCGCCTCGCGCCGAGCACGCTGCTCGGCCGGATCAGGCACAGGAACGGCACTGATGAGGCGCTGGGTGTAAGGGTCTTCGGGCGCGCGGAGGATCTGATCCCCCGTGCCCTGCTCCACGAGTTTACCCTGCCGCATCACCGCGATGCGGTGAGAGAGCCGATCCACCACCGCGAGGTCGTGGCTGATGAAGAGGCACGCGAACTGCAACTGGTGCTGCAGCTCCTGCAGCAGGTCGAGGAAACGGGCCTGCACGGAGACGTCGAGCGCGCTCGTCGGCTCGTCGGCGACGAGCAGTTCCGGGTGCAGGGCGAGGGCTCGAGCGATGCCGACGCGCTGCTTCTGTCCACCCGAGAGCTCGTGCGGGAACCGGTTGCGGTAGCTCGTCGGGAGCTCGACCTGCTCGAGCAGCGTCTGGACGCGCTTGTCGAGGTCGGCGCCCTTGGCCTCGCCCGCGAGGAAGATCGGCTCCCCGATCGACTCGCCGATGGGCATACGCGGGTTGAGCGACGACGCCGGGTCCTGGAACACGATGCCGGCCTTGCGACGCAGCGGCTTCAGGTCCTTCATCGACGCGTTCGAGAGGTCGACGCCGCACGAGACGAGGGTGCCCGACACGATCGGGAGGAGGCCGACGGCCGCGCGCCCGAGGGTCGTCTTGCCGGAGCCCGACTCCCCCACGAGCCCGACGATCTCGCCGGGGTAGACGTCGAGGTCGATCCCGTCCGCCGCACGGAAGGCGGGGATGCGCCCGCGCTTCGGGTACTCGATCGCCACGTCGGAGAATGACAGCACGGGCTCGCGCTTGCCCTCGAGTGCCTCCTCGAGTCGCTCGGTGACCTCGACGTCGCCGCGGCCCAGGTGAGGGACAGCTGCGAGGAGCTGCTGCGTGTACGGGTGCTGCGGCGACGTGAAGATCTCGGAGACCGTCCCGCCTTCCACGACGACGCCGTTCTTCATCACGAGCACGCGGTCCGCGAGGTCCGCGACGACGCCCATGTCGTGCGTGATGAGGATGATGGCGGAGTCGAGTCGCTCGCGCAGGTCGCGCATGAGGTCGAGGATCTCGGCCTGCACCGTCACGTCGAGAGCCGTCGTCGGCTCATCGGCGACGAGGAGGAGCGGGTCGCACGAGATCGACTGCGCGATCATGGCGCGCTGGCGCTGGCCACCCGAGAGCTGGTGGGGGAACTTATCGTATGACTGCTCCGGGTTCGGCATCTCCACCATGGTGAGGAGCTCGATGGCCCGCGTCTTCGCCTCGGCCGGCGACAGGTCGAAGTGCGACCGCAGCGCCTCGCTGATCTGGAAGCCCACCGTGTAGACCGGGTTCAGGGCCGTCATGGGCTCCTGGAAGATCGTGGCGATCTGGTTTCCGCGGATCTTGCGGAGCTCGTAGTCGGGTACGCCGTTGAGCTCGCGTTCGAGCAGCTTGATCGAGCCGGTGACGCGGGCGTTCTGCGGCAGCAGACCGAGGAGCGCCATGGTGCTCGTGCTCTTTCCGGAACCGGACTCGCCGACGATGGCGAGCACCTCGCCGCGCCGCACGACGTAGTTCATGTCGATGGCGGCCGGGTACAGCTCGCCCTCGACCCAGAAGTCGACGTTGAGACCCTCGACGGCGAGGACCGTCTCGGGGGTGGCCGCCGGCTCGCCCTGAGGCGTGCCGTCGAGGAGTGCTGAGTTAGACATCGCGTCGATTCCCATCTGCAAAGCTGGAGTCATGTCGAGTTTGCCGAGTCAAGAGGTCCGTTTCCGCCCGCTGTTCGGTCGGATCCTGACCATGGTCGTGGCGGCCGTGTGCGCCGCCGGTCTGGTGGGTGTGCTGCTCACGGGCGACCTCGTGACGATCGCGCGGACGCTGCCGGCGACCCTTCTGCTGGCCGTCGCGTGCTGGGCGCTCTTCTGGCGACCCGGCATGAGCGTTCGCCCCGAGGGCGTCGAGGTCGTGAACATCGTCCGCACCTGGTCGATCGCGTGGCCCGCTATCGAGAGCCTCGACACGCGCTACGCGCTCACGATCCGCGCGGGCGGACGCCGCATCTCCGTGTGGGCCGCTCCGGCGCCCGGCGTCCGCGGCGCCACCGCGCTGCACCGGAACGACGTATCGAACCTGCGCGAGAGCGCCTACGCCGGCGAGGCCGTGAGGCCGGGCGATGCGGTGAACACGCCCTCCGGCCAGGCCGCCGAGATCGTGCGAACGCACTGGGAGTCCCTCAGAGACGCCGGTCACCTGGACTCCGGCACGGTCGAACCGGGCTCGGTCCGAGCGACGTGGCACGTCGCGACGATCGTCCTGATCTCGGCGCTGCTCGTCGCGACCGTCCTCGGAGCGCTCCTCTGACGAGAGGCGCCACGAGGCTCGCGACGTGAACGTGGTGACGGACATCTAGTTCGTCGCAGGCTTCACGCGAGACGACGACGCCTTCTTGGCGGCCGCCCGGGCGAGCGCCTTCGGCGACGGCATCTTCTTCTGGCGCGGGTCGAACGCGTCGCGCAGACCGTCGCCGATGAAGTTGACGCACAGCGCGATGATGATGATGAAGAGACCGGGCCACCAGAAGAGCCACGGGCGCGTCGCGAAGGCCGCCTGATTCTCGGAGATGATGAGACCGAGCGACGTGTCGGGGAAGCGCACGCCGTAGCCGAGGAAGCTCAGCGCCGTCTCGGCCAGGATCGCACTCGCCATGAGCAGCGTCGCCGCCACGATGATCACGCCGACCGAGTTCGGCAGGATGTGCTTGAAGATGATCCGGCGGTCGCTCGCGCCCGAGACACGGGCGGCGTCCACGAATTCCCGTTCACGCAGCGAGAGGAACTCGCCGCGCACGAGCCGCGCGAGTCCCGTCCAGGAGAACAGACCGAGGAAGATGCCGAGCAGAGCGGCGCCGAGGCCACCCACCGCGCGGCCCACGACCGCACCGACCACGATGTACGGGATCGTGATGATGACGTCGGTGAAGCGCATGAGGGCCGTGTCGACCCAGCCGCGGTAATAGCCGGCGAGGGCCCCGAAGAGCACACCGATGAGGGTCCCGACGAACCCGACGATCACCATGATCATGAGCGACTGCTGCGCCCCGCGCATGACGACAGCGAAGATGTCGTGACCGACCTGGTCCTGGCCGAAGGGGTGCAGTCCGATGCCGAATCCCGGACCGGGGACGAGGTTCAGGGTCGGGCGACCGTTGTCGACGAGGTCGGGCGTCTGCGTCCAGTTCCACTGCCACCACCCGGGGATGCGGATACCGGGAAGAGAGATCCCCACCGAGGTAAACGCGAGGAGCACGACGAACGCGAGCACGATCATCGAGACGACGGCCGCGCGGTGGCGGAAGAAACGCTTCCGGACGATCTGACCCTGGCTGAGCCCCTGCGTCTCGCGCTGCTCGATCGAGGTCTCGTCGGGGACGACTCCGGGCGTGTGCCCGGGTCCGGGCTGTTCGAGGTTGATTTCACTCATGTCAGGACACCCTGATTCTCGGGTCGAGGGCCGCGTACAACAGATCGGCCACGAGGTTGAAGACGACGGCGAGGAGGCCGGTCACGACGAAGAACGCCATGACGGGACCGGGGTCCTGGCTGTTCAGGCCCTTCTGGAAGAGCTGACCCATCCCCGACCATCCGAAGACGTACTCGGTGATGACCGCACCGCCGATGAGCGCGCCGATGTCGAGAGCGATGATCGTCGTGATGGGGATCATCGCGTTGCGCAGCGCGTGGCGCACCACGACGGTGCGCTGCGTCAGACCCTTCGACCGCGCAGTCCGGATGTAGTCCTGGTTCATGACCTCGAGCATGCTCGCACGGGTGTACCGCGTGAGGCTCGCGAAGGAGATCAGGATGATCGCGATCGTGGGCAGCAGGAGGTGCGTGAACGTGTCGATGCCCTGGATCCAGAAGTTGCCGCCGAGGTTCGGGGTCTGCGATCCGACGGTCGCGATCGGTCGGCCGCCCACACGCGAGGAGCCGACGTACGAGCTCCACCACAGCAGGTAGCAGTCGAGGGCGATGACGCCGCCGACGACGAACGCGACGATGGCGGACGTCCGAGCCGACGCACCGCGGTCCTTCCCGCCGAGGACGAAGCCGATGACGGCACCGACCAGAACCGTGAGGACCGCGAGCCCGATGAAGAGCGGGAGCGTCATGTAGGCGTATAGGAAGTAGTACACGGGGAAGTAGAGCACCACACCGAGGGCAGCCGTCACGAGGGCCGCGATGAGCGCCTTCCGGTTCTTGAGTCCGACCGAGATCGCCGTGACCCCGAACGCCGCCGCTGCGGCGGTGAGGATGACGCCGACGGGACCGATGGACGGGGTGGAGAACCAGTCGACCGCGTTGAAGTAGACGAGCAGGGCCGCCGTGGCGACCGCACCCACCGCGAACGAGGTCCAGCGACGCTTCAGGCTGCCGCCGACCACCGAGAACCAGAAGAAGCCCGACAACACTGTCAAGCCGACGATCACGGGGATGCCGATGGAGGGATCACTCAGCCAGTCGTTGAATCCGATGGCCACGAACTGCTTGAGCAGCACGGCGACCCAGAAGATCGGGAGCGAGAAGAAGAGGAACGAGAAGAAGGTGACCACGTAGTCGTATCCGCTGTACTGGCGGAGAGCGGTCGTGATGCCGACGATGATGCCGAGGATGATCGCGAGGATCTGGGCGACGGTGACGAGCTGGATCGTCGAGCCGATGGCCTGCGAGAGGAGCGTCGTGATCGGAAGGCCCTGGATGCTCGTTCCGAAGTCGCACTGGCCGATGAAGCACTTGCCGACACCCGCGAGCCACAGGAAGTAGCGGAAGAAGACGGGGACGTCGAGGTCGAGGAGGTTCGATCGAGCCTCCATGAGCTGCGCCTTGTTCGGCGCGTTGCCCTCACGCAGATCCTTGAGGGGATCCACCGCAGCCCACGTGAGCATGTACATCACGAACGTGGCTGCGAGGAGGACGAAGAAGGCGGCGATCAGTCGCCTGGTGATGAATGAAGCCATGGGGATGGCTACCTGCCAATCTCGAGGGGGCCGCCCGTCGGCGTTCCGGCACACGGGTCGCGTGTGGTTCGGAGCCAAACTACCGCAGGATCGTGCGGGTGGCGGCGGTCATGGATCGGGGCGCTGGGTCCGTGTGGACCCAGCGCCCCGACTGAGGGGTTACCTACTCAGCCAGACGAGACGTCTCAGCTGGCGGGAACCTCCCACTCCGTGATGTTCCAGAAGATGGTCGGAGCGAGGATCGACGGGTCGATCCCGGTCACTGCCGACTCGTTGTAGGCCGTGACGGCCGGGAACTGGAAGATCGTGGCACCGTAGTAGTTGTCCCAGATGATCTTGTCGAGCTCCTGCTGGAGCGCGATCTGTGCGTCAGCGTCGAACTCTCCACCGAGCTCGGCGATGACCGCGTCGGCCTCGGGGCTCGAGAAGAAGTTCAGGTTGTTGATCGCACCGGTCTGGAACGTCGGGCCCGACGAGGTGACGCCGAGGCTCGTGGACTGCCATCCGAAGAGCGAGGCGTCGTAGGCGCCCGGCGTGCCGAGCAGTCCACCCCAGTCCTCGCTGCCGCAGTCGGTCACGTTGAAGCCGGCCTCAGCAGCCTGCGACTGGATGAGCTGGAACTCGTTGACGCGACGCGGGTTGTTCGATGCGTAGAGGATGCAGACCTCGGGGTTGGTGACCCCGGCCTCGGCGAGGAGCGCCTTGGCGCCCTCGACGTCGACATCGGCGTACGCGTCCGAGCCGTTGCCGGCGATGGAGTCGTCGTAGCCCTCGGCACCCGGGACGAAGATCTGCGAGTCACGCGTGGTCGCGTCGTCGCCGACGATCGGCTTGATGAGCTTGTCGATGATCTCCTGGCGCGGGATCACCTTCATGAAGGCCTCACGCACCTTGGGGTCGTCGAAGTGACCGCTCTTCGAGTTCTCGAACTGGAGGTCGAGGTGCTCGTAGGTTCCCTCGGAGCCCGTGAGGACGGTCGCGCTGTCGATGGCGTCGAGCGCCTCGACGACGTCGGTCGTGGCCTGCGGGGAGATCACGTCGACCTCGCCGTTCTCGAGCGCCGACACCGCGGCGTTCGGGTCCGGGATGAAGCGGACGGTGACCTCGGCGATGTTCGGCTGACGGTCGCCCGTGTACTCCTCGTTCGCCGTGAGGGTGATGAACTGGTCGGCCTGGAAGTCGCTGATCACGTACGGGCCGCTCGAGAGGTAGAGCTCCTCGTCGGACGGGAGCTCCGTGAAGTTGAAGCCCGTGTTCCAGAAGTTGGAGATCGAGGCGAGCGACGCCGCGTCGTTGTCCTGGATCGCCGTGACGAGAGCGTCCTCGGCCTCGGCGTTGTCGTCGATGCCGAGAGCGTTCTTCGCGACGACGTGCGCCGGAAGCATCGGCGGGAGGTCGAGCTCCCAGTCGACCCACGGGGTCGTGTAGGTGAGCGTCATCGACTTGCCGTCTTCGCTGATCTCGGGCACGTCCTGCACGAGGCCGAGACCCGTGTCGGGCTGCGCGCCGGAGTCGAAGTAGACGATGTCCGTCGGGAAGTCGTCCGTGAACTCACCCGTGTCAGGGTCCGTGAACTCGCTCGGGTCGAAGTCCGGCGTGTCGAGGGCACGCGAGTTGGCCGCCCAGCCGAGCAGGAGGTCTCCGGCGTCGATGGCGGTGCCGTCGGACCACACGGCGTCGTCCGCGACCGTGTACTTGACGACCATCGGGTCCTCCGAGACGAGCTCGTAGGTGCCGAAGGAGGTGTCCTTCTGCAGTTCCGGCGTGTTGTCGTAGTACTTGAAGTCGGACAACGTCATCGAGGTGATGTTGTTGTTGGCGGTGGCGTTACCGAACGACGTGCTCCCGTTGTACGAGTAGAACGCCTGGTTCCACGCAACGTTAACCGACGTGCCCTCATCGAGTCCGGAGTCCTGGGCCGCGGGGGCCGAGCAACCGGACAGGACGAGAACACCGGTACCGACCGCGGCAGCGACTGCCCCGAATCGAGTGATCTTCACTGTTCCTCCTGTGCAAAGGTGTGCGAGCGTCAGCGCACGCCTGTAGGCGCCGCTGCCGCTCTGGATACCAATGACCCTAGGCACCTCCTCCCCCATGGGCCAAACCGAGGGGGGATAACGTTACAAAGCGGTAATCAGGTTTCACGATCGTTGCAGGTTTCGTAGCGAACGCTGCGTCTGGCGCACGATTCGCGCACTAATCACGCGTGGCGCTGCAAAGTGTGCAATCCGGCGGTCGAATCGAGCATTCGAAACACCCGCGACATGCCGCGCATCGTATGCGCATACGTGGGCGAGAATGGCGGGATGAGTCGCGCGCGCATCCGGTGGGAGATCGTCATCGTCCTCGGCCTCTCGCTCGGGGCCTCCGCCGTGTACTCCGTCGTCTCGATCCTCGCGGCCGTCACGAGGCCCGTGGCCATCGCCGACCAGTCCACGTCCGTGAACCCGCAGTTGAGCGAACGGGAATGGCTCGACTTCGTCTATCAGTTCCTGTCGCACTTCTTCGACCTGGTGCCCGTCGCCCTCGCGATCTACCTGCTGTGGTTGCCGACGCAGACCGGGTTCCGGCGAATCGGGCTCACGTTCGAGCAACCGCGGACGGACGCACTGCGTGGTCTGGGCCTGTTCCTCGCCATCGGCATCCCGGGGATCGCCTTCTTCGTGGTGTGCCGGCTCCTCGGCATCAACCTCGCCGTCGAGGCGTCGTCCCTCGACGGCTACTGGTGGACCATCCCGATGCTCGTCTTCTCGGCCCTGCGAGCGGCGCTGAGCGAGGAGGTCATCGTCGTCGGCTACCTCTTCACACGACTGAAGCAGCTCGGCTGGTCACCGTGGTGGATCATCGGGGCCGCCGCGCTCCTCCGGGGGACCTACCACCTCTACCAGGGCTTCGGACCGTTCATCGGAAACGCGGTCATGGGCGTCGTGTTCGGGTGGTGCTACCTGCGCTGGGGCCGCGTCATGCCCCTCGTCGTGGCACACCTGCTCCTCGACGTCGCGTCGTTCGTCGGCTATCCGCTGGCGGTGGCGCTGTGGCCTGCCGTGTTCACCACCGGCGGTTGAGCGTCGCGGCGGGGCGTCGGCCCCGCCGCGACTGCCGCGCTCCTAGGCGAACGCCTCCGGCGGCGGGCACGAGCACACGAGGTTGCGGTCACCGAACGCCTGGTCGATCCGGCGCACCGGGGGCCAGTACTTCGTGCGCACGAGACTCTTCACCGGGTAGACGGCGCTCTGGCGGGAGTAGGCGTGCTCCCACCCGTCGTCCACGACGCTCTCCGCCGTGTGCGGCGCGTTCACGAGCGGGTTGTCGCCGGCCGGCCACTCCCCTGCCCCGACCGCGTCGGCCTCTGCCTTGATGGCGATCATCGCGTCGATGAAGCGGTCGATCTCGGCGAGGTCCTCGCTCTCCGTCGGCTCGACCATGAGCGTGCCCGCGACGGGGAACGACATCGTCGGGGCGTGGAACCCGTAGTCGATGAGGCGCTTCGCCACGTCGTCCACGGTCGCCCCGGTCGCCTCGCGCAGCGGCCGGAGGTCGAGGATGCACTCGTGGGCGACCAGACCGGCGTCACCCGTGTAGAGGACCGGGAAGTGATCCCGCAGTCGGACCGCGACGTAGTTCGCGGCGAGGACCGCGGCCGCGGTGGCCGCCTTGAGTCCCTCCGAGCCCATCATGCGGACGTACGCCCACGAGATGGGGAGGATGCTCGCGCTGCCGTACGGCGCCGCGGAGACGGGAATGCCGCCGTGCACGACTCCGTCGTGCTCCTGACGCTGCGAGAGCGGATGACCCGGCAGGAACGGCGCGAGGTGCGCCTTCGCCGCGACCGGACCGACGCCCGGTCCGCCGCCGCCGTGCGGGATGCAGAACGTCTTGTGCAGGTTGAGGTGCGAGACGTCGCCGCCGAAGTCGCCGAAGCGCGCGAAACCGAGGAGGGCGTTGAGGTTGGCTCCGTCGACGTAGACCTGGCCTCCGGCGGCGTGCACGGCGTCCGTGATCGCCGTGACCTCGTGCTCGTAGACACCGTGGGTCGACGGGTACGTGATCATGAGCGCCGCGAGGGACTCGGCGTGCGTCTCGATCTTGGTGTGCAGGTCGTCGAGGTCGACGTTCCCGTGCTCGTCACAGGCCACGACGACGACCTTCATGCCGGCGAGCACCGCGGACGCCGCGTTCGTGCCGTGTGCACTCTGCGGGATCAGGCACACGGTGCGCTCGTCGTCGCCGCGTGAACGGTGGTACCCGCGGATCGCGAGGAGACCGGCGAGCTCCCCCTGGCTGCCCGCGTTGGGCTGCAGCGAGACCGAGTCGTAGCCCGTCACTTCGGCGAGCCAGCGCTCGAGCTGGTCGACGAGTTCGAGCGAACCCTCCACGTCGGCCTCCGGGGCGAACGGGTGGAGCGCAGCGAACTCGGGCCACGTGACCGCTTCCATCTCGGTCGCGGCGTTGAGCTTCATCGTGCACGAACCGAGCGGGATCATGCCGCGATCGAGCGCGTAGTCCCGGTCGGCGAGCTGCTTGAGGTAGCGCATCATCGCCGTCTCGGAACGGTGCGTGTTGAAGACCTCGTGGGTCAGGTACTCGCTCGTCCTGACGAGGTCCGACGGCAGACGGGAGCCCGGCGCGCCCGTCGTGGCTGAACCGCCGAGGAGCGAGGAGACGAGGTCGAGGTCCGCCTGCTCGGTCGTCTCGTCGACCGCGATGTGCACGGTGTCCTCGTCGACCAGCCAGAGGAGCAGGCCGCGTTCGTGTGCGGCGGCCACGACCTCCGCGGCCCGTCCGGGCACGACGGCACGGATCGTGTCGAAGAACGACGTCTCGGCGAGCTCGACGCCGGCGGCCTCGAGCGCATCCGCGAGAGAGGCCGCATGATCCGCGACCTCCTGCGCGATGCGCCTGATGCCCTCTGGGCCGTGGTAGACCGCATACATCGAGGCCATGACCGCGAGGAGCACTTGCGCCGTGCAGATGTTGGACGTGGCCTTCTCCCGGCGGATGTGCTGCTCACGGGTCTGCAGCGTCAGGCGATACGCGGGATGACCCGCGGCGTCCTGGCTGACGCCCACGAGGCGGCCGGGCATCTGGCGCTCGAGCCCTGAACGCACCGCGAGGTAGCCGGCGTGCGGTCCGCCGAAGCCGAGCGGGACACCGAAACGCTGCGTGGTGCCGACCGCGATGTCCGCGCCGAGCTCCCCCGGCGATCGCACGAGCGCGAGGGCGAGGAGATCCGCGGCGACGACCGCGAGCCCTCCGCCCGACTGGACGGCGGCGACGACCTCGCTCGGGTCCCAGACGCGTCCGGATGCGCCCGGGTACTGGACGAAGACGCCGAACGCCTCGGGCAGTTTCTGCTCAGCGCGGAAGTCCACCTCGACGATCTCGATGCCCACGGGCTCGGCGCGGCCGAGCAGGAGCGCTTTCGTCTGCGGCAGGGCGTCGGAGTCCATGAGGAACACGTTCGTCTTGGCCTTCGACGCACGGCGCGCGAGGAGCATGCCCTCGACGACGGCCGTCCCCTCGTCGAGCATCGACGCGTTCGCGGTGTGGAGACCGGTGAGGTCCGTGACCATCGTCTGGAAGTTGATGAGCGCCTCGAGGCGCCCCTGCGAGATCTCGGGCTGGTAGGGGGTGTAGGCCGTGTACCACGACGGGTTCTCGAGGACGTTGCGCGTGATGACCGACGGCGTGACCGTCCCGGAGTATCCGAGGCCGATGAGCGAGCGGTTGACGGAGTTGCGCGCCGCGAGTCCGCGGAGCTCCGCGAGCGCGCCGCGCTCGTCGACCGCCGCAGGGATGACCGAGTGTCCGATCTCGAGCTGACGGATGGTGCCGGGGACGGCCGCGTCCATGAGCGCGTCGACGCTCTCGTAGCCGACGGCGTCGAGCATCGCCCGCTGGGTCACCGGGGTCGTGCCGATGTGTCGGTCGGAGAAGAGCTCCGCCATCACTCGCCGACCAGCGCGGTGTAGTCGTCGCGACCCAGGAGGCCGTCGGGAAGCGCGCTGAAGCGCACCTTCACGAGCCAGCCGTCACCGAACGGGTCGCTGTTGACGAGCGACGGGTCGTCGACGACGGCCTGGTTCGCCTCGACGACCTCGCCGTCGACGGGGGCGTAGAGCTCCCCGACCGACTTCGTCGACTCGATCTCGCCGACGACCGTGCCGCCGGTGACCTCTCCACCCACCTCGGGCAGCTCGACGAAGACGACGTCTCCCAGCTTGTCGGCGGCGAAGTCCGTGATCCCGACCGTCGCGATGTCGCCGTCCACGGCGATCCACTCGTGCTCGGCGGTGTACTGGAGGGCGTTCAGGTCGGTCATGCTGTGGCTTCTTTCTTCCGGGAGTAGAACGGGAGGGGTGTCACGGTGGCGGGGATGCGCGACCCGCGCACGTCGATGGCGAGGGTCGTTCCGATCGCGGCGGATGCCGGGTCGACGTAGGCGAGGGCGATCGGGTGGCCGAGGGTCGGCGAGAGCGCGCCGCTCGTGATCTCGCCGACCGCTACGCCGCTCTCGTCGAGCACGGCGTAGCCGGCGCGACCGGCGCGACGGCCCTCGGCCGCGAGGCCGACGAGAAGGCGTGCGCCGTCCACCGGTCCGGCCTCGACCGCCGCGCGTCCGCGGAAGTCGCCGTCCTTCGCGAGGGCGACGACACGACCGAGTCCGGCCTGGACGGGCAGGGCGTCCTCGCCGAGCTCGTGACCGTAGAGCGGCATACCCGCCTCGAGGCGGAGCGTGTCACGACACGCGAGCCCGGCCGGCACGAGACCGAGCGGCGCACCCGCCACCGTGATCGCCGACCAGAGGGCCGCGGCATCGCGCACGTCGACGTACAACTCGAAGCCGTCCTCGCCCGTGTAGCCGGTCCGACCGATGAAGACGTCACGCTCGGCGAAGGTCGCGGCCGTCGCCCGGTAGTAACGGACGTCCGCAAGAGTGGCCTGACCGTCGACGATCTCGAGACCGGGCGTCCGTTCGACGATCGCCTGGGCGTTCGGACCCTGGACGGCGATGAGCGCGATGCCGTCGCTGACGTCGTCGACCGCGACGTCGAAGCCCGGTGCCGCGTCAATGAGAGTCTGAGCGACGACAGCGCGGTTCGATGCGTTCGCGACGACGAGGTATTCGTCGTCGCCGTTGCGGTAGACGATGAGGTCGTCGACGATGCCGCCGCGGTCGTTGAGGAGGAGCGTGTACTTCGCCTGCATGAGCTGGAGGACGGACAGCCGTCCGGCGAGCGTCGCGTCGAGAAAGGCGCCGGCCTCAGGCCCGCGGACGGAGATCTCGCCCATGTGGGAGATGTCGAAGATCCCGGCAGCCGTGCGCACGGCGTGATGCTCGGCGAGGTCGCTCGAATATTTGACGGGCATGGCCCATCCGGCGAAGTCGGTGAAAGCGGCGCCGAGGGCGACGTGGATGTCGTTCAACGGGCTGAGTCGGGGTGGTTGGGCAGAATCGGGGGTGACTGACACGAGTTCTCCTGGATCGATCGCCGCAGGAGGGGCTGTACGCCCCGGCCCACGACGAGGGCGCTGTGCGCCTGGTCGGGAACTCCCCCTCTGTCATCGGCCTGAGAGTTTCACGCCGCGCATCGCGGAGCTTTCACCGTCGGCGGGACACCCACGACCCGAGGGTCGGATGGAGCGTCCACTTTCCAGAGTGGCCAGTTCGATGCGGTACAGAACCTGAGAGATTGGCGGGGAGGCTTGCTCCTTCGGTGCCGGGCGTGCCCGGCTCTCCCGCATCGCGTATGCGGCCCGTTGTTCGATTGTGCGCCCAGCCTATCGGCGATCGGCCCGGAGACCGCGATCTCGAAACGAGACGTTCTTATAGTCTGCTGCACCTTATGTGGGTGCGGGGTGTTAGAGTCGATGCGACCCGAAGGAGACACCGTGGCCGCGAACGGCGAGCAGGATCCTGCCGGCCCCGTGACCCTCGCGGTGTCGACGGTCATCTTCGCGCTCCGGAGCGACGACGGAGTGGGATCAGACAGTGAGGATCCCACGATCTGGCTGCCACTCGTGCGCCGGATCCGGGAACCCCACGACGGTCGATGGGCGCTTCCCGGCGGTCCGCTCGCCTCCCACGAGGGTCTCGCCGAGGCCGCGGCCCGATCCCTCTCCGAGACCACCGGCCTCACGCCGAGATACCTCGAACAGCTCTACGCGTTCGGCGACGTCGATCGTTCGCCCGGGGACCGCGTGGTCTCGATCGTCTACTGGGCCCTCGTCGACGGGGCCGAGGCGAAGCGCGCTCACGTGGGCCAGAACGTGCGCTGGTTCCCGGCCGATCGGCTCCCCCGCCTCGCCTTCGACCACAACGCGATCGTCGACTACGCGCTGTGGCGGCTGCGGACGAAGGTGGAGTACAGCGACATCGCTCGCGCCCTCCTCGGGGAGACCTTCACCCTCTCCGAACTGCGGACGGTGCACGAAGCCGTGCTCCAGCGCCGACTCGACCCTGCGAACTTCCGGCGCCAGGTCGATGCGCACGGTCGGCTGGAAGCAACCGGCGACTCACGCCGCTCGGGCGCCCATCGTCCGGCGCGGCTCTACCGGTACGCCGCCGACGAATCCCGCGCATCCCCGTACCCCGTGACACCGGATTCGCCTCGACCCACCCCTCGTCTCTCGACACCTCCTATCCCGATCGGGGAGCAGCCATGACAACGACAGCATCCGTCGACCTCGCCATCCGCGACATCTCGAACGGCACAGCTCAGGGATCGACCTGCAGCCCGGACCTCGTCCAGGCTCCGTGGACCTTCGATCTGCAGCCGCCCGGCTACGGCCCGGGTGCGTCCCTCGGAGACGTCATCCCCACCGGGACGCCGCGGCAAGGACAGCTGCCGGCGTTCTACCGGGACGCCGAGCCCGCGGAACTCGACCGTCGCATCCGCTCCGCGAAGGACCTCCTCGGCGAGCGCCTCGTGATCCTCGGACACTTCTACCAGCGCGATGAAGTCGTGCAGTATGCCGACTACATCGGCGACTCGTTCCAGCTGGCCGGTGCGGCGAAGGGGCGGACGGACGCCGAGGCCATCGTCTTCTGCGGCGTGCATTTCATGGCGGAGACGGCCGACATGCTCTCCTCCCCCGACCAGGCCGTGATCCTGCCGAACCTCGCGGCCGGGTGCTCCATGGCCGACATGGCGGACATCGATCAGGTCGAGGAGTGCTGGGAGGAACTCGCCGCGCTGTACGGCACGGAGCCGGACGCCGACGGCCGGGTGCCGGTCATCCCCGTCACGTACATGAACTCCTCGGCGGCGCTCAAGGGCTTCTGCGGCCGCAACGGCGGTATCGTCTGCACCTCGTCGAACGCGCGGACCGTGCTCGAGTGGGCCTTCGAACGCGGTCAGCGGGTCCTCTTCTTCCCCGACCAGCACCTCGGACGCAACACGGCCAAGGCGATGGGCGTGCCCGTCGAGTCGATGCCGCTCTGGAACCCCAACCGCCCCCTCGGGGGCAACGACGAGAGCGCACTCGCGGACGCACGAGTCATCCTCTGGCACGGCTTCTGCTCCGTCCACCGTCGGTTCACGGTGGACCAGATCGATCGTGCGCGCGCGGCCCACCCCGGTGTGCGTGTGATCGTGCACCCCGAGTGCCCCATGCCCGTGGTCGACGCCGCGGACGAGAGCGGATCGACGGATTACATCGCGAAGGCCATCGCGGCGGCCCCGGCGGGGACGACGTTCGCGATCGGCACCGAGATCAACCTCGTGCAGCGACTCGCGGCGCAGTACCCCCAGCACACGATCTTCTGCCTCGACGACGTGATCTGCCCCTGCTCCACGATGTACCGCATCCACCCGGGATACCTCGCATGGGTGCTCGACGAGCTCGTGGACGGTCGCGTCGTCAACCGCATCACCGTCGGCGACGACGTCGCCGTCCCGGCACGTATCGCTCTCGAACGCATGCTCGCCGCTCGACCGCCCGTTGCGAGCGCCTGACATGCGCGTCGTCGTCGTCGGCTCCGGGATCGCGGGACTCACCACGGCTCTCCATGCGTCTGCGGATCACGAGGTGATCCTCGTCACGGGAGGCAGGATCGACGCCGCCAACACGGCGTGGGCGCAAGGAGGCATCGCCGGTGTCCTGTCCGAGGACTCCGACGCCTCCCCTCCGGCCGACTCGGTCGACTCGCACATCCGCGACACCCTGCTCGCCGGGGCTGGGCTGTGCGCCGAGGACGCCGTCCGGGTGCTCTGCACTGAGGCCCCGGATCGTCTGCACGAACTGATCGCTCTGGGGGTGCCGTTCGACCGTTCGGGCGGAGTCCTCGCGCGAGCCCTCGAAGCGGCGCACTCGGCGCCCCGAGTGCTGCATTCGGGCGGGGATGCGACGGGCGCTGCGATCGAACGGGTCCTCGTCGAGGCCGCACGGTCGCGCGTCGACACCATCCTCGAGTACACACGACTGATCGATCTGATCGTGCGTGACGGCGCTGTCCGCGGGGTCTCGCTCACGAGCCCGACCGGCGCGAACCGCATCGATGCCGACGCCGTGGTCCTCGCGACGGGCGGTTTCGCCGGTCTCTACGCCCACACGTCGAATCCGCGGAGTGCGACCGGATCGGGGATCGCCGTAGCCGCTCGCGCGGGCGCGTTGCTCGCCGACCTCGAGTTCGTCCAGTTCCACCCGACGGTGCTCGCGGCGTCGAGTTCGTTCCTCGTCTCCGAGGCCGTGCGCGGGGAGGGCGCCGTGCTCCGCAACGAGCGCGGCGAACGCTTCATGCTCGCCGTCCATCCGGATGCGGAACTCGCTCCGCGCGATGTCGTCGCGCGCGCGATCGCCCGTGAGATGCGCGGGCAGGGTGGACGACCCGTCGTCCTCGACGCCACCGCGATCGACGGCCAGGGGCTCGACGGCCCGGGGCTCGACGCACGGTTCCCGAGCATCGCTCGCCGCACGCGCGAAGCAGGCTACGACTGGAACACCGAGCCGATCCCCGTGACCCCGGCCGCGCACTACACGATGGGCGGTGTCGCGACCGACCTCGACGGACGCACGAGTGTGCCAGGACTCTTCGCGGTCGGAGAGGTCGCGCGTACCGGGGTGCACGGGGCCAACCGTCTCGCGTCGAATTCCCTCATGGAAGGCGCGGTCTTCGGGGCTCGTGTGGCGCGTGCGCTGTCGGCGCGCGATCGGGAGCCCTTCGCCGTCGCGGATGGGAGCGTGATCGGCGTCGCCGTTCCCATCGCGGGGACGTCCTTCCGGGACGAGCAGCCCCTCTCCCTCGGGGAGCTGCTGTGGGACGAGGTCGGGCTGGTGCGCTCCGAGAGCGGATTGCAGCGAGCCCTGCAGCACGTATCGGCATCGGCCGCTTCCGGAGGAGATCGCGACGAGGTCACCGTCGCGGCGCTCGTCGCGGGAGCCGCCCTGCTGCGACGGGAATCGCGTGGAGCCCACGCCCGGGCGGATCACCCGGACACCGACCCGTCACTGGCCCGTCCTCAGTTCCTCCGCGGCGAGTCCCCGTCTGCTGAGAGGACGGCCGCGGATGTCGAACCGGCGAGAAGGGAGGCGATCGCGTGCTGACGCGCTTCGAGATCGAATCGGCGGTGCGTGCGGCCCTCGTGGAGGACGCCCCGTGGGGCGACCTGACGTCCACGGCCCTCTTCGGGCCGACCGCCAGGGCAGAGGCGCTCCTGGTGTCGCGCGAGCACGGCACCTTCAGTGGTGGTGAGGTGTTCCGAGCGGCTTTCGAGCTCCTCGACCGCGACGTCCGGGTCACCGATCTGGTGCCGGATGGCACCCGCTTCGCCCCGGGCGACGAGCTCGCGCGCGTCGCCGGGTCCGCGCGGTCGGTGCTCCAATCGGAGCGCGTCGCGCTCAACTTCGTGCAGCGGATGAGCGGAACGGCGACGCTCACCTCCCGATTCGTGGACGCCGTCCGGGGGACCTCGACGCGCATCGCGGACACACGGAAGACCACCCCGGGTCTCCGCGCTTTCGAGAAGCACGCCGTCGTGAGCGGAGGCGGGCACAACCATCGCTATTCCCTCTCGGACGCCGTGATGGTGAAGGACAACCACCTCGCCGTCGTCACGAACGGAGGCGAGTCCGTCTCCGGCGCTCTCCGGGCGCTGCGTGCGCGACTCCCCCACACGACCCATGTGGAGGTCGAGGTGGATCGACTCGACCAGATCGAGGAGGTGCTCGCCGGAGGGGCCGACACGGTGATGCTCGACAATTTCACCCTCGACGACCTCAGGCGCGGAGTGTCCCTCATCGACGGGCGGGCCGTCGCCGAGGCGAGCGGGACGGTATCGCTCGAGACCGTGCGCGCCATCGCCGAGACGGGGGTCGACGTCGTGTCGGTCGGAGCGTTGACGCACAGTGCTCGGGCGCTCGATCTCGGATTGGACGTGCGCATCTCCCCTCACGACGCGCTCGGTGAGGCCGTCGAGACCTGGACGCCGTGATCTACCTCGACGCGGCGGCGACCGCTCCCGTTCGGCGGGAGGTCCTCCAGGCGATGTGGCCGTACCTCACGACGGAATTCGGCAACCCGTCGAGCGTGCACGCCGTCGGTGAGGCCGCCGCGACGGCACTCGAGGACGCCAGACGCCGGGTCGCCCGGGCCTTCGAGGTCAGAGCGACGAATGTCGTCTTCACCGCCGGCGGGACCGAGGCGGACAACCTCGCCGTCAAGGGCCTCGCCCTCGCGACGCCGCGCGGACGTCATCTCATCGTGAGCGCGATCGAGCATGAGGCGGTCCTGCGCTCGGCCGACTATCTCGCCCGGCTCCACGGATTCGAGGTGTCGATCGCGCCCGTCGACCACGACGGGCGCGTGGACCCCGAGGCTGTCGCCTCCCTTCTCCGTCCCGACACCACCCTCGTGAGCGTGATGCACGCCAACAACGAGGTCGGCACGGTCCAGCCCGTCTGGGAGATCGCGGAGCGCGCCCACGCCGTGGGTGCCCTCGTACACACGGATGCCGTCCAGTCCGTCGGCCAGCTCGACACGCGGATCGGCGAACTGGGCGTCGACGCGCTGACGTTCTCCGGCCACAAGCTCGGGGCTCCGAAGGGCACGGGCGCCCTCGTCCTGGGTGGACGCCACGAGATCGAACCGCTCGTCCACGGCGGCGGTCAGGAGCGCGGGCGCCGCTCCGGTACCGAGTCGGTGGCAGGAGCCGTCGCCCTCGCGACGGCGCTCGAGTTCGCCGAGGCGGAGCAGACATCGGCGGTCTCGGCCGCTGTGGAACGCGATGCGTTCGTCTCGGCCGTCCGCTCGGCCGTCCCGACCGCGGTCCTCACCGGTCACACGACGGAGCGGCTGCCGCGCAACGCCTCTTTCGTGTTCCCCGGCGTCAACGGCGAGACGATCCTGCTCGAGCTCGAGCGGCGAGGGGTCCTGTCCTCGAGCGGCTCGGCGTGCGCGGCCGGGCGCACGGAGACCTCCCACGTCCTTCTCGCGATGGGCCTCGCCGATGACGTGGCCCGTTCCGCCGTCCGCTTCACCTGGGTGCACGGCACGACCCCGGCCGAACTCGCGGGCGTCGCGGAGTCCGTGGCGCACTCCGTCGCGGCTCTGCGTTCGATCCGCTCCTGAGGCGGATCTCGCGCTCCGGCGTAACGTTGAGTCGTCCACCAGGGACGAGGAGGCCGTTCGTGTCCGATGACAACACCGACGACGCACGTGCCGTCGTCGCCGACCACTACCGTCGCTTCGCCGAGAACGAGGCGGACCCCGTCTCCCCGCTCTTCGCCGACTGGGCGCGCGGAGTCGCCTCCTCTCCCCCGCTCCTCGAACGGATCGCCGCGCTGCCTCGGATCAAGCGCCAGGCGAACCTCGTCTTCGCGTCGGCACGCTGGGAGGGGTGCCCGCTCGATCCCTTCCCCGCCGCCGGAGACTGGATGCTCCAGCACTGGGAGAAGATCGTCCCCACGATCCTCGCGCGATCCACGCAGACCAACGAGGCCGCCCGGTGCGCGACCCTCCTCCCGGAACTCGCCTCCATCGATGGACCGATCGCCCTCATCGAAGTGGGGATGTCGGCGGGATTCTGCCTCTATCCCGACCGATACGCGTACCGGTACCAGGTCGGGGACACGGTCGCCGAGCTCAGTCCTCCCGTCTCGCGCGGCCACGACGGCTCCCCCGTCGTGATCGATTGCGCCGTCTCCGGTCCGACGCCGCTACCGACGCGCCTCCCCGACGTGGTCTGGCGCGCGGGAGTCGACCTGAACCCCATCGACGTCGACGACCCCGAGCAGGTGCGCTGGCTCCAGACCCTCGTCTGGCCGGGGCAGGAGGGTCGCGTCGAGCGGATCGAGGCCGCCGCAGCGGTCGTCCGGTCGGACCCGCCCCTCGTCGTCCGCGGGGACCTCGTCGACGAGCTTCCCGCCCTCGCAGCCTCAGCGCCGGACGACGCGACGCTCGTGGTCATCCACAGCGCCGTGCTCCTCTATCTGACGCCGGAGCGGCGCGGCGCCTTCGTCGACGTCGTTCGTTCACTGCCCGCGGTGTGGCTCGCGAACGAGAGCGACTCAGCCCTCGCCGAGCTGACCGCACCGTTGCCGGCCGGGGTCGACCCGCGCGGACACTTCGTCCTCCGTCGCGATGGTCGCCCCCTCGCCCTCACCGGTCACCACGGGCAGTCGCTGCGCTTCCTGTGAGGCCGACCGTCGCTCCCGTTCGGCTCTTCCCGGCGCGCCGGGATGGTGGCAGCATGACCTCATCACGAGCGACGGGCGGTGCAGCCATGACCATCATCACGACGCCGACGGACGACGAGGTCAGCGGCACGACCGCCGAGATCTACGCCTCCGATCGGGACGACCTCGGGTACGTGGCCGAGCACACGAGACTCATGGCGATGAACCTGGATGCCTTCGCGGCGTGGGAGGACCTGGCCCGTGCTGTCGCGCGGCCCCTGGGCCTCCGGCGCTACGAACTCGTGACGCTCGCCGCGGCCAAGGGGGCCGGTTCGGCGCTGTGCCGTCTCGCCCACGGGCGGAGATCACTGTCGCTCTTCGAGGCCGGACAGCTGGAACGGATCGCTCGGGATCACCGGGATGCCGGCCTCACCGATGCGGAGGTGGCGATGATGGACTTCGCCGAGAAGGTCAGCCGCGACGCAGCCGGCATGACCGACGCCGATGGTGAGACGCTCCGGCGGCACGGCTTCTCCGACCGCGAGATCGTCGACATCGCCCTCGCTGCGGCCGCACGGAACTACTACAGCCGGGCGATCGCGGCGCTCGGGGCATCCGTCGAGGAGATGCCCGGTCTCGACCCGCGTCTCGCGGCCGCCCTCACCGAGGGTCTGTGACGTCCGCAGCGATCCGTCGAGCCGCGATCACGAGATGCCGGTTGCGCGAGACGATGAGCTCGCGCATGTAGTGCTCCAGGACGAGCCTCTCGGAGATTCGGCCCACGAACCCGAACGGCGCGTCGAACACGATGTCGTCGGTCATGAGGCAACCGTCACCATGGGCGGAGAAGCGATGCTCGTGCCGCAACCGTCGGAATGGTCCGGCGATCTCCTCGTCGACGAAGATGGTCGGTCTCTCGAACTCCGTGATGCGCGACACGAGGGTGAAGGGCAGTCCGAGGTGTCGAGCCCGCCAGGCGACGTGCTCGCCCTCCTCGATGCGCCCGCCGCCGCGGCCGCCGACGATCCGTTCGCCGGATGAGCGCATCGAGTCGAGGTGCGCGTCGAGATCGCGTGCGAGATCGAAGGCCGTGTCGGCGCCCACGGGCAGCACGGTTTCGAGGTGCAGGTGGACGGTCATGCGACCGTCGACACCTCTGCGTCGCGACGGGCGCTCAGCCGCGCGAAACCGACGAGGCACACGGCGAGAGCCGCGAGCGACAGGGCGTATGCCGCCCACTTCATCCCCTCGGCCCACGGGGATGTCGTGATCGGCAGGGGAACGGAGAACGAGGCCGTGTACGTCGCGGCGGCGCCGACGGCCCAGAGGCTGAGGAGGACAGGGGCGAGCCGCCTCCACGCCGTGAGCCCGACGGCGACGGCCGCCGCGAGCAGCGCGATGAGCGGTAACGCATACCGCGTGTTCGCCGCTCCTCCCGTCGTGACGTAGCTGATCTGCATCGCGACGACGACGACCGTCACCCCGACGACCATCACCCCGACCAGGACCGATGCGCGAGACACCGGACTCCTCCGCCCGCGAACCGCCCAGACGATCGCCGCGACGACGGCAGAACCGATCGGGATGAGGAGGAGGAGCCAGGGCGCGTAGCCGTCGGCCGGCGAATCGATCCGGAAGATCGAGAAGAGACCGGACCAGAATCGCGTGTCGCTCACGACCTCCACGGCGGAACGGTCGACGCGCCCGAGGTTCTCAGCGGCCCAGTCGGGGTGGCCGCCGGTGATCCCACCCGTGAGACGGACGTTGCGGAGATAGAACCACCCGATGGCGGCGACGGGTGCGACGACGAGAGCGAACGCGGTGCCGATCCTCATCGCCCATGCACGAGGCGTCGACTCTCCGCGCCGAGCGGACAGGAGGGCGGCGACCACCATCACACCGACGAAGACGGCGAGCGAGAGGCGCGTCGACATCCCGCCGACCGCCACGAGGACGGCCGCCGCCGCAGTGCCCCAGCTGATTCCCCCGCGAAGCATCCGAGCAGCCAATCCGAGGGCGAGAGCGGAGAACGTGCTGGCGAGGAGATCGTTGTAGACGGCGCCGCCGACGAGGATGATCATCCCGGTGAGCGACGTCACGACCGCTGCGGCGGCGGCGAGGCGTCGAGCGTCCGGCCAGCATTGGCGGACGGCCCACCACACGGCGAGGACGGTCGCGGCCGCCACGAGGGCGTTCGCGAAACGGGCGGCGATCACCGCGGCGAACATGTGCTGCCCGTCGACGAGCGGCCCCACGATCGGCGCCAGCAGGACGTAGAAAAGCGGTGGGTGCTGCGCGACCCATTGAACGGGCGGTGACGATCCGAAGCCGGGAGTGAGGACCACTCCGTCCTCGAAGACCGGGAGCCGGCCGAGCCACACCTGGTAGGCGTAATCGAGATGAGCCGTCTCATCGTTGCCACCGAGCGGCTCCGTCATGAGGGCGCGAGCCACGGAGGCGAGCAGCACGACCGCCATCGCCGAGACCACGACGACGGCGGTCCACCGCCGTGTGGCCGACCCACGCGATGCCGTCGCCGCGGCTCCGGACGTGTTCACGAGAGGGCGGGCGGGTGCGCGATCGTCATGTCTCGATCCTCCCATGCCCCCGTGTTCGATGCCGGTCAACCGAGCTGCGCCGGTCTGCTCCAGGCGCGATCGTGGACGTGCTGGTCGAGGAAGGCGAATACCGTCTCGTACCAGACGACAGCATGCTGTGGCTTCAGAACCCAGTGATTCTCGTCGGGGAAGAGGAGGAACCGGTGCGGCGTCGTGCCGTCGTCGTCGGCGTGGTGTTCGGCGAGCTCCGACCACAACCGCAGGCTCTCCCCGACGGGGACACGATAGTCACGGTCTCCGTGGACGACGAGCAGGGGTGTCACGATGTCGCGCACGAAGTGATGAGGCGAGTTCTCCGTCAGCCCTCTGGGTGTGAAGACGGTCTGCCAGAACTCGGAGTTGTCGGTGGTTCCGATGAACTGGTCGAGCGCCCAGAGGCTCGCATGGCTCACGATGGCGCGGAAGCGGTCGGTGTGACCCGCCACCCAGTTGGCCATGTAGCCACCGAACGACCCGCCCATCGCGGCCGTCCGGTCCTCGTCGATGTCGTCGCGTCGCACGGCCTCGTCTGTGATCGCCAGGAGATCCGTGTACGGCGCGGCTCCCCACGCGTTCCACCCGCGCGCGATGAAGTCGAGGCCGTAGCCGGTGGACAGGGCCGGGTCCGGCAGCAGGACGGCGTAGCCCTTGGCGAGGGCGAGCTGCGGGTTCCACCGCCAGCTCCACGCGTTCCAGCTGTTGAGGGGTCCCCCGTGGATCCACAGGAGAAGCGGTGCCGGCGTCTCCGCCGACGCCCCGTCGGGGAGGAGGAGCCATCCACGGACGCGCGCTCCGTCGTCCGCGGTCGTCGCGACCTCGGTGATGGAACCCAGCGGTGCCGGAGCGCCAGCGGGCGTCGCGAGGAGGAACACCTCGCCATCGGCGCGGACGCGGACGGGGTGTGGCGGGCGGGTCCAGGAGGAGCGCAGCGCGACGAGGTCACCGGACGACGCGTCGACGGCGACGTGGGTGTACGCGAAGTCGTCCGTCGTGAGCTGCTCCGGAGCGGAGCCGTCGAGCGGCAGGCGGAAGATGGGGCCGCGTCCGTCGTGGTCGGCGGTCGCGATGATGTTCGTGCCGTCCCGGTCGAAGACGAGGGACGAGGGCCACCGATCCCAGTCCGTCGCGATGCGGCGCGCGTCGCCTCCGTCGATGTCGGCGACCCAGATCTCCTGGTCCGCGGGAGCGTCAGCGGTGTGGAACGGTGCGCGGAGGAAGGCGAGCCGCCTTCCGTCGCGGCTGATGACCGGCGACTCGACGTGGACACCGGGTTCGTCGAAGAGCGACGTGCGCTCCCCGCTCGCGACGTCGATGGCCACGAGGACGAAGCGGCCCGACCGCTTCTCGGCGACGCGGAGAGAGGCGATGAGTGTTCGGCCGTCGGGCGTCAGAGCCTGGCCGGCGGTGTCGGCCGACCGTCGGGGCGTGGGAGTCAGGTCACGTGGGCTGGTGAGGTGCGAGGGGTACACCCCGCGGCTCTCGTCCGCGGATCGGCCGGTCTCCACCGAGTCGCGTACTTCCGGCAGCTCGTCGCCACCAGGCGTCTCGAGGGCGAGCAGATGGGGAACGCCCGGTCCCAGGTCGTGGTCCCAGTACCGGACGGGATAGCTTTCGTGGAACACCGCCGTGATGGAGGCGTCGGTCCGCCGCTTCCGCGCGGCGGCGTCCTCCTCGATGGAGCGGGACGAAGGCAGCAGATCGGCCGAGATCACGACGGTCTCACCGTCGAGAGCCGTCGCGGCGATCGACGAGACGCCGCCGGCGAGCCTCGTCAGGCACCGGGCTTCCCCTCCGCGTGACGGGAGCAGCCACAGCTGCGGTGCATCCGGTGCCTCCGCGGCGGAGGCGTCAGCGCGGCCCGACACGAAGAGCACGTCACCCGACCCTGTGAATGCGGCCCCGCTCTCGCCTTTCGCGGAACGTGTCAGACGGCGCGGCACTCCCTCGCCGTCCGCCTCGATCTCCCACAGCGCACGGTCGAAGGAGGTGCGATCGGTGGACAGCGTCGCAACGGTGAGAACGGCCTTCCGGCCGTCCGGCGAGAGGGCGAGGGACTCGACCCGGGGAAGAGCGATGTAGTCCTCGAGCGAGGAGAAGGGAGTCGTCATCCCACCACGCTAGGCGGTGTGCCGAGATCCGCACGTGAGCAGACCGCACGAGTCGCTCAGCCCGACGGGACGATCCGGCTACTTCCCGCCGTCGTAGTTCGCACCGGCGACGGCCGCAGTGATCGGGATCTGCAGCGCGGTGAGGATCGCCTCGAACTCCGCGGGCGTCATCGTGCGCTGCGTCATCTTGCCGTGCTTGATGAGGCTGTCCCGCTCGAGGGCGGTGAGGTGGTGCAGGCTCTTGAAGCCCACGATGGCCGTGTAGTGCTTCGTGACGTTCTTGTACGCCGCGTTGCAGGTGATCATCATCATGTCGAGCCTTTCGAGGTCACTCTGTTCCGGTACAGCTGAAGCGAGCGGGGCGAGCTGGATCTTGGGTTCCGGGTCGATGCTGACGCCGTTCTGGCGGACCTCGATGTGGAGGTGCGGCCCGGTCGAGGAACCGTTGTGGCCGACGCGGGCGATCGGTGCCCCGGCAGCGATCTCGCCGAGCGGGGCGAGCGTGCCCCGTTCCAGGTGCGCGTAAACGGTCTGGAATCCGTCGCCGTGGTCGATCGTGAGGCAATTGCCGAAGCTGTTCGCCTCGAACTGTCCGTAGTTGAGGTCGTCCCGCCGCCACACGATCGTGCCGGCAGCGGCCGCGTATATCTGGGTGTTGCGTCCGGGTGAGTAGTCGAGACCGCGGTGGAAGGAGCTGCAGCCCGCGCACGGCGATGCGCGAGGACCGAAGTCGCTGCGGATCGAGTAGCGGGTCATGAAGGGGAAGTACCACTCCGGTTCCGCTGCGCGCGCGGGCGCGCTGGGGAACGGCCCGAAGATATCGGCCAGGAGCGCCGACGCCGCCAGAGCGCTCGCGCCCAGAACGATGTTCCGGCGAGAGAGGTGGGGGGTGGCGAGTGGCTCGGAATGAGTCATGGATTCAAGAATGCGGGGTGAATCAGGGTTTTACCAGTCACCTAAGCGGGTGTCGGCGGACTCAGTCCGCTTTTCTCGAGGCCTTACGCGAGATCGAGGTGCAGTTCGGGGTGGTCCGCGAAGATCTCGAGCACGATATCGAAGTAGGTACGACCCGCACCCTCCCGCAGATCGGCGAGCGCCGTCCGCGCGGCATCGGCGTTGAAGGCGTCGGGCCGCGCGAGCTTCGCCGTGTAGTAGGCGATCGTCGTCTCACGACCGAGACCCAGTCTGCTCACCTCGTGATCGGCCCACACGATGCGCGCCCCCGATCGTCCTCGCAGCGCCCCGTAGCCGCCGTACAACATGTCGTTCAGAGCATCGAGACTCTGGCCGAGACGCCAGGACTCCCCCGCCATGAACACCCTGTTCACCTCGTCGTAGAACGACGGGATGTCTCGCACCACGGAACCCTCGAGGCGCAGGTCAACCGGCATCCGTGTGCTCCTCTCCGCGAAGATTGTCGCGTGCCCACAGAGCCGCGCTCGTGCGGTCGGCCACGCCGAGTTGGCGGAAGATGCTGCCGAGGTGGGCCTTGACCGTGCGTTCGGTGATGCCGAGGGCCGTCGCGATCTGCTTGTTCGCGAGGCCCGTGGCCACGAGGGCGACGACCTCGCGTTCCCGCGTGCTCAACGGACCGGCCGCCGCCCGCGTGGGGAGGAGGACGCCGGCCACGCGCGGGTCGAGGGGAGCGTGCCCCGCGGCGACGGCGCGGACGGCCGCGCGGAGGTCGGCGGGTTCCGCGTCCTTGAGCTGGTACCCGGCGGCGCCGGCGGCGACCGCGCGGCTCACCCGGTCCCGATCGGAGAACGAGGTGAGAACGAGCACGCGCGAGTCGGGGTGCTGGGCGCAGATCAGGCGTGTGGCCTCCACCCCGTCCATCACGGGCATCGACAGGTCCATGACGACGACCGCCGGCCGTGTCTCGTGGACGAGCTCGAGCGCGTCGGCGCCGTTGCTCGCCGACCCGACGACCTCGACGTCTCCGTCCGCGCCGAGCACGGAGACGAGTCCCTCGCGCACCATCGCATGGTCGTCGACGACGATCACCCGGATCATCGGTCGACCTCCTTCCCACTCCACGGCAGTGAGTCCCTTCCTGTCCGAACACGGCTCGACGCCGCGATCACCCGGATCATCGCACGTCCGACGTCGGTACGCCGTCCGTCCGACGGCGGTCGGCTGCGAGGCGGAGCCGCCACCGCGTGCCGAACCCGGGCGCGGAGGCCACGGACAACTCGGCTCCGGCGTGGGCTGCCAGGTCGACGATGACGCGGGTCCCGAGGTGGCCACCCGTGGGTGCCTCCCGGAGGATGCTCGGATCGAAGCCCGGGCCGTCGTCCGCGATCTCGAGGACGATGTCGGCGTCCTCGCGACGCACTCGGATCAGTGAGGTACACGGAGCCGCGTGCGTCACGGTGTTGCGGAGCGCCTCCTGCGCCACGCGGTAGAGCAGCTGCTCGTCGCTCGCGGCGAGGTCGTCGAGGGATGCCGGCAGATCGAGTTCCACCGTCACTCCACGAGCACGCGCCGTCGCGGCGAGATCGTGGAGGGCGTGGCCGAGTCCGGCCGCGCTGAGACTGGGCGGGTAGATGTCCATGAGCAGTGACCGCAGCGCGCGGACGTTGCCGCGGACCGAGGCCGCGACGGTGCGCATGTGCTCGGCCGATCCGCCGTCGCCGGTGCGAGCTGCCGCGTCGGCCGCGCTCTCCGCAGCAAGGCTCGTGGCGACGAGCTCCTGGACGGGACCGTCGTGCAGCGTCCCCGCGATCCGGCGACGCTCGGCGTCCGAGGCGTCCACCGCGTGCTGGAGGAGATCGGCGCGGCGTCGCTCCTCGCGGCGGAGCCGGCCGAGCAACCCCCAGACGATCGGGGCCGTGGCCACGACGAGGAGGAGCAGACTGCTCGTCGTGACGCCGGCGAAACCGCGCCAGAGATCCGCGGAACGAGCGGCGACCGGTTCGTACGGCAGGTACACCTCGAAGAGGAGCTCACGACCGTCCGGCGCCCACACCGGGCGGTAGACCTCGAGGAGCCGCGACCCCGACTCGAACTCGTTCTCCTCTTCGGAGAGGTCGGAGACCGCCGCCCGCGTCGTCGCGGTGGTGAGCGCCTCCTCCTGCGCATCGTCGAGGTCGAACGTGCGCCCGATGAGTTGCGGTTCATCCGCATAGAGGACGAGTCCGTCGGCGCTCCAGATCTTCACACGCACCACCCCGGCACCGAGGAGCTGATCTCGAGCGACCTCGTCGAACGCGGCGATGGCGTCGGTGTCGGCGTCGACGAGGGCCGATGTGAGGGCCGGCTGGACGACGGCCTCCGCCAGGACGTCGGTGACGTTGGCGGCATCGTTGACCGCCTCCCGTTCGGCGAGCCACTGAGCGGCGACCGTGGCGAAGAGGGCCACGACGACGAGCACGACGACGAAGCCCGCCGCGAGGCGGATGACGATGGAGCGCGCACGAGGCGACCGCGACGCCTCAGCGTCGCGGTCACCCGCGTCGACGAGCGTGATCCAGGGGATCTCGTCGACGCCCGACTCCGTGCGGCCCGCCGTCACTCAGTCGTCCTCTCCGCCGCCGGAGCGGTCGTCGCCGCCGTGGCCACTGTCGTCGGTCCCGCTGCCACCGTGCTCGTCGCCGCCGCTGTCATCACTGCCGCTGTCATCACTGCCGCTGTCATCACTGCCGCTGCTGCCGCCGTGATCGTCGCCGACGTCGTCGGTCCCGTTGTCGCCGGTCCCGTTGTCGTCTGTCCCGTTGTCGTCGCCGCCATGGTCATCCGCCGACGGGCTCGGCGAGGGCGATGTCGATGGCGACGTCCCACCCTGGACGTCGCGGTCGTCACCCGGCTCGGTGCGGTCGTCGCGCGACACGTCGCCGCCGCGGTCGTCCGCCGACTCGGATGGGGAGGGTGTCGACGTCACCGCTTGCGTCGGCACCCGGACCGGCACCGATTCGGCGAAGGAGGCGTTGCCCCATAGACCCAGCACGGCGGGGACGGCGACGACGACGAGGGCTCCAGCGCCGAGGAGGATCCGATTCTTCATGATGTGTTCCTTTCGCTCATTGTGGACCGCGAGGTCGTCGTCTCCAAACGTCGCTCCGGGTGGTCTCCTCCGAGCATCGCCGGGAGGAGGCCACGTCCACCAGTGATCGATGGTCGTAGTACCAACGTCGGATTGTCCGGCCCGCCGGCCGCTCAGGAGAGTGGGTCCTGCTCACCCCAACGAATCGAGGCCATCATGAGCAGCATCTCCATCGCCCGTCGCGCAGTGGTCGTCACCGCGGCGTTCGTCGTGGCATCCGGCATCATCCTCGGCGGCGGTGCCGCCCAGGCGAAGACCACCTCGGCCGGCGGCGACTACGCCGTGACCGTGAACGGCGTGACCTACAACCCGGCGGCGGGGAAGGACGTCAAGGTCCAGAACATCGCCGTCTCCGGTCGCATCACGGTGTCCGGGCGGAACAACCGCTTCACGATCGACCCCGCGACGCTCGGCGTCTACGACTACACGCTCACGGGGGCGCCTGACACGCAGCGGATGGTGACATCGCCCACGGTCGTCTTCGCATCGAAGGTGCCCACTCTCACCGCCGCCCAGCGCTCCGGTGTCCGACTGTCGAAGCTCGAGGTGAAGGACGACAGCGTCGTGGCGATCTTCACGACCTCGGCCGGCAAGCTCAAGATCCAGGCGAAGGACGGCGCGCAGGGCGGCATCTTCCAGATGGAGCCGGAGTTCGCCGGCCCCATCGAACTCGTCCACACCCTGGGTTCCGGCCTGTTCTACTTCGTGAACGAGTTCACCGGCAAGATCAACTTCGGCAACGGAGTCGACGCGGTCGCTTCGGGTGCGAACGCGCACCAGATGCTCCTCGGCAAGGACAGCCCTCAGGTCGCGACGAAGACGTTCCAGAGCGGAACCGTCACGAAGTGGATCGTCGAGCCCGGCGGACGCCTCGGCGGTGTTCTCGGCGAGGACGCCATCGAGCTGTCGGCCGGTGCGACGAACTGCACCAGCAAATGCCAGGCGCAGAACCGCATCAACGGTTCGCTCCCCGTGCCGCCGAACCCGACGAACCCCACCCCGATCGGCTGATCGGAGCACGCACGGCTGCCGCAGTGACCGCCGGGGCACCAGGATCGACCTGGTGCCCCGGCGGTTCTGCATGTCAGCGGCAGCGCGGACGTCAGCGGCGGCGCGAGCCCCGACGCGACGACCGCTTCGAGCGGGTGGACCTCGACGAGCGGCCCTTCTTCGTCTGCTTCTGGTCGCCGAACAGCCGTCGGGCGAAGTTCAGGAGGAAGGGCAGGGCGAGTCGCATGAACATGGGGATTCCTTCGTCGGATCGGGACCGACGGAGAGATCGGCGCGTCACGAGCGTAGGCGGGACTCGGCGACCGGCACCCCCCGTTGACGCGCAGAGACGTTATGGGCGGAGACGTGATGGGCGGAGACATGATGGGCGGAGACGGGAGTGTCCGTCTCCGCTGTCACCACACCACTTACGCGTCCGTGACCTCGTAGAACGACGGGTCGGCGGCGTCGCCCGGAGTCGCCCCGCCGTCCTCATGCCCGGCGTCGATTGCACGGTACGTGACGCCCTCGTAGACGATCTCGGGTCCGTCGTCCTCGACGACCGCGACGGTGATCCCGCGGGAGTTGATCAGTTTGGCCTTCATGTCGTCATCCTCTCATTCGCCCCGGTGCTCAGGTGCGCAGGTGCTCACGACCGACCGAGGAGCACGTCGGCCCGCCGACGGTGCTCGTCGCGCTTCTCCGCGTCCATCCTGTCGAGCAGCGAGACCACCATGGTGCTGCGCGGGTTGGATGCGAACACCGGGCGGTGGTCCTCGATGAAGGCCCAGTACAGAGCGTCCCAGTCGGGTACCCACCCGCCCGTCGGGAGGTCCGACATCTTCCGGAGGTAGTTGCTGCCCGACACGTAGGGCTTGGTCGTGATCCGATCACCGGCCGCGAACTGGCTCATGGCGTAGACGTTCGGCACCATGACCCAGTCGTACGCGTCGATGAAGAGCTCCATGAACCACTCGTAGACCGCGTCGGGGTGGATGCGCAGCAGGCACATCGCGTTGCCGAGCACCATCAGGCGCTCGATGTGGTGGGCGTAGCCGGTGTCGAGCACGCGGGAGACGACGAGATCGACGGGCGCGAGTCCGGTGGTCGCGTCCCACCAGCCGGGGTCGAGGGTCCGCTCGTGGCCGAGCACGTTGGACGTGCGCATCCGGCGACCCTGCGTGCGGTACGTCGCCCGCATGTATTCGCGCCAGCCGATGATCTGCCGGACGAACCCCTCCAGCGAGGCGAGCGGGGTGTCCTCGTGCGCGCCCTCGAGGACCGCGTCGAGGATCTCCCGCGGGTCGAGCAGACCGATATTGAGGGGCCCCGTGAGCAACCCGTGGTTGATGAAGGGGTGCGTCGCCGAGATCGCGTCCTCGTATGGACCGAAGTCGTCCAACCGCTCGCGGACGAACTCGCGGAGGTGCTCGCGAGCCTCGTCCGCCGTCGTCGGCCAGGCGAACAGATGCGGGTCGCCCGGGTTGTCCGGGAACTCGGCGGCGACCCAGGTGATCGCTGCGGAGACCTCGTCGGCGACCTCGCGGTCGGAACCACCGATGTCCAGGGTCCCCGACTCGCGGAACACGGGGTGATCGGCGAACCGCTCGACGGTCGGCGGCCGGTAACCCTTCGGCAGCTTCTTCCGATTGTCCGCGTCGAACGACCACTTCCCGCCGACGGGTTTCCCGTGGTCGAGGAGCACGTCGAGGCGCTTCCTCTGCCACACGTAGAAGTTCTGCATGCGCGCGTCGTTGCGGGCGAACCAGTCGTCGATGTCCTCGCGGTCGGTGAGGAAGTTGGGCGTCTCCATGACGTCGCTGCGCTGCATCCGGTAGCCACCCTCGGCGAGCGCCGCGAGCAGGTCGCGCTCGAGCCAGTCGTCGACCACGTCGAACCAGGTCACGAGCGCGGGGTCGAGCTTCCGGACGAGGTCCGCCAGCTGCCGGTTCGATCCCCGGTCCGCCTCGCTGCGGAGGTGCTCGACGTCGAATCCGCGCTGACGGAGGCGGAGAGCGAAGCGATCCATCGATGCCCGGTGCAGGACGAGCTTCTGCGCGTGGAAGCGGTACTGGCGGAAGAGCAGATCGTGCTCGATGAGCACGAACACGGTGTCGTCTGGAGCCTCGAGGTGGACGTCGAAGAGCTGGTGCGGCAACACGAGTCTCAAGGAGGGGCCGGAACTCATGCCCTCACGATAGGTCGGGGACCATCGCAGACCAGCCGGGTTGCGCGGTCACCCGAGTCGCGACAGCACCGCACCCGCCGCGCGGGCACCTGAGACGAGGGCCCCCTGGATGGATCCGCTCTCCCGGTGGTCTCCCGCCACGGTGGTGCGCTCCCCCACCCAGGCGGGCCCGCGGTCGGTCAAGGGCGGCGGCTGGGAGGGAAGGGTGTGTGGAACGACGTGGTGGGCGAGGACGTCCCAGTCCCTGGTCGACGTCCGGTAGAGGCGCTCGAGGTCGCGGCGGATCTCCGACTCGTTCGCGAGGCCGTCCGGGCGGTCGAGCAGCGTGGTCGCCTGCACGAGGTGCTCGCCGGCGGGCGCGTAGGTCGGTGCGACGTCGGAGATCACGGCCGTGTTCCAGATCGGCCCGGCCGGGCCGCCACCGGCGCGCGACGCATCGATCGTGAGGAAGCGCCCGCCGGCCGGGCGACTCGGGGCGCGGAACCACCACGTCGTCAGCGCATGGGTCGCGGGAACGGCGACATCCACGAGGCCCGCCACATCCTGCGGTCCGACGGCGACGACGACCGCCCGCGCACGCAGCACGCCGTCATCCGTCGCCACCTCGACGCCATCGGGTGTCTCGCGTACCTGCCGCGCAGCGGCGCCGAGCCGGACCGGCTCGGACAGGGTGCCGGCGAGCTGTTCGGGGAGCGCCCGCATCCCCGCACTCGGGAGCCCGGGTGCCCCGAGCGCGAAGTAGCGGACCAGCTGCCGCACGTAGCGGGCGGAGTTCCCACCGGTGCTGTCCGAGAGGACGCCGGCGAGGAACGTGTCGAGCACGTCGCGGCGGAGCCTCCCCGTGAATCCCGCTGCGTCGAGCGACGTACGCAGCGTCTCGTCCGTCGCGGTGCGCGCCGGCCGCTTCGTCCGGAGGAGCGTCGGTCCGATCCAGCGGGCGAGAGCGATCAGGTCGGCCGGCGGCGTGTGCCGGCTGCGGAGCGTGGACAACAGGTGCTCCGGGTGGCGGAGCGGGTGCGCGAGCGTATCCGTCGTATCGCCGTCGCGGACGACCACGCCGACCCCGAACGACTGCAGGTCGAGCGCGTCGACGTCGATGCCGTCCTTCAGAGCCGGGTAGGCCGGGTTGAGCACCTGGAAGCCCCGGTCCACCTGGAAGCCTTCCACCGTGTCCGTCCGGATCCGACCGCCGACGGCGTCGCTCGCCTCGAGCACAATCACCCGGCGACCCTCCCGCTCCAGGTGCCGTGCGCACTGCAGCCCGGCGAGTCCCGCGCCGATCACGATCACGTCGGTGTCCATCAGTCTCCGTCCGTTCGGACCCTCAGCGTGCCATCCGCTCGCGGACGCCTGCAACGGGGCGCCGGTCGGCCTCGCGGTGTGCTGGCACCTCATCGGTCAGGATCGGAGAAGCAGACCCGGCCGATCGGTCGTACCGTGAGGGTCAGGCCCACATCGGCCGTCCCACCACCGGAGAAGGAGAACGACATGGCCGAGAAGACCGCAGGTCTGTCCGCCGAGGAACGCGAGGCCGTCAAGCAGCGCGCCGCCGAGCTGCGCGCCGAGGCCAAGGCCGGCAAGACGCGCGAGGCCGGAGCGAAGGCCGTGCGCGAGGCGATCGAGGCGATGCCGGACGACGACCGCGCCCTCGCCGAGGGCATCGACCGGATCGTCTCGGAGGTCGCTCCGCAGCTCGTGCCGAAGACCTGGTTCGGCTTTCCCGCGTACACCGACGCCGACGGCAAGGTCGTCGTCTTCTTCAAGGCCGCCTCGAAGTTCACGACGCGCTACGCGACGCTCGGCTTCGAGGAGGCGGCCCGGCTGGACGACGGCGACCTGTGGGTCACGTCGTTCGCGCTCATCACTCTGACCCCGGAGGTCGAGGAGACGATCGCCGAGCACATCCGCCGCGCGGCGGGGTGAGGTCGACGCGACCGGCCTCGCGTGCCTCCCGGCGTCGGGTTGCGACGGAACGGTCGTGTCCTGCCGTCACGCTTCTTCGCGAGCGACCGGACACGACCGGATGTCCTGGAATCCGGTGCGCATCCGGGGTATCGTTCCCCGCGGTGTGCCGGGAAGTCTGGTCGGCGGGCGATCGAGGACGGTCGCTCTTTCCGACGGAAGGCAGCGCTATGCATCCCCCCTCCCCCTCCCCCTCGCTCGTGGTCGTTCACGAGGGCCTCCCGCCGACGCTCGCCGTCGTCCTCGCGAAACACGACGTGCACATCGTCCGAGCGGAGACCATCGACGAAGCCGGTCGGGTCCGCGACTGCGCGATGACCCTTGTCGTCGCCCAGATCCACCTGACCTCCGACGACCCGCGTTGCCGTGGTGGAGCTGACGTGATCGGTTCGATCCTCACGGGTCTCGTCGAGGGGCCGTCGCGACCGCGTTCCACGCTGGTTCTCGTCACGTACGACGGCCAGGGGCACGTGGAGAAGCGGCTCCGTCAGAAGACCGAGTCGTTGTTGCGCCAGGCGGTGCTGCGCGCGGCGACGTCGTTCGGCGCCGATCTCGTCGTGAACGCGCTCATGGTGCCGGTGCCGTCGGACGACGTGATCGTGGCGGAACGTCTCGTCGCCATGGCGGACGCTCGACCGCCGATCACGACGGGCGAAGTCCTCCACCTCTCCGACGTGGTGGACCAATCGATCGGCGAGGCGCTGCTCGAACGCAGTCTCTGACGCCGAGACGACCGCTCAGCCGATGATCGGACGTTCCTCCGGCACGTCGTAGAGCAGGTTCCGCTGTCGCACTGCCAGTGCGGCGGCGAGGCCGGCCGGTCCGATACGGCCGGCGACCATCAATGCGCTCAGGACGTACTTGCCGAACGGCGGCAGCTCCTCGCTGAGCCCGACGGACAGACCGCAGGTGGCGAAGGCCGAGATCACCTCGAAGAGGATGCGGTCGAGCGGCGTGTCCGTCACGAGCATGAGGAGCGCGGTCGCCGTGAGAACAAGGGTCGCCCCGAGGAACGTCACGCTGATGGCGAGACGGAGCGTTCCGTCCGGGATCGTCCGGTTCGCGACACGGACGTGACGGTCGCCTCGCGCCTCCGCGATGATCGCCAGGAAGAGCACGGCGATCGTCGCGACCTTGATACCGCCGGCCGTCGAGGCCGAGCCTCCGCCGACGAACATCAAGGCGTCCGTGGCGAGAAGAGTGGCCGGGTGCGATGCACCGGTGTCGGTGAGCGCGAATCCTCCCGAGCGCATCATCACGGAGGCGAAGAGCGAGTGGAAGACCTTGTCCCCCACGCTCATGTCACCCACCGTGTCGTCATTCGACCATTCGAGCACTCCCCAGATGAGCGCACCCACCACGAGGAGGATGGTCGTCACGGACAAGGTGAGCTTCGTGTGGAGAGTCCATCGCACTCGATTGAACCGATGCGTGATGATCGTGAGGAACACGGGGAACCCGAAGCTGCCGACGAAGACTCCGACCATGATCGGCGTGAGGATCCACGGGTCCGAACCGTATGCGGCCAGGCCGCCGACATTGGAGGCGAATCCGGCGTTGTTGAAGGCGGAGACGGAGTAGAAGACCCCGTGCCAGAGTCCTTCCCACCAGGTGTCGTCCACCATCATGAATCGCGGCACGAGCACCACGGCGAGTGCCGCCTCGATGGCCAGAGTGGTCAGGACGACGATCCGCAGCAGGCTGCCGACTTCGCCGAGACCGGAGGATCCGATGCTCTGCTGCGCGAAGACTTTGCTCTTCACCCCGAGTCGCCGACTCACCGCTCGAGCGAGGAGGAGGGCGATCGTGACGATGCCGAGCCCGCCGGTCTGGATGGCGGCGAGGATGATGACCTGGCCGAGGAAGGACCAGTGCGTCGCGGTATCGACCGTCACGAGCCCCGTCACCGTGACGGCGGACACCGCGGTGAACATCGCATCGTGCAACGGGGTGGACCGTCCATCGGCCGCCGCTGCAGGCATCGTGAGGAGGGCGGTGAACACCCCGGCGGCGAGGACGAACACGAGGGCAGCTGTCCGTGCCGGTGTGCGTTTCGCCGCATCGCCGATCCACGAACTCGTCCGGTGTGCGACCGATCGGGGCCGGATGTCGAGGGGCGGTCTCGCGGTTCGGCCTGTCGACGATCTCATGGGTCCGCTTCTTCCGATGGCGCGTTGGGAGTCACGCCGACCAGACTTCCCGGCTCACCTCGAGCAAGCATAGGTCAGCGCGGCGCCCCGCGATACGCGAGGTGCCACGTCGAGATCGGGCGCTCAGTGACGCGCCGCATCCTCCTCGACGACGGTGGGCCGCTCCGTCGTCTTCCGGTAGATCGCACTGCGTCGGCCGAGGATGATCCCCCCGATGGTCGCGGCCAGCAGCGAACCGGCGAGCACGCCGACCTTCACGGTGGCGTCCTCGGCCGTGCCGACCCCGAAGGAGAGCTCGCCTACCAGGAGCGAGACGGTGAAGCCGATACCCGCCACGAACGAGACACCGAGGACGTCGATCCAGGCGATCGAACGATCGAGGGTGATGCCGCGCACCCGCGTGATGAGGAAGGTCGCGCCGGTGATGCCGATGGCCTTGCCGAGGACGAGCCCGGCGATGACTCCGAGCGCGATCGTGTCGGTGAGCGACTCGACGAGTCCCGACACCCCACCGACGGCGACGCCGGCGGAGAAGAAGGCGAACACGGGCACGGCGACGCCCGTTGACACGGTGCTCCACCGGTCCGCGAAGCGTGCGGCGAGGCCCTCGTAGACGGGGGCACCGTCGGAGTCGGTACCGACACGAACGCGGGCCCGTTTCGTGGCGACGACCGGCACGACGAAGCCGAGGAGGACTCCCGCGACCGTCGCATGGATGCCGGCCGCGTGAACGAGTGTCCAGGTCGCGAAGGCGAGCGGGAGGAGGAGCCACCACGAGCGGATCCCGCGCTGGACCGCGATCGCGAAGAGCGCGAGGGGGATGAGGGCGAGCCCCAGCGGGAGGAACGAGAGGTCGTCGGTGTAGAACACCGCGATGATCGTAATCGCCAGGAGGTCGTCCACGACGGCGAGCGTCAGCAGGAACGTGCGCAGGGCCGGGGGGAGGAACTTCCCGACGACCGCGATGACGGCGACCGCGAACGCGATGTCGGTCGCCGCCGGGATGGCCCACCCCCGGAGAGCGTCCGGGCCCGCGTTGAGGTTGATGATCGTGAAGATGACGGCGGGCACCACCACCCCGCCCACCGCTGCGGCGATCGGTACGGCGGCGCTCCGCGGGTTGCGGAGCTTTCCGAGGACGAACTCCTCCTTCAATTCGAGCCCGACCACGAAGAAGAAGATGGCCAGCAGCCCGTCGGCCGCCCACGAGGCGACGCTCAGGTCGAGGTGGAGCGCTTCCGGTCCGAACGTGAACTCACGGAGGGCCTGATAACCGGGGGCAGCTGGACTGTTCGCGAGGACGAGGGCGAGGACGGTCGCTCCGAGGAGGAGCACGCCACCGACAGCGTCCTGTTTCAGTGTCTGGTGGAGTCCGCGCCAGAGAGACGGGCGGGCTTGCCTTGAGACAGGCGTAGGGGAAGAAGCAGGCGCGGGGGCAGAAGGCATGACGGACCGTTCGATCGGAGGGGATGTCGTTCGAGAGCGCCCCGGTTCCGTGATCGGCGGGGCGTCAGGCGCGTGGGGGCGGGCAGCCGGCGATCTCGCCGTGCGCGTTCGTTCCCCAGGAACTCATCCAGCCGTTCGTGCCGCTCGCTCGCTTCGTCAGCAGCCGTCGCTTGTGCACCGCGGTCGCTCGACGGGCTCGCGAGCGAGTCAGGCGGGCACAGGGATACGGCACGCGACGAGTCTACGGACTGATCCTGAGCAGACGCCGGTTGACCCCGGCTCGCACCACCTCTGCAGCTCCGTCGCGCTCAGGTCCTCACGGCCGGGTCCGGATCCGCCAGGCGGCTTCGGCGCCCCCGCCGTCAGGAACGACCCACGCCGGGATCCACGACCTTCGTGAGCGCTCAACTGCGGCACCTCGGCCGAGCCTAGAAGGCGGTGCTGGGCAGATCCTTCTCGCCATCGACGATCGCGGTGACGATCCGCGCTGCGACCTGGTCCGGGTCCAGGGCCGCTCCGAATCGCGGCGCCGTCCCGGCGATCGGGTGCTCGGACAGCGTGGTGCCCGTGTGGCCCGGGCGGGCGTCCAGGATTCGGATGCCCGACCGGCGATACTCGCGCGCCGCGGCGACGACGAAGGCCGCGAGCCCGGCCTTCGACGCCGAGTACGCGGCCAGACCGGCGACGGGCGTCTCGGCGACGACACCGCTGAGAGTCACAACGAAGGGCTCCCGGCCGTCCTGTGCCGAGGCCGCGAGGTAGGACTGGCTCTGGGCGATGAGCTGGATCGCACTCGTCGTGTTCACAGCGAACAGTTCGTCCACCGTGGTGGTCTCGAGCTCGGATGCCGCTCCGAAGGCGACGACCCCGGACGCGACCACGAGCCCGTCGAGCCGACCGTGCTGCGTATGCGTGGTCTCCAGCACCTCCCGAATCACAGAGGGTTCCCGCAGATCGTGCCCAGCAGACCTCGACGATCGGGCGACGACGGCGCCGTTGCTCTCCAGCTGATCGGCGATCCGCGAGCCGAGCCCGCCGGTGGCACCCACAACGAGGACAACCGCACCCTGAAGATTCGTCATGGGGGGATCGTAGATCACGTGGGGCCGCGGACCCAGCCCGACTCATGACAAAGACTGCCCCACCTGCCGAAGCAGATGGGGCAGTCTCGAGATCCGGCGAGCTACACGTTGAAGCGGAACTCCACGACGTCGCCGTCCTGCATGGTGTAGTCCTTGCCCTCCATGCGGGCTTTGCCCTTGGAGCGGGCCTCGGCGACGGAGCCGGTCTCGACGAGGTCTTCGAACGAGATGACCTCGGCCTTGATGAAGCCCTTCTCGAAGTCGGTGTGGATGACGCCGGCCGCCTGGGGCGCCTTGGCGCCCTTCGGGATGGTCCAGGCGCGCGACTCCTTCGGACCGGCCGTGAGGTAGGTCTGCAGGCCGAGGGTCTCGAAGCCCACGCGGGCGAGCTGGTCGAGGCCCGACTCGTCTTGACCGGTCGACGCGAGCAGCTCTGCGGCGTCCTCCGGGTCGAGGTCGATGAGCTCCGACTCGATCTTCGCGTCGAGGAACACGGCGTTCGCAGGGGCGACGAGGGCGGCGAGGTCGGCCTTCTTGGACTCGTCGGTGAGGATCGACTCGTCCACGTTGAACACGAAGATGAACGGCTTGGCGGTGAGCAGACCGAGTTCGCGCAACGGAGCGAGGTCGAGCGAGGTGGCCGAGAGGAGCGTGCCCTGCTGGAGCGACTCGATTGCGGCCTTCGCCGTCTCGAGCACGGATGGGTCGAGTTTGCGCCCCTTGACCTCTTTCTCGTACCGCGTGGCGGCCTTCTCGAGCGTCTGCAGGTCGGCGAGCATGAGCTCGGCACCGATCGTCTCGAGGTCGGACTTCGGGTCGACGGCACCGTCGACGTGCACGACGTCGGAGTCCACGAATCCGCGGACGACCTGCGCGATCGCGTCGGCCTCGCGGATGTTGGCGAGGAACTGGTTGCCGAGCCCCTCCCCCTCACTCGCGCCGCGCACGATGCCGGCGATGTCGACGAAGCTCACCGTGGCCGGCAGGATGCGCTCACTGCCGAAGATCCCGGCGAGCACGTCGAGGCGGGGATCCGGAAGGTTGACCACACCCACGTTCGGTTCGATCGTCGCGAACGGGTAGTTCGCCGCGAGGACGTCGTTCTTCGTCAGCGCGTTGAAGAGCGTCGACTTGCCGACGTTGGGGAGACCGACGATTCCGATAGTGAGAGCCACGAGAATCTATCGTAGGTGCCCGCGCGGCTCCGGGCCTCCACCGAGCCGCTCAGCAGCCCTCCGTCGGATCGACGTGATGGTCACGCCGAGCACAACGAGCACCCCGCCGAGCACCGTCGGCCAGCCGATCGCGATGCCCACCGCGAGCCCGAGGAGCGCGGTGAAGATGGGCAGGACATTGAGGTACACGCCGGCCGTACTGGCACCGACCTTCTTCACCGACACGTTCCAGAGCACGAGCGAGAGCACCGACGGGAAGATCGCGATGTAGAGGAGGCCGCCGAGCGCGGCACCGTCGAGCGACACTCCCCCGAGCTGCGGCACGGCGAACGGAGCGAGGACCACCGTCGTGATACTCGCCTGCACCGCCGACGCTGTGACCGGGCCGGTGCGCAGCCGGCGCCCGAGGATCGTGTACGCCGTCCACACGACGACGGCGCCGAGCATCCAGAGGTGTCCCTCGTTCACGTCCGCCCGGAGGAGGGATGCGGGATCGCCGCGGCTGATCACGACGAGGACGCCCACGAGTGAGATGCCGATGCCGAGCACCCGTCGGCCCCCGACGCGCTCACGGGCGATGAGTCCGGCCACGATCGCGATGAGAGCCGGGTTGATGGCGCCGACGACGCTCGCGTCCGCGGGGGTCGTGTGTCTCAGGGCCTCGTAGCTGAACACGCAGAAACCGACGAGTCCGAGCCCCGCCAGCAGCAGGTGGAGCGGCCATTCGCGGAGGGCGTCGCGCCACCGTGGCTTCTCGACCACGATCGCGAGGACGATCAGGAGCGGGGCGGCCGCCGCCCAGCGGAGGGCGGTGAGGAGGAACGGCGAGACCTGCTCGACGACGACGCTGCCGAAGAGGAAGTTCCCGGCCCAGAAGAGGTTGGCGAGGACGAGGAAGACGTAGAACCTGCCCATGCGCACGAGCCCAGGCTACCGGGGTCGACATGCGTCGATCGGCGACGGTGGGGCCGTCGCGCGCCGGTGCAGACACGGACCCGGTCCGGCCGGACTCAATGTCGGTGGTGGGTGGTTGAGTTGGCGTATGCATCGGGGGATGCTCGCGGGGGCGGGCCAGACAGTGACAGGCACGGGTGCGCCTGGTGCAAACGTGCCTGGTGCTCTCGGGTCCGGCACGTCCAGGTCCGGCACGTCTGGATCTGGCACGTCCGGGTCCGGTACCGGGTTGTCAGAGGCAGCCGGGTCGACTCGGCGCGAGGAAGATCTCAGCTCGCTCGACGTCTCCGTCCTCCTCGAGCGCCTCCTCGAGCTCGATCGCGCGCAGTCCGCGCTCCATGCGCGGTCGTCGCGGCTGCTCGCGGAGGTGGACCGGAGGGCGTTCGAGGTCGGTGCCGAGCACGTCGTTCTCGATCCGCGAGCCGCCCGGGAGTCGGAACGCGATGCCGATCGCGAGGCCGCCGTCCGCGAACAGCTCGGCGCGCGCCTCATCGTCGCCGAGATCGCCGTGGCACGTCGCGTCAGCGAGTCGAGTGTCCGGGCACAGCTCGACGAGGCGACCCGGCTCGCACGGCTTCCCTCGGCTCTCGCCGCGCTCGACGATGGCGCGATCTCTCCGGCCCACGCCCGCGCGCTCGCCGACGGAGTCACCGAGGTTCCGCAGGGCACCGAGTCAGAGTTCGAGCGGCTCGTCCTCCCCACCGCACTGCACGGAACCCCCGCGCAGATCCGACGACGGGCACGGGCAGTCCGCGAACGACTCCACCCCCTCTCGATCGACATCAGGGCCGCGCGACGTCGGGAGGAGCGCCGTGTCGCATTCGAGGCTGATCGAGACGGCATGGCGTGGCTCCATCTGTGTGCCCCGTGCGTCGAGGTCCGTGGAGCCTACGAACGCGTCGATGCCGCCGCACGAGCACTCGCCGCCGCCTCGGACGAGCACCGGTCGATCGCGCAGATCCGAGCCGACGTCGCGGCCGATCTGCTTCTCCACGGCGATGTCCACGATGCTCCGGCGGAAGAGCACGACTCGAATTCCGGCCGGCACGACACACTCGGCACCCAGAGCGCTCGTGACTCGCGGGCAGTGCGCACCCCGGCAGTGTCTCGTGGCTCGCGGCGACCCGCCGGCCGCTACTCGCGCTTCCGTCCGACCGTGCGTGTGACGGTTCCGGCGCTGACACTGCTCGGACGATCGGAGGAGCCGGCCGTGCTCGAAGGATACGGTCCGATCCCCACGGCCGTCGCCGAGGATCTCGCCGCATCGGCTCCCTCGTTCCTCCGCATCCTCACCCACCCCGAGACGGGCACCGTCGTGTCGGTGGGCCGCAGCTCCTACGCGGTTCCGGCCGACCTGAGGCGCCTCGTGCAGCTCCGCGACGTGCGCTGTCGGTTCCCGGGGTGTGAACGCGGCGCCGACCGCTGCGACATCGATCACACACGATCGTGGGAGCACGGCGGACAGACGTCGCTCGACAATCTCGCCTGCCTGTGTCGCGGACACCATCGCCTCAAGCACCAGACCTCGTGGCAGGTGTCTCGTCCGCCGGGCACGGGCGCCGCACTCGTGTGGACGAGTCCCCTCGGTCGGACGGTGCGCGACTCCCCCGACCCGCCCTTCTGACACGACGGCCGACCTGCCGATGATCGACGCGGCCGTCGACGGACGGGGCCGATCGAGAGATGGCGGCCGAACGCTCGCCGGCCCCACAGGATGCGCCGAGCGGGGCTCGGACGGCTCTGCGGGACGGCACAGGTTCAAACGGCTCTACGGGACGGCACGGGCTCGGACGGCTCTGCGTGCGCGGAAGACCTCGGTGACGTACACCATCTCGACGACACCGTCGACGGTCGCGTCTTCCACCAGTCGGGAGACGGCGCTCACCATCTCGCTCTGTCGCTCGGGGTCCGCGGTGAGGTACCAGCTCCGCGACCTGATGAGGTCGAGCACCTCGTCTCTCGTCATCGTTCGCGACCACGGGAACACCGAGCTTTCGAGCCCGGCGAACTCCGGACCCACCACCGGCGACTCCCCCAGATCCCTGAACGACCTCTCGGAGCCGGCGATCTCACCGAACCGACGGATCCACTCGACGCTCTCGTCGCGGATGTTCCAGACGAGCGAGAGAGTTCCACCGGGTCGGAGCACGCGCGCCACCTCGGCGCTCGCCCGGACGGGGTCCACCCAATGCCAGGCCTGGGCGACCGTCACGACATCGACCGATGCGTCGTCGAGTGGGAGGTCCTCGGCACCCGCGACCAGCGCCCGTGCCGCCGGAACCCGTCGACGGAGCACATCGAGCATCGGCCCGGACGGGTCGACCGCCACGACGTCGAGTCCGCGGTCGACGAGGGCGCTCGTGAGCTTCCCGGTTCCCGCGCCCAGGTCGAGCACCTGCCGAGCGTCCGGTGCGAGCATCCACTCCACGGCTGCGGCCGGGTAGTCGGGCCGGGAGGCCTCGTAGATCTCGGCAGCCGCGTCGAAGGAGCGCGCGGCCGTCGCGTGGCGGTCGTCCCCCGCCGTCGATTCGATCGATTCCGTCATGTCGTGACCTCCTCCTGTGAGCTACGTTCTCGTCGCCGCACAGAGGCTGACGAGCGTCGCTCTCGTTCGACGCGCAGCAACGATCCGGGCTCCCCGCCGAGATGCTTCCCGACCGAGCGTCATGCCCCGTCCCAGCGGGTCTCGACACCGATGTCGGTGGTGTGGCGCACACTCGAGTCTATGGACCCCATCCTCGTACTCGTCGCGATCCTCGCGCTCGTCGCCGGCGCCGCCATCGGCTTCGTCGTGGGAGGGGCCGCTGTCCGATCCCGCGGGCTGTCGGGTGGGGACGCGGAACTCGTCGCGGCGCGCGCAGAGGCGTCGGTCTCGGCCATCCGCGCCGCGGAGATCGCGAAGCGATCGGCTCTCGAGGCCGAGCTCGCCGCCATGTCGGCGGCTCTCGACGGGGCCCGCGAGCAGCTCGACGCGGAACGATCGGAGCGGGCCGCCCGCGACGAGCGCGAGCGCGACGAGAGGCGCGTCCTCGAAGCACTCGCCCCCGTCCGCGACACCCTTCAGACCATGCAGCGCACCGTCGCCGAGCTCGAGCAGCAGCGCAGCGAGCAGCTCGGCTCCCTTGCGGAGCAGCTCGCGGCGTCCCGCACGTCGGACGAGCAATTGCGAGCCACGACCGAGGCGCTCGCGAGCGCCCTTCGGTCGAACAGCACTCGCGGCGTGTGGGGCGAGACCCAGCTCCGGCGCGTCGTGGAGGTCGCGGGCCTCACGCAGCACGTCGACTTCGATCTGCAGCACACGATCACGACCGACGGCGGCTCGTTCCGTCCCGACATGGTGGTACGCCTTCCGGGTGGAGCCGCCATCGCCGTCGACGCCAAGGTGCCACTCGAACACGTGCTCACCGCCTCCAGCATCCCCGCGACGGCCACGGGCGAAGAGGCAGCCAGGCGGGCGTCGCTCATCGACCGCCACGTCCGCGCCGTCCGGTCCCACGTCGACGCATTGGCGAAGAAGGCCTATTGGCAGGGCTTCGCGTCGAGCCCCGAGTTCGTGGTGGCCTTCGTGCCGAGCGAGTCGATCCTCTCGGCGGCACTCGAGGCCGACCCGAGCCTGCTCGACTACGCGTTCGGGAAACGGGTGGCTCTTGCGACCCCCGTCACCCTGTGGTCGGTGCTCAAGACCGTCGCCTCGGCATGGCAGCAGCACGCGGTGACCGACGAGGCGAAGCGATTGTTCCAGCTCGGGTCGGCGCTGTACGACCGACTCGGCACGCTCGCCGGGCACGCCGATCAACTGCGGCGATCACTCGAGCGCACGGTGGACAGCTACAACCGCTTCGCGAACTCGCTCGAGACGCGGGTGCTCGTCACGGCCCGGCAGTTCCCCGGCGTCGACGAGACCAAGCTCATCGAGGAGCCGGCCACCATCACCCAATCGCCGCGGAGACTGACGGCGGTCGAGTTCGAGGAGGCCCCCCATGGCGGCCCCGTCAACGGAGACGACAGCGCAGCGGCCGCACCGGCCGGCCCGATCACACGGGCGGATTTCGACGGTCGAGCCGACCTCGAACGCCGCCTCGACGTCGATTCCCCCTCTGAGAGCAGCCGCTCTCCGCGAGGAGCGCGCTGAGACCAGACGATCCGCGGGGAAAGCGCCCTTAGAGCCAGCGCTCGCGCAGGTGGTCGGCCTGGATGCGCCGGACCGTTCCGGAGTGGCTGCGGAAGATGATGCTGGACGTGCTGACGATCGGACCGTTCGTCGAGACGCCGGCGACGAGTTCGCCGTCGGTGACACCCGTCGCCACGAAGAGGGTGTTGTCGCCGGCCACGAGCTCGTCCGCCTCGTAGACGTAGTCGAACTTCAGCCCAGCGGCCAGGCCCCGCGCGCGCTCCTCGTCGTTCTTCGGCGCGAGCCGGCCCTGGATGAGACCTCCCAGGGCCTTGATCGCACACGCCGTCGCGACGCCCTCGGGGCTGCCACCGGTTCCGATGCACATGTCCACGCGGTGCGTCGACTGGGCGGCGTTGATCCCGCCGGCCACGTCGCCGTCGAGCAGCAGGCGTGTGTGCGCGCCGGCCGCGCGGATCTCCTCGATGAGTCCCTCGTGGCGCGGGCGGTCGAGAACGGCCACGCGGATGTCCGCGACGGGCTTGCCCTTCGCCTTCGCGAGCTCTCGGATGTTCTCAGCGACGGACTGTTCGAGGTGCACGACCCCGCGGCCCTCCGGCCCCGTGACGATCTTGTCCATGTAGAACACGCTCGACGCATCGAGCATCGTGCCGCGGTCGGACACGGCGATCATCGAGATGGCGTTGGGCCGTCCCGTGGCGGTCAGAGACGTGCCGTCGATCGGGTCGACGGCGATGTCGCACTGGGGACCCGAGCCGTTGCCGACGCGCTCGCCGTTGAACAGCATGGGCGCCTCGTCCTTCTCGCCCTCCCCGATCACGACGACGCCGTCGAAGTTGACCGTTCCGAGGAACGTGCGCATGGCGTCGACGGCCGCGCCGTCCGCCCCGAGCTTGTCGCCGCGACCGATGAACGGGACGGCGCGGATGGCGGCGGCCTCGGTGGCGCGGACGATCTCGAGCCCGAGGTTCCTGTCGGGGTGCGAGGCGTACGAAGGGGTGTCAGTGGTGACGGTGGGCATGAGTCCTCCCGGAAGCGTTGATCGGCGTGAGCAGTCGAAGCGGGCGGCGGGTACCCGTCTTCGAGCTTACTCGGCCCGCATCACTAGACTCGACCCAAGCAACCCGTTCGACCTCTTAAGGAGCCGTCATGCCCATCGCCACCCCGGAGCAGTACGCCGAGATGCTCGATCGAGCGAAGTCCACCGGCTTCGCCTACCCGGCATTCAACGTGTCGAGCTCGCAGACCATCAACGCGGTCCTGCAGGGCCTCACGGAAGCCGGCTCTGACGGCATCATCCAGGTCACGACGGGTGGCGCGGACTACTTCGCCGGCCACACCGTCAAGAACCGCGCAGCGGGCGCCCTGGCCTTCGCCGCCTTCGCCCACGAGGTCGCGAAGAACTACCCCATCACGGTCGCCCTCCACACCGACCACTGCCCGAAGGACGCGCTCGACGGCTTCGTCATGCCCCTCATCGCTGCGTCAGAGGAGCGTGTGAAGGACGGCGGCAACCCGATCTTCCAGTCGCACATGTGGGATGGCTCGGCCGTTCCCCTCGACGAGAACCTGGAGATCGCCAAGGAGATCCTCCCCCGCATTAAGGCGATCAACGCGATCCTCGAGGTGGAGATCGGCGTCGTCGGCGGCGAAGAGGACGGCGTCAGCCACGACATCAACGAGCACCTCTACACGACGCTCGACGACGCGATCGCGACCGTCGAGGCCCTCGGACTCGGCGACCACGGCCGCTACATGGCCGCCCTCACGTTCGGCAACGTGCACGGTGTGTACAAGCCCGGCAACGTCAAGCTGAAGCCGGAACTCCTCGGCGAGATCCAGGCAGGCCTCGCCGCCAAGTACGGCACGGGCGAGAAGCCGCTCGACCTCGTCTTCCACGGCGGCTCCGGCTCCACGGACGAGGAGATCTCGACGGCCGTCGCGAACGGCGTCGTCAAGATGAACATCGACACCGACACCCAGTACGCATTCACGCGTGCTGTCGCCGGCCACATGTTCTCGAACTGGGACGCCGTGCTCAAGGTCGACGGTGAGGTCGGGAACAAGAAGCTCTACGACCCCCGCGCCTGGGGCAAGGTCGCCGAGACGGCGATGGCCGCACGTGTCGCAGACGCGACGCGTCAGCTCGGCTCGTACGGCAAGTCGCAGAGCTGATCATCCTCTGAGGACCACCGCGTGACCAACGCATGACGAAAGCCCCGGCCTCGGCCGGGGCTTTCCTCGTGGACGGGCGATGAGCCCCGATCGTTCCAGACCTAGGGCGTCGCTCCCGACATCCGCTGGACGTAGTCCAGCACCGACGGGTCGATCATCATGGCGGCCCCGACACAGACGAGCAGGATGACGTTCGCAGCGACTCCGACGACGATCGGGATCCACCAGCTCGTCCGTCCTGCGTTCACTCGGCGCTGCACGATCATCAGGGTGAGGATCCACAGCGCGACGTTCACCACGAGAGCGCCGATACCGAGCACACGCCCGGCCAGCACCGGACCATACGGATCGAGGCCGTCGGCTGCGAAGAACTGCGTGATCGCGGCCGGCAGATCAATGAGAGCTGATGACGACGTCAGGATGTTGAAGAGACCCACACCCAGAAGGGCCCAGCTGGCGAAACGGTCGACGGGCGCACGAACACCGCCGTCTGCGGTCTCCTTCTGCTCCCCGCGCGACTGCTTCGCACGGGTCACCTTCTGCTCCGCGAGCGTTTCAGGAACGTCCTTCGCCGGAACATCGGCGACGGGCACGGACTCGGCCGCGGCAGCATCGATGGGCACGGCGATGGCCGCGCGCTGCTCCTCGGGCGTCGCGAGCTCGCCGAACTGGGGCCGTGGGCGCGGAGCCGACGGTGTGCGGTCGTGGTCTGTCTGATTGCTCACGAGGAGCGCCTTCCACCCATGGCACGCGAATCGCGCGCACCGTTGCGATCCGTTCGGAGTTCCTTCGGAAGCGAGAACACGAGGTCCTCTTCGGCCGTCGTGACCTCCTCCACGTCGGCATAGCCGGCCTCGGCCAGGTCGGCGAGCAGATCACGGACGAGCACCTCGGGAACCGATGCGCCGCTCGTGACGCCGACGGTCTCGACGCCCTCGAACCACTCAGGACGAACCTCGCTCGCGTAGTCGACACGATAGGCGGCTCTCGCTCCATACTCCAATGCGACCTCGACGAGGCGGACGGAGTTGGAGGAGTTCGCGGAGCCCACGACGATGACGAGATCGGAACGATCGGCGATCTTCTTGATGGCCACCTGCCGGTTCTGCGTCGCGTAACAGATGTCGTCAGAGGGCGGATCGGCGAGGGACGGGAAGCGCTCCCTCAACCGCCTCACCGTCTCCATCGTCTCGTCGACGCTGAGGGTGGTCTGCGAGAGCCACACGACCCGTTCCGGGTCGGCGACCTCGATGGAGTCCGCAGCCTCCGGTGACGTGACGAGCGTGACGTGATCCGGCGCCTCGCCGGCCGTGCCCTCGACCTCTTCGTGTCCCTCGTGGCCGATGAGCAGGATCTGATAGTCGTCGCGAGCGAAGCGCGTGGCCTCGCGGTGCACCTTGGTGACGAGCGGGCACGTGGCGTCGATGGCCTGCAGGCCGCGGTCGGCGGCCGCCGAGACGACAGCCGGGGAGACGCCGTGGGCGCTGAAGACCACGTGAGCGCCCCCGGGAACCTCGTCGACCTCCTCGACGAAGACCGCGCCCTTCGCCTCGAGGGACGTCACCACGTGCACGTTGTGGACGATCTGCTTACGCACGTACACGGGCGCGCCGTACCGCTCGAGGGCCTTCTCGACCGCGATGACGGCGCGGTCGACGCCGGCGCAGTATCCACGGGGTGCGGCCAGGAGGACCCGGCCGGTGCCCGTCGCCGCGGTATCCTTGAGCCGGCCGCGCGGGCTCGGCACTCGAGGCGTCGGTAGTCCGATGGAAGTGGCGGTCACCATCCGATTCTACGGTGGTGCATCCTGAATCTTTCGTGGCACAGGGCTCGACAGGATGCAAGAGAGGCGACAGACGGTGACGGACGCACGGACGCCACGCTTCCCCGGAGGGGACGGCACGACGGCGACAGGAGAGCGCGGCCCGGCGACGGCCGAGTCGCCGTGGCCGGTCGCGCTGCTCGGAGCGAAGCTCCGGGACTACATCGATCGTCTCGGCACCATCTGGGTCGAGGGACAGATCACGCAGTGGGGCGTCTCGGGAGGGAACGTCTACGGCAAACTCAAGGACCTCGACGCCGACGCCACGGTCGGCTTCACCGTGTGGTCCTCCGTGCGCGCGAAGATCCCCGCCGACCTGAAGCAGGGTGACCACGTCGTCGTCCTCATGAAGGCGAACTACTGGCTCAAGGGCGGCAGCCTCACGATGCAGGTCCTCGCGATGAAGCACGTCGGCCTCGGCGACCTGCTCGAGAGGCTCGAGCGCCTGCGCGCGCAGCTCGCAGACGAAGGACTCTTCGACGCGCGCCGCAAGAAGCCGCTCCCGTTCCTCCCCCACTGCATCGGCCTCGTGACAGGCAAGGACTCGGACGCCGAGAATGACGTCCTCCGAAACGCTCAACTGCGATGGCCTCAGGTCGAGTTCCGTGTGGTTCACGCCGCCGTCCAGGGTGATAGGGCCGTCGGCGAGGTCGTCGCCGCGATCCAGAAACTCGACACCGACCCGGACGTCGACGTCATCGTCGTCGCGCGCGGCGGCGGCGACTTCCAGAACCTGCTCGCGTTCAGCGACGAGAGGGTCGTGCGCGCTGCGGCCGCAGCGGTCACACCGATCGTCTCGGCCATCGGGCACGAGGCCGACCGCCCGCTGCTCGACGACGTGGCGGACCTCCGTGCTTCGACACCGACGGACGCCGCAAAACGCGTCGTCCCGGACGTGACGGAGCAGTCAGCGCTCGTCGGTCAACTGCGCAGTCGCATCGCCGTGAGACTGAGCGCCATCCTCTCCACCGAGACGCACCGTCTGGACGGTCTCCGGTCGCGGCCGGCACTCGCTCAGCCGTCGTGGATCATCGACGCGCGGGCTGAGGACCTCACGCGCTACGTCTCGCGCGGTGTCGACCTCGTCGAGCGCGTCGTCGAGAGGCAGGAGCGGTTCGTGGCCGAGTCCACGTCGCGACTCCGTGCCCTGTCGCCCCAGCGGACACTGGCACGGGGCTACTCGATCACCCAGCGAGCCGACGGTGCGATCGTACGCACGGCGGCCGACGCCCCCGACTCCGCCGTATTGCGCATCACCACCGCGGACGGCGCGATCGGCGCGGTGTCGACGGGTCCTGCGTCCACAGACGAGCACTGATCCCGACCTCCCCGGAGCGCGCAGCCGCGGCCGGTTCCCTCGACGCGCCTCGATAGAATGGACACCATGACCACGCCCACCGACGTCGCCGCCCTGAGCTACGAGGAGGCCCGCGACGAACTCGTGCGTGTGGTTTCGGAACTCGAGCAGGGTGCGCCAACGCTCGAGCAGTCGCTCGCGCTGTGGGAGCGCGGAGAGGCCCTCGCCCGGCGCTGCGAGGAATGGCTGCTCGGCGCCAAGAAGCGTCTCGAGGCCGCTCGGTCGGCGGCCCAGCCTCCGACGGATACCGAATGAGCGACAGGTCCCCCCGACAGCAGCGTCCCCGAGGCGGGCGCGTCGTCGCCGAACTCGGTCGCCCGGAGACACCGGAGGAGACGGCCGCGCGGAAGGCCGAGAACTCGCGGAACTATCGCGCCCGCAAGACCATCAACAACCTCGTCTACTCCCTCCTCGCCACCGTCGGGGTCGTGGCCCTCATCGTGCTCGTGGTCCCCCGCTCGGATCAGCCCCTCGATCGCGCCGTCGACTGGCGTTCGGTGACGCAGGAGGCCCAGCAGACCCGGCAGGAGACGCTCGTGAACCCCGAGCTGCCGGACGGCTGGTCGAGCAACTACGCGGAGATCAGGTCGACGGGCACCGGCGGCGTCACGTCCTGGAACGTCGGGTTCGTCACGCCGAGCGACGAATTCGTCGGCATCACCCAGGGATTCGACGCCGACCCGACGTGGCTCGCCACGCAGCTGAACAGATCGGTGGCCTCCTCGGTCTCTACGATCGGCGGACTCGAGTGGACCGTGTACGACAACCGCGAGAGCACGGACGGTTTCGGCAACGTCCACTACGCCCTCACGACGGAATCGGGCACGAGCACGGTCGCGGTGTTCGGAACGGGATCGATCGACGAGATCACCCTCGTCGCAGAGGCCATCGCGCCGCAAGTAGCGGCCAACGCGGACGACCAGAACACCGAAGAAGACACGCAGGATTCCGACACGGAAGACGGAGGCAACTGATGCCCACGAAACGACCGGGCAAGGCATGGCAGGAGATGCTGCGCGGCAACGCACGATTCGTCGCCGGGGAGCCCCGGCACCCCCGCCAAGACGTGGAGCGTCGGAACGAGCTCGCCCACCACCAGCTACCCGACGCCGCTCTCTTCGGCTGCGCCGACTCGCGACTCGCGGCCGAGATCATCTTCGACAAGGGCCTCGGCGACCTCTTCGTGGTCCGGAACGCCGGCCAGGTCATCTCCGACTCGGTGGTCGGCTCGCTCGAGTACGCCGTCGGCGTCCTCGGCGTCCCGCTCATCGTCGTCCTCGGTCATGACGAGTGCGGCGCCGTCCGTGCGGCCATCGACTCGCGAGCGGAGGACGCGACCCCGCTCCCGCCGCACATCGACGGCATCATCCAGCGCATCGTGCCCGCCGTGACCCGCGTCGCGGGCTCCGGGCCGATCGATCCGGACACGGTGGACGCCCTCCTCGTGGGCAAGGAGCACTTGCGCGATACGGTCTCCGAGCTCCTCGAACGGTCTGTCATGATTGCAGAGGCTGTCGCAGCGGGGACCCTCGCGATCGTCGGAGCCAACTACCGCCTCACCGAGGGCACGGTCAATCCCGACGTGGTGGTCGGTCGCGTCGACCCTCCCGTCGAATAGTCCCTCAGACACAGCCGGGAAGACCCGGCCTCATAGCCAAGACGAACGAAACCCCGACGCAGAGAAGCGTCACCCGCGTACCAAGGAGACAGCGTGTCACTTTCATCCTCATCGCCCGCCGCCGGAGACTTCCGTATCGAGCACGACACGATGGGAGAGGTGAGGGTTCCGGCCGCAGCGCTCTACGCCGCGCAGACGCAGCGCGCGGTCGAGAACTTCCCCATCTCCGGGACGGCGCTCGAGTCGACGCAGATCGCAGCCCTCGCGCGCATCAAGAAGGCCGCAGCGGCGGCGAACGCCGAACTCGGCGTCCTTCCGCAGGACATCGCGGACGCGATCGGAACCGCGGCAGACGAGGTCATCTCGGGTGTGCACGACGGCGAGTTCCCGATCGACGTCTACCAGACGGGCTCCGGCACGTCCTCCAACATGAACATGAACGAGGTGCTCGCCACGCTCGCGACACGGCACCTCGGCGCCCCCGTGCACCCGAACGACCACGTCAACTGCTCGCAGTCGTCGAACGACGTGTTCCCCACCTCCGTCCACATCGCGGTCACGAGCGCGCTCATCGACGACCTCATCCCCTCGCTCGACCACCTCGCCGTCTCGCTCGAAGCGAAGGCCGACGCGTGGAAGGACGCCGTCAAGCCGGGCCGCACCCACCTCATGGACGCCACGCCCGTCACACTCGGTCAGGAGTTCGGCGGCTACGCCCGCCAGGTGCGCCTCGGCATCGAGCGTGTGCGCACCGCTCTCCCCCGCGTCGCGGAGGTGCCCCTCGGCGGCACGGCCGTCGGTACGGGGATCAACACCCCCGCGGGCTTCCCGCAGCGCGTCATCGCCCTCCTCCAGTCCGACACGGAGCTGCCCATCACCGAGGCGGCCGACCACTTCGAGGCGCAGGCGAACCGCGACGGTCTCGTGGAGGCCTCCGGCGCGCTCCGGACGATCGCCGTGAGCCTGACGAAGATCTGCAACGACCTCCGCTGGATGGGCTCCGGGCCGAACACGGGTCTCGGCGAACTCCATATCCCGGACCTGCAGCCGGGATCGTCGATCATGCCGGGCAAGGTCAACCCGGTCATCCCCGAGGCCGTGCTCCAGGTGTGCTCACGTGTCGTCGGCAACGACGCCGCCATCGCCTGGGGTGGAGCCTCCGGGTCGTTCGAGCTCAACGTGCAGATCCCCCTCATGGGAACGGCGCTCCTCGAGTCGATCCGCCTGCTGAGCAACGCGACGCGCGTCCTCGCCGACAAGACGATCGACGGCCTCGAGGCGAACGTCGAGCGCGCTGCGGCCCTCGCCGGCATGTCTCCGTCGATCGTCACCCCGCTCAACAAGGTGATCGGCTACGAGCAGGCCGCGAAGATCGCCAAGCACTCCGTCGCCAAGGGCATCACGGTGCGCGAGGCCGTCGTGGACCTCGGCTACGTCGAGCGCGGCGAGGTCACCGAGGAGCAGCTCGACAACGCGCTCGACCTGCTCTCGATGACCCACCCGGGCTGATCCGGCACCAGCTCACGGAACCACCTGCCGAAACGGGGCGGACTCGTTCGAGTCCGCCCCGTCGTCGTGGCCCGGGATCAGGTGGCGTCCCAGAGCCGGCGGTAGTAGTCGATGCGCTCGGCATCCGGCTCGATTCCGTAGCCCTCGAAGTACAGGTGCTCCCAGCCGGGACCGAAGTTCCACCCCACGCTCATCGAGCCGACGGCCAGGTCGGCCCAGCGATCGGCGATGCCGAGCATGCCCAGATCGACGAACGCGGCCGGAGCGCCCGAATCGTCGAGGAACGTGTTCGGCACGCACGGATCGCCGTGACACACGACGAGCCGGTCGACGGCTGGCGGGGTGCGCAGGTCGTCCGGCGCGATCTTGCCGTGGGACGCCGCCTCCGCGATGCGGACCGGGACCTCCCACGAGTACGGGCACTCCTCGACCGGGAGTGCGTCGTGCAGCATGCGGAGCGCCACGCCGCACGCCCTCACGGCGCGTTCGGGGCGCGCGATCCAGTGGGGGTCGACCGCGGAACGCGCCGCGAGCGACGACGTCACGAGGATGACCCCACCGTCGGCGTCGTCCACGTCGAGCTCGACGACACGCGGCACGTCGATCCACGATGACGCCCACCGCAGCGCCGAGACCTCACGTCGGAACAGCTCCCGATAGTCGGACGGACCCCACTTGATGTGTGTGCCGGACGTTCCCTCCCCCACACGGAACGTCAGTCCGCCGTCCGCGTTCTCCCACACCGGGACCAGGCTCGCATCGCCTGCCCGTCGGCGAACGGAGGGCGGAACCGGGATCGTCGGCGCGGGAATGGTCATCGATCGACGATAACCCGTCGCTCAGGCCACCAGGACGATCGCCGCCCAGAACCCGATGAGCAGGAACGGTCCGAACGGGATGCTCCGCTGACGGGACCGCACATGGACGACGAGAGCAGCGACTCCGCCGGAGACGAACGCGATGATCGCCGCGGCGAGCACAGCGTCGATGCGGACGAGCGCGAGCACGCCCGCGAGGACCACGGCGAGCTTCACGTCTCCCATCCCCATGCCCCCGCCGATGCTGAGGATCAGGAAGAAGACGAACGTCGCCGTCATGCTCGCCAGAGGCGCCACGGGCACGGCCCCGTCCGCGAGGCCGAGGGCGACGAGCGAAGCCAGTGTGAGAGCGCCGATGGGCAGGACGAGAGCATTCGGCAGGCGGAGTTCGGTGACGTCGACCCGCCACAGCACGGGCGTCGCGAGCGCGAGCGGGACCCCGGGAACGATGGCCGGCCCGATCCCCGTGACGAGGATGAGCAGGACCGCGAGGGCAGTCCCGATGATGAGATCGGACCGCTCCCACCGCCACATCCGCCAGCCGAACCACCACGGGTGGGACGAGGACGGCCGACGGCCCACTGTCGCGGCGGTCGGTTCGAGGGCGGGGTCGAAGGTCGGTTCGGCGACGGGCATCCGGCGATGGTAGCCATGAGCGCCCGCGCCGCGTCGTCACTCTCCACACGCCCGCGATCAGGGAGACAGAGAACGGCCCCGTCGGATGGACGGGGCCGTTCTCTATCTCCCTGTCGCGCTCAGGCGAGTTCGTTGGACTCCAGGAGCTCCGCGACGAGACCGGCGATCGCGCTGCGCTCCGACCGCGTCAGCGTGATGTGCCCGAAGAGCCGGTGGCCCTTGAGCGTCTCGATCACCGACGCGACGCCGTCGTGACGCCCGACGCGCAGGTTGTCGCGCTGAGCGACGTCGTGCGTGAGGACGACACGGGAGTTCTGTCCGATGCGCGACAGGACGGTGAGGAGCACATTGCGCTCGAGCGACTGCGCCTCGTCGACGATCACGAACGCATCGTGCAGCGAACGCCCGCGGATGTGCGTGAGCGGCAGCACCTCGATGATCCCCCGCTCCACGACCTCGTCGAGGACGTTCTGCGAGACGACCGACCCGAGCGTGTCGAAGACCGCCTGACCCCAGGGGTTCATCTTCTCGCCCTGATCGCCGGGAAGGTAGCCGAGCTCCTGTCCACCCACGGCGTACAGCGGGCGGAAGACCATGATCTTCCGGTGCTGCTGACGCTCGAGCACGGCTTCGAGTCCGGCGCAGAGGGCGAGCGCGGACTTCCCCGTTCCCGCTCGACCTCCCAACGACACGATTCCGATCTCCGGGTCGAGCAGCATGTCGATCGCGAGCCGCTGCTCCGCGGAACGCCCGTGCAGCCCGAACACGTCGCGGTCACCGCGCACGAGCGTGAACTCGCGCTTGCCGGTCACCCTCCCGAGGGCGGATCCGCGCTCGGAGTGGATGACGAGACCCGTGTTGAGGGGCAGCCCGTCGACCTCGTTCGAGAGGGCGATCTCGCTCTCCCACAGGTCGGACATCTCGTTGGCCGACAGGTGGATGTCGGAGAGCCCGGTCCACCCGGATTCCACGGCCTGCTCGGCGCGGTACTCCTCGGCGGCGAGACCGATCGATGCGGCCTTCACGCGCAGCGGCATGTCCTTCGACACGACCGTGACGGCGAGGCCGTCGTTCGCGAGGTTCAGGGCGACGGCGAGGATGCGCGAGTCGTTGTCGCCGAGCTGCAGGCCGCTCGGCAGCGCGGCCATGCTCGAGTGGTTGAGCTCCACCCGCAGGGTGCCGCCCTCCGGCCCCGTCGGAACCGGGAAGTCGAGCCGCTCGTGTTCGATGCGGAGGTCGTCGAGGAGCCGCAGAGCCTGCCGGGCGAAGTACCCGATCTCCGGGTCGTGCCGCTTCCCCTCCAGTTCCCCGATCACGACGACCGGGATCACCACCGAGTGTTCGGCGAAACGGAACAGCGCCCGCGGATCGGACAGAAGGACCGACGTATCGAGCACATACGTGCGTTCGGCCTGATCCGGGAGGCGTGACGCTCCCGATCGAGTGCCGGCCTTCTTCTCCGGTGTCCGTCCGCTGGTCGTCGCCGCGGAGGTCTTCAACGTGGTCACGAGCTCTCCCACCCCGAGCATCACTCGGAATCTCTCGACGAGCGGCCACGGAGTGGTTACGAATCGAACTTACGTGGCCGACTCGATCAGGCGCGATACCTGATAACTCGGAGGCTACGTCCCCCTGCCGCGGAGGGGAATACCGACACGCGGCGCGTCAGGTTTCGAGAACGTTAACACTTCGGACGACGCTCGCACCCGGCTGTGCCGACCCCTTCGGTCCCGGCTCAGGGAGCGAGGGTCGTCGCCGAGATGAGCGCGTCGCGCAGCATCCCGAGCGTCTCCGCCGTGGTCCCCGCGTGGACACTCAGGCGGACGCGTCCTTGGCGGGTCGTCGCCGTGACCCCGTGGTTGTGGAGGGAAGCCCCGACGGCGCCGAGCTGACCGGGGCCGGGCTCGAGCACGACGATGCCGGCACGCTCATGCTCGGTGCGGGGTGAGACGACGGGCATGGCGAGTTCGTCGGCGATGTCGATCACCTGGGCGACCCGCTCGGCGATGGCCGACGCGAGGAGGGACACCCCCGTCTCGGCGATCTCCTCGAGGGATGCCGCAAGGCGCGCGCACGCGACGAGGTCGGGATTCGAGAGCGTGAACGCCGACACGCCGCCAGCCGGCGCTGGCACCTCGTCCCACGGCTCGATCTCCGCCGTTCCCGTGAACCCCGAGAGGACGGGAGAGAGCACCTCCCGCGCTCGGTCGCCCATGGCGAGGAACCCGGTGCCCCATCCCGCGCGCAACCACTTCTGGCCGCCTCCTGCGATCACGTCGGCCGCGTCGAAGCGCGCGTCGACGACTCCGAAGCCCTGGATCGCGTCCACGATCAGCAGCCGATCGCCGATCACGGATCTGATCGCCTCCAGGTCGGCCACATACCCGGTGCGCGAGTCGACGAGGCTCACGGCGACCGCCGTCACCTCATCGTCGAGACCGGCCTCGACCGCCGCAGGTGTCACGTGCCCCGGCCCGTCGGACGATCCGGCGCCGAGCCATCGCGGTGTCATGGAGCCGATGGCGTCTGCAGCTCGCTGAGCGGCCACGGGAAGACTCGGGAACTCGGCCGGAGACACCAGCAGGGTGCCGCTGAGGCCCAGCATCACGTGCATGAGCCCGTGACTCGTCGACGGTTGGGACACGATCTGGTCCGGCCGGAATCCGCTCACAGCCGCGAGCCCCGCACGGGCGCGCTCCCCGGCGGCCGCGAGTCCCGTGAACGCGCCGTGCCGGAAGCGTGCGAGTGCCTCATTCGCTGCGATGGCCTCGGCCTGCACGGCTGCTGACAGCGGACCGACCTTCGCGTAGTCGAGGTAGCCCGGGTCCTCCGTGAAGCCCGCGGCGAACGTGTCTGCCGGATCTGCCGCGGTCGCGCGAGGGATCTCACCCGTCATCATGTCGTCCGTCATCGTGGGTCCTCGTCGATCAGCTGCCGAAGCGGCGGTTGCGGCGGGCATAGTCGCGCAGCGCGCGGAGGAAGTCCACCTCGCGCATGTCGGGACCGAGTGCCTCCATGAAGTAGAACTCGCTGTGGGCGCTCTGCCACAGCATGAAGTCGCTCAGCCGCTGCTCACCCGATGTACGGATCACCAGGTCCGGATCGGGCTGGCCCCCGGTGTAGAGGTGCTCGCCGATGAGGTCGGGGGTGAGCAACTCGGCGAGTTCGTCGAGGCTCCCGCCCTCTACGTGATGCTTCCGCACGATGGTCCGCATCGCATCGACGATCTCGTGCCGTCCGCCGTAGCCGACGGCGAGATTGACGTGGAGTCCCGTTCGGTCGGAGGTCCGCGCCTGGGCGCCCGTGAGAGCCGCTGTGAGCGGCACCGGGAGCCGAGCGGAGTCACCGACGTGCTGGACCCGCCAGTCACGGAAATGCGAGACATCCTCGGCCAGCTCGGCGATGATCTCGATGAGTTCGCTCAGCTCGCCCTGCGGCCGGTTCTGCAGGTTGTCGCTCGACAGCAGATACAGCGTCACGACACCGATGCCGAGGTCGTCGCACCAGGTGAGGAACTCGCGCATCTTGGCGGCCCCGGCACGATGGCCGTGCGCCGCCGTCTCATAGCCGAGCTGCTTCGCCCAGCGCCGGTTGCCGTCGATGATCATCGCAACGTGATGCGGGAGGGAATCCGGCCGGAGACCGCGCCGCAGCCTCTTCTCGTAGAGCCTGTAGAGCACACCACGGCCCAACGGTTCGGTCCACCCAGTCACAGGGCTACGGTAGTCCACTCGACGCAGCCGCACCGACACGGGAACCGCGCCTGAGGAGAGGTTCGAGCCGTGGACGCGCCCGCTCGGCGACCACTCCGGGATGGCGAAGAGCCGACCCAGCACGGGCGACTATCCTGGCCCCATGTCCCCCCAGCACCACGACGAACAGGCGGCGGATCGGGCGGTCGCATCGGACGAGTCCCGCGGCCCCGACCTCCCCAACATCCCGCTCCTCGACGCCGGCACGACGCTTCCGAGCGATGTCCGGCCGACGTGGCGCGGCTGGATCCATGCCGGAACGTTCCCCGTGGCCATCGCCGCCGGTATCGTCCTCGTCGTGCTCGCCGACGGGGCCACCGCGAAATGGGCGTCGGCGGTCTTCGCGGCGTCGTCGCTGATGCTCTTCGGCATGTCGGCGCTCTACCACCGGTTCGACTGGTCGCCGCGCGCCAAGGTCCTTCTCAAGCGCTTCGACCACTCGAACATCTTCCTGCTCATCGCGGGGAGCTACACGCCCATCGCCCTCCTCGCCCTCCCCCCGTCGAAGGGTGTGATCCTGCTCGTCGCCGTGTGGGTCGGCGCTCTCATCGGCATCGGTTTCCGCGTGTTCTGGATCGGCGCGCCGCGCTGGCTGTACGTCGCCCTCTACATCGCCCTCGGCTGGGCGGCCATGGCCTACATCGTGGACATCTTCGTCGCGAGCCCCGTCACGATGACGCTCGTCATCATCGGCGGACTGCTCTACACCGGAGGGGCCGTCATGTACGCCCTCAAACGGCCGAACCCCTGGCCGGGCCACTTCGGCTTCCACGAGCTCTTCCATGTGTGCACGGTTCTCGCGTTCCTCTGCCACTGGACCGCGATCCTCGTGCTCGCCATCGACCCCGTCTACAACGGCTGACCGACAGGGGTCGACGGCGCGCTGAGGGGCTCCGGCACGGAGGCCGGCTAGGACCGCCCGGGCTCGGGTCGATCCTCCTCGTCACCGTTCGGGCGGGGTGCGAACGGATCGCGGCCCTCCGCCTCGGCCTCCGCGAGCTCGCGCTCCTCGGCGTCCAGGTCCTCCGCGATCTGTGCGCGGTAGTTCACCCGTCGCACCCGACGCACCATGTCGACGACGAGAAGGATCACGAGCAGGGCCACGACGAACGTCACGACGAAGCCCACGACCCCTGGCGTCACCTGGTCGGTGTCGAAGTCCGTCGGGCTCGGGGTGGGGGTGACCTCGGTGACGAACTGGCCGAGAGTGCGGAAGGTCATATGATGGTCCCCATCGTTACGGTCTGACTGAAGCTTCGGTCGGGTGGGTTCGTGGCCGGCGCCACCGTCATTCGGCGGTCCCGCTGCCGGCGGTCGCCGTGCCGTCGTCCTCGATGCCCTCGAACAGGTCGTCCTCGCGCTCGCGCGTCGGCACGGTGCTGCGCGCGAGCTCGAAGTCCTCGAACGGCCACGCACGACGTTGGAGATCGTTCGACCAGAAGAAGAACCGGGAATCCGGCGCGATCTGGCAGGCATGGGCCCGCAGCGCGTCGTCGCGCTTGTGGAAGAAGTCCGCCACCGGGATGTGGGCCGTCGCGCGGTCGGGGCGGTCCTTGACCCACGTGAGCATCTCGGCGAGCTCCTCGGCGAGGGGCGACTCCGGCTCCTCGGCGAGCAACAGGTCCACGTTCGCCTTCGTGCGCGGGTAGTTGAAGATCTGGTCGTAGTAGACCTTCGAGATCTGCCACGGCTCGCCGGCGTCCGGGAACGCCTCGGCCGAGGCCGCGGCGTCGAGCGCGAACATCGAGATGACGTGGCAGCGGATGTGGTCCGGGTGAGGGTAGCCGCCGTTCTCGTCGTACGTCGTCATCACGTGCGGACGGAACTCGCGGATGACCTTCACGAGGGCCTCGCCCGAGATCTCGACGGGGATCGAGGCGAACGAGTTCGCGGGGAGCGACCCGTCTTCCGAGGGCATCCCCGAGTCGTAGTAGCCGAGCCACCGATGCTGCACGTCCAGCACGCGAGCAGCGTCCGCCATCTCCCGGCGGCGGAGACCCGGGAGGTCACGCTCGGCCATCGCCATCTGCTCGAGCTGCGGGTTGAGAATGTCGCCGCGCTCCCCGCCCGTGAGGCTCACCACCATCACCTCGACACCGCGCGCACGGTAGGCCGCGGTCGTCGCAGCGCCCTTCGAGGATTCGTCGTCCGGGTGCGCGTGGACGGCGAGCAGTCTGAGCGTCATGATCGGGCTCCGCATCGTCTGGTCCGGTCCCGCGGACCCAGGCGATCCGCCGGGTCCCGGGTCGTGGCACGTTCAGGGAAGTCGGACAGCCGGAGCGGCTACCCTGTAGTCAAGGGTATCGCTGCGGAAGACCGCTCGGCGACGGCACACGAGGACGGCGGGATGACGGATACGCAGATGGCGCACGAGTCCGACCTCGACGCCCGCTACGGTCGCAGCACACGCTCCCGCCGAGTGGAGAAGCGCGTCCTGTGGACGCTCGGCGGCATCATCGCGGTGGTGTTCGGAGCCTGGGTGGTACTCGTCGCCTTCGACGGCACGAGCGCGAGCCTCGAGACGAACGACGTCGCTCACGAGATCGTCGACGAGCACTCCGTGCGTGTGTCCTTCTCCCTCAACGTCGCCCCCGGCACCGCGACGACGTGCGCCGTCCAGGCGCTCAACGAGGACCACGCCATCGTCGGCTGGAAGATCGTCGAGATCCCGCCGTCCGAGGACCGGAACCGAGTGATCAGCGAGACGGTTCTGACCAGCCAGCAGAGCAACACCGGTCTGGTGTACAGCTGCTGGCTCCCCGGGGATCCCTCGTCCTGACGGACCAGCGGAGCGACACGGGTTTGATTTACAGCTGTCGGCTGACTTAAGATTCTCTGAACACGCGGTCCGTCTCGGATCGTCCACCCAACGCCCTGGCCCCGCGGTCAGGGCGTCTGTTTTCGTATCAGGAGCTTGTCATGGTTGATTCGACGAATGTGTCCTTCCTCACCCAGGATGCCTACGACCGTCTCGTGGCCGAACTCGAACACCTGTCGACGACGGGCCGCGAGGAGATCACGAAGCGCATCGAGATCGCTCGCGAGGAGGGCGACCTCAAGGAGAACGGCGGTTACCACGCCGCGAAGGACGAGCAGGGCAAGCAGGAAGCCCGCATCCGCACGCTCCAGAACATCCTGAAGGAGGCGAAGGTCGGCGAGGCTCCGACGTCCAACGGCGTCGTCGTCCCGGGAACCGTCATCACCGCCGATGTCGCCGGTGGCGAAGAGGTCTTCCTCCTCGGCAGCCGCGAGATCGCGAGCGGTTCCGAGCTTGACGTCTACAGCGAGCAGAGCCCGCTCGGACTCGCGATCCAGGGTCTCAAGGTGGGCGAATCGACGTCGTACACCGCACCGAACGGCAAAGAGATCAGCGTCTCCATCAAGGCCGTCGAGACCTACAACGGCCAGTAGACGCGGCGGCAACGCGCGCTTCGACGCGAAGGGCGGCGGACATCGTCCGCCGCCCTTCTGCGTGCGCCCACCGCGCCGGACACGAGAACGTCAGTCGATGACCTCAGGCTCGTAGCCCGCACCGCGAAGAGTCTCGACGACGAGCTCCCGGTGCTCGGGGCCGCGGGTCTCCACGCTGAACTCGAGGACGACGTCGTTGATCTGCATGCCGGGCCCCTGGCGGGTGTGGAGCACCTCGACGACGTTGGCGTTCGCGCTCGCGACGAGTTCGGCGATGCGAGCGAGCTGTCCGGGACGGTCGGGAAGCGGCACGCGGATGGTGAGATACCGAGCCGACGCTGCGAGGCCGTGACTCACGACGCGCTGCATGAGGAGCGGATCGATGTTCCCGCCGGACAGGATCGCGACCGTCGGCCCCGAGCTCGTCACGCGGCCCTCGAGGATGGCCGCGACGGCGACGGCGCCGGCGGGCTCCACGACCAGTTTCGCCCGCTCGAGCAGAACGACGAGCGCCTTCGCCGTCTCGTCGTCCGACACGGTCACGACCTCGTCGACGAGCTCGTCGATGATCGCGAAGTTCCGGGTGCCCGGCCTGCTCACGGCGATGCCGTCCGCGATGGTCGGCTGGATGGGCACGTCTACGGGGTGGCCCGCCGCGAGGGACGGCGGGTAGGCCGCCGCATTGGAGGCCTGCACGCCGATCACGCGGATGGTCCGGCCGTCGAGCGCCGCGCGCTGCTTCATCGCAGCCGCGACACCCGAGATGAGCCCGCCGCCGCCGATCGGCACGATGACGGTCTCCACATCGGGCCGGTCGCGGTAGATCTCGAGGCCGAGCGTGCCCTGACCCACGATGACGTCGTGGTGGTCGAACGGGGGGATGAGGATCGCCCCTGTCTCCTCGGCGAACCGGGCGGCGGCCTCGAGCGGCTCGCTCACGGTGTGCCCACGGAGGATGACCCGCGCGCCGTAGTCGCGCGTCGCCTGCAGCTTCGGAAGCGGGACGCCGACGGGCATGAAGATCGTCGCCGTGATACCGAGCTCGCGCGCGGCGAATGCGACACCCTGAGCATGGTTGCCGGCCGACGCCGCCACCACTCCCCTGCGCTTCTCCTCCTCGGTCAGCTGGGAGAGCCTGTTGTACGCTCCGCGGATCTTGTACGAGCCCGTCCGCTGCAGGTTCTCGCACTTCAGGTGCACGGGTGCGCCGAGGACATCGCTGAGGAAGCGCGAGCTCTCGATCGGTGTGGGCTGGACCACGACCGACACGGTCTCGAGGGCCCGTTCGAACTCGGCGAGAGACGGCACGGACGAGGCGGCTGGTTCCGATGCGACGTCGGCGTGAGCACGAGACGAGAGATCAGTCACGGGTGTCCTCCTGGAGGGGAAGGGATGAGGTGGTGGCGTGGGCGTCGGACGAGCGGTTCTTGCGTCCGACGGGAGGCTGGCGCGGCACCGTCTGCCAGAGGACGTCGCCGTGGTACCTCAAGGGGTCGTTCGACGTTCGCCACGCCCCGCTCGCGATGTAGCCGATCATGACGTTGACGACCGCGGCGACCGGCACCGCGAACAGCGCCCCGGGAATACCGGCGAGCATCGAACCCGCCGCGACGACGAGCACGACGGCGAGGGGATGCACCTTGACGGCCGCACCCATGAGGAGCGGCTGGAGGACGTGTCCCTCGAGCTGCTGGACGCCGAGCACGACGAGGAGCATTGCGAGGGCGATTCCCGGGCCGTTGTAGACGAGGGCGATGAACACCGCGACACTGCCGGTCACCACGGCACCGACGATGGGCACGAAGGACCCCAGGAAGACGAGGACCGCGATCGGGAGAGCGAGGGGCAGACCGAGGAGGAACGCCCCGGCGCCGATCCCCACGGCGTCGATCGTCGCGACGAGTATCTGGGTGCGCGTGTAGTTGACCAGCGTGTTCCAACCGGCGCGTCCGGCGCCGTCGAACGCCGGCCTCGCCCGGACGGGGAGGATCCGGACGACCCACGACCAGATGCTCCGTCCGTCGATGAGGATGAACAGGAGGCTGAAGAGCGCGAGCAGCACGCCCGTGACGACATGTCCGAGGGTCGACCCGATGGAGAGCGCTCCGCTCCAGATCGCCTGGCCGTCGTCCTGGACGGCCGTCATGACGTCGGAGATGAAACCGTTCAGCTGCTCCTGCGTGATGTGCAGGGGCGAATCGAGCAAGAAGGCCGTGAAGGCGCGATACGACTCGACCGTGCGGTCGCGCACCGAACCAGCCTCTGCCGAGATCTGCCGGATGGCCAGCCACAGGAGTCCCGAGACCGCGCCGATGGTCGCGACCATGGCGACGGCCACGGCGATGCCTCGCGGCCACCGCCTCCGCACGAGGAACGAGACGAACGGCACGAGGAGGGCGGAGACGAGGACGGCGATGAGAACGGGGATGACGATCAGCCGCAGCTGGACGACGAGGACGAGCGCAACGGCGACGGCGGCGGCGATCACGAGCAGTCGCCACGACCACGCGGCCGCGATCCGGACGCCGCTCGTCACGTCCTCCGATTCGCGGCGCACGGCCGGCGCGTCATCGGTCTCGATCTCGGGCGCCGAGGAGCCGGACTCCGAGGACGAGGCAGGCACAGACGGCCCGGCGGCGCGCGACGGCGACCACGGCCATCTGATGCCGCGCCTGCGCCCCTGATTCTCCACCACCGGGCAAGTCTACGACCGCAACCATCGGTGTCAGGGCATGCCACAGAGCGGCCCGTGAGCCGTTGTCGGAGGTCGTTGCTAACCTGCGATCGATGACCGAGACCCTCTCCCTCGACGCCGCCCGCCGGATCGCCCTCGCCGCGCAGGGTTTCCACACCCGACCTCCCCATACTCCACGGTCATCGGGCGTGGGGCTCCGATCGTTGCGTTCACTCGTCGAGCGACTCGGCGTGCTGCAGATCGACTCGGTCAACGTCCTCGAGCGCAGCCACTACCTGCCTGTCCTCGCTCGACTCGGGCCCTACGACACATCGGACCTCGATCGCCTCACCCACCGCGCCGGGTCAGGTCTCATCGAATACTGGGGGCACGAAGCCACCTTCATGCCGCTGACCTCCTGGCCCCTGTGGAGGTGGAAGATGCGAGCTCTCCGCGCCAAGGCCGAAGCGGACCCCTCCCATTGGTCCCACGCCAACGGCCCGATGCTCACGTGGCTCCTCGACGACCTCGCGGCCAACGGCCCGCAGCCGGCGAGCGCCGTCGAACACGAGGCATCGGTTCGCCAGGGACCGTGGTGGGGGTGGTCGGACGTCAAGACCGGTCTCGAGGTGCTCTTCGCGTGGGGACTCGTGGTGTCGGCGGGCCGCACATCCGGGTTCGAGCGCATCTACGCGCTTCCCGAGCAGGTCATGCCCCCGTCCGTTCTCGATCAGGATCCGTCGCGCGACGACGCGATCGCCGCGCTGGTCTCCCACGCACTGCGCTCCACCGGGCTCGGAACCTCCGCCGACATCGCCGACTACTTCCGACTGCCCGTCGCCGACACACGCCGCGAGCTCGACCGCCTCGTCGAAGCCGGCGACGCCTCTCGCGTCGTCCTACGCCCGGACGGGCCAGCGCCCACCAACCGGCCGCAACCCGTGTGGATCCATCGAGACGCACGCCGCCCGAGACGCATCCACCGCGACGCCCTCCTCTCCCCGTTCGATCCCGTGGTGTGGACGCGGCCGCGCGCGGAGAGGCTCTTCGGCTTCCATTACCGGATCGAGATCTACACGCCGGCACCGCGTCGGGTGTTCGGCTACTACGTTCTGCCCGTCCTGCTGGACGGCGTCATCGGCGCCCGTGTCGACCTGAAGAGTGACAGGGCGGGCCGCCGACTCCTCGTCCAATCGGCGTGGCTCGAGCCGGGGGCGCCGCCCGATGCCACGGAACGTCTCGCCGTGCTCTTGCGGGATCTCGCCGCATGGCAGGGGCACTCCGACATCACCGTCGGTACTCGAGGCAGCCTCGTGGACGCCCTCGCCGCGGAGCTCGGCGCGTCCAGACACGAGTCCCCCTGACGCGAGACGCCCGGACGGCGCAGACGTCCAGCACGTCGTCGGGTGAGTCGTCCGCGATTCGGAGTGCACCCTCCTAATGGGGACTTCTCCCCCGTGATGGCGCGGATCGCGACTGGTAGGTTTGCCGTGATCGCATTCGACCGAAGGGGAAGACACAGACATGGTCGCCGACAACAACCCGCCGCAGAGGCCCGAAGACGGGGCTCCTGGCTCCGCTCCGCAATGGGGGCCTCCCCCCATCGGCCAGCAGCAGCCGCAGAACGCAGCCCAAGGCAACACCGGCCAGAACAACACCGGCGCATACCAGCCCCAGCAGAACGCACCCCAGGGCAACACCGGCGCATACCAGCCCCAGCAGAACGCACCCCAGGGCAACACCGGCCACAACAACACCGGCGCATACCAGCCCCAGCAGAACGCACCCCAGGGCAACACCGGCGCGTACCAGCCCCAGCAGAACGCACCCCAGGGCAACACCGGCGCGTACCAGCCCCAGCAGAACGCACCCCAGGGCAACACCGGCCACAACAACACCGGCGCATACCAGCCCCAGCAGAACGCACCTCAGGGCAACACCGGCGCATACCAGCCCCAGAACCCTGGCGGGTACCCGGCCGGCGGCGGCTACGGCGCAACGCCTCCCGGTGGACCCGGCGGGCCCGGCAAGCCGAGCAACCCGAACAAGAAGAAGATCATCCTCTTCAGCGCTCTCGCTGGTGGACTCGTCCTCCTGCTCATCATCGGAGCCGTCGTCATCAACGTCGTCAACTCCTCCGTCTACGGTCCGGACGCCACCGTGCGCTCATACCTGACGGCGATCTCCAAGGGCGACGCGTCCGAAGCCAACAAGATCGCCGCTCCCGGCGTCTCCGAGGAGCAGGCAGTGCTCCTCACCGACGACGTGCTCGGTGAGGCCGGCGAGTTCATCACCAACGCGAAGGTCACGCAGTCCCGCGTGAGCGGCGACCAGGCGACGGTCCGGGTCTCCTACAGCCTCGGCGGAACGACCTACGACGGCTACATCGAGCTCTCGAAGGCCGGCAAGCAGGGTGTCTTCTTCGACAGCTGGAAGATCGACACCCCCCTCGTCGGCGACCTGGCGGTGTACATCTCGAACTCCAACTCGGAGGCGAACGAGGCGGCCGTGAACGGTGTGACCGTCGCGTTCGGCGACGAGTACAGCCTGCCGGCCTACCCGGCGCTGTACACCGTCGGTGCCCCCGGTAGCGACTTCTTCACGGCGGAAGACGTGGAGTACGCCGTCGGCACCGGGACGCGTGCGGACTACGAGGGCGTCGAGCTCGAGCTCGCTCCCACGGAGGCCCTCACGAGCGCGGCGCAGGAGGCCGTGAACGCCTACCTCGACGAGTGCGCCACGTCCACGGAGCTCGACCCCGAGGGCTGCAGCCTGCGCCTCTCCTGGTACACCGACTTCACGTCGGTGGACAAGGTCGCCTACACGATCGACGACTACCCCACGGTGGAGGTCGACGAGTACGGCACCTACTTCACGGCCGATGGAGGCTCCTACACCGCCGACGTGACGGGTACGACCTACGACGGCACGAAGGACACCCTGCCCTTCGGTCTCGACGGTGATTGGGGCATCACGGGCAAGCTCGTGATCGACGGTGACACCATCACGATCGAGGACGTCTACTGATCCACGATCGCCCTCGCACGGGGAGCTGACGCTCTCCCAGCGGGAGCGGACATACATGAGGGGGTCGACCGAATCGGTCGGCCCCCTCTGTCGTGCACGGACCTACCGCGGCAAGCACAGACGTACCGCGGCAAGCACAGACCTACCGCGGCAAGCACAGACCTACCGCGGCAAGCACAGACCTACCGCGGCAAGCACAGACCTACCGCGGCAAGCAC